>NZ_UATM01000032.1 GCF_900454685.1 Peptoniphilus harei | reverse complement strand
CTTATGAAACTGTTTTGCAAGAAGGGGGTTCAAATCTATCGGGTGGTGAGCGTCAACGAATTTCTATTGCAAGAGCCATGTTAAAACCGAGTAGGTTTGTAGTTCTTGATGAGGCAACTTCAAGCGTAGATCCAGAAAATGAAAAGAATTATTGATTGCTTTGAAAACTTATTAAAGGCAAAACCGTTATTGTAATGCACACAAGCTTTACTGTAAAAATGCAGATCAGATAGTTGTTTTAAAAGATGGTGTTATAAACAAGTAGGAACACATAGTGAACTTGCATCTAAAACATGGAATAATAAGGATTTTATTGAAATCAGAAAACAATCTGAAAAGTGGAAGATTTAAATTTGAGTAATAGATCAATCTTAATTTTGACGAACCTACAAGTGGTTGGATTTTAAGAATATGAAAAAAGGAGGATGATTTATGAAACAAGATATGAAAGAACAATTATTAAGCAAAGACCTATAGACCTACTTTTTCAATTATCTATCCCTGCTGTAATAGGAATGATAGTAATAGGTCTTTATCCACTAATGGATGGAATTTTTGCAGGAAATATTATAGGACAAACTGCAATGACAGCTTGTGGTGTAGCTATGCCACTTACCTTTTTTAATAGTGGAGTATCTACACTTATTGGTGTAGGTTCAGCATCGGTTTTATCAAGAGCTATAGGAAAGGGCGACAAAAAACAGTTGATAAAATTATGGGGAATTTAATATTTTGGGTTATTCTATTCTCATCAATTATTACAATAGGCGGAATTTTACTTGCACCACATTTTTTAGATATGGTTGGAGCAAGTGGAGAAATTAAAGAATATGGTATCAGATATTTACGAGTAATTTTATTGGTTCTTTATTTGTAAACTTTACTCAATCAGCAAACATGGTTATGCGTGGAGAAGGATTAATGAAAAAAGCAATGCTCATTATGGGCTAGGAGCTTTTTTAAACATAATTCTTGATCCCATTCTAATGAAATTAATGGGAAATATGCAATTGAAGGGCTGCACTTGCAACTATTACAGCACAATTTGTTCAAGCAATAATAACACTCCATTACTTCAAATATAAAAGTAAAGCAGTAAAAATAAATAAAATCAAACCTGATCAGGAAATAAAAAAAGAAATGTTTGGCGTAGGGTCATCTGCTATGATGATGCAAATTTTATTTATGATTCAACAAACAATGCTATATAAAATGTCATTTAAATATGGCGGAGATACAAATGCTATCTTGATGGCAGCAACACTTAGAATATATGCCTTTTCATTCATTCCACTTTGGGGAATGAGTCAAGGTTTACAACCTGTAGTTGGTACAAATTTTGGAGCGAAAAAATACGATAGAGTAAAAGAAGCTATGAAAGTATTTTCTATCGGAGGGTTAGTTCTTGCATCAATATTTTGGGTGCCAGCATTAGCATTTTCAAAGAATATTCTTTCTTTGTTTGGAGTAGAAGAAAGTATTATAACTCAAGGGATAGGGAACTTTAGACTATTTATTCTATCTTTATCCTATATGGAGTAATGGTAATGACTATAACATTCTTCCAATCAATAGGAAACGCTAAAAAAGCTGGCATAATAGTCATGCTAAGGCAGTTATTTTTATTCATACCTGCCATGATTATTTTACCAATGATATTTGGAGTTAAAGCAGTATGGTTTGCAGAACCCTTGTAGATTTAATTATGATAATAGTTGGTGTAGTAATGATGTTTGGGGAATTAAATAGGATGGATAAAATTAGTTTGAAAAATTCAAGTAATGAATAATAAGTGGGTTTATTTAAAAGAATGGAGGGAAATATGCAAATAAATATAATTAAAGTACATTTACCTTTTTTCTTTGGTTTACGCTATTTACAAGTTAGATAACTCAGTTAAAAAATTAAATACAATTACTATTAGAAAGAGTTTTTTTCATTCTAGAGGACTAACCATGCCCAAGAGCAGGAGTCCTCCTTTTTTTGTCTGAAAACATAAAGACAAAAAGAATGGAGGAAACATAAATGACAAAAGAATATTACCTTTATGTCGGTGGGCAAAAAATCAAAGTAAGCGAGCAGATATACAAAGTCTACTGGCAAGAAAGAGAACATGAAAAATATTTAGAGCAGGTGGACAAGAAAAACCACTTGCTCTTTTTTTTCGTCCCTAAATCATGATGGGAATTTCGAAGATAATTTAGAGGATAAAAACGTTGATGTAGAAAAAGTTGTAGCTACACAAATGATGATTGAAGCACTAAAAAGTGCTTTGTCAAAGTTAAATAGGGATGAGCGGGAAATCATAGAAAGATTATATTTCAATGATGAAACACTTCGTGCAGTAGCGAAGACTCAAATATCTCACATCCAACTTTAATTAAAAGACGAGATAAAATTTTAGAAAAACTAAAGAAATTTATAGAAGAACTATAAATTATGGTTACCAAAGAGGGCAAATTTTCCTTTATAAAGTGAAGGGGAATTTTGTCCTCTTTTATATAAAAAAAGAAATTAATAGAAATTTGAACCTTGACAACTGAATAGACCAAGACAGGACATTAACCATTTGTGGAGCTTTATAATTTCTTCGCCATAACTTTTCTGCTGATAAGGATTTCGGTTTAAATAAATACTCTAGTTTAAAAGAAGGATAAAAGAAAACGAGCGACAAAAAGAAATTATATATTCAACCTAGGAAATTGATGCATTGAAGCAAATGGGGATAATGATACTTCTACAGTTGTTGCCGGCTCATCTTGAAAAGGGGCGGTGGTGAAATTCCAATGTCGTGACCTACACGCCTGTTAATGTCAAAAACTTAAAAATATTGAAGATAAGGAGAAGATATTATGTGTGATGAACATAATATAAATACAGAAATGAAAACAGATAAAAAAGATAAACAGATGATAAATCAAATTGATGGTTGGAATATAGAAGTTAAATTTAATGAAAATGGATTTAGCTTAGAAAATTTAGTAGAGGAATACATCAAAGAAAATTTTCTGTCTATTAGGGGCTGACAGAAAATATAAGGAGCGTTATAATATTTTTGTGGAAGCCTAGCCTTGGTTCGATTTATTGTATGTAAATTGAATTAAAGGAGGCTTTTTTATGTTTAAAAACAATTTAGCAAAAGAAAATTTGGCAGTTATGTATTTAAGATTATCAAAAGAAGATGGCGAAAAAACAGAAAGTAACTCTATATCTAATCAAAGAGAAATTATAAACTCTTATGCAAGAAAAAATCAAATTACAATTGTCAAAGAGTATGTGGATGATGGGTATTCAGGTGCAAATTTTGATCGTCCCAATTTTAAAGAAATGATAAAGGCTGCCTATGATAGAAAGTTCAATACAATTATTGTAAAGGACTTATCAAGATTCGGAAGAGATTATATAGAAGCTGGAAAATATATTCAAAGAATATTTCCGGAAAACGGTATAAGATTTATATCAGTAAATGACAATTACGATAGTAAAAGTGCAGATATAAACGATACACACCTTATACTTCCTATAAAAAACTTCATCAATGACAGTTATTGCCGAGATATTTCCAATAAGGTAAAAAGCTCTCAAAAGATAAAAAGAGAAAAAGGAGACTTTATCAGTGCTTTTGCACCTTATGGATATAAAAAGTCTGAGGAGAATAAAAACAAGTTAGTGATTGATAAAGAGATATCAGATATTATCAAAATATATTTGATATGAAACTCTTGGGATATTCCTCAAAGGCAATTGCAGATGAACTAAATCATTTAGGAGTTTTAACTCCAAGAAAATATAAAGAAAGTCAAGGATTTAAGTGTAATGGATTTCAAAATACAAAAGGTGGAACTTGGTCAGCAAAGACAGTAAATAGAATTATAGAAAATGAAGTATATATTGGAAATACTTTACAAGGAAAGAGTGTTACTTTAAGTTATAAAAATAAAAAGCAGATAGAAAAAGAGAAAGAAGAATGGATAAGAGTAGAAAATACCCATGAATCAATTATAAGTAAAGAAGTTTTTACTATTGCAAATACTATGTTAAAAAGAGATTTGAATAATTCTCGTGGAAAGGACAAAATTGATATTTTTACAGGAATGCTTTTTTGTAAAGAATGTGGAAGTTCTTTGATTAGAAGGACTGTAAAGTATAAAAAAAGAGAAGAGATATTCTATATCTGTTCAAAGTATAACAAGGAAAAATCTTGCACAAGACACAGCATAAAAGAAGAAACCTTGATAAAAGCAGTATCTAAAATAATGAAGTCCTACATTGAATTTAATGAAATCTATATTCTAAAGTTCAGCGTATAGATATAAATAAAAATTTGAAAGACAATCAAATTCCTATACTAAAACGAGAAAAAGCAATGACAGAAGAATCTTATCTTCCCTATACCTTGACCTGAAAGAAGATGTTATTAGTAAAGAAGAATATCAACTTTTTAGAAAAAACTATACAGAGAAACTGACTAAATTAGATGAAAGTATCGAGTATAGATTGAAAAAACAGGAATATACTAAGGAGAAGATTGACAAAATAAGAGTTGGATCATCGACATTAACAAATATAAAAATTTATCGGAAATAGATAGATTGTCTGTTGTGATGCTCATTGATAAAATTTTTATTTCTGAAGATAAAACGATAGATGTTAGGTTTAATCATACCGAAGAATTGTCTTTACTTGAAGAAATGACAAAAATGGATAAGTCTGACATTAAATCTAACACCATAAAAAAGAAAAGTATCGATATAAGCAGGAAGTCAAAACTATCCCCACTGTTATGAATAAAAGTCTTGTAAGTGCTGAAGTGAGGTATGCTATGGCTAGAACAAAAATAGGCATATATCACAATCAGAAACAGAAGTTGGAAAAGTGATTGAAAAAATATACATTGCCGGTATTTATGCTAGATTATCACAGGAAAGAAAGGAAGCTTACAGGGATAAAAGTAATTCACTTGAAATGCAGGAAGAACTTTGTATAAATGCTGCAAAAGAAAAAGATATAAAGATTTTAAGAGTATACAAGGACTATGAATATTCTGGAACAAATTTTAAAAGACCTGCATTTATTGAAATGATGGAAGATATCCGAACAGGTAGGATAAATTGTATCATAGTAAAAGATATGTCAAGGTTTGGTAGAGAGTATTTAGAAATCGCAAACTATATCGAAAAAGTATTTCCATTTTTGGGAGTTCGATTTATTTCCGTAAATGATAATTTGGATACTAAAGACGGTATAAAATCAGAACAGAGTTATGAAATAGCAGTAAAAAATATCTTCAATGATTTATACGCAAAAGATATTTCAAAGAAAATAAAAGCCTCCAAAGAAATAAAAATGAAACAAGGGTCTTTTATAGGAGCAATGGCTCCGTATGGCTATAAGGTTGATAAAATTGATGGAAAAAGAGTTCTGATGATGGACGAAAAGGCAGCAGATGTAGTAAGACTTATCTTTTATATGGCAAGTCAAGGTGAATCCAATATGCAAATAGCAAGAGAATTGACTAAAACATATACGACACCTGATGAATATAAAAGAACAGGTAAAATTTTTAAGGATAAAGAAGATACAAGACAATGGGATATTTCTTATATATCAAAAATGCTTTCTGATGAAGTATATATTGGGAATTTGATTCAAAGAGTTTACTCAAATAGACATGATCCAAGTAGGAAAAGTAAGTTTCGTGATAAAGAAGAGTGGATTATAACAGAGAACACCCACGAAGGTTTAATAGACAAAACTACATTTGAAAATATCAGAGAGATAAAGGAGAAAAAACAAAACTATCTACCTTACCATTCACTGAAAAACATAATAAAAGACGGAAAAGAAAATGTTGGAGTAAAAATTCAAAGAGATCATAAAAAAGAAGGAAAGTATGACGACCTCATACAATGCAGTGTTTGTGGTAGAAATTTGAAAAAACAATATGGACCACGAGGACTGAAATATCATGATGAGATTTGCTATTGCTATTATTGTAAAGGTGGAGACAGATTAAAATTAGAAAAATCTCATGTCAGAATATATGAAACAGACCTAGACAAAATTTTAGTAGATACCTTTAAAAGACTGTTTTCAAGCTTTTATAAAAAGGATAAAAGATTACGACTAAAAATATATTTAGAAAATATAAGTACTGAAAAGATAAATCAAGTTTCTCTAAAAACAGATGTAAATAATAAAAAGATTGCTTCTCTTAGGATCAATCTACAAGAACAATATGAAAACTATGTTAAAGGAGAGGTTCTTTTAAGTGATTTTAAAATAGAAAGTAAAAAAATAAATAATCAAATAAAAACCTTAAAAAATGAATTAAAAGTTTTTGCTGAAAGAATAAGAAATATAAAAAAGAAAAAAAGAGAAATTATAGAATTTATAGATGTACTATTTTGCTGCTTGGATGCTAAAAGCATAGAAGTTGATAAAGAATTGGTCGATACATTAATTAGTCATATAGAAATATCAGAGTATAAGCAGGTTACCATATATTTTAAGTTTAAACTTGATAAAGATGTGGGAAAGCAGTTGGAGGTAGAGCATGAATAAGATAGCTATATATTTAAGACTTTCTGAAGAAGATTATCACAAAGTGGATGAAAGTGAAAGTATAGCAAATCAAAGAGATTATATAAAAAGCTACATTGAAAATGAAACATCTTTAAAAAGTTGTGAAATAGAAGAATATGTAGATGATGGATATTCTGCTACTAATACAAATAGACCTTCCTTTTTAAGGCTTATTGAGGATATAAAGAGTGGTAAAGTGGGAACTATAATTGTAAAAGATATGTCTAGGTTTTCAAGAGATTATATTTTGCTTGGGGATTACTTAAGCAATATATTACCATTTCTAAAAATACGATTTATTGCTATTAATGACAACTATGATTCTTTAAAAGAACAAGGTAATGGCTTAGATACAGATACACAGTTTAAGACATTGTAT
Source organism: Peptoniphilus harei (assembly GCF_900454685.1). Classification (GTDB taxonomy): domain Bacteria; phylum Bacillota; class Clostridia; order Tissierellales; family Peptoniphilaceae; genus Peptoniphilus_A; species Peptoniphilus_A harei. The sequence continues at coordinate 1,863,501 of NZ_UATM01000032.1, read as the reverse complement.
TATGATTTATTCAGTAAGGAATTATCTGAAAAGGTAAGAGGTTCTATTAGGCAAATTAAATCGCAGGGGAAAAATATAAATTGGGCAGCACCTTTTGGATATATTAAAGATCCAAAAGATAAACATAGTATCATCATTGATGAAAAAACAGCTTTTATAGTTAAAGAAGCTTTTGATTTATTGCTAAAAGGATATTCGTGTATTCAAGTGGCTAATATATTTAATGAAAAAGGTTATATTACACGCTCTGAACGAAAAGAAGAACTGAAACTTTCTGATTATACTGGAAATTTAATTACCGGAAGTGAAGTAAAGAAAAGAGTTTGGACAAATGCAGCTATCTCACAGATTACAAGGAACGAACTATATACAGGAGATTATGTATATAATAAATTCAAAGAAACAAAAATAGGTGGAAGAAAAAGAATTTTACTTCCTGAAGAGGAGTGGAAAATACTTCCAAATACCCATAAAGCTATTATTTCCAGAGAAGTGTTTGATAAGGTTAAGAAAATAAAAGAAAAAAGAAGTTTTGGGGGATATACAGGAAATAAAAATCGTTCTATTTTTTCTGATAAGATTTTTTGTAAAGAATGTGGTAGACATATGAGTTTACGATGTGACAGTAGACAAAAGAAGAATTCTGATAAAATATACAAGTATAAGATTTATTATTGTAATTTATGTAAAGCTGAGAAAACACCAAACAATATCAAAGAGAAAGATATTATTGAACTTATAAAACCTAAATTAAAAGGTTTTAAGATTCAAAACACATTAAATAAAGAGAAAGTTATAGAACACAAGAATGTAAAAGAAGAGATTTTAAAGGAAATATCCATATTAAACAGCAATTTACAAATCATCTATGAAAACTATAAAAAGAAAAATATTTCGAAAGAGGAGTATCTAAAGGAAAAAACTTTTATCAAAGATAAAAAGATATTATTGGAGAGTAAGTTGGAAGAATTGAAGTCAGAGAAGATTGATTCAAGGAAAGAAATGGATATTACAGTCTTAGACGAAGAAAGTTTATTGAAGGCTTATTTAGACAATAAAATTGATAAGATAATTGTATCAAGAAGTGGAGAAATAGAAATTGTAGAAATATAGATGGATAGTATTAAAAGTAACTCATAATCTCGCCAACTTTAATTTTAATACGCCAAAATGTAAATAATGACGAGAAAATTTGCGGAAATAAATAGTACTGTTTACTATGAGTTGATAGGGTAAATATTTAGGAACAAACAAAAAAATGATATAATTATAGTTAAAATGAGATATTGTGAGGTGATTTTTGTGTCTAAAATAAATGTGGAAGGATCAGAAATTAGCATTATTGCCATAGATAATAGAGATTATATTTCTTTAACCGACATGGTTAGAAATGTTGAAAATGGTGTGGCACTGATAGAAAAATGGCTAAGGAATAAAAATACAATTGAATTTTTAGGAATATGGGAAGAAATGTATAATGCGAATTTTAATTCCACCGAATTCGAGGGAATTAAAAATGAAGCAGGTTTTAATCGTTTTATTTTATCGGTTAAACAATGGGTCAATAAGACGAATTCTATCGGAATTATTGCCAAAGCAGGAAGATATGGTGGAACATATGCACATAAAGACATAGCTTTTGAATTTGCGTCGTGGGTATCACCTTATTTTAAGCTCTATCTTATTAAAGAGTTTGAGCGCTTAAAAGAAGAAGAACAAAAACAATTAGGTTGGGATATCAAGAGGAATTTAGCTAAGATAAATTACAAAATTCATACAGATGCAATTAAGAATAATCTTGTCCCTGAAAAATTATCAAAGGAAAGAATAAACTATATCTATGCAAGTGAAGCAGATATATTAAATGTAGCTTTGTTTGGAATGACAGCAAAAGAATGGCGTGAAAGTAATCCGGAGTTAAAAGGAAATATGAGAGACTATGCTGATATATCACAATTAGTGTGTTTATCAAATCTTGAGAACTTAAATGCTGTTTTTATAAATGAGGGAATGGATGCAACTGAAAGGATAGAAAAATTAAATGCAATTGCTATTGAACAAATGAGGATTCTAACAGAAAGTGAACGTATAAAAAAGTTAAAATAAAAGTTTTGTATATAAATTAGGCGATAGAAATATCGTCTAATTTTATGTAACAATTGCTTGACATTGTAGGGCAAGACAACACTACTTAAGTGCATCTTGGACCTCTATAGGTATGATGGAGACATAAAAGTTTTTGGAGAAGAAATCCATAAGGAATCCTTTGAGAAAATTGGGGCAGTGATACCTGACTCCTTCTTCAACGATACTTTTAAGATCAAAGATGTTGTTGATATTTTAAAAGTTGCCTACAAAAATTTTGATGAAGATATGTTTTATGACTGCGCAGAAAAATTTAAGATGCCCAGGGACAAAAAGTTAAACGAACTCTCTACCGGTAACCTAATGAAGCTAAAAATTATTTCTGCCATTTGTCATGACCCAGACCTTTTGATCCTTGATGAGCCGACTTCTGGTCTCGACCCAGTTATTCGTGACGAGATTATAGGATTTTTGTTTGACTACATCAAGGATGGGGATAAGACAATTTTATTTTCGTCCCACATCTTGTCTGACATAGAAAAAATTGCCGACTATATAATTTATATCCACGAGGGAAGACTAATCTTATACGATGAAAAGGACTCTCTAATAGAAAAGTATGGAATTTTAAAAACTTCTGAGGAAAATTTAAAAAATTATGGAGACTTCATCTTAAAGACAAGAAAAAATAAATACTCAACAGAAGCCTTGATAAAAAATGTCCAAGTTTTTAAAGAATTTTATCCAAATGAAGTTGTGGACAGGGCAAATGTGGAGGACATAATGATATTCTTATCAAGAGGTGGACAATGAAAGCAGTATTAATAAATGAGTGGAAAATATTTAAGTATTATTTTTTAGCATCAATAGTAGGATTGGCATTAATACTCTTAATTTTTATTAATAATAGGGGAGGAGACAACAGACTTCTCAACTACTGCGTTGCCATTGTTTCTTATACATTAAGAGGTCAAATTGTCTTTGGAGATAAGTATAATGATATGGGTAATTTCTTAACAATACCAGTTTCTATTAATGACTATGCCCTTGGAAAAATCATGAGGAATATAATTGTTTATGTAATAACATCGACAGCATTTTTTTCTTTAGTAATTTTTAAAGAAAATATTACAATGGAAATTATAAAAAGATTTATATTTTATTTTTTAGCAATTGATTTTAGCTTAATGAGCATTTTCCATATATTTTTTTCAAAATATAAAAAATCTTATATTTTTATAATTTATACATTATTTGTTTTATTAGTTGGGATGCCATTGCTTAGATACACCAAGTATCTTTTGAATTACAAAATAATTTTTATAATTCTTTCCATAGCCTTACCAGTAATTTCAGTTTTTATGGATTATAAATTCTCATCAAAACTTTTAAAGGAGAATGAGATAATATGAAAGCAGTTTTATATAATGACTTTAAACTTGTAAAAAAGCTTGCCCTTCCACTTGTAATTGTTATTGGGGCAATTTTAGCTTTGAGTGTTGTGATTACAGGGGAAAAATCTGAACAATTTTTTTTGCAATGGGCCTTTATTATGGTCTTTAGTTTGAGGTCACAAGTTGTTTTTGGAGATAACTTCAAAGATTTTCAAAAGTTCATGACTATGCCAGCATCTATAAAAGATTATTCTCTTGCCAAGATTATAAAAAATCTAATAGTATTTATTATTACTAGTCTTGTATTTTTAATTGGGATGATTACCAGTTCTGATGGAGACAGACTTATTTTAAATATGTATGTCAACATCCTAATAGCCTTGGACTTTTTCGCCCTTAGCCTTAGTCACCTAATTTTTACAAAATACAAAAAAGGTTTAGTGTCATTACTATATGGTCTATTGATTGTTGGATTTGGTATAATTTTTGGCCTAATCTACATGACCAATTATGACATTTTAATTAACTACAGACCAATATTTATAGTAGGCTCAATAATAATTTGCATCTTGTCCTTTGGATTAGACTATAAATATTCTACAAAATACTTGAGAGAGGGGATAGGATGAAAATTCTTTTAAAAAATGATTTTAAAATTAGGAAAAAATTTATTATTGCTTATTTAATATTTATAATAATGATATTTTCCCTAAAGACTATTGGACTTATGTCAGAAGAATATAGGTTTTTCACAGACAAATCCTTCGTTCTAGTTTACCTATCAGCTATCCTAGTTCATTTCGTATTATATGTAATAAGTAGTGAAGGTATGATGATTGACAAGAGCAAACCATATTTTTTGTGTATGGGTGTATCGAGACGTGACATAATAAATGTAAAGTTCTTGAAGATTGCAATAATATTTATTATAGATGGGCTCTTAATGGCTTACATCTTACAAAATGTTAAATTGCGTGGGGAGGAATTTGAGTTTGGACTTTTTATTTCACTATTTATGATGGCCTATTACCTTATAAACATTCCCATCTATCTTTACTTTGGACAAAATAGTGGAGTGGGAACAATATTTACAAGCTCTCCTGCCTTGCTTCCATTTTTAGATAAACTTGGAAAGAATCCCTCAGGCTTTTTCCTGGGCATAATAAAAAAGACAAGTTCTCTTAAATTAACTTTATTCTTACTTGCCTTTGTAATGACAATTTATATAATCTCTCTAATAATAGGAGAGAGAAAAGATTATTAATAGAGAAAGACTTTTGAAGCCGCACTTCAAGAGTCTTTTTTTGATTTAAAAATTATTTTCACAGAAATAAATTCATCATCTTCCTGCCATTTATCTCACAATATGATAGAATTAAAAATGTATTTTAAATGAGGAGGAAAAAATGGAAACAAATTCAAGTTTTTTAGAAAAAACTTTTTCTCTCAATGAGAGGAAGACTAATGCCAAGACAGAATTTTTGGCAGGACTTACAACTTTTATGACAATGTCATATATACTTGTTGTAAATCCAAATATGTTATCTGAAACTGGAATGGACAAGGGTGGAGTTTTCACTGCGACCATAGTTGCTTCAATCATTGCAATGATCTTTATGGGATTTTTTGCAAACTTGCCCTTCGCACTTTCAGCAGGGATGGGACTTAATGCTTTCTTCACTTACACAGTTGTCCTAAGCATGGGTCACGACTGGTCCTACGCCCTAACGGCAGTATTCTTGGAAGGTATTGTATTTATAGTGATGAGCTTCTTCAATATTCGTGAAGCAATATTTACTTCAATACCAATGTCACTTAAGAATGCAGTATCAGTTGGTATTGGACTTTTTATTACCCTAGTGGGACTTATCTCAGCAGGAGTTATTGTTGATAACGATGCAACTCTTATTGCTCTTGGAGATATTGCATCAAGACCATCTCTTGTTTTTATAGTATCACTTATGGTGATGGCACTTTTAACAGCAAAAAATGTCAAGGGAGCACTTTTATATGGAATTATAACTGGAACTGTACTTGCCCTTATCTTGGGAGTTAGCCACTTACCTGGAGGAATGTTATTTTCACTTCCACCATCACTTGAGCCAGTTGCCTTTAAGCTTCACTGGGGAGACATCTTCACACTTGATATGTTCTCTGTAATGTTTACATTCTTATTCGTAGACTTATTTGACACAGTGGGAACTCTTACTGGAGTTGCAACTAAGGCAGACCTAATTGATGAAGATGGAAACCTACCAGGAGTTGGACGTGCACTTTTAGCTGATGCAGTTGGTACAGTTATTGGTGCCCTTTTAGGAACATCTACTGTTACAACTTTTGTTGAATCTGCATCAGGTGTTGCTGATGGAGGAAGAACTGGACTTACAACTTTATCTTGTGCCTTCTTCTTCTTTATATCATTATTTTTATTCCCGATTTTTTCAATTGTGCCAGCACAAGCGACATCAGCTGCCCTTGTAATGGTAGGACTTTTTATGATTAGTCCAATTAATCAAATAAAATTAGATGACTATACAGAATCAGTTCCAGCCTTTTTGACAATGGTGACAATGCCCTTTGCTTATTCAATTGCAGAAGGTATTTCTGTGGGAATGATCTCTTATGTAATCTTAAAAGTTACAACAGGACGTGGAAAAGAAGTTTCACCTGTTATGTATTTATTGGCCCTTATCTTTACACTAAGATACCTAAGACCAATTTTACCTTTATAAGAAATAAGAATTTTTTAGGACTTCAAAAATTATTTTGAGGTCCTATTTTTTTATGAGTTAACAGTGAGTTTATAAGTGGTAATTTTTTATGAGTTGATAATATTTTTGTAGGTGAGATTTTTTTATGAGTTTATAATAAATTCACGAGTAACAATTTTGTATAAACTTGTAATTATTTGTGAAGTCATAAATTTTTGTGAAGTGTTATTTTCTTGTAAGGTCAGAATTATTTATAAAGTCTCATTTATTGAATTGTTGGGGACCCTTTAGTATAATTGTAAGTATATTAAGGGGGCGTTTTTATGAAAAAAATGTTTTTATACATAGTAATGGCTCTTACTCTTTTTGTAAATGTTTTTGCTGCTGAAGACATCCAAGTTGTTCTAGAACAACCAGGTCTTTCACAGGCGAAGAGTGGAGACAGTCTAAAGTATAATTTAATTGTAAATTTGCCAAAAGACTACAAGGAGAAGTATTCATCTTTTTCTGTAACTCTTTTATTTGATAAGGCACTTGATGTAAAGGGAACAAAATTAATTGATGAGAAGGAAGTGGCTGGCAAGCTTGATATTAGGGAAACTTCCATTAAGGGAAAGGACCAAAACATTGTCACTATTAATGCCAATGACCTTTCTGTAATCAAGGGAGACAAGTTAAATCTAGAGATCAACACTAGGGTGAAAAGTGATGTTGGTTCAAGTTCCAACTTAAAAAACTCCTTTGTCCTTTCTTATGTTGACAGGGAAGGGGACACTAAAAGTGACCAAAAAAATCTTGAATCATCAACAAAAACTCAAAATGGTGTTTTGACTATCAAGGACGTTTACGATGGATCAAGTGAGATTGAAGGAACAACAGAAAAAAATGCTGATTTGAGACTTGCCATTGATAAGAAACTTGTGGCAACTACAAAGGCCGATGCCAAGGGAAACTTTATCTTTGAAGGCCTAGACCTAAAAGAAGGATCATACCTAAGGATAGCTGCGACTACTAAAGACAAGGAAGCCAGCCTGGACTATATGGTAAAGGCCAAGGTGGAATCCAAGAAGTCAGCAGAACTTGTAAATGAAAACAACGACGAGTTAGAAACTTACAGCACAATAAAAACTCTTGAGAAATTAACTGACTATGTGGACTTTGGAAAAAATCTTTCCACTGCCAAGGCAGGAATTCAAAATGAAAGAAGACTTCGTGCAGCAATTGCGTCAGCTGAATATATTGTTGTAAAGAGCGAAGTTTCAACTGATGAAATTAATAAGTCTCTTGAAGAACTTCAAAAGTCCATAGAGCTTGTTAGACTACCATACATGGCAGGTATATCTGAGGATAAATTCGCTCCTAATGAAAAAATAACTAGGGCAGAGGCTGCTTCAGTTTTAAAGAGATTAATTGACGACAAGGCCAAGTCCAATGGAGATACTAAGTTTAGTGACCTTAAAGAAGGCCAATGGTTCTATGACAATATTGTCTTCATAGAAAAAGAGGGCCTAATCTCAGGTTATGAAGATGGAACTTTTAGACCAAAGGAGCCAATGACTAGGGCACAATTTGCCAGCATGATGGCAAATTATTTAAAATTAAATGTGGGCAACAATCCAATTGACTTTAAAGACGTAAAAGAAAACTATTGGGCAAGTGATGCCATAAATACCCTATCAAGTCATGGAATTATGGTTGGAAAATCAAAAAATGAATTTAAGCCAAATGACAAGATAACAAGGGCAGAAGCTGCCACAATATTTAATAAAGTTTTAGATAGGAAGATCAACAAGTCTTTCTTGGATAAGTATTCAAAGAACCCATTTAAGGACCTAAAGAGGAACCACTGGGCTTATTATCAAGTTATAGAAATTACAGCAAAGTGAATAGAAAAATAAATAGAAAAGTAAATAGAAAGGAAGAAATAATGTCAGATATTAAATTAAGATTTGCACCATCACCAACAGGTTACCTTCACATTGGAGGTTTGAGAACAGCTCTTTACAACTACCTATTTGCAAAGAAAAATGGCGGCAAATTTGTTTTGAGAATAGAAGATACAGATAGGACAAGATATGTGGAAGGTGCCATAGAAAACCTAATTGAATCCCTTGAATGGGCAGGCATCTCTCATGACGAAGGTGTTGTTGTAAGGGATGGCAAGCTAACAGAAGTTGGCGATTGTGGACCTTACATCCAATCAGAAAGATTAGACATCTACAAAAAATATGTTGATCAACTAATTGAAGAAGGACACGCTTACTACTGTTTCTGCTCCAAGGAAAGATTAGACAATCTTAGAGAAGAACAAAGAATTAAGGGTAAGGTTCCAAAGTATGATGGACTTTGCCGTGGGATTCCTCTAGAAGAAGCTAAAAAGAGAGTTGCAGCAGGAGAAGATTATGTTGTAAGACTTAAACTTCCAAAGAACAAGGACATCACTTTTAACGATGCAGTTCGTGGAAAAGTTACAATAAACACTGATGAAATAGACGACCAAGTATTAATGAAGTCAGATGGTTTCCCAACTTATCACATGGCTGTAATTGTTGACGACCACCTAATGGGAATCACTCACATAGTTAGAGGAGAAGAATGGCTTCCTTCAACTCCAAAGCACGTTTACCTTTACGAATGTCTTGGCTGGGAAGCGCCAGAATTTGTTCACCTTCCAACAGTTTTAAATAAGGACAGAAAAAAACTTTCTAAGAGACAAGGAGATGTTTCTGTAGAAGACTTTAAGAAGAGGGGCTACCTTCCAGAAGGTATTGTAAATTATCTTGCACTTGTTGGCTGGTCTCCAGAAGATGGAGAAGAAATCATGTCACTAGACGAGTTAGTAGAAAAATTCTCCTTTGACAGGGTAGGAAAGTCTGGAGGAATCTTTGACACAGACAAGTTAAATTGGGTTAACTCTCACTACATGAAGTCCTATGACTTAGAAAAACTTTCAGAACTTGCTATCCCATTTGTAACTGAATCAGGCCTACTAAGCAAAGAAGAAATTAGGGATAACTTTGAATGGTACAAGATCTTAATAGACACAGTTAGAGAAGCTTGTGACAAGTTAGAAGATATTCCAGAACACATTAAGTTCCTATTTGGCGACATTGAAATCACAGAAGATGCCGCAAAAGAAGAGCTTGCACAAGAACACGTGCCAGGACTTCTTGATTCCTTTATAAAAATTGTAAAATCCCACGATGAAATTGATATGGAAACTGCCAAGGGACTTATGAAGGAAGTGCAAAAAGACTCTGGAGTAAAGGGCAAGAAACTTTACATGCCAGTTAGGGCTGCAATCTCTGGAAATGTTCACGGACCAGAAATGCAAAATATCCTTTACCTTTTAGGCAAGGACAAGCTTATTGAAAGAGCAGAAAAAATTAAAAATTCACTTTAATAAAAAGAATGGGACTAGTCATAGAGATTAGTCCTTTTTTTAGATTGAGACCAAAATCTTTTAAGAAAATAATTTTTTATTTTTTAAATTGTAGATAATTTTTAACTCAATAAACTAATAATATTATTATAAGTATTTTTTAGGTGGGGATATAGTTGACGAGAAATATAAAAAAATTTTTACAGGTAATCCTATGGCAGTATCCTAAAAGATCTAATATAATTTATAGGTTTTTAATTCATGCCTTTATAATATTTTTAAGCTTGTGTTGTGCTTATATTTTTATTGATAATATAAGTATTACTTTTATTAAAGTTTGTCTTATTATCTATACTTATCTTAATTTTTTATCTTATCTACCTAGTCTACTTATTGTTGGAAGTCTAGATGAGAAAAGTGGAAATTATTTATTTATTGCCTTTATATTATTTTCTTATATACTGGCCTTTGTCAGCCTATTTATTTTAATTTACTTAATAAAAAAGGACTTGGCTTAATTTAAAAATTAATAATATTGCTTTAATTAATAAGAATTTAGGCAAATAAAAAGAGGACTGAAAATAAAAACAGTCCTCTAATTTTTTATAAACTTGTTAAAAATTTGAAATTATTTTAAAATTCCAAATTCATAGTCTCTGTCCCTAAAGTACTTTATAACTTCTGATAGGGAATCAGCTGTTAGCTGTTTGTTTCTTGCGTCGTGGGCAAGGACAACGGCAATTTTTGTGTTCTTATTTTTATTTAAGCTCCTGTCAAGATATTCGATTTGACCTGCAGTCGTTGTTGGTCTAACAGATTTTTTCTCTGCATCGCCAACTAGGCAGTTCCAGTCAATCCAATTTATGTCTCTTGATTCTAAGAAAGAGTTTGATGCAGGAGTATTCTTCCAAGACATCTCGCCACCTGGATACCTAAAGACCTTGGAATGAAAGTCATCGCCTAAGATATTTTGAAGTCTTTCATTAGTCTTTTCTATTTCTCCATAGACTCTTTCTGGACTTACGACTCTTCCTGGATATAGGTAGTCGTAGTCGTGAGAGAAGGAGTGAGTTGCAATGGCATTGCCATTTGCAAGAATTTCTCTAACCCTATCTGCAGTCTTATCTCCAATTGATTTACCAACTAAGAAGAAGGTTGCACGAGCATTCTCTCTCTTTAAGGTGTCCAAAACTTGTGGAGTGATTTCATTGTTTGGTCCATCATCAAAGGTCAAGAATACAATTTTCTTTTCACCCTTGTAGTTTTGGTGGACAGTGTAGTCACGAATTTTTTTGGCATCATAGGCATACTTATCAACCCTTTTTAAGTGGTTGGATCCCTTGACAATAAACTCATCTTCCATTTTATTAAGCTTATCCAAGGCCACATTTGAAATGTATTCTTTTTCATAAAATATTGGTCTTGGTCTGTCCTTATAAATTTCATTTGTGTAGTACCACATAAGGGCAGGTGAAACTTCTTTGTTTTTTGAATTTTTAATACCAGAGAAAATTTTTGAGAAAATAAGTATAAGTATTAGTGCAAAAATCGAAATAGAAATAATTTGCCTAATTCTCTTTTTTCTTCTGGCCTTTTGTCGTCTTAATCTTTTTCTTCTTTCATAACTTGTTTGGGTCATAAAAAAACCTCCCATTGATAAATATACATCAGTGGGAGGTAAGAAGCAATTACAAAAGAATTACAATTACTTTATTGAGTTATAGATTAGGTATAGGATTTCTTCAAGGGTCATTTCCTTGTCTGGGTCTATGTCCCCATCAATATATCCAAAGCCTTTTGCGATAATATAATAAGATTCATAGTCGCCTAGGGATTTTTGATTTTTATATAAATCTTCCTTAAAGATTCCCTTGGCCTTAGTAAATCTTTCAAGATTATTTTTTGTCACGAGGGTCTTAACAACATCCTTTTCTAAAATATTTTTGTCTTTTAGCTTTTCTAGGTCTAGGCCAAAAGAATCCATGTAGGAAGAGTTCATTCCACTTGACCCATTTAAGAGCTTGACAAAGTCTTGGTAAGTTATTTTGTCAGAAAGATTTCTTCCAATTAAACCAATTTCCATATCTTTTAAGAAGAGGATGGCATCCTTATTCCTTGCCTTATCAAGGTCAGGATAGGATATTTGTTCCTTGAAGTTAATAATCTCTCCATTATAGTCTCTTAAGATTTCATCTTGGCCAATGACTGGGTCAAAGTCTTTGATGTTTCCGTAGAAAAGTTTAGGTCCCTTGTCAGTTATCACATACTTTAGACCAAAGTTTTTAGAGGATAAGAAAATCTTGTTGGCTTCTTCTTGGGTCAAGTTATTGTCACTAGCTTTTGAAAAATCTACTTTCGTAAAAGTTCTTTCATAAGATGAAATTTTTTTTATCTTGGTCTACAAAAATTTTAACACCTTCTTTTAGAACAGGGAGTTTATTTACATATCTTGGTATAGTAACAGAAGTTCCCATCTTAGATGAGTCTATAGAAACTTTATCTAAGTTAAGCTCAGACTTATCTCCATACTTTTCTAGGAAGTCTAGGGCAAGTTTTTTTGCGTCTTCTTCTTTTACTTTATTATTGTAAACTTTTCTGTCAGTCCAAAGGTCTAGGGAAACAAGATTTAAGTTCTTGGCATTAAGTGTGATATGACCATAATTTTTATCTTTTTCTAGATTAATATTGTAGTAATAATTTTCCTTGTCAGAGTTCAGGGAGATTGAAGTAACTTGGTAACCATCGCCAGCAATTTCATAGGCTCTTTTCTTGGCTTGGGACTTTTTCTTTAAGTCCTTTAGGTCTTCAATCTTTTTAACCTCCACATCAGTTAAACTTATAACGTCAGCAGCTTTATCCATCTCATAGGGCATAAATCCTAAATTATTATTTTTTACGAGCTTCCCATCTTCTGCATCTATATCAAAAATTTCTGAATGGTAGACCTTGGACACAGACTTGCCGCTATTAGAAATCTTGTAGGATAGCCTAAGTGGGAACTTTTCTGCAAATATTTTTTCCGCATCCTCTTGACTTAACTTGGCCTTGTCTGTAAAGTCCTTATCACTTAAGAAGGATGTGGCAGGTCCAAAGTCGGAGTTGATTCCCATATCTCTTATTTCCTTAGAAGTTAGGGAAATATTTACATAAAGTGAATATGATGCAAGAGGTATTCCCTTAACGAGTCTCTCATAAAATAAACTTAATTCTTTTCCATCATCTAGGAGAGAGAAATCCTTTAATTTATATTTTTTGTCAAAGTCTGGAATAAGTTTTGCCAGCTTTTCTTCTACAATTTTTTGTGCCTGGTCTTTTGAAATTTTTTCAGAATTTTTATTGTCATATTGATCCTTGCTCCACTTTGAATAAGAGTAGAAGTCGCCATCACTTGTGTAGGTAACTTGTAAATTTCCTAAATTTTCATCAGACCATTGGTAGGAGTCAAGACTTTTATTTTTTGCTTTTTTATTTAAATAATAAGTAGATACTTTTTCAGAATTTATTGGTTCCTTAATCAAATTAAAATCTTCATAGGCTTCTGTGATATTAAATACTTCTTTAATTTCTTCAACCTTTTCTTTTTCTTTCTTTGTTATGTCAACAGACACTGTCTCATCTGTTGGATTGTAGTTGGTCTTTTCAACTGAAGCCACAACTGGTCCAACGAGTAGGGCTAGAGATAGGGCATAAATTAATTTCTTTTTCATAATTATCTCCTTATTAAATCATTAAAGTATTTATGTAAAAAAAGAAGAGGCCTCTGCCTCTTCAAATTTAAGCTTTAGATTAAGCTTCCGCTTCTTCTTTCTTATCTTCATTAAGAGCAGCTACAAGCGTATTTGGATCTATACCGTGAACCATTGCTGCTTCTTCAAGAGTTTCCATTTGAGAAGATGGGCACATGATGCAACCCATTCCAAAACTCATTAGTGTACCAATTGATTCAGGTTTTTCTGAAAGAATTTGTCCGATTAACATATCTTTTTTAATTTCCATCTATTAACACCTCCCTAGTTTATATACCCAAAATTATTTATATTTAAAAGATGAGTACTTAACAAAATGATCTTTACTTTTTGCTCCCATGCTGATTTCAAATTCGTCTGTGGAGTCAAAGCCCTTTGATGTTAAAGTTTTTGCAACTTCAAATTCTTTTTCATAAGGGAAGACTTCAGACTTATCTCCTTGGTCAATTTTTATATAAGGAGTGTAAGTGAGTTTGCCGTTATACTTAGCAGAAGTTGGTAGAACTTCAACAATATTTTCTGACTTAACATAAGTTGACTCACTACTTAACTTACCTTCTTCAGCTGTTGCAAGTACTTCGTTTTTAATATTAGCAAGAAATTTGGAAATGTCAAGAAGAGGGTTCTTCAAGATGTCCAGTTCTTTTTCTTCGTAGTCAGTTGCATAGTCAACAATTTTTACATCTACTTGGTTATTTACAAGAGAACGACCAGGTATTGCCTTTGAATCAATTAAAACAGAATTATTTTTTTCGTCAAAGTCAACATCGAATCCAATTGTCTTTCCAAGTTGTCTCAATTGGAAATAATTGTAGCCGTCAATTGTGTAAACCTTAAAGGAATGTCTCACACCATCCACAAAAACCCTGTGGTTTGATTTTTTTACTTCGTTCTTACTGTCCTTTAGGGGAGCTAAATCTTCTTCAGTCTTCTTGTAGTCAGACTTGCTGTTAATCATAACAGCTTCTCTGTCGCTGTCGTAGGAAACATTAAACTCGGCATCAAGTCCATCAAGAAGAGCTGCAATGTCTCTTAACTTGAAGTAGTTGTTGTCTTCGATGTTGTAACCCTTAACGCCAGTGTCTTTTCCATCAACATAAACGCTTTGGCTAGAAACTTTTGCTCCAGCAAAAACATTTGTAATTAAAACAAGGGACGTAAGTCCAATAGAAATTATTTTTTTCATAACATGACCTCCTAGGTCTATTGTATTTTAAAAGATTGCCCTCGACAAGCCTAAATATTTACCCTATAATTTAATGAGGTGATTTTATGAGTAACTTACTTATGGGTTTTAATATTGTATCGCCCGTATTTATAGTTTTGCTACTGGGATACTTTGCAAAACAAAAAGGATACATAGACGACAACTTTGTAGACAGGGGAACCTGGCTTGTTTTTTATATGGCCCTGCCCTTTAAATTATTTTACGACATAAAGAATGCGAGGATTGAGTCCCTCCATCCAAAATATGTTGCCTACATATTATTAGGGATTATCTTTGTAATTTTTCTTGCTCTTGTAATTGGTAAATCTTTTAGGATTAAAGACAGGAAAAAATTATCTTCCTTTGTCCACTGTGCCTACAGGTCAAACTTTGTTTATGTTGGATTTCCAATTTTAGATATTATTTACAATGGAGCTCCATCAATGGAACACATGATAGTAATAATTGCTTTTGGACTAACTCTTTACAATATTTCTGCAATTGTCCTCTTGACCTACTATTCTGAGTCAGAAGACAAGTCAATTTCTATTTCCAATATACTTATAAAGATTATTAAGAACCCAATGATTGCTGGAGTAGTCTTTGGTGCGATTTTTAATTTTTTACACATTCCAGTCTATCAAGGAATAGACAAGGCAATAGAAATGGTGGCGAAGATTTCAACGCCAATGTCACTGATTTTAATTGGAGCCAGCCTCAACTTTGAGTCATCAAAGAGTGACTTCAAGCTTATGTTTACATCAGCTTTTATAAAAACAGTTTTAGCTCCATTAATCCTAGTACCTATTGGAGTTAAGCTTGGCTTTACTAATATGGAACTAGGCATTGCCTATGTATTTTGGGCAACTCCATGTGCAGCCAACTGTTTTATATTTACAAAGCAGATGAATTCTGATTATGAGTTTGCATCAAAGGTAATAACCTTAAGCTTTATTATGAGTATTATTACCTATCCTTTGGGAATATCCCTAATGAACTATTTTAATTTGTTGCACTAAGAATTTTTAAGTGCTATAATCAAGCTACAAAATATAAATAATACCTTATTGAGAGTGGTGGAGTGAATGGGCACTGTGAAACCCGGCAACCTAGTTGGTGCTAAATCCCACAGATTTTTATCTGGAAGATGAGGTTTAATGGTCCTCACTTTTGCGTGGGGATTTTTTTATGGATTAAAATTTAAAAGACTTTATAAATTTGACTAAATAAAAAGATTCATACATTAAATCAAGGTATTTAAAATGGAGGAAAGAATAAAATGAAAAAATGGCAATTTAGTTCAGAGTCCGTAACAGAAGGACATCCTGACAAAGTTTGCGACCAAATATCTGATGCCATCTTAGATAAGATTTTGGCAGAAGATAAAAATGCAAGAGTAGCCTGTGAAACTATGGCATCCACAGGCATGATAGTTATAACTGGAGAAATCTCAACAGAAACTTATGTAGATTTTGAAAAAACTGCAAGAGAAGTCCTAGAAGATATTGGATATAACAGGGCCAAATTTGGCTTTGATGGAAACACTTGTGCAGTCCTATCTGCAATCAAGGAACAATCCTCTGACATAGCAATGGGTGTTGACAGGTTTAAGGAAGAAGGAGTAGATGAACTTGACTCCTTTGGAGCAGGAGACCAAGGGATTATGTTTGGATTTGCCTGCAACGAAACAGAAGAGCTAATGCCACTTCCAATTTCTCTTGCCCACAAGTTATCAAGAAGATTAACTGAAGTGAGAAAAAATGGTACACTTGACTACCTAAGACCAGATGGCAAGACTCAAGTTACAGTTGAATATGAAGAAGATAAACCAGTAAGACTTAAAAATGTTGTAGTTTCATCTCAACATGCTCCAGAAATTTCTATGGAACAAATTAGGGAAGATATAATAAGAGAAGTTGTAGAAAAGGTTGTTCCAAAAGAATTTATAGACAAGGACACAGAATTTTTCATCAACCCAACTGGCAGATTTGTTATTGGTGGACCAATGGCCGATGCGGGACTTACTGGTAGAAAAATAATAGTTGATACCTACGGCGGCTTTGGAAGACACGGCGGTGGAGCTTTCTCAGGTAAAGATCCAACAAAGGTTGACAGATCAGGTGCCTACTATGCAAGATACATTGCAAAGAACCTAGTGGCAGCAGGACTAGCAGAAAAAGTTGAAATTGGACTTGCCTATGCAATTGGTATTGCAAGACCAACTTCAGTTTATGTAGAAACTTTTGGCACTGGCAAATTATCTGACGAAGAAATCGAAAAGATTATTATGGAAAACTTCGATATGAGACCAGCTGCAATAATTCGTGACCTTGACCTATTGAGACCAATTTACAGACAAACTGCATCCTATGGTCACTTTGGTAGAAATGACCTAGACCTTCCTTGGGAAAAGACTGATAGGGTAGAAGACCTAAAGAAATATCTCAAATAAGACTGCGTTAAAAATTAAATTTAGGGTAAGATAAGAATAGCGGTTAAAAAAGACTAACTTAGTATGCTATAATTAAAGAGTAAATTTATTTTTAGAGTCGAGAAGAGGATGGTTATGAAGAAAACTTTTAATTATTTTAGAGCAAACCCATGTGGAAATATAACAGGATTTGTTGTAGCTCCTGTATATCCAGGATATAGAAAAGCTTACACAGACTGTATCATGGAACAAATAGATAAGGATGTAGAGCAAGTTGGATTTATTTCTCCAGCATATGAAGGTGCACCACTTAGGATGGATATGATGGGTGGAGAGTTTTGTGCCAACGCAACAAGAGCTTACGGACTTTACTCTGCAAGCTTCTATGACACAGATGGACTTGTTGATATAGAAGTCTATGTAAGTGGTCACGAAGGAACTACTGATGTTATTGCAGATGTTAAAAATCAAAAGGCTTATGTAGCTTTAGATGCTCCTATTGGCAGAGAAAAGCTAACAATAGATGGCAAAGACTGTACTCTTATTAAGCTTCCTGGCATTAGCCATCTAGTTGTTGAGGAAGAAGAAGATAAAGAATTTGTAGATAAGGCTCTTGAGGTCCTTAAAAAAGACCACAAGGACGAAGCCTATGGAGTTCTTTTCTTTAACAAGGAAAAACTAGAAATGATTCCTTACGTTTATGTAGAAGGTTCTGAAACTTTATTTAGAGAAGGTTCTTGTGGATCAGGAACTATTGCAGTAGTAAACTATCTTGAAGATGACATTGCAAAGCTTGATGAAGATTATAAGATTTCTATTAAGAATCCAGCAGGAGAACTTGAAGTTTTTGTTTATGAATTTGAAGACGGCAAGAAATTCTGTGTAGGTGGCAAGGTTGAACTTTCTGAAGTGGAAAAGAAATCTATAGAGATTCCACAAGACGTTGCCCTAGCAGTTATAGCTGAGCACGATAAGATTGTGGAAGAACACAAGAAGAAAATGGCAGAAGAAGAAAGTGAAAAGTCAGTTGATGAAAGTGACTTAACTGATGAAGAACTTAAAATAATGAGAGAAAAATTTGGATTTGATTAATCCACAAGAGGAGGGGAAGACCCCTCTTTTTTTATGTAAACTTTTAACAAAAAACCAAAATTATTTTGAATTTGAAAATAAAAAGAAGTTTGAAATTAAGATGAAGTTAATAAAAATTTGAAAACAATTAAAAGTTTATGTGTATAATGTAAGAAGGTGATTAGAATGATAAATGTTGTTGGACTTGGGTCCACTTCTTCAAGAGACCTTACCCTTAAAGCAGTAAAAATTATGAAAAATGGAAATAAAAATTTTTTGAGGACTGACAGGCATGAAGCCCTTTCTTTTTTTGAAGAAAATAAAATAGAATATGAGTCATTTGACTACTTGTACAATGAGATGGAAAGCTTTGATGAAGTTTACAATAAAATTGTAGAAGTTTTATTAGAAGAAGCTAAGGATAAGGAGATAAATTATTTTGTTCCAGGAACTCCCTTAGTTGCAGAAAAAACTGTTAGGCTCCTAATAGATAAAAAGGCTGATATAAATATTGTAAATGGAATTTCTTTTATTGAACCAGTTCTTGCTGGAGTGGGAAGAGACGCCGTTGATGGACTCTTATTTTTAGACTCAGATGCAAAGAAGTTTGACTTCGACACAAGACGTGATACCCTAATAACACAAGTCTATAACAAGAGAATTGCATCAGACCTTTCCCTCCTTCTTCAAGAAGTTTACAAGGAAGATGACATGGCTTATGTAATAACAAACGCTGGACTTGACGATGAGATTGTAAGGAAGGTTGAAATTTATAAACTTCCAAGGATTGATGACTACAACCACCAATCTTGCATTTACATTCCAAGGACAAGTGGCAAAAATCTTCCCCTAATTATGGATAGGCTTGAAGATATTCTGGAAAGAGAAGATATTTATCTAGATGACGATAGTTTTGAAAAGATAAAAAAACTTTTAATTGAAAAGTCTGAGGACTTATCCATGGACTATGAAAATGAGACAGACATCCTAATTTTATCTATATTATTACTTTTATTAAAAGACAAGGAAGGTCTAGTGGATTTCCGTGAAATTTATGATGAAATATACAAAAAATTGGATAAAATAGCGATTTTTTTAAAATAAATGTAGAAAATAAACTTAACTTAGGTTATAATTGTAACAGTCTTAGGAAAAGAGCCCTTTTAGATCTTGGAATATTAAAGGTTGAGAGGGTCTTAAACTAGGAAAAAGATTAAAGAAAATTCTTCAAGGAGGATATAAAATGAACAAATCAGAATTAGTAGCAAGCATTGCTGAAAAATCAGGTCTTACTAAAAAAGACGCTGAACAAGCTTTAAACGGATTTATCTCTTCAGTTCAAGAAGCTCTTGCTGACGGAGAAAAAGTTCAATTAGTTGGATTTGGAACTTTCGAAGTTAGACAAAGAAAAGCTAGAGAAGGAAGAAACCCTAGAAATCCAGAAGAAGTTATTAAGATTCCTGCATCTAAAGCACCAGTTTTCAGATCAGGTAAAGCTCTTAAAGAAGCTGTTAATAAGTAAGAAAAAGAAGGACTTATGTTTCTTTAAACTAGTTGATAAAGTAGCATAAGAACAATTTTTAGTACAGAATAGTGTAAGAAGGTTTTAATTCCTATCTTGCACTATTTTTGTATAATGAAAAATTATAAAGATGATAGCTTTTTAGGACTTAAGTATATGTAATTAAAAGTTAATTTATTTTTTATTATATATTAGGTTACCAGGCTTGAGAAAAATATTTGCTCAATGATTTAAAATTAAGGATGATCAAATCAACTCTATAATAAAGGGATATTATAAGTCTAAAATATTTGATCTTCAAGTAAAGTTTATAACTACAGTAGACTGGAGTGGAAGAGGGTAAATTTTATGTTTAGATATTTTTTAACAGATAAGTATACAATTTTATACTTTACACTACAAATCTTGTACCTTATAACTATGTATAAAAGTTTCAAAGAAGGCTATAAAAAGACAGCGATAGCATTTATGGTTATCTTAATAATATTTAATTATATTTACTTATCAATACATTACGCAGTTAAGTGGTAAAATTAAAAGGATTTAGTAAAGATTAAACACTTGTATAAAACTAGATTTTCAAAAGTAAGGTAAAAGAAAGTTTTTTTTGAGCTTTACAATAGCCAATGCTGGAAAAGAGAAATTATTAATATATGGTTTAGAGAGATATCTTAGACCATATTTTTTTATGCCCAAATTTTGCCTTAGTATTGATATTTTCTTCTGTATTTGATATATTCTTACTTGGAGAGGATTATGAGATTAGATAAATTTTTAAAAAATTCAAGACTTATAAAAAGAAGAACTGTAGCTAAAGAAGCCTGCGAAAAGGGCCTTGTTGAAATCAACGACAAGGTTGCTAAGCCATCAGACTCTGTTAACATTGACGACATTATTTCATTACAACTTGGTGAAAGAAAGATTAGGGTCAAGGTTAAGGACATTTCTGATGTAAATTCTAAGAAGGATGCAGAAACTCTTTACGACAGGATAGATTAGATCGAGATTAATCCAATTGGAAATTAAGAGGGGTTACTTATGAAGTTAAAAAGAAGAAGATTTCCCTTGGCTCTTGCCCTTATTATCCTAGGGTCTGTGATTCTTGGATCAATAAAAATTGGCAAGTCGATTTCTCTTAGGAATCAAAAACTTGAGATTATCTCTGCCAACAATCAGGAAATTTCTAATTTAAAACTTGAAATAGATAATTTAAATTCTGAACTGGAAAATTCTTCCTCAACTGATTTTATTGAAAAAGTTGCGAGAGAAGATTTAGGTATGGTTAAACCAAGAGAAGTTATCTATGTTGATAAGAACAAGGATAAAGATAAGATTAATAATTCTGAAAAGGATATTTAAAATAAAATTTAGGAGGAAGTTATGGATTTATCGCCAGGCGATATTGTTGAAGGTGTAGTAACTAAGGTTGCCAAGTTTGGAGCCTTTGTTGATTTAGAAGATGGCAAAAGTGGTCTAGTACATATTTCTGAAATTGCAGATACTTTTGTAAAGGACATCAATAATCACATTGCTGAAGGTGACGAAGTTAAGGTTAAGGTCTTAAGCATTGATGAGAAGGGAAAGATTGCCCTATCTATAAAGGATGCAGTTGAAAAAAAGGAAGAACCTAAGGATGAAAAAGTCGATCAAAAGTTTGAAGACCTTTTGAGCAAATTCCTTAAGGAAAGCAATACTAAGCTTGACGAAGCCAGAGCAAGATACAATCAAAAGACGAAGAAGAAAAATTCTAGAAATTAGTAGTGGTGACTATCTTTTGATAGTTTGCCACTTTTTTTATTTTAATTATGGATAAGATATTTTATGAAAATTTAAAAAAATTAAATATTATAAAAAAGTCTGACAAGCTAAGTCTTGGCGTATCTGGAGGGGCAGACTCCATGTATCTTCTTTATAATCTAATGGATTTAAAGGATGACTGGGACCTTGATATTATTGTCTGCCACCTAAACCATGGGATAAGGGAGACTGCCAAAAGAGATGAGGACTTTGTAAAAAAAACTTGCCAAGATTTTGGACTTAAGTGTATTACTAAGACTGTGAACATGGATGAATTTGCAAGGAAAGAAAAAATTTCATCAGAAGAGGCTGGCAGGATTTTAAGGTATGAATTCTTTAGAGAAAACTCCAGAGGAAGAAAAATTTTAACAGCCCACAATGCCAATGATAGGGCAGAGACGGTCCTTTTTAATATTATGAGGGGGACAGGTCTAAAGGGTCTTGCTGGAATTTCTGAGGTCAATGAAGATGTCTTTAGGCCTCTTATAAATATTAGGAGGGAAGAAATAGAAGATTACCTCCACAAGAATAAGCTAGCTTATTTTGATGATGAGACAAACTTTGAAGAAATTTATACGAGAAATAAAATTAGGCTGGGACTTATTCCTGAACTTAAAAAATTTAATCCAGACATAATAAATTCTTTACTTAGACTTTCTGAGAATGCAGAAGAAGCTAGTGAATTTGTAGATGAGATCGTAAAGGAAAACTACGACAAGTGCCTGGGGCATAAGTTTTTAATTTCTTCTGAAATTATAAAGCTTAAAAAATTTATAGGTCAAGAGATAATAAAAAGATACCTAGAAGAGAATTTTTATAAAGAAAATATTTTAAACAGATCTAACATTCTTGCCATTTATGACTTGTGTCTTGGCCAGTCTGGAAGGCAGGTTGATCTTGGGAAGAATATTTATGCAAGAAGGTCCTACGACAAAGTCTATATTGAAAGACTTGAAGAGAAAAAAGAAAAAGCAAGTAAGGACTTAAAGCTTGGAATAAATTCAACAGATTTTGGAGAAATTTTTATAAGAAAAGATGGAGAAGAAAGTCATGCCAATTCCTTTATAAAAGTAATGGACTATGATAAAATAAGGGGTAGTCTTCACATAAGGAAGAGGGCCCCAGGAGATAGGTTTAAAGCTCTGGGGATGAAGAATAATAAAAAGCTAAAAGACTATTTTATTGATAGAAAAGTTGACAGACTTTTAAGAGATGAGATAGGCCTTGTGTGTGATGATGAAAAAATTATCTATGTGGTTGGGATGGATATCTCAGAAGATGTTAAAATTGATAAAAATACAAAGAACAAGCTCGTTTTGGAGGTTAAAAATGTCAGAAATTAAAGAGGTTCTTTATTCTGAAGAAGAAATCAAGGAAAAAGTTAAAGAACTTGGCGAGAGAATAAGAGAGGACTACAAGGACAAAAATTTATTACTTCTTGGAATCCTAAAGGGTTGCGTTCCCTTTATGGCAGATATTATGAGAAGTATTGATCTAGACCTTGAGTACGACTTTATGGATGTTTCCAGCTATCAAGGAACAAGGTCCATGGGTGAGGTTAGGATTCTAAAGGATATTTCAACTAATATTGTTGATAAGGATATTCTAATTGTTGAAGATATAATCGACACAGGTGTAACACTTTCTTATTTGACTAAACTTTTAAGATCAAGAGGAGCAAAGTCCGTTGAAATCGTGACTATGCTTTCTAAACCATCTAGGAGAAAGGTTGAGCTACCTGTTAAATATAATGGATATGAAATTGATGACCACTTTGTAATTGGTTATGGAATGGACTATAACGAGAGATTCAGAGGTCTTCCTTACATTGGAATATTAGATGAATCTGTCTATTCTAATAGTGAGGAGTGATATTATTGAATAAGAAATTTGGAGGAGCAGGATTTTATATTGTCCTAATCCTTGTCTTAATATTATCAATTAGATTTTTTGGACCACCAGCAAATGTTGTGGAAGAAAAATCTTTTACTGAATTTGTAACAGAACTTGATAAGGACAATGTAAAGTCCGTTAGCTTGCAAAATGGAATTGACTCCATTGCCAGCGTAAAATTAAAAAATGACGACACTTTTAGGACTGTGATTCCACAAGAAGCTTCAGATACTTTTTATAAGGACTACCTAAAGGAAAAGGCTGATGCAGGAACTATTGATGTAGTTTCAAGTCCAACTAAGCAAACTTCTTTCTTAGTTGAGTGGATTCCAACCCTACTTATGTTTGCCTTTATAGTTTTCTTCTGGTACAGAATGATGCAACAAGCTGGTGGCGGAGGAAAGATGAATTCCTTTGGCAAGAGCAAGGCCAAACTAATTAACAAGGAAGATGGAAAGAATCTTGTTAACTTTAAGGATGTTGCAGGTCTTGAGGAAGAAAAAGAGGAATTGGCAGAAATTGTTGATTTCTTAAAAAATCCTAAGAAGTTTATCAATATGGGGGCCAGAATCCCTAAGGGAGTCCTACTAGTAGGGCCTCCAGGAACTGGTAAGACTTATCTTTCAAAGGCTGTTGCTGGCGAAGCAGGAGTTCCTTTCTTTATAATGAGTGGATCAGACTTTGTTGAAATGTTTGTCGGTGTTGGTGCATCAAGGGTAAGAGATCTTTTTGAATCTGCAAAGAAAAATGCACCTTGTATTATTTTCATTGACGAGATTGACGCAGTGGGAAGAAAAAGAGGAGCAGGTCTTGGCGGTGGTCACGACGAGAGAGAACAAACTCTTAACCAACTTCTAGTTGAGATGGATGGTTTTGGAACTAACGAAGGTGTAATCGTTATGGCTGCAACAAACAGGGCAGACATACTTGACCCAGCTATCCTAAGACCAGGAAGATTTGACAGGACAGTTTATGTTGGCAAGCCAGACGTTCGTGCAAGAAAGGCAATCCTTGGAATTCACTCCAGGGGCAAGAAGCTTGCTGATGATGTAAACCTTGAAGTAATTGCAAAGAGAACTCCAGGTTTTACTCCAGCAGACCTTGAAAACTTAATGAACGAGTCAGCCCTACTTGCTGCAAGACGTGGCGAAACTGCAATATCTATGGAAGATATTGACGAAGCATCAATAAAGGTTCAAGCAGGTCCGGCAAAGAAGTCTCGTGTTGTTTCAGAAAAGGAAAGAAAGCTAACAGCAGTTCACGAATCTGGACATGCAATTGTATCAAGACTTCTTCCTGAAGAAGATCCTGTTCACATGATTACAATTATTCCTAGAGGAATGGCTGGTGGATTTACTGCCTACCTTCCTGAAGATGAAATATCTTTTATGACTAAGAAGAAGATGGAAGCTTCCATTGTGTCCCTTCTTGGTGGAAGAGTTGCCGAGTCCCTAGTCCTTGATGACATATCAACTGGTGCATCAAATGATATTGAAAGAGCTACAAAGATTGCTCGTGCCATGGTAACCCACTATGGAATGAGTGAAAAGCTCGGTACAATAAATTACGACTCATCAGAAAATGAAGTCTTCATAGGAAGAGACCTAGGTCGTTCAAGAGACTATTCTGAAAGAACTGCAGCGGAGATTGATGATGAAGTAACAAGAATTATCAACGAAGCTTACGCTAAGTGTAAAAAACTTTTAAGTGAAAACTTAGACAAGTTACTTGCCCTTTCCGATGCTCTTTTAGAAAAGGAAACAATCTATTCTAAGGACTTCGAAAAAATTTTCAACGGCGAAAAGCTTGATGAAGAATCCATTGATCTTGAAGACACAATAAATGAAGATGACTTGTCTGAAGAGGCAAAAGAGCTTATTCATAAAAAGGATAAGAAGGAAGCAGAAGACAATGAAGATTCAGAAGAAGATAAAAATAATTTATAAATTCAAAAATAAAAAAGCTCCGAGAGGGGCTTTTTATTTTGTAATTTTTTAGAGCTATTAGAAGATTGAAAATAAATTTTGTTTATTTTTTATGAGGCTGTAAGCCATTTAAAACTTATAGATGATATCAAATTTGAATGACCTTATCAGAGAACTGACTGGAAAAAGTAAGTGAATTCTTAACTTATTTAAGTTGTCGAGGATTTAGATTGAAATTTTAAAAGCTTAAATTTCAGTGAGAGTGTAAGGATTGATTGAAGGAGCAAAATTTTATTTTTGAATTTAGTTTTAAAGCTGTAATTACTTATCAAGGATTAAACTTATTAAGTTAATTGCTATTAATGTGGATCGAATTATAGAAGAAATAAGAATTAAAAAATAGACTACTAGCGAACAAATAAAAAGAAAGAGATAATTACAATAACCTATAAAATTAAAATCAAATTTTAGCATTAAACACATAAGGACTTATAAAAAAATATAGAGACCTTTAAATTTGAAAAAAATAAAAAAAATAAGACAATAAAAAAACTGGAGCTTAACTCCAGTTTTTTTAATCCTCATTATTAGCAATTGATTTAGAAGATTTTTTCTTCTTGCTACTTGAATTGTTGTTATTGTCTGATGACTTCTTGCTCTTTTTGTTGTCATTGTTGTTGTCGTTATTCTTAGTTACTTTTTTCTTCTTTGTATAGGACTTGTAGAAGCCATACTTGTTAGTGTAGTGTGGTTTAGTTCCCTCAGCAAAGATTTCTCTTCTACCACCAGAATACTTAGTGTAAATTCCTTCGGGTTCTTCAAATTCTTTTCTGTCAAGATCTTGATGAACTGACTTCATAATTTGCTTCCATAGGTAGGCTGATTGAGTTGATCCAAAGGCAAGTTTTTGGTTCTTGTCATTACCAATCCAAACTGAGCAAGTGTAGTAAGGAGTGTAACCAACAAACCAAACGTCCTTCTTGTCATTAGTTGTACCAGTCTTGCCGGCAACTTCTTGACCAGGGAAGGATGCATTTCTACCAGTACCACGTCTTACAACGTCCTTTAACATGTCTGTCAAGATATAGGCATTTTGTGGACTAGTAACTTCCTTTTCCTTAGGGTCAACTTGGTAGATAACTTCACCAGTGTTTGATTCGATTTTTGTTATTACATAAGGGTTGGCATACTTTCCTCCATTGGAAATTGCAGTGAAGGCGCCAGCCATTTCAAAGGGACTAATACCATAGCTCATGCCGCCAAGAGTAAGTGGGGCATAGTCCATGTCATTCCATGTTGGGTTGTCGTCCTTTTCAACTATTGTGGATATTCCAATTGATTTTAAAGTTTCCACCATTTTTTTTATTGATTCTTCGTCGTTGTAGGCCTTTGAGTAAGTTGAGTTTCTGTTGATTTTTGCATCCTTGTCAGCAGAAATATCTCTTGCAACTTGGTAGGCACCAACGTTTGATGATTGACGAAGTAGGTTTCTTATAGTTGTCCAACCTTGGTAGTAGTTACCAGCATTTCTAGGTGAGTGGCCAAATAATCTTTCTGGCATCTTTTGGTCTAGATAAACATCGCCTGCAGTGGCGCCGTTATTTAGGGCTGTAAGATAAACTGAAATAGGCTTAATTGATGAACCAGGTTGTCTTGGTACAAGTGCCCTATTTAAAAGTCTACCACCACTAACATTTCTACCACCAACAAGGGCCTTAACTTCGTGAGTTTTTTGGTCGATAATGACAGAGGCCACTTGTGGTTGAATAATTCCATTCTTATCAGTAAAGCCACCATAGTAGTATCTTGGGTTAGAAACAACTTCTTCAAGAGTCCTTTGCATATTTATATCCATTGGAGTATAAATCTTAAGACCTCCGTTAAAGAGTTTGTTTGTGGCTTCTTCTTGTGAGTAGCCTGATTTTGTCAAGATTTTTATGGCATTCTTTTGAACTACGTCTGTGTAGAAGGAAGAGATGCCGCTTTCCTTACGAGAGCCAATGTTGATTTCAATTTTTTCATTTAGGGCCCTGTCGTAGTCTTCTTGATTAATTAGTCCTTGGTTAAGCATTCTCTTTAGAACAAGTCTTTGTCTTTCTTGAGAAGTTTCATTAAAGACAGCCTTAACAGGAACTATCATGTCATTTTGAATTTGAATTAAATCAAAGTTATCGATTTGACCAAGTTCATTTAAGTTCTTGGCAATTCTTATTATTTCATCAGAGTTTGGCTCTGAGTTTTCGTTCTTTGGTAGAAGAACAATTTCAATGTTGCCCAAGTCGTCTGATTCATTTATCTCTTGAGTGTTGTAGGGAGTGTACTTTTCTGGAAGGTTTGTTACACCTGCTATAAGAGCACACTCAGCAAGGTCAAGTTCTGATACGTCTTTGTTAAAGAAAGTCTTGGCTGCAGCTTGGACACCAACAGTACCCTTAGAGAAGCCTGCAGAGTTTAAGTAAGCTTCGAGAATTTGTTCCTTGGAAAGATTTTGCTCTATCTGATAAGAATAGTAGACGTCGGTTATCTTTCTAACTACACTCTTTGAGAAAGAAGTGTATAAGTTTTTGGCAAGTTGCATTGTTATAGTTGACGCACCTTGTTCAAAAGACCTAGTCTTTATATCGTGAACTATGGCACCAACTACTCTCTTGTAGTCGACTCCATTGTGTTCGAAAAACCTTTCATCTTCTATTGCCACAATGGCATTTACCAAATCCTTTGGTATGTCCTCGTAGGGAACGAACTCACTAAATTGATCAGATATAAGTGATTCAATTAGCTTTCCGTCGCTTGAATAGATCCTAGAAGTTTCAGAGAGTTGTGATCTGTATTCTGATGGTTCTATTACAGGAGCTTTTTTAAAAATACCCAAGATAATTGAAGTGACAAGTGAGCCTAAAATTATAATTGCAGCCACAACAATTAAGAGTAGTATTTTTATTATGCTTGAAAGTTTTATCATTCCGCGAGGTTTATTGTTTCTATTATCTTTCATAATAACCTCCTATTTTGTTATTATATCAGAATCTTTGGCATATAACTATAAGTATAAATGAAAAAAACCTCGCCCTTAAGCGAGATTCTTTCTTAAATTATTCTATTAATTATGAACTAAATTATTTTATTGCCTTTAAAATTCTTGGAGCAATAATTGCAGCTACTACTGCCTTGGCTAAGTCAGGAATAATAAAAGGTATCATTCCAATAGCAAAGACCTTTGAGATGTCCATAGGATTACCCATAACCACATTTAAAATGTAGTACATATAAGGAAGTCCAATTGCATAGAAAATAACTTCTGCAATAACTAGGACCACCATAGTCTTTCCAAAGTTCTTTTCACCGTGAGCAAACTTAGATATAAATGCAGCTCCTATTATAAAGGCAATTAAAAATCCAAAGCTTGGTTTTAATACAGTTTGAAAACCACCTGTGAAGCCAGCAAAAATTGGGACACCAATTAGGCCAAGTAGGACGTAGATAAAAACTGTGAGTCCTGCATAAAAAGGTGTAAGTAAAAGACCTGTCATAAATACAAAAAAGTTTTGTAGTGTAAAAGGAACTGGTCCAATGGGAATAGAAATAAAAGCTCCCACTGCTATAAGTGCTACTAAAAGTGCTATTTTTGTTATGTCTTTTGTTTGTATTTTCATTTTTAACCTCCATGGATATATTACACAATGTTTACCTAAGTGTCAATAAGGTTAACCTAATTACTTTTTATAATGGAATTTATCAATTCAAAAATAATAATTAGTTGAAAGTCAAGTTTATAAAATATATAATAAATACAATTTGTTAAACAGAGGTGTAAAAATGTTATTAGTAATAGATGTAGGGAATACTTCCATAACTTGGGGAGTTTTTAAGGGTGGAGAGCTTGTAAATGACTTTAGGACTTCAACTGTAAAGACAAGGACATCTGACGAGTATGGGCTTATCTTTATAAACACTCTTCTCCATGCCAATATAGATCCACAGGATATTGAAGATGTAATTATTTCTTCAGTTGTGCCAAACCTTATGCACACGCTTCCTTCTATGATTATAAAGTACTTTAATAAGAGTCCAATGGTTGTTAGCACAGACCTTGACCTTGGTATTAATATTAAGTACGAAAACCCAAAACAAGTTGGTGCAGATAGGATTGTCAATGCTGTTGGAGCCCTAGAACTTTATGGTGAACAATCAATTATAGTTGATATTGGAACTGCCATGACTTTTTGTGTTGTAGATAAAGAAAAGAATTATCTTGGTGGACTTATTATGCCTGGAATAGGGATTTCGGCTGAAGCTCTCTTTATGATGACTTCAAAACTACCAAAGATAGAGATAATTGCGCCAGAAAAAGTTATACAAGCTGACACTGTTGGAGCAATGCAAGCAGGACTTTATTATGGATACACAGAAATGATTGATGGTATAGTTACAAAACTTCTCAAGGAATTAAACTGGAAGGAAGAAGAAACAAATATTATTTCAACTGGTGGGTTCTCCACAATGTTAACTAAAGATTCAAAATACAATTTTATTATTAACAAGTTCTTAACTCTTGAAGGACTAAAAATTATTTATGAAAAAAACAACAAAATTGAAGGAATAGATTGAGAGTGATTTTTTGCTAAAGATTTTAGCCCCCATGGCAGGCTACACAGACATAGCCTTTAGGGAAGTGGCAAGTGAAAAGGGTGCAGACATTACTGTAACTGAAATGGTGTCGGCCATGGCACTTGTATATGAAAATAAAAAAACTATAGACCTCTTGGACATATCTCCCAAGGAGAAAAAAGTTGCAGTCCAAATTTTTGGCAGCGACCCAGATGTTATGGGCCAGGCTGCAAAAATTTTAAATGACTACGATTTTTCTTATGTGGATATAAACATGGGTTGTCCTGCACCGAAGATTGTAAAAAATAATTCGGGCTCTCATCTCTTAAGTGATCCGTCACTTGTTTACGATATTGTTAAGTCTGTTGTAAAAAATTCCAACAAGCCTGTTACTGCAAAGGTCCGTAAGGGAATAGGCGGAGTTTCATCTATGAAAGCCATAAAAAATATTGAAGCTGCAGGTGCGACCTTTGTAACAGTTCATGGCAGAACGAGAGAAGAATACTACACAGGCAAGGCTGACTGGGACTTCATAAAAGAAGTTAAGGAAAATGTAAAAATTCCTGTAATAGGAAATGGTGATGTTGCTAGTCCAGAAGATGCCATAGAAAAAATAAATTATTCAAAGGTCGATGGTCTTGCAATAGGACGAGGGGCCATAGGAAACTCTTACATCTTTGATCAAATTGAAGAATTAATAAAAACTGGTGACTACTACAAGCCAAGTGACAAGGAAAAGCTACTATTAATGATTGATGAACTTGAAAGAAAAATTGCCTACAAGGGAGAGAAACTTGGCATACTTGAGATGAGAAAGGTCTATGCAGAATACTTCAAGGGCATGAAGGGGTCCAAGGAAGTTAGGAATAAATTAAATAGCCTAAAGGATAAGGACGAAATCCTAAATACAATTAATGAATATATAGAAAAAATTTAAATTTAAAACTCTGCGACCTTGCAGGGTTTATTTTTTTGTAAAAGTTGGCGAAAGTCTTCTTAATACTTAATCTTCTTGACATTTAGCCACCTTTAAATTATAATAGCCTAGATTAAAAGGTTTTGTGAAAGGCGGCTCACGCCTTATTTTTTATATAATTGAGGGAGAGAGAATTTTGGAAAAAGATATATTTTTTACACCGGAAGGTCTAGAAAAAATCGAAAATGAAATTGAGTATTTAAAAACAGTTAGAAGAAAAGAAGTTTCTGAAAGAATTAAGGTAGCTCTTGGCTATGGAGACCTTTCTGAAAACTCTGAATATGACGAAGCAAAAAACGAACAAGCACAAGTTGAAGAGAGAATCGCTAAACTTGAAATGATGGTTCGTAATGCTAAAATTATAGATGAAAAAGATTTAAATACAGACGTTGTTAACATTGGATCAAGTGTAAAAGTTAGAGAACTTGACACAATGGAAGAAGACGAGTACACAATTGTTGGTTCAGCAGAAGCAGACCCACTAGAAGGAAAAATTTCTAACGAATCACCAGTAGGCTCAAAACTTATTGGCAACCGTGTTGGCGATGTTGTTGAAGTTGAAGTTCCAGATGGAATTATTAAGTACGAAATTTGTGGAATAACTATTTAGGAGGCAGTTTGTGAAGAAAACAGAAGATGCAAATCTAAATGAAATGCTTTTGTTAAAGAGACAAAAGCTTGAAGAATTAAAAAATGAAGGCAAGGACCCCTTTGTCCATGAAACTTATGATGTAACTGCACACTCAGTTGGAATCAAGGAAGAATTCAACGAAGCAGACGAAAGAGAAGTTTCTATTGCTGGACGTATTATGAGCAAGAGACGTCACGGAAAAATTTGCTTCCTAGACCTTAGAGATTCAGAAGGAAGTATCCAAGTTTTTGCAAGAAAAGATGTCCTTGAAGAAAAATACGAAGACGTTAAGGGCATTGACATTGGAGATATTGTTGGAGTTAAGGGAATTGTATTCAAGACAGAAGCTGGTGAAATTACAGTTCGTGCAACTGATATAAGCCTACTTTCTAAATCACTACAAATCCTTCCAGAAAAATTCCACGGACTTAAGGACCCAGACCTAAGATACAGACAAAGATATGTTGACTTAATTGTAAATCCTGAAGTTAAGGATGTATTTATTAAGAGAAATAAAATCATCAAGAAGATTAGAGAATTCTTAGACAATAAGGACTTCCTAGAAGTTGAAACACCAATCCTTGGTACAGTAGCAGGTGGTGCAAACGCAAGACCTTTCTACACTCATCACAACACTCTTGATATTGATATGCAACTGAGAATTGCAAACGAACTTTTCCTAAAGAGACTAATTGTTGGTGGCTTTGACAAGGTTTATGAAATGGGCAAGATGTTTAGAAATGAAGGTATGGACACTAAGCATAATCCTGAATTTACAAACATTGAACTTTACCAAGCCTATGCTGACTACGAAGAAATGATGAGAATCACTGAAGATCTATTTGAATACGTAGCACTTGAAGTTCTTGGAACAGATACAATTAACTACCAAGGCACAGAAATTTGTCTAAAGGCACCTTGGAAGAGAATCACAATGATTGATGCAGTCAAAAAATATGCTGATGTTGACTTCAATGAAATTGATACAGATGAAAAGGCAAGAGAAGTTGCAAGAGAAAAGGGACTTGATGTAAATGACAATGATACTTGGGGCAAGCTTCTTTCAGAAATGTTTGAAGAATTCTGTGAAGAACACCTTGTTGAACCAACATTTGTAATTGGTCACCCAGTAGATGTATCCCCACTTGCAAAGAGAAACCCTGAGGACCCAAGACTTACACAAAGGTTTGAAGCCTTTATTAACACTTGGGAATTTGCCAATGCCTTCTCAGAGCTTAATGACCCAATAGATCAAAGAGAAAGATTTGAAGCTCAAGTTGCAGAAAAGGCAGCAGGAGATGACGAAGCTCATCCAATGGACTCAGACTTTATTAACGCAATTGAAGTTGGTCTTCCACCAACAGGTGGACTTGGAATTGGTGTAGACAGGATGATTGTCCTTCTTACTGATCAACCAAGCATTAGGGACGTACTTCTATTCCCAACAATGAAGCCAATAGGCTTAGAAAAGGCAGAAAATGGGGGTTTGTCAAAAGAAACTTACGAAACTTACGACAAACTTACGACAGAAGAAATTGACCTTTCAAAAGTGAAAGTTGAACCATTATTTGAAGATATGGTAGACTTTGAAACTTTCTCAAAATCTGATTTTAGAGTTGTAAAGGTTAAAAACTGCGAAGAAGTTCCTAAGTCAAAAAAACTTTTGAAATTTACATTAGATGATGGTTCTGAAAAAGAAAGAGTTATTTTATCTGGTATTAAGGAATATTACAGCGCAGAGAGCTTAATTGGAAAGACACTACTTGCAATTTGTAATCTTCCTCCTCGTAAGATGATGGGAATCGACTCAGAAGGTATGATTATATCTGCAATTTGTGAGTATGACGGTGAAGAAAAACTTAACTTAATAATGCTGGATGATAATATTCCAGCAGGATCAAAATTATATTAAAGGACACGCTAATTATGAAACTGGGGTTTGTTATGAATCCCAGTTTAATTTTTAGGAGTATGTATGAGATGGATAATTAGAATAATTTTATTACCGATAAGATTAGTGTTGAGTTTGCTCATAGCTTTTTTAACCTTCATATTAAGTTTGAGTACTGCGTTGTTAAGCGTAGTTTCTACTTTGATTTTTATAATTGGAATAGCTAGCATTTTTCAAGGAGACAAGCAAATTGTAATTGAAGCACTAATATTAGCATTTTTATTTAGTCCATTTGGATTACCTAAATTAGGTATATATGTTATTGGATTATTAGAATTATTAAACTATACAATAAAATCAATTTGAAGAAAAATAAATATAAGACAACCGTAGACGATAGAAAGCAATAATTCTGTCGTCTTTTTTTATTTTAAAGAGAGGAGGTAGGAATGAATTTTGATTATTTTTATAATAGGCAATCTGAGATGTATAACTTCATTAGGTTACCTATGGTATTAATGGAAGATGAGATTTTTGAGAGCATTTCTATTGAAGCTAAAGTTTTGTATTCATATATGCTTAATCGAATGGGTCTTTCATATAAAAATGGCTGGATAGATGAAGATGGAAAAGTCTTTATTTACTACACAATGGATGCTATTAAAGAGCAATTTAACTGTGCTAATGATAAAGCCTTAAAGATTATAAATGAGCTTGATATAAAATCAGGAATTGGATTGATAGAAAAGAAAAGACAAGGACTTGGAAAACCAAATAGGATATATGTTAAAGATTTTATGAGTGTTTTCTCCGATTCAAATAATAGAAATCCAGATTTCCGAAAAGCAGAAGTCCAGACTTCCGATAATCGGAATTCAAGAACTCCTAATAACAGACTTCAAGATTTCCGAAAATCGGAAGGTAACTATAACAATATTAGTAATAATGAGTTAAGAAAGAATGATTTTAGTAAGGGACAAAAGCCTTATGGAATATATAAAAACATATTTTTGACTGATGAAGAATACAAGGACTTAACAAATGAGTTAGGAAGTAGAATTAGTGACTACATTGATAGGTTGTCGTCATATATGAAAGCAAATAACAGAGTGTATCAAGATCACAAGGCAACGATAATCAATTGGTATCTTAATGATCAGGCAAAAAACATTAATGATAATACAACAAGGAAAATGAATTACGATATAGGAGAGAGTTTATGAAGAACTTAAAAGATTTTGTATTAAGAGAAAATGATATTGAAAGAAATGGACATATTTATTGTAAGGTATGTGATAAAAGAGTCGATGGAGAATTACTTGACCTTGGCTTTACAAAGTTTATTCCAAGAATTAAATGTGAATGTGAAATAAAAAGAGATAAGGAAAATGAAGAAAGAGAAAGACTAATGAAAATATCATCGCTAAAAAGAGATTGTTTCTCATCGCCACTCCAACACCAATATAATTTTGAGAGATTCTTAAATGAAAAAGGTCAAGCTTACAAGGTTGCTTACAATTATGCTAAAAGTTTTGAACAAATGAAGGAAGACAATGTTGGACTTTTATTTTATGGAGATGTTGGCAGTGGAAAGACTTATCTTGCTTGTTCTATTGCAAATGAATTAATTGAAAGAGAACAAGTTAAAGTTAAGATTATGAATTTATCTCAGGTTATAAATCAAATACAAAAATCAGCATTTAAGCTAGATTCAAATGAAATAATAAGTAACCTCTCTAATATTCCATTGTTAATCTTAGATGACCTTGGAATTGAAAGGGATACATCTTATGCAAGAGAACAAGTATATAACATTATAAACTCAAGATACTTAAAGGGTAGGCCGACAATTTTTACTACAAACTTATCATTGGAAATTATTCAAAATCCTAATATTGAACTTGAGTATCAGAGGATATATTCAAGAATACTTGAAATGACAATACCAGTTAAAGTTACGGGAGAAGATTTTAGAAGAAAAATTCATCAAGAGAAGTTAAGAAAATACAAAGAGTTACTTTTATATGGAGGTGGAATAGATGATTAATGAAGAAGTATCAAGGTCAAGTCTTAATCTTGAAGTAAGACTTGCAAAAGCAACAAGTAAAGCAATTCTTGATGCCTTAAAGAAAGTTCACAAGCAAATAGAAGAACAAGGAGGTTTGAAAAATGTAATAAAAAATAATGGAGAAGAAGTAAAACTAAAAGATATGGTTAAAAAGGGACAGTTAGAAGAAATTAATCTAAAGGATCCTGAGTTAAAAGAACTAAAGAAAATTTTAAATAAACACGGAGTGAAGTTTTCTGTTATGAAAGATAAGGAAACTGGAAACCACTCTGTGTTTTTTCAATCTAAGGATATAAAAGTAATGGAACATGCCTTTAAAAAAGCAGTTAAGGGTTCTGAAAGAAAGGCCGATAGAAAAGATTCAATAACGAAGACAATAAATAAGTTTAAAGATATGGCTAAGGACACCATCAGCAAAGATAAAGTTAAAAATAAACATAAGGAGCAAAGCTTATGATAAGTAATTTAAAAACATTTGAAAATAAGAATTTTGGAAAACTCACTGTTATAGAAAAAGACGGTGAGTTTTTCTTTATAGCAAATGAAGTAGCAACTATGTTAGGATATGTCAATCCGAGGAAAGCTATTTATGACCATGTAGATGAGGAAGATAAGGGTGTAACGAAATGGAACACCCCTGGAGGAATACAGAATATTTCAATAATTAATGAGTCAGGATTGTATTCACTTATCCTTTCATCAAAACTACCACAAGCAAAAATATTCAAAGCTTGGGTAACGAGAGAAGTCTTACCAAGTATTAGAAAGAATGGAGGATATATAGTAGGTCAAGAAAAGAAAACCAATGAAGAGTTACTTGCAGATGCAATTTTAGTAGCCAATAGAATTATTGCTGAAAGAGAAGAAGAGATTGACGAATTAAGACCAAAGGCAGACTATTATGACAAACTAGTAGATTATAACCTACTTACAAACTTTAGAAATACTGCCAAAGAGTTAGGAATACCACAAAACCAATTTATAAGTTTTCTAATGGATAAGGGATTAATTTACAGAGATAAGAAAAAGAAACTCTTACCTTATGCAGATAAGAACAAGGGATACTTTGAAGTGAAAGAATGGGTTGATCCACTAGGTACACTTGTAGGAATACAAACATTTATAACACCAAAGGGAAGACACTACCTACTAATTCTATTAGATAGTGAAGGTTTCTACGATGAATAAGGTATTAGAAGCCATTCTTTCTGATATTAAAAACTTAATTAAAATAGACAACCCAAAGAAATTTATATTATCAAACATTCTTTATCTATCATTCTTCTACATTGGAAATATCTTTTCTAAGCACATCAATTCTTATGTTGGAGGAGATATTGTTGATAGAATAATGGTGGGAATTTCTGACATAGGAACTTTATCTTATATACCAAGCCTTAAGCCAAGGGACTTATTAGTAGGTATTTCAGTTGCTGCCCTTGTTAAGTTAATTGTTTATAGTAAAGGTAAAAACAAAAAGAAATACAGGCAAGGTAAAGAGTATGGATCTGCAAGATGGGGAGAAAGTAAGGATATTGCTCCATATATTGACCCTAAGTTTGAAAATAATGTTCTTATAACTAATACTGAAAGACTTACAATGAACTCAAGACCTAAAAACCCTAAATACGCTAGAAATAAAAATGTATTAGTAATAGGTGGTTCTGGATCAGGTAAAACAAGATTTTATGTCAAGCCAAATCTAATGCAAATGCACTCTTCCTATGTAGTAACAGACCCTAAGGGGACACTTGTGTTAGAGTGTGGGAAAATGCTTTATGAAAATGGTTACGACATAAAGATTTTAAACACAATAAACTTCAAAAAGTCTATGAAATACAATCCCTTTGCATATTTGAGAAGTGAAAAAGATATTTTAAAGCTTGTCCAAACTATAATTGCAAATACTAAGGGAGATGGAGAAAAGGCAGGAGAAGATTTCTGGGTAAAGGCTGAAAAGTTATATTACACTGCTCTTATTGGGTATATTTATTATGAAGCACCTGAAGAAGAAAAGAACTTTAAGACACTTTTGGATATGATTGACGCAAGTGAGGTTAGAGAAGATGACGAAACCTATATGAACCCAATTGATAGGCTCTTTGAAGCTCTTGAAAAGAAAGACCCAAGTCATTTCGCAGTTAAGCAATACAAGAAATATAAGCTGGCAGCAGGAAAAACTGCCAAGTCAATTTTAATATCATGTGGAGCAAGACTTGCACCCTTTGATATAAGAGAGCTTAGAGAACTAATGAGCGAAGATGAACTAGAACTCGATAAAATTGGAGATAGGAAAACTGCCTTGTTTGTAATAATATCAGATACAGATGATACATTTAATTTTGTAGTTTCAATAATGTATTCTCAATTATTTAATCTACTTTGTGATAAGGCAGATGATGTGTATGGTGGAAGACTTCCAGTTCATGTTAGGTGTCTACTTGATGAGTTTGCAAATATAGGCTTAATTCCAAAATTTGAAAAACTAATAGCGACAATTCGTTCAAGAGAAATATCAGCAAGTATAATACTGCAAGCACAATCTCAATTAAAAGCAATCTATAAGGACCATGCAGATACAATAGTTGGTAACTGCGACTCTACACTCTTTTTAGGAGGAAAAGAAAAAACAACAGTAAAAGAGTTATCAGAAACCTTAGGAAAAGAAACCATAGACCTATATAACACATCAGAAACAAGATCCAATCAAAAATCTTTTGGTCTAAATTACCAAAAAACTGGCAAGGAACTAATGAGCCAAGATGAAATAACTGTAATGGATGGCGGTAAGTGTATATACCAGCTAAGAGGAGTAAGACCTTTTCTATCTGATAAATTTGATATTACAAAGCATAAGAATTACAAGTTGTTGGAAGATTATGATAAGAAGAACTTGTTTGATGTGGAAGAGTATTTAACAAATAGAGATAAAATAAAAATAAACAGGAACAGTTTGATTACAAGATTATGAATTAAGCCTAGGATAAAAATATTTTTGGTATAATATCTATATAAACCATGGAGGTAGGCATATGAGGTCTTATGAAAGTAAGGAAGAATTAAAAAATGAGATAAAGAAAACTTTTGGAAAATATATTTCAGAGTTTGATAATATCCCAGAAGAATTAAAAGATAAAAGAGTAGATCAAGTTGATAGGACACCAGCTGAAAATCTTGCCTATCAAGTAGGTTGGACAACTTTAGTTTTGAAATGGGAAGAAGATGAAAAAAAAGGAATTGAGGTTAAAACGCCATCTGACAAATTTAAGTGGAATCAACTTGGAGAATTGTATCAATGGTTTACAGATACCTATGCTCATAAATCGTTAAAGGAATTAAAAGAACAACTATCACAGAATATAGAAGATATTTACTCTTTGATAGATAATCTTACAGAGGAAGAATTATTTAAACCACATATGAGAAAATGGGCAGATGAAGCAACAAAAACTGCAACTTGGGAAGTATATAAATTTATCCATGTAAATACAGTAGCACCATTTGGAACATTTAGGACTAAGATTAGAAAATGGAAAAAACTTAATAATTTTGTGAATGTAATTAAATAATAAGGTTGGTGCTTTAATTGAATTATGAAAAATTTAAAAAAATAATAAATAGAAAAACCTCTATAATAGTATTAGATACAAATGTAATACTTGACTTAGCTCGATATTCATTATACAGTAGCAAAAACATATTAGAAATTTTCAAGGAGTGTAAGGATTTAATATGGATTCCGAATCAAGTGTATAAAGAATTTAATAAAAATAAATATAGCGTATTCGGACAATTGAAAAAAAAGTATCAAAATTTTGAAAAAGATTTACTAAGAGTAATTGAAAGGA
The DNA here is from genome assembly GCF_900454685.1 of Peptoniphilus harei. Lineage (GTDB taxonomy): Bacteria > Bacillota > Clostridia > Tissierellales > Peptoniphilaceae > Peptoniphilus_A > Peptoniphilus_A harei. The sequence continues at coordinate 1,824,315 of NZ_UATM01000032.1, read as the reverse complement.
GTCAAAAAAATTTAGAGAGTGTCTTGATTAAATCATCTAAATATAATTATTTTGGAAGAAAAAATTTGGAGAATGATTTAAATAACAAGTTAGTTGAATTAAAACGAATAATCAAATCTTATAAAAATAGTGTTGGTATTGAATATGATGAAATAACAACAGATTCTCCTGAAATAATTAAAGATATAGATAATCTTATTTCATATTTAGAAAAAAATAATAGGATAGGTAATAGGATAAGGTTTAGTGAACAATTAAAAATTATTAGAGAGGGTGAACTTAGGTATAAATATAAAATTCCGCCTGGATATGAGGACATTAATAAAGATGGAGTTGAAAAATTTGGAGATTTATTTGTTTGGAAAGAGATATTAGATTTACCAGTTGAAAAATCAGTAAAAGATATTATTTTTATTACGAATGATATAAAAGAAGACTGGTGGAGTAAGGATAGTCAAGATAATTTAGTAGTTCACGATAAATTATTAAGTGAATTTAAAGAAAAAAATCCAAATGTAAATATTGAATTTTTAACAACAGGAATGTTTCAGAATTTCGCTTCAAAAGTATATGATAGATATGATTTTAATGTTTATGTAGATTTAAATAGAAAAGATGTGTCATATGTAGAAAGAGTAAAACAAGATATTTCTAATGATATAGTTGACAGTATTTATAATAACAACTATTATTATCTAGAATCGTATGTTATTGGAAGTGAGGGTATTGAAGAATTAGATATAAATAATTGTGAATTCAATGAGATATTAGATACTTATGAAGAGTTTACAGACGAGATTGTTAGTATAACTTATGAGCTAGAATATTTAATAAATTTAAGTTGTGTATCCTTTGATTATTGGGGACGTGATGATGATACAAAAGAAGTCATACAATCACCACCAATAGAACAAGAATTTAGTGGAAGTGTCATAGTTAATGTCACAAGATTAATTAATAAAGATGATATCGAAGAAGATTCTTTTTATATTAATAATGATAAAGAATATACAGATATTGAAATAATTGAAATTCAGATAGATCAAGATTCTATAAACAAAAATGAAGAAGACTACGATGACTCTTATTTAGAAGAGGAGAATTACAATAATGATTATGCATTTATTTGCTCTAAATGTGGAAAGGGATTTAAGGATAGGCGAGAAGATGTAGGTGGTATTTGTCGAGATTGTTCATTTAATGATTAATAATATAGGATATTTTATTAAAGCAGTAATTATAAAGTTTACTGCTTTTTTTATACTCAAAATTAGGAGGTTAAGATGTTAAGGATAAGAGCTCCTACTTAGAACAATTTAATAAGGAATAATGTATAGCGATTGGAAATAAATAGATCCAGTCGCTTTTTTAATTGAAATTTATAGATTAAGGAGAAGAAATCAATGGATAGAGAAATGATAAATATTAATGCAAATTTAGTTAAGGAAGCTGAATTTTCAGAATTTGAAAAAGATGAAGAAAGTGTTCAAGTAGCTAATTTTGCTCTTGTAAAAAAATATGGAAAAGGCAAAGAATATACAAATTGTTCAGTATATGGAGAAAAGGTAGAAATTGCAAAAGAATTTGAAAAAGGAGATCTAATCCATGTCTTTGGATATTTCAAAGAAAACAAAAAAGGAGATAAGGTCTACAAGAATTTTATAGTTAAATCACTAAACAAAATAGAAAATAAGAAAGAAAACGAGGAGGAATAATATGGAATTTTTTACAGCTGGAGTTGGAGTTTTAAAGACACTTGTAACTGCAATTGGTGCAGGTTTAGGAGCATGGGGAGTTATTAACTTAATGGAAGGTTATGGTAATGATAACCCTGGTGCTAAATCTCAAGGTATTAAGCAGCTTATGGCTGGTGGGGGAATTGTACTAATCGGTATCAAATTAATTCCACTACTTGCAAATGCTTTAAATTAGGAGAAAGTCTATGTTTGGTATCTTTGACAAGCTAACTGAATTTTTTAAGGATATGCTACTCGGAGGTATCAAAGCAAATCTTGAGTCCATGTTCTTAGATATAAATGACAAGGTAGGAGTTATTGCAACTGATGTTGGGAAGACACCAATGGGTTGGAATGGAGAAGTATATAACTTTATAAAAAACATTAATGATAATGTAATTGTTCCAATAGCAGGTCTTATCATAACAGCAGTTTTATGTATTGAACTCATAAATATGGTTATGCAAAAGAATAATATGCATGATACAGATACTTTTGAGTTTTTCAAATACATTATAAAGATGTTTATAGCAGTCTACCTTGCAAGCCATGCCTTTGAATTTTCAATGGCAGTCTTTGATGTGGCACAAAATCTTGTAAACAAAGCGGCAGGGGTAATCACTACTTCTGCCACTGTTTCAGGAGATCAGATAGTTGCAATGGTTGATACATTAAAAGAAAAAGATGTTGGTGCATTAATAATGATATTAGTTGAAACAAGCCTTGTAAGGATTGCAATTCAATGTATATCTTTAACTATTACCTTAATAGTATATGGGCGTATGTTTGAAATATATGTCTACTCATCAGTATCATCCATACCATTTGCGACTATGGGAAATAAAGAATGGGGTCAGATTGGAACAAATTATATCAAGGGACTTTTTGCCTTGGGGCTACAAGGTTTGTTTTTGATGGTATGTTTAGGTATCTACACCGTTTTAATAAGGACGGTACAGATTACAGATATTCACAAAAGCTTGTTTAGTATATTAGGATATGCTCTACTACTTGGACTTATGATGTTTAAGAGTGGAACAGTTGCAAAAAGTATTATGAATACGCACTAGGAGGAATAAATGTTAAAAAAGAAAAATTGTGCTTTATTGGGATTTGGAATTTTATTGGGAGGAACTTATGAGATCTTAAAAGAGAAAAGAAGAAATGAAGAAATTAGAAACTTGAAGAGGAGAATAAATAGACTCGGAAGATGTCACAATGAATTTGTTATGTATCAAGGAGAATACAATGACAGAAATGAAGAAAAACAAGAAGAATTAGAAGAAAGAATTAGCTACCTAGAAGAAGAAACAACATCTAATTATGACCATATACTTGAACTTTCCAAAGAAGAAGTAAAGGGAGATTAAAATGGCGTATGTACCAATACCAAAAGATTTGGATAAGATTAAAACAAAGGTTGCCTTTAACTTAACCAAAAGACAACTTATAGGTTTTTCTGTGGCAGGAATAATTGGCATACCAACTTATATATTTATGAAGAAATATCTACCTAATGATGTTTCTATTATTGTAATGCTAATGGTAACCCTGCCAATCTTTTTTATAACCTTATATGAAAAAGACACCTTAACTTTTGAAAAATATTTTAAATTTTTCTATCTTCATAAATTTTATCAACCAGCTAAGAGAATAAGAAAGGAGGCATACCTTGAAGCAAAGAAAAAAGCAAATCAGCGACTTAAATCTAAGGGAAAAACAATTAAAAAAAGACCGAAAGGAAGTAAGAAGGCTAAAAACAAAGAAAGATCCAACAAATAGTCTTCGAAGTGTACTTTTAAAGAAAGAGAAAAAGAGATTTACTGTTGAGGATACAATTCCATATATAAGAATGTTACCAGAGGGCATTTGCCAGTTAGATGAAAAAAATTATTCAAAGACAATTTCATTTCAAGATATAAATTACCAGTTGGCATTGGAAGAAGATAGAGATTTAATCTTTAACCAATTTGCCAACTTTTTAAATTCTTTTGATCCAAGTGTCCACATTGAACTTTCATATGTAAATCAATTAGGAAGAAATAGAGACCTACAAGATGCAATTAAAATTGCTGATAAGGGAGACTTCTATGACGATGTAAGAAAAGAGTTTAGGGAGATGTTAAAGCTTCAACTTGCAAAGGGAAATAACGGACTTAAAAAGATGAAGTATATAACCTTTACCACAGAAGCTGATAACCTAGAGCAAGCAAGAGCAAAGTTAAATAGACTTGAAGTGGATATTTTATCTAACTTTAAATCTATGGGAGTAAGAGCAGAGAGCCTTGATGGCGAAGAAAGACTAAGACTCGTTCATGATATGTTAAATCCAGACAAAAACTTTGATTTTTCATATAAGGATTTGAAGAAGAAAGAGTCTACAAAGTCACATATAACTCCCAATATCTTTAATTTTGCACCAGCAAATAATTTTAAATTTGGGAAATTCATTGGAGCAGTAAGTCATTTTCAAATACTTGCAAGCGAGTTATCAGACAGAATGTTATCTGAGTTTTTAGATATTGATGACAATATTTATGTAGCTTTTCATATAGATGTAGTTGAACAAGCAGAAGCTATTAAACTCATTAAGAGAAAAAATACAGATCTAGATAGAATGAAAATTGAAGAACAAAAGAAAGCAGTTCGAGCAGGATATGATATGGATATTATCCCTTCAGATATAAATACTTTTGGGGCTGATGTTAAGTCCATGTTATCTGACTTACAGAATAGAGATGAAAGGCTCTTTGTAGTTACCATAGTAATGATGAATTTTTCTAGGACTAATCAAAAGTTAGAAAACACTATTGCTCAAATCTCATCAATTGCTAACAGACATAATTGTCAGGTAAAAAGATTATCTCACCAACAAGAGCAAGGACTTGTTTCTGTCCTACCTCTAGGAGTTAACCAAGTCGAAATAAAAAGATTTTTAACTTCATCATCAACGGCAGTTTTTATGCCTTTTACAACAGAAGAGCTATTTATTGATTCGGCAAATTCTTTGTACTATGGATTAAATGCCCTTAGCCAAAACTTGATTATGGCAGATAGGAAGAAACTAAAGAACCCTAACGGACTAATATTAGGAACACCAGGTTCTGGTAAATCTTTCTCGGCAAAAAGAGAGATGGCAAATGCAATTCTTGTCACAGATGATGATGTAATTATTTGTGATCCTGAAGGCGAGTATTCAAACCTTGTAAAACAATTTAATGGAGAAGTTATTAAAGTTTCGGCAAAATCAAAGGACTATCTAAATCCATTAGATATTAATATGAACTATGGAGATGGGGACGCACCTTTAAAGGATAAGGCGAACTTCATAATGTCTATGCTTGAACTTGTAGTAGGAGGATCTGGTCTTACTGCTGCAGAAAAATCTGTTATAGATAGGTGTTTACCAAAGATATACCAAAAATATTTTGAAGACCCCAAACCAGAAAATATGCCTATATTAGGAGATTTATACGATATGCTCCTATCCCAAGAAGAGGGAGTTGGCAGAAAACTAGCAACAGAAATGGAAATTTATGTTAAGGGAAGTCTTAATGTATTTAATAATAGGTCAAATGTTGATCTAAATAGGCAATTGCTCTGTTTTGATATAAAAGAGCTAGGAACACAACTTAAAAAAATAGGTATGCTTGTAATTCAAGACCAGGTTTGGAACAAGGTTTCCCTTAATAGAGGAAGCAAGTCTACAAGATACTATATAGATGAGTTCCACCTTTTATTAAAAGACCCACAAACTGCTTCATATTCAGTAGAAATCTGGAAAAGATTTAGAAAATGGGGAGGTATTCCAACAGGTATAACTCAAAACGTAAAAGACCTTTTAACAAGTCAGGAAATTGAAAATATCTTTGACAATACAGACTTTGTTCTAATGTTAAATCAAGCATCTGGAGATAGAGATATTCTTGCTAAGAAATTAAAAATATCGCCTTATCAGTTAAACTATATTACTAATTCAAACGCAGGTGAGGGACTCTTATTCTTCGGAAATACCATTGTTCCATTTATAGACAAATTCCCTAAAGACACCATGCTATATAAGCTAATGACAACAAAACCAGAAGAAGCTAAGTAGGTGTGATATGGATAAAAAACTAAAAAAAGATTTTAAAAAGAAAATTATACGAAATAGGGACGCTCCTGAAAAAAACATGGATAGTAAACTTGTTCATTCAGATGATTATACCAATAAGATTATTAAGACTAAGGATAGGTTCGGAGATAAAATTTCAGAAAAAGAATCTAAACTTATTCACGAGAATGTATTAGCAAAAGATCAAAAACAAGATAAACTAAAAGATTTTCAGAAGGCTAAAAACAAGGAAAGAATTAGAAAAGAAGTTTTAGATAATAAGGATAAGGCTGGAGAAACAAAACAAGCTAATCTTGAAATAAGGACAGATGAAAGCTTTAAACTTGATGAAGACTTAGATGTGACTTCAAAAAAGTAAATTTTGATAGTGAAAATAGTAGAAATATTAATCCTGATAAACTAACAACAGATGATATTTCAGCGAACTCTGAAGTAATAAGCAATAAGAAGCCATCAAGTAAAAGACAAGTTCTCAAAAATTACGAGAATAAACTTATCCATAGTAAGGATAAATTCCAAGACAAAATCAACGAGAGAGAGTCTAAGAGAATCCACACAAGCGAAGATAAACCTATCGAAGCAAGGAAAAGCAAGAGAGTATATAAAAAAGATAAGCTTGTTAAAGATGAAGTAAGCAATAATGAGAGTAATGCTAATATCGATAAAAAGCAAAAGCAGAAACTTTATCAAGAAAAGAATTTTAGAGATAAGGAAAAAATTTCTAAAGAGATAGATAAAGAAAATAAGCTAAACGAAGTTGATGCAGATAAAACTTTTGATAATTCGAAGGTTAAAGAAAATAATCAAGAATTTATAAAAGATGAAAAGGAAACAAGCCTTAAACCTTCAGAACAAAAGAAAGTTAATAAAAAGAAGACCTACTACAAGAGAAAAAATTATGAAAGTGATAAATTCACCCGAAAGAAAATTGATGACTTAAAAAATGAATCTAAGAAAGTTACAACGAAAGATTCTAAGAAAGCACAAGATGTTAAAGACTTTATCTCAGATAAAAAGATTGGAGAGCTTGAAAAGTCTAAAAGTAAGCTAAAGGATAATATCTTAAAGAATAAAACTAAAGGAAGTCTATCTTCTGGGGTTTTATTATCTGGAGCTAAGTCATCAGAGTTAGTGAGAGATTATCTAAGTTCAGGGTCTGATAATACTGGTGTAGAATCTGGAGAAAAGGCCGCTAATGTAAGCTCTAAACTCCAGCATGGAATAAGGAAGTATAAGTTAGACAAAAAGAAAAAGTCCTTAAAAAAGCTATCTAAACTAGATAAGAAAATAAGAAAGAGAAAAAGCAAGTTGGAGTTTAAAAGTGGCTTGGAAGATTTAAAAAAGTCAGACGCCTATATAAAGAAAAATAGATTTAAGAAGTTTTACCAGAGAAAGCAAATGAAGAGCATGATAGCTAAAAAACACGAAACAAGACTTGTAGATAGGGTTAAAAAAGCTATTTTAAGTTTAGGTAAGGCTTCTAAAGAGCTAATCGTAAGAAAAAGTAAAATGGTTCTATTTCTAGTAATAGGACTAGGTCTTATGCTATCAATCATGATTTGTGGTGGAAGTGTTGGTATGAGCGGGTTAAGTAACTCTGTAAACTCAGTAATGACAACAACATACTTATCACAAGATACAGTTCTAAGTGAAGTTAATCAAGAATTTTCATCAATGGAATATGATCTACAATCACAAATAGAAAGTGTAAAAACAAGTCATCCTGGATATGACGAATATATCATAAATAAAGAAGGAGAAATTGGTCATAATACCCATGAACTTTTATCCTATATAACTTCAAGATGTGGAGAAGTAAAATCAGCAACTGAAGTAAAAGGAATTTTAAAAGAGCTTTTTGACAAGATGTATAAGCTTGATTTTAAGGAAGAAATTGAAATTAGAACAAGAACAGTAGCAAGAACTAGATATGATAGTCGTGGCAATCCTTATACTAGCTATGAAAAAGAAGAGTACGAATATAAAAAGTTAATTGTAACTTTAAAGAAAAAAGAAATGGATGAAGTTGTTAGGGAAATATTTAAAGATTATCCAGATAATGTAGTTCATTATGAAGCTCTTCTTGAAGCTAAGGGGAATATGGGAGATGTTTTTGGATCAGGTAATGGGGACTTAGGAGAAATAGTAGATAATCCAAACTTTGGAAATCCTGGTCTTGCTTTTGATTCAGCCACTGCAAAGGCTCTTTTTAATGAAGCAGAAAAACATATAGGCAAAAGATATGTGTTTGGAGCAAGTGGACCATCTAACTTTGACTGTTCAGGTTTTGTATGTTGGTCATTTACAAAGTCTGGTGTAAAGAGTATGCCAAGAACAACTGCATGGAGAATATACAAAGACTATTGTAATCCAGTAAGTCCAAGTGAAGCTCAACCTGGAGATATTATATTTTTCCATTCAACATATAACAGTGGAACACCAATATCTCACGTAGGAATATACGCAGGTAACGGAATGATGATTCACGCAGGAGATCCAATTCAATACACATCAATAAATTCAAAATATTGGAAATCACACTTTTATGGTTTTGGAAGACCAAGATAGAAGGGAGATATTATGTGAACAGAAAACTTATAAGTATCAGGAACAAAAAGAAAAAAATAGAAGATAAATTGAAAGATTTAAATGCAAAATACAAGGAAATTTGCGATGAAGAAATACAAGTTGAAAATGAAGAAATAATTGTAACTCTTAGGAGGAACAATATTAGTTTGGAAGAATTAATGGAGAAAATTAATGATAGAAAAAGAGAAGAAAAATTAAAAGAAAAGGAGAACATTCATAATGAAGAAATTTAATACGAACAGACTAAGAGCCTTTTTTATGGCTCTTTTATTAGTTTTAACATCAACCTCAACTACTAATGTACTAGCTAAAGCTGATGATACAGATGGTAGTAAAAAAGTGATAGAAAGTTCTATAAGTAAAATTAGTGATTTAGAAAATCAGATCAAAGACTTAAATGATAAGAAACAAGAAGACCAATCAAAGATAGATGAATTAAAGGAAAAGTTAGAATCTTGCAAAGATAATGGAGAGAATCTGAAACAAGAAAAGGCTAAATTAGAAGAAAAGATTAGAGATAAAGATAATAAGATTGTTCAATTGAATAAAGAAATTGAGAATCTTAGAAACTCCAATAATGATGAACTAATAGCAGAAATTACTCAACTTAAAGATGAATTAAAAAGATTACAAGATGAAAATGCAAAACTAAAAGAAGATTATTCATCTACAAAATGGGAGTTAGAAGCTGAGAAAGAAAAGACCGATAAAAACGAAAATAAAGTCAAAGAAATGCAAGAAAAGCTCGAGTCTTTAGAAGAGGAACTTTCAAAGAAGACTAAAGAAATTGAGGATAAAAATAATAGAATTAAGGACTTAGAAAAAGTTCTTGAAGAAAAAGATACTAAGATAAAAGAATTAGAGAATAAAAAGAAAGAGACAGAAAATTCTAAGTCAGAATGCTTTAAGAAAATTGAAGAGCTTCAAAAGGCTATTGATAGTTTAAAAGAATCTTCTGAAAATACTAAAAAAGAATTAGAAGAAAAAATTAAAGAACTAGAAGAAAAACAAAAAGCTTCTGAAGAAGAAATTAAAAAGCTAAAAGAAGAATTAGATAAGAAAATTGAAGAAGCAAAGAAGTTAATCGAGGAAGCAAATAAAAAAGCGAAAGAAGAACTTGAAAAACAAGTTAAAGATGAAAAAGACAAAAATCTAAACCAAGACTTATCTAAGAAATTAGATGAACTTCTAAAACTCCAAAAAGAAAACAAAGATAAGAAAGAAGATAATAAATCTCAAGATAAAAAGTGGGACGAAATTTTGAAAGCTGATGATAAGAATATCCTAAATCAATTTGATCTTAACAAGATGAAAAAGCAAGAAGAAAAACAGGACAAAAAACAAGTTAAAGATGAAAAAGAATTTGCAGTTTTCCAAGTAGACAAAAACTTTTATAACATTATCAACAAAGATGGTAAGACAACAGTATATATGGATGTAAAAACTTATGTAGACCAAGGAAGAACTATGATTCCAGTAAGATATATTGCTTATACTCTAGGTTTTAATGTTGAGTATGACAACTCTACTCGTGAAGCTATTTTCTCAAATAAAGAGAATAATATCCTAGCAAAAAAGACATTAAGACTAAATATTGATACTGGTGTTATGAAAGATTCAGATGGAAAGGTCTACAATTCAGATGTTAAGCCAGTGATTATAAATGGAAGAATTCATGCTTCAATTTCAAATATTGCTAAAGCTTTTGGAGCAAGTCATGGAGATATTAAAGATGGCAAAAACCAAACAATAGAATGGGACAATGCTAGAAAAGCAGTCTATGTATTTAAAAATGTAAAATAAGAAAGGATAGAAAAATGAATAAGAGTATTAAACGAGGAGTAGCCATAGCGTTACTCCTTTTTACATTTACAGTACCAGCAACTACATTTGCGATGACAAATGAAGGACAAATTGAAAGTCAAAACGAATCAATCTATGAACCACAAAAAGAAGAATTTGAGAAAATGTTGAAAGATGATGTTTTTACACCATCAAAAGAAGAAATACCTTATCAAGATGTTCCAAAAATACCAGGAAATACAAGAGAAGCAAACAAGTCTTCAAATAATCCTTCAAATAATCCTCCTAAGAAAACACCACTTGTAAAAGGTGGTAATACAAAGGCAGTAAATAGTCTAGCAACACAGGAAAATAAGGCAAGAGGTTCAGTAATTGAAAATGTAGATAAGAATGGAAAAGATATTACACCAAGTGGAGATACAGAAAAAGATAAAGAAAATCCAGTTGATGTAAGACAATTTTTAACATTTCAAACCAAAAGTGGAAAAACTATGCACCTAATAGTAGATCACTCATCAAATCAAGATAATGTAAGGCTATTGACAGAAGTAGGAGAGCAAGACCTACTTAATATGATTGAATCAGAAGATAAAAACACTATAAAGGTTAATGAGCCTAAGAAAGAAGAAGTAAAAAAAAGAAGAACCTAAGACTGTTCCAGTAAAAGAAGAAAAGAAAAGCGGGATAGGATCATTTCTAATTGTTGCACTTGTAATTGGAGGAGTTATAGGAGCAGGATATTACTTTAAGGTAGTCAAAGCTAAGGAAGATAAAATGTTGGAAGACTTTGAAGAAGATGATGAGGATTATATTAGTGAGTCAGAAGATGAATCTGACAATTAAGAAAGTCATGAAGAATCTTTAGATGAAGATGATGAACTATTATAAGGATATTAAACTTAAGTACAATTGAACTTTTGTCACGAATATGATACAATATCCGTGACAAAGGAGAATTGTAATGAGTTCATATATGGAAATAATATCAGATAAAATAAATAGTTTTGATTCACATAAAGTATTTTTTGCAAATGACTTTTTAGATATTGCATCTAATGCTACAGTTAGACAAATATTAAAAAGATTAGCAGATGAAGATAAAATCAAGCGTGTCATCGATGGCTTTTATTACAATCCAAGATATAGCGAATTAATTGGAGAGTACGAAGCAGTATCAATTCACGAGTTAGCACTTGCCATAGCAAGAAAATACAATTGGAATATTGCACCATATAATAGCACAGCCTTAAATTTGTTGGGACTATCCACACAAGTTCCGACTCACTATAAATATATATCTAGTGGAAGATATAAGGAATATAAAATTGGGGATACGGTTTTAGAATTTAAAAAAGTAAATCCAGGAGAGATTGCTAATATGTCCCTAAAGACCGCAACAGTTATTCAAGCAATTAAGTCTTTAGGTAAAGAAAATATAACTAGTGAAGTTATACAAAAGATAAGAGAAAACTTAAGTGAAAAAGAAAGAACAGACTTAATGAATGAGTCAAAATCAGTTCCATCATGGATATATGAAGTAATAAGAGAAATTTGTGAGGGCAAAAATGAATAAGTTTTATATAGAAAACAAAGAAGACTTAAGAGTTTTAATAGTAAATACAGCCAGAAAGAAAAATATATCTGAAGCAGTCATTGAAAAAGACTATTGGGTTACTTTTATCTTAGACTATCTATTTAATGAAAATAAATGGAAAGAATATTTTACCTTTAAAGGTGGAACATCACTTTCAAAATGCTTTAGACTCATTGAAAGATTTTCTGAAGATATAGATCTAATTTTAGATTGGCGAGTATTAGGATATGAAGAAAAAGAACCATGGATAGAAAGATCAAATACCAAGCAAGATAAATTCAACAAAAAAGTTAATGAAAAGACAGAAATATTTTTAAAAGATGAATTTTTAAAAGTTTTAGAAGAAGATTTAAAGGATTTTGATTTTGAATTTTCCATAGATACAATAGACCCACAAACAATTCTATGTAAATATCCTAAAATCTTTGAATCTAATTATTTGACACAAAATATAAGACTCGAAATAGGAAGCCTTGCAGCATGGACACCTGCAATTGATGTTGAAATATTACCAATAATTAGTGAAACATATGCAAATGTATTTAAAGAAAAAACTAATATAAGAACAGTATCAGCAGAGAGGACTTTTTGGGAAAAAGCAACTATACTTCATCATGAAGCGAATAGACCAGAATCTTCTCCTATGCCACATAGGTATGCAAGACACTTTTATGACCTATATAAAATTGCAAATTCAGATTTTAAAAACAAAGCCTTAGAGGATAAAGAATTACTAAAGAAAGTGACTGAATTTAAAATGAAATTTTATCCTAGGAAGTGGGCAAAGTATGAAGAAGCACTAAATGGTAGATTAAAGTTAGTTCCAAGAGAGTTTCGATTCCCTGAAATAGAAAAAGATTATAAGGCTATGTCAGAAATGATTTATGGAGACTATCCAAACTTTGAAGAGATTATAAAAGTTCTTAAAGAACTAGAAAAAGAAATTAATAAGTAGAATTTTCCCGAAAATAATATAATCTTCGGGAGAAATACTTTGAGCGAGAGAGAAATCTTTCGCTCTTTTTTTTATTTATGGAGGTATTAATGAAATTAGTAATAGCAGAAAAGCCAAGTGTAGCAGTTACAATTGCAAAAGTAATTGGAGCAAGAACAAGAAAAAACGGATATTATGAGGGGAATGGATACATTGTTTCTTGGTGTGTAGGTCATTTAATTCAAATGGCAAGTCCAGATAAGATAGACGAAAAATGGAAGAAGTGGACAATAGAAACTCTTCCTATAATTCCAGAAGAATATATTTATGAAGTATCTAAAAACACTAAGAAACAATATGGGGTTTTAAAGAAACTTTTAAACAATAAGAACATCGATACAGTTATAAATGCTTGTGATGCTGGTAGAGAGGGAGAGCTTATTTTTAGGCTTGTATATAATCAAGCTAAATGTAAGAAGAAGATTCAAAGGCTTTGGATATCTTCAATGGAAAACAAGGCTATTGAAGATGGCTTTAGAAATCTTAAAGACGGAGAAAACTTTGAAGACCTATATAGATCAGCAAGTGCAAGAGCTATTGCAGATTGGCTTGTAGGAATGAATTTAAGTAGGCTTTATTCTTGCATTTACAAGGAAACATATTCAGTTGGTAGAGTACAAACACCAACTCTATATTTAATAGCTAAGAGGGATAGTGAAATAAACCTATTTAAGAAGCAAAAATATTATACAGTTGACCTATCTTATAAAGGATTGAAGCTAGTATCAGATAGAATTGATAAAATTGAAGTTGCAGAACAACTATTAAATCTGCTAGAAGATGAAATAGTTATTACAGAGGTAGAAGACAAAGAAGTAAGCACAAAACCAGATAAACCTTATGATCTCACTACCTTACAAAGAGAAGCAAATAAATATTTTGGGTATTCAGCAAATGATACTTTAAATCTAGCACAAGCTTTGTATGAAAAAAAGCTAATCACATATCCAAGAACAGATAGTAGGTACTTAACCGATGATATGGTTAATACTATGAAAGAATTATTAGAAGGACTTGAAGAAGATTTTAAGGTTAATGAATCAAATTTTAAGTCTATTTTTGATTCATCTAAGGTTACAGACCACTATGCAATTATTCCTACTATATCTGGAATTGGAAAATCTAAAGATTTATCTGATAAAGAAAGCAAAATCTATAATTTAGTTAAGAATAAATTACTTGCTTCATGTTCGGATAACTTAAAGGAATCTAGTAGAAAAATCAGATATGAATATGATAAATTTAACTTCAATGCAAGTGGAAAGACTATAATCGATGAAGGTTATACCAAGTATCTAAAGCCTTATGGAAAGGAAAGACAAGAAAATGAATTACCAGATGTAAAGACTGGAGATAAAATTAAGCTAACTTCTAAAAATATATCGGAGAAATTTACCAAAGCTCCAAGTCATTATAATGAAAATACACTTTTAAAGGCTATGGAGAGTGCAGGAGTAGAATCCCTGGATAAAGAAATAGAAGTGGAAAGAAAAGGCTTAGGAACACCAGCTACAAGAGCAGGAATTATCGAAAATCTTATCCATAAGGATCTCATAAGAAGAGATAAGAAAAATCTACTTGTAACAGAAAAAGGCAATAGACTTGTATCAATTGTAGAAGATAAGTTTAAGTCTGCAGAAACGACATCTGAATGGGAAATGAAACTTGCAAAGATTAGCTCTGGAAAAGTAGATAAAGAAGACTTTTTAAGAGAAATAGAAGATAGTATAAGGGAGCTTGTAGATAGGTACAAGAATAATCTAAATGAATAAGGTAAAAATATTAGAGCTTTTCGGTGGCATAGGTGCTATTAGAAAGGCTTTTATTAATTTGAAAATACCTTATGAAGTTGTTGATTATGTAGAAATAGATAAGGCTTGTGTTAAATCATACAATGCACTTTATGGAGAAGACTATAAGCCAAAATCAGTAGTAGGATATAAAGCTCCTAATGAAAAGATAGACTTAATTATGCATGGAAGTCCTTGCCAAGACTTTTCAAGAATAGGGAAAAAGCAAGGAGGAGCAAAGAATTCTGGAACTAGATCAAGCTTACTATTTGAAACAATTAGAATAATAAAAGAAATGAAAGAAAAACCTAAATGGATAATTTGGGAAAATGTAAAGGGAGTCCTTGATAGAAATATGAGGGACTCCTTTTTTATTTATCTAAAGGAGCTAGAGAACCTTGGATATGAGAGTAAGTATGAAATTTTAAATGCAATGGACTTTGGGATACCTCAAAAAAGAGAAAGGATATTTGTTGTTTCATGTCTTGGAGCAAATAGCTTTTCTTTTAATAAATTGGAGAGGAAAGAAACAAGACCACTAAGTGAATTTTTAGAAAAAGATGTAAGTGAACTTTATACTATGACCCAACCTTATATGCTGAAATTTTTAAATAAAGGCATAGATAACAGTTTTAGAGGGCGACTCAAAGTGATTAAAGATTTTTCTTATACTATTTCTACAAAACAGATGAGAGTACCCAATTCTGGAATAATAGATATTGGAAATGGTAAATATAGGTATTTAACAGAAAGAGAATGTCTAAGACTCATGGGTTTTGATAATAGAGATATAGACAAACTAGAAGAAGTACATCCAAGAAGAAAAAATTGCACCTCAAGCAAACTATATAAGCAGGCCGGCAATTCTATTGTGGTTGATGTTTTAATGGCAATTACTAAAGTGTTAATGTAGGTTAGTGTAATTAATATACTAAAGATGATATAATAAATAATAGAAAGGACATAACGATGGATATTAGAAAATTTATTTCAAAATTTAAAAATCATCCAGTTCTTTTTATTGGTACTGGCATGAGTTTAAGGTATTTAGAAAATTCATTTAGCTGGGATGCCTTATTAAAAAGAATTTCTTTTGATTTAACTAACAGCGATGAATTTTTTTATGATATAAAATCAAAGTATCATGATGAATATGGATATAAATATGACTTAATAGCATCGGATTTACAAAAAAGATTCGATGAGGATGTGATGAATGATAGAAATGGGAAATTTAAATATATAAATGATGAATTTTATGAATTGATGGATAAAGGTAGAAACATAAGTAGATTTAAAATTTATATATCTAAGATCCTTAATGAACTTGATTATAAAAACATTGATGAATTAAATGAATTTAAAAAATCAAGAAAGAATATCAGCTCTATTATAACTACAAATTATGACGTTATGCTCGAAGATATATTTGGATTTAAACCATTAATAGGTAATGATATTTTATTAAGTGACCCATATGGATCTATATATAAAATTCATGGATGTGTTACTCAACCTGATAAAATAATAATTACCAATCAAGACTATAATAAATTTAACGAAAAATATGAATTAATAAGAGCTCAACTTCTATCTTTATTTATGCATAATCCAATAATATTTATGGGTTATAGTATAAGTGACAATAATATCAAGAGTATATTAAAAACCATTTTTACTTATGTTGATCCAAATTCAGATGAAGCGGAAAAAGTCAGAAGGAATTTTTTATTAGTAGAACATGAGAAAGATTCTGATAATACTCAAGTAGTAGATCATGATATAGATATCCAAGGAATTCCAACAATAAAGATAAATAAAATAAAGACTGATAATTTTACTTTAATATATAAAACCTTAGCAAACTTACAATTGCCAGTATCTGCAATGGATATAAGGAAAGTTCAAAATGTTTTTAGAGATATAAAATCAGGTGGAGATATAAAAGTTAGTATAACTGATGATTTAGACTCTTTAAAAAATTCAGAAAAAGTTATAGCTGTGGGATCTGTTAATACAATAAAATATTCATTTCAAAATACAAGCGAGATTATGAAAAATTATTTTAAAATAATTGAAGAAGAAAACTTTCAGTTGCTTGAAGTTATAGATAAACTAACAATTCAATCTCAACAATTTTTTCCTATTTTTGGTTTTTCAAAAATAAATAAAAACATTAAACGCACAGAAGATCTTAAAGAAAAACAAAGAGAAAAGATGAGAGTTTTAGAAAAAACAATGATGGAAAAGAAAAATTTAAAGGAAACTCCGAATACAATTAGAGAAATTTTAAAGAGTGAGACGATAGGAATCAGTTTAAAACCTAATTTAATAGCTTATCAAATTTTAAAAGGTAATGTAACTTTGGAAGATGCAGAAAATTATTTTAAGTCGTTGAGTGAAGAAGATAAGACAAAAACAGAATATAGAAGGCAATTGTGTGCGTATGATCTAAAAAAATATGATAAATAACACAAGTAATAATATACAATAAAAAGTCGGTAGATAAACAAAAATCTATCGTCTTTTTTATTACTCTAAAAAGGAGGTAGAAAATGCAAGTAAATGATTTTAAGAATATACAAGAAGCAATTAAGTATGAAGTTTTGCAAGATGAAAAAGAATATTTAAAACTCTTAAAAGTTATAGGCAATAATCAGAAATATGATTTTTCTAGTCAATTGAGTATATATAACAAAGAACCTGAAGCTAGAGCTTGTGCGACTTTTGATATGTGGAAGAAATATTTTGGAAGAGTTGTTATGAGAGGTCAAAAGGGTATTCCGATTTTAGTTGGAAATGATGTAAATCAAAGAGTTTCATACATCTTTGATATTAGTCAGACCACATCAATGGATAGGAATATTAATGAGGTTAGCTTATGGCAGTTTGACCACGAAAACCATAATGAGGCTTTAAAAGAAATAATAAATGCTTCTTCATTTGAAGCGAGTGATTCACTTAATGAAAATATATTTTCTTTAAGCCGAATTTATGGAGATGAATATATTAACTTGGTTCTTGCTGATTTAAGGATAGATACAGAGGATAGACTTAGCTTTGAAAAGTTTATGAGAGATTCAATATCCTATGCAGTAGCTAATAGGTTTAATACAGTCTACCCTATGGATATGGAAAATTTAAAAAATAACTTTTCGAGGATTAATACAATTTCTTTAGAGCAGATAGGTCTTGTAATATCAAGGGTTAGCAAAGATATTATAGATAGCACAATAGAAAAATCTAAGGAAGTAGATCGTGCTAGGCTGCTGACAGAAAGGGTAGCTGCCGACTATAATAGAGATATAGAAAATACAAATGAAGATAGAGGAGGTCAAAATGATTTATATAGACGAGATGATAGGTCAAGAAGTAGAGATGGACGAGTTTTCACAGATGGAAGCGACAGAGGAAATAGCGATGAAGATCGAAGAGAAAACCTTGGACATGATGGAGAAGGATCTGGAATTTATGGAGAGATATCCGAATCCGACATACGCAGTTCTAAGACTGTCTTACCTAGTAGGGAGCGAGGACATGGAGAACTGGAAGAAACTTCAGGAAATGTACGAGGAGAAAACACTTTTGAACCATCTGAAAGAAATTCAGAATCAGGCAGTGGACTTTATCAAGAGAGAGAAAGTCAAAATGATGAAAGAACAAGGATTGACAGAGAAGATTATGAGGGAGAATCCAGAAGAATACCAAGGACAGATGAACAACTTGATAACAACAGTGAAGAGAATAGCAATCAAGGAATACGTGGAAGTGTAGAAAAGGAAATAAGCCAAGAAAAGGAAGCTGATGAAGCTTCTTTTTTTGATGGCAAAAACATTGAAAATAGAAAAGACTACTGGATTGTAGAATTTAATGAAAACCACGAATTAGTTCCAGATTATAGTGGGCAGATAGTAACCAAAGAATTAATAAATGTCCTAAGACAAAAGGATATTGATGTTAAAGACCATAATCAAACTCATGGAGAAAATGAATTTGGAGAAATGACTGATGATTATATCGGATATTTCAAATTCTATTTTGACCACTATGTAGACGGCGAAGTTATCGAACACTATAGGATTGACCTTGGTGATGGTAAAGAAGTAAATGAGCGTGAATTTTCATATTTAGAAGAACAAGTTGCACTAAGTGAGGAAAAATTTCTACAAGAAGAAATTAAGGAAAAGATAGAGCCTAAATTTAAGATAGGCGATCAGGTTAGATATAAAGATAAGGACTTTACCATTACAGATTTTGATGAACTAAGTGGAGGACTTAAAACTGTCACTATCAGAGACAATATGGAATATATGGGAGGTATGATTAGGGGTTCGGAAGTAATTCCATATAGAAACGATTCATACCTTGAAGAAATCTTTGAAAATCTAAGTCAAACATCAGAAAAACTAGCAGTAAAAGTTGGAAAAGAATTTATTTTAGAAGATGAGAATGCTTTTCGTGGAATTAACTTAATTGAAACTGGAACTAAAGTAGAAATTAATGGGGAAGAATATCCTTTATATAAAGGTGAAACATTTGAAGAAAGTAGAAAGATTGATGACCTTTTAGGTAGTGGAAATTACGAGATATACAAATTATCCGAGCATGAAAAACAAATTGAAAGACAAGTAGAGCAAGAAAGCTTTATTGATAACCACAATCCTGAAATTGACCAAATGATGGATAGGTATGATATCCCAAGAGAAGCAGCCGAAAATTTATTGAGGGGTAAAGAAGATTTAAAGAATCTAGGCTATGAACCTAATAAGGAAAGACTAAGTTTTGCTAGAAATTATGACTTAAAAAATCATATCTACTCAGAATACCTAACACCATCAGAAAGACTAGATAAAAATATCAAAGCTATTAAAATGCTAAAAAGACTTGAAAATGAAAATAGGAGTCCAAGAGAGTATGAACAAGCCTATCTCGCTGATTATCTAGGTTGGGGTGGTCTTGCCGATGTCTTTGATGAAGAAAAGGGAGGTCAATGGCTTGAAGCAAGGAATATTTTAAAGGAAAATCTAACAAATGAAGAGTATTTAAATGCTAAAGAGTCTACTCTAACATCGTTTTATACACCTAGAGAGGTAATGGATGGAATATATAAGACTCTAACAGATATGGGATTTAAGACTGGGAATATCCTCGAACCGTCTGCAGGAGTCGGTAATTTCATTGGTAATATGCCAAGTGAAATACAATCGTCTAAAGTCTATGGAGTAGAAAAAGATAGTCTAAGCGGAAGAATAGCAAGAGAACTTTATCCTGAAGCTAATATTCAAATTAAAGGATTTGAAGAAACAAACTTCTCAAATAACTTTTTCGATTTAGTTATAGGAAATGTTCCCTTTGGAGATTTTAAAGTTAACGATCGTGAATATAACAGAAATAACTTTCTGATTCACGATTATTTTTTTGCAAAGTCAATAGATAAGGTTAGGAATGGAGGAATTATTGCCTTCATAACATCATCTGGAACTATGGATAAAAAAGATGAATCTGTTAGAAAATATATTAATGCAAGATGTGAGTTTTTAGGAGCTATGAGGCTACCTAATACAACATTTAAAGGACTTGCTGGTACAGAAGTTACTTCAGATATTATTTTCTTAAAAAAGAGAGATTCAGTTATAGAAAGAGATGATGATTGGATACACCTATCAACTGATAAAAAAGGTTTGACCTATAATAAATATTTTGTAGATAATCCTCAAATGGTATTAGGGGATATGAAAGAAGTATCTGGAAGATTTGGAAATACTATCACTTGTGATGAAAGAGAAGACGAAAATCTAAAAGATTTAATGGATCTTGCAAGTAAGGAAATATCTTCAAATTCAAAATATGAAGAGGTCGAACTATTGGAAGATGAAGAATTAAGTCTTCCAGCGACCGACGATGTTAAGAACTTTTCCTACACCATTATTGATGAAGAGGTCTACCTAAGAGAAAACTCAGTCTTAATTAAGCAGAATATATCAGATAAAAACAAAGAAAAGATAAAAGATTATCTTGATGTTATGAATGCCTTAAAAGATGTAATAGAAAAACAAAAGGACGATTTTTCTGACGAGGAAATAAAAGAATCACAAGCAAAGTTAAATGAAGTCTATGATAACTTTTCAAAGAAACATGGCTTTATTAACTCCTTATCAAACACTAGAGCCTTAAAGGAAGACTCAAACTTTCCTTTGGTATCATCAATAGAAATACTTGATGATGAGGATAATTTCAAAGCTAAGAGTGATATATTCTCAAAAAGAACAATCACAAAGGCAAAAGTAGTAGACCATGTAGACACTTCCCTTGAAGCTTTAGTCTTATCAGTTTCACAAAAAGGATATGTAGATTTTGAATATATGGAATCTATCACAAGTAAAGATAGGAACACCTTAATTGGTGAGCTTGAGGGCGAGATATTTTTAGATATTAAGGATACAGACCTAATAAATAACAGAATGCCCTTTGAGAACTTTGACAATGACGATCCATTTCATTTTTCATATGTATCGGCTGATGAATATTTAAGTGGTAATATCAGAGAAAAGATTGGATACCTCAATTCATGTATCGGAGAAATTGAAAATGTAATAGATTTAGCACCTTCTGAAAAGAAAGATACACTATTAAACGAGTTAGGCAAACTCAAATATCAAAGAGAAAAATTACAAGAAGTTATGCCTGATGAACTTACTGCTTCTGATATAAATGTAAGGTTAGGAGCAACTTGGATACCTCAGAAAGATATAGAAGACTTTACTTTTAATCTTTTAAAAACACCAGGTTATGATAGGTGGAATATAAATGTTAGGTTCTCACCACATACGAGTGAATGGAATATTGAAGGTAAAAGTGTTGACTCGACTAATGACCTTGCTAACATGACTTATGGTACAAGTAGGGTAAATGCCTATAAGCTAATTGAAAATGCCCTTAATCTAAAAGATACGAAGGTATTTGACCAAGTAATAAATGATGATGGTTCTAAGACTTCTGTATTAAATAAAAAAGAAACTATGCTTGCAAGTCAAAAGCAAGAACTGATTAAAGAAGAATTTAAGAATTGGATATTTGAAGATCCTGATAGAAGATATAGGCTAGAAAAGATTTATAATGAAAAATTCAATTCAATTAGAAATAGAGAATTTGATGGTTCTAACTTAACTTTTGATGGAATGAATACTGAAATCAGACTACGAGAACATCAGAAAAACGCCATAGCAAGGACTCTTTATGGCGGAAATACACTACTTGCCCATGTAGTAGGAGCAGGAAAAACTTTTGAAATGGTAGCTTCTGCAATGGAATCTAAAAAGTTAGGACTTGCAAGTAAGTCATTATTTGTAGTTCCTAACCATCTAACAACTCAAATTGGTAGAGAGTTTATGCAGTTATATCCGTCAGCAAATATTATGGTAGCCGATAAAAAAGATTTTCAACCAAAAAACAGGAAAAGATTTATTGGTAGGATTGCAACGGGAGAATATGATGCAGTCATCATAGGACACTCTCAATTTGAAAAAATACCAATGTCTAAGGAGTACCAGGTAAGGCATATACAAGACCAAATAGATGATATAGTTTCCTTTATTGATGAGAATAAAAGAAATAGAGGAGAAAATTTTACAGTAAAACAACTAGAAAAGACAAAGAAGAAACTCTTGGTAAGACTTGAAAAACTAAATGATGACTTTAAAAAAGATGATGTAATAACCTTTGAAGAACTAGGAGTAGATAAGTTATTTATAGACGAAGCTCATAATTACAAAAACCTATTCTTGCATACTAAGATGAGAAATGTTGCTGGTATTGGTCAAAGTGAAGCCTTTAAGTCTTCAGATATGTATATGAAATGCAGGTATATGGATGAAATGACAGATGGTAAGGGAGTTGTATTTGCTACTGGTACACCAATATCAAATTCAATGACAGAGCTTTATACTATGCAAAGATACCTTCAGTATGACGATTTAAAGGCAAGAGGATTAGAACATTTTGACGCTTGGGCTTCTACTTTTGGGGAGACAGAAAACACCTTTGAATTATCTCCAGAAGGCACAGGATATAGGCAAAAGACAAGATTTTCAAAGTTTTATAACTTGCCAGAATTGATGTCTATGTTTAAAGAAGTAGCAGATATAAAGACCTCAGATATGTTGAATTTGCCAGTTCCTGAAGCAAATTTTGAAGTTATTAAAACAAAACCTACTGAGGAACAAAAAGAAATATTAGAAGCTATTTCAGAAAGAGCTGACGCAGTTAGAAATAATCAAGTAGAGCCAACAGAAGATAATATGTTAAAGATTACAAATGATGGTAAAAAACTTGCCCTTGACCAAAGATTAATAAACCCACTACTTCCAGATGATCCTAATTCAAAGGTGAATGTATGTGTAAAAAATATCTTTTCGATCTGGGATAAGACAAAAGAAAATTCATCGACCCAATTAGTGTTTTCAGATATGTCGACACCAAAAGGAGATGGAGAATTTAATATCTATGATGATATTAGAAATAAGCTAGTGAATATGGGAATACCTAAAGAAGAAATAGCCTTTATTCACGAGGCAGATACAGACAAACAAAAAGATGAATTGTTCTCAAAGGTAAGAAGAGGAGAAGTAAGAGTATTATTAGGATCTACTCAAAAAATGGGAGCAGGTACTAATGTACAAAACAAACTAATAGCCTTACACGATTTAGACGTCCCATGGAGACCGTCTGACCTAGAGCAAAGAAGTGGTAGAATTGTTCGTCAAGGTAATGAAAATGATAAGGTAAATATTTTTAGATATGTAACAGAAAATACTTTTGATTCTTATTTATGGGTGCGACATGAAGTCGCTTAATTTAACTGTTTGGCAAAATGACCAAACCAACTATTCCGTTAGTTGAGCCGAGTATCGACTGCACTTAGGTGTGGTAAGCCGATATTAAAGTAGCCCTACTTGAGGTAAAACCGTGAGGTAATACCGAAACTACTAGCAACAAAGTGGTTAGGGAGCGAGGCTTGATAATATGGCTAACATATGTGAACTACTGATAAATGTCGTTAAGGCGAACAGGCTAAAGTTGCTGATAAGCCTGAACCAAAATGGTGTGTAGTCGGATAATCCTTTCCATAGTGAGATTACACGGACAAAAAGACTACCGGCAGAGAGGTAGAGCCTAAGTTATCAATGTTAATTAAGTGAAACATGGTAAGCCTGTACTATTGCCATAAGGCAAGGCAAATCGTAAGAAATGCTGATAATGGTGCAGGTAAAGGAGAATGGAAAAAGCGAATGCCATCTTGTAATGAGATGGATAGGGGTTCAAAATTTGCCCTAACTTGAAAGAGTGCAGACTTCCATTTGGTTTTTAATCACAAGAGAACTTGTAGAATTTTTGAAAGGAGAAAGCAAATGAACAGTAAAATGTGTGCTACTACTAACAGAGCTAAAAACTGGGAAAGTATAGACTTTTATCTAGCAGAAAGCTATGTTAAAAAACTACAAATGCGTATTGTGAAAGCGTGGAAAATGAGTAAATATGGAAAGGTAAAATCTTTACAACATTTACTCACAACTTCATTTTATGCAAAAGCCTTGGCTATTAAGAGGGTAACTGAAAATCAAGGCAAGAAAACAAGTGGTGTTGATGGTGAATTATGGCTAACATCACAGGCAAAGTATAAGGCGATAGAAAAGTTAAATTTAAGAGGATATAAACCTAAGCCTCTTAAAAGAGTGTATATACCAAAGAAAAATGGGAAGAAAAGACCTCTCAGCATTCCTACAATGACAGATAGAGCAATGCAAACCCTATATAAATTTGCACTTGAACCCATAGCAGAAACTACTGCTGACCCTAATTCTTATGGATTTAGGGCAAAAAGATGTACACAAGATGCTATCGAGCAGTGTTTTACATCACTTAATAAAAAGAAATCTGCAAAATGGGTACTTGAGGGAGATATAAAAGGTTGTTTTGATAATATAAGTCATGAATGGATATTAAATAATATCCCAATGAACAAGAAATTATTAAAACTCTGGCTTGAGTGTGGATATATAGAAAAACAAAAACTATTTCCAACAGAAAAAGGAAGTCCCCAAGGCTCGCCAATATCACCTATTATTTCCAATATGGTATTAGATGGTTTAGAAAAAGCAATCAAAGAGAAACATCATAGAAGAACAGTAAATAAGAAAACATATTTCCCAAAGGTTAACTTTGTTAGATATGCAGATGATTTCATCGTTACAGGAGAAAGTGCAGAATTGCTTGAAAATGGTGTAAAGCCAATCATTGTAAAATTCTTGGCTGAAAGAGGTTTAGAATTATCAGAGGAAAAGACACTCATAACACACATAAATGACGGTTTTGATTTTCTTGGAGTTAATATTAGGATGTATAAAGATAAGTTGCTTACAAAACCATCTGATAAGAACTTCAAGGCTATTGTCGATAAAATCAGACGAATCATAAAAGATAATCCGTCAATGAAACAAGAAATTTTGATTAGAAAATTAAATCCAATCATTATAGGTTGGGTAAACTATCAAAAATATAATGTTTCATCTAAAGCCTTTGAAAAACTTGATTATGAAATATATAAAAGCTTGTGGACCTGGTGCGTTCGTAGACACCCAAAGAAAGGTAGAAAATGGATAGCTAAGAAATACTTCCATACCATTGGAAATAGAATCTGGACTTTCAGTGTAGCAACTGGCGACAGAATGGAAAATGGCGAGAAATACTATCTTCGTCTTAAATATGCTACAGATACTGATATTAAAAGATTTACCAAGATACAAGCTGAAGCAAATCCGTTTGATGAAAATTGGCAAATATACTTTGAAGAAAGAGAAGAGTTAAAAATACGAAACGAACTTAAAGGACGTACAGTTATAAATAGACTGTATAAAACGCAAAATGGAATATGCCCTGTTTGTGGAGAGAAAATAACTATTGATACAGACTTTAGAGTACATCAAACAATTCAAAATAACATTACCCTTAAAACTTTAGTACACCCTTGGTGTCATAGAAAATTGCATATAAATGATGAAGAAAACACGCTGGCTCTTTAATTAGGGCTTATAAAAACTTGAGCCGTGTGAGGGGAAACTCTCATGCACGGTTCTTAGAGGGGAAAGGGATAGTAATATCCCCGACCTACTCGACCAGACAATAGAGAATAAGCAAAAATTCATTTCTCAAATTATGACTTCAAAAACTCCAGTAAGAGTTGCAGAAGATGTTGATGAAGCAAGTCTATCTTATTCAGAAATTAAGGCTTTAGCTACTGGCAATCCTCTAATTAAAGAAAAAATGGATTTAGATAACGAAGTTACAAAACTAAAAATGCTGGAAGCAAACTACAAGTCTAATAAATATAAGCTTGAAGATAAGGTAAATAAAATTTATCCTCAAAGTATTTTAAAAACTGAAATGGAAATAAAAGCAGTTAAAGAAGATATTTCAAGTATTGAAAAATTAGGAGAAGGAGATAGCAAATTTACTTCAATCAGTCTTGGAGAAAATAAAATTTTAGATAAGAAAGAGGCTGGAGAGAAGCTATTAGAAGAAATAAAAAAGGTAAAGATAAATGATAGCAAGGTTATTGGTAAATATAGAAATTTAGACTTACAAGTTTCATATAACTTTATGACTAATACTCACACCTTTAAACTCCTAGGAAAAGCAGAATACTTTGGAGAGTTTTCAAACTCCACTGATGGCAATATAACAAGGCTTGATAATGCAATTGAAAAAATGTCTTCAAGACTTGAAAGATTAAATCAAAACCTTGAAAACTATAAAGAATCTTTAGAAAATGCCAAGTTAGAATTAACTAAACCATTTGAAAAAGCTGATGAGTTAAGGGATAAGACACTAAGACTAGCTGAGATTAATAAACTTTTAGATATGGGAGAAGTAGAAGAATTAGAAAACCAATCACCACTATTAGAAAATTTAAAGAGGGCGATAGTTGATTATTCTAACTATGAGTTTTCAGAATCTAATAGCTATGAAGACTTTGACAAACTATATCCTGATTTAAGCCATATAGGACTTGCCTATACAGAAACACCTGATGGTAAGCACACGATTCAATATGAGGTAAATTTGGAAGAAAAAACATGGACTCAGTATGTAGATAATGTAGCCATTAGAACAGAATCTTTTGTAGAGGAAGATATATCTAACTCACAAGCTATTAAAGATATGACTGAAGCCATAAAGATGTCTAGTTTTGATGATCTTGTATCAGTAGATGAAGAAGATTTAAAACAAGCTTTAGGCTTAGAAATAGATGATGATGGAAACTTCTATGATCCACTAGCAAAAGATCTTGACAATGATGGAATACCAGATAGGTATGACAATGATTTTAAAGATAGTGATTACTTTGAATCAACTTATGATGTAGAGGATAATCTTCACGCAAGGGAAGAGAAGCCATCAATATTAGGACAAATATCAAAATTCAAATCAGAAGAAGAAAAAGATAAAAATCAAGAAAAAAGGGAAAAAGGACAAGAAAGATAGAGGGGAGCGAAAGGCTCTCCTTATTTAGTACAAGGAGGAAAATATGGAATACAAAGATATTAGAGAAAACTTAGAAGAAATGATGAATGATAATTACAAGGATTTTATAAAAGCACTTGTGAGCATAGAAAAAGGCGTTACTGACGAAAAGGCACTTGAAGAAGTCTATGTTTTATATATGAACAATGACACAACAGGTCTACTAAGTGATGACTTTGACTATATGATTGATGATATGAAAGAACAAGGTAAGATTGTTGAAAATACCAATGAACTTGAAGAAAAAGATGATCTTATAAATCTTGTGGGTAATATAGCTGGAAAAGTAGAAAATCTTGAAAGAGAAAATGCTAATGGAGAAAAGTTTAAAGTAAGTAACTTTTCAATTGTTTCAAAAGATGATGATGGGAATAAAGTATATACCAATTGTTCAGCCTATGGAGATAAGACAAAAGATTTGGAAAACTTAAAACAAGGAGATTTTGTTAAAATATTTGGTCAAGTAAAAACAAGTATTGATAACAACGGGAAGGAACATAAAAATGTTCGTATTTTTTCTTCTAAGCTCTTAAAAGCAAAAGAACAAGTAAAGAGTCAATACAAGGATAAAAAGTCAATATTAGGGCAAATAAAAAGCTTTAAGACAGATGACAAAGCTAAGTCAAATAAGAAAGACCATAGCAAAGGTACAGAGAGATAAATATCGGCAGTCTTCGGACTGCCTTTATTTTTTTTATGTATATAGGTTGTATAATGGTGCTATATTATCAATATAGTAGATATAGATATTGAAATGAGATAAAGAATAATGGTACAATATCTATAAGTAGACATTTATAAACAACGAAAGAAATGTATATTAAATCAAAAATTATAGATTTAAGAAATTTAGAAAGATATATTTAATTCATTAAAAGGATGTTGTATTGTTCTTCTTGATTCTTTTAATTAAAAAATTTCTTTATTTTTTTAAAGTTGTTTTGACAAAAGTGATAGATTTAAAATGGTGGAAATTTAGTTATGAATTACTCAGTATTAGTAGTAGAAGATGATGAAAGTATTTTAGATTTAATAGAGATATATCTAGAAAATGAAAATTATATTATAAAAAAGGCAACATGTTCAGAGGAAGCAATTAGATATATTAAGGAAGAAGAATTTGATTTAGCGATTTTAGATATTATGTTACCTGATAAAGATGGATATTATTTATGCAAAAAGATTAGAGAGTCTTTTAATTATCCAATTATTATGCTTACATCAAAAGATGATGAGTCAAGTAAAATTAAGGGCTTAACCTTTGGAGCGGATGATTATGTAACTAAACCATTTTTACCTGGAGAGTTAGTTGCTAGAGTAAAGGCTCAATTAAGAAGATACAATAATTATAATTTAAAAACTAAAGAAGGTACAGGAAATATTTTAACTTATCAAAATGTGGATTTAAATATCAAATCAAGAGAAGTTTTAGTTGATGGACAGGAAATTGATTTAACTCCTATTGAATTTATTATTTTAAAATCATTACTAGAGAAAAAATCTGAAGTACTAGGATCCGAAGATTTATTCTATAAAATATATCCGGATGAATATTATATAAAAAACAATACGGTTTCAGTTCATATTAGGCATATTAGAGAAAAATTAGGAGAAAAAAATAATATAATAACAACTGTTTGGGGGGTAGGTTATAAGATTGGATAAAGATAAATACTTTGAAAGTATTCTGAAAAAGCTGATAAAAGAAATTGCTATATTTTTACTTATAGTTTTAAGTTGTATGCTTGCAATAGATAGCAATATTTTTAGATTTAATAATGAAATACACGAATTTTTTGTTAATAGATTGGATCTGATTTTTTTTGTTATTTTATTATTGGGGATATTAATTATTATAATAAAAGAATTTTCAAAATTAGAGAAAGATTATATTGACTTATGCAAAAAAATAGACGATTTGGATGAGAATGTTGTTAGTTTCCCGACTCCTTATAAAACTTTAGAAGATTCCATAAATAGATTAAAATTTAAACAAAAAGAGATAGAATATACGCTTAAAAAAAGAGAAAATGAAGATAATGATTTAATCACCTACTTAGCACATGACTTAAGAACTCCTTTGACATCTATCATTGGATATTTATCAATGCTCGATGAAATGAAAGACTTGCCTAATAAGCAAAGAGAGAAATATATTAGACAATTATTAGAAACAGCATTAGGATTAGAAGATCTTATAAACCAATTTTTTGAAATTGCTAGATTAAATAATGGTGAATTTAGTATTCATAAAGAAAAAATTGATTTAGAATATTTTTTAATACAATTAAGAGATGAGCTTTATCCTATGATGAAAGAGAATAATCATAAGATAAATATCTCAAGTGAAGGCTCAATATTTGTAAATGTCGATCCAAATAAAATGAAAAGAGCCTTAGAGAATATTTTAAAAAATGCAATCTTATATTCTTATGCAAATACAGAGATAAAAGTTAAAATATATCAAACGTATAAGTGTGTAATATTAAAAATTATTAACAAGGCCGATACACTAGAAGAAGCGCAGATAAGAAATATGTTTAACAAATTTACTAGATTAAATCTAGCAAGAAATTCAAAAAAAGTGGGATCTGGCTTAGGTTTACCTATCGCAAAAGAAATTATTGAATTACATGAGGGTAAGATAGAGGTAGAAAGTTCTAATAATGAAGTTATTGTCATTGTAAGATTAAAGAATAAATGAGGATTACACCTTAATTATGTATAAAACTACATAATTAAGGTGTTTTTTTTATTTTTTAAAAATTAATGAAATCTTAAGAATTAATCAATAGAATATTAAAACACTTTTTTATTGTATCAATTAAAATAAAATCATAGAGGAGTAAAATTTTTATCACTAACATGAAGATGTATTTTTTTACTTTTTAATAAGGAAGCATAAAAGATAAGGGAGGTAGTTTAGTGGAATTAGAGATTAAAAACGTAAGTAAGAAATTTAAAGATAAATTAGCGGTTGATAATGCATCAGCTACGTTATGTCCAGGTGTTTGGGGACTCTTAGGTGCAAATGGTGCTGGGAAAACAACTTTAATAAAAATGATCACTGGAATTAGTACACCGAGTCAAGGCGAAATTTTATATAATGGGGAAAGAATCAACAAATTAGGAGAAGAATATAGGAATTTGTTAGGGTTTTTACCTCAAGAATTTATTTGTGCTCCAGAGTTTACTGTAAATTCATTTTTACAATATGTAGCTGCTTTAAAAGGTATAGACAAGAGCAAAACAGAAGAAATGATTGATAAACTCCTAGAAGTATTAAACTTATCTGATGTCAAGTACAAAAAAGTAGTAAAGCTTTCAGGAGGAATGAGAAGGAGAGTAGGAATATGTCAAGCTATTTTAAATGATCCTAAAATATTAATTTTAGATGAACCAACAGCAGGACTTGATCCTGGTGAGAGAATAAAATTAAGAAATTTTATCACGGAAATATCAAAAAATAAAATAGTTTTGCTTTCGACTCATATAGTCTCTGATATTGAATATATATCAACATCAAATTTAATTATGAAAGATGGTAAATTTGTATATTCTGGAACAACTGATGAACTGATATCTAAAATTAAGAATAAGGTATACGAAGCATCTATATCAAATAGAGAATATGCAGAAAAAGAAACACAATTGAATGTTGTTAATGTAAAACAACAAGATGATGGAAACGTACTCATTAGATACATATCAGATAAAGATGATGTTTTAAATAATTCTAAATTAACAAAAGCTCATCTAGAAGACTTCTATTTATGGGTCTTTCCAGAAGATAGAAGTTTTAAGGTGAATTAAAATGAAAATTTACTTAAATGAGATAAAGAGGATTTTATCAATAAGATCAAATCAAATTATAATATTGTTTTCATTACTACTTGCTATATTGCTTTCCATAGCTCCAATTAATTTTACAAAAATTACCTATGGAGAAGGAGATCAAGTAAAAAATTTAAAAGGAAAAGAAGCAATAGAATATATTAAAAAAGCTAAAGAGCCTTATTCAGGAAAGATAACAGAAGATTTAATTTATAATGGCACAAAAAAATATAGAGAAATACTAAGAAAATATAATGTTACTGATAGGTCTGAATTAAAACCTGAAATTAATACAAAGAAGCTTATGCCTATAGAACATATAAGTAAGAAAGTAAATGAAGTATTCACTGATTCTCAAAGTAATAACCTTCCTCCAGTTTTAAGCATAGATATCAATGATACCAAATATTTTTACAATAAAGTATTTGATTATCTAAATAAAGTAATTGAAAATGAATATCCTAATAAAGCTCAGAATCAAATTATAGAAAAATCTGAAAAAGCACTGAGTAAAATAAAGACTCCATATGAATATTATGGATATTATAGTACAGATGCAAATGATTATAGAGGATTTTATAATACGATAATAATAATTTTAATGGTTGTAGTAGCAGCTCCAATATTCTCGTCA
Organism: Peptoniphilus harei; assembly: GCF_900454685.1. Taxonomy (GTDB): domain Bacteria; phylum Bacillota; class Clostridia; order Tissierellales; family Peptoniphilaceae; genus Peptoniphilus_A; species Peptoniphilus_A harei. The sequence continues at coordinate 1,792,648 of NZ_UATM01000032.1, read as the reverse complement.
GATAGTGAGAATGATTTAGATTATATATTTAAAACAACTAAATATGGCAGAAGAAAGTTTGCCATCTATAAAATCCTAGCAATACTTACGATTTCGGTATTAACTTTGCTCTTAGGAAACTTCATACAAGGCTCTATATTAGACTATGCTTTTGGAACAGAGTATAAAAAGACTTCTGTTCAGATGATGTTTAGTGCTTTAAGTTTGCATAATTGGAACTTTGGACAGTTTAATAAATATATGCTTATTTGTAATAGTATCATATTGATTTCAACCATTCTTGCTACACTAATTATTTCTGTATTAAGTAAAAGAAAAGTTGAATCCATAATGAAATCAATTTTATTAGCAGTATTTCCAACAATAATTTCTCCTATTGGTATGATTAGTGCTATAAACTATATTTTTCCATCTTCAGGAGTAGGACTACTCAATTCATTACAAAATCAAATAGCTGATTTTAATTTTGTAAATGTTTTTGGAAATTGGATGAGTTCATCAAGTCTTATAATGATATCAGCTGTAATATATATTATTATTTTACCAAGTTTAGTAGTAATGATGTATTCAAAAATTGGAGGTAATTATGGACTTAATAACCCTAGAAGCAGAAAAATATAATAATAAAGAAAACATTACCTTAAACATGGTAATCGAAGGACCTGATTATGAGGATAAGTATGATAAGATACAAGTTTATTTAAATGAATGCGATTGGTTGCCTAAGAATATAAACATATTAACATCTTCCATAGATTATGGACCACATGAAAGCATATATACAAGACCACAATCTTATGAAGAAAGAATGATTTTAAAAGATTATTATGATCCAATCTTATCGTAGGATGAAAAAAATAAAATAAGGAGAATATAGAACTGGTAACAGAGTTCGCGCTTTAAAAACTCCAAGAGCATCATAATTAATGATGAATCATAGAAGTTCACACTATATAGAAATTTTAGTCTATATTTTGTGGGCTTCTATATTAATTATAAATAATAAGACTAGTTTGCTTTGTCAAAGCTGTAGGGGAGGTATAGATTATGAACATATATTTACAGGAACTAAAAAGATTTTTATCTAAAAAATCAGTAAGAGTTTTTTTGGTCGTGGGTTTATTTTTTACTTTTTTGATATCATTTATTACTTATAGAAGTGTACAATATGATGATATAAGTTCTGGTGATACAATTACCTATTTTGGAAAAGAGGCTATAGATCATTTTAATGAGGATAATAAAGCCTCTGAAGGTTATTTGACAGAAGAAAAAATAACTAAAGTAGTAAAATCTTATAAAGAAATATTAAATAATGAAAATGTAAACAGTAGAGAAAACTTATCAGAGGATGCTAAAAAAAATATATCGAAATTTGATCCTATATTAAGAGTAATAACATACCCATATACAATTACAACATCTGGAAGTTTACTTGATGTAAACGAACTTGATACAGAAAAAGATTTAAATTTTTATCAAAGTTGTTATGATGCATTGGAAAGGGACATAAAACAGAAATATGACAATGACAAGATAACAGAATTTGCTCTAGAAAAATATAAAGAGGTAAATAAACCATTTTATTATGGAGGATATTTTAGTGAAGATATACTATTTTTCGTAAATATTTTTATAACGGTATTATCACTAATTTGTATATTGATTTCATCACAATGCATTGTTGAAGATAAAGAAAATTACCTAGATTCAATTTTTAGAACAACTAGAAATGGAAGAAATAAATATATTTGCAGCAAGATACTTGCCTTAGCAAGTATTATATCGCTTTATTTGATATTAAATATATCTATTTATTATGGAACTATTAAATATCTTTATACTAATGGTTTAGATTCATCTTTTCAAATGTTACTATTTAATCAACTGTCAATATCTAATTTAACTATAGGTAAAGTTATATTAAGTGTATTTTTGTTAAGTATATTATTTACTATTGCAAGTTCAATGATGTCAATATTTGTCGCTATAAATTCAAAAGTTTCTATGGTTTCATCAGCCATATCGAGTGTTTTATTTTTTATTCCATCATTATTGTATGGAAAAAAATTGTTTAAATCAATATTTTATTTTTTGCCGTCTTTGGGATTAGGTACTGCAGAAAATAGCTTAATTGAACAGTATCAAAAATTTGAATTTGTTAAGTTGCCAGGTAAAATTTTATGGATTCCAAAGTTTCTAGTAATAATGGCTTTAATTAATATTGCTCTGTATTTATTGCTAAGTATAAAATCATATAACAAAATAGAGCAATAAATATTTTAATGGGAAGTAGAGGATAAATATATGGGTAAGGATAAAATAAATCATCTTGAATGTATAAAAATAGCATTCAAGATGATTTATGAAGTAGATAAAAATTCTTTTGCGATTACTATAATATTGTCAATTGTAAGTGGTGTTTTTCCGTTTTTAGTTCTTAAATTAGGACAAACAATAATTAATATAATTCAAATTCATTCCACTAGATTTGATAATATTATAATACTTATACTTATATATTTGTCTTTACAATTTATATCTGTAATAGTAGATAATATTAAAAACTACTATTTACAAAGGTTAAGTAATGAAGTTACTTATTCTTCCATGAGGAAAGTAATGGGAAAATGTGCTGATTTGCCTTTAAAAAAACTTGAAGATAATAAAACTTACGATATTTTGAATAGAATAGAGCAAGATGCTACATTAATGTAATATCGTTATCTAATATAAACTTTTCTTATGATGATAATAGTTTAGCTCTGCAAGACATTTCTTTAAAGATAAAAAAAGGAGAATCCATTGCAATAATTGGGGAAAATGGTTCAGGAAAAAGTACACTTCTAAAAATTTTAGCTGGATTATATAGTCCAGATTCAGGTGTGTTTTTAATTAATGGGATGAAATTTGATGATATTGAAATAGAATCTTATAGAATACAGATTAGTTCATTATTTCAAGATTATTTGAAATATGAGGGGACAATAAAAGAGAATATTATATTAGGGCAAATTGATAGAAATGAAGACGACTTTTCGATTCTAACAGCATTAAATAGTGCTGATGCAAAATTTTTAAAAAATGATGGTAATATAATATTAATAAAGTAGTAGGTAATTGGTTTGAAAATGGGCAGGAACTTTCAGGCGGACAATGGCAAAAAATTGCAATAGCACGAACTATGTATAGAAAATCAAGTCTATTGTTATTTGATGAGCCAAGCTCGTCATTAGACATAATTTCTGAAAAAATCATATTTGATAATATTTTAAATAATTTGAATGATAAGATTATTATATATATCACCCATAGGATAAGATGTGCGATGAATTCTGATAGAATTATTGTGATGGATAATGGAAAAATAGTAGGTGATGGGAGTCACGATGATTTAATTGAAAACTGTAATAGATATAAGTTAATGTATAATAAGGAATTTAAGTGACTTTGATAGATTGAAGGGGAATTAATTATGAAATTGAAAAATCAATATATTTCAGTTGGGATGAAAGTGCTAACTGTATACTATATAATTTGGTTAATCTTTATTGTAGTATTTAAAATGACATTTTCAATCAATAATTTATTGATTGAGCGACAAATAAATTTACTACCATTTTATTATGACAATACAGTTAATATTAAAGTTATTTTTGATGAGATGGTATCAAATATACTCATTTTTTTTACCTTTGGGAATTATGATTAGATCTATTTTATTTCGTAAAAACAATTTAAAAAGTATTCTTTTTGTATTTTTCTTTAGTTTAGCTATAGAGTTTTTACAGTACGAATTGTCAATTGGAGTATTTGATATAACTGATATAATTAATAATACATTAGGTGGTGTATTGGGCGTGGGAATATATAATTTAGCTTTAAAAAAATTTAAATCTAAGTTTAAAGTAGATAAATTTATTTTTTGGATAGCTTTTATTAGTGCTATTTTTATAAGTTTAGTATTAATTGTTTTTTTTAAAATATAATGGTATTTAAAAAATTTAGTCAAGTCCATAATATTGTACTAGTTTAATTTACACAATATTATGGACTTGACTCTTAAATTCTTATACTTAACAATAAATATTATAATATCCTTTAATGCAATTACACAGAGTTATCGTTTACTCTTTTATATCTTTTTACCTCTCCACTTCCTTCCCATAATAATTTTCATAGTTTTTCCTATACTGAACAAGGTCAGAAAATTGTTCTTTATTCAAAGAATACTCTTGCATAAGGGTGTTCTTTTTTTCTTGCAATTTATCGAGGTTTGATAGTATTTCTTTTGTTTTTGGTAGCTTTTTATAGTTTTCTAAAATTTCTTTAGCGGCTATTTTATAGACGGAAAGTTCGCTATAATACTCATCTGCAAATTGCTTATCTTCAGGATTTTTCTTATGGTATTTATAGATTTCACGATACTTATTTATAGTATTTATATTTTCCATATCTTGAGATAAACTCTTCATTTCAATTTCAATCTTCTTTATTTTATCTAATAAGTCTTGTCTATCATCAGCAGATTTTTTAATTAGATCATCGAGTTGAGTGATTGAATTAATCCCTTGTTCTCTAAGTTTAATTATTGAATCAGCCATTGTTTTGATATTATGTTTTCTTGCCCAGACTTCGTAGACTTTAGAGGATTGAGCTTTTTTATTAGTAGATATATCAATAACACTTCCTACTCTTTTTTTATTAGGATTAGCTTTATTTTTAATTGCTAAATCTATTCTTTCTTTGATTTTTTCTTCAGTATAATCTTCTCCGATAGTCTTCGATCTTGTAAATCTTTGCTTATCTTTATGACGAAAAGCAATGTGTTTACCAAACTTAATTTCATAATCAAGAGCTTTCATATTTTCTAAAAACTCTTCCCACGAGTTAGACTTATTAATCATTCTATCTATATCAAATTGCAGTTTAGACTTCCAAGAATTTCCTTTCTTGTTTTGGTCATATTCGTACCAAGATTTACCAGCAGTTTTATATTTTCTTTTGTAAGCTTCATAATATTCATCAATGACTGAAAGCTTATTTTCTTTACATAATTCGTCACTTTGAAACCTGATTTTATGATAAGATTTTTTATTAGATTGGTAGCATTTACCAGTCTTGTAATTTACATTATTAAAAATAATATGGTTATGGATATGTCCTCTATCTATATGAGTTGCAAGAACAAATTCATAATCTTCTTTTAAAATTTTCTTACATAATTCCATTCCTATTTCGTGAGCTTTTATAGGATCAACCTCTCCTGGCAGAAAAGATTGGATTAAATGTCTACCCAAAACTGTACCTTTAGTATCATTGTCTTCTCGTGTTTTCATAAACTGAATATGAGCAGTAGATGGATGACATTTAAATGAAGATACCAAGATTTTTTCATCAGTTTTTTCACTATTAGTAATGTAGTCTATTGCCAAATTTAGAGTTGATTTTATAGGATGTATTTTCGTAATTGCCATACTAATCACCAGAACTTTCTTTTGATTTATTAAGAAGTAGGGAATGGATCTGCCATATTTCTCTTGATAATTTTTCTATCTGTTTCTTCATTGATTCAATTTCATTTTTGTAAATAACACCAGTTGTATTAGTTGCTTTTGCAATCTGGTTTATATTATTCGTAGCATTTGAAAGTAACCATTGTAGATTCCTAAATGGTTCTAAATCTACTACATAAATTTCTTTTTCTAATACACATTTCCTAAGAAAGTGGGACATAGTTTTGCAATTAGCAAGTTTCATTTTCTTTTCAAAAACTTCTTTTTCTTCATCTGTTAAATATATTTTAAGCTGATTTTTTCTCTTTCTGTTATCCATAGTATATCTCCTTATCATAAAATATTGGGGTCTTAGGGTTCTCCCTAACAAGGTAAAATTGATAAAAAAAGAAGCAGTCCATAAAGGTTCTGCTTCATCAATTTTTCGTAAGTGGGTACTCACTTACTGTGCTTGCTATTAAAGTTATAAGCGTTAAGCGTTTATTCAGTTTTATTAATTATACCGCATTTAAATAAATTAATTAAGAAGTATACGGTAGAGTAGAGCAAAATTTATAATTTGATTGATATTGAAAATATTTTTCAATTAAGATATAATAAAAACCGAGGGTACCCTCGGAAAATAATCGAATGATTGGAGGTATTTTATTGAAAGATAAGGAAACAAAAGTTGGTCAAATTAGAAAAAAAGAAATTCGAGATGCAGCAATGAGATGTTTTTTGAATAAAGGATTTCAGAATACAACAATGGAAGATGTGATTAAAGAAGTTGGCATGAGCACAGGTGGTGTCTATCATCATTATAAAAGCACAGCTGAAATGCTTAAAGATTTAATGCTTGATGGAAATCAGTATAGAAATAATTTAATTGATAATTATTTAGAAACTCACATAGGTCAAGATAAATATGAACAGATGAGTGAAATTTTAGTGGATAAGTGTCTACCAGATACAGATATTACTAAGGTTTATTCTCTTTTATTACAATCAAAAAAATATAATGAAGATTTAGAAAAGATGTTTCAAGATTTGAAAACAGAAACAGTAAATCAATTAGATTCAATATCTAATAAATTAGGAATTGATTCAAAGATTTTTGAAGATGGTTTTTTAGTAAATTATATAAATGGAATGATATTAAGCTCGCAAGTTCTTAATGCAAGAGATTCATATGATGAGAATAGGAAATATCTAAAAGATACAATTTTAAATTATATTTTAGATTTAGAAAAAAATAGATAACTAAGGAGGTTTCAGAAATGAATAAAAAATTAGAAGTTAGAGATTTAATTAATGTTGGTTTGTTTGCAGTACTTGGGTTTATTTTTATGCTAATAGGCTCATTTACAGCTATGGTTCCTGTTTTGATGCCAATTGTTCCCTTAGTACAGGGAATTTTAGTTGGACCTAGTAACATGCTTTTTTCAACAAAAATTAAGAAGCCAGGAATGCTTTTTATTCAAACAATGCTAATATCTTTAGCTTATGTCATCATGGGTCATGGTCCATGGGCACTTTTAACAGGAGCAATTGCAGGATTTATTGGAGAAATAATATTAAAATCAGGCTCTTATGACAGTAAAGGAAAATCTAGATTAGCATTTTCTTTTTCAAGTCTTTGCACTTTAGGAAACTATGTTCCGATTATCATCTCAAGAAATGAGTATGCACAAGGGCTTTTAAATCAAGGTTATAATCAAGAATTTATTGACACAATGATGAAAGTTATGCCTGATTGGATTTTAATAGTTATGGCTATTTTAGGATTTATTGGTGCTTTTGTAGGTTGTAGCTTAGGAATTGTGTTTTTGAAAAAACATTTTTCAAAAATTGGTAAGTAAGAATTAGGGAGCGGGTTATTAGATATGATAAGGATAGATTTTAGAGCAAAATTATTTTTAATGATGGTTATTTCTTTTATTATGACAATTGGAAATATTCAAAGCCTAAATCCTATATATTATGTATTAATATGTATGCTCCCTACTTTTTTATTATTTTTATCTGGACATATAAAATCCGGGATTAAATCAATCATACTTTTTATAATATTGAATATTATAGAAATTAATATTAGGGAATTAAATGATTCTATAATATTATCACTTATACACATAGTTATAATTATAATAAAAAGAGTTTTTGCACCTATGGTTATGGGAAATTATATAATTTTAACAACTAGTGTAGGAGAAGCAATTTGTTCATTAAAAAAGGTGAAGTGTCCTGATCAGATAGCCATTCCTGTTGCGGTTATGGTTAGATATTTTTATGCAACAAGAATTGAGTATAGACAAATAAAACAAGCTATTTATTTGAGGGGTATAAGTTTTAGGAAATTTTTAAAGAATCCTATTTTATTAATTGAATATAGGATAATCCCACTATTGATGACCCTATCAAATTCTGCTGATGAATTGACAGTAGCTTCATTAACTAAGGGTCTTGCTGTCAATCAAAATAGATCAAATATTAGAGAAGCAAAGTTAACATTTGCTGACTATTTAATTTTTTTTGTTTCTATTTTAGTTTTATTTTTTTATATAAGAGGAAGAAAATATGCTTAAAATAAGAAAGCTTGATTTATCTTTTGATGATGAAAATATCTTAAAAAATCTAAATTTTGAATGTAAAGCTGGTGAAATTACAGTTATTACAGGACATTCTGGATGTGGAAAAAGCACACTATTAAAAGCAATTAATGGAGTAATACCTGAATACCTTGATGCTAATATTAATGGAGAAATAAAATATAACAGCCTAGATTTACTTAGTAAAAATATATTTGAAAGATCATGTATTATTTCAAATGTATTTCAAAATCCAAAATCTCAATTTTACTGTATGAATTCCACTGAGGAGTTAGCCTTTCAGCTAGAAAATAGAAATACTGACAAGTCAGAGATAATCAATAGAATAAAGAAATACTCAAAACTCTTAAATATAGAATACTTATTAGACAAAAATATATTTGATTTATCTGGTGGAGAAAAGCAAATGATAGCACTTGCAGCTTGTGCAATTTCTGAAAATGATATTATTTTATTAGATGAACCATCTTCATCATTAGATAATGAATCTATAGAAAGGTTAAAAGAAGCCTTAGTGAAATTAAAAGAATTAAATAAGATAATAATTGTTGTGGAACATAGATTATTTTATTTAAAAGATATAATGGATAGGCTCTGTATTATTGATAATGAGTCTTTAATTTCATACGAAAAAGAAGATTTAAATGATTATAATTTGAATGCTATTGCAGAAGGATATGGACTTAGAACATTTAATAAAATAGAGAAAAGTGATTTAGAGATTAATAAATATTATAAAGTGAATTTATTGGATGATAAAAATAATTTTAGCAATGGAGATTTATCATGTCATAATTTTAAGAAAAAATATGAAAAGAATAAAATTTTTGACTTTAGTATTTCCTTTAATAAGGGAGTAAATTTTATCATTGGAAAAAATGGAATAGGGAAAAGTACTTTCATTAAATTATTGACCGGTACTACAAAAGGTCACGGAGATGTATTTGTTAATCAAAAAAAAGTTACAAAACAAAATAAAGAAATTTTTATGGTAATGCAAGATCCTAGCTCCCAGCTTTTTACAGAAAGTGTATTATCGGAAGTATCAACAGTAAGTGAAGATAAAAGCCTAAATGAAAAAATGTTAGAAAAGATGGGATTATTATCAAAGCTTGAAAAACATCCTCAAAGTTTATCGGGAGGAGAGAAGCAAAGATTGTTGATTGCTATAGCAAGGCTTAGTAATAAACCTATTATTATCTTAGATGAGCCTACAAGTGGATTATGTAAACCACAGATGAATACATTAATTAATTTCCTACACGATATGGAGAGAGAAGGAAAACTCATTATAATTATTACACACGATTTTGAATTTATAAAACACTGTGATGGTACAATATATGAATTTCTAAAATAAAATGAAAATGGATACAATTATGGAGGTGTTAAATTATGAAAGAAAAAAGTCCTGCTGTAATATTGTGGGAGCTTGCATATAAGGAACATTCAAAGTTAAAAACATCTGTATTTATAGCAAGTATCGGTGTTATTGCCGGAATTGTTCCATACATTGCTGCAAGCCGTATTTTAGTCTATTTATTAAATGGAATTGCAGATTTCAAGGTCTATTTTTTATGGATGGGAATAGGTCTGTTATCTTATATTTTAAAATCTGTTTTATACTCTACGGCGTTATCTGTATCTCATAAAGCGACTTTTAGTGTATTGAAAGATATTCGCTTGAGAATGATTGATAAACTTCCGAAGATGCCGTTAGGAGAAATAATCTCTGTTCCAAGCGGAAACTTTAAGCAGATTATAGTGGATCAGGTTGAAAGTATGGAGAAACCGCTCGCTCACCTGTTGCCTGAAATGACATCGAATCTCTTAGGTTCTTTGAGTATATTTATTTACTTATTATTTCTTGATTGGAGAATGGCTCTTTTATCATTAGTATCCATTCCTGTGGGGATGCTTTTTATGGGACTCGTAATGAAAAATTATGCTGTTCAATATGAAGGATCTGTAAAGGTAAATCGAGAAATGAATTCTGCAATTATTGAGTATGTTAATGGAATAGAAGTGATAAAAACATTTAATCAAGACAAGAGATTGTACGCAAAGTACAAAGATAAAGTCATTGCAAATGCAAGATACTTTTATGAATGGATGAAGAGCTGTCAGTTACCTGTATCTTTATCTAAAAACATATCTCCTACTACAATGATCACAGTGCTTCCATTTGGTTGGTATTTCTACATTAGCGGCAGTTTAAGTGCAGAAGTATTTATATCTGTAATTATTCTATCTTTAGGTATTGCAGGACCTTTACTTGAAACAATCAATTTTGTTGATGGTCTTGCTAAGATAGGGACTATTGCAAATTCTATTAACTTAATTTTAGAAGGAAAAGAACAAAAGCATTCTGATAGAGAAGTGACTATCCAGCAATATAATATTGATTTACAAAATGTAAAGTTTGGATATGAAGAAGAAAAAGAAATTCTTCATGGAATATCCCTAAACATAAAAGAAGGGACAACAGTGGCTTTTGTTGGACCAAGTGGAAGTGGCAAGTCAACTTTAGCAAAATTAATAGCTGGATATTGGGATAGCATGGAAGGAAATATAAATATTGGTGGACACAATCTTAAGGAAATTCCATTAAAGCAATTATATAGTTTGACCGCCTTTGTTTCTCAGGATAATTTTTTGTTCAACGAAAGTATTAGGGAGAATATAAGAATGGGCAATCCAAGTGCCAGTGATAAAGAAGTAGAAGACATTGCTAAGAAATCGGGTTGTCATGATTTTATTATGAAAATGGAACATGGTTACGATACGGTTGTCGGAAGTAGTGGGAGCCATGTTTCTGGTGGAGAAAGGCAAAGAATATCAATAGCGAGAGCAATGCTCAAAAATGCACATATTGTAATACTTGATGAAGCTACTTCATATATAGATCCTGAAAATGAAGTGATTATAAAGCAAGCTTTATCAAAGCTTATAAAAGATAAAACGGTGATTATTATTGCTCATAGGTTATCAACTATAACAGATGCAGAACAAATATTCTTAATTGAGAATGGAGAGCTTGTTTCACATGGTAAGCATGAAGAACTTATGGAAGATTCTGAGTTATACCAAAAGATGTGGAATGCTCATATTGGAGTAAAGGATGGTGAAATAAAATGATAAGTGCCTTAAAGAAAATTTTAGATTTCTCAGGTGATGAGAAGAAAAATGTATACCATTCTATATGGGTAAGTTTCTTGTTTGCAATTTTTCACATGCTCCAAATCAGTGCAATATACATTATTGTTAAAGCTATTGTTGAAAAAGATATGAGTATGACACCTGCATGGATTGCTTTGATACTTCTTGTTATAAGCATAGTTGGCAGAAGTGTTGCAAATTATTATTCACAGTTACAGCAATGCCATGCAAGTTATTTTATGGTGGCAAATAAAAGAGTTGCAATAGGTGAAATGCTCAAAAAAATACCTATGGGATTCTTTAATGAAAATAATATTGGTGAAATCGTTGGAATTTCTACAACTGTTTTGGAAGATGTAGAAAATACTGCGGCAATGGTTATGGTAAATACCTTATCTGGTTTTATTAACACAATAATTTTTACAATAATGATTTTGGCTTTTGAATGGAGGATCGGTCTTATTGTTACAATTGGATGCTTGTTGTACTTATTAATTCTTTCAAAAATGGAAAACAAGTCAAGAAATGTTCTTCCTAAAAGACAAGTGGCATCGGCAAAATTAGTTGACACTATTTTAGAACAAATAGGTGGAATGGCTGTTATAAAATCCTTCAATTTAACAGGGAAAGGAGATGAAAAAGTCAGAGATGCTATTGAAAATAGTAGAAAAATAAATCTTGATTGTGAAAAACTGTTTACACCTTATACGATTTTGCAAAATATTCTTTTGGATTTGTTTAGCATTTTGATAATAGGTGCAGGTATTTTCTTTTATATTAATGGAGAACTTTCATTCTTAAATACAGTTATGACGATTATAATTTCTTTTCTTGCTTTTTCTCAAATAAAATTGGCAGGAAGTGCAACAACCTCTCTCAGAGTTGTTAGTGGATCTATTGAACAAACAAAGAAGTTAGAGGAATTTCCAAAGATGGATATTGATGGAAAAGACATAAAGCCTACTACTTTCGATATTTCTTTTGATAATGTAGAGTTTTCATATTCAGGAAAAAAAATCCTTGATGATATTTCGGTCAAGATACCACAAAAACAAATGACAGCTATAGTTGGACCTTCAGGAGCTGGAAAAACTACATTTTGTAATTTGATAGCTAGATTTTGGGATGTAGATAAAGGAGAAATCAGCATAGGTAAACATAATATTAAAGAATATTCATTGGAGTCATTAATGAGACAAATTAGTATGGTTTTTCAAAATGTTTATTTATTTCAAGACACTATTGAGAACAATATAAAGTTTGCCAAGCCAGATGCTACTCATGAGGAAGTTATAGAAGCTGCAAAGAAAGCGTGTTGTCATGAATTTATTATGAAGCTTCCTGAACAATATGAAACAGTTATAGGAGAGGGAGGTGCAAGTTTATCTGGTGGAGAAAGACAAAGAATATCTATAGCAAGGGCTATGATAAAAAATGCTCCGATTATTATTTTTGACGAAGCTACTGCAAATGTAGACCCTGAAAATGAGGATAAACTACAGATTGCTATGGAAGAACTTACAAGAGATAAAACTGTAATAATGATTGCACACAGACTAAAAACCATAAAAAATGCAAATCAAATTCTTGTCTTGGCTAATGGAAAGATAACGCAACAAGGTACACATGAAGAACTTATTCAAGTTGATGGTATCTACAAAAAATTTGTTGAAGCAAGACAAGTGGCAGCAAAGTGGCAGTTGTCATAAGTTATAAAAATATTGAAAACAACTGGAGGAAGTCATATGGGAAAACAAGATATGAAAACACAACTTTTAACCAAAAGTCCTAAAGATTTATTGTTTCAGTTAGCTATTCCGGGAATTATAGGAATGGTAGTTATAGGGCTATATCCATTTATGGACGGAATTTTTGCTGGATGGATTATTGGAGACTATGCAATGTCTGCTATTAGTATATCCATGTCCTTAACAATAATAAATGGTGGAGTATCAGCACTTATTGGAGTTGGTAGTGCATCAATATTATCAAGGGCGATTGGAAAGGGAGATAAAGAAACAACTGACAAGATATTTGGAAATTTTTGTTATTGGGTAATTTTATTCTCTATAGTTATCACAATATTAGGTTTGATATTTGCACCTAATTTTTTGGATTTAGTAGGAGCAAAGGGGAATATTAAAGAACTTGGAGTCAGATATTTAAGAGTAGTTTTTTTTGGATCCATATTTGTTAATTTTGCTCAAGCCGGAAATATGACAATGCGTGGTGAAGGTGCATTAAAGCAATCCATGATTATTATGGGGGTAGGAGCAATATTAAACATTATTTTAGATCCCATTTTCATGAAGTTGATGGGAGAATATGCGATTGAAGGGGCAGCTGTTGCAACTGTAATCTCTCAAATTGTGCAAGCTATATTAACCTTCCGCTATTTTTCAAAGAAAAGTGCTTTTGTGGGGATTCATAAAATCCAAAAGAGTAAGGATATTTCCAGTGAAATGTTTAGCATAGGAAGTTCTGCAATGATGATGCAAATTTTGTTTGCAGTACAACAAACATTCTTGTTTAAGCAAGCTTTCGCATACGGTGGAGATAATTGGGGAATTTTAATGGCTGCTACAATGAGATTGTATATGTTCTCCTTTATTCCTCTTTGGGGAATGAGCCAAGGTTTACAGCCTGTTATTGGGGCAAATTTCGGAGCAAAGCAATATAAAAGAGTAAAAGATACAATGAAGGTTTTTATGTACGGAGCAACTATTCTTGCAGCTCTTTCATGGATACCATCGATGTTTTATTCAGAAAAATTACTATCACTATTCAGTGTAAGAAGTGAAATCATAGAAGCTGGTGTTATGAATTTCAAGATGTTTTATTCCACATTTATTTTGTATGGAATTATGATAATGACACTTACATTCTTTCAATCTATTGGAGATGGGAAAAAAGCAAGCATGATTGTAATGCTTAGACAACTGATTTTGTTTATTCCGGCTATATTATTGCTTCCAAAGTTTTTTGGAGCAAGTGCAGTTTGGTGGGCTGAACCTATTGTAGATTTTAGTATGATTATGTTGGGACTGTTTTTAATGCTTAATGGACTTAGGAAAATGGGAAAAGACAAAGCGTAAATACAAGGACATTTGATATAAAAGCGAAAATAATCAAAAGAGGCTGTAGCTATGGATGCTATTTATCTATAATGAACGGAGGGAAAGGGAGATGAACAAGTGTATAAGTTACCTTGTAGAATTGAAATGGAATAAAAATACTCCTTTTTTCTATAATTCTTGTAGTTGTCTGTCTTTACATATTCTCGTCTAAACAATTAAATATAGTAAAAGAAAGAACGGATTTCTTTCATTTCAGAGGACTTCTTATGCCAAGATGCAGGAGTCCTCCTTTTTTGTCTGAATAACAAATAGACAAAAAAGAAATGGAGGAAACTTTATGGCAAAAGAGTATTACCTTTATGTCAACGGACAAAGGGTTAAAGTCAGCGAGCAGATATATAAAGTCTACTGGCGAGAAAAAGAACACGAAAAGTATTTAGAGCAGGTGGACAAGAAAAACCACTTGCTCTTTTTTTCGTCCCTAAATCACGATGGGAATTTTGAAAATAATCTAGAAGATAAAAATGTTGATGTTGAAAAAGTTGTAGCTACACAAATAATGATTGAAGCACTAAGAAATGCTATGTCAAAGTTAAATGAGGAGGAACAGGAAATAATCGAAAGATTATATTTCAATGATGAAACACTTCGTGCAGTAGCAAAGACTCAAAATATATCACATCCTGCTTTAATAAAAAGGCGAGATAAGATTTTAGAAAAACTAAAGAAATTTATAGAAGAAATATAGTTTCTGGTTACCAAAGAGGGCAAATTTTCCTTTATAAAGTGAGGGGAGTTTTGTCCTCTTTCTATTTTAAAAGAAATTTAAACAATATTTGAACCTTAACAATTGAATAGACCAAGACAAGACATTAATCATTTTTGGAGCATAATAACCTATCCGCCAAGATCTTTCTGCTGAATAATTCGGCAAAACAAGTACTGCTAAGCAAAAAGCAAGGGAAGAAGAAAGAGAGCGATAAGTAAGAGTTTGAATATAGGGAGGGATACCCTATTCGCTACGAAGAAAATGAGGATAATGATACTTCTAAGGTTGAAGCCGGCTCATCCTGAACAGAGGCGGAGGTGAGATTCCTATGTTGCTAATCCAAGGCACTTGTCAATGTCAAAAAACTTTAAAAATATTAAAATAAATATTTTAAATATATTATTTGGAGGATTTATGATTAACGAAAATATAAAAGGTGTTCGTGTTTCTGAGAAAGCATTTCTAACATTAAAAGAAGCATCTGAATATTTTAATATTGGTCAAGATAAAGTTAGACAATTAACGGATGAAAATGATTGCGATTTTGTATTATTTAATGGTAGTAAGCGTCTTATTAAGAAAAAGTTAATGGAAGAATATTTAAATAGACAGTTCTCTATCTAATCTAAAATTATATATAAAACACGCTTAATGCGGTATAATAATTATAGCGTGTCTTTTATCAAAAAAGGAGAATTTTTATGGTAAAAAGACGCAAAGATAGTAAAGGGGTTGTTTTAAAAGACGGTGAATATCAAAGGTCAAATGGCACTTATGAATTTAAGTGGCAAGACAAAATAGGGCGTAGAAAATCTATCTATGCGAAAACTCTAAAGGAATTAAGAGAAAAGGAATTGGATATTTTACGCAATACTATAGATGGAATCAACAACGAAGGAAGTAGCTTGTCTGTAAATGATACTTTTAAGTTATGGACAAAGGTAAAAAGAGGTTTAAAGGATAATACCTTTAAAAATTACATCTATATGTATCAACAATTCGTCGAACCGACTTTTGGTCGTATTAAACTATCTGATATTAAAAGATCTGATGTTAGAAGTTTTTATAACAGATTAAAGGAAGACCAGGGATTGATGGTTTCTACCATAGATTGTGTCCATACTGTGCTACATCAGGTTTTAGAATTAGCAGTGGATGACGAATATATAAGGTTTAATCCATCTGACAATGCTTTGAAGGAATTGAAAGTAGCTTATCGAAATGAATCTCCGAAGAAAAAAGCCATGACAATAGAAGAACAGGTGCTATTTGAAGAATATTTATCTAATAGTGACGAATATAAAAAATGGTATCCAATATTCATTGTTATGCTTTGGACAGGAATGAGAGTTGGAGAAGTTACAGGATTGCAATGGGACGATCTAGATTTTGATAATGGTCTTATAAATGTAAATAGGACTTTGGTATATTATAGTAAAGGTAAAGGATTAAACAATAGATATGCTATTAATACACCGAAGACAGCATCAGGTAAGCGAAGTATTCCTATGGTTCAAAAAGTAAAAGATGCTTTTCTTATGGAAAGAGAGTTACAAAAGACTTTTGGAATCGAATGTTGTGATTCAATCGATGGATTTAAAGACTTTGTATTTTTAAATAGATTTGGAAAGGTTCATAATAATGGAACACTTAATAAAGCTTTAAGAAGAATTGTTAGAGATTGCAATTTAAGTATAATGGATAAAAATAAATCGAACTCTAATGATATTCTATTAGTTCCACATTTAAGCAATCACATTTTCAGACACACCTTTACTACAAGGCTTAATGAACAAAATATAAATACAAAAGCAATGCAGTCTATTCTAGGTCATTCTGATATTAGTACAACAATGGATATATATGTAGATGCAACAGAAGATTTTAAGATAGAACAGATGGGAGAATTTGAAAAAGCAATGAAATTTATATTTTAGAATTTACGACAGCTTACGACAAATTTACGACAATTTGCTAGAAATCTATAGGCACTTATAGAGAGTTAGCAAATTGTCGTAAATGGAGAAGTACCATAAAATAGACTTTTATAGAGATTTAGACAATTATCTAAGGTAGAGGGGATTTTCCCAACAATGAAGCCACTTGGAAAAGAAGTTGCAGAAATAAAAGCAAATAAGGCAGCAGATGACAATGCAAGTGCAAAGATTGACATGTCCAAGGTAAAGGTTGAACCTCTATTTGAAGACATGGTAGACTTTGATACTTTCTCAAAATCTGACTTCAGAGTTGTAAAAGTTAAGAATTGTGAAGAAGTTCCAAAATCTAAAAAACTTCTCAAGTTCACACTTGACGATGGATCTGGTGAAGATAGAATTATCCTATCAGGAATCAAAAATGTTTACGATGCAGAAGATTTAATTGGCAAGATTCTTGTTGCAATAACAAACCTTCCACCAAGAAAGATGATGGGAGTTGAATCTTGCGGTATGCTTCTATCAGCAGTATGCGAATACGATGGAGAAGAATTATTAAACCTTGTAATGCTAGAAGACAAGATTCCAGCAGGATCAAAATTATATTAAAGAACACGCTAATTATGAAACTGGGGTTTGTTATGAATCCCAGTTTCATTTTTATATCAAGCTTGATACTACGTTATTAAACGTAGTTTCTACTATAGACCTATATAACACATCAGAAACAATATCCAACCAAAAATATTTTGGACTAAATTATCAAAAGACTGATTCGGTTAAAATTTAAAATAGATGGTAATAAATATAAAATATGGAGGATACAAATATGAGTATTAGTATAGCTGACTTAGTTAGCAATTTGAGAGAAAATGATTTGGAATTTAACTTGTTTTTTTCACGTAAATTAAGAAATGGTAATTATGTTAGTTTTTCTCCAAATATAGACGCACAAATTTTCGACGATTTATTAAATTTAATAATTGAGTATGTTGAAACTTTTTCAGACAAAGAGATAGTTGAGTATAATCCAACAGGATATAAAGATGGCACTATAGAAACATGTGAAACTTCATATATAAATTATTATGACAGAGTTATTGACAGTTTTAGAAATAGCGATCATGTAGAAACAGAAATAGATCCAGATAATTATAATTTTTATACTTTTGAAATCAAAAAAGAAGATGAAAATTTTCCTGAAATTAAAATCTTTAGAAGAGTAACTAAATTTAGAAAATTACATTCTAAGGGTATAATTGCAAGATTTAACGGAAATACTCTGAATAAGGTAGAAAGTAAATTAATAGGGATAGATGGGGAGGTAGACTTTATAGTAGTTGATAATAAAATAATAATATTGTCCCATTACTCATTGGAAAGGATATTTAATCTAGATGAGCAGTTTAGAGATAATGCTTCAGCATTTTTAACTCAAGAAGGATTAAGTGATGGTATAGTTAATTTTGAAAGTTTTTATGAAGATTGTTTAAATGATGGTCGCTATAGAAAAACTTTAACTAAGATGTCTAGTGAAAATATAGATGTATCTAAGACATATGATAATTATAAAAATATCAAGGAAACTATTGATATGTTTAATTTAGATATAAATTATAATGAAAAACCGCGTTTTACTATAGTCTATGAAGAGAAAAGTCAAATCATGGACATACTAAGGATATTAAGAGATTCATATTATTTGAGTATTATTAATAAACAAAAAGGAGTAGATGACAAATAAAGGAGGTTATCTTATGAATAAAAGGCTGGATAAGCTTTATAATAGTTTAGTTAGAACTATTATGTTTATTTCTTCATATTTTCCTCTTTATATTATGATAACAATTCTTTATTATAAGAAAATTATTGAGGGTTTTAAGTGTATGAATGTTTTCTCAATTATTGTTACCTTAGCATTGGGTCTATTCATCATAATATCTATATTTAGCATTGTATTATTAAAGTTAGGAAAAGGGAGCAAGGAAAAACTAATTGAAGATTTGGAAAGGCCGGACGATACTGTTCTTAGCTATATTATGACATATATAATTCCTCTTGTAACGAATGGTGACAATACAACTGAGGTATATATGGCTAATATATTTCTTTTTATTTTGATTGGTTATATTTATCTTAGATTAAACTTGATTTATTTGAATCCCTTATGGGCGATGTTCGGTTATATGATATATAGAGATTCGAATAGGGAGGTTATTATTACTAATATATCTAGAGAGCATTTGAAATGTATGAATAAATTAAAAGGGTACTACTTAAGTAACTATGTGTTTGTAGCTCATAAAAAAAATAATTTAGAATATTAGAAAAGTATTAATAGGCGATAGAAATTAAAAAACTCTATCGTCTTTTTTTATATTCAAAATTAGGAAATTAAGGGGGTTGAAAAAAATTTTTATTGGTGGTATTATTAAAACGATAAGTACACATAAGTACACTTCTGGAACAGGAGGTGCATTATAAATATTATTATAAATACCGATTCTAGCGAACCGATTTATGAACAAATCGAAAATCAGATAAAAAAACAAATTATGAATGAAGATTTGAAAACTGGAGATTCTATACCATCTATGAGAGTATTAGCTAAAAATCTTAAGGTAGCTGTAATTACAGTTCAAAAGGCTTATGAAAATTTACAAAAAGATGGATTTATTGAGACTATTCATGGTAAAGGCAGTTTTATATCAGCAAGAAATATTGAATTACAAAAAATAGAAACATATAAAGAAGTGGAAGATTTAGCTAAAAAAATTGTCAAGAGCATACAATCAAGTTCTATTTCGTTAGATGACTTAATAGATTTAATAAAAAAGATATATGAGGAGGGGCAATGATGGATTCATATGAAAATAAATTAGCATTAAGGGTATCTGGATTAAATAAAAAGAATAAAACAAATGATTTTTCTTTGAAAAATATAAATATTGAAGTACCTTATGGATCTATTGTAGGAAATATAGGAAGAAATGGAGCGGGGAAAAGTACTACTATTTCTTGTATACTTGGAATGTTTCAAAAAGATGAGGGAAAAATAGAGATATTTGGTACTGAAGATTGTAATCAAATAGATATTAAAAAACACATAGGTGTTGTTTTAGATGAGCCAAACTTTTCATTATTATTAACGTCTAATGAGATAAATGAGGTAATGAAATTTAATTACAGTAATTGGGAAGAAGATAGTTTTAAAAATTATTTGAATAGATTTAATTTACCAATAGACAAGAAGACTAAGCAATTTTCATTTGGTATGAAAAAAAAGTTATCGTTGGCTATAGCGTTGTCTCACGAAACAAAACTTCTCATATTAGATGAGATTACTTCAGGTTTAGATCCAGTAAGCAGAGATGAAATACTGGGTATATTGTTGGAATTTATAGAAAACCCAGAAAACTCCGTGTATATATCATCACATATTACAACAGATTTGGAAAAAATAGCTGATTATATAGTTTTTATGGATAATGGCAAAGTCGTGTTGAGTGAAGAAAAGGATGAATTGTTATATAACTATGGGATACTTCGTTGTACTGATAAAGAACTAGAAAAAGTGGAAAAAACGGACATCATTTCATACAGGAAGGAATTTGGAAGGGTAGATATTTTAGTAAAAGATATATCGAAGATAAAGAATAAGTATAAAGAATTTGTTGTGAATAAACCAAATTTTGATGAGATGTTATTAATATTAACAGGGAAGGAGGACTAATATATGAAAGGTTTATTGTTAGAAATATATTACAAAAATATTAAAAACATTTTTATAATGAATGCATTTTTAATTTTAGTATGGATTCTAATAAATTTATTTGCTGACATACAAATGGTTGTTTTTGCGTATTTTGCAGTAGTAATTTTCGCTAACAGTTTGTTGCTTCTTTTATCTCAAAGAAAAGATTATGATTTAAAATTATATAAATATGAATTCATGCTACCAATAAAAAGTAAAAATATAATACTATCAAAATATATAAGTCAAGTAGTTATTATTCTCTTTTCTATATTGATGTTGATTATTTTGAATTATATATCAATCTATCTAGGTAAGAATTATTTTGATTATGGATCTTCAGACTTAATAGCTTTGTTAAATGTTCTATTAGGTATTATTTTGCAACTAGTATCAATCTTCTACTTAGCCATGTACTTTATTGATTTAGAGAAAGGTGATTTGTGGATGGTTTTAGGCTTGATTGGGTCTATAATGCTAGTATCAATAGAAATATTTACATTAAATAGGCTTGGATTTTCTAAGTCAGGTGGAAATGTTGCACTTTGTGCAATATATTTGATGCTATTTATAACATCATGCGTATTGAACTCAAAAAGAATGGTAAATCTAAAATTAGATACTTAAAATGGAAGATGCTATATCTATATTAGGTTTTATGTATAGAATTAATAAGTAAATATATTAATATTCAGAGCTGCTGGACCTAAAATATGGTCTTGTAGCAAAGAGATAAAAACTTATTGAATTAGAAAATATTAAAACGTGGATATTTTAGGCGATAGAAATTAAAAACTCTATCGTCTTTTTTTATTACAAGAAAGGAGTTATATATGAAAAATTTAGAGCAAATAAGACAAGAGTCAAAAGAAATAAAAGATAAAATTGATGATACAGAAGAAAGATTAAAGCAACTAAAAAATCAAGAAAAGAAGATATTAAAACAAGACATAGTGAAAAGAAGAAAAGAAAGAACTCATAGACTAATCATAAGAGGAGCAATCTTAGAAAGTCTTATAGAAAATACAGAAGAACTAACAGATCAAGAAATAAAAACCTAATTGAAAGATTTATAAAAGAAAATTTAACATCACAAGGAATGATAGTAGATTATGCAATTCATGATGAGAGTCAAGACAAAAATGGGTAATAATTTTATATAAGTTAAAAGTTTTACTAGGCTAAGAATAGATTTTTTACGAAAATTGTTACTTGTCCTAAAGCTTGGTAAGGTTCTAATTCTAATGAAGGTGATGGCAAAATTATGAAAGAAAAAATTATTATTAAAAAATTAAAAGAAGATCGCAGAAATGAAATCTACACAAATAGAGGAATTAACCCAATATTCCAGCTAAATCCAAAATCAAAAATTTTGATAATTGGGCAAGCTCCTGGGGAAAAGGTTGAAGAGACTGGTATTTTATTTAATGATAAGAGTGGGGAAAATCTTGTCAAATGGTTGGGTATATCAGAAGACGTCCTCCATAGTGAAGACTTTTCTATAATTCCAATGGATTTTTATTATCCTGGAAAGGGAAAATCGGGCGACAAGGCTCCCAGATCTTTTATTGCAAAAGAATACCATCCACTATTATTAAATGAATTGAAGGATATAAAGTTAACTATTTTGATAGGAGCCTATGCTCAAAAGTTTTATTTGAAGGATAAATTTAAGAAAAATTTAACTGAAACAGTAAAATCTTACAAAGAATTTTTGCCAGAATATTTCCCAATAGTCCACCCAAGTCCTCTAAACAACAGGTGGATAGCAAAAAATCCTTTTTTTAGAGAGGATGTCTTGCCTGAGTTAAAGAAAATGGTAAAAAAGCTGATATAAATTGTGTTTGTAAAAATTTATTGTATAACTTTTTTTATGGTAATGGTCATCAACAAGGAGAGAAAATATGAAGCGACTATGATGGAGAAGAACTATTAAACCTAGTGATGCTAGAAGATAAAATTCCAGCAGGAGCAAAATTATATTAATAAAAATTTTATTTATAAAAGTAAAAGGAACTGAGAAAAAATTATCTCAGTTCCAATTTTTTTGCTTTTTTTATTTTTTAAATTGTTTTAAAAGATTTAATATTTTTATAAGTAAGACAATCTTAATCACATGTAAAATTGTATAGGGAATTAGACCTGTAAGGATTGTCATAGTCGCTTCATATTTTTCTATAAAATCACATCTCCTTAAATAGTTCTTTTAATTTTTTTAATATTAAAATCAAAAGTATAATCTCAATTATGTTAAAAAGATATTGAGGCTGGATTATAGTGAGGAACTTAATTAATTGCATTTTCATAAGAAACATCTCCTTCAAATAATTGATAGAATTTAAATCAAAAATTTTATCTAATAATTTCATATATTTGGGAATTAATTTACATATTTTTTTGAATTTTAAGTAACGAAAGTTGAAGCTTATATCAATTTATCGATTTAACAAATTATATCACAAAAAGGGAAGTGCAAGTATAGTAATTATTCCTTGATTTTTTAATGAATTTACCCTTATAAATACTTATAAAGCAGTAGTACTAACTTCAACTCTTTATGATTTGTGGTATAATTTAAATGATAAATTGACGGAATATGACGGTATAAATCTAAAATTAGAGGTGTAATGTGAAAAAAACTATTAGAGATTTTGATTTTAATGATAAAACTGCTCTAGTTAGGGTGGACTTTAACGTGCCCCTAAAGGATGGAGTGGTAACTGGCGACGACAGAATTATTAAGGCAATCCCAACTATTGAATATTTAATAGAAAATGGGGCCAAAGTTGTTCTTATGAGTCACCTTGGTAGACCTAAGGGAGAATACAAGGAAGACCTATCTCTTGAACCAGTTGCAAAAAGAGCTTCAGAACTTTTGAAGAAGGATGTAAAATTTATTCCTTCGAAAGAAGTTGTTGATGAGGAAGTTGTAAGTCAAGTAAAAGAATTACAAAAAGGAGAAATTGTTCTTCTTGAAAACTTGAGATTTGTCAAGGGTGAAGAAAAGGATGATTCTGACTTTGCCAAAAAACTTGCATCTCTTGGTGACATCTTTGTAAATGATGCCTTTGGAACTGCCCACAGGGCTCACGCATCAAATGTTGGTGTGACAGAATTCCTACCATCTTGCGCAGGACTTCTAGTTGAAAAAGAAATTAAATACTTTGAAGATGCTCTTAAGAACCCAGAAAAACCTTTTGCGGCAATTCTTGGTGGATCAAAGGTTTCTGACAAGATTGGAGTAATAGAAAATCTATTGGAAAAAGTTGATTTCCTAGTAATTGTTGGTGCCATGGCCAACACCTTCTTAAAGTCAAAGGGACTTGAAGTTGGAAAATCTCTTGTAGAAGATGACAAGCTAGACCTTGCTAGAGAAATAATGGCAAAGGCAGTAGAAAATCAAGTTGAAATAATTCTTCCAAAGGACGTTATTGTTGCTCCAGAAGTATCTGAAAACGCAAAGGGAACTTTAAAAGATGTGGAAGATGTTGCTGAAGATGACATGATCTTAGACATTGGTAAAGAAAGTCTAAAGGATATTGAAGGATCACTATCTAAGGCAAAGACTGTTGTCTTAAATGGACCTTGTGGAGTTTTTGAAATTGAAAAATTCTCCCACGGAACTATTGAACTTGCAAAAATTCTAGCTAAGCTTGATGCCACAGTAATTGTTGGTGGTGGAGACTCTGTTGCTGCTGTTGAAAAGGCAGGAGTTGCAGATGACTTAACTCACATTTCAACTGGTGGTGGAGCAAGTCTTGAAATGCTTGAAGGGAAGAAACTTCCTGGTATCGAGGCAGTTGAAGAAGCATGAGAAAAAAATATATTTGTGGAAATTGGAAGATGAACAAGACTTCTTATGAAGTCCTTGAATTTGCAAAAGAAATAAATGAATTTGAATTTAATAAGGTAGATGTTTTAATAGCACCATCTTTTGTGAGTCTGGAAAGTCTAAGAAAAAACTTAAAAGATGAGATAAAGCTAGCGGGACAAAATGTGTCTGAGTTTGATGATGGAGCCTTCACTGGCGAAATTTCTACTACCATGTTAAAAGACATTGGAGTTGAAGATGTAATCATCGGCCACTCTGAAAGACGTGAAAAGTTTTCTGAAAGTGATGAGATTATAAATGCCAAGGTTAAAAAGGCCCTTGCAGATGATTTATCAGTAATTCTTTGCCTAGGCGAATCCCTTGAAGTCAAGGAGGAAGGCAAGGAAATTGACTTTGTAAGAGATGAACTTTTAAAATCTCTTGATGGAGTTGATGACTTAGAAAATCTTACTATTGCCTACGAACCAATTTGGGCAATTGGAACAGGAAAAACTTGCTCATCTGAAGATGCAGAAAACATGTGCAAGGAAATTAGAAATATAATAAATGAAAAATATGGAGAAATTTCTCAACAAATTAGAATTTTATATGGTGGATCTGTTAAGCCATCAAATGCAGGAGAAATTTTGTCCAAGGAAAATATTGACGGAGTCCTAGTTGGCGGTGCAAGCCTAAAGGCTAGTGACTTTATTGAAATTATAAAAGCTGGTGAAAATCTATGAAACCAACAATGTTAATAATCTTAGATGGTTTTGGGATAAATGAAAGTGAAGTAGGCAATGCAGTTAAACTTGCAAAGACTCCAACTCTTGATGAGCTTTATAAAACCTCAGCTCACACAAAAATTTATGCCAGCGAAGAATATGTTGGGCTTCCTCATGGACAAATGGGGAACTCTGAAGTTGGCCACTTAAATATTGGGGCAGGAAGAGTTATCTACCAAAATTTGACAAAGATTACTGAGTCAATTAAGTCTGGAGAATTTTTCAAAAATTCAGAATTTAAAAGGGCAATTGACAATGTCAAGAAAAATAATTCAAGCCTTCACTTAATTGGACTTGTGTCCAAGGGTGGAGTTCACTCTCACCTTGACCACTTAAAGGCTCTTATAGAATTAATGAAGGAAGAGGGAATAGAAAAAACTTATATCCATGCAATTACTGATGGACGTGACGTTTCTCCTCATGCAGCTATTGACGATATAAGAGAGCTTCAAGAAGAAATAGAAAAAGTTGGGAATGGAAAAATTGCCACAATTTCTGGAAGATATTATGCCATGGACCGTGACAAGAGATGGGAAAGAACTAAAAAATACTACGACAACCTAGTAAGTGATGTGGACTTCACTGAAGAAGACATTCTTTCCTATATAAAGTCATCCTATGATAAGGATGTTACTGATGAATTTTTAGAACCTGCAAAATTTATCAAAGGCTCTGAAATAAAAGATGGTGACTCTGTTATTATCTTCAACTTTAGACCAGACAGGGTTAGACAAATTACAAGGGCCCTTGTGGATGATGACTTCGCAGGTTTTGAAAGAAAAAAAATAGACACTACTCTTGTTGCTATGACAGAATATGACAAGGAAATAAAGAATAAGCTAGTTGCCTTTAAGGACGAAATTCCAAAGGATACTCTTGGAGAAGTTCTTGAAAAAAATAAAATCAAGCAACTTAGGATTGCCGAGACAGAAAAATATGCCCACGTTACATTTTTCTTTAATGGTGGGCGTGAAAAACCCTTTGAAGGAGAGGACAGGATCTTGGTCCCGTCTCCAAAGGTAGCAACCTATGATTTAAAACCAGAAATGTCTGCCAATGAAGTTACAGATAAGGTAATAGAAAGTTTGGAAAAGGACAAGTATGGCCTGATAATTTTAAACTTTGCAAATCCAGACATGGTTGGTCACACAGGAGACCTAAAGGCTGCCATAAAGGCAGTGGAAACTGTGGACCATGACCTTGGAAGAATTTTAAAGGTCTTAAAGGAAAAGGACGGAGCAGCAATAATTACTGCAGACCATGGAAACTGTGAGTACATGATTGATAATGAAGGCAATGTTGTAACAAGCCACAGCACAAACCTTGTTCCCCTATTTTTATTTAACAGGGATGAGGAACTTAGGTCTGACGGAGCCCTTTGCGACTTGTCGCCAACAATTTTAAAAATTATGGGATTAGATCAGCCAGAGCTTATGACTGGCAAGTCTTTATTTTAATATAATTAAATTAGAATTTATTTAAATTAGGAGGAATTATGAGTTTAATTGATTACGTTTATGCGAGAGAAGTTCTTGATTCAAGGGGAAACCCAACAGTTGAGGTAGAAGTGGGAACACTTAATGGTGGTTTTGGTTCTGCAATTGTGCCAAGTGGTGCATCAACTGGTATTCACGAAGCAGTAGAACTTCGTGATGGAGAAGATAGATACAATGGCAAGGGAGTTGAAAAGGCAGTTGCAAATGTAAATGAAAAAATTGCTGAAGAATTAATTTGCTTTGACTGCTTTGACCAACTTGGCATTGACAAGATGCTTATTGAACTTGACGGAAGCGAAAACAAGGGCAATCTTGGAGCAAATGCAATCCTTGGAGTTTCTCTTGCAGTAGCAAGGGCAGCAGCAAATGAAGCTGGACTTCCACTTTACCAATATCTTGGTGGAGTAAATGCAAAAACTATGCCAATCCCATTGATGAATATAATCAACGGTGGCGAACACGCTGACAACAACGTGGACATCCAAGAGTTTATGATTATGCCAATAGGAGCAAAAACTTTTAAGGAAGCTTTAAGAATGGGAGCAGAAGTTTACCATGCACTTAAAAAAGTTTTAAAGGACAAGGGACTTTCTACAGGTGTTGGTGACGAAGGTGGCTTTGCACCAAATCTTGAATCCAATAAAAAAGCCTTTGACTGCATACTTGAAGCTGTAAAGGCAGCAGGTTATGAAGCAGGCAAGGACATTGTACTTGCAATTGACGCTGCAGCTTCAGAATTCTATGACAAGGACAAGAAAAAATACATTCTTGAAGGAGAAGGTCGTGAGTTTACATCAGAAGAACTTTCAAAATTCTATGAAGAATTAGTAAAGGAATACCCAATTTATTCTATAGAAGATGGACTTGATGAAGACGACTGGGATGGCTGGAAGCACTTAACAGACCTACTAGGCGATAAGGTTCAATTAGTTGGAGACGACTTCTTCGTTACAAACACAAAAAGACTTCAAGAAGGAATAGAAAAAGAATCTGCAAACTCAATCCTAATTAAGTTTAACCAAATTGGAACAATTACAGAAACACTTGACTCCATAGAACTTGCAAAGAGACACAATTACACAGCAGTAATCTCTCACAGGTCAGGAGAAAGTGAAGACTCAACAATAGCGGACCTTGCAGTTGCAACAAACGCTGGCTTTATAAAAACTGGAGCACCAGCAAGATCTGAAAGAATTGCAAAATACAATGAACTTCTAAGAATTGAAGACGAACTAGGCGACTTGGCAATTTATCCAGGCTTTGATGCTTTCTATAACATTGACAGAAAATGAAAATTTACTTTATAAGACATGGTGAAGCAGAAATTTATGCTGAAGATGACTTCAAGAGAAAGTTGACTACCATTGGAAGGGTTAAACTGGAAAATTCTTTTAAGGCTTTTGCAAATAATTTAGAAGACAAGAGGTCCTACAAGATTTATTCCTCACCTCTTGAAAGGGCAAAGGAAACTGCAGAGATTTTGGCCAAGCACTTGGACTCAACTTATGAAGTCAAGGACTATCTTGCAGGAGCAAGGATAAGAGATATTTTAAAAACTTTAGATCAAGATGAAAACTATATTCTAGTATCCCATGAGCCTTTTATATCTAATTGGATTTATCAACTCACTGGTGAGATGAAAATTGTATCAAGAGGCAGCATAAACTTTGTGGAAATAAATTTAGAGGACTTTGCAGAATAAAAATTTTGAAATCTTAATCATATTTTGCTTTTCTTAATAAAAGAAGAAATTATGAGGAGACAATGAATAAGAAAATTACACTAGCATCAGTAGCACTACTTTCGCTAACACTAGTTGGATGTGGAGCAAAAAACGATGCAAAAGAAAATACAGCAAAAGAAAATAACACTAAGGTAGAAGCAAATAATGTAGAAAAGACTACTGAAGAAGCTCTTGAATTAAAGGACGGAACTTACACAGGTAAATCATCAGAAGATGACTTTGGTGGACACATGGAAGTTACAATCACAGTAGCCGACGGAAAGATTTCTAACACTGAAGTTAAGAACCTTCAAAAAGACGGAAGTGAAAAGGGAGAAGACTACGGTAAAGAAGCTGGCGAAGAAGGACACAAGACTGCACAAATGACACTTGAAGCTTCACAAACTTACGGACAAGAACTTACAGAAAAGGGTTCAGTAGAATAAGTTGAAGCAGTGACTGGCGCAACACAATCCTACAATCAATTTGTTGAAGCAGCAAATGATGCAATCAACCAAGCAAAATAATTTTAAAAATTAAAAGAGTTAAAATCACAAGCACTGGCGAAAGCTGGTGCTTTTTTTGTTGGGAAGATTTATAAGAACGCAAAAAGATTAAGAATTCTTTTAAAAACTAAAGTGTGATAGAATTTGTTTACAAGATTGTGTTAGGTGATCAAATGAAAAAAATAATTTTAATAGAAGACGATGAAAATTTATCAAGAGGGATTGAGTCCTATTTGTCAAAAAATAATTTTAAAGTAGAAACTTGTAAAAACTTTGAAGAAGCAAGGATAAAAATAAATAATTCTTATGACTTGGCAATTTTAGACATAAATTTGCCTGATAGGGATGGAATTAATTTGTTGAAGACTTTGAGAGAAAACAATGTGAGAGTAATAATCACAACAGTAAAAAACGATGAGAAATTTATCGTGAGAGCCCTAGATAGTGGAGCCGACGATTACATTACAAAACCCTTTAAGCTTTCTATCTTAAGAGCGAGAATAGATAAGACTCTTAGGACGGCTCTTGTAGAAGATGATTTTATTAGCTTCAAGGACTTGGCTCTAAATAATAAGGAAGGAAGCTTTTATTATAAAGATAAAAAACTAGATTTAACTTCACTGGAATTTGAAGTGATGAAATTATTTATAAATAATCCAAATAGAATTTTTACTAGGGACTTTTTACTAGAGAGATTTTGGGATAGGCGAGAGAAATTTGTCAACGATAATACACTTACTGCCACTATTAAAAGAATTAGGGACAAAAGTGACAGAGATATTATCAAGACAATCCGTGGAATAGGTTATAGGATGGACTGATGATTTATTTATTTTACCCTGTGAGCTTGTTGGCCCTTTATTATTTTTTAAAGAAAAGACAAAAGAAGAGAATTGAGGAATTGGAAGAACTTATAGATAGGTTGGAAGAAAAGAACTATTCAATCCCCATGGTCCAAGATGAATTTTCTATACTTGAAGACAAAATTTATAAGATATTTGTAGAACTTGTTGAGGCGAGAGAAAGCCTTGAGATAAATTCAAAAAAACAGAGGCAAAATCTAGAAGATATTGCCCATCAAATAAAGACTCCAATCACTTCAATGGTCTTTGACTTGGAAACAATTGATAAGACTGAAGAAAATAGAAAAGAGATTGAAAGGTTAGAGTCTCAACTTGAAAGGCTTAACTCTCTTGCTGATATTTTGTTAAAGCTATCTAGTCTTGATGCAAATATAGACAAGATGGATAAGAGAGAAGTTTTTATTTCAGAAATACTTGACTATGTTTTGGATATTTTAAGAAAATCAATTGATGAGAAAAAGGTAAAAATTATTTGTAACTACGAGGATTATGAGATAAAAGTCGATTACTATTGGATCTCTGAAGCTTTAATAAATATTATAAAGAATGCCTTGAGCCTTGATGGTCTTACAAGAATTAAGATTTCTACGGATAAAAATCCAATTTATACAGAGATAATAATTGAAGATGACGGTGGAGGGATTAAGGAAGAAAACTTCAAAAAAATATTTGAAAGATTTTACAAAAGTCCTGACTCTAAGGGCTTTGGCATAGGACTTGCCATGGCAAAATCAATTGTTGAGGCAAACAATGGAGATATATCTGTAAAAAATGGAAAAGATGGTGCGATTTTTAAAATTAAATTTTACAATGTCACTTAAAAGTCATTTTAACCCTTTATTATTAAGACAAATAGAGGGAGGTACATATGGAAATTGTTAGAACTGAAAATTTATCAAAAACTTATGGAAGTGGAGAAAATCTTGTAAAAGCAATTGATGATGTTAATTTAAAAATTGAAAAAGGAGAATTTATTGCAATTGTTGGACCAAGTGGATCAGGCAAGTCAACTCTTCTTCACTTGTTGGGTGGTGTGGACAATCCAAGTTCCGGAAAAATATTTATAGACGGCAATGACATCTCAAAATATTCATCAAAAGAATTAGCACTTTTTAGGAGAAGAAAAGTAGGTCTAATTTATCAATTTTATAATTTAATTCCCAACTTAACAGTGAGGCATAACATTGAGTTGCCCCTAAAGCTTGATAAGAGAAAAATCAATGATGAAGTCCTATTAGATATTGTTAGAAAACTTGGCATAGAAAATAAGTTGGATTCTTTTCCAAGTGAACTATCAGGTGGTCAACAACAAAGAGTTGCCATAGCAAGAAGTCTTATATATTCTCCGTCTCTTGTGCTCGCTGATGAGCCAACTGGAAACCTAGACAGAGAGAATTCAAGAGAAATAATTGAAATTTTAAAATATTTTAACAGGACTTTAAAACAGACAATTATTGTAATAACCCATGACGAGTCCATAGCCCTAGAGGCAGAAAGAGTAATAACAATAGTGGATGGAAAAGTAGTGGGAGATGAAAGAAATGAATAAGAAGAATCTATCAATCTCACTTTCACTTTTTATAACTGCAATTTTCTTTACATTTTGTGTTTACTTTGGATATGTAAATAATAAATTTGATTATGAATATTTTAGAAACAGATCAATTTATGATGCTAAAATTATGACTGAAACAGTTTCTGGTGACACAAGCAAATTAAAAGAAATAAAAAACATCAAAGAGGTGGGAGAAGTTGCAGTAGAAAATAATTCTGCCAAGCTATCTCAAAATGTCTTAGTGGTAAATTATACAGATCATGGTTTTAACAAGATGTTAGAAGATAATATGCTAAAAGAGGGAAGCTTTGCTACAAAAGATAATGAAATCACCATACCAAAAAGTCTTGCAGAAAAAGAAAATTTAAAAATTGGCGATAAGGTAAAAGTAGAATTTGGGAATAGACTAGTTAATGGAAAACAAATAAAAGCAGTTTCAAGTGTTACTAAGGATGAAGAATTTATAAGAAAAGATAGCAAGGAATATGTAATAAGTGGTCTCACAAGAAATCTTTACAATGAAAATATGAAGATTTTTTATGCGTCTACTGTCATAGGAAAGAATGCAAAGACTAATAGCTTTGTAAGATTTCATAATTTTAGAAAAGCCTATAGTAATAAAGATAATTTAGAAAAAGATCTTGCATCTATCTTGAATAAAGATAAAGTAGAACTAGAATTTAGCGAAATAATGAAAGATTACTATAATGTTGATGGGAGTCTTTTTCAGCAAAATAGGCAGATAATTGTAGATTCTCTTTTAATTTTTGCTACAATCCTTATTTTTATATTTTTTGTAAAAAATATTTTTACAGTTTGGGGACTAAGAAAGATAAGAGAAATTTCAATGTACAAATCCATTGGTTCAACAGATTATCAAATTTATAAATTGCTTTTAAAAGATGGATTAAAAACTTCACTTCTACCAATAGTTATGGGACATGTTTTCGGATATGGAGGAATCAACCTCCTCTATCTTGGCCTTCAAAGGATTGTAGAAGAAGAGGAAAAGTACAAGTATATAGAATTTTCGCCAAGCCTTTCACTTATAGTTTTGTTAATTTGCTTTTTTATAATTTTAATAGCAATACTTGCTCCAGCTAAAAAAATCGCAAAGATAAATATAATTGATGGAGTAAGGGGCAACTTTAATGACAAAAATATAAAACTAAAGAGAAATAAAGATATTTGGAAGGAATTAAAGATAAATAATTTAAAAACTACTTCCTCTCAGAGATATATTTCTGCCATTGGAATGATAATTGTCTCAATTTTTTTAATAGTTTTTTCTATGGCAAAGTACAATAGGGTGAAAAATACTTACACTTACAATACGAATATTAATATACTAATTCATTCAAATGAAGCTGAAGTTCCAAATGTCTTAAAAGATATAATGAATACTACAGAAAATGACAGAGCATTTCTTTCAACTGAAAAATATATTTCCCTTAGTAAGGAGCAAAATTATTCAGATGAGTTTAGGTCTCTTGATTTAGATGAGAAAATTCGAAAATATTATGATAATGGCGAAGATTTTTATCTCGATGGAATTATAACGGCCTTAGATGATGAAACTTTTGAAAAGATAGGTGGCAAAAAGGGAGAGGCTTTGCTATTAAATAGGGTCCAAGTCAATCCAAATGCACCAATTGATGGATCATAAACAACAAAATATTTTGAAAATATGGATATTTTAAATTACTCTATAACAGAAGAGAAAAATTACAATTATTCAATCAAAGTAGATAAATTAATCGATAGCACAAAGGACTTTAGGCAAAGAAGGCTACCCTTCGATGTGTATTTATACGTTGACTTTGACACATATTTTAAACTCTTAGATGACTGGAATAAGTACTATTTAAAAAATAATAATGACTTGAGAAGAAACACCTATGAACTATCAATGCAAGTTGATGAAAATAAGTTAGACGATATAAAGAATGAAGTTAAAGAAAAATTAGATTCTTCCATTGCCTACAATGAAACTTATAATTTAACTACAAGCAAAGATGTAGAGGCAAATCGCATGAAAGATGTAAAAACTTTTGGACTTATGATAATTTCTATTGCAGGCATAATTTTCATTTTAAATATAACTAATGGATATTCTTCCATTAATTTAAGTTTAATGGCAAGGAAAAAAGAAATTGGATCTTTAATGTCTTGTGGAATAGATGGGGAAGAACTAATATATAAATATACAAGAGATTTTATATTAGAAGAAATTAAATCACTGGCAATAGTTTTAATAGTAAGTTTTGCTGCTGTATTTGTAATTGCAAAAATATCTCCAACATTAGATATGAAAATTTTGTTGTCTTATTTTGAATATAAATATTTCCTTGCTTTTGGAATTTTGATTTATGGTATAAATATATTAATCTACAAATTATCTTTAAAAAACATTCTAAAGATCGATCCCATTGATTTGATAAGAGGATTTGACTAGGAGGTAGTCATGAGAAAAAATATCAGCAAGTATTTATTTTTTATTGGCATAGGAATTTTGATAATTTCTTATATGCTGCCTGTAGATATTCTTGAAAGTTTTACAAACTTAAGACCGACAGGTCTCACAAGTTTATTTATCTGCAGGGTTATAGGACTTATTGGTCTTATCTTTGCAATTAAAGAGAAGTCACTTTTGTTTGGAATATTAAATTTCTTGTTAATTATAATTTTTCCCCTCGTTATGTTCATTAATAGTTTGATATAAAGTTACAAGCTTTGAGTTTAGACTCAAGGCTTTTTTATTTGTATGTTATTTGATTTTATAAGCTATAATAAAACAATTCAGACTTTCGATTATAATAGAAATAAATAAAAAATCCCAAAGTCTTTCGAGTATAATCGAAATCAAGTTGAAAAATAATTTAAATTCGAGTATACTCGAAATAGATGGAGGGATTCAAATGGATTATATTTTTAGAGATAGGTATATAGAAAAAATTAAAAATTTTATTGATAAACCAATTGTAAAAATTTTAACTGGAATGAGACGTGTTGGAAAATCTACAATTTTAAATATTATTAAGAACGACGTTTTAAAGGATATTCCTGAAGAAAATAAAATTTATATGAATTTTGAATCCTTTGAATATTTTGAAATTAACAATTCAAGTGCATTAAAAGAATATTTAAATGAAAAATTGAAAGACCAAAAGGGAAAAGTTTATTTTTTCTTTGATGAAATTCAGTTAGTCGAAGATTGGGAGAAAGTAATAAATGCCCTGAGGGTTAGCTTTGATTCAGACATTTACATCACTGGGTCTAATTCAAAATTAATATCTGGTGACTTGGCAACACTTCTTGCTGGTAGATATGTTGAATTTGAAATCCAGCCCTTAAGTTTCTATGAATTTTCAGAAATTTACAAAGATTCAGACTTAAATGAAGAAGATTTATTTCAAAAATTTATAAAAATTGGTGGTATGCCAGGTTTAAAATATTTCAAGCTTGAGGAAGAAGTTTCTCAGAAATATTTAAATGATATTTATAACACAGTCCTCGTGAAAGATGTTTTGAACTACAACAATATAAGAGATGTTGATATTTTTAATAGGATTCTCAGCTTCGCAATGCAAAATATTGGCGCGACATT
Source organism: Peptoniphilus harei (assembly GCF_900454685.1). Taxonomy (GTDB): domain Bacteria; phylum Bacillota; class Clostridia; order Tissierellales; family Peptoniphilaceae; genus Peptoniphilus_A; species Peptoniphilus_A harei. The sequence goes on along the minus strand of NZ_UATM01000032.1, from coordinate 1,757,502 downwards.
TTCTGCTAGTGCAATAAAAAATTATTTAAAGAGCGAAAATCGAAATATTTCTGTAGACACTGTTTTAAATTATTTGGAATATTGCAACAGGGCCTTTGTCTTAAAAAAAGTTCCAAGATTTGATCTAGAAGGCAAAAAACTCTTAAAGGTTGATGAAAAATATTATTTGACAGATCATGGCTTTAGACAGTCCATGGGCTTTTCTAACGTTAAAGATATTGAAAAAACTTTGGAAAATATTGTCTACATTGAGCTTTTATCGCGAGGATATGATGTGAAAATTGGAAAAGTAAAAGATAGAGAAATAGATTTTGTGGCAAAAAGAGGAGAGATCATTTCTTATTTTCAAATTTCATACCTAATGGAAAATGAAAAAACTAGAGAAAGGGAGTTTGGAGTTTATGATTTAATAAAAGACAATTATCCAAAATATGTCCTCTCCATGGATAAATTTGATTTTTCACAAAAAGGCATTGTTCACAAAAACATAATTGACTTCTTGTTGGAAAGAGAGAAATAATTTTTTAAATTGCAATAGAAGTGAACTTGTAAATAAAAATAAATAACTATATAATAACTTGGGGTTTAACCCAAGTTTTTTTAATTAAAGGAGAAAAAATGAAAACTTCTTATATACTTATGATAATTACAATCCTCTCCAAGGTCTTTGGACTCTTGAGGGAGAAGGCCCTTGCTTACTTCTTTGGAGTTGGCATGGTGGCAGATATTTTTTTAGTAGCCTTCCAACTTCCTATGACCTTTACCAATGTCATTAGTGGTGCTGTTGCCAACGGCTATATCCCTATGTACGACAAAATTAAGGAGAGGGACGACAAGAAACTTGCTGACATCTTTACTGCTAATCTTTCAAATATAATTTTTATTGTCTTTGCAATAGTGACAATTCTTTCCATTATATTTGCAAGACCTCTTGTCAAGTTAATGGCTGAAGGTTTTTCTGGAGAAAAGCTTGAGCTTGCAATTTTTGTTTCAAGAGTTGCCATGCTATCAATTGCCGTAACAGCAGTAAGTTCTATCTACAAGGCCTACTTACAAATTCATGAAAAGTTTGTAATTTCTGTCCTTCACTCAATTATTATGAATATCATAATAATTATTTCCATGGGGTTTGCCTACAAGATGGGGATAAATTATCTTGCAGTGGGAATTCTCTTGGCCTTTGTCCTTCAATATGGGATTTTTATTAGGCCAATTAAGAAGCTTGGCTACAAGCATTCTTTAAAAATTGATTTCAATGAAGATATTAAGAAGTTATTTACTTCTATTCTTCCAATTTTGATTTCAACTTCTGCAATTGAAATAAACTTTATGATTTCACGTTCTCTTGCATCTGGAGCCTATGCTGGTGGGATTTCTATCTTAAATTATTCCTATAAGCTGCAAAGTTTTGTCACAGGAATTGTTGTAACTTCAATTATCACTGCAACTTATCCTAAGCTTGCAAAGTTTGGATCAAAAAAAGATTTAGAAAATTTAAAAGATGCCTTGTCAGAAGGTCTTTCAAATATGCTAATCCTAGTTGTGCCGGCAGCCTTTGGCCTTTATGTTTTTTCTTTTCCAATTGTAAATCTCTTATTTGTTGGGGGAGAATTTTCTGTTGAAGATGCTAGGATTACTGCTACAGTCTTATCTTTCTTTGCCTTTGGAGTTATAGGAATTGGGGTTAGAGAAATTATTTCAAGAGCCTTCTACTCTCTTGGCGACAACAAGACGCCAGTTTACAATTCTCTAATTATTGTTGGAATTAATATTGCCCTTGCACTTTTATTATCAAAAGTCATGGGAATTAGGGGGATTGCTTTTGCTACATCAATTTCCTTTATTGTTGGAGCCCTTGCAATGTATTTTTCTTCTATAAGACTAATAGGAAATGTGTTTGATAAGAAGCTTCTTAAAAATCTTATAAAAATAACAATTTCGTCAGGAGCTATGGCTCTTGGATCGAGACTAGTTTATGAAGTCCTTACAAAAAGCTTTAGCATAAATTTATCTCTTCTTATTTCTATTCTTGTAGCAGGCCTAATTTATCTTATACTTCTCATCCTTTTGAGAGTTGATGAGATAAGAGAAATTTTAAAACTTGTCCTTAAAAAGTAGAAATTTATTAAGGACCTTTCCTTTTTCTCTTTATTAGTGTAAAATATTATCTAATAAGGAGTGATACATATGAAGGTAATTTTTCACGTAGTAGAACAAGACAAGTGGACTTCTGTAATATCAAACGTAAGAGACTTGTTAGACAACTTTGATGACATCCAAATAGAAATAATTGCAATGTCAAAAGCAGCTGCATTATTTAACAGATACTCTGGAGTTGACTTCCAAGGAATTATTGGAAATCCAAAGGTTAATATTACAATAGGAAAGAAAGCATTAGAAGAAAACAGACTTAAAGAAGAACTAATTCCTTCAGAAATCAAAATCGAAGACTTAGTTATAACAAAAATCGTAAAGCTTCAAAACGAAGGTTACGCTTATATTAGACTTTAAAAAGAATTCTGCCTTTTGGCAGGATTTTTTTATTTAAAAACCTTGCAAAGTGTCGGCAATAATGATAAAATACCTATTTGCATAATAATAATTAGAGTGGTGATTTGTACTCTAATTGGATACACTCATTTGAAAGGCTAGGGTGAGAAAATTAATGGTACATCCTGTTAAATATGGGAAACGTGAGAGAATGAGTTTTTCTCGTGTAGATGAAGTTATGTCACTTCCAAATCTTCTTGACGTGCAGACTTCTTCATACAAATGGTTGATTGAAGAAGGATTGAAAGAAGTTTTTGATGACGTATCTCCTATTGAGGATTACTCTGGAAATTTAATTTTAGAATTTGTGGACTATCATTTATCTGATGAAATCAAATATGATATAGACGAATCTAAACAGAGAGACACAAATTACTCTGCGCCATTAAAGGCAAAGGTAAGACTTATCAATAGTGAAACTGGCGAAGTTAAGGAACAGGAAGTCTTTATGGGCGACCTTCCACTTATGACACCAACTGGCACATTTGTAATAAATGGGGCAGAGCGTGTAGTTGTTTCACAACTTGTAAGAAGTCCTGGAGCATATTATAAGGAAGAAAGAGACAAGACAGGTAAGAAAATCTATTCGGCAACACTTATACCAAATAGGGGAGCTTGGCTTGAATTTGAAACTGATGCTCAAGGCGTTATCAATGTAAGAATTGATAGGACAAGAAAAATTCCTATTACTGTCTTATTAAGAGCTATTGGTGTTGAATCTAACCAAGAAATCATGGACGTAATTGGAGAAAGTGAAGCTGTATTAAAGACTCTTGAAAAAGATATTACTACTAACAAGAATGAAGCTTTACTTGAAATCTATAAAAAATTAAGACCAGGTGAACCACCTACTATTGATTCAGCTCAATCACTTTTTGAGAATATGTTCTTCGATGACAGAAGATATGACCTTGCAAAAGTTGGTAGATATAAATTCAACAAAAAGCTTGGCATTTCTGCAAGACTTGAAGGTAATATTCCTGCTGAAGACATAGTTGACCCAATGACTGGGGAAATCTTAGCAGAAGCTGGCGAACTATTAAATAGGGCAAAGGCTGAAAAGATTGAAGCAGCTGGTGTTAACCAAGTCCTAATTAAGACTGACGAAAACTACGAACACGCAAGTGAAAATACAATAGTAATTGGAAACAACTTCTCCTTTGTTGATGCTTATGAACTAGACTTCGACATGGAAGAACTTGGTTTTAAAGAAAAAGTATATAGACCACTTTTCGATGAACTTTATGAAGAATATTCTGAAGACACAGAAAAGTTTAAGGAAGAGCTTGTAAAGGCTCATAGAGAACTATCTCCAAAAAATATTTTAATCGACGATATTATCGCTGGTATAAATTATGAATTTGGACTTATGAACAACGTGGGATCCGTTGACGACATCGACCATCTTGGAAACAGAAGAATTAGATCTGTTGGAGAACTTCTTCAAAACCAATTTAGGATTGGTATTTCAAGAATGGAAAGAGTTATCCGTGAAAGGATGACTGTACAAGATGTTGATGCAACAACTCCACAATCACTGATAAATATTAGACCTGTGACAGCTGCGATAAAAGAATTTTTCGGTTCTTCCCAACTTTCACAATTTATGGACCAAAATAATCCTCTATCAGAATTAACTCACAAGAGAAGGTTATCTGCACTAGGACCTGGTGGGTTGAGTAGAGATAGGGCTGGATTTGAAGTGCGTGACGTCCATAACTCACATTACGGAAGAATGTGTCCTATTGAGACACCAGAAGGTCCAAACATTGGACTTATCACATCCCTTACAACTTACGCAAGAATCAACGACTATGGTTTTATTGAAACACCATATAGGAAGGTTGTTGACGGAGTTGTAACTGATCAAATAGATTATCTAACTGCCGATGTTGAGTACGAACAAATCATTGCTCAAGCTGACGAAAGACTTGATGAAAATAATAAATTCGTTGAAGATAGGATTGCTGCCAGAGGTCATGGCGGTAATGCCGATATTTTCGACATAAAAGACGTAAACTACATGGACGTTTCTCCACAACAAATTGTTGCTGTAGGTACATCCATGATTCCTTTCTTGGAAAACGACGACGCCAACAGGGCTCTAATGGGTGCCAACATGCAGCGTCAAGCAGTACCTCTATTAAAGACTGAGGCTCCTGTTGTTGGAACTGGTATTGAATACAGGGCAGCAAAGGACTCAGGTGTTGTAATTGTTTCTAAGAACAAGGGTAAAATCAAAAAAGTTGACTCTGTTCATATTGAAGTGGAAAGAGAATCTGACAAGGGAATCGACACATATAAACTTCACAAGTTTATGGGTGGTAACCAAGGAACTACAATTAACCAAAGACCTATTGTAAATGAAGGGGACCTTGTAGAAGCAGGAGAAATCATTGCTGACGGTCCATCAACTGATATGGGTGAAATGGCCCTTGGTAAAAATATCCTAATAGCCTTTATGAACTGGGAAGGATATAACTACGAAGATGCCATGCTTGTAAGTCAAGAGCTTGTTATTGATGATGTATTAACTTCACTTCACATTGAAGAATATGAATCAGAAGCAAGAGATACAAAACTTGGACCTGAAGAAATTACAAGAGACATACCTAATGTTGGGGAAGACATGCTAAAAGACCTTGACGACAGGGGTATTATAAGAATTGGTGCAGAAGTAAAACCAGGAGATATCCTAGTTGGTAAGGTAACTCCAAAGGGAGAAACTGAACTTTCTGCAGAAGAAAGACTTCTTCGTTCAATCTTTGGTGAAAAGGCAAGAGAAGTAAGAGATACTTCCCTTAGACTTCCTCATGGTGAACATGGAATTGTTGTTGATGTTAAGACATTTAATAGGTCTGAAGGAGACGAACTTCAACCAGGTGTCAACGAAATGGTAAGAGTCTTTGTTGCTACAAAGAGAAAGATTCAAGTAGGGGACAAGATGTGTGGTCGTCACGGAAACAAGGGTGTTATCTCTAGGGTTATGCCTAAGGAAGACATGCCTTACATGCCAGACGGTACACCAATCCAAATTGTTCTTAACCCACTAGGGGTTCCATCTCGTATGAACCTTGGACAAGTACTTGAAGTTCACTTGGGACTTGCTGCCAAAAAACTTGGATGGCACGTTGCAACACCAGTATTTGACGGTGCCAATGAAAATGACATCTTCGACACACTTGAAGAAGCTGGATATTCTAGAGATGGAAAAATTCAACTAAGAGATGGTAGAACTGGAGAAGAATTTGACCACCCTGTAACTGTTGGTTACATGTATATGTTAAAGCTTCACCACTTAGTTGATGAAAAGATCCACGCTCGTTCTACTGGACCTTACTCACTTGTTACACAACAACCTCTTGGAGGTAAGGCACAATTCGGTGGACAAAGATTTGGAGAGATGGAAGTTTGGGCTCTTGAAGCATATGGTGCTAGCCATACCCTACAAGAAATGCTTACAGTTAAGTCTGACGATATTGTTGGTCGTGTTAAGACTTACGAAGCTATTGTTAAGGGCGAAAACATTCCACAACCAGGAGTTCCTGAATCCTTTAAGGTTCTAATAAAAGAACTTCAAGCACTAGCTCTTGAAATTCAAGTTCTTGATGATAAGGGCAATGAAGTTGACCTTGAAGTTGATGAAGATGAACTAACAAAGATTGATAACATCGATGATAAAAATACAAAATCAGATGAAGATGAATTAAAGGAACTTATCGAACAAACTGGAACTGCAAATATTGGAATCAGAACAATTTCAAATGATGAAGTTGAGTCTTTTGAAAAAAGTCACATCTACGAAGATGAAGACGGCGAGTATGAAGACGACGATGAATCCGATGAATCTGAAGATTAATTATTGTTTTAATTAATATGAAAGGAGAAGTGCTCCTTGAGCGAACATGAATTATTCCATTCAATAAAAATTGGACTAGCTTCACCTCAAAAGATCAGATCTTGGTCTTATGGAGAAGTTAAAAAACCGGAAACTATAAATTATAGGACATTAAAGCCTGAAAAAGAAGGTCTATTTTGTGAAAAAATATTTGGACCTACTAAGGACTGGGAATGTTCCTGTGGAAAATATAAAAGAGTAAGATACAAGGGAGTAGTCTGCGAAAAATGTGGCGTTGAGGTCACAAAGGCTAAGGTTCGTCGTGAAAGAATGGGTCATATTGAACTTGCTGCTCCAGTATCACACATTTGGTACTTCAAGGGTATCCCTTCAAGAATGGGTCTTGTTTTAGACATGAGCCCTAGGGCCCTTGAAAAGGTACTTTACTTTGCATCTTATGTAGTAACTTATGTTGAACCAGGCGAAACAACTCTTTATGAAAAACAACTATTATCAGAAATTGAGTATAGGGAATTCAAGAGAGAATATGGTGACAAGTTCACTGCAAAGATGGGTGCAGAAGCTATTAGGGACCTTCTAGAAAAAGTTGACCTTCAAAGGGAAAATGACGAACTTACAGAAGAGCTCCAAGATGCAACTGGACAAAAGAAAATTAGAATAACAAGAAGACTTGAAGTTATTGATGCCTTTATTCAATCAGACAACAAGCCTGAATGGATGATCCTTGATGCGATCCCTGTTATACCACCTGATTTAAGACCAATGGTACAACTTGATGGTGGCAGATTTGCAACAAGTGACTTAAACGACTTATACAGAAGAATTGTAAATAGAAACAACAGACTTAAGAAGTTAATGGACATCAATGCTCCAGACATTATCGTTAGAAATGAAAAGAGAATGCTACAAGAATCTGTAGATGCTCTTATTGACAACGGTAGACGTGGAAGACCTGTTACTGGACCAGGAAATAGACCACTTAAATCTTTATCAGAAATGTTAAAAGGTAAGCAAGGTCGTTTCCGTCAAAACTTACTTGGTAAGAGAGTTGACTACTCTGGTCGTTCTGTAATCGTAGTTGGACCAGATCTTAAATTCTACCAATGTGGACTTCCAAAAAATATGGCACTTGAATTATTCAAGCCTTTCGTAATGAAGGAACTTGTTTCTCGTGGCCTAACTTATAACATTAAATCTGCAAAGAGAATGGTTGAAAGAGGAAAGGAAGAAGTTTGGGATGTACTTGAAGAAGTTATCCAAGACCACCCAGTTCTGCTTAACCGTGCACCGACACTTCACAGACTTGGTATCCAAGCCTTTGAACCTGTCCTAGTAGAAGGTAAGGCTATTAAGCTTCACCCACTTTCTTGTACAGCATACAATGCCGACTTCGATGGTGACCAAATGGCAGTCCATCTACCACTATCAACTGAAGCACAAGCTGAAGCAAGACTACTAATGCTTTCAACTAACAATATCTTAGCCCTTAAGGATGGTAAGCCAATTACTACTCCTACACAAGATATGGTTCTTGGTTCATATTATCTAACTCTTATGAGAGAAGATAAGTTAAAGGGCGACGGATCAATTTACAGAAACTATGATGAAATGTTCCACGCTTATGAATCAGGATTCTTACACCTTCAATCTAAGGTATCTATAAGAAGATATGCAGATGAAAATGACAAGAGGGGAAAAATTGTATCATCAACTGTTGGTAGATTTTTAATGAACGAATTTATCCCACAAGACCTTGGATTTGTTAACAGGGATGAAGACAAGTATTCACTTGAAATTGACCAAGTTGTAGACAAGAAACTTCTTGGAAAAATAATTGAAAAAACTTATAAAAAACATGGAAATATAAAAACTGCTGAACTTCTTGACAACATCAAGGCAACAGGATATCACTACTCAACTATTGGAGCAGTATCAATTTCAATGGGTGACGTACAAATTCCTGCATCTAAACCAGAAATTTTAGCAGCAGCTGAAAAAGAAGTAGCTAAGTATGAAAAAGCCTTTAGAAGAGGTCTTATATCTGATGAAGAAAGATATGAAAAGGTAATTGAAATTTGGAACAAGGCCACAGATGACTTAACTGACGATGTAATGGACGGCTTTGATGCCCTAAACAACATCTACATCATGGCAGACTCTGGAGCCAGAGGTTCTAAGAACCAAATCAGACAACTTGCAGGTATGCGTGGACTTATGGCATCACCTTCAGGTAGGACAATAGAAGTTCCAATCACTTCAAACTTTAGGGAAGGTCTATCAGTACTTGAATTCTACATGTCAGCCCACGGTTCTAGAAAGGGTCTTGCCGATACAGCCCTAAGGACTGCCGACTCTGGTTACTTGACAAGAAGGCTAGTAGACGTTTCACAACAAGTAATCATATCTGAAGAAGACTGCGGCACAGATGAATATCTTGTAGCTAAAGCCTTCAAAGATGGAAAAGAACTAATAGAATCTCTTGCAGATAGAATCGAAGGAAGATATTCCTTTGAAGATATTGTAAATCCAGAAACTGGAGAACTAATAGTTGGAGCTAACGAACCAATCTCTGATGATGACGCAGTTCTAATTGAATCTCTAGGAATAGAAGAAGTTAAGGTTAGATCAATTCTTGGCTGTAAGAGTAAAAGCGGTGTTTGTTCCCACTGCTATGGTAGAAACCTTGCAACAGGATCTCACGTTGGTATTGGAGAAGCAGTTGGTGTAATTGCTGCCCAATCAATTGGTGAACCGGGTACACAACTTACAATGAGAACTTTCCACACTGGTGGTGTAGCGGCAGCTGCCGATATCACTCAAGGTCTTCCAAGAGTTGAAGAACTTTTCGAAGCAAGAAAGCCAAAGGGTCTTGCAGTAATTGCAGAACGTGCTGGTGTAGTTGACATCAAGGAAACTAACAAGAAGAGAGAAGTTCTTATTACAGCTGAAGACGGAACAGTTGACTCCTATAATATCGTTTATGGTTCAAGATTAAAGGTTAAAGCAGGCGATGAAGTTGAAGCAGGAGATGAACTTACACAAGGTTCTGTATATCCACAAGACTTACTACGTGTTAAGGGCGAAAAAGGTGTACAAGAATACATTGTAAAAGAAGTTCAAAGAGTTTATAGACTTCAAGGGGTAGACATCAACGACAAGCACATTGAAATTATTGTTAGACAAATGCTATCAAAGTGCAAGATAGAAGATGCAGGAGACACAGATTTACTTCCAGGATCTCTTGTAAATGTTGTTGACTACAAAAAAGCAAATAAGGACGCAATAGATGCAGGTAAAGAACCAGCAATTGGTCAAATTAATTTACTTGGTATCACAAAGGCTTCCCTTGCAACAGAATCCTTCTTATCAGCAGCATCCTTCCAAGAAACTACAAGAGTTCTTACAGATGCAGCAATCAAGGGTAAGGAAGATAAACTTGAAGGTCTAAAGGAAAATATTATAATTGGACAACTTATACCAGCAGGTACAGGCGCTCGTATTAATTCCAAGGTTCAAATTGGAATCGACGAAAGCCTAAAAGAAGATTACAATATTCTAGAAGACTCTGAAGTAATAACAAGTGATGATGTAAAAATTGAACTTGAAACAGTTGAAGAAGAATAAAATATTATAAATTAAGAGTAGGCTTAGAGATGAGCCTACTTTTTTGTGCAAATTTTTATGGGTCCTTCTCTTATATGTTTTGTGAATAAAAATATTAATGAAAATTTAAAAATTTCTGATATTTAAAATATTTGCAAGTCTTAAGTTAATTATGAGTTTGAGAAAAATTAAGACTTTTTAATTAACTAGGCGCTTGTAAAAAATCATGACCTTCTAATAAACTTTGATCTTCTAAAAAGGAACGACCTTGTAATAAGTTAAGAACTTCTGAAAGATTATGACCTTGTAATAAATTATAAGCTTCTGAAAAATTATGAACTTGTAAAAAATTATGACTTTATAAAAAGTTTTGACTTTCAAATAAACTATGAGCTTGTAAAAAAATGACGCTGATTAAAAGTTTTTAAAATTAGATATAAAAGGACCTTTTAAAATTCAATTAAATAATAGGTAATATGGTTAAAATAAAAATTTTATTAAGTCTTGAGATAAATTATTTGGGTTTTAAGTTTATAAAAATTTTAATTAATCATAGATGGTGAAAGGGACGACAAGAAAATTAAAAATTAAAAGTTTAATAACAAAGAATCTAAATTAAAAATAATTTATATAAACCCTCAAGCTAAATTATTTTTATTTTGAATTTCCAAACAAAGTCTTTTTTTAATTTCCAAATAAATTTTTTTTATCATATTTTGTGGAAGGGAGTAGAAGAAACATAAAATTAAAAATTTTATAATAAAGAAATCAAAAATCAAATAAAAAACTAAGAAATAATAAATTTTACATAAACTTTAATATTTATTTAACAAAAACAAATATTGCTGTTTTATAATATAAAAACCGGGTAACCTATTAGTAAGATGAAGTAATAAATTTTTTAATTCTAAAATTTAGGGAGGATAATATGACAATGAATTACAATGCTTGGAATGATATGTTCAAGACAAGCCAAGATATGATGAAAGCATGGGTGGATGCTCTGCCAAAGAGAGACCCTGAAAATAAAGAATCTGAAGATAATGCCTTTGATTTTACAAAATATCAAGATTGGGCAAAATTTCAACAAGCTTGGATGAGAAGTTGGGAAGATATGATGAAAAATGCAGGCCCACAAAATGTATTTTCCAATAATACTTACGAAGCTTGGACAAAAATGATGGAATTATACAATCCTCTTGATGCCAGCAAAATGATGGGAGCAGGCACAAGAGATGTCTTCGAAAAAATTCTAAATTCTAACAAATTGTATCTTGGAGCTTATGAACAATGGAAAAAATTTAATGACGACTTTTTAAAGCCAGGAACTGATACTTATAAAGAGAACCTTGAACAACTAGTAAAGCAATTTAATGAAATATTCACGAATAATCTGATTCCACTTTTACCTAAAGAAATGCAAGGTTTAATGGTTAATTCTCAAAGCTATTTTAATACCTATTTAAAAACTTTAGAAAATTTCCTTGGCCCATGGTCTTTTGCTTACCAAAATATAGCTGAGATATATATGGAATCTATTTATAAGGATCCAATGAAGTTATCAGATGCCTTAAAAGAATGGAAGGATGCTTATAATAAGACTTTTGGAATTTTAGTAAAGTCTCCTGTAGTGGGAAGTTCTAGAGAATTACTGGAACAAAATAACAGGGCTGTAGACTCTATGGTTGATATGCTTATTTCTGTTTCAGAATTTATAACAAAGGCCTTATCAGTTGGATACAAAAATTCTCAAGAAGTTTTTGAAGAATACTTCGACTCAGTTGATAAGGGCGAAGATCCAAAAACTTTCAATGAGTTTTATAAGATGTGGTCAAAACATGTTGAAAATGCCATTGAAAAGTACTTCTACACTGATGAATTCTCAAAGCTTATTGCAAAAGCAGCAGATTCATATATGATTTTTAAAATAGAATACGACAAGTTAATAGAAAAATCTCTTAGCGATTCTCCAATTGTCACAAAATCAGAAGTAGACAATGTTTATAAAAATGTTTACGAATTGAGACGTGAAGTTAGGTCTCTTAAAAAAGAATTGGAAGAACTTAGGGGAAAAGAAGGCTTAAAAAGTGACAAATAATTATTTCCTATAATTTTGAAATAGTTAATTAAGGGAGGCAAAAATATGTATAATGATTTTTTCGATATAAAGACATCTATTGAGGAAGGAATAAAGGCTCAGGAAAAATTCCTAAAGAGTTATGAAAGTATGATTAGTGCAACTAATGACCACGCCAATCAGACTCCTAGAGAGGTTGTTTTTGAGGAAGATAAATTAAAACTTTATAACTATAAAAAGTCTACAAGAAGTATAAGCAAGGTTCCAACACTAATTGTTTATGCCCTTGTTAACACTCCTTCTATGATGGATATTGGCCAAGACAAGTCTTTTATTAAAAAGTTAGTGGACAGTGGTCTTGATTTATATTTAATCGAATGGGGATTTCCAACTGCTGATGACAAATATATAAGTCTTGATGATTATATAAATATTTATATTGACGATTGTGTCGACCACATTAGAAAGGAAAAGGGAGTAGACAAGATAAACATTCTTGGAGTTTGCCAAGGTGGTACTTTTAGTTTAATGTACACAGCTCTTCATCCAGAAAAAATTAAGAACCTAGTGACTATGGTTACACCTGTCGACTTTTCAACAGATGATGGACTTCTTTTCAAATGGGGAAAATATTTAAATCCAGATAGGATGGTAGAGGCCTATGGAGTTGTGCCAGGGGACTTTATGAATACTGGTTTCCTAACTTTAAAACCTCTTTCACTAATGGTCAATAAATATGTAGATGTTATAAATGACCTAGATGATCCTGAACATCTTTCAAGCTTTATGACTATGGAAAAATGGATTTTTGATAGTCCGGGACAAGTTGGAATGGCATACAAGGAATTTTTAAATGCAATGTACAGGGAAAATCGCCTAATGAAGGGTGAAATGGAAATTGCTGGTGAAAAAGTAGATTTGAAGAAAATTACTCAACCAGTCCTAAACCTTTATGCAGAAAGAGATAACCAAGTTCCAAATGCTGCGTCAATTCCAATTGGAGATTGTGTAGGAAGTGAAGACTACACAGCTAAATCTTTCCCTACAGGACACATTGGAATGTTTGTTAGTAGAAGAAGTCAGGAAGAAGTAGCGCCAACAGTAGTAGATTGGCTAAAGAAACGTTCAAAATAAATATAGAAGGGATAGTGACTTATGGATAATACAAAGGGAAAAACTATTGATGAGTTAAAAGTAGGACAAAGTGCTTGTTTTACAAAAACAGTTTCTGAGGCAGACGTTTATAACTATATCGGTGTATCTGGTGACTTTAACCCTGCCCATATAAATGAAGAATTTGCGAAAAAGACAAGATTTAAAGAACGTATAGCCCACGGTATGATTAGTGCAGGATTCATTTCTTCAGTGCTAGGAACTCAGTTACCTGGTCCAGGAACTATTTATTTGAATCAAGATCTTAAATTTACTCACCCAGTTCACTTTGGTGATACGATCACTGCAACTTGTACTGTTGAAGAATTATTCTCTGACACAAATAGGGTAATATTAAGTACAGTTTGTGAAAATCAACATGGACAAACTGTAATCGAGGGAAGGGCCTTAGTCCTAGCTCCTCTTCCAGATTAAAATAATAATAAAAATGATAGGGCGACCTTATATGAGGGTCGCTTTTTTATATTCAAAAAATTATTCTATTGGATAGAAAAATAAAATAAGATATTTTATCCTTGTGAAATTGAAAATATTTTGATAAAAAAGAATTGCTTATAAATTTAATCGCTTAATTTGCTGATGAATAAATACGAAGAATTAAAATAGAGAGATAAAATAAAGTTTTTATTGGTCTTGTTTTTGATAAAGAGTATCAGAAACCCTATTTTAAGAATGACTAGATTTGAATGATGATAAAGATTTCCCAAAATGAATTTTTTCAGTAGAATAATGTACTTTAATAAAATTTAGTGTTATAATTATAACAAATGGTAAAAATATAGGCTAAAGCCAAATAAGGGGTGAAGTTTTATGAGTTCAAGAAATCTCACTTTTTCCGTAGGTGGAGTTCATATGGACGAACACAAAACTTTGACAGAAAAAATCGCAATTGAGAGGATGCCAAGTCCAAAGATTGCTTACATACCTATGTCACAACACATTGGAGCGCCATGCTCACCTGTTGTTTCAAAGGGCGACTCTGTTAAAGTTGGCCAAATTGTTGGGAATTCTGAAGCTTTTATTTCAGCAGCTATACACTCTTCTGTATCAGGTACAGTTAAAGAGATTAAAAAAATGTATACAGCTGATGGAAGGTATTGTGATTGCGTCGTTATAGAAAACGATGGCAAAGATGAAATGATTGAGGACCTTAAATCTTTTAAGGATTATAAGGATCATCCTATTGACGACTTAATTCCTTTTATTAAGGAAAAGGGAATCGTAGGAATGGGTGGAGCTGGTTTCCCTCTTCATGCAAAACTTAAGGGTGAAGATCCAGTTCTAGACGAATGTATAATCAATGGTGCAGAGTGTGAGCCTTTCCTTACATGTGACCATAGAATTATGCTAGAAAAAACTGAAGAAATATTAGAAGGTTTAGATATCTTCTCACATTTTTACAATAAGGAAGCTTCTTACATGGCAATTGAGGAAAACAAACCTGATGCAATTGCTAAGATGGAAGAAGTTATAGGTAATAATCCTAATTGGAATCACTTAAAAGTTGTTGGATGTCAAACTAAGTATCCACAAGGTGATTCAAAGAGACTTTCTGAAGCCGTAGTTGGTAGAATTGTTCCACAAAATGGTGTAACAAATGATGTTGGAGTTTTCCTAACAAATGTTGGTACTACTCTAGCTTTCTATGAAGCTATGATCGAAGGAAAGCCTTCTTATGAAAGAGTTATAACTGTTTCTGGTTCTGGTATTAAAGAACCTAAGAATATTCTCGTTAAAGTAGGAACTCCTGTGGGAGATATCCTAGATTTCTGTGGCGGTCTTAAAGACAACTTCAAAGAAATCATCTGTGGTGGTCCTATGACTGGTAAGTCAGTATTTAATCTTGACTCACCAATTACTAAGACTACTTCTGGTATTTTGGTTTTCACTGAAGAAGAAGTTACAGAAAGAATTGAGTCTCCATGTATTAGATGTTCAAGATGTGTAGACCATTGTCCAGCCAATATAAATCCAACTGATATTAATCATGCGATTTTAAAGGGAGATGTAGACTTATGTATGGATCTTCACGCTGACCAATGTATGGAATGTGGTATATGTTCCTTTGTTTGTCCAGCCAAGAGACATCTTACAGCATCTGTTAAATTAGCTAAACGAGAAATCAGAGCTAATCAAAAGAGATAGGAGGGATCAATTTGGAAAATAATAAAATTAATAAGGATCCGATGACAGTAAACGAGGCACGCTTTGTTTCACTAGCTCCTCATATTAGGTCAAATGATACTGTTAGAAAGATTATGCTTGATGTTATTATCGCACTTGCTCCTGCAATGATTGCTTCTGTATATTTCTTTGGAACAAGGGCCATAGCACTTTTAGCAGTATGTATTGGTGCTTGTGTATTTACTGAACTTATTACACAAAAATGCCTAAAGAAAACTGTTCAAATTGCTGACTTATCTGCTGTTGTTACTGGGATTTTGATTGCACTTAATATGCCACAATCTTTTCCACTATGGATGGCAGCTTTCGGATCAGTTTTTGCAATATTAGTAGTTAAAGAATGTTTTGGTGGTATTGGTTTCAACTTTATGAACCCAGCTCTTGCAGCTAGACTTGTGCTTATGACATCTTGGCCAAAACAAATTACAGATTATATTTCACCAGAATTATTGAAGCAAGGTCTTACAACATCATCTGCAGCAGTGGATGGTCTATCTTATGCAACACCTCTTCAAGTTATTGCATCTGGTGATCTTGCAAATCTTCCTTCAATGGGAGATATGTTTATTGGAAATATTGGTGGTGTAATAGGAGAAACTTCTGCAATTGCACTTCTAATTGGATTTGTTTACCTAGTAGCAAGAAAGGTAATTTCTTGGGAAATCCCAGTAATTTATGTTGCATCAACTGCAATATGTCTATTTGTTCTTGGAATCCCAATGGAACTTATTCCTTATGAACTACTTGCAGGTGGTTTGTTACTTGGTGCTATCTTTATGGCAACTGACTACACTACAAACCCAATAAACAGAAAGGGAAGAATTATTTTTGCTCTTGGCTGTGGTATCTTAACTGCAGTAATTAGGGTTAAGGCATCTCTTCCTGAAGGTGTTTCATACGCAATATGTCTTATGAACCTCGCAACACCATTAATTGACAAACTTACTATATCAAGTGCATATGGGGAGGCGAAGTAAATGAAAGAACCAGTAAAATTCGGAATAATACTTTTAGTATTCTGTGCCCTATCAGCAGGTCTTCTTGCAGCTGTAAATAGTTTTACGGCTCCAGTAATTGCTGAAACTGAACTTAAAAATACACTTGCATCCTATGAAGTTATTTTTGGTGATGCTGCTGATAGTTTCGAAGAATACGATCAAGCTAAATTAGATTCAATAAAAGAAAAATATCCAAACATAGAAAAAATCTTTGTTGCCAAAAAAGGTGAGGATGTTGTTGGATATGGTGTAAACGTAAAATCAAATGGTTATGGTGGAGCTATGACTAACGCCCTTGGTTTTCTACTTGAAGGCGATACAATCGCTGGATTTAGAAATATCTCCAATGGAGAAACAAGTGGATTTGGTTCTAGAATCACTACTGATGAATATTATCCTTCCTATGAAGGTAAGTCTGCTGCTGGTCCTCTAGAACTTTCTAAGGAACCTAAGGCTGATAATGAAGTTATGTGGTTGACATCAGCTACAATCTCCTCTAAGGCAGCTCTTGCAGGCTCAAATGATGCCATTCAAGTTTATAACGAAGTTCTAAAGAATGAATAAGGGGGTTTAAAATGAAATTATCTAAAGTATTTTTAGACGGTGCTTTCAAAAACAATCCTGTATTCATGCAACTTATAGGTCTTTGTTCAGTACTGGCTATTACAAACAGCTTAACTAACTCACTAGCAATGGGTATGGCAGTTACTTTTGTACTTATAATGAGTAACACAGTAGTATCTGCCCTTAGAAATGTAATTCCTGATAAAATAAGAATTCCTTGTTTTATAGTAGTAATTGCAACTTTCGTAACTTTAGTACAAATGATCCTTCAAGCATATTTCCAATCAATTTATGCAGCACTTGGTATTTTCTTACCACTAATCGTAGTTAACTGCTGTATCCTTGGAGAAGCAGAAGGTTTCGCTTACAAGAACAAACTTGTTCCATCAATA
Source organism: Peptoniphilus harei (assembly GCF_900454685.1). GTDB lineage: Bacteria > Bacillota > Clostridia > Tissierellales > Peptoniphilaceae > Peptoniphilus_A > Peptoniphilus_A harei. Next base: position 1,740,102 of record NZ_UATM01000032.1, on the reverse strand, counting down.
GTAGATGGACTTGGAACAGGAGTTGGCTATACAATAGCAGTTCTTTCCATGGGTCTTGTGCGTGAATTTTTCGGCTACGGAACATTATTTGAAAAACAAGTCCTACCAGAATCCTATCCAGGAATTGGACTTATGGGAGCTCCAGCAGGTGCCTTCATACTTCTAGGATTCTTAATTGCAGGATTTAAACTACTACTTAATAGGAGGGCAGACTAATGTTAGAGAGTATTTTAACAATTTTAATTTCAACAATACTTGTAAATAACTATATATTTGCTCAGTTCTTAGGAATTTGTCCCTTCTTAGGTGTATCTTCCAAAACAGAAACTGCCCTTGGAATGGGAGTTGCCGTTACCTTTGTAGTTGTACTTGCATCTGCAATAACATGGCTAATTCAAAATTTCGTACTAAATAAATTTGGACTTGAGTACTTACAAACAATTGCCTTTATACTTGTAATTGCATCTCTAGTACAATTTGTAGAAATGTTTATTAAGAAGTCATCACCTTCACTTTACCAAGCTATGGGTGTTTATCTTCCACTTATCACTACAAACTGTGTTGTACTTGGTGTAACAGTATTAAACGTGCAAAACGGATATAACTTAATAGAAACAATCTTTAGTGGATTTGGAGCTTCTCTAGGCTTTACACTAGCTTTAGTATTAATCGCAGCCCTAAGAGAAAAACTTATGCTTGCAGATGTACCTAAGGCACTTCAAGGTGTTCCTATTGCGCTTGTGAGTGCTGGTCTTATGGCCATAGCATTCTCAGGTTTCGGCGGATTGGTATAGGAGGTAATTATGGAAATTAGTGCAATACTTACCCCAATGGTGTTTTTGGGAATAGCGGGAGCTTTTTTCGGAATAATACTTTCCATTGCATCAAAGGTTTTTTATGTAGAAGTTGATCCAAAGGTAGCTGAAGTAAGAGATGCCCTTCCAGGAGCAAACTGTGGAGCTTGTGGTTTCCCAGGTTGTGATGGACTTGCAGAAGCAATTGCCAATGGTACATCACCAGTTAATGGTTGTGTTATTGGTGGTGCAGAAACTGCTGAAAAAGTCAGCCAAGTAATGGGTGTCAATGCAGAAAATGTTGATAGAAATGTTGCCGTAGTTCACTGTCAAGGTGACTGTGACAAGGCAAAAAATAAATATGATTACAATGACCTAGTTGACTGTAGACTTATAGCTGACTACCAACAAGGTGCAAAAGCTTGTAACTATGGTTGCTGTGGTGGAGGAACTTGCGTTAGCGTTTGTGAATTCGATGCAATCCACATGGTTAATGGAGTAGCAGTAGTTGACAAGGAAAAATGTGTAGCTTGTATGAAGTGTATCAACATTTGTCCTAAGAAAATTATTTCACTTAGACCTTACAAATCAAAAACAGTTGTTGAATGTAAGTCACTTGATTCAGGAAAAGTTGTTAGAAATAATTGTAGCATTGGTTGTATAGGATGTGGAATCTGTGAAAAGAACTGTCCTAAGGATGCAATCCATGTAGAAAATAATCTTGCATCAATTGATTATGACAAGTGTATCAACTGTGGAATTTGTGTTTCAAAATGTCCAACAGGAGCAATCTATTGTGAATATCCTGAAAGAGTGGAAAAAATGAAACAAAAGGAAAAAGAAAAGAAAGAAAAAGAAAGACAAGCAAAAATAGCAGAAGCTCAAGCTAAAAAAGCTGCTGCAGAAAAGACTAATGCTTAATCTTAAACTTTAAATAAAAACTGTCGCTTAAGGCGGCAGTTTTTTCTTGTACGCTTTAGTATGAATAAACCACCAGCTATGCTGGTGGTAGGAAAATAAGCTTTAGCTTCAAGCAAAAAACCTCCCGTGATAAACTATTAATGTTACTGGCAGTAGCATAAATAGAAAAGGGAGGTATCCTAAAATGGATAAAAATAGTTTATCACATACATCATGGAATTGTAAGTATCACGTAGTATTTGCTCCAAAATACAGAAGGCAATTAATATATGGAAGATTAAAACAAGATATAGGAAAAATATTAAGAGATTTATGTGATAGAAAAGGAATAAATATAATAGAAGCGGAATGCTGTCCAGACCATATCCATATGTTGTTGGAAATTCCACCAAAATACAGCATATCTCAAACGATGGGATATTTAAAAGGAAAAAGCAGTCTAATAATATTTGATAGGCATGCAAACTTAAAATATAAATATGGAAATAGACATTTTTGGTGCAGAGGATACTATGTAGACACAGCAGGAAAGAATGTGAAAAAGATACAAGAATATATAAAAAATCAATTAAAAGAAGATTACATGGCAGATCAAATAAGCATTAAAGAATTTGTTGACCCGTTTACGGGTGAGCAAGTAAACAAAAGCAAAAAATAAGGTGCTTTAGCACCAGCTGTGAAAATTGGTGCACGAGAAAGAAAGTTCGAAGCATGGAATGCTGCCGGTAACAGCCCCTTATAGGGGCAAAACAAACCACCGGCTCAGCCGGTGGTTATGATTGTAAATTTTTATAATAAATACATAAAAATTTTAATGGGATTTATTCAAGATCTCTTAAATGTTTAAAACTTTTACAATATTTTGCACTTACATTTTCTTGATAATGTGATATTCTATTAATAGAATAAATTAAAGATGGTGCAAAAATTTAGAAGGAGGCTCTATTATGAAAAGAAAGTTTTATAATAAGATCGCTTATGCCTTACTTATAATGATCCTATTAACTTCTTGTAAGTCTAAGGAGGAGGCAAGTGTAGAAAATACTTCCAATGAAAAAGAAGTAAGCCAAGAAAATGTAGACAAAGAAAAAAGGTCAGATACTAAAGATAGGGAACTCTTTGTGGAAAAAGAAAATCCAAGAATTGTTGCCATGTCAGTTAAGGCTGCAAAGGCATTAAAATTTTTGGCTTATGAAAATGTAGTAGGAGTTCCTAGTGGAGCAGAAGCTCTTTATCCTGACGCAAGTCTAATAGGTGATGAAATGGATCCTGACTTTAAACTCGTAAAAAATCTAAATCCAGAACTTTTACTCACAGATAAAAGTGTAACTTATGACAAGCCCTTAGGACAAAAGGTTGATGATATAGATAATGCTTCGGCTTCCTTTGAGACTTTAGAGGACACGAAAGATGGTCTTAATTTCTTTGCCAAGGGTTTGGGTCTAGATGACGATAGCACTAGAGAAAAAATAGATTCACTTACAGAAAATATTTAGTTTTTAAATTATTTTTATAAAAAATTTTTAAAAAAGTGTTTGACAAGTTTATTTTTATTTCTTATAATAACATGCAAATCATAATTTTATTAATAAAAAATATTGGAAAAAACGAGTAGGTTTATTAAAGTTTTCAGAGAGTAGGCGTTTGGTGAAAGCCTATAATGGAGATAAATTCGAAAATCCTTTTTCTTATGCAAGTCTGAATCCTAGTAAGATTTGCCGCTTTAGTAGGCGTTATCTATACTCGGCATTGATTGATGCTTGTTAAGAGAGCTTACATATTGGTAAGAACTAAGGTGGTAACGCGATAATTCGTCCTTTGTCTATTATTTAGACAAGGGACTTTTTTTATTTATAAAATTAAAAATTAGGAGGAAAGTATGAAAAAATTATCAAGAAGTCAGTTTACTCAAGTGAGCATAATGCTCTTTGGATTGTTTTTTGGAGCTGGAAATTTAATTTTCCCTCCATTTTTAGGAAACCAAGCAGGGAATAAGACTATTATTTCACTTTTGGCTTTTTCTGTTACCGCAATTATTTTCCCAGTCCTTGGAGCAATAGCCGTTGGCAAGACTGATGGACTTAAAAACTTATCTTCAAGAGTTGGAGGAAAGTTCGCCCTAGTTTTTACTACTGCTATATACCTTTCTATAGGACCTGGACTTGGCATACCAAGAGCAGGGTCAGTTCCCTTTGAAATGGCAATAGCACCTTATGTACCAGAAAGCTTTAACCTATCACTTGTAAGATTAGTATATACATTCTTATTCTTCTCAGTTGCAATGCTTGTTTGCTTAAAGCCAAATAAGTTAGTGGCAAGAGTTGGAAAGTATCTAACTCCAACACTATTACTCTTAATACTTATAATGTTTGCCAAGGTAATGACTTTACCAAAAGATTTAGCAGTGGCAAGTGGAAATTATAAGGATGCTCCAGTAGTTGCTGGTTTCTTAGCGGGTTATGATACTATGGATGCTGTTGCAGCCCTTAATTTTGGTTTTGTTGTCACTCTTGCCATAAGAAGGTTTGGAGTTGAAGATAAGAAGCTTGTGACATCTTATACAGATAAGGCTGGTCTAGTTGCAGGTTCAGTTTTATTTCTTGTCTACCTAATGCTTTCAACAATGGGTATGGTGACATCAGGGGCTTTTGCTGGAGCAGAAAATGGTGCTGTAGTTCTTACAGAAGCTGTTAGGCTTGTCTTTGGCAATGCAGGATTAGTTTTATTGGCATCAATATTTACTCTTGCTTGTTTAACAACTTGTATAGGGTTAATATCAAGTGGTTCAGAATATTTTTGTACACTATTTAACCGCAAGATGTCTTATGGCAGATGGGTTTTCCTTTGGACCTTCTTCTCCTTTGTTATGGCAAACTTTGGACTTAATAAACTTCTTGCCCTATCAGTTCCACTACTAACTGTTATATATCCAGTTGCCTTAGTCTTAATAGTTTTAGGATTTACTCATGACTTTGTAGGTTATTCTAAGTATTCTTACAAGGCATCAGCTTTCTTTGCAGTAGGTCTACCACTTGTGGCAGTTGCAAAATCAACATTTAATTTAAACTTGCCACTTTTGACAAATCTTGAGGCAAGCCTTCCAATGGCATCAAGTGGTTTATCTTGGGTCCTACCAAGTCTTGGAGCAATTGTAGTAGTAGAACTTGTTAATAAGTCAATGGTCCTATCAAGATCAAGGGCTAAGGCAGAAAATTATATGTAAGAAAAATTAGAAATTTTAAAACAGTCTCACGTGATGAATGTGGGACTGTTTTTTTATGCTTTCTTGCAAATAAGTTTTATAAAAATTTTGGAAGTTTGCGAATGAAAGAAAAAAATATGGCAAATAAATTCTAATTGAATATAATTTAAAAATTTTTTTGAATATAAAAGTATTTTTGTTAAGAAATTAAGAAAAAGAAATATTATAATAATATCGATAATTGTTATCAGTTATTTTTTATTTAATAAAGAGAGGTGTTATATTTTGAAATTATACAAAAAATTATTTTCCTACATACCTGAGAGAAAACTCCACGGTATTTTTGCATGTTTACTTACGACGGTGGGCATTGTTTTAGAATTTTATGCCTATTATTTAATTTGGATTTTGCTAAAGAATGTTTTTAGTGGTGGAGTCTTGTCAGAAGAAAGAAGTCTAGCCATAAAAATTTTATTTTTATTTATCGCCTATGGTATTTTATACTTTATGGGACTATGGATGAGTCACTTGGCAGGATTTAGGCTTGAAACTCGTCTTCGTGAAAGAGGTATAAGACATCTTCTTGGGGCATCTAATACTTTCTTTGACCTACATAATTCAGGAGAAGTGAGAAAAATAATTGACAACAATGTGGAGCAAACTCACATGATTGTGGCTCATTTAATTCCAGATCAAACAGCAGCATTTTTGACTCCCATACTTATGATTATCTTGACCTTTGTATTGGATTTATACCTTGGAATATTTTTTATTGTCATTGTCCTAATAAGTTTAGTCCTTGTAAAAAATATGATGGGTGATCAGTCCTTTATGAAGAAGTATATGGATATGCTTGACGAAATGAATGCAGGTGCAGTTGAGTATGTAAGGGCCATGCCTGTAGTAAAGATTTTTAATGCACCCCTAATTGGTTTTAAAAAACTTTATGATTCGATTCTAATTTATAAGGAGATGGTCTATAAATATTCTATGTCTTGCAGGTTTCCCTTTGTCCTATTTCAATGGCTTTTAAATATTTTTATAATTACGCCAATATTCTTTGGAATCTTTATGGTAAATAGGGGAGCTGATCCTGGTCTTTGGGCTGCAAAAATTTTATTTTTCACTTTGTTCATGGGGATATTTTATTCCAACACAATGAAAATTATGTATGTTTCCATGTATATCTTCCAAGCCAACTCTGCTGTGGATAATCTTGAAAATTTATTCAAGGAGATGAAGGAGAAGGAAATAGAATTTGGAAGTCAAAGAGAATTTTTAAATAAAAATATTGAATTCAAGAATGTAGACTTCTCTTATGACGGAGAAAATAAAATTTTAGATAACTTTTCTCTCAGTCTTGAAGAAGATAAGGTCTATGCTTTGGTGGGTAGTTCGGGTTCAGGTAAGTCGACTATTGCAAAATTAATTTCTGGCTTGTATCCAGTTGACTCAGGAGAAATTTTAATTGGAGACAAAAATATTTCTTCTTATGACAAGGAAAGTCTAATGAAAAATATAGGAATTGTTTTTCAAAATCCACAACTCTTCCAGGGTATTTCCATTTTTGAAAATGTTAAGCTTGCGAAAAGTGACGCCTCTGATGAAGAGGTATTAAGGGCATTAAAAATTGCAAGGTGTGACGAGTTCATATACAAATTTAAAGATGCTTATGATGTAGTGATTGGAGCAGAAGGTGTAAATCTTTCTGGGGGAGAAAAGCAAAGAGTAAGTATTGCTAGGATTTTCTTAAAGGATCCAAAAATTATTATTATGGACGAAGCTTCAGCAGCTGCTGATCCTGAAAATGAGTATGAATTACAAATTGCCTTTAAGGAATTAATAAAGAATAGGACTACAATTATGATTGCCCACAGGCTCACTTCCATAAGAGGAGTGGATGAAATTCTTTTAATCGAAGATGGAAAGCTAATTGAAAGAGGAAGCCACGATATACTTTACAAGGAAGACAGCAAGTATAAGAAGTTTGTAGAAATGTATAATAGTGCAAATGAATGGAGGGTTGACTGATGAAAAATTACTTAAAAAATCGTTTTGGACTTACAGATAAGGGGGCAGAAGGTGCCCTAGTTGCAATAAGATATTCCAGCCTAAAGAACCTTTCTTATATGTTACCTATGTTCCTTCTTATGTATGTAATGCAAGGCTTGTTAAACTTAGGGGACTTTAGTCTAAGTCTTTCGGTCATTGCCTATGTAATAATTGCTCTTCTTATGATTTTTGTAATTAATAGGGACTACATTACAACTTACAATGAAACCTATAAGGAATCTGCAAATCTTAGGATAGAAATTTCTGAAATAATTAAGGAATTGCCTCTTAGTTTTTATTCAAGCAGAGATTTAACAGATCTTTCTCAAACAATAATGAAAGACGTAGAGGCAATTGAGCATGGACTTTCCCATGCAGTGCCAGGCTTTTATGGCTTTATAATAAATCTATTCATTATTTCGATTTTGTTACTAATTGGGAATTTAAAACTTGGGCTTGCAGTTATAATTCCAATTTATATTTCTGCTATCTTGAGTTTGCTTTCCAGCAGGATACAAAAGAAGGGAGTAAGGTCCTACTACAAGGAGCAAAGGAAGTCCTCAAAGATGTTCCAAGAACTCATTGACCTATCTACAGAGATTAAGTCCTATAACTTGACTGAAGAAAAGGAAAAAAATGGAATTGACTTTGTTAGGTCCTTAGAAAAAAACCACATTAAGTCAGAACTGGGACAAGTTATACCCATTGTTTCTGCAACAGTTGTGGCAAACTTATCGCTTGCCCTTGCAATATATGTTGGATTAAATAGCTTGATAGACGGGGAAATAAATATTTTGTATTTTGCAGGATACTTATTTGCTTCAGCAAGATTAATTGATGGCGTTGCTGCCTTCAACCAATTTTATGGAGAGTTAATGTATATTGATTCGCCAGTTGAAAAGATAAAGGCCCTAAGGAATGAAAAAATTCAAAAAGGAAAAGAAGCAGAATTAAGGTCTTTTGACATTAAGGGAGATAGAGTTTCTTTTTCTTATCTCGATGATAAAAAAGTTATAGATAATATTTCCTTTAAGACCTTGCAGGGAAAGACTACTGCCCTTGTTGGTCCATCTGGTTGTGGTAAGTCTACCTTAATAAAATTAGTGGCAAGGCTATATGATTATGACTCTGGAAAAATTACAATTGATGACAAGGAAATAAAAAATATTGACACACAAGACTTATTCAAACACATTTCCATGGTCTTTCAAGATGTAACCCTCTTTAACGGATCAGTGATGGAAAATATTAGGCTAGGCAGGTCCAGTGCCAGTGACGAAGAAGTTCTTGAAGCAGCAAGACTTGCCAACTGTGATGATTTTGTAAAGAAATTGCCAAGGGGATATGAAACAGAAATTGGCGAAAATGGTTCAAACTTATCTGGAGGAGAAAGGCAAAGAATTTCCATAGCAAGAGCCTTCTTAAAGGATGCAGAAATAATTCTTTTAGATGAAATTGCCGCATCACTTGATGTGGAAAATGAAAAGTACATCCAAGAATCTTTGAATAAATTAACAAAGAATAAAACTGTCATAATAATATCCCACAGGATGAAGTCAATAGAAAATGTAGACCAAATAATTGTTATGAAGGACGGAAAGATCGAAGACTTTGGAAGACATGAAGAACTAATAGAAAGAAGCAAGACTTACAAGAAGATGATTGAGTCATCAAAGAAGTCAGAAGAATTTGTATATTAGGAGGAGATAAGATGAAAAAATTTGGGATACGAGATTTAGTAAACGCCGGTGTATTTTCACTTTTAACTGTAATGGCAACTTGGTGTGGAGGTATGATAGGTTTTATACCTGTCCTTATGCCCCTAGTTCCCTTTGCTTGTGGTTTAGTTTCAGGACCAGTCTTTATGCTTTATTCAACAAAGATAGACAAGTTTGGAATGGTCTTAATAATGGGAATAGTTTTTGGACTTGTATTTTCAATGTCAGGTCATGGGGCAATAGTTCTTCCTGCCATAATTATCTTGTCCTTAATTTGTGAGATGATATTAAAAAGTGGTGGTTACAAGTCAATAAAAACTGCAAGACTAAGCTACACAGTCTTTATGATTTTTGCAGCTGCAAATTTAATACCAATTTATTTTGCTAGAGATGCCTTTGTACAATCCTTAATCGATAGAAATTATGGGGCTGAATATGTAAATAAATTATTATCTGTTATGCCAACTTGGTCCTTTATACCTGTTGTCCTAGTAGGCATGTTAGGTGGATATTTAGGCTGCACTATTGGAATTAAAATCCTAAATAAGCACTTCAAAAAAGCAGGAATGGCTTAATGAAAATAGACTTTAGGACAAAAATATTTTTAACAAATGTAATAGGGATTGTTGCCATTGAAGGTTCTCTTGGAAGAAGATATTATTATCTTGGAATTTTGATAGCAATTTTCCCCTACTTACTTGCACTATTTGATAGAAAGTGGTCCCTTTTAATTAAGGGACTTTTATATACTTCTGTGGCAGTCTTAGGGCAAGGTCTCTTGCTTAAGCTTCCGCAAAATTTCTTTACAATGATTTTAAACCTCTATGTTGGAATTATTATAAAAGTTTTGCCTGGCTTTATTATGGGTTACTATGCTCTGGTTACAACAAAAATGAGTGATCTTGTTTACTCTTTGCAGAAAATAAGCTTGCCAAATTTTTTGATTATTCCTGTTTCTGTAATGTTTAGATTTTTTTATTCAATAAAGGAAGATTACATGAAAATAAATGAGGCCATGTATATGCATGGACTAACTATGAAAAATTTTTTCAAAGACCCTGCTAAGATTTTGGAATATAAGTTTGTTCCACTTTTAATGATCACATCACAAACTGCTGATGATGTTGCCATATCAGCTATGACAAGGGGAATGAGAGTGGATGGAGAGAGGTCATCTATTTCTGATGCTAGCTTGAAGTTACAAGATTATGTCTTAATGATCTTTGGAATTTTTATAATTATTTTATTCATCAGGGTGAAAATATGTTAGAGTTTAAAAATTTTTCCTTAGCCTATGAAAATTATAAGGGCAAAGAAAATATAATATTTGAAAATATTAATCTGTCCTTCGAAAGGGGCAGTGTAAATGTAATAAGTGGCGAGTCAGGTTCAGGAAAGTCAACTTTTATAAAGTTAATTAATGGTATAATTCCAGAGATAAATAATGCAAAAATTTCGGGTCAGCTTTTATTTAAGGGGAAAAATTTATTTGACCAGGGCATAAGCGATAGGAGTCAATATATTTCCACAGTTTTTCAAAATCCCAAAAATCAATTTTACTGCATCAATTCAAGTGATGAGATGGCCCTTGCTCTTGAAAACAGAAATGTAAAAAGAGAGGAGATATTAAGTAAGATAGATTATTATACAAGGATTTTTGGGACAGATAAATTACTTGATAGAGATTTATTCAAATTATCGGGTGGGGAGAAACAACTTGTGGCTATTACATCTGTTGCCCTAATGGATAATGAAATTTATATTTTTGATGAGCCCTCTGCCTCTCTTGATAATCAATCCATTGAAAGACTAAAAAATATTATTGAGGTATTAAAGGAAAAGAAAAAAATTATAATTATTGCAGAGCATAGGCTTTACTACCTAAGGGATATAATGGAAAAGCTCTTTGTCATTGAGGACAAAAAAATAAATTCTTATGAAAGAGAAGAGCTTAATGATGAATTCATAAGAAATCATAAGCTGAGAAGCCTAAAGGAGATAAAAAAGGAAGATTTGAATAAGGATAAATACATAAAAAAATCTTTTTTTGATAAAAATTTTGATCATGACAAAATAATGGAGTGTCGAAACTTTTTTTGCAAGTATAGGGGAAGTGAGAAGGTAATTTTTGACTTCAACCTATCCTTTGACAGGGGAATTTATTTTATAATTGGAGCAAATGGAATAGGAAAGACCTCTTTTATAAGAAATATTTGTGGACTTAATAAGGGACAAAGGGGAGATTTATATTATGGGTCTGAGAAAATAAAGAGATCCTATGAAAAAATTTCTCTTGTAATGCAAGATGTGAACTATCAATTATTTACAGATTCAGTTTACTCAGAAATTTCAATAGTATCAGATGATGACCTCCTAAAGGAAAAAATCTTACGTGATTTAGGACTCTGGGACAAGAAGGGCAGACACCCCCAAGCCTTATCTGGAGGAGAGAAGCAAAGACTTGCCCTTGGACTAGCCCTTGCCAGCAAGAAGGAAATAGTTTTGTTAGACGAACCAACTTCTGGCTTGTGCCTAAAGAATATGACAAAATTAATTAGCTTCTTAAAGGAAATGAAAAAGCAAAATAAAACAATTATTATAATCACACACGATTATGAATTTATTAAGAGTGCAGATGAAAATATTTTGGAGTTTGTAAATGAAAAATAATAATTATTTAGCTTCCTGGGACTTTGAGGTCGTTGATGATAATGATGATTTTATAGAGTATCAAGGGATAAGCCATCCTAAAAATAAAATGAAAAATTATAAACTCTTCCCAGGACTTATGCTCATGTATATTGACTTAAGGGAAAGGTATCAGGTGCAAGCTTCTGATAGTAAGGGAAAGAAGGGTTATAGGATTTCTTATAGCTATGAAGGCAATTACTTTACCTATATCAATGATACAAAAATTTTAATAACTAGAGAAATTTTTATTGGAAAGGCCCTTCCCTATGCAAGGGAATCTTATACAACCAAGGACAGGGTTCAAGCCTTTAACTTTTTCATTTTTGAAGACCAGATAGATGAGAATTCCTTTTACGGGAAAATTTTAGGGGAATTTTTGAAAAAAAATAAATTTCATAAAGGATATGGGTTTTGTATATAAGAATGAAAGACTAATTCAAAGAGCCAATGAACTTATCCAAGTCCTAAAAAGTGAAGATATCTTGGGGATTTCTATAAAGGCTTTGGATTTTATTTACGATATTACACGAGAAAAAACTTCCGAAATAAGAAAATCTTATCAGAAGGAAGAGGGAAGTGAGGAAATTATTCTAATTGAAGAGTTTATTAAAAATAATTTAGACAAGGATATTACTTTAGATTTGCTTACAAAAAAATTTAAGATTTCTAAGTCAAACTTAAACAATAAATTCATTAGAAAATTTCAGTACACTCCTATAAAGTACTTAAATAATTTGAGGATGATGAAGGCAGAAGAAATTTTGACTAATACAGATAAAAATATAACAGAAATTGCCATGGAACTTGGTCTCACAAGTCCATCAAATTTCACAAGATCCTTTAAAAAATTTACGGGACTAAGTCCAAGTGAATACAGAAAAAAAGAAGCTCGAAGTGAATGAGCTTCTTTTTAATGTTTAAATTTTATAAAGTAAAGGAACCAATGTAATAATATTTGCCGTCGTCCTTTAGGTCTATTGTCCATTTCTTTTCGATTCCCATAGTCTTAAGCATCTCTTCCATGTAGAAAAGGATAACGCCCATGTCTATTAGTGATCTTGAGTCTTCGTCAGATTTTAACATGTAAGCTTCAACAACTGATCCCTTTAGAACAAATCTCCAAGGTTGGAAATTTTTGTGGCTTGGTGCATATCTAACAGATGAGAAGACATCAAAGACTCCGTAGTTTTCTAGAGTTTCAATGGAAATTGGATTTCCTAGTGTGTCAGCAAATACAATTTCATCTACATTAAGTCTTGAGCTTGTAACTTCTGGATCAAATAATTTTTTCTTTTGTCCGTAGCCAATTGCAATGAGATAGTCGATTCCTATTCCATTTTCCCCGAATATTGCCTTCTTAGTTTCTGCATCAACATCATCTACTGTTATCCAGCATGTGTCTAAATCAAGGTCGACTATTTTTGTATTTAGCTTTTCAAGGCAGTAGCCACCCTTTAAGATGTTAAGTGGTTTGTCATTTGTGATGTCTAGTGCAATGTAATGTGGAGCTTCGATCATAACTCCAGAATAACCAGCCTTGCCCCTTAGACCTTCTGCTACGATTTTTCCGTTTTCGTAAAGTGAAAAATTTATTTCTCCTTCTTCTTGGTCTAGTTCATCCATAAGTAATTTTATATTTTCTAAAGAATCCCTTGGTACTGTATCCTTCTTAAAATTTCTCACTGATTTTCTTTTTTGTAAAAAGTTTGTCATTAACATAGTAATCCCCCTTAAAGCTCTTTCATACTAAGATTATACCATAATGAAGAGCTTAAAAATAGATTTAAAATAATCGGACTATAGTTTAAACTATAGGAGGAGGGATAAAGTGAATTTAACACCAAGTCAATTAAAAGCTGTAGACCACTTTGAGGGTCCTGCCATCGTCTTGGCAGTTCCTGGAGCTGGAAAAACTACTATGATCCTTTACAGGACAAAAAAATTAATAGAGAGGGGAGTGGACCCAAAGAGCATCTTAACCATTACTTTTTCAAAGGCCCAAGCAGTGGATATAAAAAATCGTTTTGTAGGAATGAATGGAGACAGGACTGTCCACTTCTCCACTATTCATGCTTTTTGCTACTCAATTGTAAGGGATTATTCCAAAAAGTATGGCAAGTCCCTTAGCTTAATTGATTCTAATATGAAAAAGAAGTACGAGATCCTAAGAGACATCTACAGGTCGGTTAATAATTCTTATCCCACAGAAGAGCGAATCGAGACAGCAATTTCAGAAGTTGGCTATTGCAAGAATATGATGCTGTCGCCCCAATCTTTTGCCAAGACTAAAAGGTGTGACACAGATAATTTTGTGAAATTCTTTGAGACCTATGAGAAGTTTAAAAAAGACAAGAGCTTAATAGACTTTGATGATATGATAAATCTTTCTTATGAAGTCTTAAAAAATGACCCGGCAATAATGAAGAAGTACAGGGACAGGTTTAAGTTTATCCAAATTGATGAAGGACAAGACACTTCTAGGAGCCAATTTATGGTTTTAAAGCTCCTTGCCAAGCCTAGCAACAATTTATTTGTTGTTGCCGATGACGACCAGTCTATCTATGGCTTTAGGGGAGCCAACACAGAGGAACTTTTTAAGCTTCAAGATGAATTCGATGACATCAAGACTTTTTATATGGAAGACAACTTCCGTTCCACAAAAAATATCGTAAATATTGCAAATATTTTTATTGCCCAAAATGAAAAGAGGTTTGAAAAGACCCTTGTGACAGAAAATCCCTTTGACAAACCCGTCAATATTATTAAGGTCAAGGAACCAAGGGACCAGTACGCACTTATAGAAGAAGAGTTGAAAAAAGATGATGGTAACATAGCCGTCCTCTATAGGAACAACTTATCAAGTATTGGCCTTGTGGAGTATTTTGAGAGGAAAAATTATGAATTTAATATTAAGGACAAGAAGACCAAGTTTTTCTCCCACTTTATAACTCGTGATATCTTGGATATTTTAAATTTTGCCCATGATTTGTCGGACATAGACCTCTATGAAAAATTTTATTTTAAGTTGAAGGGTTATATTTCAAAAAGACATATTGAATACTTAAAGAGGCACAGGGGGAAAAATGTCTTCAACATCCTAAAGGACTATCCAGACCTTCCTTCTTACTACAACAAAAATATCAATGGTCTCCTAGTTGGTTTTAAGAAGATTGCAAGAGTAAGTGTCTATGAAGCTATAGATTATATTGACAAAGAAATGGGTTACGGTGACTACCTAAGGGAAAATGCCAAGAGGTTTATGGAGACAGAATCCACCTTAAATGAATACCTCTATTATTTAAAGATGATTGCAAAGTCAACTAAGTCCTTAGACTTATTCGTTGGAAGACTAAAGGAGTTGGAATATGATCTCTTAAAGGCAAGGGACACTGATGCAAGGCTTACCTTCTCCACAATCCACTCAGCCAAGGGGCTTGAATTCTCTAAAGTCTTTGTTGTAGACTTATATGAGGGAACCCTGCCTTCTACTTCAAGCATTGAGGACCTAAGAGAAGATCCAGACCTCTATGAAGAGGAGAGACGCCTATTTTATGTAGCCATGACCAGGGCAAAGAGGGAGCTCTTCCTCATGTATTCCCACTACACTAATGGAAAGAAAAATGAAATTTCTTCCTTTGTGACAGATTTAGAAACTTTAGCAGGAGGAAAAAGTGAACATAATAGATGAAATAAAAAATATAATTTTGGAAAGAGATGAGATAAAAGCAAATGAGCTCTTTGATGAATATCATCCAGTTGATATATCTCTAGAGCTAGAAGAATATGAAGACGATGAACTTGAAGTTTTTGTAAAATTACTAAACAAGGAAAATCTTGGACTCTTGTTAGAGTCATCTGAAGAAGATTTGGCAGTAGATATAATGAAGTTTTTCACCAATGAAGAACTTATTGAGGCCTTTGCCTTTATAGAAAATTCTATAGTGGCAGACCTTCTTGGATTTCTTTCAACAGTTAGGAGAAAGGAAATCTTGTCTAAGTTAAAAAGTGATAAACAAAATGTCCTAAAGATGATTCTCTCCTTTGATGAGGAATCTGCAGGTTCAATTATGGCTACAAATTTTATAGCCCTTAAGGAATATTTAACTGCTGACCAGGCTGTAAAGAAATTAATTGCAATTTCCCCAAAGACAGAAATTATAGACAAGATTTTTGTGACAGATGATAAGCACAGACTCAAGGGTATTGTAACAATGAGGGACCTCTTAGTTTGTCATGCAGATGATCTTTTAAAGGATCTTATGGAAGACTGCGATTTCTATGTCTATGGGACAGATGACCAAGAAGTTGCAGCCAATCTCTTCTCCAAGTATGAACTAGACATACTTCCAGTTGTAAATAATAATATGGCAATCCTTGGTGTAATTACATCAGACGATATCATCGCTGTTATTGACCAAGAGCACAACGAAGATATGTTGCAGATGCACGGTGTTAACGCCGATGAAGAATACGACTCAAGCATCTTAGAATCCTTTAAGTCTAGAATTCCTTGGCTAATTGTAAACCTTGTGACAGCCTTCTTGGCTTCATCAGTTGTAAAGGGATTTGAATCAACAATTTCTCAAGTGGTTGTCCTATCAGCTGCCATGCCTATTGTAACGGGAATGGGTGGCAACGCAGGGTCCCAAACTCTTTCAATTATTATCACGTCCCTTGCAAGGGGAGAGTTGTCTTTAAAGAAGGACTTTAAGCTTATTTTTAAGGAAATTTTCTTGGGACTTACTGAAGGGGCAATAATTGGTCTCTTGGCGGCAGGAGTTTTTGTCTTCTGGCACCACAATCTTTACCTTGGCCTAATACTATTTTTGGCAATGATTTTAAATATGATAATTGCTTGCTCCATGGGCTTTTTAATTCCACTAATCTTAGACAAGCTCAAGGTGGACCCGGCAATTGCATCATCAATATTTTTGACAACTTTTACAGATGTATTTGGATTTTTTATCTTCCTAGGTCTGGCAACAGTTTTTTTACCAAAATTAATATAAAAATAAAACCACAGTCTTTTAAGTATTAAACTTTTAGACTGTGGTTCTTTTTTATATTCTTTCCTTGTAAGATGCGATTTCTCTTTGATTAGAAACAATAACTTTTCCCTCACCATCAAGGAGGGGAGTGATTCCCATGCCGTAACCGGCGCTTATATAGAGATAATTAACACCAGTCTCTGTGTCCAAAAGAATTTTCATGTACTCAGTAAGAGATCCCTCTTTAAAAATCTCAATAAATCTTTTGTCATCCTTATTTTTAAACATTTTTAACCTCACAATACTTTTTCAAAGGCAAGTCTTTCATTCTTGCCAGAGAGATAAACTAGTCCTACGTATTTATAATTTAAGGACTTTAGAAGTCCCTGCATTGTCTTATTGCCCCTGTGGGTGTCAATCCTCACAGACTTAAAACTATTTTCTCTTGCATAGGCTTCTGCCAGCTCAATGACTTTTCTTCCGTAACCTTGCTTACTTTCCCTTTTAAGGGTTCCAATCCTGTGGAGGGCCACATAGGGCTTTGGACTTTGCCAAGTTCCATCTAAGTTATTTTCATAATCGATGTCGAAGTCATAAATAATTACAGTGGAGACAACTTGTCCTTGGTCATCTAAGACAAAAATATTTTTATTTTCTTTGAGTTCCTTAAAATTATCAAGATTTGGTTTATCTTGCCCTTGCCATTGGTCAAGTCCCAAGGACTTTAATTTCTTCGATCCATCATCATAAATCTTTAAAATTATTTCTCTATCATCTTCTTTTGCTAGTCTTAATTCCATTTTTCCTCCAAAATAACAGGGACTTCCTTATTAAGTTCTATTGAATTTCTTGTGACTATTGAATCATAGGCAAGAACGCCCACTCCATTTTCACTTGCTTCACTAAGTCCTTTAGAAAAATCTGGGTCAGTTAGATAATTGGGCGTAAAAAACTTAACATCTTCCATTTGGATTACAAAGAGGACAAAGGTCTTGTAGTCCTCGTGGGATTTATCTAGTCCCTTGACGTGCTTAAGCCCTCTCTTAGTTGGAGCATCGGGGAAGGCAACCACTCCGTCTTTTTCAAGTGTAACTCCCTTGACTTCCATGAGGGCTTTTTGTCCCTGGCCCTCAAGATAAAAGTCGAAGCGTGAGTCCCCGTAAGTGTATTCTCTCTTTATAGTTTCATATTTAAAACCCAAGTCAATTTTATTTTTAAGTAAGGCCTCTTCCACAACTTGATTGGGAGCCTGAGAGTCAATATTTATAAGCCTATTGCCCTTCATAACTCCAATAAGTGTATAGGAAGTCTTCCTATTAGGATTGTCGTTATAGGTTAAAAAGACTGTTACTCCTTCGAGGAGAAGCTCCTTGCAGCGGCCTGTGTTTGGTACATAGACCTCAAGGGTTTTGAAACCCTTCTTGCAATAGGATATAAATCTATTCTTTCTATATAAAAATTCTGCTTTAATTGCGCTAGTGTATTTCATAAGTCACCCCAAAATATTATACAAGTAACTTTAATTTATGTAAAATTTGGAGTAAGATAGGGAAAAGGAGGGAGATAATGGACGTTTTAGTTGTTATTGATATGCAAAATGACTTTGTAACAGGATCTCTAAAGGCAAAGGACGGAGAAAATCTTTTAAAGAGAGTTGTAGAAAAAGTGGAAGGCTTTGATGGGGAAGTGGTCTACACCCTCGACACCCACCATGATGATTATCTTTCAACAAATGAAGGAAAGAACCTTCCAATTGAACACTGTATTAAGGGGACTTGGGGCCACGATATTTCAAAAGAATTAAAGCTGACTAAGTCCTTTGAAGGAGCAAAGAAGTTCGAGAAAAATACCTTTGCTTCACTTGAACTTGGAGAGTATCTTAGAAAATTAGACGAGGAAAAGGGAATAGGGGACATTTATTTTCTTGGTCTTGTTGCAGACATTTGTGTAGTTTCAAATATTTTATTGGTCAAGGGTTTCTTGCCAGAGAAAAATATTTATATTTATAAGGATTTGACAGAAGGATTAACAGAAGAAAAGAAGAGATCAGCCTTAGATGTTTTAGATTCTTGTCAAGTAAAGATAATTTAAGTTTTTAAATTTATAAATTAATAATATTGGAGAAAATCGGAAAAGTTTTTTATAGTGATGAGGTTTTTCCATGGAAGATTTTTAATTTAAATAATTACAAGACTGACATGGATATGAAAGCTATAATAAAATACTTTATATAAAGAACAAACTTGATCCAGAAAGACTAAGTGAAGATGAATTAGAAAGATTTAAAACTTAGAAATAGAAAAAGCACACAAACTAGAATGCGAGATTTGCATAAGCTGTGTGCTTTTTTATGTAAGAAATTTTATTATGACAAAGATTTAAGTCAAAGATCCAAAAATATTTTAGGGTAGCCAACAAGTAGCCAACTTTTACAATAAAAAAACCTTGAAATCATTTGATTTCAAGGGTTATAAAAAATGGTGCCCAGAGCCGGAATCGAACCAGCGACACGAGGATTTTCAGTCCTCTGCTCTACCGACTGAGCTATCTGGGCAAGTAAATGGTGGGCCTTCAGGGACTTGAACCCGGGACCTACCGGTTATGAGCCGGGCGCTCTAACCAACTGAGCTAAAGGCCCTCACCATTGGCGGAGAAAGAGGGATTTGAACCCTCGCGACCCTAATCGGGACCTACTCCCTTAGCAGGGGAGCCTCTTCAGCCACTTGAGTATTTCTCCAAATTGAAGGTCACTCTTTAGCAACTTACTCTACTTATTCTAAAGTAATAAGTTTGTTTTGTCAACCGTTTTTTAAAAGTTTTTAAATTTTATTTAAAATTTATGTAAAATCTTAAAAAAAACAATATCAAGGCTTCTCTTGCTTAAGTATTATCTCATAGATTTTGAAAAAAATAAAGGCTTAATTAAAATCTATTGACAATAAAAGCAGATGATTTATAATGAATATATGAGCAAGTATCGAAGTATAAAAATGTAAAATAAAAAAGGAGGAATTTATGGATAAATATATTTTCCACTTAAGAGGCCTCACCTGTGCCAATTGTGCAGGCAAGATAGAGGAAGAACTTAAGTCAAAAGATGAACTCAAAAACTTGCACTACGACTTTCTAAACGACGAACTCGTATTTGAATCAGAAGAAGATTCAATAGAACTAAAGAGAAAAATTCAGGATATTGTGGATTCCATTGAAGATGGTGTTATTGTAACAGAAGATATAGGTGAGGAGATTGAAGAGGAGGAAGAGGAAGAAAACTTTTCAATCTACAAGGCTATCCTTGTTTTTATAGGTCTTGTAGCCCTACATTTTGTAAATTTAAATGAAAAATTTAAGCTGATTTCTTATTTAATTCTTTACATCATAATTGGATACGATGTTATCAAGGCTTCTATTTCAAAAATTTCTTCAGGTAATTTTATGGATGAAAAATTCCTGATGACAGTGGCTTCTCTTGCTGCAATTATTTCTGGCGAGTATGCTGAAGCTGTGGCAGTAATGCTCTTTTATAGCGTAGGAGAAATTATCCAAGATAGGGCAGTGGATTCTTCAAAGAAATCCATTAGAGAAGCCCTAAAGTTAAAACCGGACTTTGCCAACCTAAGACTCAATGGAGAGATTGTAAAAGTTGATCCAAGTGAAGTTTCTATTGGTCAAGTTATTTTAATCAGACCAGGAGAAAAAGTTCCCCTAGATGGAAAAATTATAAAGGGGTCTTCCAATCTTGATACTTCAAATATATCAGGAGAGTTTGCCCCAGTATCTCTCGAAGCAGGAGATGAAATTATATCGGGTTTCGTTAACTTAGATTCTTCCCTTGAAGTTGAGGTAACAAAGACTTATAAGGAAGGAACTATTGCAAAAATTATTGATATGGTAAAAAATGCCAGCGTCAATAAGGCTAAAGTGGAGAAATTTATCACTCGATTTGCAAAAATTTACACTCCAATAGTTATTGGCCTTGCAGTAATTTTATTCTTATTCTTAAATTTTGCAACAGACCATACTGCTAAGGAAGCACTTTACAGAGCGGCCATATTTTTGGTTATTTCCTGTCCATGTGCTCTTGCAATTTCTGTTCCACTTACAATATTTGCAGGAATTGGATCTCTTTCAAGAAGGTCAATCTTCGTGAAGGGTGGTAACTCTATTGAAGCCCTAACAGATATTGATGGAATTGCCTTTGATAAAACTGGGACAGTTACTAAGGGAGAATTTACTATTGCAGAAGTGGAAGAAGTCTCTGGATCAAGAGATGAAATTTTAGAAATTGCTTCTGTTGGAGAAGCCTATTCAACTCATCCTATAGCCAAGGCCATTGTAAAGGCTTTTGAAACTAATAAGACGCCTGACCACTTAAATAACCTTGGCGGCAAGGGTATAGAATTTGATCTTGAAGGAAAATCTTATCTTGTTGGTAACAAAAAATTAATGGAAGATTTCAATATAAAACTTGATGGCGATAAAGAGTCAAATTATGTTGATGTCTTTGTGGCAGACAAAGAAAAAGTCCTTGGTATTATAAAATTAAAAGACCAAATAAAGGATGGAGTTAAGGAAAGTGTAGATGAGCTTCACAAAAGAGGCGTTAAGACTTACATGTTTTCTGGCGACAAAGACAGGGTAGTAGAAGAAATCGCAAAAGAAGTTGGCATTGACTACTATAAGGGTTCTCTTTTACCAGAAGACAAGGTAAGTGAAATTAAAAAAATTGAAAAAGACAAAAGAATTGCCTTTGTTGGTGACGGAACTAATGATGCACCTTCACTTGCATCAGCATATTTAGGTATAAGTATGGGTTCTGGATCAGATATTGCCATAGAAACTTCTGACATTGTCCTTCTAAAAAATGATATTTCTTCTATTGTAAGAGGAATTGATATAGCCAAGAGGGTAAAGAAAATTGCCTACCAAAATATTTTTATTGCCTTGTTCTTAAAAGTTGTAGTATTAGGACTTGGAGCAGTAGGATATGTATCAATGCCTCTAGCAGTTTTTGCTGATGTAGGTGTTGCCCTACTTTGTATTGTCAATTCACTTAGGGTTTTTAAAGAATAATAAATCATAGTAAAATGCTATGATTTATTAGCTTTAATGAATACAATACTCATTTGAAAAACATTTTTCAAAAAATAAAAAAATTTAAATTAGTCTGAAAAGCTTGCAAATCCTTGAGATTAATAAAATTCACTAAAAATACTAAAATTTTATCATAAAAAAACAATAATAATGATTGAAATATTAAAAAGCTTATGTTAATATAATGACAGAAGATTATGAATATAAAAATTCATAAATTTTGGTATAATTTTATGGAGGTAATGAAAAATGGCATATGTAATTAACGATTCTTGCATCGCTTGTGGTGCATGTCAACCAGAATGTCCAGTTGGATGTATTAACGAAGGAGACATCTATACAATTGACGAAGCTCAATGTATCGATTGCGGTAGCTGTGCAGCAGTTTGCCCAGTTGGAGCTCCAAATCCAGAAGACTAATTTACTTAAAAAGAAGATAGGTTTCGGCCTATCTTTTTTTATTTTATTATTAATTTAAAGACTGTCCTTAGGTGGGCAGTTTTTTATTTTGCGAAAATCACCTTTTACTGTTATAAAAATCACTAAAGTAGTTTATAATAGAAGGAGCAATTACTAAGAAATGTCAAATATTTAAATAATAAATATCAAACTATGAATAATTTTTTCTTGTAATTGCAAGAAGAAAGTGCAATAATTATTTATCTCAAAATGTTTCTTAGATATCAAACATTTTTTAGATATTAAATTAAAAATACTTATACATAGAGTTTAGTGACTTTTATTTTGAAAGGAGAAAGTGACTATGCTAATTCATATGGGATTAGACGTTGGTTCAACTACTGTAAAACTAGTAATACTAGATGAAAAATTAAATATTTTATATAAAACTTATAGAAGACATTTTTCTGATGTAAGGAAAACTATCAAAGATGTAATAAATGAAGTTTATCCACAATTTAAATACGACACAGTAACTGTAAATGTAACTGGATCAGGGGGGCTTTCTGTTCATGAATTCTTGGGGATTGATTTTGTCCAAGAAGTTGTTGCAGGCAGGGAAGCTATCTCTTGTTTTATTCCAAAGACTGATGTTGCTATTGAACTTGGTGGAGAAGATTCAAAAATTACTTATTTAAGAGGATCTGTAGAACAAAGGATGAAT
This sequence comes from Peptoniphilus harei, assembly GCF_900454685.1. GTDB lineage: Bacteria > Bacillota > Clostridia > Tissierellales > Peptoniphilaceae > Peptoniphilus_A > Peptoniphilus_A harei. The sequence goes on along the minus strand of NZ_UATM01000032.1, from coordinate 1,717,519 downwards.
TCCATTTGTGCTGGAGGTACAGGTGCCTTTATTGACCAAATGGCCTCCCTTCTTCAAACTGATGCTTCAGGTCTAAATGAAATGGCAAAGGATTATAAAAAGTTATATCCAATTGCCTCAAGATGTGGTGTTTTTGCAAAGACTGATGTTCAAGCCCTAATCAACCAAGGGGCAAGCAAGGCTGACATTGCTATTTCAGTTTTTCAATCTGTTGTAAACCAAACAATATCAAACCTAGCATGTGGTAGACCAATTAGGGGCAATGTTGCCTTCTTAGGTGGTCCCCTTCACTTCCTTCCAATGTTAAAGGAAAGATTTGTAGAAACTTTGGACCTAAGTGAAGATGAAATCATTGCACCAGAAAACTCACAAATTTTTGTTGCCCTAGGAGCTGCTCTTGCAAGTTTTGACTCTAAAGCTATGTCCTTTGTAGAACTTTATAATAAGGTAAACACAAGTGGAGATACTGTCATAAAAGAAAGTGACGTCATGCCAGCCCTCTTCACAAGTGATGAAGAAGTTAAAGAATTTAGAGAAAGGCATAAGACAAAATCACTTAAAAGTATTGATTTAAAATCCTATGAAGGGCCAATCTATCTTGGAATAGATTCTGGTTCCACAACATCAAAAGTGGTGGCAATTTCTGATAAAAATGAAATCCTCTATTCTTTTTATGGGTCTAATAAGGGAAATCCTCTTGACATTGCCATAGAAAATTTAAAGGAAATTTACAAGGAAAAAAATGATAAGGCCTACTTTGCTGGTTGTGGTACCACAGGTTATGGGGAAGAATTTTTGAAGGCTGCTTTAAACTTAGATTTTGGGGAAGTAGAAACTATTGCCCACTTCACTGCAGCAAAATATTTTGATCCTGATGTTGACTTTATTCTAGACATTGGCGGACAAGATATGAAGTCTATGAAGATAAGGGATGGAGTAATTGAGTCCATCCTACTAAATGAAGCTTGCTCAGCAGGTTGTGGTTCCTTCTTAGAAACTTTTGCTCACTCAGTAAATATGACAGCAGAAGAATTTGCCAACGAAGCGACAAAGTCAAGAGAACCAGTAGACCTTGGATCACGTTGCACAGTTTTCATGAACTCAAATGTAAAACAAGCACAAAAGGAAGGAGCATCTGTTCCAGATATTTCTGCAGGCCTTGCTTATTCTGTAATAAGAAATGCCATCCAAAAGGTAATCAAGGTGAGAGACCCTAAGGACCTAGGTCAACACATTGTTGTTCAAGGTGGAACCTTCTTATCAGATGCAGTCTTAAGAGCTTTTGAAAACTTAACTGGAGTTGAAGTTACAAGACCAGAGATTGCTGGACTTATGGGTGCTCTTGGTATGGCCTTAATCTCAAAGGAAAAATCAACTGGTAAGTCAAATATAATTTCTAAGGAAGCCTTAGAAACTTTTGAATATAAATCTATCTCAACAAATTGTAGACAGTGTACTAACCAATGTGCCCTTTCTGTAAATGTATTTCCTAATGGAAAGAGATACATCACAGGAAATAGGTGCGAAAAAGGTGCAGGTCACGTTAGAAACAAGGAAGACCAGCTTCCAAATATGTATGCTTATAAGTATGAAAGAGTCTTTGACTACAAAGCTCTTCCAGAAAAAGAAGCACCAAGGGGCATTGTTGGTATCCCAAGAGTTTTAAATATTTATGAAAACTATCCTTTCTGGCACAGCTTCTTTACAGAACTAGGCTATTCAGTTGTCTTATCATCAAAGTCATCAAGGGAAATTTATGAAAAGGGAATTGAAACTATAACAAGTGAAACTGCTTGTTATCCTGCAAAAATTTCTCACGGTCACATTGAAGACTTAATCGAAAAGGGCATAGATTTTATTTTCTATCCAGCAGTCTTCTATGAAGAAAAACAATTTAAAAATGCTGACAATACATTAAACTGTCCTGTAGTTGCAGGTTATTCTGAAGTTATAAAAAATAATGTGGATGACATAATTGATGGAAAAGTTAAATTTATGAATCCTTTTATTTCCTTTGACAACAGGAAGAAACTAGAAAAGAGATTGGCTGAAGTCTTTGATTTTATTCCAAAAAATGAAGTTAAAAAAGCAGTTCGTGCAGGCTACGAAGAACAAGATAGGTATAGGCTTGATGTCTTAAATGAAGGAAACAGGATTCTCGAAGAAGTTAATAAGAAAAATCAAAGAGCCATTGTCCTATCAGGCAGGCCTTATCACATTGACCCAGAAATAAATCACGGTATACCTGAACTTATAACAAGTCTTGGTCTTGCTGTTATCTCTGAAGATGGAATTGCTAATAATGTAGAAATTGATTCAAGACTAAGAGTACTGGACCAATGGAATTACCACTCAAGACTTTATAGGGCAGCTAAATTTGTTGGAGAGCATGAGAACTTAGAACTAGTTCAACTTAACTCCTTTGGATGTGGAATTGATGCAGTGACTACTGACCAAGTCCAACATATCTTGGAGTCTTACAACAAAATTTATACAGCCCTAAAGATTGATGAAGTTTCTAATCTTGGTGCAGTAAAAATTAGGATTAGGTCTCTAATAGAAGCAGCTGAGAAGAGAGAGTTCGAAAAAATCGATGCAGAACTTGAAGGCCTAATTGATGATGATCCAGTAATCTTTACAAAAGAAATGAAAAAAGATTATACAATTTTGATGCCGCAAATGGCGCCACTTCACTTTAGCATCTTTGAACCAATCCTAAGGCAAGAGGGAATTAACATTGAAGTCCTTCACGATACAGGCCACAAGGTTGTCAATGAAGGTTTAAAATATGTAAATAACGACGCTTGTTATCCATCGATCTTTGTTGTAGGACAATTTATTGACGCTGTTAAATCTGGCGACTACGACACAGACAAGTTGGCCCTTTTAATGAGTCAAACTGGTGGAGCTTGTAGGGCATCAAACTACGTTGGATTTATTAGGAAGGCCTTAAAGGATGCGGGCTATGGTCACGTTCCAGTTATTGGACTTTCCTTCCAAGGAATAGAAGAACACCCAGGCTTTGAGTTTGACAAGAGACAAATGGTGAGAATTGGAAGAAAATTAATCCAAGGCATGCTTTACGCAGACTTAATAATGAGACTTACTCAAGCTACAAGACCTTATGAAGTAATAGAAGGCTCAACAAATATCCTTCGCGACAGATGGATAGATATTACGACTTCAGAAAACTTGATTTACAACAAGAGAAACTTTATGAAAAATGTAAATCAAATGGTAAGTGAATTTGATAGACTTGAAATAACTAAGGAGAAGAAACCAAAGGTTGGAATTGTTGGAGAAATTTTAGTTAAATATCATCCAGCTGCCAATAACCACCTTGCAGAATTACTTGAAAGGGAAGGGGCAGAAGTTGTAATCCCAGACCTAACTGACTTTATGATGTATTCATTTAAGAATGCAAGAGCTAAGGCTGACAAACTTTCTAAGTCACAATTTACTGCTTTTGTATGTGAAATGGGAATTTCTTACATTGAGTCTTATAGAAAATTTGTTAGAGAAGCCCTAGCAGGTACTAGGTTCATTGTTCCTGAAAAAATTGAAGAGATTATCAAGTATGCAGAAAAATACGTTGACCTTGGAAACCAATATGGAGAAGGTTGGCTCTTAACTGGCGAGATGGTTGAGTTAATTGAATCAGGTGTTGAAAATATTATTTGTGTTCAACCTTTCGGTTGCCTTCCAAACCACATCACAGGTAAGGGAGTAATAAAGGCTATAAGGTCTTCTTATGAAAAGGCAAATATAATTCCAATTGACTACGACGCATCAGCTTCTGAAGTAAATCAATTTAACAGAATTAAGCTTATGCTTTCACAAGCCAAGAAAAATATGGAACAAGGCGAAGACAAATACAACAGAGGCTATTTAAAGAAAAAGGCAAGTATTAAAAATTAAATAAATTGATATAAACAAAACCCCTCAAATCAATGAGGGGTTTTTTGATGGATAAATTTAATTTTAAATCAAAAAATAAAATTTAAACAAAAGAAATTAAAGTTTATTAAAAATATTTTTTAAAGTTTTGTCTTGTAACAAGTTATCTGTTGAATCTTGTTTTTCCTTTTGGTCCTTGTAAACTTCAATGTCCTTTTGAGCTTTGTAGTCCTCTCCCTTAAGAGCTGCCTTAAAAGAATCTGTTGCTTCTTGCATCTTAACTTGGAAGTCAGTTAATTCTCTTATAAAAGATTTTGCAGCTTCTTCGTCCTTAGCCATAATAGAATTCTTTAGGCCTGGAAGAATTTCTAGGGCCTTCTCACTTGCTTCTAAAGTATATTGGTGAGAAGATTTAAATTTTTCTGGAACATCAAGGGCTTTTATCTTATCAACAGTAGATCTGATTTCTCCATCTGCTTTTTCATAGGCATTAGCAAGTTCAGCGTCACTTAGCTTAGCAGCATTGTCAAAGAAAGATAATTTTAAATCTTTAATTGACTTATTCAAATCACCTTGTAAAGATGTAATTTCTTTTACATACTTATCCTCATCTGATGACAAATCTATAATTGAAGATCCTTGTCGTTTATTGTCATTGATGATAACCTTAAAGTTCTTATTATCCCACTTAACTTCTGCCTTTAGATTTTCAGCAACAAATCTTAGGGGAACAAAAGTACGTTCCTTTTTAATTGAAGCAGGAGCGTCAAGCTTTAATTCTTTTCCATTAACTTTTGCCTTTGTTGAATCAATTTTAAGGGAAATTTCTGTGTCCTTGCCACTAATTCCAACTTCTCTCTTGTCATTATCCCAAGTAACCTTGTAGCCAAGAGTTTCTGAAATAAATCTTATGGGAACCATAGTCCTTTCATTTTGAATGTAGGGATTAACGTCTGACTTTATAATTTTTCCATTGTACTCAATAAGAGGACTTCTGCCTGCAAAAACATTTGAAGTCACAAAAATCATAAGTACAAGAGAAAATAGAATAGATCTAAATTTTTTCATTCTCATCTTCCTCCTTATTTGCTCTTTAATGATGAAGTGTAAGAGTTTGGATCAAATTGTTTTTCAATATAAATTAAGTTTGAGTCCTTGTCTCCTTGTAGCTCAATAAAAGCTCCGTCTCTTGTAGTAGGAGAAACTTCTCCCTTTTCATCATCCCTATAGAAAATTAAATATTCCTTGTTAGGGCTTAGATTCTTTGGAACATCTACTTTAATTTGAGATAGGTCTCCCTTATAATCCTTTAAGAAGGAAACAGACATACCTTCAGCAGTAGATGTTGAAATTCTAATTCTTGAAATATAATCAGAGTTTTTGATTAGTTCGTTAACAGCTTCCTTATCAAAGTTTGAAGTAGTAACTTGCTCTTCATCAGTCTCTTTATCAGTGACTTCTGATGTAACTTTTGCTTCATTAGCTTCAGCAGGAGCTTGGTCTTTTTTGCCACAAGCAGAAAGACTTATGCTGAGAAGCAATGACATTGAAATAATAAAAATCTTTTTCATGTTATACCTCCAATTTTAGTTCATTATATCACAAGAGAAGGGCTTAATTATATAATTTTAAATTAAGAACAAGAATGTTATAATGAAAAGGGTGATAGAATGCCAAAGGATGTCCTATTTATATTAAATAAACTAAGAAAAAGTGGCTTTGAAGCTTATATAGTTGGTGGGTCTGTGAGAGACAAACTAATGGGCATAGAGCCACACGACTACGATATAACAACTTCTGCAAGACCAGAAGAAATTAAAAGAGTCTTTAAAGACTGTAAGACTGTCTTAGTTGGTGAAGACTTTGGAACAGTTGGCATTTTACTAGACAAGACCCTCTACGAAGTTACAACTTTTAGGATTGACGGCGACTATGTAAATAACAGGAAGCCAGAAAAAGTTATTTTTTCGGATAATTTAACAGAAGACTTAAAAAGACGTGACTTTACTATTAATGCCATGGCTATGGATGGGGATGGAAGACTTTATGATCCCTTTGATGGCCAAGCTGATATAGAGAATAAAATAATTAGGGCAGTTGGTAATCCTAATGAAAGGATAAGAGAAGATGCCCTTAGGATGATGAGGGCAATAAGATTTGCTGGAAGGTTTGGATTTTTTATCGAAGAAGAACTTTTTGATGCCCTATCATTGAATGCAGGACTCTTAAAAAACATTGCTCCAGAGAGAATTTTTGATGAGTTTTCAAAGATGATTACAGGAGAAAATCCATCAAACTACTTGCTCTTAATGGAAGAGACGGGAATTCTCGATGTGATTTTTCCAGACCTAAAGAGAACAGTTGGCTTTGTTCAATTTTCTCCCTACCACGACAAGACTCTCTTTGATCACTTGCTTTGCGTAATGGATAATGTGAAACCAGACTTGAGTCTTAGACTTGCGGCACTTTTCCATGACATATCAAAGGTGGACACCTTGACAATAGGAGAAGATGGCAGGGGACACTTTTACGGACACGAAGTTCTTGGTGGAGATAAGGTAGAAGAAATTTTAAAAAGATACAGACTTCCCAATAAAACTATAGAAAAAGTTAAAATCTTAATTTTAGACCACATGAAGGTCCATGCTGAGATGACAGATAAGGCCCTAAGAAGGCAGATAAAAAGAGTTGGAAGGGATAATGTTCTTGACCTCTACGACCTATTAATTGCCGATTGTATGTGCACAAGAATAGATAGAGATGCATCTTTTATTATAAATAGAAAAAATAGGGTAAAAGAACTATTAGATGAAAAAGAAATGAAAACTGAAAAGTTTTTAGAAATAAATGGAAATGACATTAAGTCCTTGGGATTCTCCGAAGGGAAAATTATTGGAAAGATATTAAAAGACCTAGAGGAAATGGTCTTAGATGATCCAGAGAAAAATACCAGGGCTTATTTAATAGAATATATAGATAAAAATTACAGGTGATAAAATGACAAGATTGTTTGGAACAGATGGAGTTCGTGGAATTGCAAACAAAAAGCTAACTCCAAAACTTTGTTACGATATAGGAAGGGCTGCAGCTTATGTACTTGCCAAGGGCAAGAAGGGCAAGGTCCTAGTTGGAAGAGACACAAGACTTTCAGGAGACCTAGTTGAGTCTTCTCTTGTGGCAGGTTTTATGAGTATAGGGCTTGATGTAGACCTAGCAGGAGTAATCCCAACTCCAGGTGTTGCCTACTTAACAAGGACAGGTGACTACCTATGTGGAGTTTCTATCTCTGCGTCTCACAACCCTTATGAACACAATGGGATCAAATTTTTCTCATCAGAAGGACTTAAGCTTGATGATGAGGTTGAAGATGAAATAGAAGAAAAGATTCTTTCAACTACAAAGATATATAAGGACGTAACAGGCCATGAAATTGGAAGGCTAAATAGGTCTCATGAATTTACACAAAAATATGTGGACTATTTAAAGGGACTAGTCGATCTTGACTTTTCTGATTTTGAAGTTGCAGTAGATGCAGGTCATGGTGCCCAATCTTATATAGCTGAAGAAGTTTTAAAATCCTATGGTGCTAAGGTTAAAATCATTAACAATGAGCCAAATGGAAAAAATATAAACGACTCCTGTGGTTCAACAAATCCAAGTCTAATTCAAGAACTTGTAAAAAAAGAAGGAGCAGACATTGGAATGTCCTTTGATGGCGATGCCGACAGGATTATTGCCGTTGATGAAGATGGAAACATTGTTGATGGTGACCATATCCTTGCCATAGTAGCAACTTATTTAAAGGAAGATGGCAGACTCAAAAATAATGCTGCTGTTGGAACTATTATGTCCAACATGGGCCTTAAGAAATATCTTGAAAAAATTGGTGTAGACTTTGTTGAGACAAAGGTTGGGGACAGGTATATTCTTGAGAAGATGTTATCTGATGATTATATAATTGGTGCAGAACAATCTGGCCATGTAATCTTCCTTGACCACAATACAACAGGAGATGGACTTGCAACAGGCATCCACCTCTTAGAAATTATGAAAAAAACAGGCAAAAAATTATCTGAATTAAATAAATTGATGAAGGATTATCCACAAGTCTTAAAGAATGCAAAAGTTCGTGATGACTTGAAGAACAAGTACCAAGAGTTTCCAGAAATTATGGATGCAATAAAAGAAGTGGAAGAAAACTACCATGGATCTGGAAGAGTTGTAATAAGGCCATCTGGTACAGAAGCTCTTGTTCGTGTAATGATTGAAGGGGAAGACCAGGATAAACTTTCAAGTGATGCTGACAAAATAGTAAAGCTTATTGAAGATAAATTGAATTAGGAGCAAGCAATGTACAAGATTATATCAGACACAAGTTGTGATTTAAGAAAAGATGAGATAAGGGATCTGGGTATTGAGTATGTCCCATTTAAAATTTCTATTGATGGAAAAGATTATACAGATGATGAAAATTTAAAGATAGATGAATTCTTAGAAGCCATGGAAAAGACAGAACATCCAATAAACACAGCCTGTCCATCTCCTTATGATTACCTACAAGTAATTGAAGAAAATAAGGACAAGGATATTTATATTTTGACAATATCATCAAAACTTTCTGGATCTTATAACTCTGCAAAGGTAGCAGAAGCTGAAGCTAAAGAAAAGTTTGAGGGGATAAATATCCACGTAATAGATTCCAAGGCCGCATCAGCAGGAACAACAAGGATTGCCCTAAAGTTACTTGACCTTGTAAAGGAAAAAAACTTTGATGAGGTTGTCGAAGAAATTGAGAAGGAAACAAAGCTTGAGACTACAATGTTTGTCCTAGAATCCATGAAGAACCTAATAAAAAATGGGAGAATAAAAAAGACAGCAGGTCTTATTGCCAATGTTTTAAATATTAGACCAATAATGATTTCCAATGACGGTGAAATAGAACTCTTTGAAGTCAATCGTGGAATGAAAAAGTCTCTTGATAAAATGGTTAAGGCAATTGAGTCCAAATGCAAGATAGAAAAGCCAGACTTAATTACAATTTCTTATGTAGCAAATAAGGAAAGGGCAGAAAAAATCAAAGAAAGAATTGAAGACCTCTATGAGGGTGCAAAAGTACACCTTAGACATACTAACGGCTTGTCATCAGGATATGCCGACATAGGAGGAATTGTCATAGCTTTTTGAGGTGAAAGATGAGAAAAGATAAGGAAAATAATTTTCAAGATAAGATAAACGACGCCTTTAAAGAAGAGAATTTTAAAGAAATTGGAGAAATAATTGGAGAGGGAATTGATACAGCAATTGACGTCACAAAGAGGTCTATTTCTAATTTTGTTAATAAAAACAAAAAGAATTTGCCCTACTCCATCCAAAATGATGACAGGATAATAAATCAAAATCCAAAGACCATGAAGAGGATTAAGACTTGGGGACCAATTTTTAAAATTTCTATAGTAGGTCATATTTTTGCTTTGTTTGGTTTTCTCATGGATATGTTTGATACTTATGGATCAATAAGAGAAGATCTGCCAGCCTTAATTTTTTGGGTTATTCCTGCACTTATTATTTCTTTTTATGGAAACTTTAGAATAAAAAAATTAAAAGACCAGATAATTAGGTTCAGAAAATACAATCGTGAAATTGGAAATAATACAGTGATTCCAACAGGAGACCTTGCAGCCATAACTGCCAAGCCTCTTGATTTTACAATAAATGATCTTTTGAATATGATAGAAAAAGATTACTACAGGCAGGCAAGGATTGTTGAAGATGGCAAATTATTTATCTTAGATTCAAAAACTTATAAATTATACAAGGAAGAAGCCCTAAGAGATCCTCATGAAAAGATGGAAGAACTTGAAAATCAAGAAAACAATGAGAGGGCAGAAGAACTTCTCTTGAGAGCCAAGTCTTACGTGACAGAGCTAACTAAAATCGAGAGAAAAATTTCTTCTCCAATGGATGAAAAAATTAGAGAACTCTTAAAAATAATTGGAAAGATTTTTGAACTCTTAAAGGAAAATCCAAGCACAGCGTCAGACTTAAATAAGGCTATAAATTATTATCTGCCAACTACTCTTAAGCTTTCAAATTCATATTTAGAAATGAAGGAGAAGCCAACAGAATCTGTGAGAGGGTCTCTAAGAGATATTGAAAATACCATGGACATTGTAATAGATGCTTTCATGAAGATTTTGGACAATATTTACCAGGAAAAAATAATGGACTTATCTTCAGACATGAGTGTTTTGAAGTCCATGTTAAAGCAAGAAGGACTTTTGGATAAGGACGAATTTAAAATTGGGAGGTAAAAGTGGATAGAGAAATAAAATTATCACTATCAGATGACTTTGATGAAATTCAAGATGATGAAAAAATTATCTTGAAGGAAGTTGAAGAAGACAAGGAGCTTAAGCTAAGCCCAGAGGAAGAAAAACAAGTTAATGATTTTGCAAAAGAAATTGATATAACAAATTCAAATATAGTCCTTCAATATGGGGTTGGTGCCCAAAGGAAGATTTCAAACTTTTCTGAGAAGACCCTAGAGTCTGTTAAGACAAAGGATCTTGGAGAAGTTGGAGACTTATTATCTGGAGTAGTAAATGAACTAAAGACCTTTGACCTTGATGAGGAAGACAACAAGTTCCTTGGATTTTTCAAAAAACAAGCAAATAAGATGACTTCAATAAAAACCAAGTACGACTCTGCAGAAAAAAATGTCAATAACATTATAAAGACTCTTGAAGACCACCAAGTTACACTTATGAAAGACATTGCCATGCTGGACCAAATGTATGACTTAAACGAGTCTTATTATAAGGAACTTAGTATGTATATCTTGGCCGGCAAGAAAAAACTTGAAGAGGCAAGGAATGTAGAGTTGCCAAGACTTCAAGAGAAGGCTCAGGAGACCAACCTTCCAGTTGATGCACAACGTGCCAACGATTATGTGAATATGATTTCTAGGTTTGAGAAAAAGCTTCACGACCTTGATCTAACTAGGATGGTTTCAATCCAAATGGCACCACAAATTAGGATGGTTCAATCTTCTAACACAGTTATGGTTGAAAAGATTCAGTCAACTATTGTGAACACCATTCCACTTTGGAAGTCTCAAATGGTTATAGCTCTTGGAGCAAATCATTCTAAGGAAGCTGCCAAGGCGACAAAAGAAGTGACTGACTTAACCAATGAACTTTTGAAGAAGAATGCAGAAACCTTAAAGCAAACTACTGTTGAAACTGCAAAATTATCTGAGAGGGGAATAGTTGATATGGAAACAATAAGACACACTAATGATCAACTAATATCTGCCTTAAATGAAGTTCGTGAAATTCAAATTGAAGGTCATAAGAGACGTGAAGAAGCTTCACAAGAACTTAGAAGGATAGAAGAAAATTTAAAGTCTTCTCTAGTTGAAATTGCAAATAAATAAGAATTTGAAAATTAATAAGATAATAAGAGCCGAGAGAAATCTCGGTTTTTTTATTGGAAAATTTATGAGAAGAAGAGATTGGTTTATGAAATTGAATTAGATTTCAAAAATCTAAAAAAATTTGGTTAATTATTTTCTTGGAAAACTTTTAAGAGTGAACAAATAAAAAAAGCTCCAGCCAATGTCGAAAGGACAAAAGCAGGAGCCTTAAATTTTATAAATTGTTTTATAAATTCATCTATAGATTTATCTAAAAGAAATTTTTCCATCTTCAATGGAATCAATAATTGCAAGAGAGAGAAGGTCGTAGCCCATGTCTCTAATTATCTTGCCCCCATCTTGGAAGCCCTTTTCAATGGCAACAGAAACTCCAGACACATTTGCACCAGCTTGCTTAGAAACGTCAATCAAACCCTTAAGGGCATTTCCTTCAGCAAGGAAGTCGTCAATAATAAGTAAATTGTCATCAGGAGATAAGAATCTCTTGGAAACAGTTATAGTGTAATTTTTCTTTGTAGTGTAGGACTCAACCTTTGACTGGTAAACATCGTCTCCAATATTTAAAGTTTTTTGCTTCTTGCAAAATACCACCATGGCATCGTTAAAGTGTTTTGAAGCAACAGTTGCAAGGGCTATACCACTTGCTTCTATAGTAAGTATCTTGTTAATTTTTTTATCTTTGAAATAAAGAGCCATCTCTTCAGCAAGCTTATCCAAAAATTTTATGTCAAGTTGGTGATTTAAAAATGAATCTACCTTAACAATATTTCCATCTAAAATTCTTCCGTCTTTTATAATTCTATCTTCTAATAATTTCATTTTACACCTCTAGAATATTTTAAGGCAAAAGGATCAAGTTATCAAGTTGAGGACTGGGATTTATAAAAAATATTGTAGTCATCTTTTATAAAGTAAAAGTAGCTAAGGCAAGCTTTATTTGATAAAATTAATTTATCAAGGTAAATAGAGAAAGGAGAAAATTATGAAGAAAACTTTAATTTTACTTGGCTTGCTTCTTAGCTTAATAATTCCAACAAATATTTTTGCTGAAAAAGCTATGCCAAACAATTCATCAAAGATGGATATTATTGCAGAGAATGGAGACGTATCCAACTATACTTTTTCAACCTACATAATAAAGGATTACAACTATTTTAAACTTCGTGACTTTGCATCCTATATGAATGGAACTATTAAAAACTTTGATGTCGATTACAATAGGGACAAGGATGCCATTGAAATTACGACAAAAACATCTTATGGGGACTTTACTGGACTTCCAAGTGATAATGTAGTTGGGGCGAAGGAAGCTGTAACAACAAGACAAAAGATTTTTATTGATGGCAAAGAAGTTCAAATTTCTGGCTATAATATTGATGGAAATAATTATTTTAAGCTCAGAGACTTGGCTAGTGCCTTAGATATAAAGATTTATTATGACTCCTTGAGAAAATCTGTAATCCTCAATCCAAACCTTCCAAGTGATGAAAAACTTGTTGAGGACTTAAAGAAGGAAATAGACAAGCTAATTGGCATGGAAGAAGAAGCATCAAGACCTAAGGCAAGCACAGGAACAAGAGATCTTATTGGAGCAGAAGAAAATCTTATTTATCTTCCTCCAAAAAATATTGATAGAAAGGTGAATCTAAAGACAGGTTATGCAGCAGAGATTAGAAATTCAAAAATTCAAAACTTTAAAAAGATTTCATCTCAAGTAAATGTCCCAAAAGGTACAGGGATTTTATATTTTGATCTTGACACCTTAAAGACAATGACCATTTATATTGATGGTAATGACACAAACATCAGTCAGGCTTACTTAAATAAGTGGATGAAGAAAAACATCTTAGTTCCCCTTATTCGTGGAGAAAAAATTTCAGGTCAAGAAGATGCCTATAAGGTCGCTTATGTAACTTTTGTTGATACTGCTCCAAAGCTAAATGGAGTTAGTGAACTTGTTAGTGTAAAGGCTAATGAAGTTAGAAATTATCTTTATGGACCTCAAACAAATCTCAAGGATTTTACAGCCGATAGGGGACAAATTTATTCTCTTGCAAAGAAGGGAGAAAACATTGGATGGTCCTGGTGGTACTTCACTGGTCCAAATTCTTATAATGAAAAAATTGACCATATGATTAACTATGCCCTAAGTGTGCAAGGTTTTTCTTATGAGCAATTTGACTGCTCAGGACTTGTTGGGACAGCAGCAGAATTTGCAGGTTTTCCTCTTGCACCAGCCTACTCATGGCTCATTGAAGGATCACCTATGGTTGAGGATATTCCAATGAATCAGCTTAGGAGGGGAGACCTCCTCAATAAGGCAGGAGAACACATTATGATTTATATTGGAGATGGAAAGGTTGTTGAATCTGTTCCAAGGACTGGAGTAAGAGTAGCTCCAGTGAGAAAAGCAGGCTACAAGGCCCTAAGAATTAAAGATGTGTAAAAATTAAGGAGCTTAGGCTCCTTTTTTGATGGAAATTTTTAAAATTTGAATAAGCAATTCTTATATAATTTTGGAATAAAATTTGGAAAACAATTGAGATATAAAAAATAATAAAACTTGTAATAGCTTATAAACTGAAAAAATTTATAAAAAATCAAGTATGTAAAGCTAAGTTTTATAAAATAAATTATTTTAGGATTAAAAGTGACAACTTATAGTCCTATTTTGAAAATAAATAGAAAGTTATAAAATAAATAAAAAAAGTGCCAAGACTTGGCACAAAAATTAAGCTTTTTTACAACAGAAGACTTAAGATAAATTCCACCGAAGTCTTTAGTCTTAGCGTCAATGTCATGACCGTTAACTTCTTCATCGAGAATTCTAATATTAGTAATCTTAGTCCCCCTCTTCATGGTGTCTTTGCCAAACTTTAAGTCCTTAATAGTTACAACACTATCTCCAGTCTTAAGTTCGTTGCCATTGGCATCAAGAACCTTGTCCTCTTCAAGAGAAAGATCAGTCCACATATGTCCACATTCAGGACAGTTATAAGCAACATTATCAAAATAGCCATATTCTGACCCACAATTTGGGCATTTATACATTTACCTCATCCTTTCAAATATCTTATCCTAAGTATAATTGAAAATAATTTATAATACAAATCAAATAAAGTATTTGTGATATAATAATTTATTAGTAAAGAAGAAATATACAATTTTCTAATGTTATTCTTGTTTTGTGGTGATAAAATGATTTTAGAAGCCTTAATACTTGCACTTATAAGTATGATTTTTATTAAGGAAAAGGACCTAAATAATTTAATAAATTTTAAATTTAAAAGATTTTATCTGGCTTTTATTGGAATTTTTATAATGGTTTTTATAAATTTTCTTACGGGAAGAGACTTTGGAAGTCTTACTGACTTTTTTGTAAGAAACTTCACTTTGTTTCATATCGCATCTCTTCTTCTCATTAGCCTTTCATTTTTTTCCAATTATGAGAACAAGGGCCTTTTAATTTGTGGTATTGGGACTTTTTTAAATGCCCTTCCAGTTATGGCTAATGGAAAAATGCCAGTCTCGCCATCTGCCCTTATGAAAATAGAAAATGAGAGAATTATTAAAATTATTTATATGGGAGCAAGCCTAAGTCATGGTGTATTTGATAAGGCAAAATTATATTTCTTGTCAGACTTAATATACTTAAAGAGGTTTATTGGACCTTCTAAGGTCATTAGCCTTGGAGATATTTTAATTGCCCTTGGCTTATATATTGCACTTATAATTATTGTTAGAAAGAGAGGTGCTTAGGATGGATAAGTTTAGCAACCTATTAAATATTATTAACTTGAGAGATGTTGTTGACATATTAATTGTCACTATCTTAATTTATTATGTTTTAAAATTAATTAGAAACACGAGAGCAGAGCAAGTTTTTAAGGGAATTCTTTTTATCCTATTATTTATTAAAATTTCACAATTTTTCCAACTTTACACAGTGAACTGGATTTTTACCAGGTTTATCAATGACGGTATTGTGGCTATTATTGTCTTGTTCCAACCTGAAATTAGAAGGGGTTTACAATATCTAGGCCTTACTTCAAATATAAAGAATAGTTTCAGTCAAAATAAGGACAATGTGCCAGAGACTGTTGAGGAAATTACTTCTGCAGTTGCCTCTCTTGCTAGACAAAAAATTGGTGCCCTAATAATTATTGAAAATGAAGTTGGCCTTACAGAAGTTATTGAAACTGGAACTGAAATTAATGGAAAGGTTAGCAGTGGACTTCTTATAAATATTTTTATTCCAAATACGCCACTTCACGATGGGGCTGTTGTTATAAAGGGATCAAAAATTAAGGCCGCAGCTTGTTTCTTGCCTTTATCTGATAACCAAAAGATTTCCAAGGAATTGGGGACAAGACACAGGGCAGGAATTGGAATTTCTGAAAGAGCTGATTGCCTTTCTATAATGGTTTCAGAAGAAAATGGAACTATTTCCACAGCTGAAAATGGAGTTATTTCAAGATACTTGGATATAGAAACTCTAGAGGCAAAACTTTTAGAAATTTATAGTCCAGACTACAAGGCAAGAACTTTTTTCTCAAAGCGTGGTGAAAAAAATGAAGAAAATAAATTTTAAAAATGATAGGACCTTGATGATAAAAATTATGTCCTTAATTTTTGCTATCATCCTATGGTCCTATGTTAAGGGTGAAGCAAATTTCATTACTTCTACAAACTACAAAAATATAGAGGTTTCTTATGAAGGCTTGTCTGATCTAAAGGCCAAAGACCTAACGATTATTTCTCCTAAGGAGTCTACCGTTGATGTTAAACTCCAGGGTTATAATTCTTACATGAGAAATGTAACAAAAGATGGAATTGTTGCCAAGGTTGATGTTAGTAAGTTAACTGAAGGAGAACATTCTGTTCCTATTAATGTATCTTATATTGATCTTGGAATATCTGTAACTAACACTACACCAAGAAGGATACCTTTTAAAGTTGACAAGGTTTTAAAAGAGAAGCATGAAGCCAATATTGTATTCTTAAATAAGCTGGAAAAGGGACTTAGTCTAGGTGATTTAAATAAGAAAGTAGACGTTGAAGTCAAGGGTCCATCAACTTATATGAATAAGATTAAAAAGGTTGATGCTTATATTGATCTTGCTGATATAACTCAGTCAACGAGCCTTGAGGCAGAGATATATGCCTACGACGATGGAGGGAAGATAATTAAGGAAGTTGAAGTCAATCCTTCAAGTGTAAAAGTTGACCTTCCAATATTAAAGAGTAAAACTGTCCCAATTAAAATAAAATTTAATGAAAATACTAGCAAAAATATTGTGACAAGTGACTTTTCAATTGAGCCATCTTCTGTTACAATTAGAGGAAATTCTGATGTAATTGATTCTATCGACTTTATAGAAACTAAACCAGTTAATTTTTATAATTATAAAAATGGAAATGATTTAGTGAAATTAAGTCTGCCAGATAAGGTTACATTGGTTGATGAGAATATTGATTTCAGGTTGAAGTCAATTGCAAATGAAGAATAAATGTATTAATAATCAGGAGGGAATATGGAATTTTTTGGAGAAGGACTAACATTTGACGATATTTTACTTGTACCAGCAAAATCAGAAATTTTGCCTAACGAAGTTGATTTATCTACAAACCTAACGGAAAAGATTAAACTAAACATTCCTCTTATGTCAGCAGGTATGGATACTGTAACTGAACACAGGATGTCTATTGCCATGGCAAGAGAAGGTGGTATTGGTATTATCCACAAGAATATGTCAATTGAAGAACAAGCCCTAGAAGTTGACAAGGTTAAGAGATCTGAACACGGAGTTATAACTGATCCATTTTCACTAACTAAGGATCATTCTATTAAAGATGCTTCTGAACTTATGGATAGGTACAGAATTTCTGGTGTTCCAGTTGTTACAGAAAAGGGTGTCTTGGAAGGAATTATTACAAATAGGGACATAAGATTTGAAACAGATCTTTCTAAAAGAATTAGCGATGTAATGACTTCAGAAAAACTAATCACAGGAGATCCTGATATTAATTTAGACCAAGCTCTAAATATTTTAAAGAAATATAAAATTGAAAAGCTTCCTCTTGTTGACAAAGACAATGTCCTAAAGGGTCTTATCACTATTAAGGATATTGAAAAACACGAACAATATCCAAACTCTGCAAGAGATAAATCAGGAAGACTACTTGCTGGTGCTGCAGTTGGTGCAACTAATGATGTTATGGATAGGATCGAAGCTCTTGTTGAGGCAAAGGCTGATGTGGTTGTTATTGATACTGCTCACGGACAATCTAAGAACGTATTAAAGACTATAAAAAATATTAAGGATGCCTTCCCAGATCTACAACTTATAGCAGGTAACGTTGCTACTTATGAAGGAACAGAAGACCTAATTAAGGCCGGTGCTGACTGTGTTAAGATTGGTATTGGACCTGGTTCTATTTGTACAACAAGAGTTGTAACAGGTATAGGTGTTCCACAAATTACTGCTATTATGGAAGCTTATAGAGCTGCCAAAAAATACGGAGTTCCAATAATTGCCGATGGTGGTATTAAATTCTCTGGTGATGTTGCCAAGGCTCTTGCAGCTGGTGGTAATGTTGTTATGATGGGTTCACTATTCGCAGGTACTGACGAATCTCCAGGAGAAGAAATCTTTGTTGAAGGTAGAAGATTTAAGGCTTACAGGGGCATGGGTTCTCTTGGTGCCATGAGTGCCGGTTCTTCTGATAGATACTTCCAAACAGGTACAACTAAGTATGTTCCTGAAGGAGTTGAAGGCAGGGTTCCATACAAGGGACTAGTAGGAGACATTGTATTCCAACTTGTTGGTGGAGTTAAGTCTGCCATGGGTTATATGGGTGCAAAGGACCTAGAAACTCTTAGGGCAACTGCTAAGTATGTTAAAATCACACAAGCTTCACTTACAGAATCTCACCCTCACAACATTACAATTACAAGAGAAGCTCCTAACTATTATTAAGACATTAATAAATCCACTTCAATTGAATTTGGAGTGGATTTTCTTTATAATTACAAGATAGAGGTGATATTTTGAAAACAAAAGTCTTGCTCGTTGAAGACGAAGAATCAATAAGAAAATTTGTTAAGATAAATCTTGAAAGAGAAGGCTACACAATTTTTGAAGCTGGCAGCGGAGAAGATGGAATTGAAATTGCTAGACGCGAGCTTCCAGATATTGTAGTCCTAGATATTATGCTACCTGGCATAGATGGTTTTGAAGTCTGCAAGACCTTGAGGGGAGAGTTCCCAAGCCTTGGTATCATTATGCTAACTGCAAAGGCAGAAGACTATGACAAGATTATGGGTCTTCAATATGGAACAGATGATTATTTGACTAAACCCTTTAACCCAACTGAGTTAACTCTTAGGATAAAATCAATTGAGAGAAGGCTTGAAATTGGTGAAGAAAATGAAAGCAACTTAATCACAGACCCACCTTTTAAAATAGATTCTTACTCAAGAAAGTTTTATAAGGATGATGTGGAACTAGAACTCACTCCTACAGAATATCAAATTATAAAATTATTTATGACAAATCCTGGCAAGGCCATGACAAGAAATGAAATTTTAAAATTAGTTTGGGGAGATGACTTCTTAGGCGACTCAAAAATTGTTGATGTAAATATAAGAAGACTTAGGTCAAAAATCGAAACAAACCCAGCAAAGCCAGACTATATTGAAACAGTTTGGGGAACTGGTTACAGATGGAAGTAGGTTTATAATTGAAAAATAAAATTGGAAAAAGACTTGTCAGAAGTTTTTTAATAATAATTTTAATTACAATTTCAATTATAGATATATTCTTGCTTTTTTCCTTTAGCTCCTACTATTACAACAACATATCCAAGGAATTAATCCAGAGGATGGAGGTCTCTTTAGAAATTTACAGGAGAGACTATTCCGACAAGTCCATTGAAGATTTGATCTATGAGGACAGTGATATCTTCTTGTCTAACACCAATGCAGAAGTCCAAATCCTTGATAAGGATAAAAACCTCTTGTCAGATTCCATTGGAAGGTTGGCTTCAAACCCAATAGAAACTATAGATGTAATGGCCGCTGAGAAGGGTGAAATAAAGACTTGGAAGGGAGAAGATTCACAAACAGGTGAAGCTATAATGTCCGTTGCAGGTCCTATAAAAAATAATGAAGGAGAAATAATTGGCTACCTAAGATTTATTTCGTCTATTGAAGGAATCAAGGCTGCAATTTTAAAAACTATTATAAGTCTACTTATCTTTACTCTATTTGTAGCCCTAGTGACAACTATGGTTTCACTTCTTATATCAAAGTCCATTGTAAAACCAATTTTAGAACTTACAGAAGTAGCCAAGACTATGCTAAAGGGAAATTACGAGGAGAAGGCCAAGATTTTTGAAGATGACGAGATAGGAGAGCTTGCCAAGACTCTTAATGCCATGAGTGATGAAATTATAAACAAAGATAGGATAAAAAATGATTTTATATCTTCAATTTCTCACGAGCTTAGAACCCCTCTTACATCAATAAAGGGATGGGCCGTTGTACTAAAGGATGCCAAAGAAGATGAAAAAGAACTAATGGAAGATGGCTTAAATATAATAGAGAATGAGGCAGACAGGCTTGCCAAAATGGTTGAAGAACTCTTAGACTTTTCTAGATATATTTCAGGAAGAATCACCCTTGATAAGGATGTTTTTGATATAACACAAACTTGTGTGGATATATCAAAGCAAATGAGACCTCGTGCCAAGTCCAACAATATTGAACTTATTACAGCGCTCCCAGAAGAGTCAATACTTATTAATGCTGATGAAAATAGGATCAAACAGCTGCTTATTAATCTCTTGGACAATGCCATTAAATTTACATCAGACAAGGGATGGGTTAAGTTCCAAATGATAAGAGAAGCTGATCTTGTTCAAATTATGGTTTCTGACAATGGAATGGGAATGACTAAGGAAGAACTTGCTCACGTAAAAGAAAAATTCTACAAGGGCAAACACTCCAAGAGCCACAGTGGAATTGGTCTATCCATTAGTGATGAGATAACAAAACTCCACCAAGGTAAACTAGAGATTTTCTCCGAAGAAAATATTGGAACAACAGTCAAGGTTAGCTTGCCCCTAGAAATAGAAAAAGAAGTAGGTGAAAAAAATGATTAAAAAAATAATTTTTTACCTCTCATTAATTTCCCTAGTTTTATTAACGGGTTGCTCCTTTTTGACAAGTCAAGGAACTGATGTTGAAAGGCCAGATATGGGTCAGTCACCACTTTATGGTAAGTGGACAATAACGAAGTTTATATCCAATAAAAAATCAAACCAAGACAATTTTAAATTTAAGGAATTAATTGGAGAAGACTTATACTTTAGTAATGACTCAGTCCTTCTTGCCAATGATTATATAAAGGATGCTTCTTATAAGACTAAATATGTGAAACTTTCTAATTATTTATACCAAAAGTTTAATCTTGACTACAAGAATTTGGGACTTGAAGATTCTGAAGTCTATACAACTTATGTCTTCGATTCAAATTCCAACTCTTCCTTGTATTATGAAGTTATAAAGACAAGTGAGAACACTGCTCTCTTGTTTGACAATGGAATAACTCTTGAAATAAAACTTGTGGACGACAAGATAAAAAATGAAGATTTAAATTCACATATTTTAGAAAGAAAGGATGAGGTTTTAGCTAAGAGTAGCTTGTTTGACTTAACAGGTGACAAGGGATTTTTAATTGGATTTAAAACTAAACTTGATTCCAATATTCCTTCATGGAATTACAAGACTCTTTACCTAAAATTTTCTGATTCAAAATTGGAAAATGTCTACGAGATGAACAATATTATCCTTCCAAGGGATGATCGCTTCTATGAAGTTAGTGTTCAAAGAGAATCAAAGTCAGAGGAAACAACTGATAGGTTAATTGCAAGAGACTATAAAACGTCAAATCTTCTTAAAAGAGATTCGGAAATTCCAAAAAATGAAGCTGAAGAGTTAAGAGAAGACAACTCCCTTAAGACAATTAACTTTATTACAAATAATTATATAAATGTTGAGAGTCTCGATAGGAATACAGGCAAAAGGACTCTTAGAATTTATAATTTAGATAAGCTAGAGGATAAAAAGGCCCTTAGTTATAAAGATTTCATATCTGAAGATGAATTAAAGGCTGAAGGGAAAAACATTCAATCCCTAAAAGAAGATCCTTACAATATTGGAATCTATAGGGACAATGGATTTTGGAAGCTCAAGGGAAGGCTTAACACAGAAGATGGAAAGTATTCTGATTTTGATTTAAATCTAGTTCTTCCTTATGAAGTTAACAAGTACAACAAAATAAATATTCCAATGACTCAGATCAAAAGTTTTAAGTCAGGAATAAAAGATGGATTTGTTTCTCCAGATAACAATTTCTTAATAACATTGGAAAATAATTATCTAAGAATATATAATATAAGTGAAGGAAGAATTATCTCCAGTCCTATTTTTGAAAGGGAAATAGGAGATGAGGCTTCCACAATTATGACAGAGTGGGCAACAGGCCGCTATGCAAATATTTGGCAGGATGAACTTTCATCAAATAAATGAGGTGTGAAATGAATAAGATTATAGAATTGATTGGAGAAAATTCCACTTACATGCTCCTAACCCTAGGTGCAATATTAATTGGAATTGTCATTACCTTTATAGTAAACTTTGCTGCAAGGGATTTAAAATTTATAAAATATTTACCAGGACTTGCTCTGGTATTTGTTGGGATAATTTCTCTTTTTATGGTTATCAATAAACTTTTTGATCCAACAAGCTTAGACAATTTAATTATTTTTGTAGTGGGAGTTTCATCTGGATTAGTGTCACTTATATTTGCACTAATAATAGGCATTGCCTCTTCAGATAAAAATCGCTACAAGAAAAATACTAGAAATAGATAAAAAATTAAGCTCAAGATAAGAGGCACTCAGGTGCTTCTTTTTTCTTGAGCTTTTTTAGGAAGAATATGAAAAATATTTAGTAATTATTAAATAAGTTTTTGTTTGTAGTTTTTAAATTTAATAAGTAGAAATGTAGTCCTTCATGGATTCAAATTTTTTGTCCCCAATGCCAGGGACATTTTTTATGTCCTCAATGGAAGAGAAAGAATTGTTGGCCCTGTAGTCTAAAATCTTTTGGGCAGTTTTTTCTCCAACTCCAGGAATTTTTGTCAGTTCACTTAGGTCAGCTGAGTTAATATTTATTTTTGAAGCAGGCCCACTTGATGATGGACTAGATACAAGTGTGGTCATATTTTCTTGTACTTCGCCAACTTTTGGAATATAAATCTTTTCTTCGTCGTGAAGCCTTGCTGCCAAGTTAACCCTATCAAGGTCTGCATCATCTCTTGCTCCACCAGCCAAATCAAGGGCATCAACCACACGCTTACTTGAGTCAAGTCTTAGGATGCCAGGGCTATTTACCGCTCCAGATATATGTACCATTATCTCTTCACTTTCTTCAGGAGCTTTTTCAATCTCAAGTTCTTTTGTATTTTCATCAAGAGATTTCTTCTTATTATCAATTATGCCAGCAGTATTTATTTTTAAAAATTCTTTGGCATCATCCTTGCTGTGATTATCATAATATTGGTAGCCAATTATTAAAAGTAAAAAGACAATTATAAGGTAGGGGAGTTTATCTTTATTTAAAAATTTAAAATCCATTCACACCACTCACTTATTAGTAATATTATATTTATAACAATGTAATACCCTAAATAGATAATTTTACACAGTTTTCAAATGCTAAAATTTATGTTATAATTTATCCATCGAAACGATTTCAAAAAAATTAATATATTTAGGAGGAAAACAATGAAAGTTTATACAACAGATAAGGTAAGAAATCTTGCTCTCGTGGGACATTCTGGCTCCGGAAAGACTAACCTAACAGAGGCTATGTTATTCCAAAGTGGAGCTACAAAAAAACTTGGAAATGTTTCTAGCAAGAACACAGTATCCGACTTCTCAAAAGAAGAAAGAGAAAGAGGAACATCAATTGCAACATCAATTATTCCTGTTGAATGGAGAAATTATAAAGTAAACATAATAGATACTCCTGGATTTCTTGATTTTGTTGGCGAAGCTCACAGTGCTCTAAGAGCCAGTGAAGCAGCAATTATGGTTATAGATGCAACTAAGGGTATCGAAGTTGGAACAGAAAGAACTTGGAAATACACAGAAAAAATTGGTCTTCCAAGAATTATTTTTATAAATAAAATTGACGGAGAAAATGTAAACTTTAGAAAACTAATGGATGAGCTTGAAGCTGCCTTTGGTAAAAAAGTTATCCCATTCTCTGTACCTATTGGCGAAGGTGAAGATTTTGTTGGTGTAACTGATGTAATCTTCCAAAAGGGATATAAGTATATAAACTCTGCACCAGAAGAAACTGAACTTAACCACGACCAAGTTAAGGCAACTGAAAGAATGTATGAAGAAATTGCAGAAGTTGTTGCAGGTTCTGATGAAGTACTTATGGAAAAATACTTCTCTGGAGAAAAATTCACAAGAGAAGACCTTCTAAGAGGAGTTACAACAGCCCTACTTGAAGGTGACGCAGTTCCACTACTTGTTGGATCTGGTGAAAAGGGAATAGGTATTGATATTTTACTTAATACAATTGTTAACTACATGCCAGCACCAGACGATGATCGTGCCCACCTTGGATTTAGATACAAGGAAGGGGAAGAAAGAAAGGTTTCAGCAAAGGATCCTTTTGCAGCAGTTGTATTTAAAACTGTATCAGACCCATTCCTTGGAAAGATTTCTATCTTTAAGGTAATTTCTGGTATTTTAACTAAAAACACTCCTTTATATAATGTAACTACTGAAGAAACAGAAAAACTTGGTGGCCTTTTTGTAATGAGAGGCAAGGAACAAATAGAAGTTGATGAAATATATGCAGGAGACATTGGTGCAACTACAAAACTTGCAGGTACTTTAACTGGTGATACTCTTTGTGATAAGGACCACATGGTTAAGTACAAGAAGTTAAAACATCCTACTCCAGTTTTATATTATGCAATAGAACCTAAGACTAAGGGAGACGAAGAAAAGCTTACTCAATCTCTTAAGAAGATTAGGGACGAAGACCCAACATTTACAATCGAAAGAAATACAGAAACTAAACAAATGACTATAGGTGGTCAAGGCAAGGTTCAACTTGATGTTATACTTGAAAAATTAAAGAACACTTATGGTGTTGAAGTTGAAATTGTTCCATTTATAATCCCTTATAGAGAAACAATTAGACAGACTGCAAGTGTACAAGGTAAACACAAAAAACAATCTGGTGGAGCAGGCCAATATGGTGATGTTTGGATTAGATTTGAACCATCTGAAAATGATTTTGAATTCGATGAAGAAGTATTTGGTGGCGCAGTTCCTAAGAACTACTTCCCAGCAGTTGAAAAGGGAATTATTGAATCTAAGGAAAAGGGAGTTCTCGCAGGGTATCCTGTTACAAACTTCAAGGCTGTTTTATATGATGGATCCTACCACGATGTTGACTCAAATGAAATGTCCTTTAAACTTGCTGCAAATCTTGCCTTTAAGAAGGGTATGCAAGAAGCAAGCCCAGTTCTCCTTGAGCCTATTATGAAGGTTGAAGTTACAATTCCAGAATCTTATCTTGGAGATGTAATGGGAGATATGAACAAGAGACGTGGAAGAATTCTTGGTATGGACCAACAAAATGACGGCACTCAAGTTCTTATTGCTGAAGCACCTCAAGCTGAACTTTTCACTTACCTAATTGATCTTAGATCACTTACTCAAGGTAGGGGAACTTTCAACATGGAATTTGTAAGATATGAAGAAGTTCCACAAAATATTGCAGAAAAAATTATTGAAGAAAGAAAAACTGATAAATAAAAATAAATTTTTAAAGGTTGGGCTTAAGTGTTCAACCTTTTTTATTATAAAACGATTAAACATATTGAAAAGCAACATTAATAGTTTTATAATTTAGTTAGATAACATTATACCTTATAGAAAGGGGATAAAAATGAAAACTAAAAAAATTGTATTAATTTTAATATCTTTGGCTATTGTGTCAATTATGTGTGGTTTTTCTTTTTTAAATTCTAATAAAGAAAATTATAATTTTAACATAGATGTTTGTGATGATAAACCAAACTATGAAAAAATTATTAAGGACTTAACTTATGATAGTGTGTATAAATATAAGCTAAAAGAAGTTATTGTAAGTAACAAGATTATGGAAGAACAGGGTTTTAAATTTACAACAAATAAAGATGCTGATTATTTATTAGTATTTTCTAATGAAGATAATGAGAATGCACGTATAGCAGTAAGAGTTTCTGATGTGAGTTTGAGAATTTCTACTTCTAAAAAACATAGTAGTTATATACTTATTACTGATTCAAAAAATTCTAAAAAAGATTTAGATTTCTCATCAAAAAGTGGTATTCCAAAAGGAACATTTTCTATTTTAGAACTAGAACGAGAAAAAGTCATAAATAAGTAAAAAAAGAATTAAATAGCTAAAAATATCTGTTGGTGAGTTGAATCCCAACAGATATTTTCATTTGAAAAAAATTTATTATTTATATGAAACAATTCTTTAAAAAACAACAAAAATATATAAGCTTAACTTAAAAGGTAACGAAACTAAATACTTTACAAAAGTCCTAGTTTATATTAAACTAGAGATAGTAAAAGATAGTCAGATTTATTCTGACTTAAAAGACAAAGATAGTCAAAGGAAATGATTTTATGGCAAAATTATCCAATTCCATTGAAGAATTTTTAAATGAATTAATATTTGAATCAGGTGGAGTTGTTGAAATACAAAGATCAAAAATTTCAGACCAATTTAATTGTGCACCTTCACAGATAAATTATGTTTTGACAACTAGGTTCACACCCTTTAAGGGTTACTATGTTGAGTCGAGACGTGGTGGCGGTGGCTACATTAGAATTGTTAAGGTTAAATTAGAAGATGATGAAGATATACTAGAAAGATTTTTAGATTTTATAGGCGACTCTATTACAAAAAATAATTCAGACGACCTAATAGAAGAGCTTGTTAGATTAAATAAGTTGACTGAGAGGGAGATGGAACTCATGAAGGTGAGCCTGTCCGACAGGTCCCTAAGTCAATGTGAAAATAGAAATGAACTGAGGGCAGATTTGTTAAAGAATATGCTCCTCGTTATTTTCAGCTAGGAGGGAAGAAGATGTTGTGCGATAACTGTAAAGAAAGGGAATCAATAATTTCTTACACAAGAATAAACAATGATGAAGTTGAAGAAGTTCATCTTTGTCAAGTTTGTGCTGAAGAAAAATTTAAAAAAGAATTTCAGGGCTATCAAAATATAATTCCTCAACTTGAAAATGCCCTAAAAAATATTTTCAAGTTTACCGCCAACTCATCAAAGGATGAAAAAGATGACATTAGGTGTGAATACTGTGGTAGGAGTTTTAGAGAACTTAAGAACACAGGAGTCCTAGGTTGTCCAAAGTGTTATGATTCCTTTGGAAATGAAATTAAGGCCTATCTAAAGGCTTTAAATATAAATTTAAAATACAGGGGAAAAATTCCTAAAAACTCAGAATCTTATATTTACTACAATAGGAAGCTAGAGGATCTAAGGGAAAAGCTTGATCTTGCTATTAGCCTAGAGGAATATGAAAAGGCAGCAGAAATTAGAGATGAGATAAAAACTTTAAAGGAAGATGCCAATGTCTAATATTATTTTAGGAAACAAGATAAAATTATATAGAAACATTGACGGGAAGAACTTTGTCAACACTATGTATGACGAAGAATTAAGAGAAAATATAGACTTCCTTGACCCAATAATAAGAGAAATGGGTTATGAAAAAGTCGATATAGAAAACATGTCTTCCTTAAAAAAGTTAAAATACTTGGAAGAGGGAAGGCTTGGCAAGAGCTTTCTTGAGAAGAAAAATATTGGGTTTTATCAAAAGGTTGAAGAGCCAGATATTTTAATAAATTCAAGCGAACACCTTGAGCTTTCAAACTTTTCAAGGACTAAGTCTCTTGACGAACTTTATAAGGAAATTTATGACTTGGAAGAAAAGCTTGAAGAAAAAGTAGATTTTGCCTTTAGTCCAGAGTATGGATATTTGACTTCAAGGGTTTTTAATGCAGGAACTGGTTTTAAACCTATTGCATTTTTATACTTGCCAGCCCTAAATTATTTTGGCATAAGTGAAATTGCCAAGGGCCTATCAAGGCTTGGCTACACCCTAGGTTCTTATAGGGGCAGGTCCGAGAAAGCCATGGCAAGTATTTATACACTTTCTTTTGAGTCTACACTTACAGAAGACGAAGATTCTTATTTAGAAAAATTAAAACTTATTAGCGACGAGATTGCTGATGTTGAAAGGGAAAATAGAAAAAAACTTTATTTAGATAATATTATAAGCCTTGAAGACATGGTAAACAGGTCCTACGGCCTACTTGCCAATGCAAGGCTACTATCGGAAGAAGAGATGATGCAGTCCATGAGCATGATTAACCTGGGGATTGAGCTTTCAATCTTAAAGCCAAATAGGGATTTTGACTTTTACAAGGAAATCATGAAGCTTAGAAATGGACACTTACAAATTGAGAGAGGCTCAATCTTGGACCTTAAGTCAAGAGATATTTTAAGGGCCAACAAGTCGAGAGCTCTCATGAAGGAGGTTTTCAAATGAGTATGTTTGGAAGATTTAGTGAAAAATCACAAAAAGCCATTCTCTTTGCCCAACAAGAGGCAAGAGAACAAAGACATTCATATATAGGGTCAGAGCATATACTTCTTGGAATTTTGCGAGAAGGAACAGATGCAGGAGCCCACATACTTTCAAAGCTTGGGGTAGATTACAAAAAGGCCAAGGAAACAACTATGGATATAGTAAGTCAGGGCCAAGGTCCAGTGGTGTCAAGCATTGCTTACACACCTAGGACAAAGAGGATTTTTGAACTTGCTTTTGAAGTTTCAAGGGAAATGGGTGAGAACACAGTGTCAACTGACCACCTTTTACTTGGAATCCTAAGAGAAGGCCAAGGAGTTGCTATCTTAGTTTTAAAAAGACTGGGCATTGACGTAATGAGTCTTGAGAATGATATTGTAAATAATATGGAAGACTATGAGGACTATGAAGAGGGCAGCGAAGGTTCTTCTGAAGCCCTAGAAAAATATACTACTAATTTAAATAAAAAGGCTGAAGAAGGAAAAATTGACCCAGTTATTGGAAGAGAAAAGGAAATAAAAAGAGTAATCCAAGTTCTATCAAGAAGGACAAAAAACAACCCAGTCCTAATTGGAGAACCAGGTGTTGGTAAAACTGCCATAGCTGAAGGACTTGCTGCAGAAATTGTTGCAGGTAATGTTCCAGAAATTATGAAGGATAAAATTATTCTAACTCTTGATATTTCTCAACTTATTGCTGGTGCAAAATACAGAGGAGACTTTGAAGAGAGATTAAAAAATGTAACTAATGAGGCAAGCAAGAATAAAAATATTATTTTATTCATTGATGAAATGCACGTTATAATTGGTGCAGGATCTGCTGAAGGATCTCTTGATGCTTCAAATATTCTAAAGCCTATGCTTACAAAGTCAGTCCTACAAATTATTGGGGCAACAACTATTACAGAATACAGGCAAAAAATTGAAAAAGACTCTGCTTTTGAAAGAAGACTTATGCCAATAATGGTTGATGAACCAAGTGTGGAAGATTCAATCAAAATAATAGAAGGTCTTAAAAATATTTATGAAGATCACCACCATGTCATAATACCTGACGAAAGTATTGAAGCTGCTGTAAAATATTCTGACAGGTATTTAAACGACAGGTTCTTACCAGACAAGGCAATTGATTTAATTGATGAGGCAAGTTCAAAATTAAAGATAGAATCTTATAAGGTGCCAGAGTTTGAAGAAAAATATAAGCTTGACCTTGAAGACATAGAAGAAAAGAAAAACAAGGCAGTAAAGGACCAAGACTATGAACTTGCTGCAAATCTACGTGATGAACAAAAAAGAGTGGAAGAAGAGCTTGAAAAGAAGAGGGCTGCCTTTAAAGAAAAAGAAGCAAAGAAGGAAGTTTCTCCAGAACTTATAGCCGATATTGTATCTGACTGGTCCAAGGTTCCTGTTACTGAAATGACAGAAGAAGAGACTGAAAAATTAAGAGATCTTGATATAAAACTAAAAGAAGATGTCAAGGGACAAGACCAAGCTGTCAAGGCCCTTGCCAAGGCCATAAAGAGGTCAAGGATTGGCCTTAAGGATCCAAACAAGCCAATAGGTTCCTTTATCTTCGTTGGACCAACTGGTGTTGGTAAGACTTATCTTGCAAAGAGTCTTGCTAAAAACTTATTTGGTAAAGAAGAAAACATGATTAGGTTTGATATGTCAGAATACATGGAGAAATTCACTGTATCAAGACTTGTGGGTTCACCTCCAGGATATGTTGGTTACGATGAAGGTGGCGAGCTAACAGAAGCTGTTAGGACAAATCCTTATTCAGTAATTCTCTTAGATGAAATTGAAAAGGCTCATCCAGATATATTTAACATTCTTTTACAAATTCTTGATGAAGGAAGATTAACTGACTCCAAGGGTAGGACTGTTAACTTTAAAGACACAGTTATAATTATGACTTCAAATGCTGGAGCAAACCTCCTTGCCAAGAATTCAGTGCTAGGCTTCTCAACTTCAGAAGAATCTGCAAAGAAAAGTGAATTTGAAAACATGAAGTCCATTATAGACCAGTCTTTAAAAGATATGTTTAAGCCTGAATTTTTAAATAGGGTTGATGATGTTGTAATCTTTAAGGCTCTTGAAAAATCTGAGATCAAAGACATTGTTAAGAACATGCTTGATAGTCTAAACCTTAGACTAGAAGATATGGGAATCAAGGCAACATACACAAATAAACTTATCAACTTCCTTGTTGAAGAAGGTTATGACAAGGTCTTTGGTGCAAGGCCACTACAAAGAACAATTACAAAACTCATTGAAGATAAAATTGCAGACGAATTCTTAGATGGAAATATCAAAGATGGCGATGAAATCTCTGTAGATGTTAAATACAAGAAGGTTCAAATAAAAAAAGTAAAGAAGACAAAAAAGGCGAAAGATGAAAAAGAAAACAGTCTATCAATGTAATAAATGTGGCTACATTTCCCATGGATTTTTTGGGAAGTGTCCCAACTGTGGTGCATGGAATACCCTAGAAGAGAAGGAAGAAGAAACATCTTCTAGCAAAAGCTCTTCTAGGTCTAAAAAAGTTAAAAAGGATGCACAAAAATTAAATACTGTTGCAGTTTCTTCAGATGAGAGAATTAAGACTAGTATAGAAGAATTTAACAGGGTCATGGGCGGTGGGATTGTCCGTGATTCTGTTAGTATTTTGACTGCAAAGCCAGGCTCAGGTAAGTCAACCCTTCTTATGCAAGTTGCCAATGATATTGCTAACAAGGGGATGAGGGTCCTCTACGCATCGGGAGAAGAATCAGAAACACAAATTAAGATGAGGGCAGAGAGAATTCTTGATAAACTTTCTGACAATATTTGGGTTTATTCTGTAACTTCACTTAACTCAGTCCTTGATCAGGTGGAAAAAATTGATCCACAATTAATAATCATAGACTCAATTCAAACTTTTACACTTGATGAATTTCCACAAAGACCAGGAACTCCGACCCAAACTATGGAGTGTGCCTATAAGATGACTGAAGTTGCCAAAGACTTAGAAAAGCCTCGCATGGTCTTCTTAGTTGGACAAATGACTAAACAAGATGAACTTGCAGGTGTGAGAAGTCTTGAACACTTGGTGGATACAGTTCTCTTAATTGACGGTGACTCATCAGAAGACTTGAGATCACTTATGACTACAAAAAATAGGTACGGGTCAACAGGTGAAATTGGATTTTTCTCCATGACAGAGAAGGGCATGATTTCAATTGATAATCCATCAGAATACTTTATGACTAAGAGGTCGGTATCAGAACAAGTGCCAGGTTCTTCACTCTCAGTCATTAGAGAAGGAACAAGGCCAATAATTCTTGAGACAGAAGCCTTAGCCTCAAAGTCTTTCCTTCCTTATCCATCAAGAATTTCTGAATCTGTAAGGCGTGAACACTTAAACACCCTTGTATCAATTCTTGAAGAGAGGGCAGGAATTACTTTTTTAGACAAGAACATTGTGGTCAAGTCCACTGGTGGAATTAAAGTTAAGGAGCAGGCATCAAACCTATCTGTAATGGTTTCTATTGTGTCGTCAACACTAAATAAGCCTGTTGAAGCTAACTCAGTCTTCATTGCCGATGTGGGACTTACTGGAGAGCTTAAAAATGTTCCAAGTCTTGATATAAGACTCAAAGAAGCAGAGAGGATGGGCTTTAAAAAAGCTTACGTTTCAAAATATTCTAATGTAAAGGAAGAAGCCTACAAGGACTTAAAAGTTATTAAGATGTCAAATATCTCTGAAGTATTAAATAAAATATTTGATTTATAAAATTTTAGACAATAAAAAAACTCTTGTTACTTAAAAAGTAATAAGAGTTTTTCTTTTGCATGTTTTTAATTTTAAGCTAGCTTAGTTTTTCTTGTAGATGAAACTACAAGAGCAATTACGAGACCAACAAGCATTGGGCATACCCAACCAAGACCAAACTCAGTAAGTGGTAATTTAGTTAAGCTATCTCCAAAGACACCTAGAAGGCCTTTGCCTTGTAATACAAATAAGAATCCAAATATCAATGAAATAATAGATGGAACTTTAAATACTAAGTCGTCCTTAATCTTTTCATTAAATAATCCCAATAGGACAATTGTCATTGCACATGGATAAATAACTTCAAGTATTGGTGCAGAAATTTTAATAATTTGAGTTACACCAAGCATAGAAATTAAGCATGAAACAACAGAACAAATAATTACGATTCTTTCGTAAGAGATCTTGTTAAAAGTCAAGTCGTTAAAGAAGTTACCAGTTGCAGATATAAGTCCAATAGCAGTTGTAAGGCAAGCTAGTGCAGTTATAAGACCTAAGATATAAACACCAGTGCCACCTAGTACTCTATTTGTAATGTCAACAAGTAGAAGAGTAGAATCTGTATCTACATCATAAATGCCAAGGCTTGAAGTTTGTGCTCCAAGATATAGTAGGCCTCCGTAGATTAATGCTAATAAAATTACTGCAATGACACTTGATAAAATAGTTGCCTTAATCTCAACTTTTTGTGATGAGTAATTTCTTGACTTAACAGCTCCAATAACAACAAGAGCAAACATACAACTAGCAATGGCATCCATTGTTTGATAACCATCAGTGATGCCCTTCTTTAGAACATTGTCGATCATAGTTGTGTTTGCAACTTCTCCAATTGGAGTGACAATTCCCTTAATGATTAAAACTGTCATACAAAGTAAAAGTGAAGGAGTAAGGAACTTTCCTACAATGTCAACAACCTTACTAGGTCTAATACTTAATAGACAAGCTATAAGGAAGAAGATAACAGAGAATAAGTACCTGTTAAAGGACTCACCAAAAATTGGCAAGATTGCAATCTCATAAGTAGTAGCGGCTGTTCTTGGTGTTGCCAAGAAGGGTCCGATACATAAAATAATTGCTGTAGAAATAATTACTGCAAAAGTCTTGTTAATTCTTGAGGCGAGGACGTTAAGGTTACCTTCATATTTTGATAGGGCGATAATTGCCAGTAGGCCTAGACCTGCGTCTGTGATTGTAAAGCCTAAAAATCCTATCCACCATTGGTGACCCGACAATAAACCTAAGTAAGGGGGAAAGATTAAGTTTCCAGCTCCAAAGAACATTGCAAAAAGTGCGAAGCCAATAATAAATAAATCTTTCGTCTTAATTTCATTGTTCATCTTTTTTTACCTCCATAAATATATTTTTCTCATTCTATCACAAAGAAAGACTTTTGGATACATAAATTATTGATTAGATGCAAATATTTTGATAATATCAATGTTATTGAAAGGAAGGTTGACATGGATTACAAAGAATCAGTAGCTTGGCTTGAAAATAGAAATATACCTCTTGGAGAATTTACAACAGATAATATTAAGGTTCTCTTAGAAATTTTTGATAGGCCTCAAGATAAATTAAAAAGTATTCACATTACAGGGACTAATGGCAAGGGATCAGTTGCAAGTTTTATAACTAATGCCTTAATAGAAAATAATTATTCAGTGGGCAAGTTCACATCTCCTTATATAACAAATATTCGTGAGGAGATAGAAGTCAATAGGGAAATCATAAGCGAAGATGACTTTGCAAAGATTGCTAGTCAAGTTAGGGAAAAAGTTGAAGAACTTGATGAGGAAGAAATATTTGTAAGTGGTTTTGAAATTTTAACTTCAATTGCCTACATTTATTTTGCAGGGAAAAACTTAGACTTTGCAGTAATGGAAGTTGGAATGGGAGGAAGAGTTGACGCGACAAATGTAATGGCAAAATCTATCCCTGTTTTTTGTCACATTGCACTTGATCATGCAAACATCTTGGGTGACACTTTAGAAAAAATTGCTCGTGAAAAGGGTGGAATTA
This sequence comes from Peptoniphilus harei, assembly GCF_900454685.1. Classification (GTDB taxonomy): domain Bacteria; phylum Bacillota; class Clostridia; order Tissierellales; family Peptoniphilaceae; genus Peptoniphilus_A; species Peptoniphilus_A harei. The sequence continues at coordinate 1,683,585 of NZ_UATM01000032.1, read as the reverse complement.
TTAAAGAAAATTCTCAGGTATTTTCTTATCCTCAGGCTGAAGAAGCAAGGATAGAATTAAAGAAAATCTCAAAAGAAAAATCTTCTGGCTTTAGTGAATTCTCTTTTGATGAAGTAGAGATAATTTCTTCTAACGAGTTTGGAAATAAATTTAACTTTAGAGATTATAAGGACGTAGAAATTTCTCTTATTGGAGACCATCAAGCTTTTAATGCGGCCCTAGCCCTTATGGTCTTAGATTATTTAAAAGAAGACTATAAGTTAGACGAAGAAAAGATAAAAGAGGGACTAAAGAAGGCAGAAAATATTGGAAGGACAGAATGTCTATCAAGAGACCCTCTTATAGTAGTTGATGGATCACACAACTTGGATTCCATTGAAGGAATAGAAAAAAGTATAAAGAAATTTAACTATAACAAATTGATTTTGGGATTCTCACTTCTAAAGGATAAGGACCACAAACACATCTTAGAAAAGATTGAGGGACTTGCAGATAAGATTGTCTTGACAGAAATTGACAATGAGAGATTTACTGATTTAGATTCCTTAGAAAAAGAATTTAAAGAAATTTCAAGTAAAGAAATTTTTGCAATCGAGGACAGGAAGGAAGCAGTTGAAAAAACTTTTGAACTTGCAGGAGAGGGCGATATGATCCTTTGGTGTGGATCACTTTACCTCATAAAGGATATAAGAAAAATAATTTTGGAAAAAATAAATTAAATATAAAAAACAAAACCCCTTGATTATGATTCAAGGGGTTTTCTTATAAAGTCTCCCGAGGGAGAATATGTAAGTCCTAAATAAAAAAAGGATCTTTACTAAGACCCTTAATTATATAGCTCTTTCTACTTTACCAGATCTTAGGCATCTAGTACATACGTTAATTCTTTTTCTTGATCCATTAACTACAGCCTTAACTCTTCTAATATTAGGAGACCAGCTTCTGTTAGAACGAGAGTGAGAGAAAGAAATTTTATTTCCGAATGATTTTTCTTTTCCGCAAATTTCACATCTTTTAGCCATAACGCACCTCCTTTAGTTATTAAGCAGACAATATTTTACCAAAAAAGTCCGCTAAGTGCAAATATTTTTTCAACATGTATTTATTTTACACTAAATTCTAATTTTTTACAAAGGATATTTTGAAAATCTGTTAATATTCTGTGACTTCTGATATAATGTATTAGATAAGGAGGTGCCCTCATGCCGGCAATTATTAATAGAGAACTTGGAAACATTGTAATAGAAGATAGCGTACTAGCAAATATAGCTGGGATTTCAGCTATGGAATCTTACGGAATTGTTGGAATGGCATCAAAAAATGCCGCAGATGGAATTTTTGAATTATTGAGATTCGAAAATCTTTCAAAGGGAATTGTAGTTAATACTGACGAAAATGAAATTTCTATAGAGCTTCATGTTATTTTAGAATATGGAGTTAAAATTTCTACTGTTGGTGAAAATATTATAGAGAGAGTAAAGTTTAATATAGAAAATTTAACAGGGCTTGAAGTTGATAATATTGAGGTCCTTGTAGAAGGTATTAGACTTAAGTAGTGGAGGTAAGATTTTGGAAATAAATAAAATTAATGGTCCCCTATTAAAAGAAATTTTTAAGGGAGCCGTAAATTATCTAATATCCATGAAGGAGGAGGTCAACGCTCTTAATGTGTTCCCTGTTCCCGATGGAGATACAGGAACTAACATGAGCCTTACATCAAAATCTGCCTTAAAACAAATTGAAAGCTTAGAGGGAGATTTTACTGCTGGAGACGTTTCAGCAGCAGCAGCACGTGGTGCTCTTATGGGAGCCAGGGGAAATAGTGGTGTTATTCTTTCACAACTTCTAAGAGGTTTTTCAGAAGGCCTAGAAGGAATTGATGAAGCAACTACATCAGACCTTGCTCATGCCTTTAAGAAGGCAAGTGAGACAACTTATAAGGCTGTTATGAAACCAATTGAAGGAACAATACTTACAGTTGGAAGAGAAACTGCGGACTTTGCCATTAGACATTATAAAAAGGCAGAAGACCCAATTACATTTTTAGAAGATGTAATTGTTGAAGCAAATAAATCTCTCGATAACACGCCAAATCAGCTTCAAGTTTTAAAGGAAGCTGGAGTAGTTGATGCAGGTGGTAAGGGTCTTGTTGTTCTACTTGAAGGTGGACTAAAAGTCTTAAAGGGCGAAGACATTGCTGATCAAAGTGAAGATGAAACTTTAAAGAAAAAGGCACAAAAAGAAGTTCAATTTACTGAAGCTGACACTTCTTTAAAATATGGTTATTGTACTGAATTTATTATAAATACTGACTACGAAGATATTGACTCTTTTAGAGAAAAAATTGCACCACTTGGCGACTGTCTTTTAGTAGTAGGTGGTGGCGGAAGTCATCTTATAAAGGTTCACGTTCACACAAATGACCCTGGAATTGTCCTTCAACATGCTTGCGAGCTTGGACTTCTTCAAGATATCAAGATCGATAACATGAGATACCAACACAGGGAAGTTCTCTTTGATGATGAAGAAGTTGCTGAAGCTAAAAAGAGAGAAGAAGAGGAAGAAATAATAGAAGAAAAAGATTATTCTTTCATAACAGTTTCCATGGGAGAAGGAATGACAGAAACCTTTAAATCTCTTGGTGTTGACTTTGTTGTTGCAGGTGGTCAAACTATGAACCCATCAACAGAAGACCTTTTAAAGGGAGTTGACAAGGTTGGGGGCAAGGTAATCTACCTAATTCCAAATAACAGCAACATAATTTTATCAGCAGAACAAGCAAGGGATATTTCCAACAGGGAAATTATTGTAATTCCATCAAAATCTGTTCCACAAGGTATAGCTGCTATGCTTGCTTTCAATGAAGAAGCTTCAAAAGAAGAAAACGAAGAGAATATGATAGAAGCAATAGGAAGTGTCATTGATGCATCTGTAACTTATGCAGTAAGAGATACTACAATAAATGGCAAGGAAATTCACAAGGATGACATAATTGGTATTGCATCTAAGGATATAATTTCCAGCGGTAAGACTGTTTTTGATGTTGTAACGGAAACTGTGGACAAGCTAATGGACGAAGACATTTCTCTTGTGACACTTTTCTATGGAGAAGATGTTAAAGAAGAAGATGCAGAAGAAGTTCGTGAAGCTATTGAAGAAAAATATCCAGATATTGATATTGACGTAATAAAGGGTGACCAACCAATTTATTACTACATCATATCTCTTGAATAAATTTTAGATTATTAATTGAGCCCGAAGTTTTGCTTTGGGCTTTTCTTATAGGAAATAAAATTAGGAGATAAATATGAACTTAACAGACCCTATAAAGGGCTTAAAAGGAATTGGACCCAAGAGGGCTGAGCTCTTTCATAAGTTGGGAATTTATACAATTGAAGACCTCCTACACTTTTATCCCAGAAGATATGAAGACTCTTCAAAGATCACTAGGGTTTCAGAAGCGAGGATTGGAGAAAAAAATACTTTTAAAGTTAGGATTCTTTCCAAACTTCAAAATAGGAGAATAAGGAAGGGTCTTACACTTACAAGTTTTTTGGCTGAAGATGAATCTGGAGAGATTGAGCTTTCTTTTTTTAATGCCTTTTATCTTCATTCCAAGATTTTGCCAGGTAGATACTACCTAGTCTATGGAAAGGCAGACTACTTTAGGGGAAGGGTGACCATGTCAAGTCCAGAGATTGAAGAGGCTGACAAGTTAAAAAAACTTGGCAAGATTTCTCCCATTTACAATTTAACTGAGGGTCTAAATAATTTTGTCTTTGAAAAAGTAATTGACCAAGTTATTGATGAAAATCTTTTTAGTGAAAATCTGCCAGAAGAAATCTTGGATAAGTATTCTTTTCTTGGAAAGAATGATGCCATAAGAGCAATTCATTATCCTAAGTCTAGGAAAAATTACATACAGGCTAGGGAAAGGCTAATCTATGAAGAGTTATTTTTATTTGAGCTTTCTATCCTAAAGAACAAGGTCCAAAATGAAAGGCGAGATGCAATTAAATTTGAAATCAAGGATCAAGTTTTTGATTTTATTAACAATCTTCCCTTTAAATTAACAGAGGGCCAAAATACAGTTCTTGAAGAAATCTTTAAGGACATGAAGGAAGGCAAGGCCATAAATAGACTTATCCAGGGTGATGTTGGTAGTGGTAAGACAATTATTGCCATTATAATAATGTATCTTGCCTACCTCAATGGCTACCAATCATCAATTATGGCACCAACAGAAATTTTGGCCAAGCAACACTTTGAATCTTTTGTAGAATTGTTAGAGCCTTTGGGGATAAAAGTGGGACTCTTAATAGGATCAACTACAAAAAAGGCAAGAAGAGACATATTGGACAATCTTGAAATGGGGTCTCTTGACATCTTAATAGGAACTCACGCTCTTATTGAAGAGAATGTAGTTTTTAAAAAGCTTGGAGTAAATGTTATTGACGAGCAACATAGGTTTGGAGTTGTTCAAAGGAACATGCTGCAAAATAAGAATAAGGACGCAGCTACAATAGTCATGTCGGCAACACCTATTCCAAGGAGTCTAAGTCTTGTCCTCTATGCAGATCTTGACGTCTCCATAATAAAGTCCATGCCCAAGGGACGAAAGCCAATTAAGACCATTGTCATAAATGAAAATATGCTGGAAAAGTCCTTGGCCTTTATAAAAAAAGAACTCAGCCAGGGAAGACAGGCCTATGTCATTTGCTCACTCATTGAAGAAAATCAAGACTACGAAAACTTGCAGGCTGTTGAAAAGGTTTATGAAGAACTAAGCCAATACTTTGAGGGTTTTCATGTTGGACTTCTTCATGGCAAGATGAAGGCAGATGAAAAAAATCAAATTATGGAGGACTTTGCAGAAAATAAAATTAATCTTCTGGTATCAACAACTGTTGTTGAAGTTGGGGTCAACGTACCCAATGCCAGCGTCATAATGATCTATAATGCAGAGAGGTTTGGCCTATCAACCCTCCACCAACTTAGGGGAAGAGTTGGAAGAGGGGACCAACAATCCTATTGCATCCTCTATAATCTCTCAACAAGTGAAATATCCTGGGAGAGGATGAAGATAATGACGGACTCCAACGACGGATTTTATATTGCCAACAAGGACTTAGAGCTCAGGGGATTTGGTGACATACTTGGAACAAGACAATCGGGCATGCCAAACCTAAGACTTGCAGACCCCTTCAGGGATGAAACTATTTTAAAATACGCTGCAGATGACGTGAAAGATATCTTAGAAGAGGACCCAAACTTAGAGGGAGAAAAATATTCTTATTTAAACAAAGAGATAACTGAATTTTACTCGGATTTAAACTAATATCTTTTAAAATATCCTTTCTTATGGTAAAATGTAACTAATTTGGAGGCTTTATGAGAATAATTTCAGGAAATAGAAGGGGACTAAAATTAATAGCTCCCAAGGGACTAGATACAAGGCCCACAGAAGACAGGGTTAAGGAATCTGTTTTCAACATTTTGGGACAAAACTTCTTTGACGTCACAGTCTTAGATTTATTTTGCGGTTCAGGTGCCAATGGAATAGAATTTTTATCTAGGGGAGCAGACAAGGCCTACTTTGTTGACAAGTCAAAGGAAGCCATAGATTGTGTGAAAAAGAACCTTGATAAGGCAAAGTTAAATGATCAAGCAATAGTAATGGAAGATCATTTGAACCAAGCTCTAAAAAAGTTAGATGTAAAGTTTGATTACATCTATATGGACCCACCCTTCGAGAGACGCGATTTATACAAGAAAGCCTTTAAACTAATAAGAGAAAATAAGATACTAAAGCCTGACGGAAAGTTAATTGTGGAGTATAATACAGATAAGCCACTAATAATAGGTGAAGGCTTTGTAGAAATAAAAAACAAAAAATATGGAAACACTTCGATTTCCATATGCGGATGGGATGAAAATGAAAGTAATATATGCGGGTAGCTTCGACCCAGTGACCAATGGCCACTTAGACATAATAAAAAGAGCAAGGGATATTTTTGGAGAAGTTATAGTTGCAGTCCTAGACAACACTTCAAAAAAAGGACTCTTCACAGTTGAAGAGAGGAAGGACCTTCTTCATGAAGTGCTAGACGACATGGAAGGGATTGAGATTGATTCCTTTGACGGACTCTTAGTAGAATATGCAAAAAAGAAAAACTGCAAGGTGGTTGTTAGGGGTCTGAGATCAGCAAGTGATTACTTTAGTGAATACACCCTAGCCATGGCAAACAAAAATTATAAGGACAGCATAGAAACAGTATTTTTATTGTCATCTAATGAAAATTTATTTGTAAGTTCATCACTTGCAAAAGAAGTAGCCAACTTTGACGGAGATACAGATTTATTCGTGCCTCCTATTGTAGGAGAAGCTATGAAGAAAAAATTACTTAGGAGGAAGATATGAATTTAATTGATTTAGTTGAAGAATTAGAAGACCTTGTGGAAACAGCATCACAAATTCCACTTACAAACAAGGTAATGGTTGAAAGGGAAGAATTTTTAGAAATTGTTAACGAATTAAAAACACAAATTCCTGGAGAAGTTTCTGAAGCACAAAGAATTGCTCAAGACAAGGACGACATCATCAATGGAGCACACGATGAAGCAGACAAAATTATCTCTGCAGCAAGAGCCCATTCAGAAAAAATTATCGATGAAAATGAACTTGTGAGACAAGCAAATGAAAGAGCAAGTGAAATTTTAAAATCTGCAAAGGAAGAGTCAACTCAAATAAGAGAAGGCGCAAGGGACTATGCAGACGAGCTACTTGAAAACACACAAGTAAACCTTTCAGAAATTATAAAAATGCTTAACGAAAATAGACAAGAGTTAAGAGGATAAATTTAAGAGCAAGACCTGAGTTAAAAGCTTAGGTCTTTTTTCATGCTTAAAACCATCTTCACCACTTATTTAATGAAAATTGGACTTTATAAGTTAGTAAAAATTAAAATAATTAGAGAAAAGAATAAGAATTAATTTAAAGTATAAGATTAATAAAAAATTTCAATTTAAAATAAATTCTAATTTGAAAAAAATACACAAACTTATATTAAGTTGCAAGTTAATATAAAAATGATAAGTCAAAAATAATTTTCATACTATAACAAAATGATAAGTCAAAAATTATTCTCATCTAACAACAAAATATTAGTGTGATTATATCAACTGTGTTATACTAAAATAAGCAATACAAAGGAGGATTTTTATGGAGCAAAATATCTATTTAGATAAGGAGCGCCTGGAAAATTCCAAGCTTACAACTAAAGCCCTAGGTGAGTCTCTTGAGATAGATTCTCTCAAAGAAAAAGTTGTTGAGCTTAACAAAAAACAAATGGAACCAGGTTTTTGGGACGACAATGAAAGTGCCCAAAAAGTTATACGTGAAACAAATTCATATCAAAGAAAGATAGATCAATACGACAAGTTAAATGAACTAATTACTGATGCAGAAGACCTAATTACTCTAATGGAAATAGAGGAAGACTACTCTTCATACTCTGACTTCCAAGGAGTTGTTGATGAAATTGAAAAGGAAGCTGCTGAATTTAAACTAAACACCTTATTAAATGGCGAGTACGATTCCCACGATGCCATTCTTTCTATCCATGCTGGTGCAGGTGGAACTGAAGCCCAAGACTGGGCAAGTATGCTACTTAGGATGTACACAAGATATGCAGAAAATAAAGGCTTCAAGGTTGAAACTCTTGACCTCTTAAAGGAAGACGAGGCTGGAATTAAATCAGTAACTCTAAAGATTTCTGGCGACAATGCCTATGGATACCTAAAGGGAGAAAAGGGAGTCCACAGACTTGTAAGGATTTCACCTTTTGACTCCAACAAGAGAAGACACACTTCCTTCTCATCTGTTGATGTCTTCCCAGAAATTGACGACGACACAGAAGTTGAAATCAAAGACGAAGAATTAAAGATTGACACTTACAGGTCATCTGGTGCAGGTGGACAACACGTTAACACTACTGACTCTGCTGTTAGAATTACTCACATTCCTACAGGAATCGTTGTTCAATGTCAAAATGAACGTAGCCAAATCCAAAATAGGGAAAAGGCAATGAATATGTTAAAGGCAAAGCTCGTTGCTCTTGCTGAAGAAGAAAAGAAGGAAAAAATCGAAGACCTTCAAGGTAACTACTCACAAATTGCTTGGGGTTCACAAATAAGATCTTATGTTTTCCAACCTTACACTATGGTTAAGGACCACAGGACAAATGTAGATGTTGGTGACGTAGAAAAGGTAATGGACGGAGATTTAGATACATTTATTAACGCCTACTTGCAAGATAAGGCGACTGGAGAAAGCTGAGGTTAATATGGCAAAGAATGTAATTATTGCACTAGATTTTCCAAGTGGAGATAAGGCTCTTGATTTTTTAAAGGATTTTAAAGATGAGGAAGTCTATGTAAAAGTTGGAATGGAACTTTTCTACAAGGAAGGCCCAAGTATTGTAAGAGAAATAAAAAAACTAGGTCACAAGATTTTCTTGGACTTAAAGATTCACGACATTCCAAACACTTGTAAGGGGGCGACAAATTCCCTTATTGCCCTTGATGTTGACATGATCAACTACCACATTGCTGGTGGCAAGAAGATGTTAAGCGATGCCAGTGAAATTGTAAAAAATGAAAAAAGTGACCTAATAACACTTGGTGTAACTATGCTTACTTCTACAGACGAAGAGGTCATGCATGGGGAACTTCAAATTGACAAGGATAAGTCTCTTGATGAGGTTGTCCTTGCCTATGCAAATATTGCAAAGGAAGCTAACTTAAGTGGTATTGTTTGCTCTGCACTTGAAGTGCCAAAGATAAAGGAAAATTTGGGAGAAGACTTTATCACAGTTACTCCAGGAATTAGGAAGGTAAAAAATACTGACGACCAAAAGAGGGTTGTAACTCCTAGCGAAGCAAGAGAGCTTGGATCTGATTACATCGTTGTGGGAAGACCAATCACTAAGGCAGAAGACCCATTAAAGGAATATAGAGAAATCAAAGAAGACTTTTTAGGAGGAAAATAATGCGAGAAATTGCAAAAATTTTATTAAAATTAAAGGCCGTTACTCTTTCACCAGAAGATCCATACACTTGGGCATCTGGTATAAAATCTCCAATCTACTGTGACAACAGACTGACTCTTTCTTATCCAGAAGAAAGAAGTCAAGTAGAGAAGGGTCTTGTTGATTTAATTAAAAAAGAATACCCTGAAGTAGAATATATAATGGGAACTGCAACAGCAGGCATTCCTCATGCAGCTATAATTGCTGATGCCATGAAACTTCCTATGGGCTTTGTAAGATCTTCCAATAAGGACCACGGCAAGCAAAATAAAATTGAAGGTGCAAAAATTGAAGGAGCAAAAGTTGTAGTTATTGAAGACTTATTCTCAACTGGTGGATCCTCAATTGAAGCTGCAAAGGCTCTTGAAGAAGTTGGATACCAAGTCCTTGGAATCGTAAGTATTTTCACTTATAATATGAAAAATGCTGAAGAAAACTTTAAAGCATCAGGTTTTAAACACAATTCACTTACAACTTTTGATGAATTAATAGAAGTTGCTCACGAAATGGACTATATTAAAGAAAGCGAAATTGAAAAGTTAAAATTATTTAGGGACAATCCAAAGGATTCTTCCTGGATGAATGCATAAATCTCTTTTTGGGTAAAGAAAAGTAGTAAGAGAAATGCAAATTTTAACTTAGGGGGAGAAATTTGAATTATTATAGAACTTTGAGAAAGTTATGGCCCTATGACAATCAAGTCTTTAAAAATAAAGATAGACTTAATAGGGTGATTCATGAATCCACAGCTACAACAAATAAGATGGATTTATTTAAAAAGATTTCACGAGAACTTGGACTTGCTCTGGGTCTTGTCATGGATTATTCCAAGGGAAATTATAGGGATGTAAAAAAGAAGGACATAATTTTAATTGTGGCTGGGTTTTTATATCTTTTAAATCCAGCAGATATAATTCCTGACTTTGTTTTGTTCTTTGGATTCTTTGATGACTTAAGTGTTCTAACTTATATAGTAAAAAAATTAGACAAGGAATTGGAAAAGTATGACCACTGGAAAAATTCTAGAGAATGATTTTTTCAAAAGAGATACAGTTGAAGTTGCAAAATCTTTAATAGGCAAGAAAATTATCAGAAATATTTCTGGTAATTTTTTCTGTGCAAAAATAGTTGAAACTGAAGCTTATTTGGGCCTTGAGGATATGGCCTGCCACTCCTATGGTGGTAGGATTACTGATAGGAATAAGACACTTTATCTACCTGGAGGTCACATCTACGTCTACTTGATTTATGGAATGTACGACTTATTAAATATTGTGACAAGAGACGAAGAACATCCAGAGGCAGTTTTAATTCGTGGAGTAGAACCCCTTGAAAATTTAGATGGAATTTCTAAAAATCGATTTGGAAAGGCTTATGAAGATCTATCAACTTATCAAAGGAAGAACCTAAGCAATGGACCTGGGAAGCTTTCCATGGCGCTTGAAATTAATAGGTCTTTAAATGGAAAAATCTTGTCAAAGAATTATCTCTACATAGGAGAAGGAGAAGAAGTTCCCGAAAAAGACCTTGTAATTACAAAGAGGATTGGAATAGATTATGCTGGCGAAGATGCAAATCTTCCTCTAAGGTTTTGTCTTAGAGATAACCCCTATGTGTCAAAGAAATAATATAGATTTTTGTTAAGTTATCCTTTATAATAGGTTAACATAAAGGTGATAAAATGATTAGTATAAAAAACTTATCTTTTAAATACGACTACGAAGATGAAAATGCAAAAGAGATTTTAAAAGATATAAATTTAGAAATAAAAGAAGGCGAATTTGTGGCTCTCTTGGGTCACAATGGGTCTGGAAAGTCTACCCTTGCCAAACTAATAAATGGTCTCCTATTGCCAGGACAGGGAGATGTCCTTGTTGATGGGATGAATACCAAGAGTGAAGAGGAGATCTGGGACATAAGAAGGACTGCTGGCATGGTTTTTCAAAATCCAGACAACCAATTAGTTGCAACTATTGTTGAAGATGAAGTTGCCTTCGGTCCTGAAAATATGGGGATTGAACCAGGTGAAATAAGAAAAAGAGTTGATAGTGCCCTAGAGGATGTTGGGATGTCTGAATATAAAAAAAATGCACCCCACCTTCTTTCTGGTGGACAAAAGCAAAGAGTAGCCATAGCTGGAATCCTTGCCATGTCGCCTAAATATATAATTCTCGATGAGCCAACTGCCATGCTTGACCCAAGTGGCAGGAGGGAAGTAATTGACACTCTTGTTAAACTCAACAAGGAAGAGGGAAAGACAATAATCTTAATAACCCACTACATGGAAGAGGCGGCCATTAGCGACAGGGTTGTTGTAATGGAAGATGGCAACATGGTCCTAAGTGGGACTCCAAGAGAAGTTTTTTCTCAAGTGGACAAGATCAAGGGACTTGGCCTTGATGTGCCCCAAGTAACAGAACTTGCCTATGAACTAAAAAAAGATGGCTTTGATATTTCTGGGGAAGTTTTAAATATAGAAGAAATGGTGAAGGAAATATGTCACTAATAGAAATTAACAACTTAACACATATCTATAGCGAGGGCCTCCCTTTTGAGAAGAAGGCTGTTGATGACATCAGCTTAAAAGTCGAAGAGAATGAATTCATTGGCCTCATTGGTCACACTGGTTCAGGCAAGTCAACCTTTATCCAACACCTAAATGGACTTTTGAAGCCATCATCTGGGGAAATTATTATTGATGGAACAAGGGTTGATAAGTCTGGAGCAAATTTAACTGACCTTAGAAAAAAAGTTGGCTTAGTCTTTCAATATCCAGAATACCAACTTTTTGAAGAAACCATTGAAAGAGACATTGCCTTTGGACCAAAAAACCTGGATATAAGTGATGAAGAAGTTCAAGAGAGGGTAAAGTCTTCTATGGAGTCAGTTGGGCTCGACTATAAAACTTATAAGGACAAGTCACCCTTTGAACTTTCTGGAGGTTTAAAAAGAAGGGTGGCCATAGCAGGTGTCCTTGCCATGGAGCCAAAAGTTTTAATACTTGATGAGCCAACAGCAGGTCTTGACCCAAGGGGTCGTGACGAAATCCTAAGTGAAATAAAAAGCATTCATGAAAAGAGGAAGATGACAGTAATTTTAGTTTCCCACTCCATGGAAGACGTGGCGAAAATTGCTGAGAGAATAGTTGTCCTTGATAAGGGTAAAGTCTTTTTAGATGGAGAGCCAAGAGATATCTTTAGAGAGGAAGATAAGCTTCTTGGAGTTGGACTTGGGATTCCACAAATAACTTCTCTTATGAGGACTTTAAAGAAGAAGGGTCTAGACATCAACGAGGATGCCATAACTGTGGAAGAGGCCAAGGAGTCTCTAAAAAAATATTTGAGAGGTGCTTCTAATGTTTAAAGATATAACAATTGGCCAATATTTTCCTGGTGAAAGTGCCGTCCACAAGTATGACCCAAAATTAAAAATGATAACAATGATTTTATTTATATGTTCACTCTTCTTTATAAAATCAGTTTTCATGTATATACCAGTAGTTTTATACTTACTTTTAATTATAGTTAACGCCAAGCTACCACTTGGAATGGTCCTAAAGGGATTAAAGCCACTGAAGTGGATTATCCTCGTTACATTTATAATTAACTTATTTTTCACGCCTGGAGAAGCAATTTACACTTTTGGATTTTTAAAAATTTCAAAAGAAGGGGTAAACCTTGCTGTCTTTATGGGAATAAGACTAATCCTCTTAGTTCTTGGTACAAGTTTATTAACTTATACAACTTCGCCAATAGAACTAACTGATGGGATAGAATCGCTCTTAAGGCCTTTTAGGAAGATTGGAGTTCCAAGTCACGAGATTGCCATGATGATGACAATTGCCCTTAGGTTTATTCCAACACTTATAGAAGAAACTGACAAGATTATGAAGGCACAAATGGCAAGAGGAGCAGACTTTGAGTCAGGAAATATAATCAAGCGTGCGAAAAACTTAGTTCCACTCCTTGTTCCACTTTTCATTAACTCCTTTAGGAGGGCAGAAGAACTTGCCACAGCCATGGAAGCAAGATGTTACAGAGGTGGAGATGGCAGGACAAAGATGAATGCCTCAAAGATCGTGAAGAAAGATGTCATCTTATTTATTGGCAACCTAATCTTCTTTGGCATAATAGTTGTGGTTTCTAAGATATGAAAAATATTTTAATAAAAATTAACTACGACGGGACTAACTTTCACGGATTTCAGATGCAACCAGATGAGAGGACTGTTGAGGGAGAAATAAATCTTGGAATTGAAAAAACTGTCAAACATCCTGTGAAGATTTTTTATGCAGGAAGAACTGACAAGGGAGTTCACGCTGAGGGACAATACGCAAATTTTTATTCTGATACCACAATTGATATAGGAAATCTCCCTAAGGTTTTGAACTTTAACCTGCCAGAAGATGTTTCAGTTGTTGAAGCAAGGTATGTTCCAGATGATTTTCACGCAAGATATGATGCAAGATTAAAAAAATATCGTTACGTAGTTCACAGGTCAAGATATAGGCATGCCCTCTTACGCAATCGTGCCTATGAATATCCCTATGAAGTGGACCCAGATAGGATGAGGAAGGCTCTTTCTTACTTAATAGGAGAGCACGACTTCAACTCCTTTATGGGAAAAGGGGCCATAGTCAAGGACTCCATAAGGTCCATTGATCGAATAGATGTCATTGAAGATGGAGACTTTTTGTATTTTGACTTTGTAGCAAAAGCCTTTTTAAAAAATATGATAAGAATTGTAACAGGAACTGTCCTCGAGATAGGACGGGGTCAAAGAGAAATTGAATATATGAAGGAAGCCTTGGAGAAAAAAACTCGAAAGGCCGCTGGACCAACAGCACCTGCCTGTGGACTATACTTGTTAGACGTCAAGTATTAAGTCCTCGGGCTTTTTTTATTTTAAATTTTAGCGACTTAGGACTTACAAGCTTATAAATAATTTTTTATAAAATTTTTATAGGTCATATTTTTTTATCATCACCTCAATATTGTTAAAAAGCTTTTTGTTATTGGCTCACAAATTTTTACAGACTTCATAATAAATTCATACTTGCTTATTAATAAGAATTTTATAATTTTTAAAGACTTCATAATTATTTCTTGCTTACTATTTAATTACAAGCTTACAAATTTTTAAGAAGTTACAATAAAATCTTAGTCAATCTTTAATAAGGATTTTAAAAATTTTTATGGGCTCATAATAAATTTTCAATTTCGTTTTCAATTTAGTTAGTTATTTTTTAATAAATTCTTATAAAATTGCAAGCACATTTGCAAGTCTAATTTACTATTAAATATCTTCCAAAAAAAGTCATGCAAAGTGCAATAAATTGATAATATAAGAAGTATTTGGTATAATTATTTTAGTTAATTTGGAGGTGTAATAGTGGATAATAAATATCTTGTTAATGGTAATGAGGCAGAAGGTCAAGTTAAGATTTCTGAAGATGTTATCGCTACAGTTGCATCAGTTGCAGCTGAAAGTGTTGATGGTGTTGTTAAGGTTGGATCTAACTTCAAGTCTCAAGTTACTGACATTTTAAATACAAAAAATTTCAATAAGGGCGTTAGAGTCAATATTGGCGAAAAAGAAACTATTGTAGATGTATATATTACTATTGAGTACGGAATAAAAATTGTTGAAGTATCTGAAAAGGTACAAGAAGAAGTTAAGGAAGCAATTGAGAATATGACAGACTTTGATGTTGTAGAAGTCAATGTTCACATTTCAGGGATTGCTGTAAAAAATTCTGAAAAGACTGTTGTCAAATGAGTAGGAAGAGAGCAAGAATAGGGGCCATGCAGGCCCTTTTCGCCATGGATATAAATAATGACTTCTCTACTGACAAGCTAGAAGTTTTTATGGAAAACAATAACTTCCAAGGGGATGAAGTTGATTACATCAATAGGGTAGTTCCAGATATTTTGGACAAGCTTGAAGTAGTTGATGAGACAATAGAAAAAAATTTAAAGGGCTGGACTATGGCAAGACTTGCCAAGGTTGACAGGCAAATCCTTAGGGTTGCTGTCTACGAATTTCTCTACAAGGATGATATCCCTGAAGAGGTTTCTATTAATGAAGCTGTTGAAATTGCAAGACTTTATAGTTCTGACGAAGCACCTAAATTTATAAACGGAATTTTGGGAACAATTTACAGGAGTTTTTAATTTGGCAAAGTCTGCTTTTAATGTAAGTGAACTGAATAATTACATCAAAAAGCTAATCTCAATGGACTATATCCTAAGGGACATTAAGGTCACTGGGGAGATTACTAATTTAAATTACCACAAGAATGGAAATATTTATTTTTCTCTCAAGGATAAATTTGCCCGTATTGATGCTATGGCAAGCCAAGAGGATATAAAAAGTAATATATTCGATGGGGCAAAGGTTATGGCAAAGGGAACTGTCACTTACTACGATAGAAGTGGCAGGGTTTTTTTATATATTAGCCAATTAGAACTTGATGGCAAGGGCAATCTCTACCAGGAGTACCTGGATCTTAAAGAAAAACTCTCTAAGGAGGGACTTTTTGACCCTAGCCACAAGAAGAGATTAAAGAAGTATCCATCGAGGATTGGACTTATTACATCGACTAGTGGTGCAGCCATTGAGGATGTTATAAATATTTTTAGGAAACGCAATAAGACTTGTGATGTTTTTATTTATCCAAGTCTTGTTCAGGGAGCCTATGCAGCTGAAACTTTAATTTCTGGTGTGAAATATTTTAACCAAGAAGAGCCAGTAGACACAATAATTATTGCCAGAGGTGGAGGAAGCTTTGAAGACCTCTTTGTCTTTAATGATGAAGGTCTTGCAAGGGAAATTTTTGCATCAAAAATCCCAGTGATTTCTGCTGTGGGTCACGAGGTAGACTACACTATTTGTGATTTTGTAGCAGATATGAGGGCGGCAACTCCGACTAATGCAGCTGAACTTGTGACTATTAGTGAGAATGAAATTTTTTCTGAACTCGAGAAGAAAAAGTCTCAGCTAAAAAATCTCATGGATAGGAGACTTGATTTCAATAGATTAAGGCTCTTAAATCTATACAAAAATATTTCTATAAAAAACCAAGTTTATAAGATAAATGAAAGGACTAGAGACCTCTTAAGGGCTCATGTACTTTTAAATTCCTCTATAAAAAAAATTATTGAGGACCATGAGTATGACCTTCAGGAGAAAAAGTTTTATCTGGGGAATTTTAAGTTAAAAAAGTCCAAGAATCTTGAAAATTATTCCTACAGGCTAAAAAATATTTCTATAAATATAAATTCTAGGATTAACAAGGACAAAGAGAGTCTAAATTTTGATAAAAAACTCTTAAATTATTATTTTAAGACTTATGTCAATGATAATCATAGGAAAGTTAAGAGTTTTGAGAAGTTTCTTTGCTCTTATGACTTAAGTACTAGGTTAAAAAATGAAAGAAATAGGCTAAACCTATTAAAGATGGGACTTGATTCGGCCTTTGAAAAGATAAATAAGGTTGAAATCCTGACAGAAGATGGAAAAAGTCTTAAGTCTGCAAGAGAAGCAAGACCGGGAGATCTTATTTCTTTAAAATTTAAGGATGGCCAAGTAGAATCCAAGGTTCAAAAAGTGGAAGTGAGGGATTAAATGGAAAGAGATTATGAAAGTTCCTTTAGGGAGCTTGAAAATATAATAAGGGAACTTGAGTCTAAGGACATTAGTCTCGAAGATTCCATAAAAAAATACGAAAAGGGAATTGAGCTTTATAAGTACTTAAACAATACCTTAAAGGCCTACGAGGGCAAGATTAAAACTATTGCAGAAGAAAATTCAGAATTTATTGAGGACAAAAAAGATGAGAGATTTCGATAATTTGCTAGAAAAATTTAATAATTATTTGAGCTCCTTACTTGAGTACGACAACAGTCCCCAACACAAGGTTATTGACTCTATTAAGTATTCCTTGTTTTCTGGTGGTAAAAGGATAAGACCCCTTTTTTGTTTAATAAGTTTTTGTGAATTTTCAGATGAATCTTTGGATAAAATACTACCTTTTGCAGCTGCAATTGAAATGATTCACACTTATTCACTTGTTCACGATGATCTGCCAGCTATGGATGATGATGACTTTAGAAGAGATAAGCCAACTAACCACAAGGTTTATTCTGAAGGGATTGCGATCCTTGCTGGCGATGGACTTCTAAATATGTCTATGGAAATTCTCTTAAGACATATTGAAAATATTGAAGATCCTGAAGACTTAAAGCGTGCTATGAGGGCCATGAAATATATCTACAACGCTACAGGTGTTAATGGGATGATTGGTGGTCAAACTATTGATATTGACAGAGACGTTTCAGATTACACAGAGGATGACTGCGAAAATATGTATAAGCTAAAGACTGGAGCCCTAATTAAGGCATCAGTTGTAGTTGGAGGTATTGTAGCAGGTCTTGATCCAGACAACATTACTAAGCTTGCAAAGTTTGGTGAATACATTGGTATTGCCTACCAATTTGAAGATGATCTCTTAGATGAAGAAAAGGACCCAGACAGTGGCGAAATCAACATGCTCCTATTTAAGGACAAGGAAGACCTTCAAAATGAAATTATCGACTTAACTAATGGAGCCTATGATGCCCTAGATGGTCTTGAACTTAAAGAGGATGCATTAAAATCTTTTGCAGCCAAATTAGTAAATAGGAGTAGGTAATGGCAAAAAAACGAGCAGATGTCTTATTAGTTGAAAAGGGCCTAATTGATTCAAGAGAAAAGGCCAAGAGACTAATAATGGAAGGCAAGGTTTTTATTGGAACAGATAGGGTGGAAAAACCTGGAACTCAACTTAAAGAAGAAGAAAAAATCTACATTAAGGGACTTGAAGACTCCTTTGTATCTCGCGGTGGCCACAAGCTTGAGAAGATGATTGATGACTATGAAATTGACCTTAGAGATGCAGTTTGTGTGGATATAGGTGCATCAACTGGGGGCTTTACCCACTGCATGTTAAAGCACGGAGCCAAAAAAGTTTACGCCATAGATGTTGGCTACAACCAACTTGACTACAAGCTTAGGATGGATGAAAGAGTTGTATCTCTTGAGAGGACTAACATTAGGTATTTTGACAAGGGAATAATCGAAGAAGATGTTTCCTTTATTTCTATTGATGTCTCCTTTATTTCACTTGAACTTGTTCTTCCTGTTGCCAAGGACATCTTGGGACCGGAAGGTGAAATTGTTGCCCTTGTAAAGCCACAATTTGAAGCTGGCAAGGGAAAAGTTGGCAAGGGTGGAATCGTAAGAGACAAAAAAGTACATATTGAGGTTATAGAAAAAATAATTGACCTTGCAGGAGAACTAGGCCTTAATATAAAGGCTTTGACAAATTCTCCAATTAAGGGAACAAGTGGAAACATAGAATTTTTAATATACTTGTCAAATTACGGAGAATCTTCCGAAACTTTTGATGCAAAAGAAATTGTAAATAAGGCTTATGAAAATTTAAATGATTAGGTGAAATATGCTTTTAGAGTTAAATATCGAGAATTTTGCAATAATTGAAAATATGAAAATAGAATTTGAATCTGGTCTCAATGTTTTAACAGGAGAAACAGGTTCAGGTAAGTCAATTATTATCGACTCCCTTGGTCTTGTCCTTGGTCAAAGGGCCAACAAGGATATTATAAAGAAAGGTAAGGACAGGGCCTTTATTGAGGCAGTTTTTTCTTCTTATGATGAAGAAACTAAGAACCTTCTTCTTGAATATGGAATTGATTCAGGAGATTTAGTTGTTGTTTCAAAGGAGATTCGTGAAAAGGGACCAAGCATTACTAGGGTCAACAACAGGACTGTTACATCTCAAATTTTATCAAAAATCTCCAGCCATCTTATCGATATTTTTGCTCAGCATGAATCTATTTCCCTAATGGACAACAAAAATCAATTGAAGTTGATCGATGACTTTTCAGGCAAGGGTCAGAGACAACTACTTGATGATTTAAAAGAACTTGTAGAAAAAAATAAATTCTTTAAAAAATGAATATAATGAAAAGTCCAATATGGAACAAAATAAAGACAGGGAAATTGACCTTCTTGAGTACCAAATAAAAGAAATTGAAGATGCAGGTCTGAGTGACTATGACGATGAAGAACTTTATGATGACTTCAATGCCCTAAACAATATGACAGACACTTTGATAAAATTATCTGAAGCTAAGTCTTTAATAAATGAAGGCTACGAGACAAGTTCTCTTGAAGACATTTTGGACAGGGTGATTGCCAATGTGGTTGACGTCACAAGCTACAACAAGGACTTAAAAGAAATGGAAGAAAACCTAGAGGATATAAGATTTAGGATATCTGATATTGCAAAGGACCTTGACAGGTATATAAATACTAGTGAAATTGACGAGGAAAGATTACAATTTTTAAAAGAAAGAATAGACCTTGTAAACAATTTAAAATTAAAGTATGGAAATAATGTTAAGGCTATAACTATCTTCTTCGATGAAATAAGCGAGAGACTTAGATTTTTGCAAAACTTTGAAGATAATTTAAATAAACTTTTAAAGAAAATCAAAGAAAAAGAGAAGGAAGCCTTAATACTTGCGGAAAAAATTAGCCAAAATAGGAAAAAGACTGCAAGGATTCTCGAGAAAAAAGTTGAAGAAGAGATCAACAAGTTAAATATTAAAGACGCTAAGTTTAAGATTGATATAAAAGAAAAAGACCTTTCCTTTGATGGGATTGACAAGATTGAATTCTTAATCGCGCCCAACCTTGGCCAAGATCTTATGCCAATGGCAAAGGTGGCATCTGGTGGTGAAATGTCAAGAATTATGCTTGGCTTTAAGTCCATAATTGCAGAAAAGGACAATATCCCTACACTTGTGTTTGATGAGATAGATACGGGTATAAGTGGAAAGACAGCTCAAATAGTTGGAAACAAGATAAAGGAAGTTTCAAAAGATAGACAAGTTATAGTAATTTCTCACTTGCCACAAATTGTTGCCCTTGCGGACACGCACTTTGCAATAAAAAAAGATGTGGTTAACAATAGCACAATTTCTACAATTGACAAATTAAGCTACGACGAGAGAGTTAATGAAGTTGCTAGATTAATTGGCGGTATGAATATAAGTGAAATTGCAATTGAAACTGCAAAGGAAATGATTGGTGATTAAATGACAAATTCAAATTATGAAGAAAGAACTATGAAATCAACAAAAATCTTTGACGGTAAGGTCCTGCAACTAAGGGTTGATACTGTTGAGATGGAGGGACAAAAGTACACTAAGAGAGAAATAGTGGAAAGACAGCCTTCTGTGGGCATAGTTGCCATAACTGAAGAAGATGAAATTATACTTATAAAACAATATAGGAAGGCTATTGATAAGGAGATCTACGAAATACCAGCTGGTATGGTTGATTTTGGAGAGGAACCTCAAAAGGCTGCCTTAAGAGAACTCAAAGAAGAAACTGGCTATGATGCCAAGAAGTCTGACTATCTTGCAGAAATTTATTCTTCTCCAGGTTTTACTAATGAAAAATTATTTATTTTTTATGCAGAAGACTTGACTTTAGGCGACCAAGACCTTGATGAGTTTGAGCATCTTTCTGTTGAAAAAATAAAATTTGAGGAAGCCTTAAAACTTGTTAGCTTAGGAGAGATAAACGACTCAAAAAGTGTGGCATGAATTCTTTACTACAATAACTTTAGGAGGAACAATGAATAAATCGATTGACTATATAAAAGGAAAAATAAAAAATCAGCCTGAAATTGGAATTGTATTGGGATCTGGCCTAGGTGATTTTGCCGATTCCATTGAAGATAAAATCGAGATTCCTTATACAGAAATTCCTGGTTTTCCAGTTTCTACAGTTAAGGGACATGATGGTAAACTAATTTTTGGAAAAATTAATTCAAAAGAAGTTTGCGTAATGAAGGGAAGAATTCACTACTACGAAGGTTATGATATCAAGGAAGTTGTTTATCCAATAGAAGTTCTTGCAGGTCTAGGAATAAAAACTCTAATCCTAACAAACGCAGCAGGTGGAGTTAACACTGACTTTGAACCAGCAGATCTTATGATTATAAATGATCACATTAACCTAATGGGTAAGAATCCGCTTATTGGACCAAATGATGAAGACCTTGGACCAAGATTTCCTGACATGACAGATCTTTATAACAAAGACCTCATTGAAGTTGCGGAAAAGTCTGCAAAAAAACTTGGCATTGATATTCAAGAGGGAGTTTACATGTACTTCACAGGACCATCTTACGAAACTGCAGCTGAAGTAAGAATGGCAAGGATACTTGGAGCTGATGCTGTTGGTATGAGTACTGTACCTGAAGCGATTATTGCAAGACACAGGGGCCTAAAAATCCTAGGTATTTCAACTATAACAAATATGTCTACAGGCATATTAGACACTCCTCTTGACCACACAGAAGTTGTAGAAGTTGGCCAAGAAGTCGCAGGTAAATTTAAAGAACTATTAAAAGAAATAATCGAGGAAATTTAATGAATTTTTTAGATATTATTCAAAAGAAAAAAGAAAATAAAGTTTTAAATCAAAATGAAATAGAATTTTTTGTAGAAAATTATGTAAAGGGAGAAATTCCTGATTACCAAGTTTCTGCATTTTTAATGGCTATTTATTTTAATAAGTTGAATTTAGATGAAACATACTATCTTACAAAGGCAATGATTGACTCAGGAGAAACTGTAGATTTATCAGAAGTTCCTGGATCAAAAGTTGACAAGCACTCAACAGGTGGGGTTGGAGACACAGTAACCTTAGTCTTAGGACCTTTACTTGCATCAGTGGGGCTTGTTTTTGCAAAGATGAGTGGAAGAGGACTTGGTCACACAGGCGGAACGCTTGACAAATTAGAAGCAATTCCTGGCTTTGCCATAAATATTGGTGGAAGAGATTTTATTGAAATCCTAAAAAAATCCAATATTGCAGTAATTGGTCAAACAGAAAACATCGTTCCTGCAGACAAACTTCTCTATGCCCTAAGGGATGCAACGGCAACTGTAGACAATGTCAGCCTAATAGCATCATCTATTCTTTCAAAGAAGATTGCCCTAGGTACAGATGCCCTAGTCCTAGATGTTAAGGTTGGAAATGGTGCCTTTATGAAGGACGTTCCATCAGCAGTAGAATTATCAAAATTAATGGTAGAGCTAGGCAAAAAATTCGGACGTAATACTAAGGCAATTATAACTTCTATGGAAGAACCTCTTGGAGATGCCATAGGTAACAGCCTAGAAGTTATTGAAGCTATAAATATCCTAAAGGGAAAAAAGGAAGGTCATCTAAAAGATATTGCTTTAAGAATTGGAGCTAAACTAATGATGATGGAAGGAATTTCATCTTCTGAAGAAGAGGCAATAAAAGTTCTTGAAGGTAAAATAAGTGATGGATCTGCAATTGAAAAGTTCAAAGAAATGGTTGAACTACAAGGTGGAGACAAGACTTACATCGATGATACAGACAAGTTTAAAAAATCTTCAATTATTAAAGAAATTTATGCAGAAGAGTCTGGCTATGTAAAGTCCATTGAGGCAATTGAAATTGGAATAGCATCAAGAGACTTGGGAGCTGGAAGACACAAGAAAGATGATGTGCTTGACCTAAGCGCAGGAATTTACCTTCACAAAAAAATTGGAGACCTTGTAGAAAAGGGCGATAAACTTGCGACAATTTACACTGAAAAGGAAAATGAAGTTGAGGGAGCAATTAAGAGAATTAAGGCTGCCTATGCTTTTTCTGATATAAAGGAAGATTACAAATTAATTATAGAAGAGATTGATTGAGATGAATAACTTAGATATTGTATCAATACTAATAAATATTGTTGCCCTAATGGTGGCAATAATTCCTCACGAGATAGCTCACGGTTACGTGGCCTATCTCTGTGGTGATACAACTGCAAAGGATGACGGAAGACTTAGCTTAAACCCACTGCATCACATTGACCCTGTGGGTTTAATTTCTATGGTTATTTTTAGGTTTGGCTGGGCAAAGGCCGTGCCTATTAATCCTTATAGATTTAAAGGAAATAGGAAAGTAGCATCACTTTTAGTTTCTCTTGCAGGAGTCTTCACAAATTTTGTTCTTGGACTAATTTCTGGAATAATTTTAGTCTACTTAAATTACAAGTCATCTGCCTTGGTGCCTCTTTTCACATCAATCTTTTGGTACAATATTATGCTTGGAGTCTTTAATCTTGTGCCTCTTCCACCACTTGATGGGTCAAAGGTCTTGGCGACATTTTTGCCAGAAAATTTAGAATACAAGTTTTATAAGTATGAAAAATATTTTTATTTTGTATTAGTTATAATGATTTTTTCTGGACTTGTTGACAAATTTATTGGACCAATTGTCTATGGAATAATCAATGGAATTATTTCTTTAGGAATTAATTTATGGAATACAATATTGTTTTAAAAACTTATGAAGGTCCAATGGATCTTCTTTTAGATTTAATAAAAGAAAATGAAATAGATATTTACGACATACCGATTTTTAAAATTACTGAAGAATTTTTAAAATACATTGAGAACATGAAGAAGTTAAACCTAACTCTCACTTCAGATTTTATTTTAATGGCTTCAACTCTTTTGGAGATAAAGTCAAAGATGCTCCTTCCAAAGAAGGAGGAGCTTGATGAAGATGGGGAGGTTGAAGATGACCCGAGGCAAGATTTGGTGGAGAGTCTCTTGGAATATAAAAGGTATAAGGAAGCTTCAGAAATTTTAAAAGTTCAGGAAGAATATGAGTCAAAGTCCTTTTATAAGCTTAGGACAGAAATATTTTCCATGAATGAGCTGGACTTTTTAAAGGATTCTAACGTTGATAAACTTTCCCTTGCTTTTTTTAATATTTTAAAAAGATATAAGGACAAGGAAGTTGTGGGAATTGAAAGAGAATATTTCAAGGTGGAAGATGCTGCCAGAAAGATTAAACTTGCCCTCCACAAGAATAAGGAGATAAAATTTAGCGATTTGCTTCATGATATAGTTTACAAGGTGGATGTCATCACTTATTTTTTGGGAATGTTGGAACTTATTAAGAATGAATATATTTATGCAGATCAAAGTGATAATTTTGCAGATATTTTAATAAAAGAGAGAGAGTACAATGGACAGGAACAGGCTGAAATCAATAATTGAATCAATTCTTTTCATCTGGGGCGATCCCATAAGCTTAGAGGATCTTGCATCTACCTTAGAACTTAGGAAGGACTATGCGAGAGAAATTCTTTTGGAGATGAAAGAAAATTATAAGGACGAGACATCGGGCCTAAGGCTTAGGGAAGTTGACGGGAAGTTTCAACTGGGAACTAAGCAAGAAAATGAGCCCTACTTAAAAAACTTGATACAAGAAAAAAATGAAAAAAATCTTTCAAAGCCTGCCCTTGAGACTCTTTCTATTATTGCCTACAAGCAGCCAGTGACAAAGTTAGAGGTAGAAGAACTAAGGGGAGTTAACTGCGACTCAACTATTAAGGGACTTTTGGATTTTGATTTAATAGAAATTTCTGGCAAATTAGATAGGATTGGTCACCCTAATCTCTATTCAACAACAGAAAAATTTCTACAAAAATTTGGGATGGAAAACTTGGAAGAGCTACCTGACTTAAAGGAATTAGAGGAGGAATCTAATTGAGATTACAAAAATATATGGCTCATTGTGGAGCTGCATCGAGAAGAAAGTGCGAAGAATTTATAAAGCAGGGACTTGTTAGAGTTAACGACAAGGTTGTGACAGAACTTGGAACAAAGGTTGATCCCAACGTAGATAGGGTTTACCTCGATGGAAAAAGATTAACACTTGAAGGCAAAAAAGTTTATATGATTTTAAATAAGCCCATAGGAGTTGTAACTTCTGCATCAGATGAAAAAGACAGGCCAACTGTCACTGATCTTGTGCCCGATGATTACAGGGTTTACCCAGTGGGAAGGCTTGATATTGACACAACTGGCCTAGTTTTTCTAACAAATGACGGTCAACTTGCAAATATCATGATGCACCCAAGATATAAAATTGGGAAAAAATATATTGTAACTGTTGAGGGGACTCCCAATGCCCGTGAGCTTTCTCTCTTAAGAGAAGGTCTTGACATTAGGGACTTAAAAACTTCTCCAGCAAATTTAAAAATTTTAAAATCCTTCAAGCAAGATTCCATTCTTGAAATAGAAATTTTTGAAGGACAAAACCATCAAGTTAAGAGGATGTTTGATTATATTGGCCATAAGGTTAAGAAGCTAAAGAGAATTTCCATGGGAGAAATCCAGCTCTTAGACCTTGAGCCAGGCAACTACAGATATCTAAATGAAAAAGAAGTTAAATATCTAAAGGGATTAAAATGATAGTGAAAGAAAAGTATTATGAGATAGTGGATGAAGTCCTATCTCATAATTTTTTAGGAAAAATTGCAGTTGATGCAACTGTTGGCAAGGGCAATGACACATTGAAGCTCTTAGAAGCTGTTGGACAAAATGGATTTGTCTATGGATTTGACGTCCAAGAGGAGGCCATTAATAAGACTAAAGGATTATTAAAAGATTATAAAAATTTTGAATTATTTTTGGACTCCCATGCAAATATTGATAGACTAAAGAGTTTTGACCTGGTAATTTATAATTTAGGATTTTTGCCAGGTTCTGATAAAAAGATTACAACTTTAAGAGACTCAACTATTGAGTCACTGAAAAAGACAACAGACAGAATAAATGAAGCTGGAATAATAATTGTAGTTTCATACTTGGGTCACGAAAACTCTTTTGAAGAGAGAGAAGGCGTCGATGAATTTTTAAAAACTCTTGATCAAAAAATTTTTAAAGTAGAGAAGAGAGAATTCTATAATCAAAAACACAATCCACCCATTGTTTACTTAATCGAAAAGAAGGTGACTAGATGAGAATTGGAATTATAGGAGGAGGACCAGCCGGCATGATGTGTGCCATTAAGGCAGGAGAAAATCATGAAGTTGTCCTCTTTGAAAAAAATGAAAAACTTGGCAAAAAACTATTTATCACTGGCAAGGGAAGGTGCAATCTAACAAACTACACAGACGAAAAAGATTTTATGAAAAATCTTGTGAGAAACCCTTCCTTTATGTTCTCATCAATTTATTCTTTTTCACCATTCACAACTTATTACTACTTTGAAGACCTAGGCCTGCCACTAAAAGTTGAAAGAGGGAACAGGGTCTTCCCAGCAAGTGACAAATCATCTGATGTCATCAAGGCCTATGAGAAAAAGCTTAGACAAGTTGGGGTTGAAGTTAGACTTAATACAGAAGTTACGTCCATAAAAAAAGATGGAGAGACCTTTATCTTAAATGACAGAGAAAAATTTGATAAGGTGGTAATTGCAAGTGGCGGTATCTCTTATAAACTCACAGGGTCAACTGGGGACGGCTACAAATTTGGAAAAGAGTTTGGTCATAAAATCATTGAGCCCAAGCCAGGACTAATTGGAATTAATCTCTCAAATAATTTTGAACTAGCAGGACTTAGCCTAAAAAATGTTGAATTAAGAGTTGAGAAAGATAAAAAAGTTATTTCTAGAGAATTTGGTGAGATGCTCTTCACTCACAGGGGAATATCAGGTCCCATTGTCCTAACGACTTCAAGCAAAATTAATAGACTTAATGATTTTGAACTTTATCTGGACTTAAAGCCAGCCCTTTCAAAAGAAAAGTTGGATAATAGGATCTTGAGAGATTTTGAAGATAATCAAAATAAAAATATTGAAAATGTGATAAGAAATCTTCTTCCAAGAGATTTGATTGCTTATGTTCTTGATTCTGCAAAAATTCCTGGAGACAAAAAGATAAATCAAATTACAAAAGAAGAAAGAGAAGAGCTTGTAAAGACAATTAAAAACTTTAAATTAATTTTTGCTAGTCTCGATGATATTGACAGGGCAATAGTAACTAGTGGCGGAATAGACGTTAAGGATATTGACCCAAAGACTATGGAGTCAAAACTTGTTAAAGGCTTATACTTTATTGGTGAAGTCATAGATATCGATGGACTAACAGGTGGATTTAATATTCAAATTGCAAATTCAACTGGCTACTCCTGCGGCATCAATCTCTAAGCCTTTACTTATTTTCAAAAATAAAATATAATAACAATGATAAGAGTCACTACGCTAAGTAGTGATTTTTTTTGGAGGTAAAAATGAAAATTGCAATAGATGGACCAGCAGGCTCAGGGAAAAGTTCTCTTGCAAAGGAAATTGCAAAGAGACTTGGGGTCTTATACGTTGACACAGGAGCTATGTATAGGGCTATTACCCTTAAGCTTCTAAAGGAAGATGAGTCTTCTTATGAAGATATTCTTAAAAACACAAAAATATCTTTTGAGGGAGATAAAATTTTTCTTGATGGAAGAGATGTCTCAAAGGAAATAAGAGAAAATGAAATTTCTAACAAGACTTCAGAGATGTCCAAAAAGAAAATTATTAGAGACTATCTCGTGAAGATGCAAAGAGAAATTGCAAGTGACAAGGACGTTGTCATGGAGGGAAGAGATATTGGCTCAGTTGTATTAAAAGACGCTGAATACAAGTTTTTCTTAACTGCTGATGTCAAGACTCGTGCCATGAGAAGGTATAAGCAAATTGATGACGACAAGGTATCTTTTGATGAAATTTTAGAGGACTTAAAAGTGAGAGATTATAATGACTCTCACAGGGAAAATTCTCCACTTATTCAAACAGAAGATGCAATTTTAATTGACAGTACAGACTTAAATGCTGAAGAGACAATTGAAAAAATAATTTCTTATATAAAAAGGTGACGTATGTTTTACTTTGCTGTTAGAGGTATTGTGGGATTTTTTATGAGACACATATATAGACTTGAAGTCCATGGAAGAGAAAATATTCCACAAGATTCTGAAAGATTAATAATTTGTGGAAATCACAAGAGCAACCTAGATCCAGTGGCTATTTCAGCAATTTTTGAAAGACAAATTTTTTGGATGGCGAAGAAGGAACTATTCGAAAATAAATTTTTTGGAGGTTTTTTAACTAAGCTTGGAGCCTTTCCCATTGATAGACAAGGGAATGACCTAGCAGCCATAAAAAAATCCCTAAAAATTTTAAAAAATGAAGATGTTCTTGGAATCTTTCCTGAAGGAACTAGGGTAAAGGAAGCTGACTACACGAGAATAAAATCTGGCATAGCCCTTATTGCGCAAAAGACAAATTCAAGAGTCCTTCCAGTTTATATTGAGGGAGACTACAAGCCCTTTAGGAAGACTAGGATTTATTTTAGGGAGCCTGTAAAAATTAATAAGGAAATAAAATATTCTCCAGGGGAGCTTGAAAATATTTCCCAAGACATAATGAGAATAGTGTATGGTGATGAAGTTAAATGGAAATTATTGTAGCTAATAAGCATGGATTTTGTGGCGGAGTAAAAAGAGCTGTTAAGATGGCCTTTGACAATGCAGGTGAGGGAGTCTATTCCTATGGCGACCTTGTTCACAATGAAGGAGTAGTAAAAGAACTTGAAGACTTAGGAGTTGTGACAATTGATGACACCAATGTTGAAAACTCCAAAGTTATTATAAGAAGTCACGGAGTCCACAAGAGGATTTTAGACAAATTAGAAGAAAAGAATAATGAAATAATAAATTGTGTTTGCCCTAAGGTAGAAAAAGTTTATAATATAGTAGATAATTTCTACAAAAAAGGTTATAATATAGTAATTATTGGGAATCAAGACCACCCTGAAGTGGTGGGAATAAATTCTCGATGCAATGACTCTGCAACAATTATTTCAAATTTGGAAGATATAAAAATTCCAGAGGGAAAGCTAGTTATTGTCTCACAAACTACAAATAATGTAGATTTTTTCGAAAAAGCAACAAATCTTATAAAAGATATTTCAAAAGATGAAGTTTTAGTTTATAATACTATATGTAATGCAACTTTCGAGAGACAAGAAAGTGTTAGGAATTTATCAAAAAATGTTGATGCCCTAATTGTACTTGGCGGCAAAAAATCTTCCAACACAAAAAAACTTGCAGAAATTGCGAAATTAAATTGTAAAAATGTATTTTTAATTCAGTCCATTAGAGATATTGATTTAAATATATTTAAAAAATTTAATAAAATAGGTATTACCGCCGGAGCATCCACACCGGAATCGGTAATCAAGGAGGCTGTTAGTAGGATGGAAAATTTTGACAAAGGTGAGATGATGGAAGCCATCGAAAATTCTTTTAAAAGAATTAGACGTGGCGAAGTAGTAACTGGAGAGGTTTTATATATAACTGATTCAGAAGTAATGGTTAATCTTGGATACAGATCAGATGGTATCATTTCAAGAGATGAACTTGCAGGAGGACCTGATGTAAATCCTCAAGATCTTTATGAACAAGGTCAAGAAATTGATGTTTACGTTCTAAAGATGGATGATGGAGACGGCAATGTTGTCCTTTCAACAAAAAGAGTTGCTGACATGAAGGTTTGGGATGAAGTTGAAGAACTTTATAACAACAAAGAAAACATAACAGTAACTGTTAAAAACCAAGTTAAGGGCGGACTTACTGCAGATTACAGAGGACTTAATGCATTTATACCAGCATCTCATGTTTCTGTTAGATTCCAAAAAGATTTAAGCAAATTCATTGGAGAAGAATTCGAAACTGAAATTATCGATTTTGATAAGAGAAAGAGAAGAATTGTTCTTTCAAGAAAGAATGTACTTCAAGAAGAATTAGACAAGATTCGTGATGAAGTATATGACAAGCTTGAAGAAGGAGACATTATCGAAGGAACTGTACAAAGATTAACTAACTTTGGTGCATTCGTAGATGTTGGAGGAGTAGATGGACTTATCCATATCTCTGAACTTTCTTGGAACAGAGTTAAACACCCTTCAGATGTAGTAGCACCTGGAGATGTTGTTAAGGTACAAGTTCTTAATGTAGATAAAGAAAAGAATAGAATCGCACTTGGACTAAAACAAACTATGGAAAAACCATGGGATGTATTTACAAAAGAAGTTAAAGTTGGCGACGTTGTTAAGGGTAAGGTTGTAAACCTACTTGACTTCGGTGCTTTCGTAAGACTTGAACAAGGCGTTGATGGTCTACTTCACGTTTCTCAAATCTCAAGAGAACACGTTGAAAAACCACAAGATAAACTTTCTATTGGTGAAGAAGTTACAGTTAAGGTAACTGACATTGATGAAGAAAATCAAAAGATTTCTCTTTCAATCAAGGCTCTAATTGAACCTGAAGAAAAAGAAGAAAGCGAAGAAGCTAAACCAAGAGAAAGAAAACCTAGAAGAGAAAGAAGAGCTCCAAAGAGAGAAAAGAAAATTGAAGAACCTAAACAAGATGACTTCAACATGACTATTGGAGAAATGCTAGGACTTAATTTCTCAGATGCAAATCTTGACGCTGATCTAATCGACGAAGATGCAACTGAAGAAAACACAGATAATGAATAATAATTCTTATTTGAAATTAAATATTAAGAGAATCTAAAAGAAACTCTTTAAGATATAGAAAACTCAGGAAAATTTCCTGGGTTTTTTATTTTGTAATTTTTTATAATTTAAGATTAAAAATATTTAAATAGAGTTAATCTCATAAAATTTTTGATTAAGTAAGTCTGAAAATTTTATAATAAATAAAAAAACTTTATATAAATAAACTACTAAATTAAATGATATAATAAAAGCATGAAGTACTTAATATTTTTACTTATTTTTTTGACAGGATGTAGAGGCAATGAAGCTCAAGTTATAGATAGTGCAAGCCAAGCTAATCTTTCGGCAGAAATTATTTCTCTAGATGGTGAGTATGGAAGTGAACTGAGGATTAAAAATAAAAACGAAGAATTTATTATTGATGTAAGTGATTTAAAGCCTTGGAAGATTGACTTAGCTAATGTGGATGGAGGTCCAATTGAGCTTGCACTTGGAGTTTATAAGAAGACACCTTTTGATCAAAAGTTTGCCAGGAGGTGTTTCTTATACAATATTGACTTTAAAAATCAAAAGTTAAGGCCAAAATTAAGAATTTCAAGACTATATAATCCCATTAAAGATTTTAACTTATGTGATCTTGATGGAGATGCTTACGATGAAATTATTTCCATAGAAAAAAACCTTGATGGCAATTATCTATTTGGTGTCTATGACTGGACAAATTTCGCTGTCGAGAGAAATTATGGGAGTGAAGTCTTAAAGTCTGAGCCAAAATTTTTAGACAAGGAGAAAAAAGTTGAGATAGATGGAAGCGAGAGAGAATTATATTTAGAAGGAGATGAAGTAAAATGGAAGTAAAGAAAAAAATACTTATAACTTCACTTTTGGCACTTACTCTTTTATCAGCCTGTAAAAATGATAAGGGGACTTTGCCAGAAAAGGAAACTGCAAAGATTGAACTTCAAGACACAAAATTTTTAGATGAAATGGAAAACAAAACTGCTTATATTGATTACAAACTTTCTGAGTTTACACCAAGTATTGAAGACTATAAGGTTGCTGATGATTTTTCCAATGTAGAAAATTTTTCTGACTTTGGAGATTTTACAGAAAAGCAAAAAGAATTGCTAATAAAAAATGGTTTTGTAATAACTAAGCCAAAAAATTTAGAAGACAATGAATACATGGAAGATCCTTGGAATTATGAATTTGACCAAATTCACCAAGTTTATGAAGACAATGAATATAAAGAATTAGCAAGTTTTGTGACAACTGATTCAGTAACTCACATCTTCCATATTTTCTATGATGGATTCTTGAGAAATTTGGAAAAAGAAGAGCTCTATCCAAAATCTATTAGCTTAAATCAAAGTTTGCTTGCAGAAAATATAAATCTTTATAAGGAACTTAAAAACGATAGGCTAAAAGAAATTCAAAATAGAAACATTGCCTTTATAGCAACTGGCCTTAAGCTCTTGGGAATTGAACCAGAAAACTTACCTGAAGAAGCCAAGAAAATTTATGAAGAAGAGATAAAAAAGGCAAGCACTGAAGAAATTACTTCTTCATCCGTAAGTGGAAGGGATGTAGATTTTTCACAACTTAAACCAAGAGGTCACTACACAAGAAGTGAAGAATTAAAAAAATATTTTTCAGGCACAATGTACTTTGGTCAAGTTGGACTATTTATAGAGAATGAAGGCAAGCCTGATGAAGACAGTATCTTGCAAGGACTTCTTCTAACTTATTCAATTTATAAAAATCCTGAAATTTTAAAAAATTGGGAAGACTTAGTTGAACCAATTGACTTTATGGTTGAGTCTGCTGATGACCTTTCCATAAGAGAATTTGCAAGAACACTTTATGGAGTTTATGGAAAAGATTTTGACATTAATAAACTAGATGACAATAAAAATTTAAAAGATGTCTACACAGTATTAAAGTCATATCCAGACCCACAAGTGGCAGGTTTTATGGGCAAGTCCTTTAGGTATATGCCACAAAGAGCAGTTATGGATAGCGTATTGATGCAAAATGTTGTTGATATTGCGAGCCAAAATCACCCATCTGATAGACCAATATATTCTGGCTTGGACCTTATGGCTGCCTTTGAAAATGAAAAGGCGAGAGAAATTTTAGATAATGATTCCTACAATTCTCACTGGGATAAGTACAAGGAAAAAACTGATGAAAATATTTCAAGTGTGAAGAAGATGGAAGACTTAGACTGGCAAAAAAATATGTACCGTGGATGGCTATGGATGCTAAAGTCCTATGACCAAAAATTTGGAGAGGGCTATCCAATGTTTATGAGAAATGATGCTTGGGAAAGAAAGGACCTAGTATCTGCTCTTGGTTCTTTTGCAGAGTTAAAACACGACACAGTTTTATATGGCAAGGCAGTCATGGCTGAAATGGGTGGCGGAGGAGAATTCGAAATTCCAAAATCCTATGTTGAACCAAATGTAGAACTTTACGAAAAATTAAATTGGCTACTTGAATTTACTAAGGTAAATTTAAAGAATCGAAACATGCTAAGTGAAAAGTATGAAGAAAAAATAAATAATTTCCAAGCTATGGTTATTAAATTTAGAGATATTTCAATTAAAGAACTTCAAAATGAAGAGCTTACAGAAGAAGAAATATCAGACCTATATTTCATTGGTGGAGAAATGGAAATGCTAATGGTTGACTTTGTTGAGTCCTCTGATGAATATGAAATTTCTGGCTGGTATGAAATACAAAATGCAACAGACAGGAGGATGCCAGTAGTAGTTGACCTAATGAGAGTTGTGGAAAATAGTGTGGGTCTCCCAGAAGGAGAAATTTCTCATATAGGAACAGGCAAGCCTATGGAAATTTTTGTAATCTATCCTCACCAAGATAAACTTTACATGGGTAGGGGAGCAACTTTCTCTTACTATGAATTTTTAAATAAGGAAAGACTTACTGATGAAGATTGGCAAAAGATGGTTTACGATGAAGAAACTGATTTTCCATCTTGGTATAAAGATCTTGTGACAGAAGAGAAGAAGGCCATTGAATATAATTATGACTCATATTATTGAGAAGAAATGTATTAAAAGTGATTAAAGAGGGCTAGCCCCTCTTTTTTCTTGCAAATTTTTAAATTTAAAATTACTATGTGTTATAATATTTTGAGGTGATAATATGCTTTTAGATTTAGTTGAAAAAAGAAGAAGTATAAGAAAATTTACTGATGAAAAAGTTTCTGAAGAAGACTTGAGAGAAATTTTAACTATTGCACTTCATGCCCCAACGGCAAAAAACAGAAACCCAGTTAGATATATAATTATTAGAGATAAAAAAAGATTGGAAGAACTTTCTAATTATAAGGTAAACAGTGCCAAGTTCTTGGCTGGTGCTGATGTCGCTATTGCTATAGTAACTGATAGCGAGATTGCACCAAACACCAACCACCAAGACGCATCTATTGCTGCAACTTATATCTTACTTGCAGCAACTGACTTGGACCTTGGGGCAACTTGGGCCAACGTGACTGATTCCAAACACGAAAGTGGAATTCCTGCCCAAGAATTTTTGCACAAGTTCTTTGACCTTGAAGACAAGTTTGATGTTGAGTGCATAATCGGCATAGGTCATCCAGCTGAAGAAAAGTCAGAGAAAGTTCCCTTTGAATATTCTGAAAATGTATTTGAGGATTTACATGATAAGCTTAAATAATTTAGAAGAGACAGAAAAATTTGGACTCATTCTTGGAGAAAACTTAAGACCAGGAGATGTTGTCTGCCTTAATGGTGACTTGGGAGCGGGGAAGACCACTCTTACAAAGTCTATTGCCAAGGGACTTGGGATTGATGACTATGTGACAAGTCCTACTTTTACAATTGTAAATGAATATTACGGCAAGATTGACTTATACCACATTGATACCTATAGGCTTGACGACATGGTTGATGTTGACTATCTTGGTTTTGATGAATATTTTTATTCTGATGGAGTTACCATAGTTGAGTGGGCAGAAAAAATTAGGGATGCCCTACCAGAAGAATATATGGAGATAAACATTAAGTCCCATGATGATAAAAGAGACTTAGCTATAAAGTATGTTGGAAATAGATTTGATGAATTGAAGGAGAAATTAGATGAAAGTTTTGGGAATTGATACTTCCACAAGAACAACTGCTATTGGGCTAATCGAAGACGATGAAGTCCTAGCTGAATACAACTTAAGGGGTCGAGTTTCTCATTCAGAATCTGTGACAGATATGATTGAAGAAATTTTCAAAAAGTTTGAATTTTCTCTAGAAGATATTGACCTAATTGCAGTGGGAATAGGACCAGGATCCTTTACAGGACTTAGGATTGGAATTACTATTGCCAAGGTCTTGGCCTTCTCACTTGATAAGGACTTAATTGGAGTTTCTTCTCTTGTAGCAAATGGGATGTCAGACTACGGCAAGGTTGCTACTATTGTCGATGCGAGACGTGGAAATGTATATGGCTCTATAATTGACAATGACAAGGACCCAGAAGTATTATTTGAAGACTCCCTCTTGCCCTTTGAAAAGTTTAAGGAAGAGTTAAATAAGTGTGATGAAGTCACTCTTGTGGGACTCGATGCAGAAAAATTCCTAGAAGAACTTCTTCAGGCAAAATTATCCAAGAACAAGGGTATGAAAGGGACTAACATTGCAAGACTTGGATTAATCCAATACAAAAAGAATGGTCCCGTTGATATCTTTAGTCTTGTACCGAATTATTTAAAACTTTCTCAGGCAGAGGCCCAGTATGAAAAAAATCACGAGACTGGCAAATAAGTCTGACATAGATAGGATTCACGAAATCGAAGTTGAGACCTTTGAAAATCCCTGGTCGAAAAAATCCATCGAGAACGCCGTAGTTTTTGATGAACTTTCAGATATTTTAGTAGTTGAAGTTGATGGTGAAATAGGCGGATTCATTTCTTTTATGAGGATTTATGATGAAATTCACATAGGAAATGTTGCTGTTGGGAAAAAATATCGTGGACAAAAACTTGCAAATGACCTTTTTGAAGGTTTAATTGATCTTGCAGAAAGAGAATCTTACAAGATGACCCTGGAGGTTGAAAAGTCAAATAGGGTCGCCTTTAATTTATATAAAAAGTTTGGATTTACAATCCAAGGAGTGAGAAAAGATTATTACGGCATTGACAGAGATGCCTATATAATGTGGAGGGAGTGATGAGATGAAAGTTTTGGCAGTGGAATCCTCTTGTGATGAAACTTCTGTTGCTGTTGTTGAAGACGGACGAAAAGTTTATTCTAATGTGATTGCATCCCAAATTGATACCCACAAAAAATTTGGTGGAGTTGTACCTGAAATTGCATCAAGACAACATGTTGAAGCTATTAACACAGTCTTAAAGGAAGGACTTGACGAGGCAGGAGTGGACCTTAAGGACATAGATATTATTGCAGCCACAAAGGGGCCAGGTCTTATTGGAGCCCTACTTGTGGGCCTAAGTGCAGGAAAGACTCTTGCCCTTGCAACAAATAAACCCTTTGTTGGGGTCAACCACATTGTGGGACACGTTTGTGCAAATTATATTTCCTTTAAGGACTTGGAGCCGCCCTTTATTGGACTAATAATTTCTGGTGGCCATACCTACTTAATTGAAGTCAAGGACTATGTTGACTTTACTCTTCATGGAAGAACTGTGGACGATGCAGTGGGTGAAGCCTTTGACAAGGTGGCAAGGTCTATGGGGATTGGTTATCCAGGTGGGCCTATAGTTGATAAGCTTGCAAAAGAAGGCAAGGAAACTATAGACTTCCCAAGGGTAATGATCAAGGAAGATAATTATAACTTCTCTTTTTCTGGCCTCAAGACTGCAGTCTTAAATTATTTAAATTCAACTAAGCTTCGTGGAGAAGAAATTGTCATAGAAGATGTGTGCAAGTCCTTCCAAGAGGCAGTGGTTGACGTCTTACTTGAAAAATCTTTTAGACTTGCAAGAGAAAAGAATATGGATAAGATTGTCCTTTGTGGTGGCGTTTCAGCAAACTCTAGGATAAGAAAAGCCTTTGAAGAAGAAGGCGACAAAGAAAATATTAAAATTTTCTATCCTGACTTAAAGCTCTGCACAGACAATGCTGCTATGATTGCATCAGCAGCTTATTATGAATATATGGCTGGCAATCTTGATGAAAAAAATTTTGCAAATCCAAATTTAGGTTTGTAATAAGTTAGATATTAAAAAATCTAAGTCTATGAATTAAAATGTTTCATGGCTTAGATTTTTTATTTTTTTAATTTTCTAGGCTTGTAAAAAGTTGTGGGCTTATAATAAATTGTAAAGTCGTAATTTTTAATAGGGTCGTAATTATTTATTAAGTCATAATTATTTGTAAAGTTATAAATATTTAATAAGTCACAAGTATTTTAAGGCTTGGCAATAATTATGGACTCACAAAATTTTTATACTTATAAAAAACATCTTAAAACTTAATAGAAAATAAAAAAAGTGCATCTCTGCACTTTTTTTTATAAGCTATTAAGGAATTTTAAAATTTCCATTTTTGTAAGATTATTTTCAAAAACTTCTAGGTGGTCAATTCCCATTAGCTCGTGGGAACTTTTTAATCCCATTTTAATTAATTTTTCCACTGAGTATAGTTCTCCAAAGTCAGAAGACTTTGATGATAGGAAAATTAAATTTGAAATTTGATTTATATTTTTAGTGTAAACTTCTCCTGAGACCTTCTTGTAGTTTTCCATAAGGGATATGGAGACAGATTTTAGCTTAAGTCTCAATTCGCCATAATGGTCCTCAAGTCCAAAAAGTTTTATTAGCTCAAAGAAAAAGTCTTCGCCGTTGAGGGCCTTAAATACATCTCCAACAAAGATTGAATTCTTGTTGGGGTTTATGACCTTTAAGATAATTCTATTATCAAAGACCTTTGCAGAAATTCCTGCCTTAGATTTAAAAATAAAGAAGTCACTATCTCTTAGATTACTTTTAATTTTTTCCAAGAAAATCGGTTCAGAGAAGTTAAAGTTTACGTATAAAATTCCCGAATCGGAAGTCTTTCCCTTAATTTCCTTGTAGATGTCCCCAGTTGACATTTTTTCTCCAGAATAATAAGTGTTTAAAATATTTTCTGGAACTTCTCTTATGTTGCCAAGGGATAGGTTATCCAAATAAGTTGG
The DNA here is from genome assembly GCF_900454685.1 of Peptoniphilus harei. Classification (GTDB taxonomy): domain Bacteria; phylum Bacillota; class Clostridia; order Tissierellales; family Peptoniphilaceae; genus Peptoniphilus_A; species Peptoniphilus_A harei. Next base: position 1,645,863 of record NZ_UATM01000032.1, on the reverse strand, counting down.
AGACTCAATGGATATAATATCCTTTAAGTCAGTATAGACTTCCTCAACCTGTTCATCCTTTTCAAAGACAAGCTTGCTTACATGAGTTTTTTCTGACGAAAATTCAAGAAACTTGTAGCCATGGAAGAAGTTGACTCCTCTTTCCTCTAAATAGGAGCGAAGCTTCTCGTAAATAAGCTCGCTGTCTAAAGTAAAGTAAGATTGAGAACCAATATAATCAAGTAGACCTTCTCTAAGCTCTTTAACTGGAGAAGTGGCCTTTAAATTGTAAATATTTGCTAAGTAATAGTAAAAGTTTGATTTCAAGAAGTCTGAAAACAAGAAGTATTTTTCAATACTTGACTGAGTTTCCAAGTCAAGGGGAGAGAGCATTAGCTTGTAAATTTTTTTCTTGCTGGCTTCATCAAGCTCTTCTATCTTATAGGATGAATTCATTGACAAGTCCATAATCCTTGGGCTTTCTTTTTTTGCAATTTTTTCATATATTTCAAGAATTTCTTCTTCAGTCATTATATTTTTTAAAAGTTCGAGAGTGTTCTTAAAGTTATATTCAGAGAACCTATTGTCAAAAGTCACATAGGTATTTTCATCTTCATTTATATTTGTAAATTCATTAAAAGCTTTTGTATAAATATTTATATTTTTTGGGTCTAAGTTTGCGTGGTTAATAAGTCCATAGGCAAGAGCCAGATTGCCAAAGCCATCTCCCAAGAGATAGGCAAGGGACTCTTCGTCACGATTTGGCATTAGGACCTTTACTTCATCATCAGAAGCTTTTTTTGCAGCAAATATGGCTGCTGAAATTGTGGCAGCTGCAAAAGCTAGTTTTTTGATGTCATTTTTTCTTGACATAATTTCACCTCTCTTAGCCTTTACCCAATAAATAGCCACTTAATTCTAGTTTGTTAAATTGTTTTTTAACAAGTATAATGGACTTTGGAGGGATTAACTTGAATAATTATAAATTAATCGAAGAAAAATATATAGACGAGGTTGCATCTAATTGTAAGGTCTATACTCATATAAAGACAGGAGCAAGAGTCTTAACTCTTGAAAACAATGACGACAACAAGGCCTTTGGGATTGGCTTTAGGACACCACCTGAAAGAGGAAATGGTGTTTGCCACATTGTTGAGCACTGCGTTCTTTCTGGCTCAAGAAAGTTTAAGACAAAGGAACCTTTTATGGATTTAATTAAGTCATCGCTACAAACATTTTTAAATGCCATGACTTTTCCAGACAAAACAATTTATCCAGTTTCATCAAGAAATGAAAAAGACTTTTACAACTTAATGGATGTCTACCTTGATGCAGTTTTTCACCCAGCAATTTATGAAGAAGAAAAAATTTTTCTTCAAGAAGGCTGGCACTATGAACTAAAGGACAAGGAGGACGACTTAAAATACAATGGAGTTGTTTATAACGAGATGAAGGGAGTTTACTCTGCATCAGAAAACCTTGTGTCAGATGCCATGGTCTTTGCCCTTCATGAAGACTCATCCTATGGAGTTGACTCTGGTGGGGATCCAAAACTTATTACAAGCCTAAGCTACGAGGAGTTTAAAGACTACCACAAAAAGTACTACCATCCATCAAACTCCTACATTTACCTTTATGGAAATCAAAATATGGAAGAGGCCTTGGACTTTATTGACAAAAATTATTTACAAGACTTTGACAAAGCTGAAATTAATTCTGAAATAATTTTAAATGATGAAATCAAAAAAACTAAGGATGTGGAAATAACTTTTTCTGCATCAAAGGAAGAAATGAAGGACAAGATAGATTATTTATCCAAGGGTTGGACTCTTGGCTATGCTGACTCCAAGATGGATGTCTTTATGCGTGACTTCTTGGCAGAACTTTTAATTGATGCTCAAGGGGGACCACTTAAGAAGGCAATCTTTGATGCAGGACTTGCTGAAGATGTCTATTCAGAAACTTCTTCATCACTTCCTCTAGATCTATCAATTGTCTTAAAAAATACTGAGGCCGACAAGAAGGATGAATTCTTAAAACTATTGAGAGAAAGTCTTGAAAAATTAGTTGAGGAAGGAATCGACAAGGACCTACTTGAAGCAACTTTAAATAAGTTTGAATTTATCTTTAGAGAAGGTGGAGGAACTCAAAAGGCAATAATATATTATATTAGGGCTCTTAATTCTTGGTTATATGACCAGTCACCACTTGATGCCCTTTACTACAACGACGTATTAAGTGAAGTTAAGGAAAAATTAAATGATGGTTTTGTGGAAAATTATATCAAGGAAAAATTATTGGACAACGAGTATTCTGTCAACCTAGTTGCAAGACCAGAGCTAAATAAAAATCACAGGGAAGAGGAAGAATTAAAGAAAGAACTTCAAGAACTCAAGGCAAAAATGTCTGATGAGGAAATCCAAGAAATTGTAAAAAAATCTAGAGACCTTGAAGAATATCAAAATCAAGAAGACTCACAAGAAAACAAGGACACAATTCCTTCTCTAGAATTATCTGACATTGACGAAAAGGTCACTGAATACCCAGTGGAAGAAGACAAGCTTGGAGATGTAGTTTATTTAAAAACTCACCAAGAGACAAATGGAATTGTCTACACTACACTTTCTCACGACATTTCCTTTATTGAAAAAGAAGATATGGAGACAATGTCCCTTCTGCTTTCACTAATTGGACTTATCGACACAAAAAATTACACTTATGAAGAATTAAATAACGAGATCTACAAGGCAACTGGGGGAATTTCCTTTAACCCATCTGTTTATGTTGATGCTAAGGACAAGGAAAAATACGTCCTTAGGATGAATATCAAGATGAAGTCTACTGCCGATAAGCTAGGAAGAGGTCTTGAAATTATAGATGAAATCACGAATAATTCGCTTCTTGATTCTAAAAAGAGAATTAAAGAACTTTTGAATATTTTAAAATCAAGAATTGAGTCCACAATGTTACAAAATGGCCACCAATTCATAATTTCAATTTTAAAATCCTACTACTCAAGAGTTGCTGACATCCAATCACATATTGGCGGACTAAATTATTACGACTTCATGAGAGATTTAGTAGAAAACTTTGAAGAAAAGTGGGAAGATTTTGAGAAAGAGTCAGAAAAAATCTATGAAAAACTCTTTGTTAGAGATAATTTAATTATTTCGACTGCAGGAAACCTAGAAGACATAAATAATATTAAGCCTGAGCTTGAAAAATATATCAATTCCTTAGAAATGAAAAATATTAAGCCAGCAGATTATGAATTCGAAAGAAATAATAAGAATGAAGGACTTTACACTACTTCAAATGTTGTATATGTATCAAAGGGTTACAACCTTGAAGACTTGGGTCTAAAATACAGGGGAGACTTAACAGTTCTTGCAAATATTTTAAACTCATCCTACCTGCACAATGAAATCAGAGCCAAGGGTGGTGCCTATGGTGGAGGAATCACTATAGGAAGGTCTGGCGACATGGCAACTTATTCTTACAGGGACCCTAACTTAAAAAATACTGTTAAGGTTTATGATTCTATTGGAAACTTTGTAGAAAATGTAAAAATGTCAGATGAGGATCTTAAAAACTTCATTATTGGATCAATGAATTCCTTTGACCCACTACTTTCTCCAGAACAAGTGGGAGACATCAACCTTTCAAGATTTATTACAGGACTTAAAGTCGAAGATTTAGAAAAATCCAAGAAGGAAGCCTTAGAAACAAACTTAGAAAAATTAAATTCCTATGGAAAAATCTTTGATGAAGCCATGAAGAAAAATTATCTTGCAGCCTTTGGTAGTGAAAATATAATTAGAGATGGAGAAGATCTCTTCAAGGAAATAAAATCAATTAAGTGAGTGGAGGAAGAATGATAAATTATCAAGAAATTTTAAGTGAAATAGAAAAGCTAATGAAGGAAGCCTCCAAAATTTTCTTTGACCTAGACCCTCAAAATAATTTTGAGATGAAGGGAAGGAATGACTTTGTAACAGAAGTTGATTTTAAGGTCCAAGAAGTTTTAGAGGAAGAACTTTTAAAATTAATAGAAGGCTCCAACCTCTTGGCAGAAGAAAAGGGCAAGTCAAGTGCAGATATAAAGGATTACACTTGGGTCCTTGATCCTGTTGATGGGACAAGCAACTTGGTCCATGGTTTTCAACATTCAGTTATTTCTCTTGCACTTATGGAAAAATCTGAATTTGTCATAGGAGCAGTCTATGATCCTTATAGGGATGAATTTTTCTCAGCAATAAGGGACCATGGAGCAAAATTAAATGGTAAGGAAATCAAAGTTTCATCCAATGAAGAATTTGCTAATTCATTAATTGGTGCAGGAACAGGTGGAGGAAGACTGGGAAGAGTTGATGAGACTTTTGAAATGATGAGATATATTTATGAGAACACTAATGGGATAAGACGAATTGGGTCTGCAGCCCTTGAGATGTGTTACTCAGCTTGCGGAAGGTATGATGCCTTTATTGAAGACGACTTAAATCTTTGGGACTATGCTGCTGGAACTTTAATAGTGAGAGAAGCTGGAGGGCAAGTAATCAATATGTATGGAGAAGAAGTCTCTTCTGAAAGAAGGGGCGGAATAATTTCTGGAAGCAAGAAGATAGTGGATGAACTTAGAAGATTCACCTATTAAAAATTTATTTCATTTTTGGGTTTTAAATGTGAAATAAAAATTTTAGATTAAGGAGTCAGGTAACTGGCTTCTTTTTTATTTCTTATAGAAGAAGAGCTGTATCTTTGCTATAATTATTTTTAGAGAAAACGAATTCCTAAATTAAAGTTTTCTATATTTTGAATAAACAAGAGAGACATGGATTAAAGTAGGAGGCTAAGAATGAACAGAAAAACATTTTCACTTGTGACAAGTCTTGCAATTTTAACTTCCAGCCTGAGTCCAACTTGGGCAGCAGGCAAGGATTTTACATACAATAATATAAATCAAAACTTGCAAATTAAAGCTCCGGTTGATGAGACAAAAGATGTGGAAAAAAAGATAGACCTTCCCTTGGTGACAGAAACATTGCCAGATGAAAGTGTAAGGAATAAGTATGTAAAAATAATTTTTATACCAGAAACAAAAAAAGTTGATGGAGCTATGCAATATGGAAAACTTCTTGATAAGGAAGGGAAAGAAGTAAGCTTAAACGATATATCCTATAATAATAATGTTGTTAAAGGTAAAGAATACTACGCCTTAAAAAGTGCAAGTTGGAGAGAAATTAAAAATTATAAAGAAAATGATAAACAAGTTCTTTTTGTAAGAAAGGCTGACAACAACGAGATTGACCCAAAAAAGAAGGAGATACATAAATTCTTAACGTGGAAACTTGGTTCGAGAAAAGAGTTTCCTTTTTATGCGGATTACAAACTAAAATTCGAAAAATATAGTATCGACAATCCTGTAATTTTTCAGTCTGTATTTGATCCATTGCCTTATTTTTATAGTACTTCTCATTTAGATAGTCTTGACGCAGATGGATATAAAATTACCAATAGTTCTGATGAATATTATTGTGTAGAATTTCTTTCAAGTGGTGGAAATAAAGAAAAGGGTGTTGGATTTAGATTTAATGATTCTCAAATAAAATATGCTTGTAAAGAAGTCAATAATTCAAAAAATGTAGTTCTTCACATAAGGTGGAATTCTGGTGATTATAGATTTGGAGATTACAAACCACAAACTGTGAATACTAAAGATAAAACCTTTTGGTATTGGACTTATGACAAAAATTCGCATGAAGTAGTTAAGGATGATACTAAACTTTCAATATCCAGACCAACATTCATAGCTAAATATATAGTTGACTTCTTAGGAATAGAAAAAGATTTTGATTTAAAAAATAATCCAATTCCCGAGGGATGTCATGAACTTAAACTAGAGGTAGAGGATGGATATTCATTTAACAGTGTGCCGTATGAAAAATTTGCAGTAAGGGATGGACTTTCACTAGCTAATATTAGTGTTTTAGAAAACCTTATATTAAAGGATAAAAATAATATTAACTATGACGATGATGTTGCTTGGTATGACAGATACAAAAAAATTGATAATCTTAGTGAGTTCAAAATAAATTCAGACACAGTTTTAACTGCTAGAAGGGTTAGAGATTATGAGTCGGAAAAGTTTATACCAGAAGTCAAAGAAATTGAAGTCAACAAAGACCAAGATGTGACCTTAGAAAAATTAAAAGAAGGAATTAAAAATCTTCCAAAAAATATTAAAGATATTGAGATTGTAGAAAATGTAGATACTTCAAAAGTAGGAGAAGGCAAGGCCACTCTAAAATTAATTTTTACAGACACATCAAGCAAGGAAGTTGAAATTCCTGTAAGAGTAATAGAAAAATTTTCAGGAGGAGTAATTACTCCGATTCCAACAATAAATGATGAAGATATTATTAAAGAAGAAGTCTCTTATAATGGTCAAATAAATCTTTTAGATAATATTAAAAATCTACCAGATGGAGCAAAAGTTGAAGATATTAGTGACACAATTAATACTAAGATCTCAGGAACTTACACTGGAAAAGTAAAAGTAATCTTTAAAGATGGATCATCAAGGATAGTTGTCATTCCAGTTAAAGTTTCAGAAGCCTTAGCAGATTCCTACACACCTCAAGTTAAGAAGATTGAAGTCAATAAAGACGAGCTATTAACTCGAGAAAAATTAAAGACTGGAATTGTAAATCTTCCAGAAGATATTAAGGATATTGAGATTGTAGGAAATGTAGATACTTCAGAAGTAGGAGAAGGCAAGACAGTCTTAAAATTAATTTTTTCAGACACGTCAAATAAGGAAGTGGAAATTCCTGTAAAAGTAATTAATGTAATTGATGCGGCTCTTATTACTCCAGTTCCAGAAATAAAGGAGTCAGATATCATAACAGAAGAAGTTCCTTATAATGGAGCAATAAATCTTCTAGACAACATTGAAAACTTACCAGATGGAGCAGAGATTGAAGATATTAGTGACACAATTAGTACTAAGATCTCAAGAACTTACACTGGAAAAGTAAAAGTAATCTTTAAAGATGGATCATCAAGGATAGTTGTCATTCCAGTTGAAGTTTCAGAAGCCTTAGCAGATTCCTACACACCTCAAGTTAAGAAGATTGAAGTCAATAAAGATGAAGATGTGACTCTAGAAAAATTAAAGTCTGGAATTGTAAATCTTCCAAAAAATTTAGATAAAATAGAAATTAAAACTTATCCAGATACTTCAAAAGTAGGAGAAGGCAAGGCCACTCTAAAATTAATTTTTACTGACACATCAAGCAAGGAAGTTGAAATTCCTGTAAGAGTAATAGAAAAAATTTCAGGAGGAGCAATTACTCCGATTCCAACAATAAATAATGAAGATATTATTAAAGAAGAAGTCCCTTATCATGGTCAAATAAATCTTTTGGATAATATTAAAAATCTACCAGATGGAGCAGAAATTAAGGACCTTAGTGACACAATAGACACAAAAAGTCCAGGAACATATAAAGGAAAAGTAAAAGTAACTTTTAAAGATGGATCATCAAGAATTGTTGAAATTCCTATTGAAGTTCTAGCTCCAATGGCAGAAGAATTTCCAGTACAAAATCCTGATAAAACTGAGGTTGAAAATCTTGAAAATATAAATCCTACAGAAAAATCTGAAATTGAAGAAAAAGTTAGGGAAGCAAACCCTCAAGTTGCTTCAATTGAAGTTGACGATAGGGGAAATGTGACTTTAATTTACGAAGATGGATCAAGTAATTTGATCAAGGCAGAAGATATAATTATCTTAAGAGAAAAGACACCTGAAGAGGAAGAGCCTGAAGGTATACCAGGAGAAGGAGACAAGAACTCTGAAGACAAACCAGGAGAAGTAGGGGATAAAGATCCTGAAGAAAAACAAGGAGAAAAAGACAACAAAGACCCTGAAGAAAATCCTAAAGACAATGAGGAAGAAGACAATAAAAAGACAGAAAATAAATTAGACTCTTGGAACGATTTTCCAAGATACTATGTAAGAAATCATAGGACGCCAACTTACAAGGTAGAAACAAAAATTACTTACAAAGAAAATAAGCCACAAGTCAATTCAAAAAAATTCGTAATTGATACAAAAACAGGAACTTACACTGTAACAGAAGATGGCAAAACTTTAGAAAAAAACATGGAAGTAAAACCTGTGATTAAAGGCGGCAGGACCAACTTACCACTTAGAGCCTTGGCAGAAATCTTAGATGCAAAAGTAATTTGGAATGAGGGAACAAGGACAGCTTCCTTTACAAGAGATGGACTCACAGCCCTTATCCAAATCGATGGCAAGAAAATTGTCTTGTCTAATGGCGAGACAATAGAACTTGAATCAAAAGCTCTTAATATTAATGGAAGAATTTATCTTCCACTAGTTAACGTGGGACAAGTCTTTGGGCTAACAAGTGGTAACAGTCTCGATGGAGAAGACCAAGATATAGAGTGGGATGATAAGGATAAGACAGTTACAATTAATATTAAATAAGATTTTAAAGAGGAAGGAAGACTTTCCTTTTTATTTGCGAATATATTGAAATAAAAATACTAATAAGGACAAAGTCGCTGAATATTTTGTTATAATGACCTTGAGGTGAATTATGACTTATTTTATTATCTTACTTATTTTCATTATTTTTTTGATTCCACAAATTCACTATAGAAAGTCCAATAAACTTTTGCAAAATGAAGATGTGGATTTAAAATGTGACTTAGAATTTATTTCTGTGAAAAAGGAAAATGATGACTTTATAGAAGTTGGTAACGAGAAAGATTTTTATGAACTTCCAAACTTTGAAAGAGTTAAAATAAAATCCTACGATGGTTTTGTTTTAGACGGAGGATTTTTTCCAGTGGAAGACCCCAAGGCCTTAGTGCAAATTATCCATGGAGCTCTTGAGCACAAGGAAAGATACTATTACTTGATTAAGTATTTAAATGAAAGGGGATACTCCTGCTTTATATCTGACAACAGGGGGCACGGAAGGTCCACAGGAGGCAAGTACACCACTGGCTATATAGATGGAGTGGAGAAGGTTGTTGACGATAACATGGCCATAACAAAGGCACTTAAAAATAAATTCCCAGGCACTGATATTTATTTAATTGGTCACTCACTTGGCACTGTCTTTGGAAGAATCTATCTTGAAGAGGGCGACGATCTAATAAAAAAATTAGTATTGTCAGGGCCACCAAATTATGTTCCAGAAGTTCCACTTGCAATTTTTCTTGGAAATTTTATAAACTTTTACTTTGGAGAACAAAGAACAATTTATTTAATGAAAAAACTTTATACTGGAGACAAAAAACACTTTGATTGGTTGTCTTACTCTAAAGAAAATATAAAAGATGCAGAGAGAGACCCTCACATGCCTTCAGTTTTTAAAAACAGGGGTTACCTTGCTGTCTTTGAAGGTGTAAGGGAATTAAAAAACACAAAAAACTACAAGTTTAAAAATCCTGACCTTGATATCCTTTTTATTGCTGGCCAAGATGACGTAGTAATTGGGGGAAAGGAAGGATTTGAATCTTCTATTAATATCTTAAAAGAAGTTGGCTATAAAAATATAGAATCAAAGCTTTATAAGATGATGAAGCACGAAATTTTTAGGGAAGAAGAGAGGGAAGAAGTCTTTAAGGACATTGTAGACTTCTTGGAAAAGTAAAATGAACTCTTATTTAATAATCGGAAACTTAAAGAAAAATAAAAAGTTGGATAAAAATTTTGAAAAATTACTTGAGGAACACTTAAACTATCATGAGAATGAAGTTGATGTGGGGAATTTAATTATCTCTGGCCCAAGGGATGAGGGTGGAGGAATAGGGATCTATTTGGGAGATGAAGTCAAGGACTTTTGTGACAATGATCCCCTAGTCTTGGGAGGTTACCTGGACTACGAAATCATAAAATTTTATCCCAATGCCATAAATAAAAATTTAATAGAATTGTTTATCCAATAAAAAAAGCTGAGAAAGAAAAATTCTCAGCTTTATTTTTATTTAAGATCAGTCAAAGGACAAGTCCCCACTTGTGTCGTTGTCATTCATAAAGTAAACCAAGAGCTCATTGGCTTCGTCGAAGGCATCTTCTGATACATAAATTCCCTTTTCATAGATAGAGAAGCCAGAGATGAGACGCATATAGTCACCCTCGTCTTTGACAAAATATGGGATTGAGTTGTCTTCTAAGAAGGCACAAATTTCATCGAAGATGAGTTTATTAGTTGAAGTCACAAGTTTTACATATTCAATGTCTTTTTTCATATTATCACCTAAGGAGATTATACCACGAATAGGATTGAGAATGAATTTAAGAAAAAATAAATAATTTAAAAAATTTGTCGCTTTAAAGGGGAAAATACACTAAATCTATTTAAAAAAATTGGCTTTTGTGTTAGTATTTCTAGTATATAAAAAAGGAGAGAGCGTATGTCAAAACAAAATGAAGGATTTTCATCAATCCTAGGATTTATTATGGTTGCCATTGGCCTTGCCCTTGGTATAGGAACTCTTTGGAGGTTTCCTTACGTAGTTGGCGAAAACGGTGGAGCAATATTTATATTCTTGTATATTTTAATTATCTTAGTTATAGGAATTCCCCTAATGACTTGTGAGGTTACCATAGGTTATGCAACGGGTAATGCCGCCATAGATGCTTACAAGACTTTAAAACCAAACACAAAATGGTATCTAGCTGGTTACTTACACACACTTGCTGCCCTAATAATTGTAGGTTACACTTCAGTTATTTATGCATGGATAATAAAATATATAGCGGGAGCATTTATGGGTGACTTTGTTGGACTTGATAGCCAAGGAATTCAAGCTTACTTTGATGCCTTTAACGCTAAAAAGACAACAGTTTTTATATTTTTCTTAGTTAACTTCGTCCTTAACAACGCAGTTATTATTCTTGGAGTTCAAAAGGGAATCGAAAGAGTTTCAAAGATTTTAATTCCAGTTTTATTTGTAATTATGATAATTATCATTTTCTTTGGACTTAGACTACCTGGTGCAAAAGAAGGTATTACTTTCTTATTTAAACCAGACTTCTCCAAATTTTCCTTTAACTCAATTATAACTTGTTTGGGACAGGCCTTTTTTGCCTTGGGACTTGCCATGCTTGGGTCTATGGTATTTGGTTCTTACATCAAGGAAAAGGACGAAAATATCTTTAAGGACTCAACAGTTATTTGTCTAGCCCTAGTATTTGCAGGAATTTTATCTGGATTTATGATTCTTCCAATAGTTTTTGCAACAGGGCTTACACCAGGGGAAGGAGTTGGACTTACATTCTTAACTCTTCCACTTGCTTTTAACGTTGTACCATTTGGTAGAGTACTTTCAGTTCTATTTTACTTTGGTTTCTATATTGCTGCCTTTACTTCTTCTGTTGGGGTTCTTGAAGCAATTGTAGGACAATTTATGGAAAGATTTAAACTAGAAAGAATCAAGGCCCTAATGCTTGCAAGTGCAATAATAGTTGTTATTGCAGCTGTATCAATTTTCTATGATCCAGCCTTTGCCTTCTTGGATAATGTTGAAAGTAATTATATCTTAGTAATTGGTTGTCTACTAATTGCTCTTTTCTCAGCAAGAGCTTGGAAGATGGAAAATGTTCTTAAGGCAGCAAACATTAAAAGTCCTTTTGTTAAGACCTGGATGAATGTCAGTATAAAATATATATCACCAATTGTTATAGTGATAATTTTCTTAAGTCAATTTATTAAATAAAAATAAAGGTCCCGTGGAAATCCATGGGACTTTTTTAATGGGATTTTTTATATTTAAAGAATAAATGAAAAATTTTCAAAACATCTAATTAAAAATTTGCAATAAAAAAAGTGGGGGACTGACCTCCACTTTTTAAATAATAAAAAAGACCCTGGCTGGGTCTTTTTCATTTTCATTACATGTTCTTTGAATAGAATTCAACGATTAATTGGTCTTCAATTTCTATTGGAACATCTTCTCTATTTGGTAGAGAAACTAAAGTTGCCTTAAAGTCTTCGTCCTTAGAAATGTAAGGATAGTTTACAACAATGTTAGTGTTGTAGTTTTCTTTAAATAGGTCAACTTTTCTTCCTTTAGCTGATAGTGCAATAACATCGCCAGGTTGACATCTGTAAGAAGGAATGTTTACTTTCTTTCCGTTTACAGTTAAGTGACCGTGGCTAACCATTTGTCTTGCTTGTCTAATTGAAGATGCATAGCCCATTCTGTAACATAGAGAATCTAATCTAGTTTCTAGGAATATTACAAGGTTTGGACCAGTTTGGCCTTGAGTTCTTTGAGCTTCTTTGAATAGATTAACAAATTGTTTTTCAAGTACACCGTAGTATGCTCTTAATCTTTGTTTTTCTAAAAGTTGCTTACCGTATTCAGTAAGTTTTTTATCACTTCTTGCAGTACCTCTTGTAGCTCTTTTCATTGCCTTTGGGTGACCGCATACATTTAGTCCAAGTCTTCTTGATTGCTTGAACTTTGGATCCATCATTTTTGCCATTTTTATCAAACTCCTTATAAATTTTCGCCGCGATAATTTATAAGCCGATAGCATTATACTAAATGACAATGGCTTTGTAAAGAGAATTACAAAATATAATGAAAACTTTATAGAGCAACAAAAATTATTTGTTATAAAACCCATTTAAGTATTAAAAAATTTGAAGGATTTATGTTATACTTAAGTTAATAAGAATAATCTGAACGTATAGAATACCTAGGAGGATTTATGAAAAAAATAGAATTTGTTGATACTATTCTTCGTGACGCTCACCAATCACTTATGGCAACACGAATGACTTACAAGGATATGGAACCTGCACTAGAAAGACTTGACAAGGTTGGCTACAAGGCAATCGAATGTTGGGGAGGAGCAACTTTTGACTCCTGCATAAGATATTTAGACGAAGATCCATGGGAAAGACTTAGAAAAATTAAGTCTAATTTTAAAAACACTAAGACACAAATGCTTCTAAGAGGTCAAAACCTTTTAGGATATAAAAACTATCCAGATGACATCGTAGAAAAATTTATTGAACTATCTGTTAAAAATGGAATTGATATAATAAGAATTTTTGATGCCCTTAACGATGTAAGAAATATTGAAACATCTCTTAAGGCAACAAAGAAGGCTGGAGCAGAAGCTCAAGTTGCAATTTGTTATACGACATCAGAAGTTCACACTATTGAATACTTCACTGACCTTGCAAAGAAGGTTCAAGAAATGGGAGCAGACTCCATTGCCATCAAGGACATGGCTGGAATTCTAACTCCACCTGTTTCAAGAGACCTAGTTAGGTCAATGAGAAAGGTAATTGACATTCCAATAGAACTTCACACTCACGAAACAACTGGTTGTGGATCTATGACTTACCTAAAGGGAATCGAAGAAGGTGCTGATATTATTGACACAGCAATTTCTCCTTTCTCAGGTGGAACAAGTCAACCACCAACAGAAACTCTTGCTCTTATTTTAAAAGAAGCAGGATACGATGTTGACCTTGACCTAGACATTCTAAATGAACTTGCACCTTACTTCCAAGAAGTTAAGAATAAATATCTTAACGACGGAACAATGAGGGTTAAAATGCTTACAGTTGATCCAAAGGGACTAATTTACCAAGTTCCTGGTGGAATGCTTTCAAACCTAAGCTCTCAACTTTCTGCAGCTAAGCAAGACCACTTATTCGACAAGGTTCTTGCAGAAGTTCCAAATGTTAGAAGAGACATGGGCTTCCCACCACTTGTTACTCCAATGAGTCAAATGGTTGGTACACAAGCTTCCTTTAACGTTATGACTGGCAAGAGATACAAGATGGTTCCAAATGAAATCAAGGATTATCTAAAGGGACTTTATGGAAAGACTCCAGTGGAAGTTGACGAAGCTTTTAGAAAATCTATAATTGGTGATGCAGAAGTTATTACTGACAGACCTGCTAACCACTTAGAACCAGCTTTTGACAAGTACAAGGCAGAAATTGGGGACCTTGCAAGATGTGATGAAGACGTATTGACTTACGCACTTTTCCCACAAGTTGCCAAGGACTTCTTAGCAAAGAAATATTCTAAATAAGTTTGATTTAAAGATGCTACTCCGTGAGGGTAGTATCTTTTTTTGCATCTTATAATAATTTGTTGTATATTAATTTTAAATAAATTTATAAATTGAAGGGATGATTAAATGGACTATAAAAATTTTAAAGTCGATGACTATATAGAAAAATACGCAGAACTAATTTTAAAGATTGGTTTAAAGATTAAAGATGGGGACAAGCTTGTTGTTAGATGTCCCATTGAAGCTAGGGACTTTGCTATTAAATGTACAAAAAAAGCTTACGAACTAGGTGCCGGCGAAGTTGTAGTTGACTACAGAGACCAACTTATTTCAAGACTTAAGTATGAAAATGAAAGCATCGATGTCTTAACAGACATTCCTAAACACAAGGTTGACAAGGAAAACTACTACATGGAAAAAAAGGCAAAGTATCTTTCAGTTACAGGTTCAGACCCAGATGCCTTTAAGGGAGTAGATTCTGAAAAACTATTCCAGTCTAACCTTGCAAACTCTAAGGCCTTAAGAGATTTCTCTGCAAAGATGATGGCTAACTATGTTTCTTGGATTGTTGTGGGAGCAAGTATCCCATCTTGGGCTACAAAAGTTTTTCCAGACCTTGAAGAAGGCGAAGCTGTTAGAAGACTTTGGTTTGAAATCTTTAATTCAGTTAGACTTTTTGAAGATGATCCAGAAAAAGCCTTAGAAGATCACGTGGATAACTTAAACAGATACAGCAAGTTCTTAAATGATGCTAAGTTCGAAAAATTAATTTACAAGTCTCAAAAGGGAACTGACCTTGAAGTTGGACTTCCAAAGGGCTACATCTTTGCAGGAGCAGGAGATATAAATTCTGATGGAGAAGAATTCATAGCAAACATGCCAAGTGAAGAAGTTTTCTCTGCTCCAAGACTTGATGGAGTTAATGGAAAAGTTTATTCAACAATGCCACTTAACTACAATGGAAATTTAATAAAAGACTTTTACCTAGTTTTTAAAGATGGACTTGTTGTTGATTATGACGCAAAAGCTGGAAAGGAATATTTAAAAAATATTTTAGAAACTGATGAGGGAGCAAAGAGACTGGGAGAAGTTGCCCTAGTTTCTTACAACACACCAATTTCCATGAGAAAGGTTCTTTTCTACAACACACTTTATGATGAAAATGCATCCTGCCACTTTGCCCTAGGTAAGTCTTACCCAACTTGTCTTGAAGGTGGAGAAAAACTTTCTATAGAAGAGTTAAAGGAAAGGGGAATGAATGATTCCCTAACTCACGTTGATTTCATGGTGGGAGACGAAACAACAGAAATCATTGGGGTAAAAGAAAATGGAGAGCAAGTTCAAATCTTTAAAGAAGGAAATTTTGTAATTTAATAAATTTATAAAAGTAAGATAAAATTTAAACCTCTTTGCTAGTAAACTAGTGGAGAGGTTTTTATTTTTTAGAATAGTAACAAGAAATAAAAAATCTATTTTGTCCATTCTTTTATAAGTTTCTCTTTAATATGATAAGATATTAATTACAGATATTATATTTTTTAAGTTAAGGAGGATACTTATGAAAGGATTTAAAAAATTATTACTTGGGCTTGCCTTGGTCCTAACTTTAAGTGCCAATGTCTATGCCTACAACTTTGACACACCACTTGTAATTGATGGTGCAGATTGTGAGACTGCCTACAAGGGTGACTCAAAATTTTATGGATTTATATCAAACAGTCGTACCTATGTACCCCTAAGATTTGTAAGTGAAACTTTGGGATTTGATGTAACTTACGATCATACTACTCGCAATATTACAATCAAGGGAAATGGTCAAGAAGTTGGAATGAATGTTAAAAGCAAAAATCTTGAAGTCAATGGACTTAAGAAGACAATGGATGTGGCTCCAATTCTTTACAAGGACAGTACTTATGTTCCAATTCGTTATGTTGGAGAATCTCTTAACAAACCTATTAGCTGGAATCCAAATGATGGTGCAGTTTATATTGGAAATGGACTTAACACAAGAAATATAGACTATTCAAATCTTAAAAAGTTAGATTTTTCCAAGTATGGTTTCACTCTTTATGTAAAAGATAATTTTGAAAATAATATTTTTATTGAAGAGTCAGCAGCAGAAGGTCTTGTAAACTTTTATGACAAGGGACTTTATAAGAAGAGAACAATGAATGGACTTGTTGGTTCAATTGGTACAGAAGAAGAAAGAGCTATATTCCCAGCTCTTAACCTTTACCAAGAAAATGGCAAAGTCCTAGCTAGGTACGAGTTCTCAGATAAAAGTCTAAAGAAGTTTGATCCAAGCCTTAAGGGAAGCGATGAGACTCTTAAAATTTTCCAAGAATCAGTTGCTCTTCCAACAAATAATATTTTTCCAAAATTTGATGTGAAAAATATTAACAAAGTAGAAGATAGCACAGAGAAAACTAAGCCAGTTGAAAAAACAAAAGAAAGCACACCAAAAGCTGCTCCTATTAAGGAAGCCTTCACTACTTTCACTTTTGGAAATCCAAAGGTAACAATTAAGATTCCTAATGATCTTATGAAGGAACTTGTAGTTGAGAAGTCAACTTGGAGACCAGGTTACTTTATATTAGACAAAAAAATTGTCCAATCAGGTAATAAAACTTTTGGAGGATGTATTAAGTATTACGAACAATTTGAGCAAAAAAAGGGCGATTATGTTATGTATGACGGTCTTTACAAACTTATAAATTCCAAAGGGACAATTAAAACTGCTGAAGGAGTTCCAAGGGATGCTCAAGTAGACTATAGGAACAAGGAAATGACTAAGCATTATCAAGAACTTTCAAAAAGAGTTGATAAGGAAGTAATAGTTACAGTTGAAAAATAATTTTTAAAATGAAATGAAGTCAGGTATGAAGGCCTGACTTTTTTTAATTACTTTAGAATTTGTAAAGGTTTTCTGATAAAATATAATTAAGAAAATAAAAGTAATTTACATAAATAGATAAGGAGGTCTTATGTACTCTTGCACAAAAACTTGTACCTTGACTGGACTCAATGGATATCCAGTTGACGTAGAAGTAGACTTATCAAATGGAATGCCAAAAATTATCCTAGTTGGACTTGCAGATACAGCTGTAAAAGAATCAACAGAGAGGGTAAAGTCGGCAATAAAAAATTCTGGATACGACTTTCCAAAAAAGAGGATTACAATAAATTTAGCTCCTGCCAATCTTAGAAAGGATGGAACTCAACTTGACCTAGCTATTGCAGTGAGCCTTTTAAGTTGTGATGAAAGCCTTGAGATGGACTACTCACCCTATGTCTACATGGGGGAGCTTGCCCTTGATGGAAAGGTAAATAAAATCCAGGGTGCCCTTCCCATGGTCATATCCATGAGGGAGAAGGGCTACAGAAAATTTATCGTTCCCTATGAAAATCGCAAGGAATGTGCCATAGTATCTGATGTAGAAATTTATCCTGTGAAGACCTTGGAAGAAGTTGTGTCTTTTATAAGGGGAGAGATTCAAATTGAAAGATGCATGGGAAGTTTAAAAAGGGAAAAGGTTTCTTATGACATGGATTTTTCTGATATAAAAGGTCAAGAAAACTTGAAGAGGGCTCTAGAAATTTCGGCATCTGCAAAGTCAAATATTTTAATTTTAGGCTCACCAGGTTCAGGAAAGACTATGGCTGCAAAAAGATTTCCAACAATCTTGCCAGAGCTAGACTTTGAAGAAGCCATTGAAGTTACAAAAATTTATTCTATATCAGGACTCTTAGACGACAACTCACTTATAACGAAACCACCCTTTAGGTCACCCCACCACACAGCATCAGCAGTTTCATTGATAGGTGGAGGAAGAATTCCAAAGCCGGGAGAAATTTCTCTTGCCCATAAGGGGGTCTTGTTCCTAGATGAATTACCAGAGTTCTCAAAGTCAGTCTTAGAAGTTTTGCGTCAGCCAATGGAGTCTAAGGACATAATAATATCTCGTGCTAATGCAAATGTTAAGTATCCAGCAGACTTCCAGCTTGTTGTTGCCTTAAACCCTTGTCCTTGTGGTTACCATAATTCCAAGACTCATGAGTGTACTTGCTCGCCTTATGAAATCCAAAGATATCTTTCAAAAATTTCTCATCCACTTTTGGATAGGATTGACATCCATCTTGAGGTACCTGAAGTTAATTACAAGGATATTTCTTCCGAAAGGTCTGGAGAATCTTCTGAAGCTATAAGAAACAGGGTCAAGTATGTTAGAGAACTTCAAAAGGACAGGTTTAGGGATGAGACTTTTAAATACAACTCTGAAATTCCTGAAAATAAATTAAAAAGATACTGTGCATTAGACAATAATTCTGAAAAAATTTTAGAGCTTGCCTTTAAAAAATATGGAATGAGTGCAAGGACTTACAATAAAATTTTAAAGATTGCAAGGACCATTGCCGACATGGATGGTTGTGAAAATATAAAAGAAGATCACGTACTTGAAAGTATCCAGTATAGGACTATGGACAAGAAGTTCTGGGGCAACTAGGAGGATCCAATGGATGAAAGAGATTTACTTATTTTTTTAAATGCAATAAATTTTTCCAGTCAAAATTCTTTGAAAGTTTTGGATTATCTAATCGATAAAAATATTCCCCTTGAAGATTTTTATAAGGTTAATTATTTGGAAGAAAAAGTACTTTCAGAAAGAAGTGCCAATAGGTTAGATAAGAGAGCTAAAGACTTTGACCTTATAATAGAAAAGATTAGGGAGAAAATTGACTCAATTGGTGTTCACATAGTGACAATCCTCGACGAAGACTATCCTGATGAACTAAGGTACATCGAAAATCCACCTTCTCTCCTTTATGTTAGAGGAAATTTAAATATTTATAATCCCATTGCCTTTGTTGGGGCAAGGTCCCACTCATCTTATGGGAATATGGCTGTAAATAAGATTATTGATGATTTGAGGTATTATGACTTCACAATTGTAAGTGGCATGGCCTACGGCATTGACACCTTGTCTCACAGGAGGGCTCTTTTAAATAATTTAAATACAATTGCAGTCTTGGGGACAGGGATTGATGTAATCTATCCAAAGTCAAACAAGGCGCTCTATGAAGAAATTTCTGAGAAGGGAGCCGTCATTAGTGAGTTCCCCTTGGGAACTGAGGCCAACAAGTTTACCTTTCCCATGAGGAACAGGATAATTTCTGGACTTTCAAAGACTGTCGTAGTTGTTGAGGCCAAAGACAAGTCTGGCAGCCTCATTACTGCAAGGTTAGCTGCAGAACAAGGAAGAGAAGTCTTTGCAGTCCCAGGCAATATTACTTCTATCTATTCTGTAGGAACGAATAAGCTGATTCGTGACGGAGCAATTCCCTTAATAGAGATAAAAGATATCTTAGATTTTTATCCAGGGATTTTGGACAAAAAAGAAAAAGAAGAAGAAATTGAATTAGATTTGGAAGAAAGAGCAGTCTATAATCTCATTGAAAAGGGGATAAATAACACAAATGATATTTGCATAAATTTAAATAATGAGGTATTTTATATAAATAAGCTACTGACAAAATTGGAACTTAAGGGAATTATAGAAAAAATTTCCATGAACGAATTCCAAATTTTAAAATAAATTTTAGGAAGAAGGAGATGATATTTTGGCAAAAAATCTCGTAATAGTCGAGTCACCTACTAAGGCAAAGACAATAAAAAAGATGCTTGGCAGAAATTACAATGTTATTGCATCTGTAGGACACGTTAGGGACCTACCCAAGTCCAAACTTGGTATAGATATAGAAAATGATTTTGAACCACAATACATGAATATATATGGTAAGGGTCCTTTAATTAAAGAAATTAAGTCTGAAGCAAAAAAAGCAGACAAGATATTCCTTGCAACCGACCCCGATAGAGAAGGAGAAGCCATATCTTGGCACCTTTCTTATATTTTAGGTATGGATGAAGATGATAAAAACAGGGTTACCTTCAATGAAATAACTAAGGACACAGTAAAAAGAGAAATTAAAAACCCAAGAACTATTGATATGAACCTTGTTGATGCTCAACAAGCAAGACGTGAACTTGATAGGCTTGCAGGTTATAAAATTTCTCCCTTATTATGGAAGAAAGTTAAGTCTGGCTTATCAGCAGGTCGTGTTCAATCAGCAGTCCTAAAATTAATTTGTGATAGGGAAGAGGAAATTGATAGCTTTATCCCCGAAGAGTACTGGACTATTGAAGCTGATTTAAGGGCAGGAAGAAGGAAACTTCTTGCTGATTATTATGGTGTAAAAGAAAATAATAAGGCTAAGAAAGTTGAACTTAAGACTGAAAAGGATGCTGACAAGGTAATAAATAATGTAGATAAGGACAAGTTTACTGTGGACTCTGTGAAGAAGGGAAAAAGAGCTAGAAAGTCTCCAAATCCTTTCACAACTTCTACAATGCAACAAGAAAGTTCTAGGAGAATTAATTTTTCCACAAAGAAAACCATGATGGTTGCCCAAAGTCTTTATGAGGGTGTTAAACTTCCAAAAGAAGGTTCAGTAGGTCTTATAACTTACATGAGAACAGACTCAGTGAGGATTTCCCAAGAGGCACAAAATGCATGCCTAAATTTTATAGAAAAGTCTTATGGTAAAAATTATCTAGGAAAAGCAAAGGCACCAGCAAAGAAAACTGAAAACATTCAAGATGCCCACGAATGTATTAGGCCAACTGATGTTACAAAAACACCTTACTCAATAAAAGATTCTCTCTCAAAGGATCAATTTAAATTGTATTCCTTAATTTGGAAGAGGTTTGTTGCATCACTTATGGCAAATGCAATTTTTAACACAATATCAGCAGATATAGTTTCTAATCTTGAATTATTTAGGGTAACTGGGTCTACTTTGGACTTTGACGGATTCTTAAGAGTTTACGATTATAGTCTTGAGAAAGCAAAGGAACTTCCGCCACTTGAAGAAGGACAAGTCCTAAAATTGAAAGATATTAAGAAGGAACAACACTTCACAAATCCACCTCCAAGATATAACGAAGCCTCACTCATTAAGGAGCTTGAAGCCTTGGGAGTTGGAAGACCTTCTACCTATGCGCCAACAATTTCTACTCTCCAAAGTAGGTATTATGTAGTCCTTGAAGAGAAGAAATTTGTCCCAACAGAGCTTGGTCAAACAGTAAATGAGATCTTAGTTGATAACTTTGACAACCTAGTTGACAAGAAGTTCACTGCCCAAATGGAGTTTGAACTTGATGAAATTGCTGAAGGTAAAAAACCTTGGAAGGAACTTGTTAGGTCCTTCTATGGTGATTTAAAAGAAGACCTCGATAAGGCTTATGAAAATATAGAAAAAGTAGAAATTGAAGATCCAGTAACTGATGAAATCTGTGACAAATGTGGCAGAAACATGGTTATAAAAATGGGTAGGTATGGAAAGTTCTTGGCATGTCCAGGCTTCCCAGAATGTAGGAACACAAAACCTCTTGTTGAAAAAATTGGAGTTAAGTGCCCAGACTGTGACGATGGAGAAATTGTAGTTAAGAGATCTAAAAAGGGAAGAATCTTCTACGGCTGTGACCAATATCCAAAATGTGAATTTGTGTCCTGGAACAAGCCAATTGATGAAAAATGTCCAAAGTGTGGAAGCATTTTGACAGAGATGAATTCAAGAAATAAAAAGACAATAAAATGTAGTAATTCTACTTGTGACTACAGGAGAGAGGAAAGTGAATAATTTTTCTTTTGATCTTAAAAATATTTTGACAGAAAATTACTGTCGAAAAAATTTTATAGCTCCACATAGAGAAGAAGGCGACCTAGTGGTCTTCTACTCTTTACATATTAATGATGAGATTTTAAAGTACAATCTCAGCGAAAAACTAGGAAGAGAAATTTCCTTTGAGGAAGCGAGTATAGAAAAAATAAATCTAATTTTAGATGAAATCTATAATAGTGATGGAAAAGATTATCTTTTAGAAGATATAAACAAGGAGTATGAGGACTTAATCGTCTTAGAAGATGAGGATAAGGAAGACTCACCAGCTGTTAGAGCCCTTGATTATATTCTTAGAGAAAGCATTGCTAAAAATGCTAGTGATATCCACATAGAACCAAGGCATGACAATATAGTTGTGAGAATCAGGATTGATGGAGCCCTAAATAAGTTAATAGACTTGCCTGAAAAGATTTATCCTCATTTAATAACCAGGATAAAGATTCTATCTCAACTTGATATTTCAGAAAAGAGACTTCCTCAAGATGGAAGATTTTCCTTTGACTTCAAGGGAGATAAGATCGACATAAGGGTTGCCACAACTCCAACTGGTAGCGGCGAAAAAATTGTCTTGAGGATTTTGGACATTCAAAGAATTTCTTATACACCTGAAGGAATTGGACTTGTCGGAGAAAATTATGACAAGGTAATGAAATTAATTTCTCAACCATCAGGCTTGATTCTAATTTGTGGACCAACATCTTCCGGTAAGACTTCATCCCTATACACTCTTCTAAGAAAAATTCAAGATGATGACATAAACATCATGACTATTGAAGACCCAATTGAGTATAAAATTGACGGTATAAATCAAATTGAAGTAAATCCCAACACAGGTCTAAGCTTTGAAAAAGGTCTCAAGGCAATTTTGAGGATGGACCCAGATAAGATTATGATTGGCGAAATAAGAAATGAAGATACAGCTCACATAGCAATTTCATCTTCAATCACCGGTCACTTAGTCCTATCTACTCTTCACACAGAATCATCCCCTGCTTCAATAGGAAGACTTATTGATATGGGAATAGAGCCCTACCTAATTTCTGCAGGCCTTATTGGGGTAATCTCCCAAAGATTAATAAGAAGACTTTGTCCACATTGTAAAGAAAAGATTAAAAATACAAACCCACTTATAAAGAATGAATTTATCTATAGGGCAAGGGGTTGTCATAAGTGCAACCAAGGTTACTCTGGCAGGATGGCTGTCTTTGAAATAATGATTGTTGATTCTGAAATTAGAGAGATGATTAGCAGGAGAGAATCTGTTAAAAATATAAAAAATCTCGCCATAGAAAAGGGAATGAAGACCCTATCAAGTGAAATTCTAAACTTAATAGCAGGTGGAGAGACAACTTTTGATGAGTATTATAGAAACATACATACTGTTGGTGAATTATGATTTACAAGTACAAGGCCTTTAGGGGCAGGGAAAAGGTTAAGGGAAATATTAAGGCTGACAACTTAAAGAAAGCTAAGGAGAAATTAAAAAGAGAGGGACTTAGGCCCATAAAGATAGAAGAAAATATTGAGTCTTCAAATTCTTTTGACTTCAAGAAAAAATTTAAGAATGAGGATCTCTATATTTTATTTAGACAACTTTCTCTTTTTATAAATTCTGGAATAAATATAGAAAGTGCCTTTGAAATATTATCCACACAGTTTGTAAAGGACAAGGGAAAGATTTTAAGTAATATAAGGGATAGTTTAAGATCTGGGAGCTCTTTATCAGATGCCATGAATTTGACGGGAGCCTTCCCGAGTCTTGTAATAAACATGGTTTATGTTGGAGAAAATACTTCAAGTCTTGGAAAAATTTTTAATAAACTTTCTGATTACTACATAAAAAAGAGAAAGACTCGTTCAAAAATTATTGAAGCCATGGCCTATCCTATAATTCTTTTAGTGACTTCAATCTTTATAATTAATTTTTTGATTATAAATGTAATTCCAAGTTTTGCGGAGATTTTTTCTGACAACAATAACTTGCTTCCATTACCAACGAGGATTTTATTAGGATTTTCAAATTTTATTTATAAGAATTATTTATTTATAATTTTAGGAATATTAATTGTGGTATCGATTGCATTAATTTATCATAAAAAACATCCCAAGACTTTTCATTCTTTCTTATTGAAATCCTCTTACTATAAGATGACAAAGTCCATGAACCTATCCTTTAACATGGATCTCTTACTTGGGTCAGGTTTAACAGTAGATAGGAGTCTTGAAATAATTTCTAAGATGGAAAAAAATTTAAGCTTAAAAGAAAAGTATCAAGAGATTTTAGCAAGGTTAAAGTCAGGAGATCATCTATATAAAAGTTTTCAAGAAGCTGGAGTTTTTTCAAATATTTTGCTATCAATGATTAGGGTTGGAGAAGAGTCTTCAAGCTTAAGAGAAGTTTTTTCTATAATGTCTTCATATTATGACGAAGAATTAAATTCCAGAAACCAAAAATTCCTTGGTCTAATGGGACCAATTTTAATAATTATAATGGCATTGATAATTGGATTTATAGTGCTGTCAATTGCACTACCAATTTTTGATATGGTAAATCAATTTTAGGAGGGACATATGAAAAACAAAAAAAGAAACAAGGGATTTACTTTAATTGAGTTGGTAATTGTAATAGCAATTATTGCAATTTTAATTTCCATTGCAGCTATGAGATATAGCTCAACTAACTTGGCAGCAGAAGCGGCAGCTCACAATGCCAATGTCAAGGTCTTAAAAAGTGCAGGCATTTTATATTTCATTGACAATCCCGATAAAAAAGGTGAAATTAATGCAGAAGATTTAAAGCCCTATATTGAAGGAGGAAAGATTCCAAAACCCGCAAAGCATCTTGATGGAGCAAAAGATTTTAAAATCACATCAACAGCTGATGGAGATGTGACAGTAGAGCCAGGTCCAATAAAAGTTCAAGACAAGAAGCTCGTCAAAGATAATGAAAGTTAACTTATATTTTATTTTTATATCTTTATTAGTATTTTTATTTGGCGGTTCCCTTGGATCCTTTTACAAAGTTTTTGTTGAGAGAAGGGAGAGGGGAGAAGACTTTATATTCTCAAGAAGTCATTGTGATTCTTGCAAGAAGACTTTAAGTTTTTATGAAATGATTCCAGTTTTTTCTTATATATTTTTAAGAGGGAAATGCTCTTATTGTGGAGAAAAAATTGAAAGAGAAAACTTTTATCTTGAAGTCTTAACTTCTCTTTTGGCTCTTTTAGTTTTTATGAGATATAAAATTTCTCTTGAGACCCTGATAGTTATTTTTATTTTAATAATTGCATTTTTTATTGGAATCATTGACTATAAGACAGGTTATATTTATAACCTTGACCTCTTAATATTATTGTTTTTTGTCCTTATTTATAAGGTTTTTATTATTGGAGGGCTTATAAATTCTCTAAAATATTCTCTTGGAATGGGTCTTATATTTTTTCTAATATATTTTGTTACAAAGATGATGGGTCTAGGAGATGTTTATTATTCTCTTATAATGGGGCTCTTGGCGAATAATTTATATGAGGCCTTTGTCCTATTTAAGGACTCCTTTATAAGTGCAGGACTTATATCTTTAATATTAATTTTACTTAAGAAGAAAACTTTCAAGGATTCCATTGCTTTTGGACCCTTTATGACTGTGGCTATAATTATTTTCTTAATTTGTAGGTGAAATATGTTTGACAGAAGTATAAAAATTAAGCTTAATGACGGTTTTATAAATATTTTTGACAAGACAAAAAGTGAAGAAGAGAAAAATTCTGTTCCCATGCCTTATAGGATATATAAGGATGGGAATATTTTAGATTACCACCATTTTTTCTATAAGATGGGAAAGATTTTTAAGAAACTTGATTTAAAGAAGAGGGATAAAGCCTATGTAATATTTGATTCAAGTGAATTTATTCATATTAATTACAAGATTCCAGAAATTGATGAGTCTGAAATTAGAGGATTTTTAAATCTTGAATTGGAAGATTATGGAGATTTTAATCTTGATGATTACAAAATTTTTTATAAGAAAAAATCTCTTGGAGATAACCTAGAACTTTCTATTGATCTAGTTCCCAAAGACATGATTTTAAAAATTGAAGAAATCTTAGATAAATTAGAAGTTAAAAATTATGAGATACTTCCAGAGAGTCAAACTTTCTCAAAGGATGGTAAGTTTCTAGAAGTCCAAGCTACTTACATAAAATTGATTTCTATTGAGGATGATCTAGTAAAATCCTATGAGAAAATTTACGACGAGAACATTGAAAAAATAATTGAAGACAATGGACTAGAAGAGAAAAATGCCTCAAACATAATTAATCTTAGGTACGATATAGAGGAACAAAAAGTTGAAGAAGACTTCTTGTTTAAATATAAGAATTATTTTATCAGACACATTAATAAAATAGAAAAATTTGCAAGTGGAGATAAAATTTATCTTTTTGGAAAAATTGCAGACTCAGAAACTATTAAGGATCTTCTAAAGTCCTATAGCAATTTAGAATATGAGTATCTTGGGAAAAATTTAGAACTTAATATTTTAAAGACTAAAGAAAAAGAGAAGAATAAAACAAAAAAAGATAAAAATTATATTAATTACATTTTGCCCCTTGCTATATTAATTTTAATAATTTCAAATCTTTTTTATTACAAGAAGCTAAAAAATGAAAATGAAATCATAAGTGAAAAAATAAAAACTCAAGAAGCAACCGAGGGCGAGGACATAGATTTATCATCTGATAGGTTTCAAGAAAAGAATAAAAAGTTTATAGAAAAAGTTTCTGAAATACAAAAACTTGAAGATGAAAATTTGGTCATAACATCCTACAATTTTGACAAGGGAAGGATAGTAGTGAGAGGCCTAGTAAAAGATGAAGATTATTTTAATAAGACTTTTAAAGATATAGATATTGTGAGCAAAAATTTTTACAAGGAAAATGGATTTAACAAATTTGAAATGCAAATCAAATAAGTGTAAAATTTTTGTGAGGTGTAAAGGATGAAAATTGGAAAATTAAAAACAGACTTGTTGGAAAAATATATTTTTGATAAGCTTGTTTCAAATAGAAAAGAAGTGATAATGGGTGGAGGAACTGGTCTTGACAATGCAGTAATGGATTTTGGAGGAGACCTAATAGTAGCCTCAACTGATCCCATAACAGGTGCTTCAAAAAACCTAGGATCACTTGCCATAAATATTTCTGTAAATGATGTGAGTTGCCAATGTGCAGACCCAGTGGGAGTTTTAATGACACTTTTGATTCCGCCATCTGCCGACCTAGACGACTTAAAGGAAATTGTAAATGATGCAACAAGAACTGCAGAAGAACTAAATGTTGATATAGTTGGTGGACACACTGAGGTAACTGATGCCGTAAATAAAATTGTAATTTCAACTACAGTCCTAGGCAGAGTCAATAAAGATAGAAGACCAGACATAAAAAGTGTAAAGCCAGGAGACGTACTTGTGGTTTCTAAATATCTTGGCATAGAAGGCACAAGTATAATTGCCCATGAAAAAGACCAGGTAAAAGAAATTTTAAACGAAGAAGAATATGAATTTGCAAAATCACTTTCCAAGGAAATTTCTGTTTTAAAGGAATCTAAAATTGCAGGTAAATACTATGTAAAACACATGCACGACATCACTGAAGGTGGACTTTTTGGTGCAGTGTGGGAGACTTCTAGAGCTTTAGGTCACGGTATAAGAATTTATAATGACTTAATCCCTCTTTTAGATGTAACTAGGAAAATCTCCGACTTTTATGATATAAATCCCATGAAGTTAATATCAAGTGGGTCCATGTTAATGGTATTTGATAAAGAAAGCTTTGATGACTTTAAAAGAGAAGCAGAAGCTAAAGGAATTAAAGTTACAAAAATTGGAGAAATAAATGGAGAAAATGAAGCTGTAGTAAAGTATGAGGACAAAGAAATAATATTAAAAGATCCTGATCCTGATGAGCTTTATAAAGTGGTCTAAAATTATTACAATTTGGTTACATTGTTGACAATAATTACAAAAGTCTATAAACTTTATCTAGGTGAATTAAATGAAAAAAATTATTAAAATTTCAATATTGTGCTTGGCATTACTTATTACACCAGTATTTGCCAACAACTTATTTAAAGTAAGCATAGGCAGGACACAATTTCAGGTTAAGAAAGCTGGAGTTCTAGTAAATAATAGGACATTAAAGACAGAATTCTCCCCCTACATAAAGCAGGGCAGGACTTTTGTGCCGATCCGTGAAATCACAGAAAATCTCGGAGCAGATGTCAAGTGGAACAACAGGGATAAGTCAATTAAGATTAGTCTTAATGGAGATGTTATTGACATGAAAATAAATAGTCCTAATGTAAGAGTTAATGGTAAAAAAATAAGCCTTGACAATGCTCAAGCACCACAACTTGCTCTTTATTCAAGCCCAAGAAAAGAAACCAAGACAATGGTGCCTTTGAGATTTATTTCTGAAACTTTTGGTTATGATGTTGATTGGAATAACGATAAAGTTAGGGCAGAGATAAGCACAAATAAGACTAAGTCTATTGTTGAAGATGACAAGAAAGAAAATTCTAATAAGAATACTAAGAATAATAAGTCTAAGAATAAGAATACGAAAAAAGTTGCATCTAAGACTAAGAATTCTAATTCAAAATCCATATTCGATAGCAATTATTTTGAGTCAAATGTGGAAAAGAGAGAAACTAACAAGATTACAAAAGAAATTAAGGGTGGCAACAAGGACAAGATTTTTGACCAAGCTGAACTTGATAAATCAGATGAAAAGAAAAAGAGGGTAATTAAAGATAAGATAGAAGTTAATGGCAAATTAAAAATTGTAATTGACCCTGGTCACGGTGGAAAAGACTCAGGAGCAGTTGCTCTTGATGGAGAAACCTATGAAAAAACTGTAAATCTATTAGTTGCTGAGAGATTAATGGATAAACTATCTGCCAATAGTGAAATAAGCCCAACAATAACAAGAACAAGAGACGAATACATTAAGCTTCTAGATAGGGCAGGTGTTTCTAACGATGGAGACGCTCACTTATTTTTATCAATCCACTTTAACAGTGCTGATAATTCTAGTGCCAAGGGGATAGAAGTTCTTTACGCATCAGAAAAGAACGTAAGAATTAAAGATACAGTTCAAAAAGATTTCGCATCCTGCTTACAAAAAGCTCTTATAAAAGAAACAGGAGCAGTTGATCGTGGAATTAAAAATAGGCCAGCTATAATTGTTTTAAATAAGACAAAAAATGTTGCTGCCTTAGCAGAACTTGGATTTTTATCCAATGAAGATGATTTAGAAAATATTAAAGACCCTGACTACATTGATAAATTAGCACAAGGACTCTATAATGGTATAGAAGAATATATGAACACATTTGTAGAAAAATAGAAGGGGAATTATGAGAGAAGATAGACAGAACGATGAAGCAAGACCTATAAGGATCACTCCTAATTACTTAGACCATCCCGATGGATCAGTTTTAATAGAATGTGGCAAGACAAGAGTTATTTGTAGTGCCATGATCGAAAACAAGGTTCCAGGATTTTTAAGAGGAAAAAATAAGGGCTGGCTATCAAGTGAATATTCAATGTTACCTGGATCAACCCCTACTAGAAAAGTTAGGGACATTTCCAAGGGGAAACTTGATGGAAGAAGCAGCGAAATTTCAAGATTAATTGGAAGATCCTTAAGGACTTGTATAGATTTAGATAAAATTGGAGAAAGAACTATTTGGATAGACTGCGATGTTATATCTGCCGATGGAGGAACTAGAACAGCAGCAATAACAGGTTCTTACATTGCACTTAAACTTGCAGTTAAAAAAGCCTTAGAGAATAAGAGGTTTGAAGAAGATCCAATCATCTCAAAAGTTGCAGCTATTAGTGTAGGAAAAGTTAATGGGACAAGCCTAGTTGATTTAGACTTCAAAGAAGATTCCAATGCAGATGTAGACCTAAATATTGTAATGAATGACGACTTTCAACTTGTAGAAATTCAAGGAACTGGAGAAAAAGACACATTTTCCATTGAAGAGTTAAATGAATTTTTACAAGGAGCTAAGAGAGGAATTGGAGAAATCTTCCGATATTTTGAAATTTTGGAGCAAAGTCTATGAATAAAATAGTTTTATCAACAGATAATAAAAATAAATTAAGAGAAATAAAAGAAATTTTAGCTGACTTAGATATTGAAATCTTTGGGAAGTCTGATATAGATGGACTTGATTTTGAAGTAGTAGAAGATGGAGAAACACTTTATGACAATGCTTTGAAAAAAGCAAGTGCCATGGCAGAAAGAATTGACCTCGCAGTCCTGGCTGATGACACAGGACTTTTTGTAAATGCACTTGATGGTGAGCCAGGAGTTCACTCTGCAAGGTATGCATCAGAGCATGATGATAAGAAAAACAGAGAAAAACTTTTAACAAACTTAAAGAACAAAGAAGACAGGTCAGCCTATTTCAAAACTCAAATAATCTTAATCGATTCAAAGAAGAATATAATTCCAATAGAAGGGGTTTGTGAGGGAAAAATTTCAGAAGTTGAAAGAGGAGACAATGGTTTTGGCTATGATAGTATCTTCATACCAGATGGATTTGACAAAACTTTTGCAGAAATGTCTCACGAAGAAAAAAATGAAATTTCTCACAGAGCAAGAGCCTTGAAGAATTTAAGAGAAAAATTAGAAAACTTATAATTATTGTAAATCTTTATTGACAATACATTTTTAATTTGTTATTATATATTTATTGTTCGTGGTGGGTATGGCCTAGCTGGTTAAGGCGTCAGATTGTGGTCCTGAAGATCGTGGGTTCGATTCCCACTATCCACCCCACAATATTTAGAAGTGCCTGGCACTTCTTTTTTTATTTTGCTAGAGTGGCGGAATTGGCAGACGCACCAGACTCAAAATCTGGCGGTCGAAAGATCGTATGGGTTCAAGTCCCATCTTTAGCACCATTTTCTATTATCGTGTATTATCGTTAATTGCCGTTTATTTGTATTTCATGCGGTTAATGATGATACACGATTTTTTTATTGCCCTGTAATATTGTTTTTTTGCCGTCTATTTATGCCAAAATCCACACCAAATGTCCACTTTTTTTTATAAGAGATCATTCATATTTAATTATTAATCATTTAAAATCAATTTTTCCATTCGAAAAAAATTAAAAATTTTCACACCGACTTTAAACTATTTTTTACTAAAAATTATAATTAGTTAAATATAAAAATTAAAATTTTATTTATTAAGTCATTAGTAAATAAAAGTATGCTATAATAAATTCATGAATAAGATAAAAAAAGCTGATGTTTTAGTTATTTTTTTAATAATTATTTCGTCTTTTCTTATTTATTTTTTCACCAACAAGTTACCGAAAGAAGATGAAATATCTTCTAAAAAACTTGTTATAACTGTTGACGGAAAAATTTATAAGGAAGTTGAATTAAATGAAGATACGAATTTAGATCTTGATATAGATACTAAGTACGGCAAGAACGAAGTTCATATAAATAATGGAGAAGTTCATATGCATGAATCTGATTGCAAGGATAAGATTTGCATGAAGATGGGAAAAATTAGTCTAACAGGTGATTCTATTATTTGTCTACCTAATAGACTTATGCTTAAGATTGTTGAAGACAAGCCTAGCGACGAGAGTTTGGATATGATAATAAAATGAGAAATAATAAAAAGTTAATTTACCTATCCCTCTTAAGTGCTCTTGGTATTGTGCTTGGTCTCTTTGAGTCCATGATTCCGCTACCTGTAGCTATTCCAGGAGCAAGACTTGGATTATCCAATATTGTTGTCCTAGTAACTATAGTTGCAATTGGCTACAAGGAGGGTTTTTTTGTAGCTATTTTTAAAACTATATTATTGGGACTTGTGACTGGAGCAATTTCAAGTTTATTTTTCTCCATGGGTGGGGCTATATTGAGTTCTCTTTCTATGATTTTAGCCCACAAATTCTTGAGAAAATATTTATCACTTATTGGTATAAGTGAAATTGGTTCTTTTTTTCACAATTTAGGTCAGGTTCTTGTGGCTTCATTTATAATGAGGACCACAGCAATCTTAGCCTATCTTCCAATTTTGGTTATTCTTGGTATTTTCACAGGTTTTTTTGTTGGACTTACTTCAATCTATATAGTTGACAACACAAACATTTCTAAGTAGAGGTATATATGGAAAAAATTATTTTAGCGTCAAATTCTCCAAGAAGAAGAGAAATTTTGGGAGAATTTATAGATTTTGAAATTATAACAAGAGAAATAAATGAAATTAAGGACGATACTTTTTCTCCCTGGGCAACTGTTATGGGCCTTGCTTTTGGAAAAGGTATAGAAGTTGCCAAGGAAAATGAAAACTCTATTGTTTTATCTGCTGATACCCTAGTGGAACTTGATGGAAAACTAATGGGCAAACCTAAGAACAGGGATGAGGCGAGAGAAATGATTAAGTCTTTAAGTGGTAAGGTCCACAATGTTTATACGGCTTATGCTATTTTTAAATTGTCTCAAGGCATAAAGTATGTGGACTATGAAAAATCTTCTGTAAAATTTTATGACTTAAGCCATGAAGAAGTTGAAAATTATTTGGATACATTAGAATATGAAGACAAGGCTGGTGCCTACGGTATACAAGACAAGGGAGCCTTACTTGTTGAAGAAATCAGGGGTGACTTTTTTAATATTGTTGGTCTTCCAATTGGAAAAATAAATAGAGACCTAACTAGGTTATTTGATTTTAATTTATGGCAATAAGTGATTGGTGGTTTAGATGAAAGAGAGAGATTTTGAAAAATACACTATAAAGGAAATGCCAGAGGACGAAAGGCCTCAAGAGAAACTAATTAAGTTTGGTCCAGATTATCTATCTAATGCTGAACTCCTAGCCCTAATTATTAGGACGGGAAATAGGAAGGGAGATTCAGCCATTGATACTGCTACTAAGGTTTTGAGGTCCCTTAGGACAGCTAATGATTCTAATGGACTAAACTCCTTAAAGAATGCAAACCTTTCTAATCTTATGGAGGTTGATGGAATAGGAGAGGCCAAGGCTGCTATGATCTTGGCGGCAGTCCAACTGGGCATAAGACTTGCTGTTTCAAGTAATGGAACAAAGATAAGAGTTACTTCGCCATCTATAGCTGCTAATTATGTGTTGAGCGAGATGAGTGTATTGGAGCAAGAACACTTTAGGATTATGACTCTTAATACAAAGAAGGAAATAAACTTTATCAGGGAAATTTCTAAGGGAACTATTAATATGACTATAGTCCATGCAAGGGAAGTTTTCAGGGCCGCTATATCTGACAATGCTCACAGCATAATTCTATTACATAATCACCCAACTGGTGACCCCAGCCCATCAAAGGAAGATATAGGGCTCACAAAAAATTTAATTGAGGCTTCTAAGATTATTGGTATAGACATCTTGGATCATATAATTATTGGAGACAACAGATACTTTAGTTTTCTTGAAGAAGGACTTTTATAGGAGGGCTTATGAAATTCTGTGCCTTAGGTGATTCGATTTTTGAGGGATTTTTAGTAGGAGGAAAATCCTTAGTTTATTACTTATCGGGAAAAGGTTATGATATTGATAACTATGGGGTTAATGGTCTAACTAGTGACGAACTACTTTTGACACTAGATAACTTAATTGCCTATGATGTGAATTTAGTTTGTATTGGTTTAAATGATTTTTATAATGGGAAGTCTCTTGATCATGTCTTAGATAATATTTTTAAAATTGTAGATAAGTTAAAAATAAATAAGGGAAAAATTTTCATAATTACACCTTATCCAACGTCTTTTTTAAATCTTGACGAAGCCTATAAAAGTTTTATAAATTTTACTTCTGTAAATAAAAAAATAGAAGATTTTGATAGGATCTTAAAGGAAAGAGAAGGAGACTATAGGGTCGTATCCTTCTACGATTATGCTAAAGAAAACTATATAGAAGAAGACCTTATCGATGGAATTCATCCTAACACAAGGCTTCACAAGGACTTAGCAGCTTATCTTGAGGAAAAATTAAATGGATATTTATGATATTTTTTGCAAAAAAATTGGATATCGAAAACTTTCAAAGAGAGAAAAAATCCTATCCAGCCTTTTGATTTTACTTTTAATTGAATTTTTATTTTATAATTTTCTATTAAAGAATGAAGTCCAAAGCACATCTGAAGCAAGTCTTAAGGATAATATGCCTGTAATCGAAGAAGAATTTACATATAAGGGATTCCGTGACTTCTCACAAGATAAATTAGAAAAAATTGCCAAGGAAAGCAATATAAGTAAAGATAATTTTTCTAAAGAATCTCAAAGTGATATTGAAAGTTTAATTATTAAGGGGAGCGTAAACTCTAATAACTTAAATAAAATTGAGAACCTTATTAATTACTATGGATACTCTAGTATTGACTTGACTAGAAGTGATGAAGGAAACTTCAATTACAGGCTTAAAGCAGAGAAACCTTCAAAGGCAATTTATTATAGCGATTTAAAGAAGGCTTACTTTGGAGAAAATAAACAAATTGAAGAGAAGAAATCAGAAGATAAAGAAAAACAAGATGTAACTAAAGAAAAAAACTCTGAAAAAATTACTAATACCAAGAAAAATATTCAATTAAAGAATAAAAAGCAAAGTAATATTAAGAATATAGCTAAGAATCAAAAGCAAATCAAGGGTCATGAAGAGACAATAAAAAATTTAGATAAGAATAGTATTTCAGCTAAGCCCTTAAATTTAAGCGATTCAATTAAAAGTGAAAGTATATTTGAACAAGATAAAACTAAATCTAATGAAGAGGGTTTAAAGTTTATTGAAAGCGATAATATAAAATTAGATTATTATCCAGAAGATGGAATCACATCTGTCTTTGCAAGTAAAAAGGATTTAAATGACAAAGTGAAACTTGGAGTGGACAGGCACTGCAATGGTCTTTCTTTTTCTATATATCTTCCAAAAAAATCTTTTAGAGAAATGGGAACTATAAATATTGCTGGAGAAAACTTGCCTTTTAGTGGAGAAATTCTTGAGAATCAGTGGACTAGAATAAACTTAGCCCAAGACGATATAAGCTATATTTACTTTATAGCAGAAGAGGATGAAGATTTACTTTTATTTTTAAAAGAAGTTGATTACTATGAAGAAGAACAAAGCCTTTACCCTAATTGAGTTAGTGATTAGCATAGGCATAATTTTAGTTTTACTTAGCATTGGAGGACTTAATTTTAAAATAAGGGACAGGGTTCAGGCTAGAGAACAAGTAAAAGAACTAGCACTTGATTTAAAATTTTTAAAAAATTATTCTCAAATAAATAATTTGAGGACTTCAATGACTTTAAATGACCAAGGTTACTCAATAAAATTTGGTAAAAAGTCAAAAGAAGTTAAATTTAATTCTCTTCTTAAATTAGAGTCCACAAACCTCAGCGAAATTACTTTTTCAAAAAAGGGTAAGCCCTCTTATGTAAATGAAAAATCATCAGCTGGAACAATGATTTTTTCCATTGGAGATAAGAAATATAAGATTACAATACAGCCAGTGACAGGTAAGGTGAATTTTATTGATTATAAAGAATAAGCACAAGGGCAACTTAATGCTTGAAGTTTTATTTTCTATTGTTCTCTTGGCACTAATAGCGTCAACAATTCTTCCTAATGTAATAAGTCTTTTAAAGAATCAGACTTATATCGGCGAGAGGGAAGAACTTATAAGCCTCATGTCATCTAGAATGGAAGAAGTAATTGGTAGCTCCTACAATAATGAAGACTTAGATTTACACTTTGATGATGCCGATGGTTTTAATGATAAATTTAAGATTGAAGTTGAGAAGGAGTCAGAAGATAAGTTAGACCATATAATTTTAAGGGGAAAGAGACGAGGTTCTGATGAAGAGATTAAGATGGAGGTATACCTCAAAAAGGGAGGCCTATTCACTGATTGAACTTGTTATGTCCATGGCCATGCTCTTAATAATTGGGATGGTAATAACATCAATCTTGGGAGTGTCTCAGAAGGCCCTGACAAAAACCTATGAAAATGAAAATATTTCATCTGACTTGTCCTACGCCTTGGGTTACATAAAAGATGAGATCACTTCAAGTGATTACTATACAGTTGTTGATGGAAAAATTTATTTTATCCAGCCAGTTGAAAATAAATTTAATTATGTTTTCTTTGGACTAAAGAACAATAAAGTTTACAGGTATTCTCTTCTGAGGGACAGGTTAGGCAAAACGGAAAAGATTGAGTCCGACGGAGTCAATGCACTAGCAGATAACATTTCTTCATTTTCTATTGATGATGAAGGAGATTGTTTTTCTATAAAAATTGGATATAAGGATAAAGAAGAAATTATAAGAAAGATTGCAAAGAGGTCAAGACTTTATGAGTAAAAGAGAAAAGGGATATATTTATATTTTTACAATTTTACTCATTAGCCTCCTTGCAATCTTTTTTTATTTTATTTACTCCTACATGTCTGGTTCTACTTACATAAGTAAAAATAGACTGGAGTCTCTTCAAGCAAACTATGCTTTAGAGTCAACACTTAATATAAAAATCTCACAAGATGACTTTCAAAAAGACCTAGAAGATTTTATTTTTAAAGATTCCTCTAATAAGTTAAAGATAAAAAAACTTCCAGAAGATACTGAACTCTTAAGTCTTAATTTTAAGAAAGAAGATTATGAAGATGAAAAAAATAAGGATATAGACTTAATTAGCCTCAAGAGTCAAATCAAATATAAGGATACTCTTGTGGACGGGAGGATTCGAGGTCACTACATAAATAAAATTTATAAGGAAGAAGATGGAATTCTAAATTCATCTAAAGTAAATGGAGAAGCTTTAAATAATTTAAGAGAAAAATTTGCATGCGATGATTGGACAGATAAAAATAATAAAAAAATATATCTTGACGGCGATTTTATTTATGATTATCAGGGTGGGAAATATATTATTTTCGAAGAGATAGAATTGTACGATGAAGAAAGTGATTCTTACATCAAAAAATTAAATCCACTTTATGATGTATCAAAAAAAGATATAATTATTCAAAAGTCAGGAACTTTAAAATTTTTATCATCTACTAGGGGTCAAATTTTCATAATAAATGATAAAGTTGTGTTTAATGATAATACATTATCTGGTATAATTATACTAAAGGAAAATGCACAAATTGCTAATACTTGCACTTTAAATGGATATTTAATAGACCTATATGATAGAAACTCAGGTATAGGAGTTAAATATTCTTCACGAGTCTTCAGTTTATATGGTTATTTGTTGCCTGAATACATAAAATTTCAGCCAATTTCACTTAACTACTACGACATAGAAGATAATACTTAAATATGGAGGATAATATGATCAACGCAGGAGAATTAAGAAAAGGACTTACATTTGAATGGGATGGAGATGTTTGGGAAGTTATTGATTTCCAACACGTTAAACCAGGAAAGGGAGCTGCCTTTGTAAGAAGTAAAATTAAATCAGTACTAACTGGTGGAATTAGAGACACTACTTTTAACCCATCTGAAAAATTTGAAAGAGTTGTTATTGAAAACAAAGAAATGCAATACCTATATTCTGACGGTGAACTTTACTACTTCATGGATCAAGAATCCTACGAACAAATCCCACTAGAAAAAGACATGGTGGAAGATGCTCTTAACTTTATTAAGGAAAATGACATGGCTACTATTAACTTCTACAAGGGAAAGGCATTTAGGGTAACTCCTCCTAACTTTGTTGAATTAGAAGTTACTCAAACAGAACCAGGCGTGAAGGGAGATACATCAAGTGGTGGATCTAAACCAGCTACAGTAGAAACAGGCTTTACTCTCAACGTGCCACTATTTATCAATACAGGCGATATGATAAGAATTGACACTAGAGATGGCGAATATATGTCTAGAGTTTAATTTGGAGGAAACTTGGAGGAAACATGGAATATTTATTAAAGAGAATATCTTACTTACGAGGTCTTTGTGATGGATATGATTTAGACACTACTACAAATGAAGGAAAAATTATTTCTGAACTTGTAGATATTCTAAGTGATGTTATCGATGAAATGAGAGAATCTCGTGAAGAAATTGAAGACTATGTAGATATTATTGAAGAAGATCTTGCTGATCTTGAAGATTATGTTTATGAAAATGATGACATTGAATTCGACCTTTATGATGATGATTTCGACTTTGACGATTTAGAAATTTATGACGAAGACGAAGAAGAGGCAGAAGAAGAATAAAATATTTTAAAAGGCGAGGTTAACCCTCGTCTTTTTTAGGATGTAGAATTTTATTTGATTTTTTAAGATTTTATTTAAGAGGAGTTTATATGATAATTAAAGGTGGAAGAGTTCTTGATCCAGTATCTAAAAGAGATGAAGTTATAGACATAAAGATTGAAGATGGGAAAATTATAAAGATTGCAAAAGATATTGAAGCATCAAGTGACAAGGAAGAAGTTATTGATGCAAGAGAAAAAGTCGTAGTCCCAGGCCTAATAGATGTCCATGTTCACTTTAGAGATCCTGGTCAAACTCAAAAGGAAGACCTAGTGACAGGAAGCCAAGCTGCCATTGCTGGTGGCTTTACTAGTGTGGTCCAAATGGCAAACACAAGTCCAAAAATTGATTCTAAGGAAAAAATAATTGAACATTACAAGAAGGCCAGAGACTTACCCCTAAAAGTTTTTACAGTTTCAGCTCTTACAAAAAATTTTGGAGACTTAGAACTAGTTGATATGGAAGAAAATTTTAAGAGGGGAGCAGTTGCCTTCACTGATGATGGAATCCCAAATAGGAATTCTGAACTTATACTTGAAGCAATGAACAGGGCCAAAGACCTTGATGCAATTATTTCCTTCCACGAAGAAGACCCAGACTTAATTGGACAAAATGGAATAAACCATTCAGAAGTTTCAGAAAAACTTGGAATATATGGTTCACCTAATATTGCAGAGACATCTTTTATAGCAAGAGACGTGGCTATGGCAATCTATACTGGGGCAAAAATTTCTATCCAACATATTTCCACAGGACTTGGAGTAGACCTTGTGAAGTTTGGAAAGGAAATGGGCGCAAATATTTATGCAGAAGTAACACCCCACCACATAGCTCTAAATGATTCTGCAGTTTTAGAATATGGAAGTCTTGCAAAAATGAATCCTCCACTAAGGAGTGAAGAGGATAGACTTAGAATTATTAAGGGAATAAAAGAAGGAACAATAGAAATTATTGCAACAGACCATGCCCCTCACACTGCAGAAGAAAAATCTAAAGAAATAACTAAGGCTCCATCGGGAATAATCGGTCTTGAGACGTCTTTTTCAATTTGCTATGAAAATTTAGTTTTGACAGAAGAAATTAGCCTTATGAAATTAATTGAACTCATGTCTACAAATCCAGCAAGAATTTATGGACTTGAGGGAGGAGAAATAAGCCAAGGAAAAATTGCTGACCTTGCAATAATAGATCTCGATAGTGAATATAAGATAGATAAATATAAATCTAAATCTTCTAATACACCTTTCAAGGATAAGACCCTTAGAGGGGAAGTCCTATATACAATCTCTGAAGGAGAACTTGTATACAAAAAATAAATATGTCAAAGTGGATACAATGATAAAGGTTTAAGTGAAATTCTTTAAAAATTATTGTCTTTAGTATATTATTAAAAAAGGGAGGTAATTATGAAAAAACTTAATATTAAAATTCTTGATTTTAAAAGTATAAAAGATACTTTTAAAAGATTTCCCTTTACAATAATATCAGCTACACTTGCAAGTATATTTTTGATACTAGCGACTTATGATCAAAATGCAGAAGACTTTAACAATAAAATGATAACTTACGGATTAGTTTTTATCTTTGCCATATTTTTATATGCATTTATAAGACTTTTCAATGAAGGATTAAGAAATTTTTATGATCTAAAAAACTTAAAAAATAATAATTTATTAAAAATAATTTCTTATGTTGTAAGCTTGCCCATACTTTATGGAATTTACGAATTAGTATCTAATGAGGCAGGTCCTTTGACAAAATATGATGATAATTTGGTTTTCTTTACCCTGATAGCATCACTAATAGTGGCATCTTCCTTTGTAGCAAAATTTAATTATCACGAAGACTATGTAGCCTATGTTGCAAAAATCTTAAGAGCCTTTATAATTTCCAACATTTACAGCTTTATAGTTTTTGTAGGAGTTTCTGCTATAGTATTTGCCCTGGATTCACTTTTTAAATTTAGTTTTGGATCCTTAGTTTATTTAAGAATTGGAATATTTTCCTTTATCTTATTTAACGTGATAACTTTTTTCCAAGATTTTCCAAAGGTGAGGGACTCCTTTACAGACTACAAGTATCCCAAACCCTTTAGGATTCTTTTGGTCTATATATTTACGCCACTTGTAATTATTTATGCTTTAATTCTCTTGGCATACTTTATAAAGATTTTAGTACTTTGGCAAATCCCAAATAACTTAATAGTAAATCTTGTAATTTGGTTCGCATCTTTTTCTGTGGTTTACTTGTTTTTCCTTTCAAGAGTGGACTCAATTGGATTTATAAATAAATTTAAAATTATTTTTCCAATAAGTTTATTCCCTCTGCTTGGGATGATGTTTTTTGCAATTTACCTAAGAATTGGGGAATATGGACTTACAGAAAACAGATACATTGTATTAGCTGTAGGACTTTGGGTATTTTTATCCTTAATTTACTATATTTTTTATAGAGAAAATTCAAATATAACTGTGCCAATTTTCTTAGCTGCCATTATATTGATAACTGGAATTGGGCCAGCCTCTGCAACAAGACTTAGAACTAGGTCACAAAA
The DNA here is from genome assembly GCF_900454685.1 of Peptoniphilus harei. Taxonomy (GTDB): domain Bacteria; phylum Bacillota; class Clostridia; order Tissierellales; family Peptoniphilaceae; genus Peptoniphilus_A; species Peptoniphilus_A harei. The sequence goes on along the minus strand of NZ_UATM01000032.1, from coordinate 1,605,174 downwards.
TGCTAGGTTTGAAAAACTCTTAAAGGAGAACAACATGATTGCTGGAGAAGACATAAGGTCTGATGTGAAGCTCGATAGCTTTGTAAAAAACCAAATAATAGATATAGTTTCTTATATGGATAAGAGAGACAGACTTGAAGAGTTAAAATATCTTCCAAAGGAATTTAAACTTAGCGAAGAAAGTTTCACAAGAGTCTTTGGCTTCTCTAATAAAGTTGAAAACCAATCTTATCTTGGTTACTCTTACACTGATGGCATTGTCGACGAAGGAGAACTTGGATTTAATTTAGATATAGAAGGATATAAGAATATTATTTTTGTTTACTCACTAGATAAGGAAGCGAAATCTGGGGACTATAAGTTTGAAAAAAATAATAAAGAAATAAATATTTATAAAAAAGCTAATGGTGACTACAGGCTTAAGAAGTCTATTGATCTAGTGGCCCTAAGGGATAAACTGAAAACTCTTAAAAAGACTAAGGAGCAAATAAAGTTAGAAGACCTAGCAATAGAAGATGACAACTATAAAATCTATTTCACAAATATTTATTTTGGCAATGAAGACAAGATGGAAAATGCCTATATTGAATTCTATCTCTTGACTAAGTAGGAGGCATAAATTGTATTATATAAATTTTGAAAATGATGTTTTTATTGATGAAAACATAGACCTTTCACACCTAAAAGACCTTGTAAGAATTTACCTTAATAGGTGCGATTCTTATCAAATCACAGTTTTAAAAGAAGACAAGAAATCAAAAAAACTTGTAGATGACTTGGCTGTTTATTCAGATGAAAATGGATACGAGTATATCTTGCAAGGCATCATTGATGAAGACTTTAAAAAATTAATTTTAGAAAATCTTATAGGTGAAAGTGCCTTAAACTTTATGGGCTTAAGTCTTTATGATGATGGAATTTTAAAATTAGAAATCTTAAATTATGGAAGCGAAGTTTACATCTATGGCTTTGACAAAAAAACTGTAGTAGAATTTGCCGATGAACTTGAAAAAGTTTATGGAATAAAAGAAGTCAACGTCTATATAGATGAAAACAGTGAAGAGGATAATGACCACCACCAACACGACCACGATCATGACCATTCATGTGGGTGCGATTCCCATGATGATCACGACGGTTCATGTGGCTGTGGTGAGTCTTGTAACAATTAAACTAACAAAAATAAGAGTCTATCACTTGATAGACTCTTATTTTTTTATCTTCTTATGAAATTTCTTCTGATATTGCTGAGGAAATCTTTGGTAAAAGTTGTTTTTTTCTTGAGAGAAGACCTTCTGATAAAAACTTATCTCCAACTAGGTTCTTGTCAAATTTTCTTGCAATAGCTTCCTTGAAGGAACCTGCCAAGATGACTTCGGAAACTTCTTTAAAAATGTCTGTAATCATTAGGACGAAAGTCTCTGCATCAGATGTAGCTACAAAGTTTTCCATGGTCTCTTTTAGTTCATTTTCAACTGAAGCTGTTGACTCTAGGTCCATGGTAAAAATTTGGCAGACCCTTACATTAACTCCTTCAACAGAAAAGTTTTTAACATCAGACTTTAAAAGTTCATCAGGTTTTCTGCCTTCAAGGCTCGTGCCTGCACGGAACATCTTCATGGCAAAGTCATCAACATCAATGGCTGCAATTTTTTTCATCTTGTTTAAGACATACTTATCTGTCTCAGTTGAAGTTGGTGACCTAAAGAGTAAGGTGTCAGAAATGATTGCTGCACAAAGAAGTCCAGCAACTTCACGAGATGGTTTGATCCCATTTTCAAAAAACATCTTTGAAACAATTGTAGCAGTTGATCCCACAGGTTCGTTCCTAAAATAAATTGGGGAAGATGTGGAGATATTTGCAACCCTATGGTGGTCCACAATTTGAACAATTTCTGCAGCGTCAATGTCGTCAATAGATTGGTTCCTCTCGTTGTGGTCTACTAAAATTATTTTCTTCTTTAAATTTGAAATCAAGTGGTATCTTGAAATATTTCCTATAACCTTGTTCTTGTTGTCAAGGACTGGATATGACCTAAATCTCGATTGAGACATTTTTTCTCTTACGTCGTCAATTAAATCGTCTTTGTGAAAAACTACTAGGTCATCTCTTGTCATTACATATTCAACAGGCACAGCTTGAGGCAAAAGTCTTGCCACCATAAAGGTAGATAGGCCAGTTGAAATCACTGCAACATTATTTTCTTTTGCAAGCTCCATGAGTTCATCGTCAAGCTTACTAGAAATAGTTAGGATTAAAAGAGAAACTCCTTTTCTTATTACAGATTCTTGGTCCTTTACATCGTCACCAACAATTACAATGTCCCCTTCGCTTATAAGGTCTTGATTTTTTATGGCTTTGACAGCCATCTTGCCAGTGAATTTTCTTGGATCTTTGGGAAGATAGAGGACCTTTCCCTTAAGTACTTCTAAAATATTTTCGAAACTTGTATTAGACCTGCCAATAATTGAGTCGTCCCAAATTTCCATGTAAGTTGATGCTATGTTGGAAAGACTCACTATCCCAATTAAGTTGTCATCGTCATCAACTACAGGGAGTGAACTAATATTATTTTTTTGAATTAGGTCCATGGCAGAGGCCATAGAAAGACTTGGGTTGACACAGTAAGCTGCATCAATTTCTATGTCGCGAACTTGTGGCTTAATAGAAGTTTTTAGCCTTGGTCTTTGGACCTTAAAGTAGTCTAGGACAAATTCTGTTTCCCTATTTAGGTTTCCCAATCTAATTGCTTCAGCGTCTTCGCCCATCTTGTTTTTTAATTCTGCAAGGGCTATGGCAGAACATATGCTATCAGTATCTGGATTTTTGTGACCAGTTATATAAATTTTATTTTTCATACATCCTCCAAATTTCTAAGTCATTATAACATAAAATGGCTTAAATCTTGTAAAATTATATGAACTTAGGATATAATTTATGAGTGATAATATGGATATAATAATAATTGGCGCAGGGGCAAGTGGAATTGTCACTGCAATAAATGCAAAAAATGAAAACAACAAGGTAATTCTTTTAGAAAAAAATGACAGGATTGGGAAAAAATTGTTGGCCACAGGCAACGGAAGGTGCAATTACACCAACATGAACTTGACTGAGAAAAATTATTCTTCTCCTGACTTTGTAAAAAGAACCCTAGAAGAATTTACTAACGAAGATCTTATAAATCACTTTAAAATTTTAGGACTTGAATCAACTCGTGACGGAGAAAGAGTCTATCCCATAAGCTTAAAGGCAAATTCTGTTTTAAATATTCTTATTTATTGGCTTGAGAAAAAGGGAATAGAAATAAAAACTAATTCGCAAGTTAAGGAAATCAAGAAGAGAAAAAAGGGCTATGAGCTTATAACTAATGACGAGACTCTCAAGGCTGATGTAGTGGTAGCTGCCTTTGGTGGCAAGGCCATGCCAGCAAGTGGGTCCGATGGAGTTAGCTTTGAAATCCTAAAAAAGATGGGAATAAGGGTTACTGATTTAAAACCAGCTCTTACTCAGTTAAAACTTGACTCAAAATATTTAAAACACCTAAGTGGGACAAAGGTCCTAGGTCGTGCAAGGCTATTAAAGGATGAAAAACTTGTAGATGAGAGAGAAGGGGAAATTTTATTTACTAACTACGGAATTAGTGGTCCACCAATTCTAGATATGTCGGTAAATATTAGTGATAATAACATAATTGAAGTTCCCCTTATAAATAACTTAAATGAAGATAGCATCGATATGCTCTACAACAGGTATTACATGTTCCCAGACTTTTCACTTGAAGAATTTTTGCTGGGTATTGTAGACAAAAAGTTTATCCACTATATAGTTGACTCGCTAAATATGGACAAAAATATTGCCATGAACATGATTCCTGTTGGAGACTTTGAAAAGATTGTTGGACTACTTTTAAAATCTCGTTTTAGAGTAACAGGAAACACTGGATTTAAAAATGCCCAAGTGACAAGAGGTGGAGTTTCTCTTGATGAAGTAAATCCAGAAAACTATGAATCAAAAAAATTTAAGGACCTCTATATAATTGGAGAGGCCCTAGACATTGATGGGGACTGTGGTGGTTACAATCTTCACTTTGCCTTTAGCTGCGGCTATAGGCTCGGAAAAATATTGAGGGAAAAAAGCAATTTGCAATAGAAGTTAAATCAGATTAAAATAGTCTTTGCGATTAATTTTGAAATTATATCTTGCAATAGATTTGGAGGAAGTATGTTTTATTTACAGAAAAAATTAAAGGAATTTGGGAATATTTCTGTTGGAATTGTTGGTTCAGGTATTATGGGAAGCTCGCTTTTCACTTTGCTTAGCCAAAATGAAAATTTTTATCCCCTTGTATTTGCGTCAAGAAATAAAAAAACTTTGGAAGCTGCCATTGATGCAGCAAATATAGATAAAAATGACCTTGCCTTTACTGATGACATAGAAGAAGCTAAGAAGCTTTTAAAAGAAAAAAAATATATTGGAACTACGAATAATTTAATAGCTGCATCCCTTGTAGATTGCCTAGTGGATTGCACTGGAGATACAGAGACAGGAACAAGGCTTTCTCTTATTGCTATTGAGAACAAGGTTGACATTGTCAGCCTCAATGTGGAAATGGATGCAACTGTTGGTCCTTATTTAAAAGTCTTGGCAGATGAAAAGGGAGTAGTTTATTCTGGAACTAAGGGAGACGAACCTGGTGCAATTGTAGAAATTTATGAATTTGCAAAAACTTGTGGCTTTGAAGTCCTAGTCTTAGGCAAGGGTAAAAATAATGAATTAAATAATTATGCTACACCAGACACTTTAAGGGAAGCAGCAGAAAAAAAGGGAATAAACCCTAGGATGCTAACCTCCTTTGTTGACGGAACAAACACAATGATTGAACTCAATGCAGTTTGCAATGCCCTTGGATTTGTGCCAGACGTAAGAGGCTGTCACTTTATAGATACTGATCCAAAAAGTATTTCAGATGACTTCAAGCTAAAAGAAGATGGGGGAATTTTAAATTCCTATGGAGTTGTTGACTTTGCAACGGGGATTGCTCCAGGAGTTTTTGCAGTAGTAAGACCAAAATCAGACATAATAGATAAGGAAATGAAGTATCTTTCTATGGGAGAAGGTCCAAACTACGCTATTTATAGGCCCTATCACTTGACTAGCATCGAGACAATTGTTTCTATTATAAATGCTGTTGTATTAAGAGATGAATCTATTGCTCCTATTGGAAGGCCTTTTGCTGAAACAGTTTCTGTAGCCAAGAGGGATATCAAAAAGGGAGAGGCCTTTGATTCTATTGGTGGAGAAATGATTTTTGGAAGTCTTGAGAAGAAGGAAGACCAAGAGAAAGGAAACCACCTACCAATAGGGATAGTAACTGAAGGTGCTATTGCCAAGAGGGATATTAAAAAGGGAAGTCTACTCACTTACGATGATGTTTCTCTAAACCAGGACTCAGAAATTGTTAAGTTGAGAAAAATTCAAGATGACTATTTTAAATTGTGAACATTGATGGTATAATATCGTAAATAGGTGATAATATGAGAATAACACAAGAAACAGACTATGCATTTCGTATTGTAAGTTATCTTGCTAAGAACGAGGGAAAGGTAATTGGAGCACCACAAATTGCTGAGAGCGAAGGTGTTACAAAAAGATTTACACTTAGAATCCTTAGAAAATTAAACTTAGCTGGTATTACAGATGCGAAGAGGGGATCTAAGGGCGGATATTTTTTAAATAAACCCAAGGAAGAAATCACTTTATATGATATACTTATAGCTGTAGATGGCCCTATTGTAATCAATAGGTGTCTACAAGAAGAAGAATCTTTCTGCAGCAAGCACCCTGAAGGAGATACAAGACACTGTAAATTCCATGTGGCACTTGCTGGTATGCAATCAGAAATAATTAAAATGTTTAAAAGTCAAACAATTGACAATTTCATATAGGCTTTGATGAGGACGGTAACTTCTAGAAAGTAAGAGAACAGTTGGTTGGTGCAAAACTGCCTTTCGAAATTTTACATATCACCTCGGAGCCCAAGAGTCAAAAGCTCTTGCGCTATTTTGCGTTATAATATTAAGTGATAGTTTCCTATAATTAGGGTGGTACCGCGGTTAGTTCGTCCCTTCTCTTTTGAGAAGGGGCTTTTTTTATACAAAATTTTTTATAAAAAAAGGAAGAAAAGGAGTTTTAGATGAAAGTATTTAAAGAATTATCTAAAGACAGTGTAAGTGTTAGAGAAGAAAATGTCTCAAAATTTTGGGACGAAATAGATCTTCTACACAAATCTGTTGAAACAAGAAAAGACGGAGAAAATTATATCTTATATGAGGGACCTCCAACAGCAAATGGTAAGCCAGGCATCCACCATGTCATGGCAAGAACTCTTAAAGACTTGACTTGTAGATACCATACAATGCTTGGTTACCAAGTTAAGAGAAAAGCTGGTTGGGATACACATGGTCTTCCAGTAGAAATTGAAGTTGAAAAAAGATTAGGACTTCACAACAAGCAAGACATTGAGTCCTATGGTGTTGAAGCCTTTAATAAAAAATGTAGAGAATCTGTTTTCGAATATGAAAAGGAATGGAGAAAGCTTACAAGAAGAATGGGATACTTAACTGACCTAGACCATCCTTATATAACTCTTGAAAATGATTATATTGAATCAGTTTGGCACATACTTGATAAGATGTTTAAGGACGGCCTAATTTATGAAGGTCACAAAATAGTTCCTTATTGTGCAAGATGTGGTACTGGACTTGCATCTCACGAAGTTGCTCAAGGTTATGAAGAAATCAAAACCACAACAGCAACTTGTAAATTTAAATTAAAAGACAAGGATAATGAATACTTCTTGGCATGGACAACTACTCCATGGACACTTCCATCTAACGTTGCCCTTGCTGTCAACCCTAAGGTTGAATATATAAAAGTTAAGCACTCTGACGGAAATATTTACTATGTAGCTAAGTCACTTGCAAAGCAAGTATTTAAAGATGATGAATATGAAGTCTTAGAAGAGATGCTTGGCAAGGACCTTGAGTATATAGAATATGAACAACTTCTTAAATTCCTAGAAGTTGACAAGAAGGCCTTCTTTGTAATCTGTGCTGATTATGTAACAACTGATGATGGTACTGGTATAGTTCACATTGCTCCTGCCTTTGGTGAAGATGACTACCAAACTGCAAGGGGATATGACCTACCAATGCTAAAACCAGTTGATGAAGATGGTAAGTTTACAGACACACCTTGGAAGGGTCAATTTGTAATTGATGCTGACCACGATGTTCTTCACTATTTAATTGACAATAATCTTATGTTCTCAAAACAAAAGATGCTTCACAACTATCCACACTGCTGGAGATGTCACACTCCACTTATTTACTACGCTCACCCATCATGGTATATAGAAGTAACTAAGTTCAAGGATAAACTAATTGAAAACAACAATGGAGTTAACTGGTTCCCAGACTTTGTTGGAGAAAAGAGATTTGGCAACTGGCTAGAAAACTTAAATGACTGGGCAATCTCCAGATCAAGATATTGGGGTACTCCACTTCCAATTTGGAGATGTGAATGTGGTCACACAGAATCTGTTGGCTCAATTGAAGATTTGAGAAATAAGGCCATAGAAGATGTGGCAGAAGATGTTGAACTTCATAGACCTTATGTTGATGACATCCACCTTAAGTGTCCTAAGTGTGGAAAACCAATGACAAGAGAAGCAGACGTAATTGACGTTTGGTTCGACTCTGGTGCTATGCCTTTTGCTCAATGGCACTATCCATTTGAAAACAAGGACAACTTTGATGAACTTTTCCCATCAGACTTTATTTGTGAAGGGATAGACCAAACAAGAGGTTGGTTCTACTCTCTTATTGCAATATCAACTTACATGACAGGCAAGAGTCCTTATAAGAATGTACTTGTTAACGACCTTATCCTTGATAAGGAAGGCAAGAAGATGTCAAAATCACGTGGCAACACAGTTGCACCTTTTGAGCTCTTTGACAAGTATGGTGCTGACGTTGTTAGGTGGTACCTACTTTATGTATCTCCACCATGGACTCCAACAAAATTCGATGAAGATGGACTTCGTGAAATTGAATCAAAATTCTTTAGATCTTTAAGAAACACTTACAACTTCTTCAGTCTATATGCAAATACAGATAAGATTGACCCAAGAGAAGTAAAAGTTTCTTATGACGACCTTGAAGAAATCGACAAGTGGTTATTGTCTAAGTACAATAGACTTGTTAAAATTGTAAGAGAAGATATGGATGCATTCGAACTTACAAAAGTTGTAAGAGAAATCCAAGACTTCGTAATAGAAGATATTTCCAACTGGTATATCAGAAGAAATAGAAGAAGATTCTGGAAGACTGACAAGGACAACACTAAGGTTGCAGTATACAAGACAACTTATGAAGTCCTACTCGGCGTTACGAAGTTAATTGCACCTATGGTTCCATTCCTAGCAGAAGAATTATTTAAGTCACTTACAGATGAAGAATCAGTTCACTTAGCTGACTATCCAACTTATGATGAAAACATGATTAACGACAAGGTTGAAGAAAAAATGGACCTTGTAAGAGATCTTGTAACTCTAGGAAGAGCATCAAGAGAAGAAGCTAAGATCAAGGTTAGACAACCACTTTCTAAGGTAATCATCGACGGAAAGTATAAGGAAATCATTGGCGACTTAACTGAACTTATTAAAGAAGAGCTTAATGTAAAAGAAGTTCAATTCGAAGAAGACCTTTCAGAATTTATGGAATTTGAACTTAAACCAAACTTCAGAGTTTGTGGAAGTATTTTAGGTTCAAAGGTTAAAGAATTTGGCAAAGTTTTAAGAGAAGCTGATGCAAAAGAATTACTTGGAAAACTTGAAGAAGGAAAAGTAAGTCTTGAACTTGGTGGAGAAGAAACAGAAATTGAAAGAGATTATGTTGAAGTTAAGATTTCTGCAAAAGAAGGCTTCGACGTAATAATGGAAAATAACCTCTTTATAATCTTAGATACAGAACTTAACGAAGAACTTTTAAATGAAGGTTATGTAAGAGAATTTGTATCAAAGATCCAACAACTTAGAAAGAAAAAAGACCTAGACATTCTTGACAACATAAAAATTTCTTATAAGTCTGACGATGAAGTTGAAAAAGCTATTGAAGCTGACAAGGAATTTATTAAGTCAGAAACTCTTGCTCTTGAAGTTGTTAATGAAGACAATGATGCAGAAGTTGAAAACCTAAATGGTCACGACATAAAAATAAATATAGAAAAAATGTAAAAAATAAAGGCTCTGGGAAACCAGGGCCTTATTTTAATGCACAAATTATTTATTTTAATTTTTACAAGACGGCTTCTAAGAATTTTTTTGTGTTTAAATTATTTGTATCTTTAAAAATATGCTGAGGGCTGCCATAGTCTTCAACTAATCCATCCTTCATAAAGACTATATTATCAGATATTTCCTTTGCAAACCCCATTTCATGAGTGACAATTACCATTGTCAGCTTGTCCTTTAAGGATTTTATAACGTTTAAAACCTCCTTTACCATTTCTGGGTCAAGGGCTGATGTTGGCTCATCAAATAAGAGATACTTGGGTTTATTTGCAAGGGCTCTAGCAATTGCAACCCTCTGTTTTTGACCGCCAGAAAGGGAGTCCGGATAAAAATCTTTTTTGTCTTCAAGTCCCATGGCCTTTAAAAGGCTTATGGCATTTTCTTCTGCACTTTTTTTTATCTTCACCCCTAACCTTTATTGGTGCAAGAGTAATATTTTCTAGAACACTTTTATTGGGGAAGAGGTTAAAATTTTGAAATACCATGCCAATTTCTTGTCTTATTTTTTCTAGGTTTGGATTTTCGCCAGTAATTTCATATTCATCGAGATAAATTTCTCCGCCATTACTTTTTTCCAAGAGATTAATGGACCTAAGTAGGGTGGACTTGCCAGAACCACTGGCGCCAATAATGGATGTTACTGTGAAATCTTCTATAGTAAGATCAATCCCCTTGAGGACTTTTTTGTCTCCAAAGGATTTTTGTAAATTATGAATTTTTATCATATTTTCCCTCCATAAATTTTAATAATCTGGTCAAAGTAAAGGTAATGGCGAAATAAAGAAGCGACCCAAGTATTAGAGGTTCAAGAGCCTTATAAGATGATCCCCTAACAAGGTTGACATTATACATAATATCAGTCACACCAATTGTTGAAATAATAGATGTTTCCTTAATGACTGCTATAAATTCATTTGCCAAGGCTGGCAAAATATTTTTTGTAGCTTGGGGAAGTATAACTTCTTCCATGGCAAGAGATTTTTTCATACCAAGAGATTTGGCAGCTTCCATTTGCCCCTTGTCAATGGCATTGATACCTGATCTTATAATTTCTGCAACGTAGGCGGCAGAGTTCAAACTCACTGCAATAACTCCTGTTATATATGCAAAAGAAGAAATAGAAAGTCCAAAGCTTTTAAAGTCTACAATACTTGCTAGACCAAAGAATATAAAAAATACCTGAGTCAGCATTGGAGTTCCTCTGACAAGTTCAAGATAGCAAGAGGCAAAAACCTTTAAACTTTTTATTTCTGATGACTTCATAAGGTATAAGAAGAGTCCAAAGATGGAGCCCAGGATTACAGAAATTAATGAAAGTGAAATTGTAACCAAAAGTCCTTTTAGATAGTAAGATGAATAATTTTTTAAAATTTCCAAGCTAGATCCAAAGAACTCCATTAATAATTTTCCAAAGATTAAGATAAATATTAAAAATCCAAAAATAACTAGACCATTAATTATATTATTTTTAGAAAGTTTTTTATTTTCGATTTTATAAATATTTTCCATGGTCCACCTACTTTGTAGATAAATCTAAGGCTTCTTGATAATATTCATCTAGTTTACCTTCAACTTTTAATCTCTTTAGAGTTTTATTAACTTGGTCTAAAAGTTCTGTGTCATTTTTATTTAGTCCAATGGCTGTCCCTTGAAGTTCAGCTTTAAAGTAAAAAGAATCTTCAATTTTTAAATTTTCATTGGAAAGCTCATAATTATCGCCAACACATTTTTCTACGATAATCCCATCAATAAGACCCTTGTCAAGTTGGGCAACTAGGTCTGGTGTCTTAGGTAAGGACACTAACTTTTTAATGCCCAAATTTTTTCCAATATCTTCTTGGCTAGTTGCAGTTTGAACTCCAATAGTGAGGTCTTTTACATCATCTTCTTTAGTGTACTTGCCAAGATTTTCTTTGTTGACTAATAAATAATTTTTAGGTTCATAGTAAACATCTGAAAAGGCCATGGACTTTTCTCTTTCAGGAGTCTTTGAAACTCCAGAGATAGCTAGATCAATAACACCTGTATCTAGACTTGCAAGAACTGATGAAAATTCCATGTCTGAAATTTCTAGTTCAACACCAAGGTCTTTTGCTATTTCCTTTCCAATAAAAACATCAAGGCCAAGGATTTCGTCTTTGTCATCTATATTTTTGTGAAATTCGAAAGGTGGGTAGTTTGCATTGCAACCCATGACGATTTTTCCTGATTTTTTTATTTCATCTAATCTTGAATTAGAAATGTCCTTGGACTTAGTAAAAAATATTACAAGGCCGAATATTAATACTAGTAAAATAAGACTTGATATACTTAATATTTTTTTCATAATTTTCCCTCCATAATAAAAAAATCGCCTCTATGAAAGAGGCGAAGTCCGCGGTACCACTCTAATTATCTTTTGGATATCTCAAAACTTTAAGGCAGTTAACCTCTGTAAATACTAATTTCCTTACAGAATCTCAGTGGTTCTATTATATTCCTTTCACTTGCAAGCTTTCACCTAACCTTGCTCTCTAAAAAGTTTCTGAAAATACTTTTTGTCCACTTCATTGATTTCTGAACACTCTACTACGATAAATTATTTTTGTCAATAGTTTTTATAAAAAAATTAAAAAATATTTTGAGAGATATAAAATTCAAAAAATTTTAAAATTAATTTTTCTTTGCATTTAATAGATAGAATTATTTTAACTTGATAAATTACAAAATTTTTTTAAAAATATGCTTGACAAACAAAAATTATCTTGCTAGGATATCAAACAAATCAAAAGTTTTGAAAAGCGAAGTAAAATTATCCAAGACTTAAAGAGAGTTTTCGTTTGCTGGGAGAAAATAGGGAGGATAATTTGAAATAGGAGCTTGGAACTGGCATCTCGATATTTAGATTTGCCCGGTTATGCGTTATAGTTTTTGAGGTATAGAAATATACAAATTTGGGTGGTACCACGTTCTTCGTCCCTTGATAGGGGCGATTTTTTTATACTTTTTTTGAGTCTCAAAGTTAGCTGTTGTAATATTAAAGATTTAATTTGGAGGATAAAAATGAAAAAAACTAATTATAAAAAAATTGCTCTAGCATATTCAGGTGGCCTTGATACGTCAATTATTATTCCTTGGTTAAAGGAAAATTATAATTGTGAGGTTATTGCAGTAGTGGGAAATGTTGGTCAAGAAAAAGAACTTGAAGGCCTAGAAGAGAAGGCTATTAAAACAGGAGCTTCGAAGATTTATATAGTTGATCTTGTAGAAGAATATGTAAAAGATTTTGTATTTCCAACTATAAAAATGGGTGCAAAGTATGAAAAAAATTATCTCTTGGGAACTGCAACAGCAAGACCTCTTATAGCAAAGTCCCTAGTTGAAATTGCAGAAAAAGAAAATTGCGATGCAATTTGCCACGGCTGTACAGGAAAGGGAAATGATCAAATTCGTTTTGAAATGGGGATTAAACATTTTGCTCCAGATATGCCAATAATTGCACCTTGGAGAATTTGGGACATAAAATCTCGTGAAGAAGAAATTGACTATGCAGAAGCCCACAATATTCCACTTAAAATATCAAGGGAGACAAACTATTCAAAGGATTTAAATATTATGCACTTGTCTCACGAAGGCTTAGACCTTGAAAATCCAAAAAACTTCCCAGACTACGACAAAATTTTAGAACTGTCTGTATCTCCAATGAAGGCAAAGGATGAAGTTTGCGATGTGGAAATTGAATTTGAAGCTGCCGAAGCAAAAAAAAATAAATGGCAAGGAAATGACACCTGCAGAAATTTTAAATTACTTAAATAAAATTGGTGGAGAAAATGGAATTGGAATTGATGACATTGTAGAAAATCGTCTAGTTGGCATGAAGAGTCGTGGAGTTTATGAAAATCCAGGTGGAGCTATCCTTTATAAGGCTCTAGAAATTCTTGAATCTATTACTCTTGATAAGGACTCAGCCCACTTAAAAGACTATCTTTCTATAAAGTTTGCCGATTTAGTTTATGATGGAAAGTGGTATTCAAATTCTATCAAGGGACTTTTGGCTTTTGGAAATGAAATCACAAAAAATGTTACAGGTAAGGTGAAATTAAAACTTTACAAGGGAAATATTATACCAGCAGGAGTAGAAGCAGACAAATCACTTTATAGCGAAGACTTAGCTTCCTTTGGCGATGGGGCAGAAGATTTATTCTCTCACAAGGATGCAGATGGATTTATAAACCTCTATTCACTAGCAAGCCTAGTTGAAGCTAAGATCAATAAAGGAGTTTAATATGTATTTATGGGGATCTCATTTAGAAGGACTGGAAGAATTTACTCATGAATTTAATAAGTCAATAGATTTTGATAAAATTTTATTCGAAGAAGACATCACTGGTTCACTTGCTCATGTTGAGATGTTGAGTAAAAAAGGAATAATTGGCCAAGAAGACTTTGAAATTATAGCTAGTGAACTAAAAAATATTTTAGAAGAAATAAAGTCTAAAAAACTTGAAATAGATTTAAAGGAAGAAGATATTCATTCTTTTGTGGAAAATGAACTGACAAAAAGAGTGGGCAGTGTGGGTAAGAAGCTTCACACTGCAAGATCTAGAAATGACCAGTGTGCCCTAGACCTTAAGTTATATTCTAAGAAAGTTTTAGCTGAAATTAATAAGGATTTAAAAAATCTTATAAAAGCAATCATTTCACTTGCTGAGGAAAACAAAAACACAATAATGCCAGGCTTTACCCACATGCAACATGCACAAGTTACTAGCTTTGCTCATTATATCCTTGCCTATGGTCAGATGTTTAAAAGAGATATTGAGAGGTTAAACAATAGTCTTCTTAGAATAGATGAGAATCCCTTAGGATCTTGTGCCCTTACCACAACAAGTTTCGACATAGATAGGTTTATGACTAGTGAAATCTTGGGATTTAAAAAGCCCACAGAGAACTCCATGGATTCAGTTTCAGATAGGGACTATGTTCTTGAGATTTTATTTAACAACTCTCTTATTATGACCCACCTATCAAGACTCTGCGAAGAATTAATTTATTTTTCATCTAGTGAATATGATTATATTAAGTTTTCTGGCAAATTTTCTACAGGGTCATCTATAATGCCTCAAAAGAAAAATCCCGATATGGCAGAATTAATAAGGGGAAAGAGTGGAAGGACTTTTGGAGATTTAATAACAGTTTTTACAATTTTAAAGGGAACGCCATTAGCCTACAATAAGGACTTTCAAGAAGATAAGGAAGCCTTATTTGACTCAGTAAAGACGACTTCTTCTTCATTAAAAATTATGAAGGGAATTATTGAAAGCCTCGAACTAAACAAGGATAAGATGAGAGATTCAGCAGAAAAAGGATTCTTAAATGCCACAGACTTAGCAGACTATTTGGTCCTAAAGGGACTTGCCTTTAGAGAAGCCTATGACTTAGTTGGTAAAATCGTGAATTATGCTATAGAAGAAAATTTAAAATTAGAAGAAATTTCTCTTGAAAAATATAAGAATTTTAACAAGATTTTTGAAGAAGATCTTTATAACTTTATAGAAATTGAAAATTCTTTAAAAAATAGAAAAGTTTATGGAGGACCAGCTGAAGAAGCAGTCACTGTTCAAATTGAAAATCTAAAAAAATCATTAAATATATAAATTTTTAAAATAAGGTCATGGGCCTTATTTTTTTTGTAAAAAAGTACAATGTTAGAATTGTATTTTAAGCTAATGGAAATATTTTCATAATTTATATTTATACAAAAACTATTGACAAATTCATAAAAATTACATAATCTAACTATAGTAAAGTAATTACCAATAAAGAAAAATAAATATATGCTTGGAGGCAAAAAATGAAAACCAAAAATGACAACCTTGAGAATACTGCTGAGGTTTTAAAGGTCATGGCCCATCCAATTAGGCTAAAGATTATAAAGAGTTTAATCGATAATGGTCCTTCTAATGTGGGATCACTACAAGAAAAATTTCATATTCCACAACCAACTGTTTCGTCTCACCTAGGCAAGCTTAGGAGGGCTGGTGTTTTAATATCAAGAAGAAATGGAACAGAGATTTATTATAAGGTTGAAAATGAATTTATTTTGAAGCTAGCTAGTGCACTTTTCACTAAGTAATAAAAGGTGTTTTTATGGAACTAAGTGAAGTTCAAAAAAAAGCTGTCACAACTCTAGACAAAGATGTAAACCTAATGGCGGGAGCCGGTACTGGTAAGACCAGGGTTCTCACCAATAGGTTTATTAATATTGTAAAAAATAAAGTCAAACCCCTAAGAGTTCTTGCTATAACTTTTACTAAAAAAGCTGCAGAAGAAATGCGAGCTAGGATTTCAAAAGACCTTGTTTTAAATAGGATAGATTATGAAGATAAGGACCTTAACATAATGACTATCCACTCCTTTGCTCTCGAGATAGTGGAATCCTATTCTTATATTTTAGGCATAAATCCAAAATTTAAGATTCTTGATGATGGAGAGTCTGCTTATCTTTTGGAAGAAGCCGTTAAGGAAAGTTTAAATGAGATTGAAGATGAAAAATTTAAGGATTACCTATTAGATTTTAAAACATCACCCTTTGAAGAAGTAAATAATTTTATAAATCTTTATGGAGATTTTAAAAATAATAATTTAGATTTTGATGATATTTTAAAGAAATCTTTGAACTTTGATACATCAGAAAAGACCTTCCAAGACTTAATTAATCTTTTAGATGAATATAGGCAAGTTAGTGGAAAGAAGTTTAAGGGATTTTATGATTCTAATATTGAAAATTTAAGAGACCTTGTGTCCTTTGATGGCGAAGTTTTAAGTGAAATAGAAGAAAATCTTGGTAGTTCAAAAAAAGAAAATGATAAAATTCTAGAGATAAAAGATCTCATTCAAGAGTTAAAAAAAGGTTTAGAAGATAATAACAAAGCTTACTACGAAATTATTATAAAAATTTTAAAGTCAATAGACAGAATTTATAAAGAATCTAAAGAAGAAATTAGGGGCCTAGATTATGACGATATAATTTTTTACTGTCATATACTTTTAAAAAATCCAATTGTAAAAAGTGAATTGATAGAAAAGTATTCCTACATATTAGTTGATGAATACCAAGATACAAACGAGATCCAAAATGACATTATACGCGTCTTTTCTTCTTCCAACATATTTATAGTTGGTGACCCCAAGCAGTCCATCTATGCCTTCAGGGGGACAGACCTATCATCTTACTTTTCTTTTTCAGAAGACATTGAAAAAAGGGGAGAGACCCTTTTAATGAACAAGAACTATAGGTCTGATGAAGAGATTATCCACTTTGTAAATGAAAAATTTAAGGACTTAATTGAGCCCTATGACGAGATGGAATCCTTCAACAATTATGGGGGAGGAGTTTATCTCTACAACACCCCTGAATATGCTGAGCTCCTTGATTTAGTTAAGGACTTATTAAAAAAATATGATGCAAAAGACATTGCCATCCTTTCAAGATCCAATGCTCAAATAGATGAAATTGGAAAAATTTTATCCCAAGGCGAGATAAAATTTAACAAGGGTGAGAGAAGGCTTGACGAGATTGAAGTCTTGAGGCTTATTAAAAATATTTTATCTGCAATTTATAGTCCAAAAGACTTTTTAAATTTTTTGTCTCTTTTTAACTCCAATCTCTTGGATTTTGATTTCAAAGATCTAATTGAGATTTTAAACCAAGGAATTGATAATTCAGAGGACCTATTAGCTTACAAGTCCACAGATAAAAATATAAAAGAATTTTTAAACTTTATAAAAGACACAAGAGAAAAATCATCTTACCTCATGCTTGATGAAGTAATTGAAGAGATAATGAATTATTTTTATGGTCTTGGAACTTTAAGGGAAATTGATTGGGAATATATTTATAATTTTAAGGATCTAGCAAGAGATTTTGTGGAAAATAATTCCAAGGACTACAGGTCTTTTGAAAGACAAATTTCTTCCATGACCTTTGAAGACCTTGAAGATGGGATTAATCTCTTAACAATTCACAAGTCTAAGGGTCTTGAGTTTGATGGGCTGATAATATCCCACATGGATAAGGGAAAAAAATATGGAAAGACAAATAGAATTCTTGTGGACAAGGACTTGGGGCTTGGAATTAATTCTAAACTTTCAAATTATTCCTATAGGGAGATATCTAATAAGTTAAGGACAATTGATGAGGAAGAAGAAATTAGGGTCCTATATGTCGCAATGACTAGGGCAAAAAAGGAATTAATTTTATTTGGTAATTTAGAAAAGGCAAGAGCTGGATCTTATTTTTTACTTCTGGGAGATCTTTCAGGCCTAAAAGAATATGAATTTTCAAACTTAGAAGTAAAAGAAGAAGAAAAGAATTATTTACCTCTTAATCTAGACCTAAAGTTTGACAATAGGATTAGGGAGTATTATACAGTCACAGACTTCATTAATTTCGACAGAAGCAAGAAGGATTTTTATTACAAATATTTCTTGGGCATTGATAACTACACCATGGGTCAAGGAAAGGGTCAAGCTATGGACCCCAAGACTCTGGGAAATATTATTCACTTCTTCGCCTATAAGTATGGTGGAGACCAAAGCTTACTAGAAGATAAAAATATTGATGAAGACTTAAAAGAAATTTTCACATATTATGAAGAAGGTTTGACAGAAGAAAAATTAAATATTTCAAGAAAACTAGCTTTGAACTATCTAGAAATGGAAGAAAAGGTTATAATAGATAAAGAGCTTTTATTTTACTACGACTTAGAAGGATTCCTTGTAAAGGGTTACATTGACCAAGTCATAAAAATAAATGGCGAATATTTTATTGTTGATTTCAAAACTAGTACCCTCGATGAAGAGGAGTTAAAGAAGACTTATGAAAAACAATTAATACTTTATTCGGCAATCTATGAAAAGCTATATAAAGTTAAAGTGAAAGCTGCATATATATTTGACCTAAGGGGTAAAAATAAAATACTTGTAGAGACAAGTGAAGAAAAATATAAAGAAGTAATGGATGAATTTTTAGATTACATTAATTTTATAAGGTCTCACAAGCTATTAAGGGATTATTTATAATTTATATTTAAGGAGGAAATATGGACTATTCTAAGGATTATAAGGACAAGTTAATTACGGCTAAAGAAGCTGCTGGCCTAGTAAAAGACAATATGTGGGTTGACTACGCATGGGGTGTTAGTACACCAGTTGCTTTTGATAAGGCTCTTGCTGAAAGACTTGATGAATTAAATGAAATTTATTTAAGAGGTGGAGTACTTCTTTGGGAACCAGAAGTATTTAAAAAGGATCCAGAAGGTGAAAAAGTTGTATGGAATTCTTGGCACGCTGGTGGACCAGACAGAAAGAGAATTAACACAACTCTAGGTGGATTTTATATTCCATTAAGATATTCTGAACTACCTAGATGGTACAGAGAAAACTGTAAAGTAGACGTAGCAGTTATTGTTACACCTCCAATGGATAAACACGGTAACTTTAACTTTGGACTTAGTGCCTCTCACCTAATGGCTGTTATTGAAACAGCAGACAAGGTTGTAATAGAAATTAACGAAAAGATGCCAAGAGGACTTGGTGGATTTGAACACGAAATTAACATCAAGGATGTTGACTACATTATAGAAGGAGATAATCCTGACATTGCAGCACTTCCTAAGGGATCTTTTGGTGAAGTTGATAAAAAAGTTGCAGAATTAATTGTAGAAGAAATTCCTAATGGAGCTACACTTCAACTAGGTATTGGTGGAATGCCAAACGCTGTTGGATCTCTAATTGCTGATTCTGATTTAAAGGACCTTGGAGTTCACACAGAAATGTATGTTGATGGATTTGTTGAAATGGCTAAGAAGGGTAAACTTACTGGAGCTAAGAAAAACATCGACAGATTTAGACAAGCTTATGGATTTGCAGCTGGTTCTCAAGAAATGTATGACTACATTGATGGTAACTCAGCATGTATGGCAGCACCAACATCTTATACTAACGATGCAAGAGTAATTGCACAACTTGATAACTTTGTTTCTATTAACAACGCAGTAAACGTTGACTTGTTTGGCCAAGTAAGTTCTGAATCTTCAGGAATTAAACATATTTCTGGAGCAGGTGGACAACTTGACTTCGTACTAGGTGCTTACCTATCTAAGGGTGGTAAATCCTTCATCTGTCTATCTTCTAAATTTATGAACAAGAAGACAGGAAAAGAAGAATCAAGAATTGTTCCAAACTTTGAAACATTCTCAGCTATTACAGCTGCAAGACCTAACACTCACTGGCTTGTAACTGAATATGGTAAGTTCAACTGCAAGGGCCAATCAACTTGGCAAAGAGCAGAAGGTATCATTAACATAGCTGCACCAGAATTTAGGGATGACCTAATCAAGGAAGCAGAAAAAATGAATATCTGGAGAAGAACTAACAAGAGATAAAATATAAATTATTTTCCCCTGATTTATCAGGGGATTTTTTTATGCTTTTTTTATTGAGTAATAAGAAATAAATACAAAGTAGTAAACAAAGGAAAAGTTAAATTTTATTTGTAAGTCAAAATTAAATACAAAGTTGTATTATATTGATAAGTGATTAAAATTTATAAACTTGTAAATATTTATAACTTATTAAAAATTAATTAACTCGTAAAAAATTATTTAGCGAAGTTTATTTATAAAATTTTAATAAACTTAAAAAGATTTTAAATTACTTCAAATAGATTTCACAATGACCATCTATATATTTCACAAAGAAAAATTATAATTATAAAAAATAAAAAAATCACCAAAAAATCTTTGCATAATTCAAAAGATTATGATATAGTATTACGTTTACTTTTATAAAAACCTCTGTTATACTAGAATAAGGGACAAGAGGAGGTAAGTAATGTTTAAAATTGGTGATAAGATTGTATATCCTATGCACGGTGCAGGCGAAATTGTTGGAATAGAAGAGAGAGAAATCCTTGGTAATGTCCACAAGTATTACATAATGAGGTTACCTATAAATGATCTTAAGGTAATGGTGCCTGTTAAAAATGCGGAAGAAATTGGTGTTAGAGATATTTCTGACAATAAAACCATGGAAAAAGTTTTAGAAACTTTGAAATCCAAAGTGGAAATTTCTATGCCTAAAAACTGGAATAGGAGGTACAGGTTCAATCTTGACAAGATAAAATCTGGTGACTTAACTGAAATTGCTGATGTTGTTAGATCTCTTGAAAATCTAGATAGGGAGAAATCTTTATCAACGGGCGAGAGAAAAATATTGACTGAAGCAAAGCAAATTATTGTATCAGAAATGGTTCTTGTCTTTGAAAAAAATGTTGAAGAAGTGACAAAGTTAATTGACGATGCCATTTTTGGATAAGGAGGGATTTTTATTAGCAAAAACCGAAGAATTGTGTCCAAAATATTTAAGTTTCTATTTACTGTAATCGGCGCATTAGTAGGTATTTTTATTGTATCTGTTTTATCAGATATTGATTTTGTAAGAGGTATTGGAAGTCAAAAAATTATCACAGGTGTTTCTGTGGTTATTGTATTTTTATTTGCACTTATATTTTTTATACTTTCTCCAAGGGTTTTTAAAGCCTTGGAAGATTTATTAGTTATTTGGGAAAGACAAATCCAAACAAAATCTTTTACAGAAGTAATACTTGGTGCCGTAGGCCTAATATTAGGTCTTATAATAGCATTCTTAATTTCGCAACCTATTTACAAGATACCAATTCCCTATGTGGGTTCAGTAATTTCTATTTTACTCTATGGTATGCTTGGTTATTTAGGTCTTACTATTGGAATGTCAAACAAGGACACTATATCAGAAAAAGTTAGGGATCTTACATCTTTGGCTGCAAAGAGAAATGTTAAGCCAAAGGATGTAGTAAAAGAATACACAGGCATTCCAAAAGTCTTAGATACTTCTGTCATTATTGATGGAAGGATACTAGACATAGCAAAGGCTGGATTTATTGAAGGCCCTCTTGTTGTTCCCGTTTTTGTACTAGAAGAATTACAACATATAGCCGATTCTGCTGATGGATTAAAGAGAAATCGTGGCAGGAGAGGGCTAGATACTGTTGCAGAAATCCAAGAATTAAAAAATGTAGAAGTTATAATTTACAATGGAAAAATAGAAGAAATTCCTGAAGTAGATTCAAAGCTTTTAAAACTTGCCACAGAATTAAATGGAAAAATTGTTACTAATGATTTTAATTTAAACAAGGTGGCTAGGGTGCAAAACTTAGATGTTTTGAATATTAATGAGCTTGCCAATGCTGTTAAGCCCCTTTACCTTCCTGGAGAAGAAATGGAGATTTTAATTGTGAGAGAGGGCAAGGAGCACAAGCAAGGTCTTGCTTATCTTGACGACGGCACTATGATCGTTGTTGAAAATGGTAAGGACCTAATTGGAGAAAAGGTAAATGTAGTTGTTACATCAGCCCTTCAAACTTCTGCAGGTAAGATGATTTTTGCAAAGCTAAAATAAAAATTAATTTTTAAACTCTGTCTTAGGGCAGAGTTTTTTATTTGGCAAAAATTTATAATTTAAATTATCACAAGAAGCTTATGATTGAGATCTTCACTTTAGAGGTATAAATATAATCTAAGATAGTAGAAAACAAAAATATTATATACAAGCCTACAAATATTTTTATTTGACGGTAAAATTGATTTGTATTATTATTTGTTAGTAATAAAAGGGGGAACAAAAATGAAATTATTTTTACCCGGTCCTGTGTCTGTTCGCAGCGAAGTTTTAAAACAATTTGAAAAACCTGTTATTGGACATAGAACTAAGGAAGCATCAGAAGTTCAAAAATCAATTTCAATAAATATGCAAAAGATATTTGGAACAAAGGAAGAAATCCTTGTTTCAACATCATCAGGCACTGGACTTATGGAAGGTGCTATTAGGTCTTGCACTAAGAAGAGGGCTCTTATATGTTCTATAGGAACTTTTGGGGACCTTTGGCAAAGACTTGGACTTGAAAATGGAATAGAGACAGATATTTTGAGAGCAGAAGACGGAGAAGTAACTGATCCTAATAAACTAGAAGAAGCTTTGAAGGAAAAAGATTATGATTTTGTAGGAATCACTCACAATGAAACTTCATCTGGTATCTTAAATGATCTAGCTGGACTTAAGCCAGTTATTGACAAGTATCCAAATATTGTTTGGGCACTTGATACAGTAAGTTCTGCTGGTGGAGCTCCAATTGATCAAGATAAATATGGAATTGATATTGCTATTACATCTTCACAAAAGTGTCTTTCACTAGTACCAGGACTTAGCTTTGCATCTTTTTCTGAGAAAGCTGTTGAAAAGGCAAAGACTGTTGAAAACAGAGGTCACTACTTAGACTTACTTCTTTTGTATAATTATGTTAAAGAACACGATTACCAATATCCATCAACTCCAGCAATTTCTAATATGGTTGCTGCAGAGTATCAACTTAACTATATTATTAATGAAGAAGGACTTGAAAATAGATTTAAAAGACATGAAGAGATGTCCCAATATTTTAAAAAGTGGGCAGATGAAAACTTTGAAATCTTTGGTAACAAGGACCATCTTTCTCCAACAATAACTTGTGTTAAGAATACTAAGGATTTAAAATTTGATATTTTAAGTCACGAATTTATGAACAAGGGATTCTTAATTTCCAATGGATATGGAAAACTTGCTGGCAAGACTTTTAGGGTTGGTCATATGGGTGATACAAGCTTAGATGATATAAAAGAATTCACAAAAACTTTTGACGAAATATTAAATAAATAAATTAAAGAATATCCTGGGCGACAGGATATTTTTTATTGTATATTTAGTTTAAATAAAGACCTAGTGAGGATGATTCCTTCTCTAGGTCTTTTATAATTCATAATTAAGTTTTTGTTACAAATCCACGTATTCTTTGAGAATGAAGAAAGTATGATTTATAATTTTTAATTAAGTGAGGTAGATAAAATGAATAAGAAAAAAATTAGTATTGCATTGATTTTATTTTTACTTTTTATAACTTCAAATGTGTTTGCAGAAAACCAACTACTCTTTCAAGAGCCAATTGCTCCAGGAGTAGTAAGATACAAATACAAAGTTAAGAGAGGTAAGAGAAATGCAGAGACAAATGTAATAAAAGTAGATTTAAACAATCCCCATGTAAAGATCAACACTGTTGCAGGTGGAGGTACTTATACAAATAAGGCCACTGTTTCACAAATGGCCAACAGGACTAATGCAGTTGCCCTTGTAAATGGTGACTTCTTCACAATGAAACTTCAAGGAGCTCCACTGGGACCATCTATTATCAATGGGGAAATAAAATCATCTCCAGCAGTCTTAACAGACCTTTGGTCCTTTGGGATTGATAGCAACAACAAGGCCTTTATTGATCTTACAAAGTTCGCTGGAAGTGTAACGGCGCCTAATGGCAAGTCTTTTCCAATAGATGGACTGAACAAGACTATTTATTGGTACCAACCATCTAAAGAATATTCTCACCAATCTAAAATTCAAATGTATGACTCTTTCTGGACTTCAAAGACTAGGGGAGATAAGACTACTGGGGAATTACTTTTATCAGAAAATGATGTCGTAGAACAAATTTCTTATAGGAAGAATTTAGATATGGCTGTGCCTAAGGGAAAGAAGATTTTACAATTCTCCGAAAATGCAGAAAAGTTTATGCAAGATAATGTTAAAGTTGGAGATAAGCTTACAGTAAGAACAAATATTGAGCCTAACAGAAATTGGAAGATGATGATTGGCGGTCATGCCCTTCTAGTTGAAAATGGAGCAATAAAAAAATATACAAAGGACATAAAATCTATTGACGGTGTAAGAGCAAGAACTGCTGTTGGAATTAGCCGAGATGGTAAGACAGTTTATATTGTAACTGCTGAAGGCAGGACAAAAAGATCATCTGGACTTACAATTAGTGAACTTGCACAATTTATGTTAGACCTTGGAGTAGACAAGGCTATGAATCTTGACGGTGGTGGCTCCACTGCCATGGCTGTTAGAAATCTTGGAGACCTAAAGAGGACTAGGGCGACAAACCCTGAGAGAAATGGGGCTGAAAGAAGAGTTGTCAATGGACTTGGCGTTTACAACACAAGTAAGAACACTGGTCTCATTGCTGATGGAAAATTTGAAAGTGATGTAGACACAATTGTTGGTGAACAATTAAACCTAAAGCTAAAAGCAGCTTGGGATGAGTTTTTAAATCCTATTGATACTAAGTCAAGGACTTACACACTTACAGAATCATCAAACGGGGCAAATATCCTAAATGGTCAAACTTATCTTCCAATGACTCCTGGCAAGTTTGTGGTGAATCTTAAGGCTGACAAGGGCGATGGCTTTAATAAAGAAATTAGTGTTGCTGACCCATCAAGTTATACAAACTTAAAGCTTTCAACAAAAAACAATATTATAAAAAGAGGAAGCGAGATCAAGGTTGAGGCAACAGGTGAATACAAGGGAAGAAAAATAAAAATTTCTCCAAGAGTTTTAAAGCTAAACTTTGAAGATTTAAATGCTGAAGTAAATCCAAATAATTTTAATATAAAAATTAATGATTACGGAAAAAATCCAAAGATTACTCTTAAATTTGGAGATAAAATTGCAAGTCTTCCACTTTATGATGAAAACACAAGACTTATAAAGATGAAGATAAATGATGTAAACTACACAGTTAATGGAGAAAAGAAAAAAATGGATGCAAAGCCATTTATTTCTAACTCAAGGACTCTTGTTCCACTTAGATTTATAGTTGAAGCTATTGGCGGCGACGTTCAGTGGGATGGAGATAAGAGAGTGGTGACAGTAAATAGCCATGGAAGAGAACTTCTTCTTCCAATCGACTCAAAGACAATAAAAGTTGATGGAAAAGATATTGCTATTGACCAAGCTGCAATAATTAAAGGGGACAGGACTTATGTTCCAATAAGATTTATTGCAGAAAACTTAGAAATGAATGTAAATTATATCCACGAAAGTCGTGAAATTGAAATTTCTTACTTTGAAGATAAAAAAGAATTAGATAATAAAGAGCTTAATGAAAAGACTGAAGTGAATAATTCTATTAATGAGGATATTAATTCAAAGAATAACAAGAATTTAAACAATAAGTCTAATGAAAATAATAAAAATAATGAGCTTTCTAATAATAACTTAGAAACAAATAATAATTCTTCAAATACAAATGACAACAACAAAAACTTGTTAAATTAAAAGATCTCCTTTAGGGGAGATTTTTTTATGGAAAATATTATAAGAGCAATAAAAAAGGAACTCCTACGAGTTCCTAATTTTATTTATTATCTTCTTCATTTAAGAGCATTTCGCCAATTTTATAGACGTCACCAGCTCCCATAGTAACGAAGATATCGTCCTTAGAGATATTTTCTTTAACAAACTTCACTATGTCTTCGAAACCAGAAATGTAAAAGGCATTGTCTCTGTGGTCGGCAATGGCATTTTTCAAGGTCTTTGAGTGGATGTCACCATAGTCCTTCTCACGTGCTGCATAAATATCTGTGATTATAATTACATCAGATTCATCAAAAGAATTTGCAAAAGCATCAAGCAGGAGTTTAGTCCTTGTAAAGGTATGAGGTTGGAAAACTGTGTAAAGTTTGCCCTTACAAGCATTTTTAATTGCATGAATAGACGATTTTATTTCAGTTGGGTGGTGGGCATAGTCGTCCATGACCTTTGCACCTTTATAAAATCCCTTTTCCTCAAGCCTTCTCTCAACGCCTCTATAAGATTTTAAACCAGCAAGAGAGTCTTCAATGGATATTCCATTTATATAGGCAGCACTAATAGCAGCAAGGGAATTTAAAATATTGTGTCTACCAAGAACTGAGAGTTCAACGTGGGCAATCTTTTCGCCTTTCAGGTAAAGGTCATAAGTTGGGAAGCCTTCCTTATTGAATTCAATATTTTTTGCCATAAGGTCTGCATGATTTTGTATTCCAAATGTAAAGACATTGCAATTTTCAATTGGCAAGAGGGTCTTCACATTTTCATCATCAATATTTAAGATTACATAATCACTTTCTGTTAGATTATCAACATAACCTTTAAAAGTTCTTATTATGTGTTCTATATTATCAAAGTAATCTAGGTGATCCTCATCAATATTTAAAATAATTTCTGTTGTAGGGAAATATTTTAGGATATTTGCCTTGTACTCGCAGGCCTCTGTTAAAAATAAATTCTTATCTCCGATTTTTATATTTCCATCAATATCCTTTAGTTGGCCACCAAGCATAATTGTTGGATTAACTTTTAGGTCCTTAATAATTTCTGTAAGCATTGATGTAGTAGAAGTTTTGCCATGAGTTCCTGAAACAGCGATAGATTTCTCATAGTTCTTCATAACTGCGCCTAGGAAGCTTGCTCGGTCAACAAGATCTATTTTTTGTTTAACAGCTTCTGTGTATTCTTCGTTGTCAAAGGAAATTGCATCAGTAAAAACCACAAGGTCCATGCCATTGATGTGTTCTTTTTTGTGTTCGTAGTAAACCTTGGCACCATTTTTTTCTAACTTTTCAGTATTAATAGAAGGGCTCCTGTCGCTTCCATAAATATTGTAGCCCTTAGATAACATCAACTCTGCGAGAGCAGACATGGAGATGCCACCAATTCCTATAAAAAATATATTCTTATAATCACTTTTATCTATATTAATTTCAAACAATTTACTTCCTCCAATTCTTTATAATTATAACATATTTTCTAAAGTGAGAAAATTTTTTAAGTCTTCTTTTAAGTAAATTTAGGGAAAATATTTAACTAACATATTCAATATATAGCTTGATTGTGTTATAATGTGATAAAGAAAGAGAGGATGATACTTCTATGAACATAACTGATGTAAGACTACGTAAATTGCCAACTGAGGGAAAACTTAAAGCGATAGTATCTGTAACCTTTGATAATGAATTTGTGCTTCACGACATAAAAATAATAGAAGGAAAAGAATCATTATTTTTAGCAATGCCAAGCAGAAGACTCCCTAATGGAGAATACAGAGACATTGCCCATCCTATTAGCGCTGAAGCGAGAAAAGAACTTGAAGATGTAGTATTTAAAGAATACTATTCTGTGAAGGAACAACTTGACCAAGAAGAAAACAAGGCTGAAGTTATTGAAGTTGAAGCAGAAGAAGTAATCGAAGAATAAAATTTAAGAATTTAAAGATTTAGAGAGCCAAGAGCTCTCTTTTTTTATGTTAACTTACAAATAAAAAAGGCTATGTAACCATAGCCTTATTAGTCCATCTTGCTCACGTGGACAAGTTCTTTATTTTTGTAATAGTATTTTGGAAGTCTCCTGTTGAAGTGGGTTATGAAGGATGTTTCACAATCACCAGAGTGGATACAGATGTCACGAACCTTTATCTCTTCATGGCCCTGTCTTCCAATTAAGACAACATCGTCGCCAATTTTGCAGTCAATACCTGTGGCATCGACCATCATTTGGTCCATGCAGATGAGACCAATTTGTTTACATCTTTTCCCATTGATCAAAACTTCAATTTTTTCAGAGAGAATTCTTGGGAAGGCATCTGCATATCCAAGGGGAAGGGTCACAACTTTTGTGTCTTTTTCGCAAATATGAAATCTTTCGTAACCTACAGATTCTCCTTTTTTCACTTCTCTTATTGAAGAAATTTGAGCCTTTAAAGATATAATTTCTTCTAAACCAAACTCCTCTGGAAGGTGGTCACTGTCAGTGTATCCAAATTGAATTATACCAGGTCTTACCATATCCAGGTCGTACTCATCGTGAAAGAGAACTGAAAGAGAATTTGCAATATGCCTATACTTAAAAGTACATCCTAGATTATTTAATTCATCAATAAATGAAGTGAAGATTCTAAATTGTCTTTCAGTAAATTCTGGGTCACTTTCACAGGCTGCAAAATGGGAAAAAATCCCCTCAACATTTATATTTTCAAGTTTGAAAATTTCTTTTATTTCTTCTTTTGCTTCATCACAGGGAGTAAAACCAATTCTTGACATGCCTGAGTCAAAGGCAATATGTATCTTAGCTTCTTCTTTTAAATCTTCTGCAAGATCATTTAAGACTTTTGCGTCAGCTAAGGAGTAAATATTTAAGGTAATTTGATTTTTAATTGCTTCTTCGTAAAGGTGGCGAGGAGTGTAGCCTAAAATGAAAATATTAACTCCATCAAATCTCCTTCTTAAACTAAGTGCTTCAGAAAGAGTTGCCACTGCGTAATAATTTATCCCAAGGTTAAGGGAAACTTGTGAAAGTGGGAGAGCACCCAACCTATAAGCGTCGCTTTTTACCACGCTCATAATTTCAGTTTTTTCTCCAACCTTGTCTTTTATTATTTTCATATTATTTTCAAATTTATCAAGATCTATCTCTATCCAAGCAGGTCTTGTCAAAAAATCTTTCATCTCATTGTCCTTTCGATTAAAAGTTACTTTTTTTATTATATCACAGTAAATATATAAAATACTTTTTGAAAATAAAAAAACTGCCAAGAGGCAGTTTAATTAATATTCTTTGTCTATTAATAAAATGTTTAAGATAACAGCTACAATAGTTCCTCCAGAAATTCCAGAAGAGAAAAGAGCAGCAATAACAGTTGGAAGTTTTGCAACAATGTCAGGCCTCATTGTGATTCCAATACCAACACCAATGCCACCAGCAATAATCATTAGATTCTTAGATGAGAACTTAGCTCTTGATAGGGCCTGCATACCTGAACCTAAAATTGTTCCAAACATAAGAATTCCAGCTCCACCAAGGATTGGTGTTGGCATAATAGAAACAAGAGTTGCAAATTTTGGACAAAGACTCATTATAATTAAAATAAATGAGGAGAAGATTGCAACTTTTTTTGACGCACACTTTGTAAGTGGAATAAGTCCTACGTTTTGACTAAAGGTTTGGGCTGCACCTGAACCAAAGACAGGAGAGAGCATTGAACCAATAGCATCTGCTCTTACACCAGAAGCTATGTCGTTGTCATCAAGGTCAACTTCGCAAACTTCACCAAGTGTTTTCATAACTCCAACAGTTTCTATAATTGTAACAAGATAACCTGCTATAAAGGGGATAACAAATTTCACATCAAATTTAAGTCCAAAGGGAAATAAACTTGGAAGTCTTATCCAAGGAGCAGCAGCAACTTGTGAAAAGTCAACAAGGTCTAGTGGAATACAAATGATGTAGGAGATAGTCATGGCAATGACAACTGATGCTGTTGTTGCAAAGCCTCTACCGTAATGATTTATAAAAATTATAAGTAGGAAGGTAAAGACGGCTATCCCAATAAAGAGTGGGTCCCCATAATTTTCTGCACCATAACCTCCACCAACCCAGTCAAAGGCAACAGGCATCATAGTAATACCAATAAGAGTGATTACAGTTCCAGTTACAACTTCTGGGAAGAATCTAAGTAGTGGCTTTATAAAAAAGCTCAAGATTAACTCTAGGAAGGCCCCCATAATTGTTGCACCGAAGTAACCAGCGAGACCGCCGCCCATAGTATTAATAACAGCATTGGCAGGCGGAACAAATCCAAAGTCTGTCCCCATAATAGTTGGAAGTCCTATACCAACCTTGGCCTTGCCCTTAAAAATCCCCCTTGTTTGGATAAAGGAACATATACCCGAAGCAAGGAGGGCAGCAGAGATAAGTACTGAAGTTTCAGCGACATTTGTGCCAGCAATAGCAGCGATACTAAGTGGGACTGCAATAATTCCACTAAAGGCTGTCAAAATATTTTGAAAACCAAGTAGAGATGATTTCAAAAAATCTGGCTTGTCGTCAACTTCATATTCAAGTTTCATACCATAATATTTCTTCACAATAAACCTCATTTCTCATATAATAATGTTGAGTAAATTTTAACACATTCACTTTTAACTAACAATATTTCTAGGATAGAAAGGATGAAAAAATGTACATATTTGTTGGACTTGGTGGAGCCTTGGGGTCTATGCTTAGATATTTTTTATCTAATACCATAAAAAGTAACGGGGACTTTCCTCTTGGCACTTTTATTATAAATGTAGTGGGATCATTTTTAATTGGACTTATTGCTTTTTACGCAGAGAAAAATAATTTGGACTCGAGACTTGTTTTATTTTTAAAGGTTGGATTTTGTGGAGGCTTCACTACCTTTTCAACTTTTGCCTTTGAGATATTTAAGATGGGAGAGAGTAACAAGTTTGGGACAGGAATTTTTTATGCCTTTCTTAGCATAATTTTGTCTATCATTGCTATATATCTCGCAAGAGAAATCACAATAAAGTTATTTTAAAATAAGATTTAAGATTTTTGTAAGAATTTGTAAGAAGTTTTGTAATTATTATTTGCTATTATAATGTCAGAAGGAGGGATGTAATGGATAAGTACAATATTTTAATTGCCGAGGACGACAAGGAAATCGCAAAGTCCATTGGAATTTATCTAAAAAATGAAAATTTTGAAATTTTTTACGCTGAAGATGGACTTGAAGCTCTAGAAATTTTTAAAAATGAAAAAATTGACCTAATTATAATGGACCTCATGATGCCAAAACTTTCTGGCGAAGAAGCAATAATTAAACTAAGAGAAGTTTCCTTTGTCCCAATAATTATCCTATCTGCAAAATCAGAGGACACAGACAAAATTTTTGGACTCAACATTGGTGCTGATGATTATGTTCAAAAGCCCTTCAATCCAATGGAACTTATTGCTCGAGTAAAGAGCAACTTGAGAAGATTTTATGCCTATGATTTAAAAAAGGACAGGAACTTTATTGAGATAGGCAGTATTAAGCTAGACTTGTCACAAAAAATTGCCTATGTGGAGGACAAGCCAGTGGCGCTTACTTCTATTGAGTTTAAAATTTTGGAACTCTTGATGAAGAATCCCAATAGGGTCTTTTCCATTGAAGAAATTTACGAAAGTGTCTGGAATGAACCAGCCATGGAGGCAAAGACTGTGACAGTTCACATTAGACGAATTAGAGAGAAAATCGAAGTAAATCCAAAGAAGCCAATGTACTTAAAAGTTCAGTGGGGTCTTGGATATAAGTTTGAAGATTTGAGGCGAAAATAATGAAAAAAAATTCTTACAAATTATCCTATTATGCTTTAATAATTTTAGTAATTTCACTTGTATCACTTTTGGCAGGATCATTTTTATACAAAAAAAACCCTGATTCTTCTTATAGAAGAAGGATTACAGAAAGTTTGATATACAACACTCTTTATCAGTCAGTAAATAACAATGATGAATTTTATAGTAGTTATAAAGAATTTAACTATGCTGTAAAGTCTTACAAGCTAAAGTATTTTGATATTTATGGAGATGTAGTTACAGACACAGGAGCAATTGAAGCTCAAAAGAAGAAGGATGACCTAAAGGCCAAG
This sequence comes from Peptoniphilus harei, assembly GCF_900454685.1. Lineage (GTDB taxonomy): Bacteria > Bacillota > Clostridia > Tissierellales > Peptoniphilaceae > Peptoniphilus_A > Peptoniphilus_A harei. The sequence goes on along the minus strand of NZ_UATM01000032.1, from coordinate 1,573,415 downwards.
GGACTTGACCCAAAACTTTACTTGGACGAAGGTATGTTAAATCAACCAGAATTAAAGTCTGAATACAAAACCTTTTACCTAACTAATGAATATGAAAAAAATGAATTTGATCCTCTAGAGATTGAATTAGGAGATAATGACTTTTTAATCACTGGTTCAGTAATCAATGATAGTACAGTGATTGATAAGGTTCAAAAGAGTCAAAGACTAATGGATAGCGACTACAATTTTATTGATAAGTCTTTTAAATCAGGTTTAAATGAAGCCTTCAGTAGATTAAATAGTAACAATAATGTTAAGAATTTAAAATTTGCTTACTATGCTTCTTTAGACGATGAAGTCTTTAAAGAAATTGGAAGAGATGTCTTTAGGGACCAGGTCCAAGTGCAAATTGGAGTAAGCGTATTGATTGCAGCGGTCTTATCAGCAATACTTGGACTATTTATGAATATGGAAAAAATTGACGGCAGCGAAAGCTTGCGAAAAGTCTTTAAGTTTCCAATAGAAGTTGTGATTATCTTATTTGTAATATTTGTAATTTCCAGTGCAGGAATATCAAGTATGAATCAAATTTATAGAAACTTGTATGTTTTCTATCTATTGTATTTTATTGGTCTTGTGATTGTTTCACTAACAGTAAATTATTTTGTAATCTTACTAAAGAGCATATTTAATAAAAATACAGAAAATTATCTAGTGAAAAATTCATTAATTTATAGGATTTTTACTGGGGCAATTTCTGAATTCTCAAATGCGTCTGATGACAACAAAAATATTAAAGATGCAAAAGTTAAATTTACCCTAGTTTATTTTGTAGTTTTCTTATTGTTTGCAATACTCAACATGATGTTTTCAACTATGTCTTACTATGCTCCTGAAAAAATGATGATTCCAATGATATTATTTGGCATCTTTCTCTATGTGATAATTTTTAAAAACATAAAGGAAGTTGCAAGAATTTACAGAGAGTCCAGCGAAATTGTTAAGGGAAATTACAAAAAGAATATAGAAAAAAATGGTGGTCTTTATGACGGCATAGTTGACAATTTTAACAACATTGGAGAAAACTTAGACCTTGCCATTGAAGATGCAGTCAAGTCCGAAAGGTTAAAGACAGAACTAATTACAAATGTGAGCCACGACCTAAAGACACCTCTCACTTCAATACTAAATTACTCTGACTTGCTTTCAAAGGAAGATAATTCTGAAGAGGAAGCTAGAGAGTATGCAAGGATAATTAATGAAAAGTCCAACAAGCTCAAGGTCTTAATCGAAGACTTGTTTGAAGTTTCAAAGGCAAGTTCTAACAACGTTGAACTTGATAGGCAAGAACTTGATTTTAATTCTCTCGTTGCCCAATCCATTGGCGAGTGGGAAGATAAAATTGCAGAAAACAATATTGAGATAATTTCAAACCTTCCTGAAGAAAAAGTTATGCTTAACATTGATGGACAAAAATTCTCAAGAGTCTTAGACAACTTATTCTCAAATATTTCTAAGTATGCCTTAGAAAACTCAAGAGTATATGTTGACTTAAGAGATGATGGCAGAGTTAAGCTTACAATAAAAAATATTTCTAAGTATCCACTTAATATTTCTGCAGAAGAACTCATGGAAAGATTCACTCGTGGAGAAAAATCAAGGACAACTTCAGGATCAGGTCTTGGTCTATCAATAGCATCTTCCTTTGTAAGAGCTCACGGAGCAAGCTTTGACATAGACATCGACGGAGACTTATTCAAAGTTACAATCGAATTTTAAAAATAAATTTAAGAGAAAGAGAGAAAGTTCGGGAGACCGGACTTTTTTCTTTGCCCTAAATTCCTCTTGTGATAATATAAGACCTAGGAAGTGATAATGTGATTCTAAATAAAATACGAAAATTAATGAAAGAAAATAAAATAGATTTTTATCTTGTGCCATCAAAGGACCCACATGGGTCTGAGTACCTGCCAGACTATTACAAGGAAAGAGAGTTTTTGACAGGTTTTACTGGTTCACAAGGGACAGCACTTGTTACAAGAGACGAAGCCTATCTTTGGACTGATGGAAGATATTACATCCAAGCTGCAAGAGAGATAAAAGACTTTGGCTTTGAACTCAAAAAGCAAGGACAAGCTGGAGTCTTAAATTATGATGAGTGGATAGTTGAAAATATTAAAGAGGGAATGACACTTGGTCTTAATGCAGAATACTTTTCTCATCAAGAGTTTTCTTCTATCTCAAAGAAATTGCAAAATAAAAATATTAAAATCCTTGACATAGATTTGATAAAAGACCTTTGGGAAGATAGGTATGACTTCCCATCTGATGATGCCTTCTTGTTGGACATCAAATACGCAGGTAAGTCTGCGTCAGAAAAGATTTCTGAGATCAGAGAAATTCTAAAAAAGAAAAATGCCCATATGACAGTGGTTTCTTCACTTGTTGACATTGGCTGGACTCTAAATCTTCGTGGCATGGACATAAAGGACATACCAGTTTTAATTTCCTTTATGGTAATAGAAGAAGGCAAGGTTCTTTTATTTACTGACAAGGCTAAGACAAAAAATATTGAAGAAGAACTTTCTAAAGTGGTAAAAATAAAAGATTATTCAGAATTTTATGAACATTTAAAAACTTATAAGGACGAAAAAATTTATCTTGATTCCGCATCTATTAATGAAAGAATTTATAAGGGACTTTGTGAAAAGAATGAAATTATTTTTGGAAGAAATATTTCAGAAGATTTAAAGACTATAAAAAATGAAGTTGAAATAAAAAATCTTGAAGAAACTTATGTTAGGGATGGAGTAGCACTTTTTAAGTTCATCTACTGGTTAAAGAAGAATGCAAAAAATAAAATTGGAGAATATGAGGCTGCTATGAAACTTGATAGCCTCCGTGCTGAAGACCCACTTTATATTTCCAATTCCTTTGATACAATTTCTGCTTATGGACCTAATGCTGCCATGATGCACTATCACGCAACAGAAGAAAATGAGTCAACTATTGAAGACAAGGGACTCTATCTTGTGGACTCAGGTGGCCAATACTATTCAGGAACAACTGACATAACAAGGACAATTGCCATGGGAGATTTAAGTGAAGAAGAGATTAGAGATTACACATTGACCCTAAAGAGTCACATCAACCTCATGGATGCAGTTTTCTTAAAGGGAACTTATGACCTAGCCCTTGATGGGATAGCAAGGTATTCCCTTTGGCAAGAGAGAATGGATTACAAGTGTGGCACTGGCCATGGAATTGGTTTTGTTCTTTCAGTTCACGAGGGACCTCAAAGAATTTCTCCAAGAGACCCTGCAGTTAGGATGGAAGAGGGAATGATAGTTTCCAATGAACCTGGAGTTTATAAAGAAGGCAATCATGGAATTAGGATCGAAAACATCATGAGGGTTGTTTACGACTGTGAAACTGTGGACTCTGTCTTTGATAAGTTTAAGACAATTTCCTTCTGTCCCTTTGAACTTGATGCAATTGATGTAAGTCTTTTAACAGATAGACAAGTAGAAGTTTTAAATGCCTACCACAAAGAAGTTTTTGAAAAATTAAGTCCATATATTGAAGGAGAAATTTTAGAGTTTTTAAAAGAAGCAACTAGAGAGGTATAGACAATTGTTAGATTTAAGAGAAAGGCTTGATAAACTTCCTGACAAACCAGGGGTTTATATAATGAAAAATGAATTAGACGAGATAATCTATGTTGGAAAAGCTAAATCTCTTAGAAAAAGAGTTAGACAATACTTTGGATCCTATGGGAAGTCCTCAAAAAAAGTTGCCAGCATGGTGTCAAAGATTCATGACTTCGAGTATATAATAGTAGAAAATGAAGTTGAGTCCCTGGTTCTTGAGTCCAACCTAATTAAGGATAATCTGCCTAAATACAACATCCTCTTGCGTGATGACAAGCAGTATCCCTACATCAAGGTCAAGGTCAACGAGAGGTTCCCAAGGGTAATGAAGACAAGAAGGGTTGAAAAAGACGGGGCAAAATATTTTGGACCATATCCTGATGTCTTTGCAGTAAATGGATCCATTGAAACCTTTGAGAGGATTTATCCACTTAGGACTTGTAATTTAAATCTTGAAAATGTGGAAGAAAAACCCTTTAGGCCTTGTCTTAATTACTACATTGGCAAGTGCCTGGGTCCCTGCACAGGAGAAGTAAAAGATGAAGATTACAATGTAATGGTTGATGAAGTTCTAAGTTTTTTATCGTCTTCAAACAGTAACGTGGTTGATAAGCTTCATGAGAAGATGATGGACTATTCAAGAAACCTTGATTATGAAAATGCGGCAGACATTCGTGACAGGATTAAAAATCTTGAATACCTAAAGGAAAGACAACTTATTTCTGACCCTGAGGCAAATGATGATAAAGACATCATAGCCCTTGCCAAGGGTATTGACGAAGTCTTAATTCAAATCTTCTTTTTTAGGAATGGGAAGATTATTGGACGCGAGCACTACATGATTAGGGACTATTACAACGATTCCTATGAAGAAATATTTTCTTCTTTTGTAAAACAATTTTATATAGGAGCATCTTATATTCCAAAGGAAATTATAATAGAAGAAAAACCCATGGATATAAAAGTCTTGGAAGACTGGCTCACTGAAAAAAGAGGAAATAAGGTGAGCATTGTAGTTCCAATAAAGGGCAACAAGAAGGAACTTGTGAGGATGGTAAAGAGAAATGCCCTTGATATGATTGAAAAATACGGAGACAAGTTTAAGAAGCGTGCCGAAACAAATAAGAAGGCTCTTGAAGACATAAAAGACCTACTTGGCCTAGACGAAATTCCAAGAAGGATTGAAGCCTATGACATTTCAAATATTTCAGGAGTTGAATCAGTTGGTTCCATGGTTGTCTTTGAAGATGGTGATGCAAAAAAAAGTGACTACAGGAAGTTTAGAATTAAAAGTGTAGTTGGTCCTGATGACTATTCAAGCTTAAAAGAAGTAATTGAAAGGAGATTTAAAAGAGGAGTAGAAGAGAAAAAATCTTCTAAGTCATCTTCTTTTTCAAATTTTCCAGACCTAATAATGATGGATGGTGGTAAGGGACAGGTCAATGCAGCCAAGGAAATCTTAGACAAGTTAGGCTTAAATTTAGAAATTTGTGGACTTGTTAAGGACGATTTCCACAAGACTCGTGGGATTATTTACAATAATGAGGAATTTAAAATAGATATAAATTCTCGTGCCTATAAGATGATTTATAAAATTCAAGAAGAAGCCCACAGGTTTGCCATAAATTATCACAGAAACTTAAGGTCCAAGACTATGTTTAAGTCAGAACTTGACAATATAAAGTTGATTGGGCCAAAGAGAAAGGAAAATCTCTTAAAACATTTTAAATCAATTGATAAGATAAAAAATGCAAGCGTAGAAGAACTAATGGAAGTCGAATCCATGAATGAAGCCAGTGCAAATTCCATTTACCAGCACTTTAGGGGAGGAAAAAATGGGCGTTAAAATAAAATATATAGTAGATGAATTGAATTTTGAACTTGTTCACGCATCTACAGACTACAAGGATATTGAAATAGAAAGTAGCGATATCAATAGGCCAGGACTGCAACTTAATGGTTACTACTCAAAATTTGTTAAGGACAGGATCCAACTTATAGGAACTCAAGAGTGGCACTATATAAATTCTATGGAAGACAAGAAAAGGTATGAAACCCTAGAAAAGTTATTTATGTATGACATTCCAGCAGTAATTGTTTCTAGAAATGCTGAAATTTTTCCTCAAGCTATTGAACTTGCAAAAAAATACAATGTAACGATTCTTAGAAGTCCTGATTCAACATCCAAAGTTTTTAGTAAGATAATTTCTCTAGTAGAAGATGAGCTTGCACCAACTATGAGGATGCATGGTGTTCTTTTAGATATTTCAGGTATAGGAGTTTTAATAACTGGTAGGAGTGGAATCGGAAAAAGTGAAACAGCTCTAGACCTTATCTCTAATGGTGCGAGGTTAATTTCTGATGACTCAGTTATCATAAAGAATTTAGATAAGAGGCTTATAGGAAAGTCGCCAGAAATAACAAAGTATTTTATGGAAATAAGAGGCGTTGGCATAATAGATATTCAAAAAATGTTTGGTGTTGGCTTCGTAATGGAAGAAAAAGAAATCGAAGTTGTTGTTAACTTAGAAGATTGGGACGAATCAAAAGAATATGAAAGACTTGGACTAGACAACAAGTATCAAAGCATTCTTGGGATAGATGTTGTAAGGTTTGACATACCAGTTAAGCCTGGAAGACATACAGCTCTTATAATTGAAGTTGCAACAAAGAATTATAAGCAAAAAGAACTGGGTTATAATCCCGCAGAAGCATTAAATAATAGGTTAATGAATAATAGAAGGTAGGAGAAGATAAAAGTATTAGAGAGTAGTTTATTTATTATTATGAATAGTAAAACTTTATATAAAAATAGAAACATGATTCCATAAAGTGGAACACCTTTCGCAATTCGCTATTTTCAAATCTTTCTAAGACTTTTATTAATAATATTATTGAAATTTATTAAATTAAGTTCTATAATATAACCAGTATGGTTAGTTAATATTTATATTATTAATAATTAGGAGGCAAATATGTCTAAAACATTTAAAACAATGGACGGTAATGAAGCAGCTGCTCACGTGGCTTATGCCTTTTCAGACGTTGCTTGTATTTACCCAATAACACCTTCTTCACCAATGGCTGAGCACATTGATGCTTGGGCTTCTCACGGAAGAAAAAACATCTTCGGTCAAGAAGTATTGGTTAAGGAGTTACAATCAGAAGGAGGAGCTGCTGGAGCTGTTCACGGTTCACTACAAGCTGGATCATTAACATCAACATATACAGCATCTCAAGGTTTATTACTTATGCTACCCAACATGTACAAGATAGCAGGGGAACTACTTCCAGGTGTATTCCACGTTGCTGCTAGAGCACTAGCATCACATGCACTTTCAATCTTTGGAGACCACCAAGACGTTATGGCAGCTAGAGCTGCAGGACTTGCTATGTTAGCATCTGGTTCAGTTCAAGAATCTATGGACTTAGCTGGTGTTGCTCACTTAGCATCAATTAAGGGAAGAGTACCATTTATCCACTTCTTTGACGGATTCAGAACATCCCACGAAGTTCAAAAAATTGAAGTACTTAATTACGAAGACCTTGAAAAACTAGTAGACAAAGAAGCAGTAAAAGCTTTCAAACAAAGAGCTCTTAACCCTAATGGACCAGAAATTAGAGGTACTGCACAAAACGCTGATATCTACTTCCAAGAAATTGAAGCATCAAACCACTACTACACTGATATCATTGATATTACTGAAGGTTACATGAAGGACATTTCTGAATTAACTGGTAGAGAATACAACCTATTTAACTACTATGGTGCAAAAGATGCTACTGATATTATCGTGGCAATGGGTTCAGTAACTGAAACAATCGAAGAAGTTGTTGACTACTTAAACGCAAAGGGACAAAAGACAGGACTTGTTAAAGTTCACCTTTACAGACCTTTCTCAATTAAACATTTAATGGAAGCAATTCCAGAAACTGTAGAAAGAATTGCAGTTCTTGATAGAACTAAGGAAAAGGGAGCAGTAGGACAACCACTTTACCTTGATGTTAGAGATGCATTCTACGAATCAGATAAGAGACCTCTTATCGTTGGTGGTATCTACGGTCTAGGTTCAAAGGACACTAACCCAACAGATATTCTTGCAGTTTACGAAAACCTTAAAGCAGACCAACCTAAGAATGATTTCACTATTGGTATCGTTGACGATGTAACTCACAAATCACTTGAAATTAAAGAACACATCACAACTGAACCTGAAGGAACTATTAGATGTAAGTTCTGGGGATTCGGATCTGACGGTACTGTAGGTGCAAACAAATCTGCAATCAAGATTATCGGTGACAACACTGACATGTATGCACAAGGTTACTTTGACTATGACTCTAAAAAATCTGGTGGGGTTACAATGTCTCACTTAAGATTTGGTGAAAATAAGATTACATCAACATATCTTCTAACAGAAACTGACTTTATTTCTTGTTCAAAACAATCTTATGTTTACTCTTATGACCTATTAAGAGGACTTAAGAAGGGTGGAAAGTTCCTTCTAAACACTATTTGGAATGATGAACAACTTGACGAACACCTACCAGGATATATGAAGAAATATATTGCTGATAATGAAATTGAATTCTACACAATTAACGCAACTAAAATAGCTGCAGAAGTTGGACTTGGTGGAAGAACAAACATGGTAATGCAAGCTGCATTCTTTAACCTTTCTCAAGTACTTCCAATAGATAAGGCTGTTAAACTTCTTAAAGAAGCTATCGTAAAAGATTACGGCGCTAAGGGTGACGACATTGTTAACATGAACTACGCTGCAGTAGATCAAGGTATCGATGCTCTACACAAAGTAGAAGTTAAAGAATCTTGGAAAGATGCTGATACAACTAAGGACTTCAAAATCGATGGAGCACCAGAATTTATCAACAACATTCTTATTCCAATGAACAGACAAGAAGGTAACGATCTTCCTGTATCAACTTTCGTAAACATGGTTGACGGTACATTCCCATCAGGCACAAGCCGTTACGAAAAGAGAGGTATTGCAGTTAATGTTCCTCACTGGAAGAACGAAAACTGTATCCAATGTAACCAATGTTCATTAGTTTGTCCTCACGCAGTAATTAGACCTTTCCTTGCTGACGAAGAAGAAAAGGCTAACGCACCAGAAGGCTTTGAAACAATTAAGGCTAGAGGTAAGGGACTTGAAGATTACGAATACAGAATGCAAATTTCTCCACTAGACTGTACAGGTTGTGGTAACTGTGCTCAAGTTTGTCCAGCAAAAGAAAAAGCACTTGTTATGACACCATTTGAAGAAGAAATTGACGTTCAAGCAGCTAACTGGGAATATGCATCTAACAATATTAAATCTAAAGAAGAACACATTGAGCCGAACAACTTCAAGAACACTCAATTCCAAACTCCATATCTTGAATTCTCAGGAGCATGTGCAGGTTGTGGAGAAACTCCATATGTAAAACTTGTTACACAATTATTTGGAGATAGAATGAGTATTGCTAACGCAACAGGTTGTTCATCAATCTGGGGTGGATCAGCACCATCAATGCCATATTGTACAGATGAATGTGGAAATGGACCATCATGGGCTAACTCCTTATTCGAAGATAACGCTGAGTACGGATATGGTATGGCTGTTTCTCAAACTCAAACAAGAAATAGAATTAAAAACCTTATGGAAGAATTTGTTGAACTTAATGTTGACGCAGAAGCTAATGAAGCATTCAATGCTTGGATCGAAGGAATGGATGACTACAAGACTTCTAAGGCAGCAAGTGCAAATGTACTAAAAGTTCTTGACAAAAAATTTGGCAACGACAAGGCTGATGAAATCATTGAAGATCTTAAGGGTCTTGAAAAATTCTTAATTAAGAAGAGTCAATGGATCATCGGTGGAGACGGATGGGCTTACGACATCGGATATGGTGGAGTTGACCACGTTCTTGCATCTGGTGAAGACATTAACATCCTTGTTCTAGATACTGAAGTTTATTCAAACACTGGTGGTCAAGCTTCTAAGGCAACTCCAACAGCAGCAATTGCACAATTCGCAGCAGCTGGTAAGTTAACCAAGAAGAAAGACCTTGGTCTAATGGCAACAACTTATGGTTATGTATATGTAGCTCAAATTGCTCTTGGCGCTGACAAGAACCAAGCTTATAAGGCAATTAAAGAAGCAGAAGCTTACAATGGTCCATCACTAATCATTGCTTACGCTCCATGTATTAACCACGGTATTAGAGTAGGTATGGGCTTCTCAATTGAAGAAGAAAAGAAAGCTGTTGAAACAGGTTACTGGCACCTATATAGATTCAACCCTGAACTTAAAGAAGAAGGAAAGAATCCATTCATCCTAGACTCTAAAGAACCTACTAAACCATTCAGAGACTTCTTAGATGGAGAAGTAAGATATACATCTCTTAAGAAGTTATTCCCTGAAAGAGCAGAAAAACTTTACGAAGTTGCTGAAGAAAATGCTAAGGATAGATACGCAAGTTACCTAGCACTTTCAGAAGACGAAGAATAATTTTTGCCAAATAATATAATTTCTAAATAAATAAATTTAACTCGCTTGAGGAAACTTGAGCGAGTTTTTTTATTGATATTTTAAAAGTATATATCTTATAAGATTTAAGTTAAATAAGAAATTGATAAAAACTTATTAAATTTCATTAAACTAAAATCAGTTTATAAGTTAAAAGTGTCTACAAAGTCACAATTATTTATGAAGTAACAATTATTTATAAAGTTATAATTTATTCTAAATTCATATTTATTTAGTAAGCTATTTTTTGTTCTCAATTTATAAATTAAGGCTTCAAGAAAGAAGATTAATCTTTTTGATTATTATAAATTTATAACAAAAATAATATTATCTAAATTGTAACAATAAGTTGGCCACTTTTTAGTTTTCAATCTAATATATAAATTAAAAAAATTTTTCATAAAAATTCAATAAGGCCTTAAGATTTTATTAAAAAGGATTGAAAATATTTATAATATAAGAGAAAGTTCAAAATGAAATTTAAAAAATAAAATTATTATGAAGCAAGCTGAAACGAGACAATAAATCTTAATTAATAGGGCCAAAAGATTGATTTTTTTAATTATTTAATATAATATTAAATTTGTTAATGGAGGTCGAAATGAAACTAATTTTTGATATAAATGGTGGCGACAATAAGGCTGAAATAATAAAAGGGGCGATTGATGCTTCCAAGGAATTTGACAAAGAAGTTATCCTAGTTGGAAGAGAAGATTTCATAAAGGAAAATCTTCAAGAATTAGATTATGATAAAGAAAAAATAGAAATAATAAATGCAAGTGAAAACATAGAAAACAATGAAGAACCTGTTCTTGCTTTAAGAAAAAAGAAGGACTCTTCTATTGTTAAGGCAATGACTTTATTAAAAGAAAAAAAGGCTGATGCCTTAATATCTGCAGGGAGCACTGGTGCCCTATTAGGGGGAGGAATCTTCTTAGTTGGTAGAATAAAGGGAATAAAAAGAGGAGTGCTTCCAACTTTAATTCCAGGGCTTAAGTCCAACACACTTGTGATAGATTCGGGAGCAAACATGGACACAAGTCAAGAACTCCTTGAAGAATTTGCAGTCTTAGGCGATATCTTTCTAAGAGAATATTCTAAGATAGAAAGCCCTAGAATTGGACTTTTAAATGTTGGAGCAGAAGAAGGAAAGGGAAACAAACTTTATAAAGAAGCTTACCAAAAATTAAAAGAATCTGATCTTAACTTTGTGGGAAACATTGAAGCTAGAGACATAATGGATAATGATGTTGACCTTCTTGTTTGTGATGGATTTGATGGAAATGTCCTTCTTAAATCTATTGAAGGTGTAGTTGACTTTGCAACAAAGAGCGTATTTCACGGAATAGCAACATCAGACCTAGATGATAAGAGCAAAAAAGCCTTCACTGAGTTTTTAATGAATAAATTTAAAAATCTTGATGCTAAAGAAGTTGGTGGAACAATTCTACTTGGAATTGACGGAAATATTATTAAGGCTCATGGAAATTCTGATGCCAAAGCTATAAAAAATGCTGCAAAATATGCAATAGATATAGTAGAATCTAATATTGTAGAAAAAATAAAAGAAAAGGTGGAAAAATAATGAAGGATAGAATATTACAAATTATTGCTGAACAATTTAATTTTGATAAAGAAGATCTTACTGAAGATATGAACTTCCAAGATGACCTAAATGCAGACTCTATTGAGTTAGTTGAACTAGTAATGACAATAGAAGAAGAATTTGAGACAGAAGTTTCTGAAGAAGATCTTGAAAAACTAAAAACAATTGGCGATGTAATTGAATACGTAGAAGATTTGGAACAATAATCTCATGACCTTTTCCAATTTAAAGAATCTTGAAAAAAAATTAAATTATGATTTTAAGGACAAAGGTCTTTTGAAAACAGCCTTGACTCATTCATCTTATGTAAATGAAAATAAGATGAAACAATATGACAGCAATGAAAGACTTGAGTTTCTTGGCGATGCCATACTTGGCTTGGTTATTGGAGAATATTTTTATAAAAAATTTCCCCATGATCTTGAAGGATCTTTAACTAAGATGAGGGCAGAGTCTGTTAACGAAAAAGTTTTGTTTTTCATTGCCAAGGGTCTAGGCCTTGGAGATTATATAAGATTTGGCAAAGGTGAAGAGAAAAATGGGGGAAGCAAGAGAGAATCAACTTCTGCTGACGCTCTTGAAGCCCTAATTGGCGCAGTTTATTTGGATTCAGACTTCAAGGTAGCAAAGAATATTATTTTAAGTTTATTTGATGAATTCTTAAAGGAAGATGGATATAAGCTTTTTAACATTGATTTTAAAACCATGCTTCAAGAAGAGGTTCAAAAGTCTGGACAGAAAGCTGAGTATAAACTAGTTAGAGAAGAAGGACCTGACAATGACAAGACCTTCTTTACAGAATTATACCTAGATGGAATTTTAGAAGGTAAGGGATCTGGAAAGACTAAGAAAGAGTCTCAGCAGGAAGCCGCCAAAGTTGCCCTTGAAAGGAGAAGGAATGGCTAAGAGAAATATAATACCTATTTTCATTCCTCACTACGGCTGTCCTAATGATTGTGTTTTTTGCAACCAAAGAAAAATTACAGGGATATCTACAGATATTTCAAATAGTGATGTGGAAGATACTATTTTGGAATATCTTTCTTATTTTAAGAGGAAGGATAATGTTGAAGTTGCCTTTTATGGCGGAAGTTTTACTGCCATTCCCCTTGAAGAACAGGTTGGATTTTTAAAAGTTGCCCACTCTTACAAGGAGAAGGGTTTAGTTAAATACATTAGACTTTCAACAAGGCCCGATGCCATTGATGAAGAGATTCTAGACAATTTAAAAAAATATGGCGTAGACATAATTGAACTTGGCGTCCAAAGTCTTGACCCAGAGGTTCTAAGATTATCCAACAGGGGACATGATTCTTCTTGTGTATATGAAGCAGCGAGCTTAATTAAGTCCTATGGTTTTAAACTAGGTCTTCAGCAAATGGTAGGCCTTCCAGGAGATGATTTGGAAAAATCGCTTTATACTGCCAGAGAATTTGTTAAGTTAGACCCCTATTGCGTTAGAATTTATCCAACCCTTGTTATAAAAGAGACGGCCTTATGTAAAAATTTGGAAAGAGGAAGTTACCAGGCTCTTGAATTAGAAGATTCTATTGGATATGTAGCAAATCTTTTAAATATTTATTATAGGCACAATATTAATGTAATAAGGGTTGGACTTCAGCCAACAGATAATATAAATTATGGTGGCGATATTGTTGCAGGAGCCTTTCATCCAGCCTACAGACAATTAGTTGAATCTTATTATTTTAAAAAGGCACTTATAAATTATTTTAGGTCTTCAAATAATATTGAAGATGAAGTTACAATCATTGCTAATGGGAAAAATATTTCAAATATAAGTGGACAGGGGTCAAAAAACAAGAATGAAATAATTAAGGAATTAGGAATAAAAAAATTAAATCTTAGACAAGAAGATCTTACTAATTTTGAAGTAAAGATTCTGTCAAAGAAAGACGAAATTATTGATGTGAGAGATTACTACAGGTGAGCAGATGTTTTTAAAATCCGTTACTATGCAGGGCTTTAAGTCCTTTGCAAATAGAACAAAAATTGAATTAGATAAGACCACTACGGCAATTGTTGGACCTAATGGAAGTGGAAAAAGTAATATTACAGATGCAATAACCTGGGTACTGGGAGAATCTTCTGCTAAAAACCTACGTGGGGCCAAGATGGAAGATGTTATTTTCTCTGGAACTGACTCAAAAAAACCCCTTGGTATGGCTGAAGTTACAATCCTTTTTGATAATTCAGATAAGTCATTAAACCTTCCTTATAATGAAGTTTCTGTAACTAGGAGGATGTACAGGTCTCTTGAAAGTGAATTCTTAATTAACAACAAGAAGTGCAGGCTCAAGGACATAAAAGAACTATTTATGGATACGGGAATTGGTAAGGATGGTTATTCCGTCATTGGTCAAGGAAAAATCGAATCAGTCCTAAGTTCAAAGCCAGAAGACAGGAGAAATATCTTCGAAGAAGCTGCAGGAATTTCAAAATATAAGTACAAGAAAGTTCAATCTAAGAACAAACTCTTAAAGACTGAGGAAAATTTAATTAGAATAGAAGATATTCTTTCGGAAATTGAAAGTCAAGAAAAGAATTTGAGGGTTCAGGCAGAAAAAGCTGAAGCTTACTTAAAAGACTATGAAGAATTAAAAATCTATGACATAAACTACTCTTGTAAGGATATGAAAAAACGTGAAGAAGACTTGACTAATAAGATAGAAGAGCTTGAAGTCCTTAAAGAAGATTCTAAAAAAATCTTAATTAATAGAGAAAGTTTGTCGCAAAACCTTGAAGAAATCCAAGAAAAATTAGAAAAATTGAAAGAAGAAGATGAAGTTTCCAGTGAAAAACTAAGGCTTTATAAGGAAGAGTTTGATAAGTTAAATTTAGAAATTAACCTTGATGAAGAAAAAATAAATTCTTTAAAGAAAGATATTGAAAGAATTGGTCTTGAAAATGAAAATCTAGATAAAGACCTACTTGGTTTAAAAGAATCTCTTGAAGAAATAGGAAAAGATAGAGAAGTTTTAAATAAATCAAAGGAAGGAATTCTTGAGAAGTTAACTACAAAGGATTCTGTAATAAAAAATTTAGAAGCTGAATTTAAAAACTTAGAAGAAGTAGGCAACTTAAATTTTGAAAATAAAAATAAAGTAAAGAATGAAATTGAAAATATAAAATTCAAGAGTGAAACTTTAAAAGACATTATAGAAGAAAAAAATAACAGGAAGTCTAATTTAGATAAGTCAATTGAAAACCTCAAAGAAAATCAAGCTGAATTTTCAAAGATTATAGATAGAGATTCTTTAGAATTAAAAACCTTAAAAGAAAATCTAGAAAAAGATGATCAGGAATTTGAAAAAACCAAAGAAAGCCTTTTAAAGCTTGATGAAGAAAATAAAAATCTAGAAAACAAATTAATTGGAAGAAAAAACGAAGGAAACGAAATCCTTGCAAGATTAAAAATTTTGGAAAATATGGAATTAAATTATGAAGGTTACAATAGAACTGTTAAATCCTTTATGAATTTTTCTTCTAAAAACGATATTTTTAAGGATTCACTCTATGGTCCAGTGGCAGAGAAATTCTATGTAGAAAAAGAATTTGAAAAGGCAATTTCTGTTGCCCTTGGGTCTATGTCACAAAACATTATTGTGTCATCAACCAAAGATACTTCAGAGATGTTAAAAATCTTGGAAAAAAATAAGATGGGAAGGGCTACCTTCTTGCCTCTGGATAGGGTGTCTGGCAACAAGGTCAAAATAAATTCTAAGGAAGATGGAATGGTTGGACTTGCTTGTGACCTAATAAAATTTGATGAAGTCTTTAAAGGTATCTTTTATAATTTGCTTGGAAGAGTCATAATAGCCGATAACTTCAAGAATGCTTCTAGAATTTCAAAAAAGCACAGACTTAAAGTTGTAACTATTAAGGGAGAAGTTTTTAACCCATCAGGAGCAATAACAGGTGGTTCCCTTAACAATTACAATAGTAGCTTTATCTTGCGTAAAAATGAAATTACAGACTTCCAAAATAAATTCAAGGATCTTCAAGGGCAAATAAAGAAAATTGAATCTGAAAAAAATCATCTTGAAGAAAAAATTTCTGAACTCAATGAATTTGCAGAAACTTATATGGAAAAGAGAAATTCCCTTAAGCTTAAGATCAATGATATTGAGTCAAATATTTATAAAAATAAAAATGATAAGGACCTTAATTCAGAATACTTAAATAAGTATCTAAGGGAAAAAGAAGAACTTGAAAAAAATATAGAAGCTGATTTAAAAACCTTAGAAAATAACAAGCTTGAGATTGAGAACAAAAACAAGTTACTTGAAGACCTCTTAAATGAAGTTGACAGCGGAGATAGGCTTGCAGGACTTTCAAAGGAAATCGAAGGGTTAAAGACAGAAAAAATTGAAATCCAATTATTAGAAAGAGAAAATAGAGAGAAAATCCTTTATAAGACTAGGGAAATAGATAGGATAAATTCAGACTTATCTTTAACTGGGGAGAAACTTGAGAATAATAAGAAACTTCTAATAGAAGCTCAAAGAAATATTGAAGAAAAGAAAAAATCTAATGATGAAAACAAAAAGTCTCTTGAAGAAGTCAGAAAATCCATTGAAAGTTTGAAGAATCATTTAGAAGAAATAAAAAAAGATTTAGATGAGAAGAATAAGACTTACTTAGATAAGAGAGAAGAACTTTCAGATTTGAAGGAAAGGTCCTTGGTTATAAGTTCTGAAATGGAAAAGACAGAACTAAAAATAGAAATGAATAGGAATAAAATTTCTAATGAAGTGGAAAGGTTAAAGGAAGATTACGAAGTAGAAGATTATCATGAATTTATTGACGAAAGCCTCAAGGACTTAAAAGAGGGTACCCTAAGAAGGTTAAAGAAAAAAGTTCGTGACTATGGAGAAGTAAATATTTCATCGATAGAAGAGTATAGGGTAGTTAAAGAAAGATTTGATTTCTACACTTCTCAAAGAGATGACTTAATTCAATCTAAGGAAGAGATTAAATCGATCTTAAGCAAGCTTGACCATGAGATGAAAAAATTATTTAATGAAGCTATGGAAGAAATTTCAGGGAACTTTACAGAAATTTTCAAAATTCTATTTAATGGTGGTCGAGCAGAAATAAGCATTGAGGGAGATGTCTTAGAATCAGGAATTGAAATCAAGGCATCACCACCAGGTAAGAGATTGCAGTCACTTTCACTTTTATCAGGTGGCGAGAGATCTCTTACGGCAGTTGCCCTCTTATTTGCTCTCTTAAAGTATAGACCGGCGTCATTTTGCATCCTAGATGAAATTGATGCGGCGCTTGATGATGCAAACATTAAGAGGTATGCAGATTACCTTTTAACACTAGAAGGAATTCAATTCATTATAATTACTCACAGAAAGCTCACAATGGAGATTGCAAAGACCATGTATGGTGTTACAATGGAAGAGAAGGGAATTAGTAAGTTGTTCTCTGTAAAATTAAAGGATTAGGTGATAGATATGTTTAATTGGTTAAAAGATAAATTTAAGAAAAAAGATTCTGAAGAAACAAAAGACATTCATGAAAAACTTGAAGAAGTTTCAGAAGAGGGAAATCTTTCTGAGGAAGATGTAGAGACATCAGAAAAAAAAGAAGATACAAATGAAGTCTTTAAGGACAATGAAGTGGTTGAAGAAGCTTTAGAAGATAAGAAAGAAAAACCTGCTCAAGAAGAAACTCAAGCGGAAGCAGAAGAAATTCATGAAAAACTTGAAGAAGTATCAGAAGGTGGAAATCTTTCTAAAGAAGATGTAGAGACATCAGAAAAAAAAGAAGATACAAATGAAGCCTTTAAGGACAATGAAGTAGTTGAAGAAGCTTTAGAAGATAAGGAAGAAAAGCAAGAAGAAACTCAATCAGAAGTAGAAGACATTCATGAAAAACTTGAAGAAGTATCAGAAAGTGGAAATCTTTCTAAAGAAGAAGTAGAAACTTCAGAAAAAAAAGAAGATACAAATGAAGCCTTTAAGGATAATGAAGTAGTTGAAGAAGCTTTAGAAGATAAGGAAGAAAAGCAAGAAGAAACTCAATCAGAAGTAGAAGACATTCATGAAAAGCTTGAAAATGTTTCAGAAAGTGGAAATCTTTCTAAAGAAGAAGTAGAAACTTCAGAAAAAAAAGAAGATACAAATGAAGCCTTTAAGGATAATGAAGTAGTTGAAGAAGCTTTAGAAGATAAGAAAGAAAAGCAAGAAGAAATAGAAGAAGAGCCCAAAAAAGTTTCACTCTTCCAAAGACTAAAGGAAGGTCTGGATAAGACTAGAAAAGAAGTAGGAATAAAAATTAACACAGTCCTAGGGGCCTATGTCAAGATTGATGACGAAATGCTTGAAGACCTGGAAGACATTTTAATATCAGCAGATATTGGAATGGAAACGACAATGAAGTTAATTGACAACTTGCGTGAAACAATTATAAGAGAAAAAATAAATGATCCACAAGAAGTTAAACCACTTCTAATGGCAGAAGCAAAGAAATTAATGAACCCAGACCTAAACACTCAAATTAATACAGAACCACCTGTAATCATCTTGGTAGTTGGAGTAAATGGTGTTGGAAAGACAACAACTATTGGTAAGCTTTCTTCAAGATTCAAAAGAGATGGCAAGTCAGTTCTTGTTTGTGCAGCTGATACTTTTAGGGCAGCAGCCATTGACCAATTAAAGGAATGGGGAAATAGGGCTCACGTAGATATAATCAGTCACGCTGAAGGGTCTGATCCTGCAGCAGTTGTCTTTGACGCAATAGAAGCTGCTAAGGCAAGAAAGACTGACGTCTTAATAGTTGACACAGCGGGAAGACTTCACAACAAGTCTAATCTAATGAAGGAACTTGAAAAAATTAACAGAATTATCACTAATAAGTATCCAGAAGCAAACCGTGAAAATCTATTAGTTCTTGATTCAACAACAGGTCAAAATGCAATTAACCAAGCTAAGACCTTTAGAGAAGCAACTGACATAACAGGAATTGCTCTTACAAAACTTGATGGAACTGCAAAGGGTGGGGTGGTTGTTGCCCTTCAATCAGAACTAGGAATTCCTATTAAACTTATTGGAGTTGGAGAAGGCATTGATGACCTTCAAGACTTTAACATTGATAGCTTCTTAGAAACAATTTTTGGATAAAATTAATAAAGATATTAAGTAGGTCACAGAGCCTACTTTTTTTATTGATCAATTTTAAAAGATGTTCTTAAAAAATTATAAGAAGACATATTGTCAAAAATTTTTACAAGTTATATAAATTTGCCATTTATTAAAATTCTATAAGTTATTAAACTCTTTAAATTCAAAGTTACTCATGAGAGAAAAATGTTAAAACATCCTAAAAAAATTTAAAAATTTTCAAAATTCTTGTTGACATTAAGTGGGCTATTAGTTAGAATTAAATAGGTCAAGTAAAGAGGTTGACCTCTCAGAAAAATGGTGATAAAATGAATGAGAAATTTTTCAGGATGAACAGCTTACTTGATTTCTACGGAAAGCTTCTTACTGAAAAGCAGATGAAGCCTGCACTAATGTATTATGTTTATGATTGCACAATCAATGAGATTTCATCTGAGCTTAATATATCTAAGCAAGCAGTTTTCGACAACTTAAAAAGAGCTGAAAACAACTTAGAAGAGTTTGAAGAAAAGCTTGAGTTAATAAAAAACACAAAAAAAGAAGAAGCTAATAAAGAAGAAAAAAAAGAAAAAATAGAAAGTATTTTAGAAAGTATAGAAAAAGAATCTTTAAGTCAAAATAATAATTTGAAGATTAAAGAACTTAGACAAATACTTTTTGACTAGGAGGTGGATCTTTGGTATTCGAAAGTTTATCCGATAAATTGCAAAATACCCTGCAAAACCTAAGAGGCAAGGGTAAATTATCTGAAAAAGATATTGACGCTGCAATGCGTGAGGTAAAACTTGCACTTCTTGAAGCTGACGTAAACTTCAGAGTTGTAAAAGACTTTGTCAAGACAGTAAAAGAAAGAGCTTTGGGGAAAGAAGTTTTAGAATCCCTAACTCCCGGCCAGCAAGTAATAAAAATTGTTAATGAAGAACTCACAAACTTAATGGGAACTAGCGAGGTCAAGATTGACTTCTCAAAAAAACCAACAGTTATAATGATGTGTGGTCTTCAAGGTGCAGGTAAAACTACTACAAGTGGTAAGCTTGCTAATAAATTGAAAAAAGATGGAAAGAGACCTCTTCTAGTTGCTTGTGACGTCTACAGACCGGCAGCTATAAAACAACTTCAAGTTGTAGGTGAGTCTGTTGATACTCCAGTATTTACTATGGGTGACAAAATTTCCCCAGTAGATATTTCTAAGGCAGCTCTTGAGCATGCTAAGAAAAATGGCAATGATGTTGTCATCATTGATACAGCTGGTAGACTTCACATAGATGAAACTCTTATGAAGGAGCTTCAAGATATTCATGATGCACTAGAACCATCAGAAGTTCTTCTTGTCCTAGATGCAATGACAGGTCAAGATGCAGTAAATGTTGCAGATACCTTTGATGATATGTTAAAGCTAACAGGTGTTATCTTAACTAAACTTGATGGTGACGCAAGAGGTGGTGCTGCCCTATCAATTAGGTCAGTTACAGATGTTCCAATAAAGTTCATCGCCAGTGGTGAAAAAATGGACAACATTGAAGTTTTTCATCCAGACAGGATGGCTTCAAGGATACTTGGCATGGGGGATGTGCTCTCCTTAATTGAAAAAGCACAGACAGCTGTTGATGATAAAAAGGCAAAGGAACTTGAAGAAAAGCTTAGAAAGTCAACTTTCACTTTTGAAGATTTCCTAGATCAGATGCAACAAATGAAAAACATGGGGCCCCTTGAAGATATTATAGGAATGATTCCTGGTATGAACAGCAAGGCTCTAAAGGGTATTAGCTTACCTGAAAATGAATTTGCTAAGGTAGAGGCTATGATTCTTTCCATGACTAAGAAGGAAAGACAAAAGCCAGAAATTATAGATTCTTCCAGAAGGAAGAGAATTGCAAAGGGTTCTGGAACTAGTCCAGCCGATGTAAATAAACTTATTAAACAGTTTAAGGACATGAGAAAGATGATGAAGCAATTTGGAAACATGTCCAAGACAATGGGAAAAAGAAAATTTAAACTTCCTTTTTCCTTTTAAGCTAGCTTATATATTTTAATATATAAATTTTATTGTGGAGGTGAATAATTTGGCAGTTAAAATTAGACTTAGAAGAATGGGTGCTAAGAAAACACCCTTTTATAGAATAGTTGTAGCAGACTCTAGAAGCCCTAGAGATGGAAAATTCATCGAGGAGATTGGTTATTACAACCCACTTACAACTCCTAAAAAAGTTGTTGTAGATGCAGAAAAAGCTAACAATTGGATTAAGAATGGTGCAAAGCCTACTGATACAGTTGACAGACTTTTCAGAGAAAACTCAGTGTATGGTGCTGGTGCAAACTCAAATAATACAGCAGAAGCAAGTGAATCAGAAGCTACTGAATAACAGTATGTTTGGAGGACCAAAATGGTTGAATTAATTGAATATATTGCTAAATCTTTAGTTGACGATCCTTCTTCAGTTGATGTGGCAATGACTAAGAATGATAATTCAATTGATATTACTCTTAAAGTTGCATCAAATGATATGGGAAAAGTTATTGGCAAACAAGGCAGAATTGCTAAGGCAATAAGAGCAATTTTAAAAGCTGTTTCACTAAAAGAAGATGTAAAGGTTAATTTGGAAATTGAAGAATATTAAAGATTCAATTACTTGCATTGGTAAAATTATTAATACTCACGGTATTAAGGGTGAACTTAAGGTTGATCCCTATACCTTTGACAAAAGCAGGTTTTCTAAACTTAAAAGCGTATTTGTAGGTGAAGATTTAAAGGAATTTTTTATAAAAAAAGTTCGAGTAAATGATTTTGTCTACCTAAGCTTTGAGGGATATGAAAATATAAATGATGTCCTTAATTTAAAGGGTTTAAACATTTATATTAAGGATGAAGACAGGTTAGAGCTTGAAGAAGACCAATATTATGTTTCTGATTTAATTGGAAAAGAAGTTTATGACACTGATGGAAATTACATTGGAGTCTTAAAGGAAATATTGGAATACCCAGCTAATGATATTTTTGTCATAGAAGGCAAGGATAAGGAAACTTACCAAGTGCCAGGAGTTAAAGAATTTATAAAAAAAATAGATTCAACAATAACTATTAAGTTAATAGAAGGAATGATTTTGTGAAAATTAGTGTTTTAACATTATTTCCCGATTTCATAAATAATATTAGAGATTTTTCTATTGTTGGAAGATCTATTGGCCAAGGAAAGTTAGAATTAGAGACTGTAGATATTAGAGATTTTGCTATCAATAAGTATTTACAAGTTGATGATTATCCCTATGGCGGTGGACCTGGTATGCTAATGCAAATTAAACCAATAGTAGAGGCAATAGAATCTGTAAAGACAGAAAATTCTAAGGTTTACTATATGTCCCCACAGGGCAAGGTGCTAACACAGGAGAAGCTAAAAGAATTAAAAGATGAAGAACATATAATTCTTCTAAATGGACACTATGAAGGGATTGACAATAGGGTCATTGAAAATTATGTAGATGAAGAAATTTCCATTGGTGATTATGTTTTAACTGGTGGAGAACTGGCATCTATGGTTGTTATCGATGGCGTGTCAAGACTACTTGATGGTGTACTTGCAAGTGAAGAGTCTTTTGAAGACGAATCACACTACAATGGACTTTTAGAACATCCTCAGTACACTAGACCAAGAGAATTTAGAGGACTTGAAGTTCCAGATATTCTTCTAAGTGGAGACCATGAAAAAATTAGAAAATATAGGCTTAGAGAGTCTATAAAAAATACTTTACAGAAGAGGCCAGACTTATTAAAAGAAAAAACTTTAAATGATGAAGAAAAAGATATATTGAAAGATTTACTGGAAGGAGGTAAAGACAATGGATTATATTAAAGCTATTGAAGATGAACAAATAAATGAAAATTTACCTAAATTTAACGTTGGGGATACAGTTAGCGTTCACTACAGAATTATTGAAGGCGAAAGACAAAGAATCCAAGTATTTGATGGTACTGTATTAAAGATTCAAGGAAAAGGCGCTAGAAAAACTTTCACAGTAAGAAGAATTTCTTATGGTATTGGAGTTGAAAGAACATTCCTACTTAACTCACCAAGAATTGCTGATCTTGTAGTTACAAGAAAAGGTAGAGTTAGACGTGCTAAACTTTACTATCTTAGAGATAGACAAGGTAAGGCTGCAAAAGTTAGAGAAAAAACAAATTACTGAGAATGGGACTTTATGTCCTATTTTTAGTATTCTTTTATTTTGAGCAAATTATTTAATAAAGGGTGATAATATGAAAAAACTTTTTATGGGACTATTTTTAATAGTGGTTCTAGCAGCTGGTGCATTTTTATTTGTTGAAAATAGAGGAACTAGCAAAATCTCAACTAAGTACGATAAATTCAACTTTTTGACAGAAGACAAGGATATAGATAAGGAAGACTTTTCTATAGAAGATGGAATGATTTATCTTTCCCTAGACTACATAAAGGAATATCTTGACAAAGATATCCAGTATGACAAGTCAAGTGGTGAAGTTAGAATCAACAACGACCATGCAAACAAAGTGCTTAAGTTAAATGAATATGAGGCAAAATTTAACAGCGGTACAATTGATTTAAGAGCTCCTGTTATAGAAAAAGATGGGAAGATTATGCTTCCAATAGAAGCTTTTATCTATGACTATGATGTAAGGCTAAGATATGACAAGGATATTAGACTACTCTTACTTGATTACAGAGATAAGGATTACGACTTAAGCAAGACTACTTCAGAAACTCTTTTAAGAGAAGGTGCTTCCAAGAGAAGCCCTATTATAAAGAAACTTCCTCAGGGAGAAGAGCTTTATGTTTATGGAGATAAGGGAAAGTACTACAAGGTTAGGATGACAGAAGGTTATGCAGGATATGTTTTGAAGAAAGATTTAGATGAAAACTTTGAAAAAGTTTCTTTTAAGTCTACTTCTAAAAATACATCAGATGGTCTTATTAATTTAACTTGGGATTACACTTACGCAGAACATTCTGAAGACAAGATTAATCAAATTAAGGATATCAAAGGACTTGATGTTATAATTCCAACTTGGTTCTCCATAAGAAATGGCAATGGAGATATGATTGACAGGGGAAATCAAAATTATATTAAAAAATATAATGATCTTGGAATAGATGTCTGGGCATATTTAGATAACTCCTTTGATCCAGAAATTACTCACGAAGCTCTATCAAATGAAAAAACTCGTAAAAAAATTATAAATAAAACTCTTGAACTATGTAAAAAGTATGGAATGAAGGGAATAAACATCGACTTTGAACATACAAAGATAGATGACAGAGATTATATAACTGACTTTGTAAGAGAATTTAGACAAGCTGCAGTTGAAGACTTTATAATAACTGTTGATGTTACGCCACAAATATCAGCTGATGTTACAAAGGAACCTTATGATAGAAAGGCCCTTGCTGAAATTGCTGATTATATGGTTGTAATGGCTTATGACCAACACTGGGGTTCATCAGATAAGGCTGGATCAGTTGCTCAATACAAGTGGGTAGAAGGATCTATAAATGTCCTATTTAGAAACATTCCTAATAAAAAAATGATTCTTGGAGTTCCACTTTACACAAGAATTTGGAAAGAAGATGGTGGAAAGGTAACTTCAAAGACAATTTCCATGGATGAAGTTGCAAGAATTATTGCATCCAAGGGACTAAAACCAGTATGGGATAAGGAATCTCAACAAAATTATATTGAGTATCAAGAAAATGGTGCGGACTACAAGATTTGGATTGAAGATGCAAATTCTTTAGAGAAAAAAGTTTCTCTTGTCAATAAATATAACTTAGCAGGTGTTGGAAGCTGGAGACTTGGTTTTGAAACTTCTAACATTTGGGATGTAATCTCAAAAGAACTTGATAAAACAAACTAAAAATTGACAATTGTGCCATTTAAGTATAGAATTATCTTGTAAACATTGATAACAAATTTTAATTAGGAAGTGTTTAAAAATTTTACCAGATACACACAAAATCGTGGCAAAAATCGTCCACGACAGAATAAAAGATAAATACAATGTTAATTTAAATTTAGAAAAAATGCTTTGGGGATCAGTTGCCCCCGATGTTCTTCCTTATTATAAGTTGAAGAGACATTATTTCGATGAATCAGGAGATTATATAGCAAAAGAAATTACTAAATTAATTTTCTTTTCTAGATTTTCTTATTCTGAAGGAAATGAAAGCAATTTATTAATTAATTATGTGAGCAAGAGGCTTGGCATAATAAGTCACTATCTCTGTGACTTTGTTTGCTATCCTCACGCTTATAGGATGACTTTTGTAGAAAACTTGAAAAAACATGTTAAGTACGAACAGGACTTAGCTCTTTATGCAAGAGAAAATAAATATTTGGAAGAAAACTTTTCTAGGGTTATTAATGTTTCTGACATTAATTTCTTAGAAGATTCTGAGTTAAAGCTTGAAGAAAGAGTTAAAAAGTATCTAATAGATGTAATAGACCAATACAAGGAGTCAGATCATTCCTTTGACAATGATTTAAACTTTGCCTTGAATTTATGTACAAACATTTCTATCTTAGTCATTGAATCAAGTCTCCAATTTCAGGGAGATTACGACATACAATTTATTTAAAAGAAATTCTTTCACCCTTAATGGGTGAAAGTTTTTTATAGTTAGGGAGGAAAAAATGAGGAACAATTCTAGTGCTACAAAACTAGATCTTAGAGAGACACAAATTGCAATTAAATCAGTTAAAGATTACTTTCAAAGGGACTTGGCAAATACCTTAAACCTACAAAGAGTTTCTGCGCCTTTATTTGTTAGACCTGAAACTGGCCTTAATGACAACCTAAATGGAGAAAAAGCAGTAGATTTTGACCTAAGACAATATGGAATTAATGTTGAAATTGTTCAATCACTAGCTAAGTGGAAGCGAAATGCACTTAAGGACTACAACTTCAACATGTATGAAGGTATCTATGCAGACATGAACGCCATTAGGGCAGAAGAAGAGTTAGATGAAATTCACTCATCTTATGTTGACCAATGGGACTGGGAAAAAATTATTGACAAGTCAGATAGGAATAAGGAATATCTCTTTTTAATTGTTAAAGAAATTTACTCTGTATTTAAAAGAACTGAAGAATACATCAATCAAACCTATCCTTACATTCTTTCAAAAAAACTACCTGAAGAAATTTTCTTTATAACTTCTCAAGAATTAGAAGATAAGTACCCAGGAAAAACATCTAAAGAAAGAGAAAAATTAATTTGTAAGGAAAAGGGAGCAGTTTTCATCATGGGTATAGGCCATAATTTAACTTCTGGTGAGCCCCATGATCATAGATCTCCTGACTATGATGATTGGGACCTAAATGGAGATATCTTGTTCTGGGATGAAGTTCTAGGGAATTCTCTTGAAGTATCAAGCATGGGTATTCGTGTCGATGAAGAATCACTTAAGAGTCAATGTGAACTTGCCAATACAACAGATAGATTTAAACTTCCTTATCACCAAGACGTTTTAAACGCAGAATTACCTTACACTGTTGGTGGTGGTATTGGACAATCAAGAATTTGTATGTTTTTCTTAGAAAAACAACACATTGGTGAAGTCCAAGTAGGGGTTTGGGATGAAAACAGCTTAAACTTCTGCAAGGAAAATAAAATAAAATTATTATAATTACATTACATTTACAAATTGGATTTCAATCCTCCGTGACTTATAGTATAATATAATTTATACGAACTAACGGAGGATTTTTTTATGGAATTGGCAGAAAAACTGAATCAACAATCTTATAAAAGACTTGCCTTTAAAGATATAAAAAAATACTTAATTGCAAATTTCTTATACAAGGGCGACTTGGATAGTATTAACATTTTACTTAATATTTACAATGTTTACGAATCTATAGAAAACATATATCCAAGATATGTCACTCTTGATAATTTAAGAAAGGATATTGTAAGAATATATAGGCAAAAAGAGGGAATAGAACTTATAGCTAGGAATCTCTCCAACCTTATCCATGATGATATAAATAGGTTGGAGCTTTACTTGTACTTAGAAGGCTATAGGCTTGGTTTTAACTCGAAAAAACACATAAATATGCTTGAGATAATAACTCTAAGATACCTTACAATAGATGAGCTTTACAATAGGAAGAAGCTTTTCCAATATGAGTTCAAAAATGAAGAAGTTTTGGCCTTTAAGAAGTTAGTTTTTAAAGAAATAAGAAAAGATAGACAAATCAGAATTTTCATAAAAAACACTCTTACTGATGTTAGAAAAAAACTTTTAAACAGTAAGATTGCAAGTATAAATGATCATCTTGACATGCAGCTTATCTTTAGAAGCCAAGATGATGACGTTGAAATAAAAGAAGTTGACTCCTACTTAACTGATTCTGAAATTGAAAATTTAAATAATAAAATTTCTAAGTTTCTATACATAGATTGCTTTAGAGTTTTTAGAAATGCCTTTTGGGATGGAGTTAATGATAGAGTTTTAAAGAGATATAAGTAAGGATAGTTTTATACTATCCTTTTTAAAGTGGTGATAAATTGGTAATTTT
The DNA here is from genome assembly GCF_900454685.1 of Peptoniphilus harei. Taxonomy (GTDB): domain Bacteria; phylum Bacillota; class Clostridia; order Tissierellales; family Peptoniphilaceae; genus Peptoniphilus_A; species Peptoniphilus_A harei. The sequence goes on along the minus strand of NZ_UATM01000032.1, from coordinate 1,545,942 downwards.
GGGGATAGACCCTGGCATAGCCATAGTTGGATATGGTTTCTTAGAGCTTAAGGGAAATTCATATAGGGTTTTAGACTACGGTGCTATAACAACTGAAGCAAAAACTCCTCTTCCTGATAGGTTGAATATTATCTATGAAGAACTAAATGATTTAATAGAAAAGTATAAGCCAGAAGATATTGCCTTTGAGGAGCTTTTTTTCAACAAGAATGTAAAAACTGCCATAACAGTTGCCCAAGCTCGTGGGGTTGAAGTGCTTGCTGCTAAAGAGTCTGGAGCAGGAATTTATGAGTACACGCCCCTCCAAGTAAAACAAGCTATAGTTGGATATGGAAGAGCTACAAAAAATCAGGTTCAAGAGATGGTAAAAATTATCTTGAACTTAGAAAAAGTTCCAAAACCTGATGATGTTGCAGATGCATTGGCAGTTGCAATAACTCATGGCAGTTCAATTAAGTTTAAGGAAAGTTTTAGGATGATATAATGATAGAATTTTTAAAAGGAAAGGTACACTCAACTGACAGGGGTTACTTAGTTCTTGAATCCAATGGAATAGGCTATATTGTAAATATGGTATCAAGAGAACTTCATACTTTTTATGAAAATGAAGAAGTATTTATAAATATTAGGTTAGTTTTAAGAGAAGATGCTGTAATTTTATATGGTTTCAGACAGGTTGAAACTAGAGATGCCTTTGATTTATTGACAAGCGTAACAGGGATTGGCCCTAAACTTGCCATAGGAATACTTGATGGTGACGATGTATTTAATATTGCAAAATATATTATATCCAAAGATGAGAAGTCCCTTACTAAGTTACCGGGAATAGGCAAGAAAACTGCTCAGAGAATAATCCTTGAATTAAAAGACAAGGTTGAAAAACTAGACTTAGATCTTGCATCAATGACTGATAATGTTGAAACTATTGAAGAAAAGGATGATCCAGCAGTTGAGGCTCTTATTTCCTTAGGTTATAATGTATATGACGCTAAAAAAGCACTAGATAAGGTTGACTCTTCTCTTGATATTTCCGAGAGAATAAGAGAAGCCTTAAAATTAATGGGTTGATACAATGGAAAAAAATAGATTAGTGGAGCCAGAACTTATTGATGGCGATGCTAGGGAGGTAAGCCTTAGACCTAAGTGGCTTGATGAGTATATTGGCCAAGACAAGGTAGTTGAAAATTTAAAGATTTTTATTGAAGCTGCAAAGAATAGGTCAGAACCTCTGGATCACACTCTTTTAAGTGGACCACCAGGGCTTGGCAAAACCACACTGGCTGGTATTATTGCAAATGAGATGGGTGTTAATCTAAAAGTGACATCAGGACCAGCCATAGAGAAGCAGGGTGACCTAGCAAGTATTCTAACAAACTTAAATAATGACGATGTACTTTTTATAGATGAAATTCATAGATTAAATAAATCTGTAGAAGAAATTTTATACCCTGCTATGGAGGACCATGCCTTAGACATAATAATTGGGAAGGGGCCATCTGCAAGGTCTATTAGACTTGATCTAGCGCCTTTTACTCTCATAGGAGCAACTACAAGAGCAGGCATGCTGACATCACCTCTTAGGGATAGATTTGGTGTAATGTTAAAATTAGACCTATACGATACAAAATCTCTTGTTGAGATAATTATGAGATCTGCAAAGATTTTAAATGTTCCAATTGAAGAGGAAGGTGCTCTTGAGATTGCAAGAAGGTCTAGAGGAACACCGAGAATTGCCAATAGGTTATTAAAAAGAGTTAGAGACTATGCTGAGGTAAAAGAAGGAGGAGTTATAACAACTAAGGCTGCTATAAAGGGCCTCAATCTTCTTGAAATCGATAAGTTTGGACTAGATAATATTGACAGAAGAATTATACTTACAATGATAGAAAAGTTCAATGGAAGGCCAGTAGGTATTGATGCTATTTCAGCAGCCATTGGTGAAGATAAGGGAACAGTAGAAGATGTTTATGAGCCTTATTTAATGCAAATAGGCTTTATTATTAGAACGCCTAGAGGAAGAGTGGCTACAAAAAGAGCCTATGACCATTTTGGATTGGAGTATAAGGATGAATAATAAAATGAAAAAAATATTATTGTTAGCTATATTTTTGGTTTTACTGCCATTAAATATATTTGCTAAGGAAGATTATGACAAGATTGATATTAAGGTTGGAAAATCCCTTTCAGCCGGTGAAAGTTTAAAAGTAAAGTCCAAATCAAATTTAAAAGTTGTTACTTCCGATGAACAAGTTATTAATAATACAAATAACAAGGAAATAAACATTAAATTCGACGGGAAAAATATTAATCTAAATGGAAAAAATTTCAATTTAAATAATTTTCCTCAAAATGGAGCTTTTTTAATTTCTTCTGATTCTCCAATTTATGTAGATAAAATCAAGAGAAACTATGGAGGAGCAATTTCCTTTAGAGTCAATAATAAAAAGCTAGACATAGTGAATAGAGTTGATATGGATGAGTATTTAAAAGGAGTTCTTCCAAAAGAAATGAGTCCAAGCTTCCCTATGGAATCATTAAAGGCTCAAGCTCTTTGTTCAAGATCTTTTGCCATAAATAACTACAATAAGTTTATTAAAAATGGTTATAATCTTGACGATACTACAAGATCTCAAGTTTATTATGGAAAAGATGTTGAAGAAAAAACAACAAACAAAGCTGTAGAAGAAACCGTTGGTCAAGTTATTAAATACGATGGAAAAGTTGCGGAGACTATCTTCTGTGCTTCTTCTGGTGGATATACAGTTGCATCATCTGAAGCTTGGGGCGGAAATAGTGTTCCATACCTAATTTCTAAGGAAGATCCCTACTCAGTTCACCCATGGAAGTATGAACTAAAAAATAGCGACTTAAAGAAATTGAATTTATCTGACGTATTTAGCGTTAGTCTTGACTATAATAATTCAAATAGAGTAAATAATTTAACTTTCTCTACATCTAAAGGAGATGTAAAAATAAAAGCCACTGATTTTAGGAATAAAATTGGCAACACAATTATTAAGTCCACCCTATTTGATGTAAATGTAATTGGAAACAAAGTATTTGTTAGTGGCAAGGGTTACGGTCATGGTGTTGGCATGAGTCAATACGGTGCTGTTGAAATGGCCAAAAAAGGAAGTAATTATAAGGATATCATTGAATTTTATTTCCCAGGAACAAATATTGAAAAAATAAAATAATAGAAAGGCAAAAATGAAAACAAAAGATTTTTATTACGACTTACCCAAGGAATTAATAGCACAATACCCTGAAGAAAAAAGAGACCATTCCAGACTTCTTGTTTTAGACAAAGAAAGTGGAAAAATGGAACACAAACACTTTTATGACATCATAGATTATCTCAATGAGGGTGATTTGTTGGTATTAAACGACACCAAGGTAATGCCTGCAAGAATTTATGGACACAGAGAAGGAAAAGAAGAGAAAATTGAATTTCTTCTTTTAAATAGAAAAGATGATGTTTGGGAATGTCTATCTAAGCCTGGAAAGAAGGCAAAGCTTGGCACAAAAATTATTTTTAGCGACAAGTTAAGTGCAGAAGTAGTAGATATTTCCGAAGATGGATCTAGGTTTTTAAAATTTGAATATGATGGAATATTTGAAGAAATATTAGATGAACTTGGGGAAATGCCCCTACCTCCATATATAACAGAAAAGTTAGAGGATAAAAATAGGTATCAAACAGTTTATGCAAGAGAAGAAGGTTCAGCGGCTGCACCAACTGCAGGACTTCACTTTACTAAGGACTTGCTACAAAAAATAAAAGATAAGGGTATTGAAATTTGTTACATTACTCTTCATGTAGGTTTAGGAACCTTTAGACCAGTAAAAGTAGAAAATGTTGATGAACATGAAATGCATTCAGAATTTTATGTTATGACTAAGGAAGTTGCAGATAAGATTAATGCAGCTAAAGATAGGGGAAATAGGGTTATTGCAGTTGGCACAACAAGTGTTAGAACTGTTGAATCGATTGCCGATGATAATGGACGAGTTTGTGAAAAAAGTGGATTTACAAATATATTTATTTATCCACCTTATAAGTTTAAATGCGTAGATGCTCTTATAACAAACTTTCACTTACCAGAATCCACTCTATTAATGTTGGTTTCATCCCTATCAAGCAGAGAAATTATTTTAAAGGCATATGAAGAAGCTGTTAAAGAAAGATATAGGTTTTTCAGTTTTGGTGATGCCATGTTTATAAGGTAGGTTTTATGTTTAAATTTGATTTATTAAAAACATCCAAGGATTCAAAAGCGAGGCTTGGAAAAATAACTACAAATCACGGAGAAATTGAAACTCCAATCTTCATGCCAGTGGGGACAAGAGCAACAGTTAAGACAATGACACCTGATGAGCTTAAAGGTATAGGGGCACAAATAATATTATCCAACACCTATCATTTATTTTTAAGACCAGGTACTGAAATTATAGAAAAAGCTGGCGGCCTTCACAAGTTTATGAATTGGGACAAGCCAATTCTTACTGACTCTGGAGGATTCCAAGTTTTTTCTCTATCAGATAATAGAAAGATAACTGAAGAGGGTGTTCATTTTAGGAGTCATATTGACGGAAGCAAGATGTTTATATCTCCAGAAAAATCTATTGATATACAAAATATCTTAGGCTCAGATATTATCATGGCTTTTGATGAATGTGCACCTTATCCAGCAAGTCATGAATATATTGATCATTCAATGAGAAGAACTCTTAGGTGGGCCCAGAGGTGTAAAGACTATCACAAGAATGTAGATAATCAAACTCTTTTTGGAATCATTCAAGGTGGGATGTATAAGGACTTAAGAGAAATTTCTGCAAAAGAAATGGTTGATATGGACTTTAAGGGTTATTCTATTGGTGGACTTTCTGTTGGTGAACCAATTGATTTAATGACAGAAATTCTAGATTACACAACTGACTTTATGCCAGAAAATAAACCTAGATACCTAATGGGAGTCGGAAGTCCAGACTACTTATTCGAAGCAGTTGAAAGAGGAGTGGACATGGCAGACTGTGTTCTTCCTACAAGAATTGCGAGAAATGGAACTGTCCTTACTCATCAGGGAAGAATTCCAATTAAGAATGCAGTTTACAAAGAAGATTTCTCTAGGCTTGATGATGAATGTGACTGCTACACTTGTAGAAACTTTTCTAAAGCTTATCTTAGACACTTATTCAATGTAGACGAGATTCTTGGTATGAGACTTGCAACAATTCACAATCTTTACTTCTTAATTGATATGATGGAAAATATTAGAGAATCAATTAGGGGAGATTACTTCTTAGAATATAAAAGAGATTTTTACAAGAAGTATGGTTATAAGCAAGACTAAAAATATATTCTTGTTAAGTTATTGGATTAAATGTATAATATAATTATCAATTACTAAAAAGAAAGGGGTTAATAATGGATCAAAACGCAATGTTAAACTTTATTCCTTTAATATTGATGTTTGTTGTTTTTTATTTTTTCATAATAAGACCACAAAAGAAAAAAGCAAATGAAATAAATGAAATGCGTGAAAACTTAAAGGTTGGAGATAAAATAATAACAATTGGCGGTATTATTGGAAAAATTATCCTTGTAAAGGAAGATTACTTAGTTATCGAAACCTCAACTGACAACACAAAGATTGAAGTCATGAAGTGGGGAGTTAATGGTACTTATAAAAAGAACGCAGATCTAAAAGACGCTGAAGAAGAATAGGAGATATTATGAAACACATTAAAACACTTACACAAAAAAATCTTAAGAAAACTTACGAAAAAGGCGGATGTGGCGAATGTCAAACATCTTGTCAATCAGCTTGCAAAACTAGCTGCACAGTTGGAAACCAAAAATGTGAAAATACTGAAAACTAAGGCAAGGGAAACCTTGCTTTTATTTTGTTAGGGGTTAAGTAAAGGAGAAAAGATGGAAGAAAGAATTCATAAATTTTATTTAAATGATAGATATATTGTCCTTGATATAGCAAGTGGATCAGTTCATGTTGTAGAAAAAATTGTATACGAGATGATTGATGACTATGAAAAATTATCAAAAGATGAAGTCATAGAAAAATTTTCAAAACTTTATAATGAAGAAGATGCTAGAGAAGCTTATGAAGAAATAGACTACTTAACTAAGGAAGGTTTATTATTTTCTGAAGATGAACACTTTAAACTTCCTAAATACAACCCACAAAATGTTGTAAAAGCTCTTTGCCTTCACGTTGCCCATGATTGTAACCTAAGATGTAAGTATTGCTTTGCATCTCAAGGTGACTTCAAGGGTGATAGAAGTCTTATGACTTTTGAAACTGGTAAGAAGGCATTGGACTTCTTATTACAAAATTCTGCTAACAGAAGTAATCTAGAAGTTGATTTCTTTGGCGGGGAACCTCTAATGAACTTTGACCTAGTAAAAAAACTTGTTGCTTACGGTAGAGAAGAGGAAAAGAAATACGACAAACATTTTAGATTTACAATAACGACTAATGGTGTCCTACTTGATGATGAAATCCAAGATTTTATTAATGAAAATATGGACAATGTTGTCTTATCAATCGATGGTAGAAAAGAAATCAATGATGAGATGCGTCCTACCACAAATGGAAAGGGATCTTACGATATAATTGTTCCTAAGTTTAAAGAACTTATTGATAAAAGAGGAGACAAGGACTACTTTATCAGGGGAACTTTTACAAACGAAAACTTAGACTTCTCTGAAGACTTAAAAGACTTTTACTCTCACGGATTTAAAAAGACTTCTATTGAACCAGTGGTTACTGATGAGAGAGAACCTTATGCAATAAGAGAAGAACATCTTGATAAAATCTTAAGTGAGTATGAAAAGATGTCCAAGGATTATATTGAAATTAGAAAAAAAGACAAGGACTTTTCTTTCTTCCACTTTATAATTGACCTATCACAAGGACCTTGTATAGTGAAGAGAACTGTTGGATGTGGCGCAGGTTCAGAATATGTTGCCATAACTCCACAAGGAGAAATTTATCCTTGCCACCAATTTGTTGGAGAAGAAGACTTCTTGCTTGGTAATGTTGATGAAGGAATAAAAAATACAGACCTAAGAGATACATTTAAAAACTCTAACGTTTATACAAATGAAGATTGTCCTACCTGCTGGGCAAGATATTATTGCTCAGGTGGTTGTCACGCTAACGCTTACTACAGCAACAATGACTTAAGTAAACCTTACAAGGTTGGATGTGAAATGGAAAAGAAGAGAATTGAATGTGCAATTTCAGTTCTAGCTAATGAAGAATAATAAAAATTTTGAAGAACCCCAAGAGGGTTCTTTTTTGTTGACTAAAAACCTATTTGTTTTACCTTAATGATAATTTTTGATATAATTATCTGTATATATAAAGTGGTGATTAAATGGAAAGATGGTTTATAAAAAACAAAAGTGATCCCGGCATCGATTATAAAAAATTAGGCATAAACAATGTTATTTATAAAATTTTACTCAATAGGGAAATAAATACAGAAGAAGACATTAGAGAGTTTTTGGAACCAAGTCTTTCTAACTTAAATTCACCTATTTTGTTAAAGGACATGGTCAAGGCCTCAAATATAATTTTGGGTCACTTGATGAAAAAAAATAAAATTAGAATAATTGGTGACTATGATGTTGATGGTGTGACTTCAACTTATATTCTCTATGAAGGCTTAAGGACTATTGGCGGCGATGTTTCTTACGACATACCTCATAGGGTTGAAGATGGCTATGGAATTAATAATAACTTAATAGATAGGGCCCATGAAGATGGAGTTAAGTGCATTATCACTTGTGACAATGGAATTGCCGCAAGAGATGCAGTAGATTATGCGAAGTCTCTTAATATTGACATTGTAATAACAGACCATCATGAGGTTCCAAAGATTTTAAAAGATGGAAAAGAGATTGAAGTGCTTCCAGAGGCAAGTGCTGTTATAGATCCAAAACAATATGCTTGCTCCTATCCCTTTAAGGAAATTTGTGGTGGAGTTGTTGCCTTTAAACTTATAGAATATTTATTTTTAATTAAGGGAGTGGATAAGGAAGAATTTTATGAAAAGTTCTTACCCTATGCAGCTATAGCAACAGTATGTGATGTAATGCCCCTTACCAATGAAAATAGGATTATAGTCTCAGAAGGACTTAAGCTTTTGAGGACAACCAAAGACCTTGGACTCAATGCTCTTATTGAGGCAGCAGATATAAAAAAAGATGAGATAGATGTTTATCATCTTGGATTTATAATTGGACCTACAATAAATTCTAGTGGAAGGTTAGAATCTGCCAAGGAAGCCCTTGAATTATTCTTGGAAAAAGATTATTCTTTAGCCCTTGAGAAAGCAAAGGAACTTAGGGACCTAAATTATGAAAGGCAAAGACTGACTAGTGATGCCTTTGAAATTATTGATGAGAAGATTCAAAAAGACAATTTACTGAATAAACACAAGGTATTAATAGTTTATGAAGAGGGCTTAAATGAATCAATACTTGGCATTGTGGCTGGAAAGATTAAAGAAAAATACTATAGACCAAGTGTGGTTTTAAGTAATTCCAAAGATTTGATTAAGGGATCTGGCAGAAGTATTGAAGAATATAATATGTTCCAAGAATTTTCTAAATCCAAGGGATACTTAAGTAGTTTTGGAGGCCACAAGATGGCTTGTGGACTGTCTCTGCCTCTAGAAAATCTAGATGATTTTATAAGAGATGTGGATAAAAATGAAAATCTAACTAATGAGGATTTAATAAGAAAAGTTTATATTGATGGAAACTTGGAATTAAAATATATTAGCATGAAACTTGTCAATGATATAGAGTCTCTTGCTCCCTTTGGAAATGGAAACTCTGATCCAAAGTTTGGTGCTAAAAACCTACAGATTAAGTCGCTCAATATCTTGGGGAAAAATAAAAACTTTTTAAAAATGACCTTATCTCAAGATAATATAAATTACACAGGGATATTGTTTGAAGACTCTCAAGTTTTTTTAAATAATTTAGCAAATTCCTATGGCAGGGAAGAAGTTAAGGGTCTTTTAAATGGAAGGCCATCTAATATTTTTATAGATATAGTTTTTAATCTTGATTTAAATAAGTTCAACGGCAATGTTAATATCCAACTAAAGATTAAGAGCTATCGAATCACAGGTGAGAAAAATGTTATTAATAGATGAATTAATTGAAAAAGTAAAATCCTATAATGAAAATGCAGATATAGACCTAATTATGCGTGCCTACAAAATGGCCGAAGAGAACCACAAGGGTCAAAAGAGAAATTCTGGTGAAGATTATATAATTCACCCACTAAATGTCAGCTTAATTTTAGCTGATATGAATATGGATACAGCTACTATTGTCGCTGGACTTCTTCATGATGTAGTAGAAGATACAAAAGTAACTCTTGAGGATGTAAAAAATGAATTTGGTGAAGAAATAGCCGATTTAGTTGACGGTGTTACTAAGTTAAAGAAATTAAACTACAAGAATAAAGAAGAGAAGCAAGCAGAAAACATAAGAAAAATGGTTCTTGCCATGGCAAAGGACATAAGAGTTATTATCGTTAAACTTGCCGACAGACTTCACAACATGAGAACCCTTGAGTACATGACAGATGCTAAAAAGATTGAGAAGGCAACTGAAACTGTGGAAATCTATGCTCCTATAGCAGATAGGCTTGGTATGAGTAGGATTAAGTGGGAACTTGAAGATCTTTCACTTAGGTATCTTGATGAAGAAGGTTACTATGAATTAGTAGATATGGTCAACAAGAGAAGAAACGAAAGAGAAGACTTAATCAACCATATTATAAAACTACTTGAAGACAATTTAAAAAATGTGGGAATAGAATGTGAAATAAAGGGAAGACCTAAGAATTTCTATTCAATATACAAAAAGATGAAGAAAAAGGGCAAAGTTTTTGATGAAATCTATGACCTTTCTGCAGTTAGAATCTTAACTCATTCAGTAAAAGACTGTTATGGTGCCCTAGGTGTTGTTCATACACTTTTTAAACCAATACCAGGTAGGTTTAAGGACTATATTGCCATGCCTAAACCTAACAAGTACCAATCTCTTCATACAACTGTTATTGATAACAATGGAGAAACTTTTGAGGTTCAAATTAGGACTTATGAAATGCACCAAACTGCTGAATATGGTATTGCTGCTCACTGGAAATACAAGGCAGGAGTATCTAAGGAAACAGCTTTTGATGAAAATTTAACTTGGCTAAGACAACTATTAGAATGGCAAAAAGACTTAAATGATCCAGGAGACTTCATGGATACCCTAAAGATCGACTTTTTTGCTGATGAAGTCTTTGTATTTACCCCAAGGGGAGACGTAATAAATCTTCCAGAAGGTTCAACTCCAATCGACTTTGCCTACAGGATACATTCTCAAGTGGGTAACACTTGCGTAGGTGCCAAGGTTAACGGAAGGATAGTCCCTCTCAATTATACCCTACAAAGTGGTAATATAGTCGATGTGATTACAAATCCAAACACAAGCCCATCTCTTGATTGGTTAAAGATAGTTAAGAGTCCTCAAGCACGTAAAAAAATCCAACAATATTTTAAAGTTAAAGACAAGGAAAAGAATATTGAAAGAGGACGAGATGCCATTGAAAGAGAAGTAAAGAAACTTGGCTACGAAACTCACAAGATCTTACGTGACGATTGGCTAGAAGAAGTTAAAGAAAAGTTAAATATGCTTAGTCTTGACGAGATGTATGCAGCTGTTGGTTTTGGAACTATAACTACTGCACAAGTTACTGCTAAGCTACAAGACATTTATAACAAGCATTACAAAAAAGATGATAAAGCCATAGAAGAAATTGTTGAATCTAAAAAAAGATACAACAATCAAGGTATAGAAGTCAAGGGCGTTGACGGTGTAAATGTTAGGATTGCAAAATGTTGTACACCTGTTCCAGGAGACGAAATTGTTGGATATATAACTATAGGAAGAGGGATTTCTGTTCACAGAAAGGACTGCAAAAATCTACAAAACAATGTAGATCCAGAAAGACTTGTAGAAGTTAAATGGGAAAATTCTAACTCTACTAGCTATAGTACATCTATTGAAATTAGGGCCTTTGATAAACCAAATGTTATTCCAGACATTGCAAGTAGGGTCAATGATTCAAGGCTTAGTATGTCCTATTTAAATGCTAAGGTTGTAAAAAATGGAGACGCTGTAATTGATATAACAGTTGAAATAACAGACAGTGAAGAATTAGAAAGACTAATGGAAAAACTAAAAAGGATTAACAATGTCCTTGAAGTTTATAGGATAAAGGCGTGATAAGATGCGAGGAGTAGTTCAGAGAGTAAAGAGAGCCAGTGTATCTGTTGATGATAAGATAATTTCTAAAATTGACAAGGGAATTATGCTTTTACTTGGTATTGAAGCTAATGATGACGAAAAAGATTTAGAATATATAGTAAAAAAAGTTAGCAAACTTAGAATCTTTGATGATGAAGATGGAATCATGAACAAGTCTCTTCTTGATTATGATCTAGAAATTTTAGTGGTGAGTCAATTTACCCTCTATGGAGATGCAAGAAAAGGCAACAGACCATCATATATAAGGTCAGCTAAATTCGATGAGGGAATAATCCTTTATGAGAAATTCATAGAAGAAATGAAGAATTTAGGAATTAAAGTTTCTGTTGGAGAATATGGTGCTGACATGGACGTTGAACTTATAAATGATGGACCAGTTACTATTTTATTAGATTCAAGTAAGGAATTTTAGGTGAAATAATGGAATATAAAATTATTAAATTAGTTGTTGGACAATTACAAGAAAATTGTTTTATTTTATTTGATGAAAACAAGGATGCTTTTGTAGTTGACCCAGGTGGATCAAGTGAAAATATAATAGAAACTATTGAAAAAAATTCTTTGAATATAAAATATATTTTACTAACTCATGGTCATTTTGATCATGTAGGCGCAGTTGCAGCCCTTGTAAAAAAATACAAGGCACCAGTTTATCTTTCAAAAGAAGATAGGGCCTTTTTAGAAAGCCCCAAGGAAGTTAGAGCTTCTGCCTTTGGAATGCAAATTGAAGCAGCTGAAGTAGATGTCTTTGTAAAAGAAGGAGATGAAATTCCTTTCTCAGAAAGTAATATTAAAGTAATTGAGACACCAGGTCACACTCTTGGATCTGTTTGCTATTTATTTGAAAACTATTTATTTGCAGGAGATACACTGTTTAATGGATCCATTGGAAGGACTGATTTCCCAGAATCTGACCACTCCTTAATGGTAGAGTCCTTAAAGAAACTAAAAAAACTTGATGATGAGATTTATGTCCTATCAGGTCATGGTCCTGAATCACAAATCTCCTATGAGAAGATGGCAAACCCATATCTTAGACAGTTATGATTAAGATAGAAAACGAAAGTGAAGCTTTAAGAAAATCTATTTTTGAATTTTTTAGGATGAAGCTTCCAAAAACTTATAAAGATTTAAACTTTAACATTAAAATAAAAATAGAAAATCAAATTATTTTTATTAGTATCTTTGGAGAAAATATAAATACTAGTGGAATGATCAGGCGCCAAGATGAGAAGGCTCATTTTACAATTAAAAGATATTTATTTGATTTATTTTTTGAAGAAGAAAATTTTGATTCAAGCTTTGGAATCCTAACTGGAGTGAGGCCCTTAAAACTTCTAGCAAAAGTTTTTGAGGGCTCTTCCTATGATGAGTCCATGAAAATTTTGTGGGATAGGTACAGGATAGGAAGAGATGAGGGAGATTTTTTGTATAAAATATATAAAAATCAAGAGGAGATTAGGTTTAGCTCTAATATAGACAAATATAATGTCTATGTTCATATTCCCTTTTGTCCATCAAGGTGTCTTTATTGTTCCTTTGATACAACAATAGAGAATAAAGAAAAGATGGATCTCTATACAAAGAATTTAGTTGAGGATATAAATTCTTATAAATTTAATTTTTCTGGAGAAGCAAATTCTATTTACATTGGCGGAGGAACTCCAACGTCAATTGGACTAGATAATCTAGGAAAAATAATTGATTCTATAAATAATAAGTTTGGTCTTACAAGAGAATTTACTGTTGAGTGTGGACGAATTGACAGCCTCAGCCTTGAAATGTTAAAGATGCTTAAGGACAAGGGTGTCAATAGGATTTCTCTTAATCCTCAAACCTTTAACGAAGATGTGATAAATAAATTAAATAGGGTTTCAAATAAAGATTTTGAATTTTGGTTTAAAGCAGCAAGAGAGCTTGGATTTGAAATAATTAATATGGATTTGATTATGGGACTTCCTGGAGAAAATAAAGAAAGTATATTATCTTCAATAGAAAGAGCAATTGAGTTTTCTCCTGAAAATATCACAATCCACACCCTAGCCCTAAAAAATGGTTCCAAACTTTTTGAAAATTCATACCACAATGAAGAAGACTTTGGAAATCTTTTGGAAGAATCAAAAAAATTATTAATAGAAAATAATTATGAGCCCTATTATCTTTATAGGCAGAAAAAATCTGTAATATCATCAGAAAATATTGGCTATGCAAAAAAAGACCACTCATCAATTTATAATATTGTGATGATGGAAGAACTTGAAAATATTATTGGTTTTGGTCTAGGAGCCAGCACAAAGATTTTAAATAAAGATGGAAAGTTTGAGAGAAATTTAAATTCTAAAAACCTTGAAGACTTTTTAAGGAGAAGATAATTTTGAAATTAGGAAAAATTTTAAATAACTTAGACATTGTTGATGCAAACTATGAAATAGATAAAGAAACGGAAATAAAAAATATCGCCTTTCACACAGACGATGTAGTCGAAGGCGGTATTTTTGTTGCCATAAAGGGTTATGTCACAGATGGACATAAATTTATAAAAAAAGCAAAAGAAATGGGAGCAGAAATTGCTGTAGTTGAAGATTATTCTGATGAAGAGATTAAACAAATAAGAGTAAAAAATTCTAGGATTGCTCTTGCAGATATGGCCACAAATTTTTATGAAGATCCATCAAAAGATATGAAAGTAATTGGTATCACTGCAACTAATGGTAAGACAACTACTGCTTTTATGGTTGATTCAATATTAGAAGAAGATGAGAGAAAAACTGGAATGATAGGCACAGTTTTAACAAGATATGATGATGTTATGATTCCCTCTGTACTCACAACTCCAGAATCCTTAACTCTTCAGTCTTACTTTAGGGATATGAAGGATAGTGGCGTAACTGATGTGACAATGGAAGTCTCATCATCTGCCCAAGAACTGTATAGAAATAAGAACATTGATTTTGACATAGTGACTTTTAACAATCTTGGTAGAGAACACATTGATCAACATGGAAGTTTTGATAATTATTTTAGGTTTAAATCAAGACTTATTAGACATGCAAAAGAAGATGCACTTGCAATTTTAAATTCAGATGATGAAAAAATTTATTCTTTGAAAGACAAGACGAAAGCACAAGTCCTTAGCTTTTCACTAGAAAATAATGAAGCTGATTTTGGAATTCAAGACCTTGACCTTTCAACAGGCAAGGGGAAATTTGTTTTTACAATTAATAGGGATATAAGAATAAAAGATTTTATCTTAGAAAAATCTGAATTTGAAATTGAACTGGGATCAGTTGGTTATTCATCAGTGATGAATTCTATTGTTGCAATAATAGTTGCCCTATGTCTTGAAATTAATATAGAAATTATTAAAAAAGCCTTAAAAGATTTTAAAGGAGTGGAGAGAAGATTTGAATTAATCTTTGACGAAGAATTTAAAATCTTAGACGACCACTTTGCCAATGAAAAAAACATTGATGCAACAATGGAAACTTTAAAGGAAATGGACTATAAAAATCTAAACATCCTTTATGCAATTAGGGGCAAAAGAGGGGTTGAAGTAAATCGTGAAATTACAGAAAGACTAGTCAAGTGGATAAAGATTTTAAAACCTAAAAGTATTTCAGCGACTTTGTCAATAGATACTGTCAAGGAAAAGGACAGGGTCACTGATGAAGAACTAAAAGTTTTTAAAGATATTTTAGAAAAAAATAATATTGAGTGTAAAATTTACGAGACTTTAGAAGAATCAGTCAATGAATCAATTGACTTGTTAGAAAATGATGATGTCTTACTCCTTGCAGGCTGCCAAGGAATGGATAAGGGAGCAGGCTTTGTAAAAGAAAAACTTTTGAGAGAAAATAAGGTTAAAGACATAGAAGGTTTTTCTCATAGAATAGACAAGAGAATCTGTTAAAGTTGAATTTTTAAAGGCCTTGTTTTATAATTAAAATAGAATTTTATGGTAAAAAACTATATTAAAGGCTAATCGATTATAAAAATATTAAGGAATAAGCTCCAAACCATTTGAGGCTTGGAGTTTAATTTTTAGGAGGAAATATGGCTGAAAAAATGGGAAATCTCAAAAGAACAAATTATTGTAATGAGATTTCAGAAGATATGATTTCAAAAGAAGTTACCCTAATGGGTTGGGTGGCAAAACAAAGGTCACTTGGATCTATAGTTTTTGTTGATTTAAGAGATAGAAGTGGAATTGCACAAATTGTTTTCGATGATACTTCATCAGATGAACTTTTGGAAAAGGCATCTCACCTTCGTGGAGAATTTGTAATTGCTGTAAAGGGACAAGTTCGTATGAGATCTTCAATTAACGAAGAATTAGAAACTGGTAGGGTTGAAGTCTTAGCAACAGAACTTAAAATCTTAAGTGAATCAGAAGTTCCACCTATTTATGTTAAGGACAATGATAATGTTTCTGAAAACATGAGACTTAAATATAGGACTCTTGATTTAAGAAAGCCAAGTATGCAAAAAAATCTCATGATTCGTTCACAGATTTATAAGATTACTCGTGACTTCTTTTATGAAAACGGATTTATAGAAGTTGAAACTCCTATGCTAACTAAGCCAACTCCTGAAGGAGCAAGGGACTACCTAGTTCCTAGTAGGGTTAATCCTGGAGAATTTTATGCCCTTCCTCAATCACCACAACTAATGAAACAGTTACTTATGGTGGCAGGACTTGATAGATATATTCAAATTACAAAATGCTTTAGAGACGAAGACCTAAGGGCCAATAGACAACCTGAGTTTACTCAAATTGACATGGAACTTAGCTTTGTAGATGAAGAAGATGTAATGAGTCTTAACGAAAGATATCTTCAAAAATTATTCAAAGAAGTAATTAATAAGGACATTGAACTTCCAATTAAAAGAATGAAATACTCTGAAGCAATGGATAGGTTTGGAGTAGATAAACCAGACTTAAGATTTGGTATGGAACTAAAGGATATCTCTGAAATAGTAAAAGATTGTGGCTTTAAGGTTTTTGAAGGAAACACTGAAAAGGGCAAAAGCGTTAGAGGAATTAAAGTTGATGGTGGAAGTGACTTCTACTCTAAGAAGCAAGTTAAAAAATTAGAATCCTTTGTAAAGGACTTTAAGGCTATGGGACTTTCTTGGATAAGAGTTGATGATGAAATTGATTCACCAGTTTCTAAATTCATTTCAGAAGAAAAAATACAAGAAATTATTTCTGCCTTTGATGCAAAAAAAGGAGATTTAGTTTTAATCCTAGCTGATAAAAACTCTGTAGTATTTAGTGGTCTAGGTAACCTTCGTAACAAGATTGCAAGAGACATGGACCTAATAGATGAAGATGACTATAAACTTGTTTGGATAACAGAATTCCCATTATTTGAATATGATGAGGAAGAAGAGAGATATGTTGCAATGCATCATCCTTTCACAAGCCCACTAGATGAGGACGTAGATAAATTAGTAAGTGATAAGGAAAATGCTAGAGCAAAAGCCTACGACATTGTTATCAATGGCGATGAAATGGGTGGAGGAAGTATTAGGATTAACGACCCAGAGGTTCAAGAAAAAATGTTTGAAGCTCTTGGACTTTCAGAAGAAGAAGCTAAAGAAAAATTTGGTTTCCTTCTTGACGCCTTTAAATATGGAGCTCCACCACATGGAGGACTTGCATATGGTCTAGATAGACTTGTAATGTTATTTACAGGAGCTAAGAGCATAAGAGACGTTATAGCCTTCCCTAAGACTCAAGCTGCAACTTGTCTATTAACAGGTGCACCAACAGAACTTACAGAAAAACAATTAGAAGAAGTTCATATCAAGGTAATTGAAGAATAAGAAAAGGTGATTATATGGAAAGCATTGGAATTGTAAGAGCTAAAAGAGAAAACAAAATTTTTGTAGAATTTACTAGAGAAAGTGCCTGCGGAGAATCGTGCGAGGCTTGTAACGCTAAGTGTGCTGAATCAGAACAAGAGCTCTTTGAGTTTAACAATACTATTTCTGCCAAGGTTGGAGATATAGTAAAGATAAAAACCAATGACAAGTCAGTGCTTTCTTATAAATTTTTAGTTTATGGCTTGCCACTCGTTCTATTTATGTCAGCAATTACTATTTCTAATTATTTTTTCAATAAGATGGGTTTAGGAAATAAAGATGTACTTTCTTTAGTAATGGGAATTTTATCCTTTATTCTATCTTTTATTATTCTTAGAAGCATTGACAACAAAAATAGACAAATAAGTGGAGCCAGCATTCTTCTTGAAAAAATGTAGGTGAAAGATGACTAGCAAAAATTGGCAAAAGGTTCTCTATATTTTTTCTATAGTGATCCTAATTTTGTCCTCACTATTTTTTCTATATTCATTAGCTAATAAAAAATTTTCTAACAAATTAATTGCTGAAAATAAAAAGCTAATGGAAGAAATACAAGTCTTGGAAGATAAATCTAAGGATTTGGATAAGGAAATAGATAACTTAGATATAAAGTTTAATTTAAAGTCACAAGATTTTTACGAAAAATATGGCTATCAATTTGAAGCTAATAAAACTGATGAAATAAAAAACATCAAGAAAGATTATGAAGAAAAAAATAAGGCGATTAAGTCTGAAGTAAGGGAAAGACTTAAGGCCTATGGAGCTTTCTTTAATTCAAATATTTATGAAAAAGAAAATTATGACAGGGCCGTTGATGACTTCTTAACTATTAGTAGGGAAAGAAGTCTTGAAAAAAGTAAAAACCTTTATAAGGATTTAGGACTTGATGGTCTTTTTAAAGATGTAGATGGATTTGCATCTTATATATTAAATCAAAATAGCCCTTCTCATGAGTTAAATTTATTTGTATTCTATGCTTCTATATATTCTTCAAGTATCTATAATTTTATGGAAGATGAAAGGGTAAATTTATCTGAAGTCTATGTTGATCTAAATAACTTGTTAAATATTTATAGAGAGATGGAGAAAAAGTCATACAAAACAGGTGACTTGTCTTCAGAAAAACTAGGATATTTAAAAGACTTTCTCGATGAGAAAGTTTCTGAATATTACAAAAATTATGGGATTATTAAGGCCTTAGAGAAGAGTGGTAAAGATGAGTAAAAATATAAAAGCATTTTTTTCTTTTGTTTTTATTATTCTAAGTTTAATACTTTTTTATCTTGGTTTTTCAAATTTAAAAAAAATGGAGTCTTCATATTTTAATTTAACTAGGGAAAACTCTTCTTTAATAGACAAAAAAGACAAAAGTGAAGATAAGTTAAAAAACCTAAGTCAGGATATAAACTTGAAGAATACAAAACTTGAAGTCATTGAGAATGAACTAGAGAAGTTTAATGTTTTGAAAAATAAATCCGCAGAGATAGAAAGCCTAAATAAGGAATTGGAAGATTCAAAAATTTCATTTGAAGAAAATAAAAGTTTTAAGTCTTTTGAATTATCAAGAGAAAAAACAAATTCCTACCTTCCTCTTAATGGAAACTTTATAGATAAGGACTTAAGTATGGAGGACATTGAAGATAATTTATCTATTCTGCCATTTTTTATAGATTCATATTATACTTACAACTTAAATAAATCTATAGGAAAGCACAATATCAAGGCTTATGAGAATCTTGGACTTGTAGACTATTTATTAAATGGTGATAATTATTTACTTAAGTCCATTTTATTAAATGACTCTTCAAAGATTTCCAGGTTAAAGGATGAAAAAGATTCAATTTTAAAAAAAGAAGAAAATCTATTAGAAGTGTCTGAAAATATTTATGGTGTAAATACAAATTTTAGAAATAAAAATTTGACTGATGATAATTCTTCAAAAGATAAGGAAGAGAATGACAGCCAAGAAGACATATTAAATGCCCTTTGTCTTGATATTTTAAACTCATCAATTAATTATTTAAAGGGATATGAAATAATAAACGAAGATGGACTTAATAAGTTTAAAGCAAATGACAAAATACTTATGACAGAAAAAATTGAAGAAAAGAAATTAACTACAAATTATTATAGGGGTGTAGATGAAAAAGCCTACACCATAAGTGAAGAAAAAGAATAAACTCTTTTTAGGAGAAAAATGAAGGAACAATTAATTAGAATAGATTACCAAGGAAAGGAAATTATTTTAATACCTACGGCTCACGTTTCTCAAGAAAGTGTTAATTTAGTCAGGGAAACTATAAAAGAAGAAAATCCTGACTCAATTTGCATTGAGCTTGATGACCAAAGGTATAAAAATTTAAAAAATCCTGAGGCTTGGAAAAATACAAATATTATAGATATTATAAAGGAGAAGAAGGTTACGCTTTTAATTGCTAACCTCATCCTTTCATCATATCAAAAAAATATTGCAAAAAAACTAAAGACAAAACCTGGACAAGAAATGATGGAAGGTATGAAGGCTTCCGAAGAGATGGGAATTAATTTGGTCCTAGCTGATAGAAGTATCCAAACAACTTTTATGAGAATTTGGAGAAAGATGGGATTCTTTGAAAAAATAAAATTATTCTTCTCACTAATGTCTATTGATGACGATGAAGATGTGTCTGAAGAAGACCTTCAAAGATTAATCGAAAGAGACAATCTTGAGCTTGCCATAGAAGATATGGGTAAGGACTACCCTCAAATTGCAGCGACTCTTTTACATGAAAGAGATAAGTATCTTGCTTACAATATTAAAAATGCTCCAGGTAATAAAGTTGTAGCAATCCTTGGTGCTGCTCATACTCCAGGAGTTGAAGAAGAGGTCTTTAAGGACCAAGACATAGAAGAACTTGATAAGGTTCCACCAAAGTCTTTTATGGGAAAACTGCTTCCTTGGATTATACCAGCCCTAATTGTAATTTTAATTGTACTGGGCTTTAAGCAAAGTATGGATACAGGATTTTCACAAATAAAATCTTGGTTTATATTTAACTCTGTCTTTGCAGCAATCTTTACAGCCCTATGTCTTCCACATCCACTCAGTGTTTTAACAGCTTTTGTTGCTGCTCCTTTTACTTCAATCAACCCTGTACTTGCTTGTGGTTGGTTCGCAGGTTTAGTTGAAGCAAGCCTAAAGAAGCCAACAGTTGAGGACGTAAATAATATTCCAGATGATATCTTTAATATTAAGTCATGGATCCACAACAAGTTTTTGAAGGCCTTATTAGTTGTAATCCTTGCTAACCTAGGTTCATCAATTGGAACTATCATAGCTGGATCAAAAATTATTCAAAGTATAATTTAATAAAAATTTACAAGTCTGTAAGATTTTGATGTGTACATATCATCTTCTTGCAGGCTTTTTTATTTTTCATTTAATAAAAAAGATTTGCACAAAATTTTTTGCTTATTGATATAATTGAGTAAATATAAATAAATTATAAGATGAGGCTTAACAAAGTCTTCATCAAAAATTCACAAATTATTATTATAATGAAGTTGGTGATAAAATGTTTAAAATTTTAGTAGTGGATGATGAAAAAAGCATAAGAGAAGTTATAAGAACCTACGCAGAGTTTGAAGGTCACGAAGTAGTTGAAGCTGTAGATGGTCTTGATGCTATAGATAAGGTTAAAGAAGAAGACTTCGATGTAATTGTCATGGATATAATGATGCCAAGACTTGATGGCTTTTCATCCTACAAGGAAATAAAAAAGATAAAAAATATTCCTGTCTTAATGCTATCAGCAAGGAGCGAGGAATATGATAAATTATTTGGATTTGAAATTGGAATTGATGATTATGTCACAAAACCTTTTTCTCCAAAGGAATTAATGGCAAGGCTAAATGTTATTGTAAATAGAAATAACAAGGTTGAAGAAAATCAAGCCATGGAATTTGAGGGGCTAAAAATTGACTTAGATGGTCGTGTCGTTTTTGTAGATGATGAAATAGTAGACCTTACTCCAAAGGAATATGACCTCTTGGTTTACATGGTAAAAAATAAAAATATTGCCCTATCTCGTGATAAGCTCCTAAATCAAGTGTGGGGTTATGATTTTTATGGGGAAGATAGGACAGTTGATACTCATATAAAGATGCTTAGAAACTCTATAAAAGAATATAGAAAATTTATTATTACAGTAAGAGGAGTGGGATACAAGTTTGATACGAGAAATTAAAGAAGTGAAGAGGATAAAAATTGATAAAAACAGCATATTATTTAAGCTGTGGAAGTATTTTGTCTTTTTTGCTGGACTAATCTTAATTTCTATTTGGCTCTTTCAAACAGTATTTCTTTCTAGTTTTTATGAAACAATGAAAATTCGTGAAGTCACAAAGGTTGGTAACGAACTTAGGAGTGAATACAAGTCTCAAGATTTTGAAACTAAACTTTCAAACTATGCCAACACTAAGGGACTTGAGATAAAAGTTCTCGATGAAAATGGTGCTTGGGTCTTTCCCTTAAGACTTTTTGATGAGTTTGTAGAAAGACCAAGGATGATTTGGGAAAATTTTGATAAATTTTTTGGATCCTTAAGTAGAGACAATAGAACTTATAAAATTTATACAGTTAGGTATGAAAATCTTAAGGACCCATCAATAATTTATGCAGGCTATCTTGGAAAAACTGATGGAGAAGACTATTACCTCTATATAAATTCAGTTTTGAAGCCAGTGGATGCAACAGTTGATGTAATTAGAAGGATTCTTATAATAATTTCTTTCTTGTCACTGATTTTTGCATCCATCACAGCATATTTTGTATCGAAAAGACTTTCAAGACCTCTTGTTAGGATGTCAAATACTGCCAAGGAGCTTGCCAAGGGTGACTACAAGGTTCAATTTAGGAAGGGCGAATACACAGAAATTGACGATTTGTCCAATACTCTTAACTATGCAAAAAATGAACTTACAAAGACAATAGAAATGAGAAAAGATCTTGTGGCCAATGTCAGTCATGACTTAAAGACCCCTTTGACAGTTATAAAGTCCTACGGTGAAATGATTAGAGATATATCAGGTTCCAACGAAGTCTTGAGAAACAAACACTTGGAGACAATAATTAGTGAGGCCGACAAGCTAACAGCTCTTGTAAATGACTTGTTAGACTTGTCAAAGATCGAATCTAACTTGGAAGAGATAAAGAAAGAGGAATATGATCTTAGAGAATCTGTGGAAGAAGTCCTGGATAGGTTTAAGATTAATAAGGATTTTGCAAAATACAAATTTACTATTGAGGCTTCTGGAGATACAAGAATTTTAGCTGATAGGTCTAAAATAAACAGGGTAATTTATAATTTAATTAACAATGCCATAAATTATTCACCAGTCAATAAGGAAATAAAATTAGTCATAAAGGGCGACGAAAATAAAACTGAATTTCACTGTATTGATAGGGGAATAGGAATTAGCGAAGAAGATGTAAAGGGAATATGGGATAGGTTCTATAGGGTTCGTGACAACCACACAAGACCTGAAATAGGAACTGGTCTTGGACTTTATATTGTGAAGACAATAATGGAGCTTCATGGATTTGATTATGGAGTTCATTCAAAATTAGGACAAGGATCTGATTTTTATTTCATTGGAAGAAAATAATTTTATAAAAAGATTTAATCGACTAGAGATAGTCGATTTTTTTTGTGCAAAAATTTATTTTTTGCAATTAATTATAAATTTACTTTTAAGATTGATTATTAAAAAAATTAGAAATTCGTTTTACTGACAAGAAAAATTGTATTTTATGAAAACATTATTTATTATAAATAAAAATTTAGGGCCTATAGTCCTATTTTGTTAAAACTAATTAAAAGACTAGAATATGGGGACTTTGTGTAGTAAAATTAACTTAAGTGGAACAAAGTGGAGTAAAAAATAGTTAAAATGGAATAAAGTGGAGAATATTTATGTTAATTGGTGAATTCAGACACAATCTCGACCCCAAGGGAAGAGTAACAATTCCATCAAAGTTTAGAGAAGACCTTTCATCATTTGTTATGACTAAGGGTCTAGATGACTGTCTATTTTTATATCCAAGTGACCAATGGGAAAAAATTGAGAATAAACTAAAGGAACTTCCAATGACTAACAAGGCTGTTAGGTCTTTTGTGAGAACCTTTTTCTCAGGTGCCGTTGACTGTGAACTTGATAAGCAGGGACGTGTATTAATTGGAGAGCACCTAAGAGAATATGCAGACCTTATTGACAAGTGCGTAATAATAGGTCTTTCAAATAGGGCGGAAATTTGGTCAGAAGAAAACTGGAATAAGTACAATGAAGAAGAAGCTCTATCCTATGAAGAGCTTGCTGAAAAAATGTCGGAGTTGGGAATATAATGGAATTTGCACACAAAAGTGTTCTTTTAAATGAGACAATTGAAGGATTAAATGTTAGAGAGGGAAAGATTTACCTCGATGGAACTCTTGGTGGTGCAGGTCATAGCCGTGAAATTCTTAAAAAATTAAAGGGGACTGGACTTTTAATTGGCATTGATCAAGACACAGAAGCTCTTGAAGTTGCTAAAGATAGACTTTCAGCATATAAAAACGTAGAATTTTTTAACTTAAATTACATAGATTATGAAAAAGCTCTTGATGAACTTGGAATTGATAAGATTGATGGAGTCTTACTTGATATTGGAGTTTCCTCCTATCAATTTGATAATCCAGAGAGAGGCTTTTCTTATAGGTTTGATGCTCCACTTGACATGAGAATGGACCAAAACCTTGAAATTTCTGCAAGAGATATTGTAAATAACTACAGTGAAAGCGAAATTACAAGAATTATAAAGGAATATGGAGAAGAGAAGTGGGCAGCAAGGATTGCCAAATTCATTGTAGATGAGAGAAAGAACAAGGAAATTGAAACTACTTTTGAACTTGTTGAAACTATAAAAAAAGCTATTCCTGCAGGTGCTAGAAGAAATGGACCCCATCCAGCCAAAAGAACTTTTCAGGCTTTAAGAATTGAAGTTAATAAAGAGCTTGAAGTTCTAAAAGATTCTATTGAAAGATTTGTAACAAGACTTAACCCAGGTGGAAGAATTGCAATTATAACTTTTCATTCACTAGAAGACAGAATAGTAAAAAATTCCTTTAAATATTTGGAAAAAGATTGTATCTGTCCTCCATCTGCACCAATTTGTACTTGTGACAAGAAAAAAGAAATTAAAATTATAACAAGAAAGCCTATAACTGCAAGTGAAGACGAGTTAAAAGAAAACAACAGGTCTCATTCAGCCAAATTAAGGATTGCCGAAAAATTAGAGGTGTAAAATGGCAAAAAGATTAACTAAAAATCCAAATAAAAGTTATAATATATATAGAAATCAACTTTTAAAAAACAAGCCTTTTATTTTGACTATGGCAATTGTCATTATGGTATTTGCAGCTGTACTCATTATGTATTCACAGATTGCAGGTCTTGACAGGGAAATCCTTAAGCAAAAGGCTGAAATTGAAGAATTAAATAAAACAAAAACAACTCTTGTAGGCGATATTAAAGCTGTAAAATCATCTGCTCAGATAGCAGAAGAAGCAATGTATAAGCTTGGTATGGTTTATCCTTCTGAAGACCAAATAGTTTACATTGATTCAGGGGAAGAAGAAAATTTGGCAGACATTAACTACAACGTATTTTTGAGTCCAATTGTCTCTGTCCTTAGGTCTTTTACAAGAGATTAGGGGGATATAATTGAAAACTAATAAAAGAAAAGCTAGAGATAGAAAAAATAGAGGTGGATTTAAGGCAAAGACAAATAATGCCAACAGATTCATATTTGTATTTTTTATCTTTCTAGCTTTTTTATTTGTAATATTAATTGGTAAACTTCTGTGGATCCAAATAGTTCAGTCAGAAGAACTGACTATTTCAGCCTTAAACCAACTAACTAGGACTGAAGTTATAAACTCTAACAGGGGTATAATCTACGATAGAAATAATAAAGAAATGGCGATCAATGTCACTAAATGTAATGTTTTTTATAACATGGATTATTTAAAAGAGAGAAAAAATGAAAGTGAAAATGACTTTGAAAATAGAAAAGAAAAACTTTATGATGAAGATGCCAAAATTATTTCTGATACAATAGGTGTAGATTACGAGGAAATAAGATCTAAGATGAAGGGCGACAAGGTTGTAAGGCTTGCAACTAACATTGAAAGAGGCAAGGCCCAAGAACTTAAGGACCAGCAAATAAAAATTATCAAGGAAAATAAAGAAAAAAAAGATAATAAAAAATCAAACCTCATTCCTATGTCTATTGACGATGTAACTAGAAGGCTTTATCCTTTTAACAATTTGGCATCCTATATTATTGGATTTACAAATGATGAGAATGTGGGCCAATATGGGATTGAGGCATCCTATGATGAAGAGTTATCAGGAATTTCTGGTAAGAATGTTTCATTAAAGGATAATGCATCAAACAAAATTCCACTAACAGATGAAGAAACTTATGCACCTAAAGAAGGTTACTCAGTGGTTTTATCCATAGATTCAAATATCCAGCAGTTTGCAGAAACTGCAGCTTTGAATGCAAAAAAAGAGAATATGGCAGATAAGGTTTCTATCATAGTTCAGGATACTATGACTGGAGAAATCTTAGCTATGACAACTAAAGATGACTACAATTTAAATGATCCTAGGGCTCCTTTAAATGAAAAACAAGAAGAAGAGTGGGATAAGTTAACTGAAGAAGAAAAAATGGAAATTCTCTATGATAACTGGAGAGACTTTAACGTCAACGATCAGTATGAACCAGGTTCAACCTTTAAACTTATAACAGCAGCAGCTGCTATAGAAGAAAATGCAGCTCAACCAGACTCCCA
The DNA here is from genome assembly GCF_900454685.1 of Peptoniphilus harei. Taxonomy (GTDB): domain Bacteria; phylum Bacillota; class Clostridia; order Tissierellales; family Peptoniphilaceae; genus Peptoniphilus_A; species Peptoniphilus_A harei. The sequence goes on along the minus strand of NZ_UATM01000032.1, from coordinate 1,519,833 downwards.
ATATGTATGTAATGGGGCTATGGTAATGGGCAACAACAAATTAACTTGTACTAGTAACACTAGAGGAAAAAAGACCCTTGCAAAGGCAATAGAAGAATCATGTAATATGACTATGATCCAAGTTGGTCGAGACCTAGGAGCTGAAAAGTTTCTTAAATACATAAAGGCTTTTGGTTTTGGTAAAAAAACTGGAATAGAGCTTTATGGGGAATCAACTGGTATAGTTCCAAGGTCTTATAAAGATATAGGCAAGGTTAACCTTGCAACAATGTCTTATGGACACTCAATTGCTGTATCTCCCTTACAACTTATAAATGCAGTAAGTGCAATTTCCAATGGTGGTTATTTAAATAAACCAACACTTATTAAAGAAATGGTAGATGCCAATGGAAATGTAATTGACAGAAAGAGGACTGAACTTAGGAGAAGGGTAATCTCAGAAGAAACTTCTGGTAAAATGAAGATGATGATGAGAAGAGTAGTGGAAAATGGTACAGGTAAACGCGCTCAGGTTCCAGGTTATATAGTTGGTGGTAAGTCTGGTACTGCAAATATTGCTACACCTACAGGTTATCTTGAAGCATATAACTCATCTTTTGTTGGCGTAGCACCACTTAATGACCCAAGGCTAACAGTTCTTGTAGTTATTAACAATCCTAAGGGAGGGATACTTGGTAGTGTAGTTGCAGCTCCAGTAGTTCAAGATGTATTGGAAAAGTCTCTTAACTATATGAAAATTCAAAAAACTGAAGAAGTTGATGAAAAAGATGAGTTTATTTCTGTTCCAAATGTAGGAGGACTCCTTCTTGAAGATGCAGGAAAGATTTTAATTGATTCTGGACTTAAGTTTAACAACAATTCAGAAAATGTGTTACCATATTCTGTTGTCGCTAATCAAAGTCCATCAGCAGGCTCTTATGTCTTAAAAGACACTATAATTGATCTAGCTGTAAATGATAAGGACAGTGGTATTTTAATAATGCCAGACTTTAGCAAGAAGACTAGAAAAGAAAGCCAATCTATTTTAAATTCCATGAATTTAGAGTATAATATCAAGGGAAATGGCGACTTTATATCGCAAAGTCCAAGACCTGGTCAAAAGTTAAGTGGAAATGAAAGTGTAACTCTTAACTATTCAAAAATAGACCAAGAAAATATAAGTGACGAAACTAATAAAAATACTAATAACTCTTCTAATGAAACAAATTTAAAAAACAAGAAAAACTTAGAAGAAAATAAAAATTCAAAAAAAGATAAAAGAAATAAAAAAGATATTAAAAAATCTAAGAAAAACACAAATAATAAGAAGGAAAATAGAAACAATAAAAGGAATTAGGTTAAAAAACGATGAATTATGTAATTAATATAGGCTTGGGATTTGTTCTTTCCATAATTTTTGGAAAAATTATAATTCCCATATTAAAAAGTTTACACGCAGGACAAAGTATAAGAGAAGATGGACCCCAGTCTCACTTAATTAAAAGTGGGACTCCAACTATAGGTGGATTAATATTTTTAGCATCTGTTATTGTGACAAGTCTTATAACAGCAAACTTTAAAGTTTCAGTTTTAATGATATTATTCTCAACTCTTGCCTTTGGAGCAGTTGGTTTTATTGATGACTACATCAAGGTTGTAATGAAGAGAAACTTAGGACTTCGTGCCTATCAAAAGTTACTCCTTCAAATTTTAGTTGCAGTTATTTTAATAATATACCAATACAATTCTAAAGGAATGGGGACAGATTTATATATTCCCTTTTTAAAAGACTATAGGTCCATAGGATTTTTATATATTCCCTTTGTTATCTTTGTAATTGTGGGTACAGTGAATTCAGTAAACTTAACTGATGGTTTAGATGGACTTTCAACAAGCGTGACAATTATTTGCCTAATATTTTTTAATATTGTTGCAGCTAAATTTCAAAGATATGAAATTTCTCTATTTTGCCTTGCCTTAGCAGGTGCTTTAATGGGATTCTTATACTACAATAAGTTTCCAGCAAAAGTTTTTATGGGAGACACAGGATCTCTTGCCTTAGGTGGAGCAATTTCTGCCATAGCATTTCTTTTAAATGTGCCCTTAATTTTACCTATTGCAGGTGGAATTTACTTTATAGAAACACTTTCAGTTATAATTCAAGTAATTAGCTTTAAAACTAGGGGAAAGAGAGTTTTCCTTATGTCACCACTTCACCATCATTTTGAACACAAGGGATGGCATGAGAAAAAGATAGTAGCAGTATTTTCATTAGTAGAAATTATACTTTGTGTGATTTCTTACTTAATATTATTTTAGGTGATTTAAGATGATAGAAAACAAAAATATTTTAATTATGGGTTTTGGGGTCACTGGAAAGACGGCCCTAAAATTTTTAAAAGAATTTCCATGCAAGATTTATGTTTACGATAGCAATCAAGACCTTCATAAGTTAAATGTAGAAGAAGATTTTATAATTTTTAAGGAAGAAGACCTTGATTATATTGACTTAATAGTTAAAAGTCCTGGAATATATCCTTTCCATGAACTTTTAGAAAAGGCCAGAGAGAAAAACATAGAGATTATTTCAGATATTGAACTTAGCTATAGAAATTTAAAAACTGAAAATGTAATTGCAGTTACTGGTACAAACGGCAAGACGACGACAACTACAATTCTTGGAGATATTCTAAAAAGAGTAGCAAAGACTTATGTTGTAGGAAATATTGGAAGAGGGATTCTTGAAATCACTAAAGAAGCAAGTGATAATGATTATGTAGTAATAGAGGCATCATCCTTCCAACTAGAAGACACAATTGATTTCAAGCCCCACATAGGAGTCTTAACCTATGTAACCAGTGATCATTTAGACTGGCATAAGACAAGACAAAATTACGTAGATGCAAAATTTAAAATCTTTAAAAATCAAGACGAAAATGACTTTGCAATTTTAAACTATGAAGATAAGGATCTTGCTGAAGAATATAAGTTCAAGGCAGAAAAATATTATTTTTCTATGGAAAAGATAGGGGATAAGGGAGCTTATGTTGATAATGGAAAAATTTATTTTAATAATGGAGAAAAGACAGAAGAAGTCTTAGATATTAAAGACATAAAAATTCCTGGAGACCATAATGTAAGAAATATTATGGCAGCTATTATTGCTTGTAAACTTCTAAATATTGACCTAGATCTTATTAAAAAATCCATTCTTTCTTTTACAGGAGTAGAACACAGGATTGAATTTGTAAGAGAAGTTGACGGAGTAAAATATTATAACGACTCCAAGGGAACTAATCCAGATTCAACAGAAGTAGCTGTTGCTGCTATGGATGGAGACGTAGTCTTGATAGCTGGTGGATACGACAAGGGTGCAGATTTTGATAATCTAATAGAAAAGTCTAAAGATAAAATAAAGACAGCAATCTTATTTGGAGAAACTGCAGAAAAAATCTCTAATTCTTGTAAAAAATCTGGAGTAGAGTTTTACATTACTGAAGACTTAAAAAAAACTGTAGAACTTGCTAGGAAACTTTCTTCAAGTGGAGACGATGTTCTTTTATCACCTGCGTGTGCTTCATGGGATATGTATAAAAGTTATGAAATAAGGGGTCAACACTTCAAGGACCTTGTCAAAGAGTTGATGTAGATGAAGTTAAAAAAGGAAATAAAAGATATTGATTTGATGCTGCTTTTGACCACAGTGTTTCTTATTGTAATTGGTCTTATAGCAGTTACTTCAGCTTCCTTTCCAACTGCAAAAAAATATAATTTAAATAGCTTTCACTACTTGGCAAGACAATCTGGCTTTTTAATAATAGGAATTATTGCTCTTTTATTGATTTTAAAGATGCCAAGAGCAGTAATTTATAAAAATATAGATTGGTTGTTTCCAGTAAGTATCGTTTTAATACTACTCTTGTGGTCTCCACTTGGTGACAAGTCGAAGGGACAAGTAAGGTGGCTAGATCTTAAAATATTAAGGTTTCAACCTTCAGATATTTTAAAATTATCTTCAATAATTTACTTATCAAAATACTTGGCGAGAAATATTTATTCCTTAAAAGACAGAAAAATATTTTTAATAGCAGTTGCTATAATGGGTATATCTGTTGGACCAATTATGATTAAGGACTTTTCAACAGCGGTTGTTATTGGTGTGTCACTATTTGCCATACTTCTTGCGGCTGGAATAAATAAAAAACAATTCTTATTCTTAGTTGTATTAGGTATAGGTCTTATATTTGTAATTTTAATGGACCCAGAAAATAAGTTTAGGCTTATGAGAATTTTTGGGTTTGTGTCTGACTCAACAGACTACCAATCGGCTGCCCTCTATCAATCAAGGCAATCTCTTTATGCCTTTGCTTTGGGAGGTTACTCTGGAGTAGGTTTATTTAGATCGAGACAAAAGTATACAAACCTTCCAGAAGCTTATACAGACTTTATCTTTTCTGTAATAGCAGAAGAATTTGGTTTTATTGGAACTTTTATAGTAATATTATTATTTATAATTTATATTTATAGGGGATACATGATAGCCTTTAAGGCCACAAATTATTTTGATAAATTCACTGCTATTGGCATGACAACCTACATTGGAATCCAGGCCTTTTTTAATATGGGAGTTTGCGCAAAAATTCTTCCAGTAACAGGTATAACCTTACCTTTTATTTCCTATGGAGGTACAGCACTTGTAATGGCACTTGTATCAACAGCTATTTTATTAAAGATTTCGAAAGAAGGCACAGTATGAAATATATTTTATCCGGCGGAGGTACTGGGGGACATATATACCCAGCACTTGCTATTGGAGAAGAGATAAAAAAGAAAGACAAGGACGCAGAAATTCTCTATGTTGGAAAAAAAGATTCTTTAGAAGAAGAATTGGCAAAAAAATATAATTTTGAATTTAAAGGCATTGATATTTCTGGTCTTCCGAGAAAAAAATTAAATAAGGACACAGTTATTACCTTCTTTAACCTAATGAAAGGATTAAGAGAATGTAATAAAATATTAAATGATTTTAAACCAGATATTGTCATTGGAACTGGTGGATATGTTTGTGCACCAATAGTTTTTAAGGCTCAACAGAAAAAAATAAAGACAGTAGTTCAAGAACAAAATGCCTATCCAGGCAAGACCAATAAAATCCTTGCTAAAAAGGCCGATTATGTCTTTATTAACTTTGAAGAAGCAAAAAAATATCTAGATAATGACAATATTATCTTTACTGGTAACCCTGTAAGAGATGTTTTTTTCCACTTAAACAGGGAAAAATCGAGGAAAGAATTAAATATAAAAAAAGATGAGAAATTTGTATTTTGTTTTGGAGGCTCTGGTGGACAAGAATCTACTAACGATGCAATATTAGAAATCCTAAGAAAAAATGAAAGTCTTCCCTTTAAACTAACTCATGTAACAGGTAGAGAACATTATGATGGATTCATGGAAAAGGCACCTGACCTTCCAGACAATGTGGAAATCCTTGATTATACTCACAAGGTTTATGATTATTTATCCAGCGCAGATCTAGTTATAGCTTCGTCATCAGCTATGACCCTTGCAGAGATATCAGCCCTTGGCATAGCATCAATTTTAATTCCAAAGGCCTATACTGCAGGAAACCACCAATACTATAACGCAATGAGTTACAAGGGTATGGGTGCATCTTCAGTTATTGAAGAAAAGGACTTAAATGGAGAAAGTCTCTTAAATGAAATTAATAAAATTCTTGATGATAATAATGAAAGAAATAAAATGGCAGAAAACTCAAAGAAACTTGCCAGCCTAGATGCTGTTTCAAAAATTGTTGATATGATTATAGAGTGATTTTATGAAAAAGATGGAAAAGAAAAAAAGAAAACTGAATAAAAAAAGAAAATATTTTAGGATTTTTAGCAGATTTTTCATATTCTTTTCCTTCATATTTTTAATAATTTTTGCCCTTAAAAATTCAAATTTTTTTAATGTGAAAAGTATTAACATAGAGGGCAATCAAAATGTTAGTGCAGGCAAGATAAAAAAAGTTTCTCAACTTCAAAAGGGAAGCAAATTTTTTGTAATATCAAAAAAAGACAGGATAGAAAAATTAGAAAGCATCCCTTATATAGAGGATGCCAAAATTTCCTATAACCTTAGAGGAAAAGTTACCATAAAGGTGAAAGAAAGACTTCCTTACTATCAATTGGAATCTACTGAATATTTGTTAGTTGATGATAAATTTAGGATTCTTGAAAATTCAGACAAAAAATCTGATAACTTGGTTAATTTGTCAGGCTTTAATGTAGAGAACCCTCAAGCCGGGAATTATATTTTAACTAACTCAGAGGACCAAGAAAAAAGAAATCTTTTATTGTCCCTAAGACAAGATGAATATTCGCTTCATGGAAACATAAGGGATATTGAACTTTTAGATTCTATTTCAACTTTTACGACAGTTGACGGAATTAAAATTGAATTTGGATCCTATTCTAATGTTGATTATAAACTCAAGATGCTTTCATTAATACTTAAGGATATAAGTACAACAAATAAGAATGCCATCATAATTCAAATGGAAAAGGGTGAAAGCCCAATACTTATTACTGACGGGGAAGATAATAAAAAGTCAGATGAAAAAGAGAAAAAAACTTCAATTAAAGATGAAGAGAAAAATAAATCTTATAGAGAAATAAATAAGCTTGACGAAAACGCAAATTAAAGGTCACAATTGACCTTTAGATATTGACTATTTAACAGTATTTCTATAAAATGATAGTAATGAATATAAAAATAATTAATTAGTATACGAGGAGGATGTTTATGTTGGAATTCGATATGGACCAAGACGATTTTGCCAAAATTAAAGTAGTTGGCGTTGGTGGCGGCGGAAACAACGCTGTTAATAGAATGATTGAAGCTGGAGTTAAGGGCGTTGAATTTTTAGTATTTAACACAGATAGACAAGCACTTAAAAATTCAAATGCTGAAACAAAAATTCAATTAGGTGAAAAAATCACTAAGGGACTTGGAGCAGGTGCTAATCCAGAAATTGGTGAACAAGCTGCTGAAGAATCTTTAGATGAAATCAGAGAAGCTCTTGATGGCGCTGATATGGTATTTATCACTGCAGGAATGGGTGGAGGAACTGGTACTGGTGCAGCTCCTGTTATTGCAGATGTTGCAAAAGAGTTAGGTCTACTTACTGTTGGTGTTGTTACAAAACCTTTTACATTTGAAGGAAGAAAGAGAGCAAAATCTGCTGAATCAGGTATTAATGCTCTTAAGGGAAAGGTTGATACATTAGTTATAATTCCAAACGACAGACTTCTTAGCATTGCAGATAAAAAGACAAGCTTCTCACAAGCCTTTGAAATGGCAGATGACATACTAAAACAAGGTATCCAAGGTATTTCAGACTTAATCTCTGTTCCTAACCTAATTAACCTTGACTTTGCTGACGTTAAGACAATTATGTATGATAAGGGCATTGCTCACATGGGTATTGGCCGTGCATCTGGTGATGACAGAGCTACTGAAGCAGCTAAACTTGCAATAAACTCTCCTCTACTAGAAACTTCTATTGAAGGAGCAAAATCTGTTCTTCTAAATATTACAGCAGGTTCAGATCTTGGTATCTTCGAAGTTAATGAAGCAGCAGACCTTATTAGAGACTGTGTATCTGAAGATGCTAACATTATCTTTGGTGCAGGTATTGATGAAACACTTAAAGACGAAGTTAAGATTACAGTTATAGCAACTGAATTTGACCAATATAAAGAAGATAAGAAAGACAAGAAAGATAAGAAAGTTGAACTTAACCAAAAATCTCCCATTGAATCCCTTGAAAATGATGATGATGAAGATAATGGAGAACTTAAAATCCCTTCTTTCTTAAGAATTAATAGAAAATAAATTTAATTTAAGATTTAGGACATTGGAGACAATGTCCTTTTTTAATGTCTTAATATCTGTTGGGGAGTAAATCTTTAACAGATATTTTTATTATAAAAATAGAACTTATAAGAAATTAGTCACAAACTAAAAAATAAATAAAAACAAAACCAGGAGAGGCAAATAAGTGCAAAATAATAAAAGAGATTTGTTAGCTTTTTAAAATAGAATTTTTCTTAACTTACTGGAGATAAATAGTTTTTTCATATGTATGCTTTTATTCAATAGAAGTAATTAGGATTATAGAAAAGAAATTTTATATAATTTACAATAAATTTATTTTTCGTTTTAAGTAAAATGGTTTAAAAGAGAATACATTATTGCAAGTTGTGAAAATGTTTTTATGACATAAAATTTTCTTTTTTAAAAATTTCTTATTGATTTAAAATTTTTAAAAATTAGGCATGAATATTCACTCAACTAACTAAAAAATTATGCTTACGAAAAGTGTTAGAAATCATCTATAATTTATTAAATAATTAAAAAAAACTAAAAAAATTAAACAAATGATAAAAATAAAAAAATATTGTTATTTTAAATATTTTTTTGTTATAATACTCTTTGTGAGAAAAAAATAAAGGAGGAGAAGAATGAATTTATCATTTAACTTAATGCAAACGGTAGGATTTGCAATCATGGTTTACTACATAGGTAAATTTTTAAGAAATAAGGTTTACTTCTTTCAAAAATTCTGTGTTCCAGCACCAGTAATCGGGGGATTCTTATTTGCAATCATTAGATTCTTATTACAAGTTGGTGGAATTGCAACTTTTGAATTTGATCAAGCCTTACAAAATCCATTTATGATGGTATTCTTTACTGCTATTGGTGTTGGGGCAGACCTTGACACATTGAAAAAGGGTGGAAAAGGATTCTTAATATTCTGGTTAATTTCAGCAATATTAGTTCTAGGACAAGATACAATAGGACTAGTTCTTGCTAAGGTATTAAAACAAAATCCACTACTTGGACTTATCTGTGGTTCAGTTACTATGGTTGGTGGTCACGGATCAGCTGGAGCTTGGGGAAGTACCTTCGCTCAACTTGGTCTTGACAATGCGAAGACTTTTGGACTTGCAGCAGCAACTTTCGGTGTTATCATGGGATCTCTAATTGGAGGACCTGTTGGATCAACACTTATTAGCAGAAACAAACTTTCTGGAAATAAAACAAAATCTTCAAACTACGATGATGTTCTTGAACACTTGGAAGAGAACAATGCTGGTGAAGGCTACGAAAGAGTAGTACCTCTACAAGCTGGAGACTTTATTAAAGTTCTTGGACTTATTTTCGTTTCAATTGGATTTGGTTCAATTCTACAAGAATTCATTAGAACTCACGTATCAATTATGGGCAAAGAATTAAACTTACCAGCTTATGTAACTTCAATGATTATAGCAGGTATCTTTGTTAATACAATTGGTAAAGAAGGACGTCTAATGGTTAACCAAAGAGCAAACTCTATCTGTGGAGACGTTGGACTAAATGTATTCCTAGTAATGGCATTAATCGACATCAACCTAATTGACCTTAAGGAAGTTGCAGGACCAATGCTTATTATCCTATTTGCTCAAACAGCATTTATGCTATTCTTTGCTTATGTTGTTACATTCTGGGCAATGGGTAAAAATTACGACGCAGCAGTACTTTCTGGTGGTATGTGTGGATTTGGTATGGGTGCTACTTATAACGCACTTGCAAACATGGACTCAATCACTGAAAGATTTGGTCCATCACCAAAAGCATACTTTATACTTCCAATGGTTGGAGCTTTTGCTATCGACATTACAAACTCAGTATTTATTACCATATTCTTAAATATTGCACAAAGTATGTCATAAAATTAAAAGAAAATATAAAAATTGGCTGGGCCTAGTGGCTCAGCTTTTTTTATGCTTTCTTAGAATTGATTAATAAAATTTTAAGTGATATTATAATTTTAATGGTCCTTAAGGGCCTTATTTAAATGAGGTGAGAATAATGAAGTGTCCTTTTTGTGGATATGGTGACTCTAAGGTTTTAGACACAAGGCCAACTGATGAAGGTAATACTATAAGAAGAAGGCGCGAGTGTCTAAACTGTCAAAAGAGATTCACTACTTATGAAAAAATTGAGCAATCACCAATTATGGTAATTAAGAAAGATGGAAACAGACAGGCCTTTGACAGAGAGAAAATTATCAGAGGTATGATAAAGTCTTGTGAGAAGAGACCTGTGTCTGCTGCTGATATAGAAGATGCTGTAAACAATATAGAAAAGAAAATCGAAAACTCTATGAAGAAAGAAATTAGTTCTCTTGAAGTTGGAGAGATGGTAATGGAAGAACTAAAGGACCTAGATGAGGTTTCTTATGTTAGGTTTGCATCTGTATATAGGGAATTTAAAGATCTTCAATCCTTTGTTGATGAGCTTGAGAATTTTGTAAAAAAGAAGAATTAATATGGATTTATTTGAACTTAGCATGCAAAAAAATTTAGAAAGTCAAGCACCTCTGGCTGATAGGATGAGACCAAGAAATTTGGAAGAATTTTTTGGTCAAGATCATATTATAGGAGAGGGCAAGTATCTTTCCAGGCTTATAAAAAGTGATAGGCTAACTTCTGTATTGTTTTATGGTCCACCAGGAGTTGGTAAGACAACTCTTGCAGAGATAATTGCTAGAACAACTAATAAAAATTTTGTTAAATTATCTGCTGTAACATCTAACCTAAAGGAGCTTCGTGAAGTTTTGAAAAAGTCGGAAGACTCTATGAAGTTTGATAATGTATCAACAATAGTTTTTATTGATGAGATCCATAGATTTAACAAGAGCCAGCAAGATGCTCTCCTACCCTTTGTCGAAAGAGGAGTTATTAGTCTAATAGGTGCTACAACAGAGAACCCCTATTTTGAAGTCAATAGAGCTCTCTTATCGAGAATGCAAATAATAAATTTATATCCTCTAGAAAACAAGGATTTAGAAAAAATGATGGATATGGCTTTAGCTGATAAGGAACGTGGACTTGGAAGGGAAAATATAGAAATCACTGAAGAGGCAAGAAATATTTTAATAAAAAATTCAAATGGAGATGGTAGATATCTCTTAAACAGCTTAGAGATTGCTGCATTATCAACAGATGAAGTTGATGGAAAAATATTTTTAGATAAAGATGTAATAGAAAACTCTCTTCTCATAAAAAATGTTAGGTACGATAAGAATAATAATGAGCACTATGACACTATATCTGCCTTTATAAAGTCCATGAGGGGGTCAGACCCAAATGCCGCCCTAATTTATCTTGCAAAGATGCTTGAAGGCGGAGAGGACATCAAATTTATTGCGAGAAGGCTTATAATTTTTGCTTCAGAAGATGTGGGCAATGCAAATCCAGAAGCAATTCAAGTTGCATCGGCTTGTTTTAACAATATAAATGCTGTTGGAATGCCTGAAGCCAGAATTATCTTAGCCCAAACTGCAACTTATTTAGCATCATCAGAAAAATCCAATGCAGCTTATGCAGGAATAAATAAGGCCATGGAGGATGTGAGAAATTCAACTAACATTGATATACCCAGGTATATAAGGGATAAAAGAAACCCAAACAATGAAACTGATGAAAAATACTTATATCCTCACGATTATGAGAATGCTTATGTAGACCAAAAATATATGCCAGATAATTTTAAGGGCAGAAAATATTATGAGCCAAAAAATATTGGCTATGAAAGAAAAATAAAAGATTACTTAGACAGTTTAAAGTGAGTTAAATTGACAAATAGAGCATTTAATTATATACTTAACAATTAAGTAAGAAATTGAAAATTAGGAGGAATTATGTCAATTAGCATTAGAGAAATTTTTAAAAATCCAGAGGATTTTTTAGATAAAGAAATAGTATTAAGTGGTTGGGTAAAAACATCTAGAGCTTCAAAAAACTTCGGTTTTATTGAACTCACTGATGGAACAGTTTTTAAACCAATTCAAGTAGTTTATGGTAAAGAATTAGAAAACTTTGATGAAGTTGAAAAATTTCCAATAAGCTCTTCTTTAGAAATCAGTGGAAAAATTGTTAAGTCACCTGGTAAAAACCAATCTTATGAATTACAAGCAAGTAAGATAGAAGCAATTTGTTCATCTGATCCATCATATCCACTTCAAAAGAAAAGACACACAATGGAATACCTAAGAACAATAGCTCACTTACGTCCAAGAGCAAATACATTTAATGCTGTCTTTAGAGTAAGATCACTAATTGCTTATGCAATTCACAAGTTCTTCCAAGAAAAGGGATTTGTTTACGTCCATGCTCCAATTATCACAACATCAGATGCTGAAGGAGCAGGAGAAATGTTCCAAGTAACAACTCTTGACATTGATAAAATTGCAAAATCAGAACCTACTGAAGTTGACTACTCAAAGGACTTCTTCGATAAAAAGACTCACCTTACAGTGTCTGGTCAACTAGAAGCTGAAGCTTTTGCAGAAGCCTTTAGAGATATTTATACTTTTGGACCTACATTTAGGGCAGAAAATTCAAATACACAAAGACACGCTGCAGAATTCTGGATGATTGAACCAGAAATGGCCTTTGCTGATCTTAATGTAAATATGGACGTATCAGAAGAAATGTTAAAATATATTATTTCTTATGTCCTTGAAAATGCACCACAAGAAATGGAATTCTTTAACAACTTCATTGACAAGGGTCTATTAGAAAGATTACAAAATGTAGTTGATAACGAGTTTGCAAGAATAACTTATACAGAAGCTATTGAAATTCTTGAAAAGGCTGATAAGGAATTTAATTATCCTGTAAGCTGGGGAATTGACCTACAAACAGAACATGAAAGATATATTACTGAAGAAGTTTACAAGAAACCAGTTTTCGTAACTGATTATCCAAAGGAAATCAAGGCTTTCTATATGTATGAAAATGAAGACAAGAAAACTGTAGCAGCTATGGACCTTCTAGTTCCAGGTGTTGGCGAAATCATTGGAGGAAGCCAAAGGGAACACAGATTTGACGTTCTAGAAGAAAAGATGCAAAACATTGGAATGGATATGGACACTTATGATTGGTATCTTGATTTAAGAAGATATGGATCTGTAGTCCACTCAGGATTTGGTCTTGGATTTGAAAGAGCAGTAATGTATATAACTGGAATGAAAAATATAAGAGACGTAATTCCATTCCCAAGAACTGTTGGAAATGCTGAATTTTAATTTTTGAAATTTTAGGAGTTAATATGAATAAATACACACCAAGTGATATAGAAAAAAAGTGGCAAGACTTTTGGGATGAACATGAATCCTTTGTATGTGAAAATAATTCAGACAAGGAAAAGTTTTATGCCCTTGTAGAATTCCCTTATCCATCTGGACAAGGACTTCACGTAGGTCACCCAAGGCCTTACACTGCCCTAGATATTGTTTCTAGGATGAAGAGGATGCAAGGTTATAACGTACTTTACCCAATGGGATGGGATGCCTTTGGTCTTCCAACAGAAAACTATGCAATAAAAAATAAAATCCATCCAGCTATTGTTACTAAAAATAATATTGCTCACTTTAAAAAACAATTAAAGTCAATTGGATTTTCCTTTGACTGGTCTAGGGAAATTAACACAACTGATCCAGAATACTACAAGTGGACACAATGGATTTTCCTACAACTTTATAAACACGGACTTGCTTACAAGAAAGAAATGCCAATAAACTGGTGCCCTTCATGTAAGGTTGGACTTTCTAATGAAGAAGTTGTTGGTGGAAAGTGCGAAAGATGTGGAGAAGAAGTTGTAAGACGTGTTAAGAGCCAATGGATGCTTAAAATAACCGAGTATGCAGATAGACTTATCGAAGACTTAGACGATCTTGACTTTATCGATAGGGTTGTAACACAACAAAAAAACTGGATTGGTAGAAGTGAAGGAGCAAGTATTAACTTTTCACTGAAAGACTTTGATGAACAACTTGAAGTTTTCACAACTAGACCAGATACAATTTATGGTGCAACTTATATGGTAATTGCGCCAGAACACCCATTAATTGAAGAACATGCTGATAAGATTGAAAACTTAGATGAAATAAATGCCTACAAAGAAGAATGTTCAAAGAAAAGTGATTTCGAAAGAACTGAACTTGAAAAAGACAAGTCTGGTGTAGAAATAAAAGGTATTAAGGCAATTAACCCCCTTACAAATAAAGAAATTCCAATTTGGATTTCTGATTATGTCCTTATGACATATGGAACAGGTGCTATTATGGCAGTGCCAGCTCACGATGATCGTGACTATGACTTTGCAAAGAAATTTGGACTTGAAATTATCCCTGTTATAGAAGGATCTGATGTATCAGAACATGCAAATACAGAAACATCTACAGGAAAAATGATTAATTCAGAAATCCTAAATGGACTTGAAGTTAAAGATGCCATCGCTAAGATGATAGACTATCTTGAAGAACATAAACTTGGAGATAGAAAAGTTAATTATAAATTGAGAGACTGGGTATTCTCAAGGCAAAGATATTGGGGAGAACCAATTCCAATAGTTCACTGCGAAAAATGTGGTTATGTAGCTCTTCCAGAAGAAGAACTTCCACTTTTACTTCCAGAAGTAGAAAATTACGAACCAACTGATTCTGGAGAATCACCACTTGCAAAGATGACTGATTGGGTAAACACTACTTGTCCAAAATGTGGTGGACCAGCAAAGAGAGAAACAGATACAATGCCACAATGGGCAGGATCATCTTGGTACTTCTTAAGATATACTGACCCACACAATGATGAAGCACTTGCAAGCAAGGAAGCTCTTGATTATTGGATGCCAGTTGATTGGTACAATGGTGGTATGGAACATACTACACTTCACCTTCTATATTCAAGATTCTGGCACAAGTTCTTATACGATATTGGAGTAGTTCCAACTAAGGAACCTTATCAAAAGAGAACTTCACACGGTATGATTCTTGGTGGAAACAATGAAAAAATGTCAAAATCAAGGGGTAACGTAGTAAATCCTGACGATATTGTTAGAGATTACGGTGCAGACACTTTAAGATGTTATGAAATGTTTATTGGTGATTTTGAAAAACCTGTACCTTGGTCAGAAAATGGAGTTAAGGGCTGTAGAAGATTCTTGGAAAGAGTTTGGAATCTACAAGAAATTGTAGTTGAGGGAGATGACTACAGTAAAGAATTAGTCTCAGAAATACACAAGACTATCAAAAAGGTTACTGAAGATTATGCTCACTTAAAGGCAAATACTGCAATTGCTCAACTTATGACTCTATCAAATGAATTTAATGATGCTGGAAAAATCACTAAAGAAGACCTTAGAACTTTCTTAATTTTACTAAATCCAGTTGCACCACATATAACAGAAGAATTGTGGCAAGTATGTGAACTTGGTGGAGTATTATCAGAACAAGCTTGGCCTGAATATAAGGAAGAGCTTACTATTGATAATGAAATAGAGCTTCCAGTTCAATTTAACGGTAAAGTTAGATATACAATTAAGATAGAGAGAGATGCTTCCCAAGATGAAGTATTAGAAATTGCAGAAAAGGATGAACTTTTCGCAAAAAATACAGAGGGCAAGAATATAGTTAAGAAAATATATATTCCAAATAAGATTGTAAATATGGTTGTAAAATAAAATGAAAAGCACTTTTTAGTGCTTTTTGTTCTTTATAAGGAGTTTTTATGAATAGCATGACTGGCTACGGCCTTTTTGAAAAAAGATGTGAGGATTTCTATATTAAAGTTGAGATGAAGTCTGTGAATAACAGGTATCTAGACATTAATGTGAGAATGCCTGGGTCAATTATGTATGCAGAAGAAGCTGTTAAATCTTTTATTAAGTCAAAAATCAAAAGAGGCAAGGTTGATGTATTCATAAATTTTGAATATTTGGATTCAAGCCAGGTTGAAATTGATATTGACTATGAGCTGCTAAATAAGTATATTATTATAAGTAAAGAATTAGAAGAGAAGTTGGGAGTAGCTTCTGATATATCATTTTCTAAGTTGATGAGAGACTCAAATATTATCAAACCACAAAAAGCAGAGTTTGATGGAGATTATATAAAAGAAGAACTTTTAAAAGTGCTAGATGAAGCTGCAAATGAATTTGTAAAATCTAGATCTTTTGAAGGTGAAAAGATAAAAGAAGACTTTCAAATAAAGCTTGAAGAAGTCAAAAGACTTACTGACTTTATAGAAGATAGAGCTCCTATTAGTTTAAAGGAAAATGAAAATAGATTGAGAGAAAGGGTAGCCGAGTTTCTTCAATCAAGTGAAATAAATGAAGATAGAATTTTGACAGAAATAGCAATAATGCTTGATAAACTTTCAATTGATGAAGAAATTACAAGGCTTAAAATTCACACTCACAATTTTAATGATATAATAAATCAAGAGGGACCAATTGGCAGAAAGTTAGACTTTTTAATTCAAGAGATGAACAGAGAGTCCAACACCATAGGTTCAAAATCAAATGATATTGAAATTACAAGTGCTGTTGTAATGCTAAAATCAGAAATAGAAAAATTGCGTGAACAAGCGCAAAATGTTGAATAAAATACTTAGGATGGTGATAATTTGGACGGCGGATTTTTATTAGTTTTATCAGGTCCTTCTGGTTCTGGAAAAGGAACAGTAAGTGAATCCTTAATGAAAAACAATGATGACATAATTTTCTCAACTTCTGTTACTACTAGGACTCCTAGACCAGGCGAAGTAAATGGCGAAAATTACTTTTTTGCCTCAAGAGAAGAATTTGAAAAAATGGTAGAAAATGATGAATTATTGGAACATGCCTTTGTTCATACAAACTACTATGGTACACCAAAGAAATTTGTTTTTGATGAAATAGAAAAGGGAGAAATTGTACTTCTTGAAATTGATGTGCAAGGCGCTCTTCAAATTAAAGAAAAATATAAAGAAGCAGTATTTATATTTTTAATTCCTCCAACTATGGATGAATTGAGATCTCGTCTTGTTAAGAGAGATACAGAAACTGAAGATGAAATAGAAACTAGGTATAGAAATGCCTTTAAGGAACTTGACTTCGTAGGTGAATATGACTACTTTGTTATAAATGATGTAATAGACAATGCAGTTAAGGATATCGAAACTATTATTGCAGCTGAAAAACTTAGGGTTAAAAGACATAAGAATATTAAAAAAGAAGTTCAAGCAGAAGAGGAGAGAAGTAAATGATTATACCATCTTTTAAAGAATTAAAAGAAGTTGCAGATTCTAGATATGAACTTGCAATTTTAGTATCAAAAAGAGCTAGAAAGATTATTGATGGAAATCCAGCTTTAGTAGATACAGATAGTGAAAAACCAGTAACAATTGCTATTGAAGAAATTATGGCTGGTAAAATTAAATTTGGAGAAAAATTAAGCGACTCTGAGTATGAAGAAAAGGTTGCTGAAGAAAAAGAAAATCTTATACAAGAAATTAAGCAAAAAAAGATTGACGATTTAAACAAAGAAGAACTAGAAGAGGAATAAGATGTTAAAGGGTAAAAAAATTCTACTTGGAGTTACAGGTGGAATTGCTGTTTATAAGTCTCCAGGTATATGCAGTCTTTTGAGAAAATTAGGCGCAGAAGTAAAGGTTATAATGACAAAAAATGCAACTGAATTTGTTACACCGCTTACTTTTCAAACTATGTCCAACAATGTAGTTCATGGAGAGATGTTTAATCAACTTTTTAACATGGATGTTGAACATATTTCTCTAGCTAAATGGGCTGATATTATTGTTATTGCACCTGCTACTGCAAATATTATTGGAAAATTTGCCAATGGTATTGCAGATGATATGCTATCTACAGTTTTAATGGCTTCAAGGTCCAAGGTAATGTTGGCACCTGGAATGAATACAGTAATGTTAAATTCAGAAGCAAATCAAAAGAATATGCAGACCCTAAGAGATAGGGGAGTTATAATCCTAGATACCAAAGAAGACCTACTTGCCTGCAATGACTATGGTAGTGGCAAGATGCTTGAGCCTAGTGAAATTGTTGATGAAATTGACAGAGCATTAACTGAGAAAGACCTTGAAGGTAAGCATGTTGTAATCACAGCAGGACCTACAAGAGAGGCACTTGATCCAGTTAGGTTTATTTCTAATTATTCTTCTGGAAAGATGGGTTATGCCCTTGCAGATAATGCAAAAAAAAGAGGGGCAAAAGTAACACTTATATCTGGTCCAACAAAAATTGATGTTCCTAAAGTTGATAACTTTGTAAGAGTGGATTCAACTCGTGAGATGTATGATGCTGTTGGAAAATACTTTGATGAATGTGATTTATTGATTAAGGCAGCTGCCCCAAGTGACTATAGGCCAAAGACTTATAGTGAAGAAAAAATTAAAAAGGGTAACGACAGTCAAATGAACCTAATTGAAATGGAAAAAAATCCTGACATTGCTGCTCACTATGGAAGTCTGAAGAAAAACCAAGTTATAGTTGGCTTTGCTGCAGAATCAACTAACATTTATGAATATGCTAAGGAAAAACTAATTAAAAAGAACTTTGATATAATTGTTGTTAACAATATCAAAAAAGAAGGTGCAGGTTTTGGGAGTGACACCAATATAGTTTCCATTATCTCAAGAGATGAGACTGATGATTTAGAAATTATGTCTAAGGCTGAACTTGCGAGAGAAATTTTAGATAGGGCAAAAAAACTTATGAGCTAGAGAAATCTAGCTCTTTTGTGGGTGAAGACATGTTTGCAGATATTTTTATCGAAAATAATTTTCAAAAAATAGATAAACTTTATACATATATAGTAAAAGATGATGTTAAACCAGGTATGAGAGTTCTCGTAAATTTTGGGAAGTCCTACCGAGTTGGTATCGTCCTTTTTTTACATGCAAATTATTCTGGAGACCACCGAGAAGAGTTAAAGGAGATTCATTCAGTCCTTGACGATGAACCAATAATATCCAATGACCTAATAAGACTTGGCCTTTGGATGAAGGAAAGATACCTCGTTGGTTACTCAAAGGCCTTTGCTCCAATCTTACCACCAGGAAATCTTCAAAAAATTAAGAAAAAAATCCTTGTAGAAAAATACCCTAATGGTAAGGACTTGGAAGATTTAAACTCTATAGATCTGTCAAAGTATTTCGAGGATTTAAAAGAAGATGAAAAAGTAATAATTAAGAAGTTAAGGGCTAAGGGTTACCTAAAATATGTTTACGACTCCTTAGTGACTGTAAAGCCAAAAATTGTAAATTATTTGAGACTTGTAAGTGATTTTGACCCAAAAAATCTTGAGGGAATTAGTGAGAAACAAGCACAAGTCTTTAATTTTATAAAAAAAGAGAAAGATATATCGAGAGTAGATGTCATGAAGAATCTAAATATATCTTATTCTCCAATTAAAAGCCTGATAAAAAGAAATCTTATTGAAGAATATAAGAAAGAAATAAATAGAGATCCAGTTGAAAAAACTTTCAAAAAGAATAAGCTAGCTTTAAATGATGAGCAACAAGAAGCTCTTAAGAGTATACGAAGAACTGACAAGGTAGTCTCACTACTTCATGGACTAACTGGATCTGGCAAAACTGAGGTTTATTTAAATCTTACTTCAAAAGTTCTTGAAGATGGAGGCCAGGTAATTGTACTTGTTCCAGAAATTGGATTAACTCCACAAATGATTGAGAGATTTAAGTCCTGGTTTGGAAATGAAGTTGCTATTATCCACTCAAAGCTTTCAGCTGGAGAAAGATATGATGAGTATAGGAAGGTCTTAAATGATGAAGTAAAAGTCGTGGTTGGAGTTAGAAGTGCAGTCTTTGTTCCCTTTAAAAACCTCAAGATGATTATAGTTGATGAGTCTCACGACTCTTCCTATGAATTTCACGACAACTTAAAGTATGACACCATAGAAGTTGCCATAAATAGGATGAAGGGCAGGGGGAAAGTTGTCCTAGGATCGGCAACTCCATCTGTAGAATCCTATTTTTATGCACAAAAAGATTTTTATAATTTATGTGAATTAAATAATAGGGCCAAAAAAGGAGCTTTTCTTCCTGATACAGAAATAGTTGATATGAGAGACGAACTTATAATGGGAAATGTCTCAATCTTTAGTAGAGAACTTAGAGAGGCTATTGAAGAAAAGTTAAAAAATAAAGAACAGATTATTTTATTCTTAAATAGGCGAGGATTTTCTAATTTTATTTCCTGCAGATCTTGTGGTGAAGTTATTAAATGTGATGACTGTGACATCTCAATGACCTATCACAAGGCAAAAAATAGGCTCATCTGTCACTATTGTGGCAAGACTAAACCTTTGCCAAGAGTTTGCCCATCTTGTGGATCAAAATTCATAAAACAGTTTGGAGTTGGAACCCAAAGAGTAGAAGAAGAAGTTCAAAAATATTTTCCGGAGGCTAGGGTTCTTAGAATGGATAGGGACACAACAGGAAAAAAAGATTCCTTTGAAAAATTTTATGAGAAGATAAAAAATAAGGAAGCAGATATAATTATTGGAACCCAAATGGTGTCTAAGGGATTTGATTTCGAAGATGTTACACTTGTTGGGATTGTTGCAGCAGACCTCTCTCTTTATATTTCTGATTACAAGGCAAGAGAAAGAACCTTCCAGCTAGTAACTCAAGTATCGGGAAGAGCAGGTCGTGCATCCAAAAAGGGCCAAGTTATAATTCAAACCTACAGTCCCGACAGTGAAATTATAAAATACTCTGCACAAGGGGACTATAAGGATTTCTATGAATATGAAATCCAAGAGAGGAAGACTTTTTTATATCCTCCTTATACAAAACTAATTGAGCTTGAGTTTTCATCTTATGACGAAAACCTAACTCAAATTTGGGCAGAAAGGTTTTTGCATCAAATGTCTCTTGATTTAAAAGGCATGGACATTATGGTGACAAAGTTCATCAAGATGCCAAGAATAAAAAATATTAATAAGACTAAATTTTCCCTTAAGGTAAAGCCAAAGGACCTAGGCTTGTTAATTGAGGGCCTAAAAAGGGTAATTAATAATAGTAAGATAGAAGAAGAAAGAAAAATAATTTTAAATATAGAATTTTAGGTGATTTAATGGCAATAAGAAAAATTAGAACAGACGAAGATCCAATTCTTAGAAAAAAATCTAAGACAGTTACTAATTATAATGACAGACTAAAAGTTTTAATAGACGATATGTTTGAAACAATGGACCTTGCTCCTGGAGTTGGACTTGCTGCTCCTCAAATAGGGATTTTAAAAAGGGTTATTGTTGTTGACAATAGGGAAGAAGATAATGGCGAAGGCGAAGATCCAATGAGATTTTACATGATAAACCCTGAAATAATAGAAAAAGATGGTGAAGAAGTCTCAATGGAAGGCTGTCTTTCAGTTCCTGGAAAGCAAGGTACTGTTAAAAGAGCTAAGCACATAAAAGTTAAGTACAATGACCTAGAAGGTAAGGAAAATCTTATGGAAGCTGAAGACTTTTTGGCTAGAATTATCCAACACGAAACTGACCATCTTGATGGAATACTTTATACAGACAAGGCAATACAAATGTATGAAGCGGAGAGTGAAGAATAATGAAATTTATTTTTATGGGGACTCCTGAATTTTCTGTTCCAATATTGGAAAGACTAAGTAAGTTGGGAGATGTGGCCCTTGTTGTATCTCAAGAAGATAAGAGGAAGGGCAGGGGAAAAAAATTTACAAAAACTCCTGTAAAAGTTAAGGCAGAAGAGTTAGGGCTTGAAGTTTTTCAACCAGGAGATATAAATTCTAAAGAAGCAATTGATAAATTAAGAGAAGTCCAAGCCGACATAATTGTAGTAGTGGCCTATGGACAGATCTTGACTCAAGAGATAATAGATTTACCAGAAAAATATATAGTTAATGTTCACGCTTCCCTCCTACCTTATTTAAGAGGTGCTGCTCCAATTAATAGGGCAATAATAGAAGGACATGATAAGACTGGTGTCAGTCTTATGAAGGTGGAAAGAGGTCTTGATGCAGGCCCAGTTTCATCTGTAAGAGAAATTGAAATTGGTGACATGAATGCAGGAGAACTTGAAGATAAACTTGCACAAATGGGTGCTGATCTATTAGAAGACTTTATCCTTGAAGCTGAGAAAGGTCCAGTGGATTTTGTGGACCAAGATGAGGATAAAAAGACTTATGCAAATAAAATTTTAAAAGATGATTTGAATTTATATTTTAATGAAACTTCAAAAAATATTGTAAATAAAATAAGGGGCTTAACTCCTCATTATGGGGTTAGGTTTAAGTATGATGACAAGTTCTATAAGATTTATAGGGCAGAAGAATTTGATGACAATTCTAATAAAAAACCAGGTACAATTATAAAATCTGACAAAGACCTTATTATTAAAACAAGTGATAGAGCAATTTCTGTAAAGGAGATTCAAGCACCAGGTAAAAGAGCCATGGGAATAGATGATTTTTTACGAGGAAATAAATTTGAAGAAAATTATGTGATTGGAGGAAAATAATGTTTGGACCATATTTTTACACTTATGATTACTCTTACTTGATTTATATACTTCCAGGCCTACTTCTTGCTATGTATGCACAGGCAAAAATTAGTTCAGCCTATGAAAAATATAAAAAAATTCCATCATCTACAAATCTTAGTGGTGCAGAAGTTGCAAGAAAAATCTTAGATAGGAATGGCCTATCGAATGTTAGCATCAATATGGTAGATGGAAAGCTTTCGGATCATTATGATCCTAGAGATAAGACCTTAAACCTATCAAGAGATGTTTATTATAAAAATTCTATTGCATCAGTTTCTATTGCGGCTCATGAAGTTGGTCATGCTATTCAAGATTCAGTTGACTATGCTCCTCTAAAGATAAGAGCAGCCCTAGTGCCACTTGCAAATCTTGGGACACAATTGTCCTTCTTTTTAATAATACTTGGGTTTTTCTTCTCAGTATTTTTTACTAAATTAGGTATAGCCCTTTTCTTCTTTGCAGTTTTATTCCAAATTGTTACACTGCCTGTTGAGTTTAACGCATCAAATAGAGCAAAAAATGAACTTGCAATGGGAATTATTTCTGATGAAGATTTAAAGGGAACAAGAGAAGTCCTAAGTGCAGCAGCATTAACTTATGTTGCATCAACTATAGTTGCAATAGGACAATTTTTGAGATTACTAAGTATATTTGGAAGAAGAGATTAATGAAAAACACAAGAGAAAAAGCACTACAAATAATTAACGATGTCCTCTATAAGGGGACATTTTTAGAGGAAAGTTTAGAGATTTTAAAAGTATCTAATATAGATGAAAGGGACTTTGCCTTTATAAAAGAAATAACAACAGGAGTTGTGAGAAACAAAACTTATCTCGATTATGTCATAAGACAAAATTCCAGAGTTAGGTTTAATAGGATTCACAAGATCATACTTATTATCTTGGAAATGGCAATTTACCAAATGTATTTTCTTGACAAGGTTCCAGATTATTCCATAGTTGATGAATCAGTTAATCTTGCAAAAATTTATGGAAACAAGGGATCAATTTCTTTTACAAATGGAATACTTAGGAGCATCGCAAAGAAGAAACCTGCTCAAGTTACCTTAAAGAATTCCATAGACAATTTATCTACTTATTATTCTCATCCAAGATTTTATACTGAATACTTTTACGAAAATTATGGAGAAGAATTTACAAAGAAACTTCTCAAGGCAAATAATGAGAAAGCACCCTTCACAATTAGGGTTAATAGCTTTAAGACTAATAGGGATGATTTAATAAAAAACTTATCACAAATAGGTTTTGAAATAGAGGAGACATCTTATGACAAGGCCTTAAATGTTTTAAATCCCAATGGAATCATAGACACTGAATATTTTGAAAAGGGTCACTTCTATGTTCAAGACCTAGGGTCCATACTAGTGTCTAGTTTTTTAAATCCAAGGAAAGATTCAAAAGTTCTTGACTTATGTGCAGCACCTGGTGGCAAGACAACTCATTTATCAGAGCTTATGGACAATACAGGTGAAATTGTTGCTTGTGATAAGTCTAAGGGCAAGATAAATTTAATTAAGGAAAATGCTCAGAGACTTGGCTGCAAAAATATATCTCCTATGATTAACGACGCAAGGGTCTTAAATGAAGACTTTATAAATAAGTTTGACTATGTCTTAGTTGATGCACCTTGTTCTGGAACAGGCCTTTATAGGAAGAAGCCAGACATCAAATGGAACAAGGGAATAGATGACTTAAAAGAACTTGGAAAAATTCAATTAGAAATTATAAACAATGCTAAAGAATATGTGAAGGACCAAGGACTTTTACTCTATTCAACTTGCTCTCTATCAAAAATTGAGAATGAAGATGTAATCGAAAACTTCTTGAGTGAAAATAAAGATTTTAAAATAAAAAAATTAAGAGACAAGGAAGTCTTAAAACTATTTCCATCAGTAGATGGATCAGATGGTTTTTCAATTTGTCTCTTAGAAAAAAATTAATATCTATTACGACTGTGAAATTTCTTCACAGTCTTTTTTTATCGGCTAATTTTTCAAATCTTATTTTAATTTAAAGAAGTCTAATGGTATAATGTTTAGATGAATAGGTGGTTTTAATGGAATTAAATTCTATGTATGAAGATGAGCTGCGAAAGTTTTTTGAGGATAGAAAGGAAAAGGCCTTTAGGGGTTCACAACTTTTTACTTTCTTCCACGACAAGAAGAGATATGACGTGGAAAACTCAAATCTTTCGTCTAAGGCCATCGCTCTTATTAAAGATGAGGAAATAAATAAAATTGAAATATTTAAAAGCTTTGACTCTGACTTAGATGAAACAAGGAAATTGCTTTTTAAATTAAAAGATGGAAACCTAATTGAAGGTGTCCTAATGGAATACAAGCACGGTTACTCCCAATGCGTGTCAACTCAAGTTGGCTGCAGGATGGGTTGTGATTTTTGTGCGTCAACTAAGTCTGGTCTGGTTAGAAACCTAAGTGCTGGTGAAATGCTGGGACAAGTTTATGAGATTGAAAATAAATACAATATAAAAGTTTCTAATTTTATATTAATGGGAAGTGGCGAACCTCTAGATAATTTCTCTGAAGTCATAAGGTTCATAAAACTTCTCCACGACGAGAAGGGCCATAATACATCTTATAGAAATATTACAATTTCAACTTGTGGAGTGGCTGATAAGATTTATGATCTTGCTGATTTGAATCTTCCAATTAATCTTGCTGTTAGTCTTCACCAAACAAATGATAGGGATAGGTCAGCTCTTATGCCAATAAATAGGAGGTTTAACCTGGCTGAACTTAAAAAATCCCTAGAATATTATGTCAAAAAGACTAATAACAGGTTAACCTTTGAATACACAATGATAAAAAATCAAAATGATGGAACAAAAAACATTGATGAGCTTTATAATTTTGCAAAAAATTTAAAGTGTCACATAAATCTAATACCCTTAAATCCTATAGAAGAGTTTGATGAGAAAAGACCTTCTAAGTCTGAAATTAATGACTTCAAGAATAAGCTTGAGAGAAGGGGTTTTAACGTAACCATAAGACGAGAACTAGGCAGTGACATCAGCGCCTCATGTGGACAACTAAGGCGTAAGATTGAGGTGAAATAAATGAAAGTAGTATCAGCAACTAATGTAGGTAACTACAGAAAGAATAATGAAGATTCTTATTATGTAAACGAATCTAAAAATTTATATGTATTGGCTGATGGAATGGGAGGTCATCTTGCAGGTGAAAGAGCATCCAAGATGGCAACTGAAATAATTGGTCAAGATTTCGCAAAAGATAGAGAAATAAAAAGCATAGATGATGCAATAGAAATTCTCTCATCTTCGATTAGGGATGCAAATAAAAAAATATTTGATAGCTCTCAAGAAAATGAAGATTACAGGGGAATGGGAACCACTCTTTCTAGTGGACTTATTCTAGGAGATGTTCTCATATATTCAAATATTGGAGATTCTAGGATCTACAGAATAAATAAAGAAATGGAACAAATAACCCAAGATGATTCCTTTGTAAATTATTTGATTGAAATTGGAGAAATCACCGAAGAAGAAGCAAAAAATCATCCCAAGAAGAATGTCCTGACTAAGGCAATGGGTACCACATCTGATATAGAAGTTATAGTTAACACGCTTGACATTAAGGATAAAGATGTATTTTTATTTTGTTCAGATGGGCTTACAAACATGGTTTCTGATGAAGAAATCTTTAGAATTGTAAAGGAAAATAGTCCTGAAGAAGCGAGAGATATGCTTCTTGACCTAGCCCTAAAAAATGGTGGCATGGATAACATTACATTTATTTTAGTATTTAATGAGTAGGTGGGCAATGATTAATAAAATATTAGGAAATAGATACGAAATATTAGAAAAAATTGGCACTGGCGGAATGGGCAATGTCTTTAAGGCCCATGACAAAAAACTTGATAGGATAGTTGCCATTAAGGTTCTAAAATTAGAATACAATGAAGACAATAATTTTATAAGAAAATTCAAGAGGGAGTCCCTTGCAGCAGCAAGTATATCTCATCCAAATATAGTGAGCATTTATGATGTTGGTACAGAAAAAATCCAAGACAAGGAAGTACACTATATTGTTATGGAATATATTGATGGAAAAACCCTAAAGGACTTAATTAATGATGAAGGTAGGTTATCTGAAAAAAGAGCATTAAACTACTGCATACAAATTGCTGAAGCCCTAAAGGTTGCTCATTCAAAACACATTGTTCACAGGGATATTAAGTCACAAAATATTATGGTGACAAGAGATGACAGGATAAAGGTAACGGACTTTGGAATTGCAAGAGTAGCAGACAACACAACTGTCACTGCTACAAATGCTGTTATGGGGTCTGTCCACTACTTCTCACCAGAACAAGCAAGGGGAGCAAAGGTAGACAACAGGTCTGATATATATTCACTGGGAATAGTTCTTTTTGAAATGTTAACAGGAAGACTTCCTTTTGATGCAGACAACCCAGTTTCAGTTGCCCTTATGCAGGTTCAATCACAAATGCCAAGGCCTTCTGAATTTATAAAGAGTCTAGACCCATCTGTAGATGCCTTAGTCCTTAAGATGACAGAAAAGGATCCGGACATGAGGTACAAGGATGTTTTTGAACTTATTAAAGACATTAAAGACTATACTATGGGTGCTAGAAGCTTCTCTGTAAATAGAACTTATGATGAAGATGATAGTAGGACAGTTGTCACTCCTCCTATCAATAGGAGACCAAATAGAAATCATTCCAATAACATGGACTCACAAAGATCAAAGAAATCCAAAAAAGTTGTAAAGAAGAAAAAATCAGCGGCTCCGGCAATACTTGGTATATTCTCTGCAATAGTTATTATTGCCCTTTTAATTTATGTCGTTCCAAAGGCAATGAAGGGAATGAAGTCAGGCGACGTAGTAGAAAAAATTGCTGTTGAAAATTATATTGGAAAGACACGTGAAGAAGCCAAAGAGCTTATAGAGGCTCAGGGACTAGTATTAGATGTCAATACAGTTGAAAACGAAAAAGAGCCAGACGGAGTAGTTTTAGGGCAAAATCCTGAAGAGGGAACTTCAGTTGATAAGGGAACTACAGTTACCCTTGAGATAAATGAATTACCAGACTCTGTTCCAGTTCCTCCACTTAAGGGACTAACAGCAGAAGAAGCTAAAAAAGTTCTTGAGGAAAATGCACTACAACTTGGATCTGTAGAAGAAGAATTTAATGACGATGTTGAAGAGGGAAAGATAATTTATTCCAATCCTGATGGAGGCTACTCTGTCAAAAGAGGAACTGCAGTTAAGCTTATTGTCTCAAAGGGAGTTGACAAGACTCCAGTAGTCTTAAGTGACTACAAGGGTATGGACCAAGATATTGTTGTAAATCAGTTAAAGAGCTTTGGACTTACTGTTGTTATAGAAAATGGAAATAGTAATAAGGTTTCTGAAGGCCAAGTTTATGACATGGATCCAAAACCAAAGACAAGTGTTGAAAAGGGTTCAACAGTTACACTTTATATATCCAAGGGACCTAAGTTAGAAGAAGATGACAGAGAAAATGAAAAAGACAATGAAGATAACAATAACAACGAAGATAAGTTTAACAAGACAAATCATATAAAAGTTAAGGTTCCTGATGATGGTGAAAGCCACCAGGTTTCTGCCGATAGAGTAAGAGATGCTAATGGAAATAAAACAGGATCTCAAACCGTTTGGAATTACAATATTGAAGCAGGAGATGTGGCAAGTGTTGAACTCATTGGACCTGGTGAATACAATATTTATGTCGATGGCAATCTTGTTAAGACTGAGAAGATAAAATAATGATAGGAAAAATAATAAAACTAACTGGTGGTTTCTACTATATTCTTGCTGAAGGACAAGTTTATGAGACTAGGGCAAGAGGTAACTTTAGACACACTAAGGTAGACCCCATAGTTGGTGACAATGTAGAATTTAAGTTTGAAGAAAAGACTCTGGGATATATTGAAAAAGTATATCCCAGAAAAAATATGCTCACAAGGCCAAAGGTAGCTAATGTTGATATGGCTCTAGTTGTTGTTCCTGTTATGGACCCAAAATACAATCTCGTTACTATTGATAAGACGATTATCCAGGCTGAGCACCAAGATATTGATGTCACAATTCTTATAAATAAGTGTGACTTAGATAGGGAAGTCAGCGAAGAATTATCAAGACTTTATAAAAATTCTGGATTTAAAACTTTTATGATTTCTTTTAAGGATGATTCCATTGAACACTTAAGAAATTATATCAGAGGAAAGACAGTTGCCCTTTGTGGAGTCAGCGGGGCAGGCAAGTCTACGATTACATCTAAAATTTTAGATAGGGATGTAGAAGTTGGAAAAGTTTCTGACAAGACTAGAAGAGGAAAGCACACAACAAGGCACACAGAAATATTATTTAAGGACGATATTTATATCTTTGACACCCCAGGTTTTTCTTCTCTAAGCTTGAATATTGATAGAGATGAATTAAAAAACTATTTTAGAGAATTTCAAAAATACTCAACTTGCAAGTTTAACAATTGCAACCACATAAAAGAACCAAAGTGTGGAGTTAAAGAAGCAGTTGAAGCAGGCAAAATAGAAAAAGAAAGATACGATAACTACTTATATATTTATGAGGAATTAAAAAGCAAAGGAGATTACTAATGATTTCACCATCACTACTCTCAGCAGATTTTACAAATTTAGAAAAAGAAATAAAAATACTTAATGAAGAAAAAGTTGATTTTCTTCACCTTGATATAATGGATGGAAATTATGTACCAAACATTTCCTATGGACCAGGTATTGTAAAATCCTTGAGGCCCTTAACAAATATTCCCTTTGACACCCACCTCATGATTGAAAATCCAGAAAACTTTATTGAAGATTTTAAAAATGCTGGATCCGACATTATTACTATCCATCCTAAGACAATAAAGCACCTTGACAGGACTCTTTCACTAATTAAGTCCCATGGTATGAAGGCAGGACTTGCACTTAACCCTTCCGATGGACTTGAGATTTTAGACTATACTCTTGATAAGTTAGACCTAGTTTTGATAATGAGTGTTAACCCAGGCTTTGGAGGACAAAAATTTATACCATCTGCCCTTAGAAAAATTAGTCAAGTTAAGAAGATGATTGAAGAGAGAGATCTTAAGACATTAATTGAAGTTGATGGCGGAGTAAAACTTGATAATGCAAAAGAAGTTTTAGATGCAGGAGCAGACATCCTTGTTGCAGGGTCAGCAATCTTTCAAAAAGATAAAACTAGAGAAAATATTAAAGCCTTTAAGGAATTGTTATGAAAAAAGCACTTTTAATCTCTGGAGGAAGACAAGTCTCCAAAGAACTAATAGAAAAGTATCTTGACAGATTTATAATCATAGCAGACGGAGGAGCAAGGCTTCTAATGAAGTATGGACTTAGAGCAGATATCCTATTAGGTGATCTTGACTCAATTGGAGAGGAAGCTTTAACTTATATCAAAGAACACGAGATTGAAGTTAAAAAATTTCCAGCAAAAAAAGATTTTACAGATACAGAACTTGCACTTTCATACTTAGTTGATGAAGAATATAAAGATATTGTAATCTTAGGGGCTCTTGGGACGAGACTTGACCATGAGCTTGCCAATCTTATGAACCTAAAAAAATTATATATGAAGGGAATAAGGGCAAAAATAGAAGATGATTACAACGAAGTTATTTATGTAGAAGAAGGTTTCTATGACTTTGAAAAAACAAATAAGAAGTATTTTTCTCTAATCAATGCAGGCACAAGCATGAATTTTACAACTAAAGGTCTTTATTACGAAGTGGAAGACCTTGAAATCAATTCAGAAAATCCCAGCAGGGGAGTTAGCAATGAGATGGTGGGAGAGAAAGCCACTATAAAAATAAATTCTGGCTCAGCCTTTATAATTCAGTCGAGAGATTAAAATAACCCAAGCTTAGCTTGGGATTTTTATTTGGGAAAAATTAATTTGGAATAAAAGTTTTGAAGTTTTTGCTAGCAGAACATGGAATAAAAAAACTTAATCTAGTAAAGAAAATAAAATCTTTTAAGAAATGAAAGATTAAAGTTGGAGAAAGTATTAAACATATAATAAAAATACTTTAAGCAAATAGAAAAATATTTTAAAAAATAAAATAACTTAATATTTAGCATAATAAAAAACCAGCCCTTGAGCTGGTTTAATTTTTATTATTTTTCTAACTTGTAATACATCTTGTAGTGCTTAATTGATCCGTACTTCCTCTTTAGATAAGTAATCTTTCTACTGAAGCTAAAGTCTTTCTTGTTGTTAATTGTAAACTCATAGCCATTCCTTAGAAGCTTATCAATAGTTTTGTGGTACTTTTCATTTGTATAATTTTTTAAAAGCTTAGGATGGGCATTCATCCAAATTTTCGAAGTTTCCTTGTGGTAATATACTTCTTCTTCAAAACCTAGGTCTAAGAGGTCACGAATATAAAAATCAAGGACATTAACTCCACCAGCAGCCATGAAGTAATGACTTTGTGGAAGTCTTAGGTTCATTTCAAATGCCTTAAAAGTATTATCTCGAGGGTCATACTTTAAGTCAATGTTTGAATAGCCTGTGTAGTGGATTGATTCCAATTTTTCCTTATAAAATTCATAAAGGTCTGGCATATATCTTGTGTAAATTGCATCGTTATTTCCAATCCTAAGTGGGAGTGGGTCAGCAAGAAGAATTTGTCCATAAACCATCATCCTCACCTTTCCATTTTTGTCACAGTAGACATTAAAGGAAGCCTGGTTTGATGCAGGTCCAGGAATATATTCTTGTACAAGCATTGTGCCTTCATAGTGGTTGTCGTCGTAAATAGTTTTTACAACTTTTTCAAGTTCTTCATAGTCATAAATTGTGTAGACCTTGTACTTATTTGGGAAAGATAATTTCACATAAGAAATTGAATCATTGGGTTTAAGTATAAGTGGGAATTGAAGGTCAAGGTCTTTAATCTCCTTAGAAGAATTTATTATTGCAAACTTAGGGTAAGGAATGCCAAGCTCTTCACAAGAATTATAAAAATCGATTTTATTTTCTAGCCTGTCATTTAAGTCAGTAGAAGGAGTGTTGAACTTGTAATATTTTTTAATCCTTTCCTTGTTGTTGGAAAGTAATTTGGAGTACTCATCTCCGCAAGGAATTGTAATTAAACTTGCATCCTTGTTAGCTTCAGCAAATTTTATCATCTCACTGACAAAGACTTCGTTGTCGGAAAAGTTTTCTATAATTCGCCTGTCTAAGATTTTTGAATTATCAGTTGCAGGAAGAGCTTTTTGACAAAAAACTGTGGAGATTAGTCCGTAGTTGTCATTTAAAATACGGGCAATCCCATAGGCATTTTCATCAGAACCAAGAATTACAAACTTAACATTATATTTTTTTATTATATCTCTAGAAATATTTTTCATTTTTCTCCTTTTATCTATAAAACACTAAGTATTTTTATCCTTATACATTATACACTAGTGGGGAAGAAATTTTAAGAAGACTATTAAAAAGCCCGATCTATATTCTTCCAATAGCCTACAATTTTTTTAATATCATCTTGAGAAACTACTTTTTTATTATCTTCTTTTAATTTCTTATCTATTTCAGAAATCACAGATAATTTATCAGCACACCAGGTAGGTTCAAAGAGCTTTGCCTTTGGAGGGTCGCCAGTAATTCTATGGACGACAGTTTTCTCATAAATAGTATCAAGGGCTTTTAAGACCAAGTCTACATACTCATATCTTGATAGAATTTTAAAATTTTTATTTTTATATAATTCATATATAGGCGAGTCTTTTAAGATATATAAGTTGTGAAACTTTACACCAAAGGGTGCCAGGTCTCTTATATAATTTATTGTATTTTCAAAATCTTTTTCATCTTCAAAGGGAAGGCCAAAGATAGCATGAATTAAAAATAAAATATTGGCATCTTGTAACTTTTTTACAGTTTCATCAAAAATCTTATGGGAGTAGCCACGATTAATAACTTTAATTGTATTTTCGTTAACCGTTTGCATGCCAAGTTCTAACCACAAAGTCTTCTTCTTGGAGATTTCTTTTAAGTACTCTATCTTCTCATCATCAAGACAGTCACACCTAGTTGCAATAGAAATTCCCTTTATGTCATCACGTTTAACAACCTCATCGTAGATTTTTCTTAAAGTCTCAAGAGAACCATAAGTATTGGTAAAATTCTGAAAGTAGGCAATGTAGTTTTCTGCCTTCCATTTATTTTTTAGAAATTCTTTTTGCGATTCAATTTGCTCATCAAGGCTTAAATATTTTGATCCAGCAAATTCTCCACTGCCATCATCAGAACAAAAGATGCAGCCAATTTCAGATAGAGTCCCATCCCTATTGGGACAAGAAAAACCACCATCAAGAGATAGCTTTACAGTCTTGCCGCCATAATATTCTTTAAAAAAATCATTAAAAGATAAAAATCTTCTCATATAAATCACCAAACTCATTATATATTTAATTAAAAATTATTTCTATGCCTGTGAAATTGAAAAAAATACTATATAATAGAATAGGAATTGAGGTTTTTTAATGGACTTAAAATTTAAAAACTATTTAATTTTAGCAGAAGAATTTTTAATAGATGAGGATTACGATAAGGCGGAAGACCTTCTATTAAGATCTCTTAACTTCACATCTGATAAAGATATTGATGAAAGAATTTCTGTATACTTTGAGTTAGCTGACATCTACCTTAAAAAAGAAAATTACAAAGAAGCTAAAACTTACTTTCAAAAAATTTTAGACTTAAAGGAAATGCCTGGAGCTTATTATGGTCTTGCCATTAGTAATGACTTTGAAGGTAAGGACATAGGCTACTCCATAAAAAATTATAAAAGTGCAATTGATTTGGATCCTGATTATGACAGAGCCCATTATTATCTGGCTCATGCCTATGACAAGCTTGGTGAAAGTAAACTTGCCATAGAGGAATTTGAGAAGGTTATTGAATTAGATAAGCATGACTTTGTTGCTTATAACGACTTGGGATCTATCTATGAAGTTCTAAATGAAAATGAAGAAGCAGAAAGATATGTAAAAAAATCTTTGGATATAAAACCCGACTATGGAAGGGCCCTATATAATATGGGAGTCCTGTGTAAGAAGAAGGGAGATAATAAGTTGGCACTTAAATACTATTATGATGCCATAGGAAAATTTGAAGATCCTTTTTTATTTTTAAATATGTCTGCAATTTATATTGAAGAAAAAGATTATGATGCTGCTATAAAAATTTTAAATAGGGGACTTATAGATTTTCCAAAATCTGTAAATCTCCACTACAATAAAGCCTGCTCCTTCCACTTGCTTGGAAGAGATGACTGGGCAAAAGAAGAAATTATTAAGGCAATAGAAATAAATGAAGATGCCTATGATTGGGCACTAAAAGACGATGACTTAAGTGAGATAGTAAAGGAGTTAAAATGATAATTATAAAAACTGAAGATGAAATCAAAAAAATGCAAGTAGCAGGCAAGGTCTTATCAGATGTTCACCACAAGCTTAGAGATTTTATTAAGCCAGGTGTAAAGACAATTGAAATCGATAGGTTTGTAGAAAATTATTTAAAGGAAAGAGGAGCTTATCCTGAGCAAAAGGGTTACGAAGGCTATCCTTATTCAATTTGTGCATCTGTTAATGATGAGATCTGTCACGGCTTTCCAACGGAATATGTTTTAAAAGATGGAGACATAATAACTGTTGACATGGTAGTAAATGTTGATGGATGGCTAGCTGATTCAGCTTGGTCCTATGAAGTAGGTACAGTTTCTCCCGAAGCAAAAAAACTTTTGGAAGTTACTCGCGAATCCATGTACAAGGGAATTGAAAAGGCCGTAATTGGAAATAGACTTGGAGATATTGGAGCTGCAGTTCAAAAGCACGCAGAAGAAAATGGTTACTCTGTAGTAAGAGAATTTGTAGGCCATGGTATTGGTCAAGAAATGCACGAAGACCCACAAGTTCTTCATTATGGAACAGCTGGACGTGGCTTAAGACTTCAAGAGGGAATGGTATTTACAATAGAACCAATGATAAATATGGGCAAAAAGGAACTTACTATAGATGATAATGGCTGGACAGCAAGGACTAAAGACGGTTCACTATCTGCACAATATGAACACCAAATTGCAATCACAAAGGACGGGCCAATAATAATCACAGACCAAGGTGACTGTTAATAAATGAGGGAAGTCAATTTACTAAGGGGAAATATTTTTTCTGCCCTATTAAAAATGGCTTTGCCGTTAATGGGAACGGCCTTTGTTCAAATGGCCTATTCTCTTGTAGACTTAATGTGGTTGGGACGACTCTCTACAGAAGCAGTAGCTGCTGTGGGAGCCTGTTCCTTTTTAGTTTGGATCGCCCAGGCAATAACACTTGTTGCCAAGACTGGAGTTTCTGTTGGCTTGTCTCAGTCCTATGGTAGAAATGATGATGAGTCATCTAAGAAAGTTTGGCTTGCAGGCTTTGGATTAAACTTAATCTTATGTATAGGCTTAAGCATCCTATACATAAGTATGAGAAATGAAATTATTGGATTTTATAGGCTAGAAGAATCAGTTCATACTATGGCAGTTGATTATTTATTAATTGTCAGTGGTGGCCTTATTTTTACTTTTTTAAATCCAATTTTATCTTCGGCATTTTTTGCCAAGGGAAATTCAATTACTACCTTTAAGATTTCAATTATTTCTTTAGTTATAAATCTTATCCTAGATCCATTTTTAATTTTTGGAATAGGGATTTTTCCTCAAATGGGAATTAAGGGAGCAGCTCTTGCAACGGTCCTTGCTCAAATGATATCAAGTCTTTTATATATTTATGTTGGAATAGGGACAAGGGAAATATTTGTGAGGACAAATTACCTTAAGATTCCAGAAGGATTCTACTATAAATCAATTTTAAACTTAGGACTTCCTGCAGCCCTCCAGTCCCTAATTCATGCTTCAGTGAGTATGATATTAAATAGGTATATAGCAGGCTTTGGAGCTCTCTACATTGCTGTATATTCCATTGGTTCACAAATTGAATCTATATCATGGATGACTGCTGATGGTTTTGCCGTTGCCTTTTCAGCCTTCTTTGGTCAAAACTTTGGGGCCAAAAATTATGAAAGACTTCATGATGGAAGACGTGAAGCGATGAAAATTGTAAATATTATTGGGATCTTTGCAACAGTTCTATTATTTTTCTTTGCAGAAAACTTATTTAGGCTCTTTATTCCAAAAGACCCCGATGCAATTGTGGCTGGTATTGATTACCTAAAAATTTTAGCCTTCTCACAATATTTTATGGCTTTAGAAATTGGGACAACGGGGATGCTAAATGGACTGGGACTTACAAGATACCCTGCTATAAATGCCATGGTATTAAATATTTCTAGAATACCTATGGCTCTTCTATTTATGCCAATTTTTAATGTAAATGGAATTTGGATTGCTATGAGCTTATCATCTGTGCTAAAGGGAATATTTTTGACTCTTATATATTATTATTTGCGAAAAAAGACACAAGGTTTTAGAATTAATATGAAGACCTACGTATGAAAGGAGATAAAATGTTAAAACAATTTGAAAAACCTGCAATAGGAGAAAAAATTGCAGTATTAAAAACTAATAAAGGTGATATAAAAATTAGACTATTTGAAGAAGCAGCACCACTTGCTGTTGAAAACTTCATTTCACTTATAGAAGATAAATACTATGATGGAATAATCTTCCACAGAGTTATTGAAAACTTTATGATCCAAGGGGGAGACCCAAGTGGAACAGGTCGTGGAGGAGATAGTAAGTGGAATAAACCTTTTAAGGATGAGTTTGACCTAAACTTTAGAAACTTTAGGGGAGCTCTGTCAATGGCTAACGCTGGTCCAAATACAAATGGATCTCAATTTTTTATAGTTCAAGGAGACAAACTTTCCGATGACATACTTTCACAAATGAAGGATGCAGGGGAAGAAAATGGTTATCCAGAAGAAATTGTAAAGGCCTATGAAGAAAAGGGTGGAGCTTTTTGGCTTGATGGTAAGCACTCTGTATTTGGCCAAGTCTTCAAAGGAATGGATGTAGTTGATGACATTGCAAAGACAAGAGTTGGATTTATGGATAAGCCAGTGAATGACATTGTAATTGAAGAAGCAATTGTAGAAGAATATAAGGGATAATATAATGCATCAGTATAGAGGAAGAATGATTTTACACACTGGCTCAATGTTCTCTGGAAAAACTAGTTCTCTTGAAAAAGACCTTAAGAGGTTCTCTATTGCAAATTACAAGGTAGTTGCCTTTAAACCTCTAATAGACAAGAGATATGCTAAAAATGAAATTGTCACACATGACAAGATTTCCCTAGAGGCTGTTGAAGTAGAATCAATAAATGAAATTGTAGCCTATGCAGAGAAGCACTCTCCACAAGTTATTGGAATAGATGAAATACAATTTTTATGTGACTCACCTGAACTTGTTCTAGAAAATTTGGAAAAAATCCTTGCAATGGGAATTACTATTGTCCTTGCAGGTCTTGACATGGACTATATGGCTCATCCTTTTGAAATAGTAAAGGAACTTATGCCTAAGGTTGATTATCTAAACAAACATCATGCAGTTTGCAGGAAATGTGGAACAGATGCCTGGGTATCTCATAGAAAAATAAAGAGTGACAAGAGAGTAGAACTTGGGGCAGTTGAAGAATATGAACCACTCTGCAGAAGATGTTATAGAGAAGCCATAGAAGAAGATAAGATAAAAGAAAATCAAGAAAAATTTTTATAAGATATTGACAACCTCTAATCATTTGATTAAAATATAAGTAAATGATTAGAGGTGATTTTTTTGACTCCAAGAGAAAAAGAGATTATAAATCTTTTGAAGAAAAATCCTGGAATGTCTCAGCAAGAGATTGCTGATGAATTAAATATCACAAGGTCGGGGGTTTCCACTCACATAAATAACTTGATGGCATCGGGTTATATATTGGGGAGGGGCTACATCCTAAGAGAAGATACCTATGTTGCAATACTTGGTGGATGCAATATGGATATAACAGGCTCAACCTTTGATAACTTGAAAGAAAGAGACTCAAATCCAGGAAGAATTGAATATTCTAGCGGTGGCGTTGGAAGAAATATTTGCGAAAACCTAGCGAGACTTGGAGTTAATACAAGTCTTCTATCAGTAGTGGGAAGAGACGATGCCGGTAAAAATATTTTGACAGAGCTCAACAGGATAAATGTTGACAGTTCGAGAGTATTAATAGCTGATGGTATCACTCCTCACTATCTCGCAATCCTAGATGAAACAAGGGATATGTATGTTGCTATTTCAGACATGGACCTTATAAAGAATATTGACAAGGATTATGTAGAGAGAAACAGAAAAATTATTGAGAATGCAGAGTTTACAATAATGGATACAAATCTTGAAGAAGAGACACTTGATTACGTTCTTAAAAATCTAAAGGGCAAGTTTTTAATTGATGGTGTTTCAACTAAAAAAGTAATGAAGATTAAAAATCTTTTAGATAAGATTCACTTCTTAAAGGTAAATATTTATGAAGCTCAGGCCCTATCTGGTTTAGAAACTGATAATATTGATAGACTTGGAGAAGACTTAATAAGTAAAGGCTTAGAGAGTCTAGTAATAACAGCAGGTGGCCATGGATCATATTATTTTGAAAAAGATTTTAAAATGATGAGAAAGCCAAGAGAAGTTATGATAGAAAGTGCAAGTGGAGCAGGGGATGCCTTTATGGCAGGTTATGCCTATGGACTCTACAATGATTTAGAAATAGAAGAAAGAATGGCGTCTGCAGAAGCTGCAGCGAGAATAACCCTTATGAGTGCTGAATCCTGTTCAAAGGATATGAATGAAAATAATTTAAAAGGAGAAATTTATGATTAACAACGAAATGCTAAAAAAATATGTTGAGTACAGTGACGAAGTTAAAAAAGCAATGGAAGAAGGTAAGCCAGTAGTTGCTCTTGAATCTACAATTATTTCTCACGGAATGCCTTATCCACAAAATATTGAAACAGCTAAGGCTTGTGAAGAAATTATTAGAGAAAATGGAGCTGTTCCTGCAACAACTGCAATAATCGGCGGAAAAATTAAAATTGGTCTAAGCGAAGAAGAATTAGAATTTATGGCAACTTCTAAGGACATTATTAAAGCATCAAGAAGAGACTTTGCCTACATTGTTTCTCGTGGACTTAATGGTGCTACAACAGTTGCATCAACAATTATTGCATCAAGACTTGCTGGTATCAAAATCTTTGTTACTGGCGGACTCGGTGGAGTTCACAGACACGCTGAAACAACTTTTGACATTTCAAGAGACCTTGAAGAACTTGCATCAAATGACATTATGATTGTTTGTGCAGGCTGTAAATCAATCCTTGATATTGGACTTACTCTTGAATACCTTGAAACAAAGGGAGTGCCAGTATTTGGTTACCAAACAGACCATATGCCAGCCTTCTTCACTAGAAAATCTGAATTTAAGGTTGACTACAATATCAAGACTCCTCAAGAAGCAGCAGATGCAGCCAACACTCAATGGGAGCTTGGCCTAACTGGAGGAATACTTCTTACAAATCCAATTCCAGAAGCAGATTCAATGGACGAAGACAAAATCAATAAGGCAATTGAAGCAGCTCTTGTTGAAGCTGAAGAAAAGGGAATCCACGGAAAAGAAACAACTCCATTCCTATTAACTAAGGTTCTTGAAGTAACTGAAGGAAAATCTCTTGAAGCTAACATTGCCCTTGTTAAGAATAATGCAAGATTAGGTGCTGAAGTTGCAAAATACCTCTACTAATTCAAAAAAAGTTTCTGAATCAAAGGTAGTCTTCACTTATGGTGTAATGCCAACAGACCTAAATACTGGAGGCACGCTTTACGGACCGAGACTCTTTGAGATTGCAGACCACAGCTCTGGAACTTGTGCCATAAGACACACTAGGGGAAGGGTTGCTACAATTTCATGTGACAGCTTAAGCTTTCTCAAGCCAATAAACCAAGGTGACTTCTTAACTGCTACAACTTTTATATCTGGTATCGGAAACACTTCTGTAGAAGTTTTTACGAAGTTTACCAAGGAAGCTCCCATGACAGGTGAAACTGAACTTGCAGCCTTTTGCTTCTTAACTTTTAAGTGCAAGGGAACTGAGCCAGGTAAGATTCCTGCAATTATTGGAGAAAGTCTTGAAGAGAAAAAAATTATTGAAGGTTATGAAGGAAGACGTCAAATAAATAAAATTAGACAACAAAATAATAAGGATTTAAAAGAAATCTTGAAATAAAATAAAGCTGTAAGTATTTAGATGTGTGCACATCGTACTTACAGCTTTTGTTTTTATATAATTTAATTTTTTATAAATCTTTAATCTAAACTTATTGAGGAGAAAAGTTCTTTTGTATATTCATTTCTATCTGGTGATTTGAGATCCCCAGTCTTAAATAGGTCAACCAATTCTCCGTTGTATAAAACTCCAATCCTATCACATAGGTAGGAAATTACATTTAAATCGTGAGAAATAAATAGACATGTGAAATTGTACTCTTCTTGCAAAGACTTTATTAAATTTAAAATCTGTGCTTGAATACTAACATCTAGTGCAGAGACACCTTCATCTATTATTAAAAACTCTGGATCAATAATTAATGCTTGGCCAATGGCAATTCTTTGCTTTTGACCACCAGATAAGCTCCTTGGATATTGGTCGAGAATATCTTCTTCCAATTCTATATCACTTAAAATTTTTAAAACTTTTTCATTTTTTTCTTCTTCACTATATAAGTTGTGAATATTTAAAATTTCTTTTAAAGAAAAACCAATAGTCTTTTTTGGATTTAGGGCTGAGTAGGGATTTTGAAAGACAACCTGAAGTTCTTTTCTATAATTAAAGAGGTCTTCCTTTGAAAACTCAGAGACGTCCTTTCCCTTGAAGTAAACCTTGCCTTCACTTTCTTTCACAAGTCTTAAAATAATATTGGCAAGAGTTGTTTTACCAGATCCACTTTCTCCAACAAGACCAAATATTTCTCCCTTATTAATTGTGAGATTTATATCCTTAAGGGCCCTATTTTCTTTTT
Source organism: Peptoniphilus harei (assembly GCF_900454685.1). Lineage (GTDB taxonomy): Bacteria > Bacillota > Clostridia > Tissierellales > Peptoniphilaceae > Peptoniphilus_A > Peptoniphilus_A harei. The sequence goes on along the minus strand of NZ_UATM01000032.1, from coordinate 1,479,260 downwards.
TCTTAAAGAGTAGTGAAGAAGATTTATAAACTTTTCCAACATTTTCAATTTTTAATATTTCTTCCATTTTCATCTCCAAATAAATGACAAGAAACCTTGTGTCCATTAAAGTCTATAGTTTCTGGGAATTTTTCCTTACAAATATCCATGGCGTGGTCACACCTGTCCCAGAAAGGACAGCCTTCATTACTCCTATTTTTAAGAGCAGGAACCTTACCTCTTATGTTATAAAGCTTTTGGCCTCTCTTCTTGTATGAAGGCACGGCCTTAACAAGTGCTTTTGTATAAGGGTGCATAGGGTTCTTTGTAAGTTCCTCAGTAGGGGCAGACTCAACAATGCGACCAGCATACATAACCAAGACTCTTTTTGAAATTCTCTCAATTAAATTTAAATCATGAGATATAAAGAGAATTGCTCCATTATAAAGCTTTCCTATGTCCTTAAAAAGTTCTATTATCTGCTTGCCAATATTGGCATCAAGAGCAGTAGTTGGTTCATCGGCAATTAGTACATAGGGGTTGGCAATTAAACTCATAGCAATTACAATCCTTTGTTGCATTCCACCAGAAAGTTCGTGAGGATATTTGTTATAAACAGCTTCTGTATCTCTTAAGCCACACTTGGCCATAGTTTCTAAAACAATTTTTTTATTTTTTTCCTTAGGAAAGTCATAGTGAATTTTTAAGATTTCTTCTATTTGTTTTCCAACTTTTTGTAGGGGGTTTAAGGCAGAACCAGGCTCTTGAAATATTGTTGAGATAGACCTGGACCTGTACTTAGACCATTCTTCTTCAGACATATTTAATACTTCTCTGCCTTTGAGTTTACATGATCCAGATACTATATGGGCATCAAGGCTTTGAATCCCCAAAACAGTTTGAGTTGCCACTGTTTTTCCACAACCACTTTCTCCAACAAGACCAACAAAGTCCTTTTCATAGAGGTCAAAAGAAATATGATTTACTGCGTTTTTTAATTCGCCATTTAATTCAAAGGCAACGGTCAGGTCCTTAACTTCTAATAATTTATTCATCCTTTTTTCTCCTCTAATCTCTTATTCCTAAAGTTTTCTCCATATAGGGTAAATCCAAGAACTAATAGGGAAAGATTTACACCTGAGAACACGAAGTACCAAGGTGCTTGGTTGAAATAAGCTTGTGATTCCTTTAGCATTCTTCCCCAAGAAGGGTGAGGAGGGCGAACTCCAAGACCTAAATAGGAAAGTCCAGCTTCAGATAAAATAGCAGCAGATATTGATAAAATAATTGCCACCATAAGTTGATTTTTTATATTTGGAAAAATATGATTTTTTGCAATATAAAGAGGACTTCCACCCTTAACCATGGCTGACTTAACAAAGACAGCTTCCTTTACTTGCAAGAATCCACTACGGACAACTCTTGCAAAATAGGGAATAGACATAGTTCCTATGGCAATTATAGTATTCATAACTCCTGCTCCAAAAACAAAGACAAGCATCATGGCAAATAAGATTCCTGGGAAGGCCATTAGAGAATCTATAAATCTCATTAGGACTTCATCTACATTGCCTCCAAAATATCCTGCAGCCCCTCCAATAATTGAGCCAAAGATTAGGGCAAAAAATACAGTTCCAAAAGAAAGCATTATAGTAATTTTTGTTCCTTCCATTATCCTTGATAAGATATCACGGCCCATATTGTCAGTCCCAAATAGATGACTAAGAGAAGGCGCAAGGAATTTATTGCTTGTCACAACTTCATTGGGATCATAGGGAGTCCAAAAGATTGAAACTATAAAAATTAATAGGTAAAAAATTAAGATTGCCTTTCCAATTTTTATTGATAATTTATTTTCTCTTAACATATTAACCTCTTATCCTTGGGTCCACAATTCTGTAAAGAATGTCTACAATTAAGTTTATGATTATAACCATAAAGGCAACAGCAAAAACAACTGATTGGATTAGGGGAAAGTCCCTAGAAGAAATAGATTGGACAATAAGTGATCCAATACCTGGCAGTGAAAAGACATTTTCCACCACAAGACTTCCACCAATACTTGAAGTAATACTAATGCCAATAATTGTTATAACTGGTACAAGTGCATTTCTAAGTACGTGCTTATATAGGATATCCTTTAACAAAAGTCCCTTCATCCTGGCAGTCCTTACATAGTCCTTGTTAATTTCATCTAAGATTGCAGATTGCATATATCTTATTATTGTTGCAATATTTGGTATTGCAATGGCAAGAGAAGGAAGGAAAAAATTGTAGAGCTTTTGGAAAAAATTTCCACTCATTGCGTTGTAAGATAAGGTTTTAAACCAACCTAGCTTAACAGCAAATAGATAAATCAATAAAAAGGCAAGCCAAAAAGATGGAATAGAAATTCCAAGTTGGGTAATTGCAGTTATTATTGATGCATACCACTTGTCTGATTTTGCTGTAATTTGAATTGATAGGGGTATGGCAATTATAAGTGAAAGGAACAAGGAAAAAAATGTTAAATATAGGGTAACTGGAAGTTTCTTAAAAAAAAGATCCTTAACAGGAACTTGATATTTTAAAGAAGTGCCCATATTTAATTTTAGTATGTCCTTAATCCAATTTGCATATCTTACTAATATAGGTTTATCAAGTCCCAGCTCTTTTTCAAGAGCTAGAACTTGAGCTTCATCCGCTTCTGTTCCTAAAATTATCTCTGCTGGATTTCCAGGTAGGACTTGGAAGACAAAGAAAATTATTAGGCTTACAAAAAACAATGTAAGAAAAAGGGATATAAGCTTTTTAATAATCATTTTACTCATTTTTCTAATTTTACATCCTCAAGATTTAATTTTTGAATAGGGTATTGGTTTAGACCAGTTAAGCCCTTTCTAAGTGCTTGATTGTTTGCTGGGTCAGCTATAAATACAGATGCAGCATCTTTTGCAAGAACTTTTTGTGCATCCTTGATACTTTGAATTTCTTCTTCTTTAGTAGTAGCTTTTTCTGCTTTTGAAATAGCTTTGTCAAATTCAGCTGACTTAAAGTTTATATAGTTCTTTGGATTTTCTGAAGTATATCTGCCAAGAATTTGAATTGGATCAAAATAACCTATAAATCCAACAACTGTTGCTTCATAATCCCTATCCTTGTATACCTTAGTTAGCCAAGTTGAAAATTCAATTGGGTCTATAGTAGTTTCAACTCCAATCTTATGAAGTTGTGCTTGGATAAGTTCAGCTGTATTCATGTGGTACTTGTAATCACTTGGAACAGTTAGTTTAAATGAAAGACCATTTTCGTAGCCAGCTTCTTTTAAAAGTTCCTTTGCTTTTTCAGGATCGTATGGATAATACTCTCCAAGATCTTCAAAGTATTCTTTTAGGGCTGGTGAGAAAGATGAAAATAGTTTTGTCGCCTTACCCTCAGCTACTGTGTTAATAATTTCATCCCTATCAATTGCATAGTTAAGTGCCAGTCTTACATTTTTATCTTGGAAAGCCTTAAAGTCATTGTTTAATCCCATAACTTGCACAAGGTTTTGTGGAAAACTATTAATATTACAAGCATCTTCAAGTTGACTAGCTTCTTCTGAACTAATACGGTCTGCTAGGTCTAAGTCATTATTTTTTAGAGCCATAATCATAGTTTGTCTGTCAGCTATTTTTATAACCTCAACATTTTCAAAGTGAGCTATGTGGTCCTTGTCGTGGTAGTCTTCAAACTTTTTAAGTCTTAGACCTTCGCCAGGAGTGTAGGACTCAAACATATAAGGACCAGTTCCAATTGGTTTTGTTCCATTATCTTTATAATCTTTTTCCACAATTGGTCTTAAAGTTAAATAGATAAAACCATTTTGTCTTTCCTTTAAATGAACCCTTACGTGATAGTCATCTACTAAGTCAATCTTTTCAATAATTGAAAACTTAGAAGATAGAGGTTCCTTTGATGTCAAACCTGCCATAGCATCATAAGTGTATAAAACATCTTCTGCGCTAAACTCCTTACCGTCGTGGAAATATACATCCTTCTTTAACTTAAAGTCATAGGTTTTTCCGTCTTCTGAGACAGAATAACTCTCTGCTAAATCAGGAATCAAATTTCCTTCTGTGTCTACGTCAAATAATCCGTCAAAAACTTGGTCCATAATTGTTTCAGTGTCACCTGCTGTCATTTTAAATGGATCAAGCGAATCAATGTCTGTAGACATTGCTACTCTTAGTGTGTTTTCTTCACCCTTCTTATCACTATCTCCTGCCTTGTTGCCATTAGAGCAAGATGCTAGAAGTAGTACACCTAGAAAAAGAGTCAAGACTAAAGTAATCTTTTTCATGATTCCTCCTAAAATATTATATTTGCGGCTTTCCGCGATTAAAATATAACATATAATTTATTTAATTTCCATGTAATAGAAGTAAAATCTTTTAGAGATTTTGAAACTACCAATAATAAAAAAATTTGGGGATAAAAAGAAAATATTATTCATGTTATAATAACTATTATGATAATAGGAATATGCACTTGCGAAATTTATATTTTTAATGCAAACTCTTTAAAGTCAAAGAGGTCTGTAGTTAAAAGTATTATTGAAAAGTCAAAGAACAGATTTAACATTTCAATTGCAGAAGTAGGAGAACATGATAAGTGGCAAAAATCTATCATTGCCTTCTCAACTATTTCTAATGATCAAAGACTTGTTGAGGAAACTATTGAAAAAGTTATAAACTTTTTTGACTCCTATAGTGAAATTGAAATAATAAATATTAATAGAGAGATATTATAAAAGTAAGGGGAATAAAGATGAAAGGAATCTTAAGTCACGAAGAGGCAGATAAGTGTCTCGATATATTAGAAGAGACTTATCCAGATGCCAAGTGCGAACTTGAACACACTAGTCCCTTTGAGCTTTTAGTTGCAACTATCCTATCAGCTCAATGTACTGATGTGAGAGTCAACAAGGTTACTGGAGAAATGTTTAAAAAATATAATAAGCCAGAAGACTTTGCCAATATGGATATAAAAACTTTAGAAGGTCTTGTCAAAGAATGTGGCCTTTATAGGAACAAGGCTAAGAATATTAAAGCATCTTCAAATGTAATATTGGAAGAATTTAATGGTGAAGTTCCAGAAACCATTAAGGACCTAATGAAGTTACCAGGGGTTGGAAAGAAGACAGCCAATGTCGTTGCTTCAACTTGCTTTGGAGTGCCTGCTATAGCTGTGGACACTCATGTATTTAGGGTCTCTAATAGAATAGGATTTGTAAATGAAAACAATGTAGAGAAAACAGAAAAGGCTCTGCAAAATAAAATTGATAAAGATAGGTGGACCAAGGCCCATCACTTATTTATATTTCACGGAAGAAGATGCTGTACTGCAAGAAGTCCAAAGTGCCAAGAGTGCACTATCAAAGACTTATGTAGGTATTATGAGGGGTAATAACTTAAATGAAAACTTTAAGGAATAAATTTTTTAATATAAATAAAAAAGTTCTTATTGGGCTTGCTATCTTTTTAATGCTATTTTTTATTTCTATAATGTATTTTACTAGTGAGTCCTTAAATAAGGGCATATACAGGGGAATAAGGGTAGAAGATGTTGATGTATCTAACCTATCTAAAGAAGAAGCTATTAAGAAAGTAAAAATTGCCACTGATGAAAAGATAAAAAATAAAAATATAGATTTTTATTATGGAGATAAAGAGCTTCCTATTCCGCTTAGAGACTTTGGATATAGTCTAAATACAGAAGAGGCTGTTAATAGGGCCTATGACCTAGGAAGAAGTAAGGGACTTGTTAATAATTATTTGGATATTTTATCTAGTTTAATTTTTAAGAGTAATATTATGGCTGATTCAAACTTTGACGATCTTAAAAAGGATGCAGTCCTTACAAATCTTGCAAGAGAAATCTACAAAAAACCTAGTGATGCCCATCCAATTTTCAATGAAGATGGAACAATGAGTATAGCAAAATCTGAAACTGGTAGGTATCTTGACTTAAATGAAGCAAAAGAACTCTTAAATCAAGACATGCTTCATAAAGAAAAGATTGAACTTCCAGTTTACGATACAGATCCAAAAATCACATCAAGTTATTATGAGGGAATAGACAAAATTTTAGGAGATTTTAATACAGATTACTCATCTTCAATAAAAAATAGGAAAGAAAACATAAAAATTGCATCCGAAAAATTTAATAATATGAAACTAAAGCCAGGCCAAGAAATTTCCTTCAATGATACTGTTGGTGAAATAAGTGAGGAAACTGGTTTTAAAAATGCCACAGTTATTGTTGGTGGAGAATATGAAGATGGAATTGGCGGAGGTATATGCCAAGTTTCAACAACCTTGTATAATTCACTTATTTTATCTGACCTTGAAATTGTAGAAAGACACAATCACTCTAGACCAATTAACTATGTTGATCTTGGGACTGATGCTGCAGTAGCAAGAGGCTACAAAGATCTAAAATTTAAAAATAATACAAACAATCCCATTATAATATTATCAGAAGCAAATGGAGAAAAATTAGATTTTAAAGTTTTGGGAAATTCTGCTGACAGAGATTATGAAGTAAAGATTATTCCTGAAAGGCTTGGGGTAGTAAGTCCTGATGTCAAGACAACTTATTCTGATTCTATACCAGAAGGAGAAACAGTGGTAAAGGAAAGTGGTAAAAGAGGTTATTCCTACAAGACTTATAAAGAAATTATTAAAAATGGTGAAGTCTTAGAAAAATCAGAAATTTCAAAATCTTACTACGTTCCAAAGAGCAAGGTCTTAGTAGTTGGAACAGGAACTTCTTCTGAAAATAATGATGATGATAATGATAAAGACAACAATAAAGACAAAAGTAGTAAGAAGTCAAAGGACTCAAAAAAATCTAAAGATAAAAAGAAGGGATAATAAGAATTAATAAGGGCCTAGGCTCTTATTTTTTTGCAAGCATTAATGGTATACTTATACAAAAGGAGGTCTGTATGAATAAGACAATACTTATTAGAACTATAAAAACAGCTCTGGCATCTCTTTTAGCAATAATTGTTGCTCAAGAACTTTCTCTTGAATGTGCATCTGCTGCAGGAATAATTGCAATATTAAATATATTTGAAACTAGAAAGGCAACTATTGAAGGAGGACTTAAAAGAACTTTATCAGCTGTAATAGCCATTGTCATAGGAGGACTTGCATTTGAGAAACTTGGTTATGCAACATGGGTTTTTGGACTTTACTTATTAATATTTGTACCAGTGTCCTTTCTTTTAAAAATTGAATTAGGTCTTGGACCATCAAGTGTAATAGTTACACACTTGCTAGCCTTTGGAGAAATAAATTCTACAATTATATTAAATGAGATGGCTCTTGTTTTTATAGGAACAGGCTTTGCAATGCTTACTAACTTTTACGCACCAAATAGTCAAGACCAGCTAAATTCTTTAGTGGCAAGTATTGATGAAGATATGAAAGCTATCTTAAATATGTTCGGTAAATCCCTAGTGGAAAATTTAGATGTAAAACTTTATGAAGACAAGATCTCAGTGTTGGAAAAGGACATAAAGAAGGCAGTAGATCTTGCAGTAATTGAAAATGATAATATGATAGAAAATAGTAGAGAAATGCTCTACAACCTTCATCTAAGAGAAAGGGAAATGAACCTCTTGGAAGATATGTATTATGATTTAAAAACTATTCCACCAGAATATTCTGATGGCAAATATATCTCAGATATCTTGATTAAAACATCTGAGAACCTAACAGAAGATGGAGACATGATAAAAGTTAAGAAGAGAATAGATTACTTAAAGGATCACTTCCACATGATGAAGCTTCCTAAAGACCATGAAGAGTTTGCAATTCGTTCAGCTGTATTTCAAGTTTTTAGAAGCTTAGATCAGTTTATAGAAATAAGTAATTATATTAACAACAAGCCAAAATATTAAAAATGCAGATTAGCTTTTACGTATTATAAGACTTGGATTTGTGATAAAATAAGCCTATGGGAATATTTGATATATTTAAGAAAAAGAAGTCGATATATAAAATACTTTTAGAGAATAATTTTGATTTAGAAAAACTTTCTAATATTAAAGATTTAAAATTATCTAATGGATCTTATGAACTCAGTATTTTAAAGGGAGAAGAAAAAATAAATCATATAAAGACTAGAGAGTTAAACAAGGCTCTTGATGATTATTATCTTAGAGATGCTAAGGCAATAGAAGAATTCGAAAATTTTTTTAAGGATAAAAGAGCCTTAGAAGCTGAGAGAAATTTCTTGACTTTTTTACTTCAAAAAATAGAATTTGATGAAAGCAAGTTAATTGGTCTTTCAATTTTACTAATGAGAGATTCCAGAAATGAAGAGTGCGTGAAATTTGGAATGCTCATGACTAAGTATTACAATCTTAGGGAAGTAAGAAGGGCCTATGAAATATTTTTAAACTTATTAAAACATCCAGCCTTTATTTATTATGGTATAGATGTTTTAAAAGATATAGATTATGGAATTATTGACGATTTGTATGAAGGCATGACAGAGATTGGAAGAGAAATAATAGAGGAGAAGGCATGGAATTAGGAAAAATACAAAAATTGACAGTTGCGTCAAAAAAAGACGGCAGAGTAAGTTTAAAAGATGAAGATGGTGAGAGAATCTTTCTTGCTAGAGGCGAGGGAGAAAATTTAAAATTAGGAGAAGAAGTTGAGGCCTTTGTATATAACATTCACGAAGACTTTGAGGCAACTTTAAAAAGACCCTATGCTCAAGTTGGTGATTTAAAAAAATTAAAGGTTGTTGATAAAGCAAAAGTTGGTTACTTTGTAGACAATGGAATTGGCAAAGATATATTCTTGCCTTTTAAAGAATCCTTCGGAAGATTAACAGTTGGAGATGAATATCTTCTTTATCTTTACCACGACAAGAGCGACAGGCTAGCCCTTACAATGAATATTAAGGATAAGCTAAGCACAGAGGGAAACTTTAAGGTAAACGACATTGTCAAGGGAACAATCTATAGCATAGGAAGGCCAGGAGCTTTTGTTGCTATAGATAACAAGTACGATGGAATGATTCCAATTGAAGAAATAAAGGGAATTTATAAAGTTGGAGAAGAAGTAGAGGCAAGAGTTCAAAGAATCCTTCAAACAGGTTTTATAACTTTGACCCTAAGAGAAAAGGCCTATAAGCAAATTGATGCTGATGCAGACTTAATTTTGGAACTTCTTGAAGACAACAATGGAGTTTTAGAAATAGGAGATAAGTCAGACCCAGAACTTATAAAAGATATAACAGGACTTAGCAAGAAAGCCTACAAAAGAGCAGTGGGAAATCTTTACAAAAATAGGAAGATAAATATTTACGATACAAAAATAGAGTTGAAACATGGCAGAAAATAAATTTACAGGAGAAATTATAGACTTTGACTTCAAGGGACTTGGCATGACCAAGCTCAATGGAAGCCCAGTATTTTTAAATGGGGGAGTAATTGGCGATGAAGTAGAGTTTATAATTACCAAGAAAAAGAAAAACTTCTTTAAGGGAGAAATTTTAAAAATATTAAAAAGATCTAAGGACAGAGTGGAATCCCCCTGTCCTTATTTTAAAGATTGTGGTGGATGTGACTTTCTCAATTATTCTGATGAAAAAGAATTAGCTTGGAAGGAAGCAGAAGTTAATAAAAACTTAAGTAGACTTGCTGGGCTTGATTTAAAAGTTGAAGAAGTGATAGATTCTCCAGACAAACATCATTATAGAAACAATATGCAGTTCCAGGTTAAGAATGAGAAAATCGGGATTTTTGCAAAAAATTCTAAGGACATAGTTCCTATTAAAAACTGCATTATGCAAAAAGATTCTGCAAATGAAGTTCTTAAAATAATGTGGGGCTATAAAAAACTCAAAGACCTAAAGAGAATAGGAATTAGGACAAATTATAAGGGAGATCTTCTTTTAATACTTGTTAGTAAAAAGGGAAGATTAGAAATAAAAGATATCTTACCTGATCTTATAGATGCAGGAGTTAAATCAATCTACCTGAACTACAATAAGGAAGATGGAAGGCACTACTCAAGAGAGTTCGAAAAAATTTATGGCGATGACACAATAGAAGAAAAACTCCTTGGGATAAATTATAAAATTTCTCCAGAATCTTTCTTCCAAATCAATAGATTAGCAACAGAAAAACTATACAAGAAGGCAATACACTATCTTGATCCAAACAAAGATGATAAAATATTTGACCTATATTGTGGTGTTGGATCCATCTCACTTTCAGTTGCTAAGGAAGGTCCTGAAGTTATAGGCATAGAAATAGTTGAAAGTGCTGTTGATGATGCAAGAGAAAATGCAGAAAAAAATAACATCAAGGCTAGATTCGTGTATGGTCCAGCCGAAGAAAGCATAGAAAAACTTTGGGAAGAAGAAAAAATTTCTCCAAATAAAATTATAGTAGACCCACCAAGAAAAGGCCTAGATGAAAAACTAGTAAACTTTTTGAAAGAAAATCCAGTAGAAAGATTAGTCTATATATCTTGTAACCCAGCAACCCAAACACGAGACTTAAAATCATTAAAAGAAGTCTATAAAGTAGAAAAAATTTCTTTAGTAAACTTATTTCCAAATACGGCACATGTGGAATCAATTTGTTTGTTGTCAAGAAAATAAGATTATAGGTTATTAGACTTTTGAAATCAATGGCTTTTAGGATTTTAGGATAAATCTTAAAAGCCATTTTTCTATTTGGAAAACACCTTTTGGGAACGGTTCAAGTGTAGATTATTACAGGGTGTGTAGACACTATATATATTTTAGGGGAGTGAACAAGATGGATAATTTTAGGATACTCATCATATAATAAAAATGATATAATAGTAATTAAATTGAATTAAGGAGATAATTATAATGAGTCCTTTGGTTGTATATTATTCATTTTCAGGAACAACAAGAAGATTAGCAGAAGATATTGCGTTGATTACTGACGGGGATTTGAGAGAGCTGAAGCCACAAAAGCCCTATTCATTCTCATATAATACAGCTGTAAAAGAAGTGAGAGAAGAAATTGAAAAAGAATATTGCCCACCTCTTATTAAAGGGGCGGAAACTATTGAAAATGCAGAGGTGGTTTTTATTGGTTCTCCTAATTGGCTTAAAACTTTTGCCCCACCCGTGCTATCGTTTTTAAGAACGGTTGATTTAAGTGGAAAGACAATTGTTCCGTTTTGCACGCATGACGGAGGTGGTTTTGGGAGAATGATTGAAGATTACAAAAAGGAATGTAAGAATTCAATTATTAAAGATGGAATAGCGTTAAAAGGAGATTACAGTTTTGATGAACTAAAAACATGGTTAGATAGTAATTTATGAATACCAGTTTATTAAACTCAAATAACCAAATAAAAGATACAAGATAGCAATTCGCGAAGCAGTAAATCAAATCGGTTTACTGTTTTTTTATTGCTCAAAATCAAGAAGAAAGGACAAAGAAAATTAAAGACATAGAAGAAAAATTTTAATGGCAAAAGAAGAAATCAGTCAGTTACAAAATAAAAGAAAGAAGCTCATCAGTCAGCAGAAAGAGGAAGCACGAAAAAAGAGAGATAGACGGCTTTATGAAAAAGGAGGAGTATTTGAAAGTATTTTTACCGAAAGCTAAGAATTAACCAAAGAAGAACTTTATCAACTAATCTCATTCACAAATATCAAAGAGGTAATAAATCAAAAAATCTTAGAAATTATTGCGAATAAAAAAGAAAGGAAAAATGAAAATACAGAAACACAAGAGGAAGAAACGGACATAGAGGAATAGTCTCTTGTTTACAAGGGCGCACTTATAACACCATAAGGGAGAGTCCTCCTTACCATTATGGCATCTCTTGCTCAACAGGAAAGTCAGTCTTTTTTATAAAATGTGAAATTAGGCATTCAATATAGATTTCAACAAGTGCAAGTCCAAGTAAATCATAATAGGTTCTTAGGCTACACAAAAGACGAAGAGGAAAAACTTGTCATAGTTCCTGAAGAAGCAAAGATTATAAAAAGGATCTACAGAGAATATTTAGAACGAGCAAGCCTACGAGATATTAAGGAAGGACCAGAGAAAGACAAGATAGTAAATGGAGCAGGAAATAAGAAGTGGCATGTATCAAACTTCAATCAAATTTTAACCAATGATAAATATATGGGGGATGCCCTTTTACAAAAGACCTACACAGTGGATTTTCTAAATAAGAAAAGAGTAAAAGATGATGAAATAGCACCTCAATATTATGTAGAAAATAGCCATGAAGCCATCATACCAAAAGAAATCTTCATGCGAGTTGGGGAAGAAATGGATAGACGAGCTAATAAGGTGAGTGGCAAAGGGAAAAGAAGAATTTATTCGAGTAAATACGCACTTTCAAGTATTGTCTATTGCTCTAGATGTGGAGATATTTACAGGAGAATTGCTTGGAACAACAGAGGAAGGAAATATACTGTTTGGAGATGCTGTACAAGAGTAACCCAAGGACCAGATGCCTGCCATGCTAGAACTATTAAGGAAGAAGACCTACAAGAGGCGGTCGTAGAAGTCATCAATCAGCTTATATCGGAAAGCAGTGAATTAAAAGAAATAATAAAAGAGAATATAAAAAAAGCCATCACAGATGATGGAAGTAGTGAAATAGAAGAAATAGAAAAAGAAATGCTGGCCGTTCAAGAAGAACTTTTAAAAGTTGCTAATGCCAAGAAGAACTACACAGACCTTGCAGACAGAGTGGAAGAATTAAGGAATGAAAAAGAAAAGATACTCCTAAATATGGCGGAAGAGAAGAATGAACAAAGCAGACTAATGGAATTAGAAGAGTTTTTAGAAAATCAGGAATTAGAAATAGAAAGATACGATGAAGACTTGGGAAGAAAACTTATAGAGAAGATAGTGGTTTATGAAGAAAATTTAAAAGTAGTATTTAAATCAGGACTTGAAGTTGAAATAGAAAATTGACAAGGATAAAAAGTAAATATACATTAAAAATAACAGTACCCGACACGCCTCTTAGTAAAATGCGGACCAAGTCGTGTCATTTTATAATGACACATATAGAAAAAGTATGCGTCTAATAATTATATTCAAAACCATAAATTTTTTTATAAGCAATATATTTTTTCTTCAAAATGTGGTATAGTTTAGATAAGAGGAGGTATTAAAAATGGATGCTAAGAAAATTGCAAAATGGTTTTTAAGTAAGGAATCAATGTCTCCTAAGAAGATACAAAAATTAGTGTATTATGCGTATTCATGGTATCTTACTCTAATGAACGATAGCGTTGAATATTTAAATAATAGATTATTTGATGAAGAAATCAAAGCCTGGGTACATGGTCCTGTTGTAAATTCAATTTATCAAGAATATAGAGACTATAAATTTAATGAAGTTCCAAAGCAAGAAATTGATGAAAACGAGTTTGATGAGGATACTCTTGATGTGCTCAATCAAGTATGGGATGTGTATGGTCAATATAATGCAAACGAACTTGAAAGTATTACCCATCAAGAAGAACCTTGGATAAGTGCAAGAGGGGATTTGAGTCCACTTGAAAATGGTTACGATTCTATTGATGATAGAATTATATTTGAGTACTATTTAGGCCAAATGGAAGAGGACTAAATTGGGCAAGAAAAGTAAAAGAATTAGAAATAATACAAGTCCTAAAAATAACGTTAAAAAGGTAAAAACGCCTTTGAAGAAAGAAGAATTAGTTATTTCTATGTCTTATAAAAATTGGATAAGAGGCTATAGAGGAAAAGATATAACAACTTATACAGAAACAGAAGAGGAATTTGTAAATAATTTAATGTATATAATATATACGTTAATACCTTATGTTTATAAAAACTGGGGTCAGAGAATGCCGCATTGTCATTCTATAAATGAAGAAAATGGTAAAGAAGCTCAGGGTAAATATATTGAAGTTATCAAAAATATTCATCCTGAGCTGTTAAATTTATCAGAAATTAAGTCTGAAGCAGATAAGTCTAAAAATAATATAGATAGAATAGAATATGGAACTGGACAACTTGAAGATTTAGAGTTATATCAATTAGGATTAAATGGTTCAGTAAGAGTTATATGTGGGAAAGTAGGTAATACACTTTATCCATTATTGATAGATCACCATCACTTAGGCTATGATAGTCAAAAATATAATCAGCGTGATACAAATAATTTTGATTATTGCCCTATTAGTTGTGGATTAACTAAATAAATTATTAGTCATGTAGTCTGTTTTAATAGGCTACATTTTTATTATATAGTTATTAACATATTCCCACATACGAAGCTTTTGAAAATTTGTTAGTTTTATCCATACTGACCACTCAGGCCATGTGGAGACGGTAGCTTTATTGTCCAAACTAAATACAGAACATCATTTAGATCTAGAAATAGGCGAAGATGAATTGTCTGAAATTGACTTTTCAAAAGATGCAACTTATAGAGAAATTAAAAAGTATGTTTTGGATAAATATTGACTAAAGGTTTCAAGTCTATATATTGCACAAGTAAAAAGAAAACATGGTCTAATAGAAAGAGAAAACTACAATATTAGCAAGAAAGAAAATCAAAGAGTACCAAATTGCCCAGAAGAAAAAGAAAAAGCAATAGAAGATGCTTTAGAGTATTTTGGAATGATTTAAATAATATCTAAGATTGATAATTATAAAATCAAGGGAAGTATGATGGTAAAATGTAAAACTTTAACAACTAAAGAAGAATTGGGCACTATTGTCAAAGAGGTTTTTTATGAAGTTAAAGATGAAGAATGCTACAAGTCTGTGGTTGTTAAGGTAGATGAAGGATTAAAGGACTTCTTAGAAGAAATCGAAATGAGGGATGGGATTGACAAACAATTTATAATCCCAGACAGTTCAACCTTAAACAATCTTTTAGTTGTGAGGGTTGAAGATATAAAACATAAGGGAGATTACTATGAATGTGAGCTTTTAATTCAACTCTTTGCAGAGAAGTTCCTTTTTAAAGAATTAATGGAACTGGAAAATAATATAAAAGAACAAACAAAAGGCTTAATCGAATTAGAAGAGTTAGAATATCTGCATAATTTCATTACTGACAATATAAATTATGACAAGGAGCATAGGTCAAGATCAGCATTAGCTGCTGCCATTACTCATAAAGGAACCTGCACCGCCTTTGCCCAACTATTTCTAATCTTAGGAGAAGCTATAGGATTAAAAGTTGGTTGTATAGATAGCAAAATTTTAAAACACAGATGGAATTATGTCATCATTGGAGATACCACCTATTACATTGACGAAATCTTTAATGTGTCAAACAACACATCAAAAAGACTATTCTTTCAAATCACTCCAATACACTTAGAAAAAGCACCAGACCAAGGGATTGCTGTGCCACATCAAGAATAAGAAAGAGGGCTAATGTTTTTAAATAACAAGTTTTTCATTTAAGATAAAAATATAGATAAGCTGTAGGGAAAGATATTGACTAGAGATAAGAATGAAAAATCTATACTAGGGTAAAGAGAAAGCTTAAAGACATATGATAAATATCATTAAAACCAGAATGGGCATAGAAAAAGTAAATAGAGATAAATAATGGCAGTTTTCGGACTGCCTTTATTTTTTTATTGTCCACTTGAATGAGTTGAGCGAACGAAAGAGAGCGAAACAAAAAACCACCTGCTATGCAGGTGGAGGTATTAAGCTTTAGCTTTAAGCACCAAGAAAACCTCCTTAATGTATAATTGTGATAGTCACATGCACAATTAAACAAGGAGATAATCATGGATAAAAATACTTTATCACATACAAGTTGGAGATGCAAATACCATATAGTATTTGCACCAAAATACAGAAGACAAGAAATATATAGACGATTAAGAAAAGACATAGGCAGCATACTTCGAGAATTATGCTCAAGAAAAGGGATAAACATAATAGAAGCAGAGTTATGTTCAGATCATATCCATATGCTGGTAGAAATACCACCAAAGTACTCAATATCACAAATAATGGGATATTTAAAAGGAAAAAGTTCACTGATAATATTCGATAGACACGCAAACCTAAAATATAAATATGGAAACAGACACTTTTGGTGTAGAGGATATTATGTAGATACAGTAGGAAGAAACGAAAAGAAAATAAAAGAATATATACAAAATCAATTAAAAGAAGATTATTACACTGATCAAATAAGTATAAAAGAATACTATGACCCGTTTACGGGAGAGAAAGTCAAATAAAAACAAATAAAAAACTGCTTAAGCAGTAGTTGGGAAAGTGGTGCATGTGATGGAATACTCGACAGCCCCAATAGGAGCGTGCCGGTATTTGCGCCTTATAGGCGCTGTGCAAACAATCAGCTAAGATGGTAGTTTTGATTGTTGTAGAGACATTGACTTAGGTGTTATAATATAATTAATAATGATAATTTTGTACATCTTTTGAAAGGTGAATTCTATTATAACGAATAATATTGAAGTGGACGTAAAAGTAAAGTGTATTGAAGCTGGAAAGACTCAGGTGCAACTTGCAGAAGAGATTGGTATTTCTAGCTAGTATGTTAACCGGATTATTAAGAAAAAAGATGGGGTTGTTAATAAAACCTTTGTTCAGATGATTGAAGCCCTGGGCTACGATATAGAAATTACATATGTAAAGATAAAAAAACAAGGTGAATAAAGTGAATGAAATTAATAATATAGAGGTTAAATTATTATCTAATCAAGAAGTACCTCCTACAGAGGGTAATGAATTTGAAAGTATTATCTTTGACCTTGATTCTCAAATCAATATCCTCTCTAACAAAGCAGATAAATGGGACTGTCTAGTTGCACTTGGATCAGGTGTTGCTTGTGCAATGATGGATATTCTTTGGACTAAAGAGTTTTCCCTTATTGAAGGTAGAGATTTGGCTAATGATAAGGTTGAAGATTTGGTAAGGAAAACAGCTCAATTGATGGGCTGTGACTCTGATGACCTGAAAAAATGTGTAAAGTTTTTAGAAGATAAGTTTCCTATTCCTTCGGATGGAAATACACCAGATTTTGGTGGAGGATTGCAACATCATCTTAGGGATTTTGCACATCATCCCACTATTATTGGTTTAATTTTTTCTTTATTGACTCAATTTACATATAAGTCTTATGGAACAGATGTTGCTGGAAATTTTATGATGGTCGATGTTCCAGAGAAAAGCAGAATTTATATAGGAGAAGATACAAGTTCAAAAATAATAAATGGCACTATTGTTTGGTTTTTTCATTTAATTAGTGATATGGCTGGTTCGAGTAGCACTGCATGTCTAAGTGGTGGTACTGGAATTCCAGGACCGATTTTGTCAATCGCCAAAGAGATGTCTTGTCTCCCTATATTTAAAAGTATTCATAAAAATGACACGTCTTTGTTTGTGCTTCTATCAAAAATGTTTAACGGAACTCTTTTTGCTAAACACGATGAAAACGGACAGATTATTAGAGATAGTATTGTAAAATTAGATTTTAGGGGTGAAATTGGCTTTTCTGTGGAGATTGAAAAACAAGCCATCCCGGTTGTTGCAAATGAATGTATAGTTAGAACTTTTTATATGATTAGGCAACTTGCAAGGCAGATTAAAGAAATTCAAATAACAAGAATTGAAGACTTTAAAAAGATAAATATAAAAGAAATACTTCCGTTTAATTCTCCGACACTTACAAGGATGCTTACCATATCAACTGGTGTTTTCACGGCACTTGATGTGTCCGAAGCGGTGGTTACTAAAAAATACTGGGTATCAATTAATTATGTGGGAGTAGGAAGATTTACCTTAGCGTTAGGTGACGAAATGGTTTGGGCTTTAAAGCGCAGAGATATACGCCTACTAAAGGATATGTATGAAACTATTTATAGGAATACATATACGGACACAGATCAAAGGATATATCAAAGGATGGGTGATGGAATGGATTATGATAAGATTGGATTAAATGAAGAACAAACAGCGATTCTTTATAATATTGAATATTACAAGACCCTTCATGATGCTTATAGATCTAAACTGCTTATTGGTGGAGAAAAGATTCGTCAAATGAAACTTGAATGGCTTAATGAGTGGAAAGGATACATGACCAAAGGCTTCAAAGGATTTATGAATAATATGAATGCTGAACTTGATTGGTATTCTCTTGAAGAACTTCATGAGAAAATAAGATTAAATAGTTCAGAGAAACCTTGGTTTAGACTTGTTTTACTTGAAGCAATGCTATTTGAGCCATATTTTCCGCTTAAAACTGAAACAGATAAGAAGGGTAAAGAAGTACCAAGCAAGAAGTATTCTTATATAAATGCTCCGATTACGGGATATAAGAAGTCCGAAGGGGATAGGTATCTTGATAGTGAGTTTTCTGGAAGGCATAAGTTTCCTGGGTATGTTAAACGTCTTAGAAAGTGTTATGACAAGGTTTGTCGTGAAATGAATGAAGTACTTAAGACTGCCATTACATCAATCACGATAACAGCAGGAGTCACAATAGTCACTATAGCAACAGCAGGTGCATTAGCACCAACTATTGCAGTAGCCTTAGTTGGGTCGAATTTTGCTGGATTAAGTGGAGCGGCCTTGACAAGTGTTTGCCTAGCATATTTAGGTGGCGGTGCAATTGCTGTTGGTGGACTTGGCATGGCAGGCGGTACGATTGCTATCGTTGGCGGTGGAGCAATTCTTGGAATAGGCGTAGGTGCTGGTATAGGTGGTGCAACTGGTGCTATTAGCTTGATGGGAAAGAAGAATACTATTCTACAGTCTGCTAAGTTAATGGTATCAGTTAGAGAAGTATTCATGAATGATGAAAAAGATCTTGAATACTCTAGGTCTGTTTATGAAAAGTATGTGCAGAATATAACTGAAATCGAAAAAGGTTTAATTGAACTAAGATTGAAGGCTAATGTTGCGGACAGTAAAGAAAAAAAAGAACTGAAAACTAAAATTAAGAGCGTCGAAGAATCAGTGCATGCTATGAAAATTGCTATGAAAACCATGAATAAATTTATCAGTGCATATGAGGTTGGAATGGGAATAACTGAATAATTGGATTAATTTATAAAGATTGATATGTTTCCACGAACTAACAAACAACATAAAAGAGAATTGACATGTTTTCATGAACTATGAAAAGAGAAAAATATGAAATAGTAAGCTATGGTATCAGCTCGTGTCACGTTGAGAGTGTGGTATTGATGTCAAAATGAGATTTAGTTTAAATTTTACAAAACTAAATAACTGGTAAATTATATATTAATTAAAGGATAATAATGAGCTTTTAAGAATTTAAAAATAAATTTATAAATAACGTGATAAATTAAAATAGTAATATAAATATGCAGAATCTTAAAAATTCTTTAAATAAAATACATTTGATATTAAAAAATATGGAAGGGAATAGACTCATAATGATTAGGGATTTAATCTGTGATGAAACAATAGGTTTCAATTATGTATCAGAAGATATATCTTGCAAATATGATTTTTTTAGAAATGAGCTCATAGTAGGAATAATATCACCTGACTGGTCTAAAGGATGGAGGAACATTTCATCAAATAAATATATTTCTGAAATTATATCTGATTATATGTATTTTTTAAATCAATACGTGTATAGAAGTTATTTTATTAATATTATTGGAGCATTAGCTTTAGCATATGGTAAATCAAGCTCATTTTTTGGACAATCAATATTTAGATACAGTCATTATAATATAGATAAAGATTATAAGAAATTTACAGATACTATCAATAGAAAATATAATAATCTTAATACGAATTATAGAATGTTTGTTTATATAATGAGCAAAATTAATGCACTTGACCCTTACGTAAATAGAGCTATTTTTTACTATTCTAAATCTTTAGGATTAATTACTAATTTATTTGAAGAAGAGTCAATTATTTGCCTAGATAATTGTATTGATATAATAATTCAGTTTATAAAAATAAAAGAGAAGTTACCTACAAAAAAAAAAGAAAAGATATGCATAGATTTCTTAAGGAAGTTTTATATATTAACGATTTAAATATTAAATACTTAGATTATATATATGATTTAAGATGCGATTTTGGTGCTCACCCTGCTAAGAGTTTATAGTGGGATTTTAATGAGATTCATATGAATAATTATGGAGATATTATATATAATGTTCGTCTCATTTTAATTAAATTCATAGAATATGAATATTCAAATAGAATAGTATTAAAAAAACCTATATCTTGGTATGAATGGTTTATGGATAATTATGATTTTATATATGACTTTATTTGATTGTAATTGATATCATTAGAAAATTTATAATAAATACGTAATATTATTACTTAGAGACAATACTAAATTCTTCATGTAAAAGTTCGCTGACTAAATATCGTAATATAAACACTTACCGTTAAGTCATAATTAGATAGGGACGCATTATACATTTTTCATAATGTTATACGGTATAAAAAGTTTTAAATTTAGTAAAGTAATTGAATAGATAGTATATCTAAAATGCCAATAAATATTGGCATTTTAAAAAATAAATTTATGGCAGTTGTTAAGTTATTGACCAATTTCATATCTATGTATTTAGTTAATTGAATGGTTATTTTAATAAAAATGATTTTATTCTGCTATAATTAGGGTTGTAATTGAGGGAGAGCATTTCATTGAAAAAAATTTTAATAATTGAAGATGATAAAAATTTAAATAAAGGACTTTCTATAGCTCTAGATAAAGAATATGAGGTTTTTTCTGTAAACACAATTAGTGAAGCTAAAAATTTTATTGATGATGCGGATTTGATTTTACTTGATATGAACTTACCAGATGGAGATGGGATTGAAATAATAAAATATACCAGAGAAACTTCATCAATTCCTATAATAGTTTTATCAGCCATAGATCTAGAAGCATATATCATTTCAGCCATAAATTTAGGTGCAGACGACTATATAACAAAACCTTTTTCTTTGGGAATATTAGAGGCAAAGATAAAAAGAGCTTTTGAAAAAATAGTGTCTAGTGATTTAAATCTTTATAAGAAAGATGGTCTAGACTTTAATTTCAATGAAAATACTTTCTATGTAGATAATAAAAACATAGATCTCACAAGGACAGAGACAAAAATTTTATACTACCTGATAAAAAACAAGTCTCAAGTCATTACTAAGGAATTACTATTTGATTTTGTTTGGGGAATAGATGATGAATTTATTGATCAAAATACATTGAGCGTCAACATTTCTAGAATAAGAAATAAATTAAAGCCCTATGACCCAATAGAAACAGTCTTTGGAGTTGGATATAAATGGAATTTTTAGTAGGCATTCTAGTAATTGTAATCGGAATTCTTTTATATAAATATATTGTCTTGAGAGGTGAAATGCGTGAACTCTCAGACTATATTGATAAGGCTTTGGATGGAAATTTAGAAATTACAGAATTTGATGAAAAGGAATTATCTAAAATAAAATCAAAGCTCATTAAGTTTTTGTATGCCAGCCAAGTAAAAGAAGCGAAAATAAATACAGAAAAAAGTAAAACAAAAGATTTAATAGCAGATATATCACACCAAACCAAGACACCCATTACAAACCTTTCTTTATACATTAGTCTCTTAGAAGATGATCCGAAAGATGAGTATCTTGAAATTATAAAGTATGAACTTAATAAACTAGAATTTTTAATTCAAAACCTAGTGAAATCTTCTAGGCTCGAATCCGATATTATTTCCTTACAAAGACATCAAGCAAACTTAAAAGACATAGTAGAAGATGTTTTGAGAGAATTTAAAGTAATATTAGATGAAAAATGTATAAGCATAAATTTAAAAGACGAAGACTTAATTTTCAATTTGGACGAAAGATGGCTTAAAGAAGCTATCCACAATCTTGTAGATAATGCTATAAAATACTCGCCAAATGGTTCTACTATTAATATTTCAGTTTATAAATCTTACCTAAACTATAATCTAGACATAGAAAATGAGTGCAAAGACCTATCAGAAGAAACTTTGCCAAAAATATTTGAAAGATTTTATAGAGGAAAAAATTCAGTTTCCAAGGACGGTTTGGGTTTAGGTCTATATATAGCCAGAGAAATTATAGAAAAACATGGTGGAAATATAAGAGCGTCTTTGGACGAAAATAGAATAAAATTTTCAGTAGACTTCCCCTTGTGAGAAGTCTTTTTTCTTACAAAACTGTAAGAAGTCTTGTAAGTACTTTGTAAGATATGAATGTTATATTAAATGTAAAGAGGTGATAGATATGTTAAAAGTAGAAAAATTAAAAAGATATTATAAATCAAATGACGTGGAAGTAAGAGCTCTTGATGGAGTATCTTTCGATGTGGAAAAAGGAGAATTTATTTCTATAATAGGAGCATCTGGATCTGGTAAATCAACCCTATTACATTTACTAGGAGGACTTGATTATCCTACAAGCGGGAAAGTTTTAATTGATGGTACTGACATTTATGGATTAAAAGATGATGAGAGAACTATTTTTAGAAGAAGAAATATTGGTTTTGTCTTTCAATCATATAATCTTTTGCCCATGCTAAATGTATATGAGAATATAATTATTCCCTTTGGTCTTGATGGGGACAAAGTAGATAAGAAATATGTTGATTCCGTAATAGACATTCTAGAGATAAGTGATCAAAAATATAAAATGCCTAATGAATTATCTGGTGGACAGCAACAAAGAGTTGCCATAGCAAGAGCCTTGGTTACCAAACCATCTTTAATACTAGCTGATGAGCCTACTGGTAATCTGGATTCAAAATCTTCTTCCCAAGTTGTTTACCTACTAAAAAAGATTAATAAAGAGCTTGGAAATACTATTCTTATGATTACTCACGATGATGCCGTCGCTCAAGCTGCAGAAAGAACTTTAAGGATAGAAGATGGAAGGCTGGTGGAAAATAATGAAAGTCAAAAATAAAGCTTATATAAGGAGGCTTGCAAAAAATATTTTAAATGCTAATAAAAGTAGGAGAAATATTCTCTTATTGGCTATTGCTTTGACTTCTATATTATTTACAAGCCTATTTTCCGTAGCCTTAGGTTTAGGAAAGAGCATGGAAATCCAAACGATGAAAACTATTGGTACAATCAGCCATGGCTCTTTTAAAGAACTTTCTGACAAAGACATAAATATTTTATCCAAGGATAAAGACATAAAGGAATTTTCAATAAGAGAGAAAGTTGGTATTCTTGATGATGAGAAAATAAGTGCAGAACTATCTTATATGGACAAAAATGGATATGAATGGTCGCTAATAGAAAAAGTTAAAGGGAAATTTCCAGAAAAAGAAAACGACGCATTTATAGATTTAGTAACTGCAAAAAAGTTAGGTTATAAAGGTGAAATAGGAGAAGAAATAGAAGTTCCTTTTAAAATAGAAAAAGCTAACACAGGAGAGATTATCGAAAAGAAAAGTGATAAATTTATTATTTCTGGAACCTTTCAAAATCCTATTGATTCCAATGTTGGTGTAGGACAAATCTATTTATCAAAAGCTTATGTAGATAAATCATCCCTTCCAGAAAATAATAAAGATTTGGAAGTAATGCTAAAGAATTCCTTTATGATAAGGGATAAACTTTTAAAAATTGCAGAGAGAAATGGTTATAAAGTGGTAGATGACCCTGGAAATCTATCCGACAAAGAAATAAGAATTGGTGTTAACTTTGCTTATATTTTTTCTGGTGATTCTAGTTTTGATTTTAAAACATTTCTACCCTTCTTAGCTTTTTTGATTTTGGTAATAGTCGCAGGATACTTAATAATAAACAATATTTTTAAGATATCCGTAAATGAGGATATTAAGCTTCTGGGACTTTTAAAAACAATTGGAATGACAAAGCCACAAATCAAAAAACTTATTCATCTAGAGTCTTTAGCAGTCGCACTTCCTTCAATAATAGTTGGAGATATAGTAGGGATTTCTATTGGAAAAGTTATTTTAAATAAAATATTTGCAAATAATGAGATGTTAACGGATGTAAAATTATCACTCATGGTAATAATCTTAATTATCTTATTTTCGACAGCCTTTACTTTGCTTACAGTATTTCTATCGGTGATGAGACCTGCAAGGTATGCAGCAAAAGTTTCTCCAATAGATGCCAGCAGATACAATGAAACCACGATAAAAAAGAAATATAAAAGCGAGAATATTTCTCTAGGAAAGCTTGCTAGAAGACAAGTATTTTCCAATAAATTTAGATTTATATCCATAGTTCTTTCTATTAGCCTTTCTGCAGTTATTTTAAACAGCGTTTTAACTTATACCGGTAATATTGATTTAGAAAAGGGCATTTCAGATGTAATCGTAACTGACTATAATATAGCAAGCCCAAAATATTTTAGATATATGTACTTAGATAGTGAGTATGGAATTGACAAAAAGTATATTGATGAAATAGAAAAACATAAGGGTTATAAAAGTGGGGGAGCTTTATACTCCTCTGGTTATGAGTACACTTATCCAAAAATTAAAATAGAAGATAACAAAGTTGCACCACTTCTATTTGGTATGGATGACTACTTAATAAACAAACAAAAATTTATAGACGGAGACTTGGATAAAGAAAAATGGCAAACAGGAAATTATATTATTATAGGAGAATATGGAGATAAAAAATCTCCATTTAAGGCTGGCGATAAAATAAAGATTAATGTCAAAAATAAAGTCAAAGAAGTCCAAGTGATGGGGAAAGTTGAATATAATTTTTCAAATGGTCTTAGATATTTTCCTGTAATTAAGGAAGATATAAATGACGAATCTAGTCCTACTTTAAGTTTGGATTATATTTATATGAATCCGAATGAGTATAAAGAGCTCACAGGCGATAATAGTATAATGTCCTATGGATTTGATGTAGAAGATAGCGAAAAGGAAAATTTTGATAAGTTATTAAAATCTTTTGAAAATGAACCAGGATTTTCCTACGATTCAAGGGATCTTCAGATCAAATCTACAATGGAATTCAAAAACCTAATAGAATTTGCTGGTTACAGTCTATCTATAGTATTATTCTTAATATCTGTACTGAATTTTATAAATGTTATTGCTACTGAAATTTTGAGAAACATGGTTAACTTATCAATTCTTGAAGCAATTGGAATGACAAAGAAAAAGATTAAAAAATATTTGGTGAAAAAGAATTTGATCTATTCTTTATGTGGCTTAGTATTTTCTTTCATCATTATGCTTCTTGTAGATAAATTTATATTGATGGATTTTATGGCAGCAACTAAGTGGACTTCCTATAAATTTGTAATCATGCCACTTATGCTTGTAAACTTTGTAAATATAATTATTGGGATATTATTTACAGGTAGATTCTATGAAAAGCATAGCCAAAATAGTCTTGTAGATAGAATAAGAAGTTTAGAATAATAGAGGAGGTTTTATGAAAGAAAATTTAAGCAAGAAGATATTTCTACTTGGACTCGTAATATTTGTGATTTCCTACCTACTGCCAATAGACATTTTTGAAAGCTATACAAGTTTAAGACCAAATGGACTCACATCAATGTTTGTCTGCCCAATTATTGGACTAATAGGTTTAATATTTGGGCTAAAGGAAAAGGACAGATTATTTATAGTATTGAATATTATGTTAATCTTATTACTGCCTATAGCAATGTTTGTAGGTCATCTAATATAAGTAATGCGACTTAAACAAGAAAATAATAATCTAAACAGCTCTTTTGAGGGCTGTTTTTTCTTAGTTCTAAAATGATATAATAATTATAAGATGTTTATTTATTGACATATTCCCACATACAAGGCTTTTGAAAAAATTACAATTTTATTCATACTGATCACTCAAGCCATTGTGAAGCAATTTGTTTATTGTCAAGAAAATAAGATTATAGGTTATAATAGTGTTGAAAATAGTAGCTTTTAGGATTTTTAGAGGGTTTTGTATGAATTTTGAAAAAATTGTAATTAGTTTATTACCTATAGTAGGGTTGTTTTTATCTTTCTTTTATAAGTATAAAGCAAATGGAAATATCAGTAAGTATAGTGGATTTAGAACAGCATTAAGTATGAAATCAAAAGAAAACTGGAATTATGCCCATAAATATGCTGCTAAACTTTTGCGCATATATACTATATTTTTTATATTACTAAATATTATAATAATATTTAGTAATAGTCTAACTAATACAACTATGACAATCATAGTTGTATTGCAAATGCTATTCTACTTCATCATTGGATATAAAGTTAATAATGCTTTGGTGAAAAAAGAAAATAGTTAGAATCTATTAAGAATTAAAAAAAGATAAAGTTGTGTATATTGAAAATGAAAAAAATAAACCGGTAATACAGGGTGACGAGATTGAGTCTAGGGGTGTAGTATTAATTCTTATAATTTTAGCTGCTAATGCAAATGTTGTATGAATACAAATGTAAATACAATCATTAATGCTAATGTAATAGCGAAGGTAAGCGGTGGCTTAAATTACAAATTAACGAATATAAAAGATTATAGTTTATGATGAAAATCTTAAAGTAATATTTAAATCTTCAGTTTAAGTTGAAATAGAAAATTGATAAGAATAAAAACTAAATATCCAATCAAACTAACAGAACCCGACATGCCTTTTAAAGCGGTATAGATCGGGTCTTTTAATTGCAAAAATTGCCCTACTACGTATGCTCAGCTCTTGTTCATTAGGAATTACACCATAAAAATCTGAATATAGAATTGCGACCAAATAGTTGGACCAAAAAAGGACAAATGCTTGAATGGATTATAGATAATTGTTTGAATTAGAATCAGATCAATACTTGAATAAATTACAGACAAATACTTGAATATAAATATGAAATTTTAGCTATACTGACAACTTAAGCCATTCAGAATCCGTGGCTCTTCTACTAAGAATATAAAAGAGAATTATTAATGATTTTCATAAAGTTTAAAGGCACTTACATCATGTAGGTGCCTTACTTATTATAAAATATACTTATAAATTTTTTATTCTTTTTCTTAAGAGCTTTAAATCAAAGTCAAAAGTTAAAAACAATATATTTTACTTAAAATATTATTAAATAGTTATTCTTTAGATTTATCTTTAACTGACAGGTAAACTGTTAACAAAATACAGAAGAAACCTGCTAATTCTACTAGAGTGAATCTCATTCCTAAAAATATAGATGCTAGTAGGGTAGCTGAAGCTGGTTCTAGACATCCTATTAGGGTTGCCTTAACTGGTCCAATGTGTTTAACTCCTTCGAGGAAGGCAGAAAAGCCTCCAGCAGTACCAACTATAATTATTACTGCAATCATTAACCAAGCTGTGAAGTCAAGATCCTCAGGTATGATCCAAGCTTTAGTTATTATAGATATAACTAGGCCACCTATTAGCATTCCCCAGCCAGTTACAAGTATATTGCCCCATTTAGAAATGATTGGTCGAGAAAAAAGTGTGTAGGTTATGACTCCAGTTGCTGAAAGTAATCCAAAAATAAGTCCTGCAGGAGATATAGTCATGTTTCTGGGATTACCACCAGTTGAGATTAAATAGGTTCCAAAAACTGCAAGAAAAACTGCGATTACTTGTGAAATTTTCATTTTAGTTTTTGTCACTATGGACATAAAGACAATCATTATGACCACGTTAAGACTCTGCAATACTGTGGCTGTTGCAGAATCGGAATATTTTATAGCACTGACAAAGGTATACTGACACATTAAAAGTCCAAGGATTGCAAAGGCAAGAAGCCACGAAAGGTCCTTTGGTTGAGTCCAAATTTTTAGAATATTATTTTTTCCTTCTTTATTCTTAATAGTAGATATAATTAAAAGAACTATACCTGATAGAAGCATTCGAATAGCTGTTAACCAAGCTGAATCTAGTTCATAGTTCATAAAAAGATATTGACTGCATACGCCTGATATACCCCAGCTCATTGCACCAAATGATGCAAAGAACAAACCTCTCATGGTATTATTCTTCTCCAATAAAATTTCCTCCTTATATTTCTTATATAATTTTGTTTTAAGAAATAAGTTAAAACTTATTTCATTTCATCTCCTAAATTTTTAAGTTTATCAATTTGCTCTTCTCTTCCAAGGATTATAAGAACGTCTCCAATTTTAAAGGTATAGTCTATTGGAGGGTTAAAGAGCATTTTCTCATCTTCAATCTTTTTTATAGCGAGAACAGTTAGACCTGTTTTTCTTGGAATTTCTGCTTCCATTAATGTTTTATTTTCCAGATAAGAACCCCTCTTTACTATAACCTCTTCAAGGTCAAGTTCCACGTCTCCCATTCTTGTAACTACATCAAGAAAAGAAATTATATTAGGACTTATCATTAAAGAAGCCATCCTATTTCCAGATATTTCCACAGCAGAAAGAGTTTTATTAGCACCAACTTTTAATAATTTTTCATTTCCTGATTTTGTAATTGAATTTGCTATTATATATATTTTATCGTTTAAGTTTCTAGCCGTTAGGACTGTAACAATATTATCAACTTCTGTATCTAAAACTGCTAAAAGTCCTTTAGCCTTTTCAACTCCTGCATGAAGCAATACACTTTCTTCTGTTGATTGTCCTTCTACAACTAAAATATTGTGGTGACTGTAATCGTTTAGGTCTTCACGATTATCTGTAATTACTACAAAATCTAAATTTTCAGATATAAATTTTTTTATTATTACTTCTGCAAGCTCTCCTGATCCACATATTATATAGTGATCATTTAGAGAAGAAATCTTTCTATCCATCTTATTTCCCTTCCATAAATCAGAAACCTTACCTTCCACAAACATGGCAACAACAGTTGTAAATACATAACCAACAATACCTACACCTAAAAATATCATTAGAACTGAAAATATTTTTGAAGCGTTATTTGTTGTACCAACTTCACCGAAGCCAACGGTAGACACAGTTATAACTGTCATATATAAGGCATCAACAAGATCTACATCCAATAAAATTTTATATCCCAAGGTGCCTATAATAAGCAAGAGGGAAAATGCATATCCTATAAATTTGAGTTTTCTCTTTTCGTCCATAAGCTTCTCCTATAATTAAGATTATATTATAATTTTATATAAAAGACTAGAATAGTAAATACTTATATTTGTATCATAAATTATCTATTTTAATAATTAATAAAATGGGGAACTATATAATATATGACTAAATTGGAAAGGGGTCCTTTTATGGCGAAAAATTATACGAAAAATCTAATAAAGCAAGAATTTATAAAACTTTTGAATAAAAAGAGTTTACATAATATTACTGTTACTGAAATAGCAAAGCAATGTAAAATAGAAAGAAAAACTTTTTATTATCATTATGAAAATTTACCACAACTTGTTAAGGAAATTTTCGATGAAGAACTTGAAGATGTAATCAAAGAATTTAATGAAACCCTATCTTGGGAAGAGAGTTTTATCTCTGCTACAAAATTTATCTTAGAAAATAAAAAAGTTGTAAAGCATATGTATGAGTCTGATTATAAGGTTGAACTTGAAAAATATATTTTTTCTATTTCAGGCGAGATAATGAAAAAATATGTGAGAAGAGTTGCCAAGGATACAAAAGCTCAAGAAATTGACATAAAACTCATTGCATTTTTTTACCAATGTGCCCTTAGCTCATCACTCATCCAGTGGGTGGCAACTGATATGAAGACAGATCCTAAACTTATTACGCGTAGGTTGGGAAAATTAATGGATGGGAATATATTAGAGTCTTTAAAACGCAGTGAAAAATTAGAAAAACTTACCCAGTCTCTTGAAATTGAGTAAAAGTTACCCAAGAATCCTCTTTTGGGAGATGACACTTTATCAGAACAATGTTATAATAAAGATAGAAGAAATGATAAAGAATTAATCAAGGAGGATGTTATGGAACTAAAAACTCATGATAAAAGATTACAACTTACTAATGGAGATTTTCAAAGATTAGTAAAAGCTAGAAAGCCAGCTGGTATTGAAGAAAAATCTGCTTACTTAGTAGGAACAGGAATTGCAGCACTTACTGCAGCTTGTTTCTTAATTAGAGATGCTCACATGGAAGGTAAAAAAATTACTTTCTTAGAGCAATTAGATATTCCTGGTGGTTCACTTGACGGTGAATACATGGATACTAGAGGATATGTTGCTCGTGGTGGTAGAGAAACTGGAGCTCACTTCGAATGTCTATGGGATATTTGGAGTTCAATCCCAAGCTTAGAAGATCCAGAAATGAGTATTCTTGACTCTTATTTCTACACTAACTACGACGATCCAAACTTTAGTAATTGCCGTATCACTCATAAACAAGGTGAACGTTATGACGATGGTAAATTTAACCTAACTCAAGATCAAGTTAAAGAAATTGCAGAACTTTGCATGACTAAAGATGAACTACTTGAAGATAAGGCTATAGAAGATATTTTCTCAGATGGACTTCTAAACTCAGACTTCTGGACTTATTGGAGAACAATGTTTGCCTTTGAAAACTGGCACTCTGCTCTAGAAATGAAATTATATTTAAATCGTTTTATCCACCACGTTGGAGGACTTACAAATCTATCTGCCCTTAGATTTACAAGATATGACCAATACAATTCAATTGTAAAACCAATGGTTAAATATCTTGAAAATCACGGATGTAAATTCCAATACAACATTAAGGTTACTGATGTTGACTTTGATATTTCAGAAAATAGAAAAGTTGCAACAAAAATCATAGCTGAAGATAAAGATGGAAATGACAAGTCTATAGACTTAACAGAAAATGATCTTTTATTTATAACTAACGGATCTATGACAGAAAACTCTAGTTATGGTGATGATGACACACCAGCAGAACTTAGTGACGAACAAACTGGTTGCTGGGAAATGTGGAAAAACATCGCTAAAAAATCTGATGACTTTGGTAATCCTGAAGTATTCTGCTCAGATGTAGAAAAGAGTAACTGGGAATCTTGTACAGTAACTTGCCACGATGAATCCGTTCCAAAATATATTGAAAAAATTACAAAGAGAAGCCCTTATGGTGGAAAAACTGTAACAGGTGGTATCGTAACTTGTGTTGATTCAAGCTGGTTAATGTCTTGGACAATTAATAGACAAGGCCAATATCCAGAACAACCTGAAAATGATGTTTGTGTTTGGGTTTACGGTCTATTCTCAGATGTTGAAGGTGACTACATCAAGAAGAAAATGAGAGATTGTACTGGTAAGGAAATTACAAAAGAATGGTTATACCACATTGGTGTTCCTGTAAATGAAATTGATGCACTTGCTGAAACTTGTACAGCAGTACCTGTTATGATGCCTTACATCACATCTCAATTTATGCCAAGAAAAGCAGGCGACAGACCTTACGTAGTTCCAAAGGGTGGAGTTAACTTTGCTTTCTTAGGACAATTTGCAGAAACTCTTGATGATCCAGGAAGAGATACAGTATTCACAACAGAATACTCAGGAAGAACAGCAATGGAAGCAGTTTATGTACTTTGCGGAGTAGAAAAGGCTGTACCAGAAGTATTTGCATCAAGATATGATATAAGATACCTTCTAAATGGTATGGTTGCATTATCAGATGGCGAAAAACCACATCTTCCACTTTCACCACTACAAAAGATGAAAGTTGCAAAACTTATTAAAGG
The DNA here is from genome assembly GCF_900454685.1 of Peptoniphilus harei. Taxonomy (GTDB): domain Bacteria; phylum Bacillota; class Clostridia; order Tissierellales; family Peptoniphilaceae; genus Peptoniphilus_A; species Peptoniphilus_A harei. Next base: position 1,447,620 of record NZ_UATM01000032.1, on the reverse strand, counting down.
TACAGATATAGAAGAAATGTTAAAAGAATTTAATATAATCTAATTATTAATAATAGATTATAAAAAGTTAAAAACTTGGGGCGGTTTAAAAATCGCCCTTTTTTTAACTTGAATATTAGGGAGGATTCTCATGAAGAATAACAACTTGGATAAGCAAGCTATACCTACTTTAGAAGAAATACAAAGATTATACGAAGATATCTTGAGAGAAGATGTGGCTGAAGAAGAATTTTCTAAAGTAGAATCAGGAGAATTTTTTAAAAACTTTAGAAAATATGAAGAAAAACCAGTTAGTATAATACAGGAAAATAATATAATAAAGAAGTACCAAGATTTTTTAAAAGAAGAGAGAAATAAACAAAGAAAAATAATAGAAGAACTTGAAAACTTAATTGAATATGAAATGTTTTTCTTGGAGTTGGAGAGAAATAAGAATAAGGAATTATATAATAGTAATTTTTTCGGAAGCACACCAGCCACTAGGTACAGGGTAAATAAAATAAAAGAATATGAGAGAAAATTAAAAGAGATTATAAACTCATCACCTGATGCCTGGGAGTTTTATTATCATAGACAATTAATGAAAGATATTGAAACTGGTTACAACAAGGGCCTTGTAGAGGTTAAGTATGTGCTTGACGCAAAGAAAAAAATTATAAGTTCTTTAAAGCAAGGCACCCCTGTATATATAGTTGGACATCTAGGTAGTGGTAAAACCCAAATAGCAAGAGAAGCAGCTATTGAATTTACACTAGAAAGTATTATTCAAAAAGAATTAGAAGAAGATTTAGAAAATTGGTTTTTAAAGAATACTAATGCTAATGAAGAAGAGGCTATCGAAAAATTTAAAGAACTAAGAAAATCTAAACTTAAGCACTATAAAAATCTTTTAAGAGAAGGTAATCGTGAAGAAGTAGAGGCAATCTATCCATACTTTATTTCTGGATCCTACAACCTAACTTATGAAGATATGTTTGTAGAAAAAACTCTTTCTCTTGAGAAAGCTTCTTCCAATGAAAGCAATTTGGAACTAATTGATGAAGTTGTAGACCAATACTTTAGTTGGATTAAAGCCCATGGTAAGGACTTAGAAAACCTAGACTCTGAAAAACAGGACCTTATTAAGTCTAAACTTTGGGATAGTATTTCAGAAATTTTTATAGCTAGAAATACAATTTATGGAACTGTAGTTAAGAAGATTAAAAGAGAAATTTTGTTGGCAGTTAAAAATGGGAGACCCGTTATTATAGATGAACTTAACACTATTGCCATGCAAAACTTAATTGCTCTTAATGACATCCTTCAAAGTAAAATTGGATCTAAGGCCTATGTTACAGGTATTGGTCCAGTGAAAATAAAAAAAGGATTTGGTCTCATAGGAACAGGAAACCTATCGACTGAGTCTGTAAGCTATGAAGGTACAAATGAACTAAATCCAGCTTTTAAATCTCGTTTCCAAACAATAGAATATAATTATGTAAATCAGAATACTATTGGTTCCTTAAAAAATCAAAGTGATAATAAGAAAAATGAATTATTTAGAATATTACTTGTGAGACTTGCAGATAACAATGGAAACCTCCATCTTCCAACTCCTAGAAGGACCTTAGAAGAAATATTTAGACTCTCACAACTTTCAAGAGTGACACAAGAAGTATTTATGGGAAAACTAATATCCGAAGAAGGTGAAAACTCATCAGAAGATATTCCTGAACTTAAAGAATCAGTTTTATCACTTAGAAATATTTTAAGAGTTTTAGATAATTGGAATCTTGGAGAAGAAAAAGACTTGAGTCTTGCCTTATGGGATGGATTCATTAGTTCCATAACAAGTCCACAAGACCAAGCCTATATCCTATCTCAAGCTGTGCGATTTGGTTTCTTTAAAGAATCTGAAGGATGGACAATTAGAAACCAAAATCTTGGAAAAGTAACTTTAGAATATGATGAGATAAGAACTAGGCCTTATGAATATACAAGAGGGGAAACTGAATCCTTATCATATCTTGACTTGATCAGGATTTTATTTGGTCCTCAACCAAAAAGAGAAAAATTACCAGCTTATTTTAAAGATTTTATTGATGATATCAAGGATAAAGATAATATTTCTATTGAAGAGTATGAAGATTTGAATAAAAGATTAAATAAGTTAGAACACTCTAAATTTCTATTAGATTATTTAATAGACTTAGGAAAAGAAGGAAAATGAAGTTCTCTATTACTACAAAAGAATTTGAAGAAAACTTAATAAAATTAAGAGAAGAATTAAATAATAGTTTACTAAAAGGCAAGAAAGTAAGTGATGATTTCGAAGACGAATTATTGGAGCTCGAAGAAAAACAAAAGGAAATGGAGAAAGAACTACTGTCTTATTATAGGTCTTATGGTGACAATATCTATAAAAGTAAGATTGAAATTACTTCAATAAAGCTAGAAGGTTCTTTTGATCCTGAATCTTATTTAAAATCTTCTTTAAAAATTGATGAAGACATATTTTTATTTTCCTATATAAACCAAAAACTTCATTTTGCTAGGATACTTGATGAAGGCGTTGAAAGAATAGAATTAAGTCAAGCTGTTAAAAACATTGAAGACCTTATTATTTATATGAAAAAAATTAATGATAATAAAATTTTAGCTTTTTCCATAAGTGGGGGAATTTATATCTTAAGCTATGAAGATATTGACAGTGTTTTTGAGAATATTAATAGCTTAAAGATATATAAATTTAAAACATATTTTAAGGGATTTGAAAATGTGATTAAATTAGGAAATAATAAATTTTTATTACAGACTTTGAAAAATGACCTTACACTATTAGAATTTAATGAAGACTATTCTGACTTTAAATTTATTATTGAGGAGGAGATTTCCATAGAAGAAGATGAAATATCCTCTTTAGTGGGAATAGGAGACTCAAAATTTTTAATGGGCACTAGAGAGGGCTTCCTCATAGAAGGAGAATACAAAATAAATCATATTATCGTGAAGGAAAAGATAAAAATCTTTGAGGGACCTCTTAATAAATTATGGATTTTAGAAAATTTCAATCGTCAAAAAGAATATTGTGCTTGTTTAGGAAATGATGGAAACTTTGCTCTTTTTAATTTCAGAAAAAATAAAATTATAAAATTAAAGAGTGAAAAAATTGCGGGAAAGCTTTTTGAAATAAAAAGCAAGAATGGAACTAGTATCTTCTTAAGTGAAGATGGACTTGTATATGTTCTAGAAGAAAAAATGGGAGAATGGGAGTTAAATGAGGATCTAACGAAACCTGACCTTTTTATTGTAAATGTAATGGCAAAAGATTCATCATCTTATTTGTGTCTTGATATTTATGGTAATTTTTTAAATATTAAAATAGACCACTTGGATTCAATTAAAAAATTATATAATCTAGAATTATTCTAAAGGGAGGGAGATAAATGTTTGGAATTAATAAGGAATCCTTAGATGAAGGAAAATTAAAAAAAGAATCCCAAGAAAATCTCAAAAGTTTTATAGAAAAACAAAAGCAATCTCTCTCTACCTTTACAAGAGAACCAGGACTTAGGTACATTGGATTAGAAAAACTAGAAAAGTTCTCCTTTAAACCCAAGGAAGGTGTACTTTATCTACCCTTATCAGTCTTTATTGAAGAAGATCTAGATAACAGTGAAGTATTGTGGCATATCTACTATGAATTAGCCCTTTATCCAGATTGGAAGAAAAATGCGATTTTTTATTTAGAAAGAGAAAAAGTTTGGAAAAATGAAATAGACCAAATGACTTTTTATATATATAAAAAAGTTAATGAGCTTTTAGAAGAAGACAATAAAATCGAGAAAAAATACTTGAGAGAGTATGTAAAAAAAGAAATTTTAGATTTTTTATTTGAAATTGATAAATATACAAGGTTTTTAAGAGTTCTTGAATCTTGTCCTCAGTATAGAGATGAAGAAGAAAAGGGAAAAATCTTAAATTATATGAAAGAGACAAAAGATAAGGAAGAATTATTTTCCGACCTAAATCATCATGGATTTTCCAAGAGTTTTTTATTCTATAGTCTCTATAAGGACGATGAAAATTATAAATCTAAAATATTAGAAAAATTTGATTCAAGAGTCTTATCTAAATCAATTTATGAATTTTTAAACAAGGAACTTATAAAAGAAATAAATGATGATAAAGGAATAGTAGAAAGAGATCCTCTAATAAAAGCTTTTATATATCCAAGTTTTAAAAAATTTTGGTTAGAAGAAATTGATTCCATGACAACTAGGTCCAGCGATGGCGAAAATGATGGAGAAAAGTTCTTTGAAGAGAGTCAGGATAAATCTCAAGGAAGTAAACTTGAGTCTAGTAGGGAAGATGTAGAAGAAAGTTTAAAAGAACTTATAAATCAAGAACCTAAAAATATATCTTCTTTTGATGAATTTGATGAATCTGATTTAAAGTCCTATGGAATAAGTGAAGATGAAATTGATCTATATAATTTTTACGTAAACAAAACAAAAACACAGAGAGAAGAGATGCGTAAGTTTTGGAAAAAATTAATTGGATCTGCAAAAAAGGAAATAAATGTAGAAAAGAATAGACAAGCAAAAGGGAAGATCAATGTAAATGATTTAATTTATAGTTTTCCAGACTTTGTTGAGGCAGAGCAAAGGGGAAATTATAAGAATCTTAAAATTTTTGATAAAAATTTCTTAGAGTCACAAAATAAATTATTACCAGAAAAAATTGAAATTTCATTTCTAATAGACAACTCTGGTTCAATGAATAAAGAAAAAATCGAAGCAACTAGAAAAACTCTAGCAGTTAGTCTTTTATCTATACAAGATTTTAATAGGTACTTGCAAATTGAAGCGGGAAAGACTAACCAAAAAATTGAAGTTTTAACAGAGTCTTGGTTCTTTGGGAAAAATCATTACAAAATTAAGGATTTTGACGATACCAATGATTTAGAAAAAAGTAAAATAATTTCTTCCATAGTCAAAGTTGATGCAAGTGATGGGACAACAGATGACGGAGCCTGTCTGAGAGAAATCTATAAAAATATAAGCCCTGAGCAAAAAAAGAAGAATAAAATCTAAAAAGGAATATAAAATAATTTTTGAAATAACTGATGGTGCCTCCACTTTTCCTGGAGCAACAAAAGAAATTGTGAAAAAATTAGTGAAGGAAGACGTAGAAATTTATGCAATTCAAATAGGTAAAATCTCACAGATTGATAGTAAAACCTTTAATTATATTTGGAATGACTCCTTCAAATATCCTCACGGAATTATCTTAGGAGAAGAGTTCCACAAATTAACAGAAGAACTTTTAAAAGTTGTCAAAAAGAATTTGAAGTCTATTTTTCATTCATAATTTAAAATTTATAAAAATCTCTTGGTTTATAAAAGCCGAGAGATTTTTTAACTTTATGGCGTAAAATAATCGTATATCTTTATTTTGGAGACTTTACATTTAATTATTTATGAGAATGTTAAAGTAAACATGGAAATATAAAGCTTCATAAAACTAGTAAATTTGAAATATAATATCATTGTGGTAATATATAAGGGTTAATAAATTTAAAGAAGATTAAGGAGAACAAATGAATAAGAAAACCATAAGCATAATACTGGCCTATGTTGGCGTACTTACAGGAGCAGGCCTGGCCAGTGGTCAAGAAATTATGCAGTACTTTATTTCCTTTGGTAAGCCAGGCCTTTTTGGCCTAGTAGCAATTGGAATACTTCACATTTTTGTCGGTGGCATTATACTTCAACTGGGAAGCCACTTTATAGCTGAAAGTCACATAGACGTTTTAGAAGAAGTTTCAGAAAAATTCGTAACAAAGTTTATGGATTTTGCCTTGCTTCTAAATTGCTTTTTAATGGGCTTTGTAATGATAGCAGGAGCTGGCTCCAATTTAAATCAACAATTTGGACTAGCAACTTGGGTTGGATCACTAATTTGCACAATATTAATTATTGTAGTGGGAATGATGGACTTCGAAAAGGTAACTAAGGTAATTGGAGTTTTTACTCCATTAATTTTAGTTTTTACTTTAATAGGAGGATTTCACACAATAATAAATGCAAACCCAGATTTTAATGCCTTAGATGCCCTTGGCAAATCAATACCATCATCTTTACCCAATGTTGCCATTTCAACTATAAACTATTTTGGACTTTGTATGATTTCAAGTATTTCTATGGCCTTTGTACTAGGTGGTACTAGGACAGACTCATCTCAAGCAAGAGTTGGGGGAATGCTAGGTGGTAGTCTTGTGGCAATACTAACAGGGCTAGTTGGAATCACAATATTTTTAGGCCTTAATGACGTAATGGATGCAGACATTCCAATGCAAATAATACTAAATAACATTAATCCATACTTGGGACTTGTTATGTCCTTAGTAATCTTTGGAATGATATTTAATACAGCAATTTCGTTATTTTATTCAGCTGCGAGAAGACTTTCTCTTACAGAAGAAAAATTCAAAAGAAATCTAGTAATTTTCACCCTATTAGGATTTGGTCTTTCCTTTATGGGCTTCAAGAAACTTATGGCAATTCTTTATCCTATACTTGGATTCTTGGGCACTGCCTTAATTATAATTTTAATTGTAGCTTGGTTTAAAGAGAGAGATTCAATAAAGTCGGAAAGTAAAAAGCGTGACCAGATGGAAGAGCTTACAAGAAAAAAATTAGATGATGATGAAGAATTTAGTAAAAAAGATAGAAGAAAGTTAAATGAACTTGCTGAGTCATCTATTATTGACGACGATAAAATAAAGGAAGCCGTTGAAGAAGAAATAGAAGAAGAGATGGAAGAAGAAAATAATAACGATAATGAATAAAAAGAAGACTGGAGAGGTTTTAAAACTTCATCCAGTCTTTTTCTTTTAAATTAATTTATCTTTTCTTTTTCATGGAACCAAGGATTCCTCTTGCAATCTCACGACCAATAGATCTTGTTATAGTGCCAATCATGGAATCAATTCCTTTATCGATGTAAGATTTTTGTTTACGAGAAGCTTTTTTCTCTTTTTCCAATTCTTTTTTACGAAGTTCGTACTCTTCTTCTCTAGCCTTATCAATCTTATCTCTTTCAATCCTTTCCTTGAGAATTTCATAAGCAGACTCCCTGTCTATGGAAGTCTTGTATTTTGAATAGAGAGAAGAAGATTCTACGAGAGATCTTAGTTCAACATCATTTAGACTTGAAAAAGAAGAATGGGGTGGTAAAATTAATGCCTTGTCAGCAAAACTTGGTGCGCCATCTTCATCTGGGAAGGAAACAATAGCTTCTCCAGTTCGTAAATTAATGATTTCTTCTTTTAAGTCCAATGACTCATCTTGTCTAAAGCTATCAGCAACAGCCTTAATAGTTTTTAATTCTTTAGGAGAATAGGCTCTTAGTTGATGGATAATTCTGTTTGAAAGTTGAGAAGATACTTCTTCCGGAATATCTAAAGGATTTTGACTTATAAAAAAGACACCAACTCCTTTACTGCGAACAAGCCTTACAACTTGAATTATCTTTTCTTTTAAAACATTAGGTGTGTTTTTAAAAAGCAAATGAGCTTCATCAAAGAAGAAGACTAGCTTAGGTTTTTCCAAGTCACCAACTTCTGGAAAATTCTCATAAATTTCTGAAAGAAGATACAATAGGAGCATAGAATATAAAAGAGGATTTGTAATTAATTTATCAGCCTTTAAAATATTTACAAGACCCTTGCCATTAGAATCAGTTTTTATGAAATCATTAATATCAATTGCAGGTTCCCCAAAGAATAAATCCCCACCAGCATCTTCAAGGAAGAGGAGTTTTCTTGAAATAGAAGATAAACTTTGGCTTGCAACATTGCCATAATTTTTGCTAACCTCCTCACGGTTGTTACTTACATAATTTATAACTTCCTTTAAGTCTTTTAGATCAATTAATAAAAGTCCTTCACTATCGGCAACCTTAAAGACAATATTTAAAACTCCCATTTGAGTGTCATTGAGGTCCAAAATTTTTGAAAGCATAAGGGGACCCATTTCAGAAATAGTTACCCTAAGCGGAATTCCTCCTTCTTGATAAAGGTCCCAAAGGTTAAGAGTGTAGGCTTTAAAATCAAAATCAGAGATTCCAAGTTCATCAAGTCTCGACTCTAGATTTTCATTCATCTCTCCAGGCTTAGAAATATTTACAAGATCTCCCTTAACATCAGCAAGTATACTTGGGACACCTGCATCAGAAAGACCTTCAGTCAAAACCTTTAAGGTTACAGTTTTTCCACTACCAGTTGCTCCACTAATAAGTCCGTGTCTATTTATTTTATTTAAAAGAATATAATTTTCAGATTTTCCCTTTCCAATTAAAATTTTATCCATAAGAGCCTCCACAATAACTTTATAATATAATTTTATTATAACAGAGAAAAGACTTGATAAAATAAGATTTTATAAATGATATAATAAACTAAAAGATTGGGAGGTCATGTTATGGAGTACTTAAAAGAGATTTATAAAATAAAGACAGAGGACTTTGAAGAAGATTCATACTTAAGAAACATTCCCTCACTAAAAAATTTTCAAGGTTTAAAAATAGAGAAGCCAGTTACCTTTTTTGTAGGAGAAAATGGAAGTGGGGACAGTGATATAATGATGACAGATACAATAAATCCATTAAAATCAAAGTTTAAAGGCTTCCACAAAACTTTTAAACAAGACGATTTAGGATTAAGTCTGTCATCTTTTTTATTAAATTAACAAAAAAGAAAAGAAAACATAAGTAATAAGGATTGAAGAGAATATGATAATATTTAGAGTTTTTTTCAAAATCATATTGTTTCCTATTAGTATAGCGTTAAGTATCATCACTCTATTTTTAACGTTTGTATTAGGACTTAGTACAATATTTTTTAAACTGATTTCATTTATCGCTATTATGGGATTTTTAGGATCTGTTTATCATGGAGAAAAAGCACTTGCTATAGAGGCAATTATACTAGCATATCTTTTTAGTCCTTATGGTTTACCAGTGCTAGGATATTTTATTATAGAAGGGATAGAAGAGGTGAATGAAAGAATAAAAACAATTTAAATATAAAAATAAATAGATTAAAACGATGAAAAAGAGATAGCAAAATCAAAGCTATCTCTTTTTATATGAAAAGAAAGGGGGTTATGATGAAAGAAATAGTTAAATTTGAATATTATTATGGCAATGAAGCAGAACAATATTCATTTTTTAGGATTCCCAAAACTTTGTTTACCGACTTAAATTTTAAAAAACTATCCGTAGAAGCAAAAATTCTTTATGGAATTCTACTCGATAGAATGAGCTTGTCAATTAAGAATAAATGGTTAGATGAAGAAAACAAGGTATACATCATCTATACCATAGAAGAAATTATGGAAGTATTAAATTGGGGGAGAAATAAATCGGTCAAAGTAATGAAAGAAATTGAAGAGATAGGATTATTAGAAAAAAAGAGGTTAGGACTTGGAAAGCCAAATTTACTTTATGTAAAGAACTTTATTTACACAGAAAATAATAAAACTACAGAAGTTTCAAAAGCAAACCTCAAGAAGTTTAAAAAACAAACTTCAGGAAGTTTAGAAAACAAACCTCAAGAAGTTTCAAAAGAGGACTCTAATAATACTAATATTAATAATACTGAAACTAATAATACTGATTTTAATAATACCACCCCCATATCCCCCTTAGAAAAGCTAGGAGAAAAATCAAAAAAAACTTTGGAGGAGGAAGAATTAAAAGAAACTATAAAAAAGAATATATCTTATGAAACCTTTGAAAAAGTAAGAATAGAAGAAAAGAAGCAAGTAGATGTAATGATAAATGTACTTGTAAAAGCCTTAACTAGCTTTACAAACATTAAAATAGGAGGGAGGCATATATCCAATGAAAGTTTTAAAGAAAAATTTCTAAGTCTTAACTATAAACACATAGACTATGTTTTGAAATACCTAAGAGAAAATGCTCCAAAGGATATTAGAAACATTAATGCCTATCTACTGACTCTCTTATACAATGCAGATGAAAATATTAGAAACATAGAAGTCATAAAGAGAGAAAATCAGAAAAGAGAAAACTTTGACTATAGTAACGATGAGGATATATGGAGAGAAATTTTAAATACTTGATAGGAGAGGAGCATATGGAATTAATAAAAGAAATCCTAGAACAGAAAATAAAAAATGCAGAAACAAATAGTCCATCAAAAGATGAAGAAAATAGGAGTTATATAGATCAAGAAACAGGATTAAAATATTGTGCAAAATGTAAAACACCAATTGAAAAAGAAATAGACTTCTTTGGAGAAATAAAAAAAGTTGGTATTTTATGTCAATGTAAAAAAGAAAGACAAAAATTAGAGGAAGAAAAAAGAAAAGAAAATAAAAGGCTTTTGAAAATTGAACACTTAAAAAAAGAGTGTTTTTCTGATCCCATCCTATTAAATTGGAATTTTAAAAATATGGACAAAGATAGTGAGCATGAAAAAGTAGCAAAAAACTATGTGGAAAAATTTGATGAAATATATGAAAATAATATAGGATTAATTCTCACAGGGAATGTGGGATGTGGAAAAACATATCTTGCAAGTGCTATAGCAAATGCTTTACTAGAAAAAGAAATATCAGTCAAAATGACAAATTTTTCAGTAATTTTAAATGATATGACTAACTTTGAGATTGATAAGAGTAAGTATATAGATAACCTAAATCATAAGAAACTATTAATTATTGATGATTTTGGAATGGAAAGAGATACAGATTTTGCAGCTGAGCATATCTTTAACATAATAGATAGTAGATATAGAAGTGGGAAACCATTGATTATAACAACAAACTTAAATATATCAGCTTTAACTAATCCTGAAACTATAAAAGATAAAAGAATTTACTCAAGGATACTTGAAATATGCAGTCCCATTATATTTACAGGAGAAAATAGAAGAATAGAAAAAATGAAGGAGAAATCAAAATTAGCCTATGAAATATTAAAAAAAGAATGAAAGTAGGTGAGTGAATGCAAAATGATGATATAAATAGCAGAACAATAGCCATAGTAAAAAAAGCAAGTATAGTAACAGCCAAGCAAGTTATAAATTTGATGAAGAAAATATTAGAAATAAATAAACATAAAGAGCAGACAGAACAGTCAAGACCCTTAGAAAAATTTAAAAAAGTAAAAGTAAAAGACCTCGTAAAAAAAGGTAAAGTAGAAACCTTAGAATTAAATGACATAGACTTAAAAGCATTGAAAAAAGAATTAAAAAGATATGGGGTGAAATTTTCCATAAAGAAAGATTTAGAAAATGGAAACAACATTATCTTTTTTCAAGCAAAAGATATAAAAGTAATGGAACAAGCTTTTAAAAAGACAGTCCAGAAATTTACTAAAGATAAGTCAAGAAAAAGGAAATCTGTAATAGAAAGGCTTAATGACTTCAAGGATAAAGTCAAAGATACTATTGACAGAGATAAGGTTAAACATAAACATCAGGAACAAAGTTTATAATAAAAACACTTGGATATATAATATATATGATGAGAAGGCATGAATAGCTTTATTGTTGAATACTATGAAAAAGAAGATGGGAATCATCCAGTAGAAGAATTTCTCTTATCTATAGATAAAAAATGAGAACAGAAGCATTAGGGAAAAAACTAAAAAATACCTTTGAAAGTAAAATATAAGTATAATGGTGGTTCAAAATGACAAATAAAAGAATATGTCCCATATGTAACTCAAAGATGAGGCAACAGTTTATAGGTTTATTACATTGCAAGTGTGGTATAAGCTATCATAAAGATTTAGGATATTTTAAAAGAAATGAAAATATGATGTTTGTCTTGGAAAGAAAAAAGATAGGTAAAAAAATAAAACAAGTTCCAGTAATAAGATATAAAAAAGATAAATAAAATACTAATGGGTAGAGAAATCTACTCTTTTTTATGGAGAGGAAGTGATTAATTCGAAAATACTAAATGAAATAATAAAAGATATAAAAAATGTTTTTAAGATAAGAGATAAGAAGAAATTTGTATTAGAAAATCTTCCTTACCTCTTATTTTTTTATATAGGAAATATCTTTGCAAGCCATGTCAACTCTTATGTAGGAGGAGATATAATAGATAGAATTCTAGTAGCTTTTAGTCAAATAGATACTTTAAAATATATTCCATCATTAAAAATAAAAAACTTTATACCCAGTCTAATTCTATCAGTAGTTATTAAGTTAATCCTTATACAGAAAAAGAAAAATGCAAAAAAGTTTAGAGAGGGCAGAGAATATGGATCGGCAAGATGGGGAAATGAAAAAGACATTGAGCCATACATTGACAAGAAGTTTGAAAACAATGTGCTACTAACTCAAACTGAAAGACTTACCATGAACAATAGACCTAAAAATCCAAAATATGCGAGAAATAAAAATGTAATGGTAATTGGAGGTTCTGGTAGTGGTAAAACAAGGTTTTTTGTAAAGCCAAATCTCATGCAAATGCACTCTTCATATGTAGTAACCGATCCAAAAGGAACATTAGTCTTGGAATGTGGGAAAATGTTGGAAAGAAATGGATATGAGATAAAAATACTAAACACAATAAACTTTAAAAAATCCATGAGATATAATCCCTTTGCATACTTGAAAAGTGAAAAAGATATTTTGAAATTAGTACAAACAATAATTGCAAATACTAAGGGAGAAGGAGAAAAATCAACTGAGGATTTTTGGGTGAAAGCTGAAAAACTCTATTACACAGCACTTATAGGATATATCTGGTATGAAGCTCCTAAAGAAGAACAGAACTTTACAACTTTACTTGCTATGATAGATGCAAGTGAGGTAAGAGAAGAAGATGAAAATTTTAAAAATGCAGTAGACTATATGTTTGAAGCATTAGAAAAAGAAAAGCCAAATCATTTCGCAGTAAAACAATATAAGAAATACAAACTTGCAGCAGGAAAAACTGCCAAATCAATCCTTATATCCTGTGGAGCAAGGCTTGCTCCATTTGATATCGAAGAACTAAGGGACTTAATGAAAGAAGATGAACTGGAGCTTGATACACTTGGAGAAAAGAAAACAGCTTTATTCGTAATAATATCGGATACAGATGATACATTTAACTTTGTAGTATCAATAATGTACTCACAATTATTTAATCTATTATGTGATAAAGCAGATGATGAATATGGCGGAAGACTTCCTGTTCATGTGAGATGCCTACTTGATGAATTCGCAAATATCGGCTTAATTCCTAAATTTGAAAAGCTGATAGCAACTATTAGAAGTAGAGAAATATCAGCTTGTATAATATTACAGGCACAATCACAACTAAAAAGTATCTATAAAGATAATGCCGATACCATAGTTGGCAATTGTGATTCTACATTATTTTTAGGGGGCAAAGAAAGAACAACATTAAAAGAATTATCTGAAAGCCTAGGCAAAGAAACCATAGACCTATATAACACATCAGAAACAAGATCAAATCAAAAGAGCTTTGGTTTAAATTATCAAAAAACCGGTAAGGAACTTATGAGTCAAGATGAAATAACTGTAATGGATGGTGGTAAGTGTATATACCAGCTAAGAGGAGTAAGACCTTTCTTATCTGATAAATTTGATATTACAAAGCATAAGAATTACAAGTTATTGGAAGATTATGATAAGAGAAATATATTTGACATAGAGAAATACCTGCAGAGAAAAGATGAGGTTAAGTTAAAAGAGAGTATGGTAGTTGAAATATTAGATGAATAAATTTAAAATTAGAAGTAAGATAGATATTTAGGAAAGATTAAAAGGAAATACTTGACAAAAAATATTTTATAACATACAATAATTTCAACAGCACCCGACACGCCTCTTAACAATGCGGACCAAGTCGGGTCATTTGATTTTAGGAGAAAAAATGAAAAAAATCTATCAAGAACCGATTAGTATAGATAATCAAGTAAAAAATTTAATAGATTTAGGACTTTTAGTAGAAGATAAAACTTATGCTAAGAAAATTCTTGGAAGAATATCCTATTACAGGCTGATTAAAGCTTATAGTATCACATTAAAAAAAGATGGAAGATATATATCAGGAATAAGTTTTGAAGATATTGTAAGTTTATATAAATTTGATAGAGAACTTAGACAACTCATATTTGAAATAATAGAACATATTGAAGTTTCTTTAAGAGCAGTTATCACAAACTATTTTTCTTTAAAATATGGAAATTTTGGCTACAAAGATTTGTCAAATGTGGGAAAATATAAAAACAGATATAAAGAAGCATTAAATGATTTAGAAAGAGAAACAAAAAGAAATAGACGCTCACCATTTATAAAAAACTTTAAAGACAATTATGAAGGTGGAGAAATTCCACTCTATGCAGTGATAGAAGTAGCAAGTTTTGGAACTTTATCTAAAATGTATAAGAATATGAAAAATGAAGATAAAAGTAAAATTGCAAAAGTCTTTCATACAGACTACCATTACTTTGAATCTTGGATAGAAAATTTTGCCTATATAAGAAATATATGTGCCCATTATGGCAGGCTATATGGAGCAAAGCTTACAAAATCACCAAAGCTATATAAAGAATATTTAAAAAATAATATTTCAAACAATACAATATTTGCTACATTAGTTAATCTTAAAATAGTTTCTGAAGAAGAAAATTACAAAAAATTTTATCATGATCTAACAGCACTAATAGCAAGATATGAAAATATTGAATTAAGACATGTTGGCTTTATAGAAAACTGGAAAGAATTACTAAAACCATAAAATTAAATAGAGAAATTTACACCGAAAAAAAACATTTCGGTGTTTTTTTATGCCCAAAGGAGGAAGAATGAAATATATACGAGATGAGCCGAAAAAATAAGATACAGAGAAAAATGAAATATTAATGAATTAGAAGTAGAAGCGATAGAGAAAACTATCGCTTTTTTTATGGAATAAAGGAGATAGAACAAATGGAAAGAGAAATGCTAAATATTAATGGAAATCTAGTAGGAGAAATAAAAACAACTGCAATAGATACAAAGGAAGGAGAAAAAGAGGTAGCTAACTTCACAATAGTTAGAAAGAACAAAGAAGAAGGAAAGGTTAAAAAAGAATATATCTACTGTAATCTCTACGGGGAAAAGGCAAAAAGTGTGAAGGAATTTAAAAGTGGAGAATACATCCATATTTTTGGATATTTTAAGGAAACAAAAAAAGAAGACAAGACATTTAAAAATTTTATCGTAAAGCATATAAATAAAATTGAAAAAGAAGAAAAAGAGGAGGAAATATAAATGGAATTTTTTACACAAGCAGTAAATGTATTAAAAATATTAGTTACAGCAATTGGTGCAGGGCTTGGAGCATGGGGTGTTATCAACCTGATGGAAGGTTATGGGAATGACAACCCTGGTGCTAAATCTCAAGGTATTAAGCAGCTTATGGCTGGAGGGGGAATTGTACTCATAGGTTTAAAACTAATACCGCTATTAGCAAACGTGTTAAAATAAAATGTTTAATATAGTAGATAAGATCAAAGAGTTTTTTTCGGAGATACTTATTGATATGATCAAGGAAAATTTAAGCGGAATGCTCCTTGATATAAATGACAAAGTATCAACGATAGCAAATGAGGTAGGAAAGACTCCAAGTGGATGGAACTTGGAGGTTTTCCACTTCATAAAGTCTATTTCAGAAAATGTTATACTTCCCATAGCAGGTCTTATCATAACGGCTGTACTATGTATTGAATTAATTCAAATGGTAATGAACAAAAATAATATGCATGACACAGATACCTTTGATTTTTTTAAATATATGATAAAAATGTGGATAGCGGTATGGCTTGTATCTCATGCTTTTGACTTTTCTATGGCAGTATTTGATGTGGCACAGAATTTAATAGGAAAGGCAGCAGGTGTGGCAAATGCTAGTGCAAAAGTTTCTCCGGGTGATATAGCTAATATGGTAGATAGCCTAAAAGGAGAGTCAATAGGAAAATTAATGACTATAGTACTAGAGACATCAATTGTAAAGATGATAATTCAAGGGATATCAATACTCATTACAGTTATTCTATACGGCAGGATGATAGAAATATATATTTATACTTCAGTTTGCGCCATACCTTTTGCCACAATGGGTAATAAAGAATGGGGAAGTATTGGAACAAACTATATAAGAGGGCTCTTCGCACTTGGCTTGCAAGGTTTATTCTTACTTATATGCGTAGGAATTTATGCCGTACTTGTTAAGACTTTAAATATATCAGACATACACAAAAGTATTTTTGAATTACTAGGATACACATTAATACTTGGGATAACTATGATGAAATCAGGAAGTATTGCAAAATCAATTTTAAATGCTCATTAATAAAAAAGGAGAAGATGATGAAAATTAGAAGAAAAAAGGACAAAAAAATTAATTTAAAAACACTTGGAACAATAGGACTCCCAATACTTTTAATAGGGGGATATATTACAAGAGAAATACAAAATAGAATGATTATAAGAAAAACATCGGAAGTTTTAGATAATAGAGAAGAAACGAATGAAAAAGTATTAGAAATAGCAGTGAATATGGGAAAATCATTAGAAGATCTGAACAGAGAAGATATATATGGCTTTTACTTAGAGGGTTTAGAATAATGGCTTATGTAAATGTCCCAAAGGACTTAACAAAAGTAAAAACAAAGGTAGCTCTAAATCTAACAAAAAGACAATTAATTGGCTTTACAATTGCAGGTCTAATAGGCTTTCCAGTATATTTAATGGTAAAAAAAGTGCTGCCTAATGACCTATCTATGTTAATCATGATAGGTGTGTCTTTTCCTATAATATTTGCAACTCTTTATGAAAAGGACGGGATCTATTTTGAAAAATATTTAAAGTATATTATAGATAAGAAAAGACAGACAAGTATAAGGATATACAAGACAGAATGTATTTATGATATAAAGAAACAAAGAAAGGAAAGGAGTAAATGAATCAAATACAGAAAAAACAACAGAAAAAATTAAATCAAGAAAAAAGAAATTTAAAAAAACAAAAAGAAGATTTAAAAAGCATTAGTATAAGTCAAAAAAAGATGAAAAAAGCAAATATTTCTAAAGAAAAAGGAAAGCCCAAAAAGAAGCTTTCCTTTTTTGGTGGGAAGAAGAAAAAGAGTGTTCAGGAAACAATCCCTTATTTAAGAATGTTGAGAAATGGGATTTGCCAAGTTGAGAAGAACAAATTTAATAAAATGATACGTTTTTTAGATATTAACTACCAGCTTTCAACAGAAGAAGATAAGGAAAGTATATTTAATGAATTTTCAAGTTTTTTAAACTATTTTGATCCAAGTGTTGATATAGAACTTTCATATATTAATCGCATAGGAAAAAATGAAGAAGTAGAAAAAAACATCAATGTTCCGGATAGAAACGATTCATATAATGAAATACGAAAAGAGTACAGGGAAATGCTAAAAAATCAGAGTCAAAAAGGAAATAATGGACTTACTAAATATATGTATATCACCTTTAGCTTACAAGCACAAGATTTAAAAGAGGCAACTACAAGACTTGAAAGAATGGAAATGGATATATTAAATAACTTTAAGCAGATGGGAGTAAAAGCTTATGTATTAAGTGGATATGAAAGGTTAAAGGTTATTCACGATATCTTAAATCCGAATAAGAATTTTGTTTTTTCCTTTGAAGACCTAAAATATAGTGGACTATCTACTAAGGATTATATAGTACCAGCATCATTTAACTTTTCATCTCACAATCAATTTAAAATTGGAGAATACTTTGGAGAAGTAAACTTTCTGCAAATTCTAGCACCTGAATTATCAGATAGATTATTATCAGAATTTTTAGGGGTTGAAGAAAATATGATTGTAACATTTCATATAAATTCCATTGATCAAACAGAAGCTATAAAGATGATTAAAAGAAAAATAACGGACTTGGATAAAATGAAAATTGAAGAAAATAAGAAGGCTATAAGATCAGGATATGATATTGATATTCTTCCAAGCGATTTAATTACCTATGGTAATGATGCTAAGAAACTGTTAGTAGAACTTCAAAATCATAATGAGAGAATGTTTGTCATAACTATTTTGTTTACAAATATGGAAAAAAGTAGAAAGAAATTGAGTAATATAATTTTTCAACTAAATTCAATAGCAGGTAGACATAATTGTGTATTGAAAAATCTTAACTATAGACAGGAACAAGGACTAATTTCCTCCCTGCCACTTGGAAAAAATGAAATCGAAATAAAAAGAGGACTTACAACTAGCTCTACAGCAGTCTTTATTCCTTTTACAACAGAAGAGCTGTGCTTAGAAGGAGAGAGCTTATACTACGGATTAAATGCTTTAAGTCGTAACATTATTATGACAGATAGAAAGCTTTTAAAGAATCCAAACGGTTTAATACTTGGAACGCCTGGTAGTGGTAAATCTTTTTCGGCTAAAAGAGAAATTACCAATGCTTTTTTAATCACACAAGATGACATCATTATATGTGATCCGGAAGGGGAGTATGGAAATTTAACTAAGGCACTAGGCGGAGAAGTTATAAAAATATCGCCAACAAGTAAGGATTATATAAACCCGTTGGATATAAATGTAGACTATGCCGATGAAGACAATCCCTTATCTTTAAAGTCTGACTTTATTCTTTCACTGTTTGAACTTGTAGTAGGAAAGGAAGGGTTAAGTGCAGAAGAAACTTCAGTAATTGATAGATGCCTTCCAATATTATATAAGAATTACTTCGACAATCCTATTCCTGAAAATATGCCAATTTTAGAAGATTTATATAATTTACTTTTAAAACAAGAAGAAAAGGTAGGGAAAAAATTAGCAGTAGAAATGGAAATTTATGTCAAAGGTAGTCTTAATGTATTTAACCATAGGACTAATGTAGATACAGGCAATAGAATTCTTTGCTATGACATTAAGGAATTAGGAAAGCAACTTAGAAAAATAGGTATGTTAATTGTTCAAGATCAAGTATGGAACAGAGTAACTATTAATAGGAATAAGAAGGAAACCAGATATTACTGTGACGAATTCCATTTGCTTTTAAGAGAAGAACAAACAGCCTCATATTCCATAGAAATCTGGAAAAGATTTAGAAAATGGGGTGGGATTCCAACAGGATTAACACAAAATGTAAAGGACCTTTTAGCCAGTCCTGAAATAGAAAATATATTTGATAACACAGATTTTATCTTAATGCTTAATCAAGCTAGTGGTGATAGGGAAATTTTAGCGAACAAGTTAAATATATCTCTTTATCAGTTATCCTACGTAACAAATTCCAATGAGGGAGAGGGATTACTATTCTACGGAAACACAATAGTACCTTTTGTAGATAGATTCCCTAAAGATACAAAATTGTATAAGTTAATGACAACTAAACCAGAAGAATTAAAGGAAGGGATAGAAATTGATAGACAGAGAGAAGTTAAAAACTAACTATATTATTAATTTAGATGCAATTTCTGCTCTAAAGGAATTTCCAGATAAAACATTTGATTGCTGTATTACATCTCCTCCATATTATGGACTTAGAGATTATAAAGCAGAAGGACAAATTGGAAGAGAAGAAAGTCCGGAGGAATATTTAAATAAATTAATTAAAGTCTTTAGAGAAGTAAAAAGAGTATTAAAAAAAGAAGGAACACTTTGGGTAGTTATTGGAGATTCTTATGCAGGTACAAGAAGCAAAAAAGAATATAAAGATCCTAAAAACATAGAAGGAAGAAGTGGTCAAAAAGAGTCTATTACAGAAAAACTCAGTGGCTACAAGGCAAAAGATTTAATGGGGATACCTTGGCAACTAGCTTTAAAATTAAGAGAGGATGGTTGGTATCTAAGAAGCGATATTATTTGGCATAAGGAAAATGCCATGCCTGAGTCTTGTAGAGATAGACCATCAAGGTCCTATGAACATATCTTCCTACTATCAAAAGCAAGAAAGTATTTCTATAACTTTGACGCTATGAAAGAACCAATAAAAGAAATAAGCAAAAAAAGATATATGAGGGCAAGGGGAAATAATAATAAGTATTTACAAGAAGGCACAGGAGCTAAAAGACAGAGCATAAATGAAGCAAGAGAGTATGGAGAATATATAGGAGATAATGTCCCTAAGTTTAGAAACAATAGAGATATTTGGACTATTAACACCAGTGCGTTTAAAGGAAAACACTATGCGGTATTTCCACCAAAACTGGTAGAACTTTGTATAAAAGCAGGATGTCCTAAAAAAGGCTTAATTCTTGATCCTTTTATGGGTTCAGGAACTGTTGGAATGGTAGCTATTAGGATGGACAGAGAATATATTGGAATTGACATAAACAAAGACTACTGTCAAATAGCTAAAGAAAGGATAGAGAAAAATATGAAATAGGAGGTATATATGAAAAAGAAAGGGAAAGTAAACCCGAGAGATGTACCAAAGACCAAACTTATATCAGAAAAGAAAGAAGAAAGCAATGAAAAATTCAGTAGTACAGAGAGAACATCAGATTTTTCAAAAAAAGAAATTAATAAAGTAAAAAGCAGGAATAACATAGACAATAATGATGAAAACTCTAAGTATTATTCATCTCATTTGCAAGAAAATAGTCAGGATTTATTCAACGAAAAAGATAAGTCAAATAGAGGAAGAAGACAAAGAAAAAACCATGAGGAAAAATTTTCAGAAACTATCTATCATAATGAATATCAGCCAGAATATTCGCAACAGCAGCATAGAAAAATGGAAGAAAATGAGGAAAGTAGATATGGTGAATATTACGGGCAAGAAACAGAATACAGGCTAAGTAACTTTAAAGAAGATTTTAATGATAGACCAAATTCAACTAGCTCTAATTTAAAAAGTAGCACTTCTCCCCAAAAAAATTACAAGGGGAATAGTAATTTAAAATGGAAGAAAAACGTTGAGAGTGAAAGTTTTAATGGTGTGCAAGAGAAAAAAATAAGGAGATTTAGAAAAGAAGAAGATAAGGATTTTAATATAGAGGTAAGTTCAACATATGATCCCTTATCGCAGGACTCAGATAATGATGGTGTCATAGATCGCTATGACATGAACTTTAGTGATAGCAATGTATCATATAGGGACACAAGAGATGACTATAAGTATTTACCATCTTCTGATGTGCAAAGAAACAATTGGGATGATTTTTCTATTCTTGGTAAGAATAGGAAAGAAAGTTTTCAAAAAAACACATTAAAAAAACTTTACCAATCTCAAAGTCAGTTTAAGGACAAAGGAGAAAAAGCAGAATTAAAATCTTTAAATGGGAAGTTTAAAAGAAAAGACCTATCATATAAGGCAAATGAAGAAGATAAAAAAATAATTCAAGACCTGAATACTAATAAAAAACAAAATAGCAAATATTTCAAAGGCAAAGTTAGAAATTTAGAAGAAAAAGATATGCTAATGGGTAAGGTTTCTAGTGGGAAATTTAGACAGGATAGCCTATCTGAAGGATTCAAAAGTGAATCTGAAAAAAATAAAGACAAATATAATATAAATAAAAAGAATCAAGAAAAAATAGGCACGAAAAAAGAAGTCTTCAAACAGGAAAAAAGCGTAATAAAAAATGAGAATCTTGAAGTAGATGAACTTGATTTAAATCATAGTGGAATTTCTAATAAAAACAAGGGAAAGAAAAGACAAATAAAAGACGATTTTGATAATACTATAAAGAAAAGTAATTTTGATCCAAAGGAAGAATACACCAGGACAAAAAAAGAAGTACAGGATTCCAAAAAATTATCTGAAGAAAATAAGGTAGACAAAAAAAATAAAACTAAATTTCATTCTAAAAAAGATAACAAGAGTGAAAAAGATAAGTTTTATAAAAAGGAAGATAAAGTATCAAAACTATATGAGAAAAAGAATAAAAAGGAAAAAGAGTTAATTAAGGATAAGAAAAAGTCAAAAAAAGCGGGTTTAGAAAAACCTATTACTTTTGCGAGTGCTATGACGGCAAACTATCTATATAGTGGGAAAGATGATAATGCAGGCGTTAACGCTGCTTATAAGCTTAGTAGAACTACCGAAGTTATAGGTAGAGAAATTAGCCATTTTAGAAGAAAAAAACCTTCAAAAACTCAAAGAAAAATAAAATCTTTAGAAGGAAAAATTTATAAGAAAGAAAGTAAACTTCTCTTTCAAAGAAATTTTGAAGAATTGAAGAAGACTAAAGCTTATCAAAACTCTAATAAATTGAATCGATTTTTTATGAAAAAGAAGTTTCAGAGAGATTTTAGGAAGAAACACGGGGAAGGTTTAGTAAATAGAATAAAGAAATCTTTCGCTAATATTGGAAAGAAAACATTGGAAGTTTTAAAAAACAAAGGATATAAGCAAATTTTAATTGCCCTTTGTATTTTAGGACTTTTTTTTATGCTATTTCAAGGAATTAGCAATGTTGGCAGTCTTACTTCAGGATTAACAAGTAATGTTATAGCTACAAGCTATCTATCAAAAGAAGAAGTTTTAATGGATATTAATAATGAATTTACAAGTTATGAATATGCATTACAAGATGAAATAGATAGTATTAAAGAAAATTATCCAAATTATGATGAATATCATATAAAAGGAGATTCTGTTGGTCATGATCTACACGAGCTTTTTAGCTATTTAACAGCAAGATATGGAGAGATTAAGTCAGCTGAAGAGATACAAAAGGAATTAAAAAAACTATTTAATCAAATGTATGAGAAAAAATATACTTCAAAGTCTATTACAAAATATGACAGTGAAGGAAATCCATATACCTATAGAATTCTAACATTAACTATAAAAAAGAAAAGTATTGATGAAATAGCAAGAGAAGAATTTGCAAACTATGAAACAAATATGGCTCATTATTTAGCATTACTTGATAGTCAGGGAAATATGAGTGGATATTTTGGATCAAGCTATGGGAACTTGGGAGAGATTATAGACAATCCAAACTTTGGAAATCCCGGTCTTGCTTTTGATTCTGAAACTGCCAAAGCCTTATTTAATGAAGCAGAAAAACATATAGGTAAAAGATATGTGTTTGGAGCAAGTGGACCATCTAACTTTGACTGTTCAGGTTTTGTATGTTGGTCATTTACAAAGTCTGGTGTAAAGAGAATGCCAAGAACTACAGCTTGGCTTATTTATAAAAACTATTGTAATCCAATATCTCCAAGCGAGGCAAAACCTGGGGATATTATTTTCTTTAAAGGCACATATGATTCCGGTACGCCAATTTCTCACGTAGGGATATATGCCGGAAATGGAATGATGCTCCATGCAGGAGATCCTATCCAATATGCCAGTATAAACTCAAGGTATTGGAAAAATCACTTTTATTCCTTTGGTAGACCAAAATAAGGGGAAGGAGTAAAAATCTATGAATAAAAAATTAATCAGAAACATAGAAAAACAGAAGAATTTAAGAAAGAAAAAAGAAGAAATTGAAATAGAACTTCAGTTATTAGTAGAGGAACAAGAAGAAATAGAAAATTTAGAGGTCATCAAGGAATTTCGAAGTCGAAAAATATCTCTTGATGAATTTTTATTTATTGTTAGAAAAAATAAGGAAGAAGAAAATAGAGAAAGAAAAGAACTTAAAAGAAAAGATACAAATGAAAGTGAGGAAAATTTATGAAAAAAATAACCAGTGGAATTTTAGCTGTGATAATGCTACTTGTAATTCTAGTGAATATAGTGGCTGTAAGTCCTGTATATGCAAGTACAGATTATAAGGTAGAGTGGACGGAAGATGATTTTATGTATTCCTCTGAGGGAAATATAATTGCCTTTAGTGATAAAGGCTTAGAAAAGAAAGAGAAGACAAATATTCTAGTATTTCCTGAAGGAACGAAGTCTATAAATGGAAATTATTCTTTAAGTCATTCAAACGATGAACTTAGATATAAAAGAGAATTTGGGCGTGGCAAACATTGGGATAAAGTAATTATTCCTGATTCTGTTAAGCATTTAGGTTATGCTGCCTTTTACGATGCAAGTATAGACGAGGTAAAACTATCAAATAGTCTAACTTATCTTGGTGGTTTAGCATTTTTCAATTGTGGACTTAGCGAAGTGACTTTACCTGATACTTTGGTAAATATTGAACATAATGCTTTTGAAAGAAATAACCTCCAAGAAATAATTATACCTAAGTCTGTGAAGACAATTGAACAATATGCTTTTTCAAAAAATAAATTGCACACTGTAAAAGTTTTAGGCAATCCAACTATTAACAGTAAGGGAGTATTCCATAATCAAGAAGTTGAGTATAGACCAAAACAAAATCCATTTTACGAAAATCATTTTGGTTTTAACGGAAATCAAGGATTCAAATCTATTCCTAATGGATTAAGGTTTGAAAATGGAGAGTTTGTCTTTGATAAGAATGTAGATAGTGTAGAACTTGAATTTGATTATAACAATGATATGTATCAAGGAAAGATGACTATTTACAATCCAAATAAATATTCCATTGATACTCAAACAGATTTAACAGGACAAGATATTGATGAAAAGGACAATAAGATTGATGATTTAACTAAAACCATTAAGGATTTAGAAAATCAGATCAAAGACTTAAATGATAAGAAACAAGAAGACCAATCAAAGATAGATGAATTAAAGGAAAAGTTAGAATCTTGCAAAGATAATGGAGAAAAACTAAAACAAGAAAAGTCTAAGCTAGAAGAAGAGATTAGAGATAAAGACAATAAGATAGCTCAATTGAATAAAGAAATTGAGAATCTTAAAAACTCCAATAATAATGAACTAATAGCAGAAATTACTCAGCTTAAAGATGAATTAAAAAGATTGCAAGATGAAAATGCAAAACTAAAAGAAGATTATTCATCTACAAAATGGGAGTTAGAATCTGAAAAAGAAAAGACCGACAAAAACGAAAATAAAATCAAAGAAATGCAAGAAAAGCTTGAGTCTTTAGAAGGAGAACTTGCAAAGAAGACTAAAGAAATTGAGGATAAAGATAATAAAATTAAGGACTTAGAAAAAGCTCTTGATGAAAAAGATACTAAGATAAAAGACTTAGAGTCTAAAAAGAAAGAAACAGAAAATTCTAAGTCAGAATGCTGCAAGAAAATTGAAGAGCTTCAAAAGGTTATTGATAGTTTAAAAGTATCTTCTGAAAATACAAAAAAAGAATTAGAAGATAAGATTAAAGGACTAGAAGAAAAACAAAAAGCTTCTCAAGAAGAAATTAAAAAGCTAAAAGAAGAGTTAGATAAGAAAATTGAAGAAGCAAAGAAGTTAATCGAGGAAGCAAATAAAAAAGCTAAAGAAGAACTTGAGAAACAAGCTAAAGATGAAAAAGACAAAAATCTAAATCAAGACTTATCTAAGAAATTAGATGAACTTCTAAAACTCCAAAAAGAAAACAAAGAAAAGAAAGAAGATAAGAAATCTCAAGATAAGAAGTGGGATGAATTTTTGAAAGCTGATGACAAGAATATCCTAAATCAATTTGATCTTAACAAGATGAAAAAGCAAGAGGAACAACAAAACAAAAAGCAAGTTAAAGATGAAAAAGAATTTGCAGTTTTTCAAGTAGACAAAAACTTTTATAACATTATAAAAGATGGAAAGAAAACTACTGTGTATATGGATGTAAAAGCATATATTAAGGATAATCGCATTATGCTACCTGTTAGATATGCAGCTTATACTCTTGGGTTTAATGTAGAATATGATGATAGTAAGAGAGAGGCTATCTTTTCAAATAAAGAAAATACAGCCTTACCTAAAAAAACTCTAAGATTAAATATAGATACTGGTGTTATGAAAGATAGTCAAGGAAACATTTATCATTCTGACACTAAACCTGTAATTATAAATGGAAGAATTCACGCATCTATTTCTAATATAGCTAAAGCCTTTAATGCAAGCTGTGGGGATATAAGAGATGAAAAAGATCAAAGTATAGAATGGGATAATAGCAGAAAGGCAGTTTATGTCTTTAAGAATATAAAGTAAGAAAAGGAGATAACTATGAAGAAAAAAAGATTAGGGGTAGCCTTAGTGCTACTCCTTTTACTATTAAGTATGCCAAGCATATCCATAGCTAAGAGCAATGATAATGAAATAAAAAATCAGTCAAATGATATTTATTTGCCAGAAAAAAGTAAAGAATTAGAAAGCTTATTTGATGAAGATGTATATAAACCATCCAATGAGAGTCAAAAAATTCCTTATCAGGAAGTGCCGAAAATACAAGAAAATAACATAAAAAATGAGCAAGTAGATAAAAAAGAAAAGCCATCTAAGCTTGTTAAAGGTGGCAATACTAAAGCAATTAATCCATTAGCCACAAAAGAAAATAAGGCAAGAGGAACAGTTATAGAAAATGTAGATAAAAATGGACAGGATATTACACCGAAAGTAGAAGATCAAACATCAAGAGATGAAAAAAAGGAAAATCCAATAGATGTCAGACAATTTTTAACCTTTCAAACAAAGAGTGGAAAAACTATGCACCTCATTGTAGATCACTCGGAAAATCAAGAAAATGTGCAACTACTAACAGAAGTTGGAGAACAAGATCTACTAAATATGATTGAAGGAGAAAGTGAAGTAAAGCCAAAAGAAGAAGTAGTAAAAAAAGAAGAACCGGTGGAGGAAAAACCGAAGAAAGAGGAGAAAGAAGAAAAGAAATCAGGGATAGGACTTTATTTATTTATGGGTTTAATTATTGTTGGTGTAATGGGTGCAGGATATTACTTCAAAATCTATAAAAAAATGAAGAGGAAAGTTTTGAAGAGGAGCAAGATTATAATGAATTAGAAGATGATTATGAATCTGAAGGGGAGGATTATGATCTTGAAGATAAGGAAGATACAGAAATTATTCCAGATGAAGATGAATTTTAATCTTCTCAATGATTTAAGTAGTAGATTAAGGACAACAATAAACTCAATTATCGTGTAAATTTATAAAAAAAAGTATAATTAGAATTCTGGAACTTTAATAAAAAACGATGAACAAAACGACAGCCCAAACTTAATATAAAAGGAAAGCTAAGTATAAATGATTGATTGTATAATTAAGAATTTGATGATATGAAATTTCTTGATAATTTTTGAAACAAATTGGGATAGAAATTCAAAGCCTTGTTGCAAACACACTTATAAAAATATATAATATAAGTGTAAACACAACAAGGGGATGAATATAATGAATTATAGAAAGCAAATTGAAATACATCTAAAAGAATCAGGTGGTATTATAACATCTGCTTATTGCAGAGAGAATAACATACCTACAGTATATTTAAGTAGACTAGCAAAAGAGGGAAAATTGTTTAGAGTTCAAAAAGGAATATATATTATTGAAGATGGTGATTTCGATGAGTACTATTTTTTCCAATATCAGTATAGAAAGGCGATATTTTCCTATGAGACAGCTTTGTTTCTACTTGGGGTAACGGACAAAATTCCATGGAGAATAGATGTTACAGTATACAATGGATATAAATTTAATGAGAAGCAAGATACACTTAATATCAATTATGTAAAAAAATCTATTTATAATCTAGGAATTATACAGAAAAAGACAATGTTTGGAAACACTGTGAATGTTTACTCCTACGAAAGAATACTTTGTGATTTTATTTCCAACAAAGAAAAAATGGATACTGAAGTTTATGTAAAACTCATTCGTTCTTATTTTAAATATAAGGATAAGGATATACATTCTCTATATAAAATAGCAAGAAAAATGGGAATAGAAGATAAAGTAAAGGAAGTTATGGAGGTGGTATATGAATAAAGCAAAGTTAACCGCCATTTGTCATAATATAAGCAAAGAATCAGGACTCCCATTTAATTCAGTAATGTTATATTATTTTTTGGAAAGCATATTAAAAAAATTAGCACAGAGTAAGTATCATGAAAAATTTATTTTTAAAGGAGGTTTTCTTTTATCTAATGTAGTAGGGATAGATTCAAGAAGCACAGTAGATATAGATCTTCTTTTAAGAAATATGCATTTATCAGAAGAAAATGTATTAAAAACAATACAAGAATTACTAGAAGCAAGTCATTCAGATGATATATCCTATAAAGTAAATGGAATAAGTACAATCAAGGAAGATGACCAGTATGGAGGGTTTCGTGTAAGTATACTTTGTAGGATGGAGAATATAAGACAAATTGTACCTCTTGATATTGCAACAGGTGATGTTATCACCCCACATCCCATAGATTATAAATATATAAGTGCTTTTGGGCAAGAAGATATTTTAATTAAAGCCTATCCTATTGAAACAATTGTGGCAGAAAAAATTCAAACAATATACTCTAGGGGGTTTTTAAATAGCAGAAGTAAGGATTACTATGATCTTTATATAATTTATAAATTAAAAGATAAAGAAATTGATACCAAGATATTAAAAGAAGCATGTATTAGAACTTTTGATTATAGAAAAACGGAATTTGATATAGATAAAATCATAAATTTAATGAGAATGCTAAAAACGGATCAAGCTTTTTTATACAGATGGAATTCTTATTCGAAGAAAAATCTTTATGCTAGAGACATAAAGTTTGAAGATGTAATAGATAATGGAATAAATATTATAGAAAAAATAAAAAATCAGTAGAGCTATAAAAAGATGAGGGATTGAAAATTTAATCTCTCATTTTTTTATTAAAAAATTAAAGGAGGAAAAATGAAATTAGTAATCGCAGAAAAACCAAGTGTTGCAGCATCAATAGCAAAAGTTATAGGAGCAAAAAATAGAAATAATGGATATTATGAGGGGAATGGATACATTGTTTCATGGTGTGTTGGGCATTTAGTACAAATGGCAAATCCTGATGTGTATGATGAAAGATATAAGAAGTGGAGAATTGAAGATTTACCTATTATCCCAAAAGAATACAAGTATGAGGTAACGAAGACAACTAAAAAACAGTTTAATATTCTTAAAAGACTAATGAATAGTAATGAAGTTGACACCATTATTAATGCTTGTGATGCTGGTAGAGAAGGAGAAGCTATCTTTAGACTTGTATATATGATGGCAAATTGTAAGAAGAAAATGAAACGTCTTTGGATTTCCTCAATGGAAGACTCTTCCATAAAAGAAGGATTTAGCAACTTAAAAGATGGAAGTAATTATGATAATCTTTTTGATTCAGCTAAGGCTCGTGCCATAGCTGATTGGCTTGTTGGAATGAACATAAGTAGACTTTACTCCTGTCTATATAATGAAAATTATAGTGTAGGCAGAGTACAAACACCAACTTTATCAATGATTGTGAATAGAGATGATGAGATAAATAGTTTTAAAAAAGAAAAATATTATACAGTGGAGATTTCTATGAATGGATTTACACTGTCGACAGATAGAATTGATGACAAGATAGTGGCAGAGCAGCTTAAAAATTTAATCGGAGAAAAAATTGAAATAACCGATGTAATTAAAAAAGAAAAGATTACAAAGCCTAATCTGCCCTTTGATCTAACAACACTTCAAAGAGAATGTAATAAGTATTTTGGATACAGTGCAAAACAAACCCTAGATTATGCCCAAAGCCTGTATGAAAAGAAGTATATTACCTATCCACGAACAGATTCAAGATATTTGACAGTAGACATGATAGAAAGCACTGTAAATAATATTATAGGGAAAAATGATTTTGACACAGAAAGAATTAAGGTAGTTTTTAATTCTGAAAAAGTTACAGATCATCATGCAATAATTCCAACGATAAGTTCATTAAATAAGGATATTTCAAATCTTCCGGAAAGTGAAGCCAAAGTATATAGACTTATAACAAATAAACTCTATGCAAGTTTTGGATATCCTCTTGTAGAAAATACAACAAAGATAGTGGCTGAATTTGACGGGTTTGAATTTATAAACACTTATAAAATAATTGCTGAAGAAGGATTTACAAAATATTTAGAAGAATATAAATCAAAGAAGAAAGAAGATATACAACTTCCTGATGTAAAAATAGGAGATTTTTTATATATTGAAAATAAAGATATAAAAGAGAAGTATACAAATCCACCTAAACACTTCACTGAAGACACACTCTTAAAAGCAATGGAAATAGCTGGGAATGATGAATTAGTTAAGGATGTTGAAGTTGAGAGAAAAGGACTTGGTACTCCTGCTACAAGAGCGGGAATAATAGAAAATTTGATATACAAAGGTTATATAAAAAGAGAAAAGAAAAATCTAATATCAACTAGAAAGGGATTAAACCTAGTGACTATAGTTATAGATGAGTTTAAATCTCCAAAGACAACAGCAAAATGGGAAATGAGATTAAGTGATATAGCAAAGGGTAAGGAATATAAAGAGAATTTTTTAAAAGAAATTGAAGAAGAAATAGAAAATACTATAGGTAAATATTATAAGTAAATTGATTATAAAAACTTGAATATAATTATAGGAATGAAGAAAGGAATGATTTATGAAAGAAATAGGGTATAATATAAGTGATAAAAGAGTAGGCATTAGGAAATTTGCTTATTTGACATTACTATAAATATACGTTATACTCTTATCAGATAAAGATGGTGTCCCGCTACCGTTAAAGGTGGAGCATTAAAGAAGGTGTATCACTACCTACATCCCAAAGGTAAAATATTAAAGCAAACAGAGAGGTTAAAACCTTTCTATTTTTTTATTCCAATTTCTTCTGCAAAGGAAAACGCAAAAAATGAAAGAATGTTTCTGATGAGCATTTTTTAATTTATGAAGTGATCGATGATAGTATTACTATAGATGGAGATATTTACAGATATTATTCTGATAAAGAAAAAATTCACATATTATCTATATTGGATATTAAGAAAATGATTCCTGTACCGACTGATTGTTATGAAAGAATTGATTTTAACGAACTTGAAGATATCAGATATAAAGACTTATTTCAAAAAGAATATGCTTTTTGTTTAAAAATAAAAACAAAGATCTTGATAAAGGTAGAAAAAATATACAAAAATCAAAAGAAAACAGGAATTATAAGAAGAGCAAATTGCAATTTTTCAAAGTTAGAAAAGGCAATGTTGGATTGGAAGCAATAGAATAAAGGCAGTTAGAGCGATTTGAAAAGTAAAAAATTTCAATCGTTTTTTTATTGCAATAAAAAGATAGCGTAAATGACATTTTAAAGTTATCTTTTGCTTACAGAAATTTAAAAAATAGAAAGAAATAAAGTTTAATAAATAAATATATAAAAATTTAGTTCATTTTTATCACTATAATGAGGAGGGATAAAATGCCAAGATATGATATAGTAGATTTAAGCAGATCAATCTATCTTGCAAAAGAAGAATTTAAGAAAGATATAAAAAAATATGAGGAATATTTAAAGGTATCAGGCAATAACTATAAGTATCCATATATACATCAAATATCTATATACAATATGGATCCAAAAGCAACAGCCTGTGCAGAATTTGATTATTGGAAAAGTATAGGTAGAAGCGTTAAAAGAGGCGAAAAAGGAATACCACTTTTAGATATAGATAGTGGAAGGATAAAATATATCTTCGACATAAGGCAAACAGTAAGTATTAATCATAATATTTCTGAGGTAAAGTTATGGAAATATGATAGCAAAAAGCATTTAAACTTACTAGATGAAATGATAGATAAGTTTAAAGAAAAAGATAGTAAGCTTCTATTAAGCCAAGAAGATAAAATTGCTGCCTTAGTAGAAAGTAATGTTAGAGGAAAATTCAATAAAATTTTAGAAAGTCTATCTGATGAAAGTTTAAAAAGCATTCAAAAGGTAGACCTTTTTAATTTGTTAAAAGAATCCGTAAAAATTTCTATAAGCGAGAGAATGGAGGTCTCATATCAGCTAAAAGAAGAAAACTTATCTTTACTGTCTAAAATATCAAGTTCGGACATAGACAAAGTATTAAGTATAAGTGCTAATATAAGTAAAAATATCTTACTTGATTTGGGAAGTGAAATAAAAAGATTAGAAATTTTAGAGAAAATTCAAGAAAGAAAAGATTTGGAGCAGACAAAAGAGCTTAAGGAGCGTTATAATAAATTAAGTTCTGATATAAACGGTGAAATAAATTTTAAAGGAGGCTTGGAAGATGAAAGAGAAATTAACATTGGCAGGCAAGGAATACCTCATGGAGGAGGGGATTTACACACCAATCGTCAAGGAGAATTCCTTCGAGAGACAGGGAGGGACATACAAGATGGAAGAATTGGAGGAAGGCATGGAAGTCCTAATACCCAATATGGCAATTCCCAAGGAAATAGATTTAAAGAAACTCAACAGATGGGGAAGGATGAGATTGAACTTTCTCAAGGAGAACAAAGAAGAGGATTATCAGATAATGTATTTGCAAGGGACATTGATGGATCATCTTCTATCAAAGGAAAAAGAGATAGAGGACTTTATCACGAGGGAAGAAGTCAAAATGATGGAAACTTGGGGTCTGACAGAAGAACTGAAAGAAGAGGACTATCTGAAATATCTGAGATTGAAGAAGAACATGGATATGACCCTACAAGAAATAGGGGAAAGGGAGATAATCCTAATCTAAAAAAATGAGGAAGTAGAGTCTACTTCCTTTTTTTCTGCTAAAAATCATGGAGAGCAAATATCCTTCTCAAATCCAATAAGTCAAAGAGAAATAGATACATTTTTAATACATGGAGGAAATCATGAAGATGGAAGATTAGCAGTAATAGCAGAATTTTCTAAGGGTAAATCTTTAGAAGAACAGGCAAACTTTTTGAAAGAAATATATAGGGGAGCCAATGGTCTTGAAATTGAAGGAAGAAAGATATCTGCATGGTTTGGAAAGGAAGGAGCAATTTTAAAAGATGGAGATGAGGCAAGATATAGAGAAGGGCAAATAGTTTCTTGGAAAGATTTAGCTAATAATATTAATAATTTATTAGATAGAGGAGAATTTGCTAGCAATGTTGAGATTGTAGAAAGTGCGACATATGAAAGAGAAAAAATAGCAGAAAAATTATTGTATTTAAAGAGAGATCTTACTGATGAAACTAAGGATAGATATTTAGCGATTCTTAATGATATAAAAGGAAGAGGCTTCCCAGATGAAAAAGAAAATCTCGGGAAAAAACTTGAAGATAAAAATTTTATAAATAAACTCAGAAAAGAATACGAGGTATTTTTAGAAGAATATAAGATTAATCCTGATATTTTAAGATTTCATCATTATAAATTATCTAAAATCTATAATGATATCAATGATTTAGAAATAGAAAGAAAATTATATAGGTCAAATTTAAAGGATATTGCACCTATTCAGAGTTTTATAACACAAGATGAAATAGATGAAAGCCTAAAAAGAGGAAGCGGGTTTTCTGATGGAAAGAAAAGAATATATGAATTTTTTACTGAAAAGCATGATTTAAAAGAACAAGCAGATTTCTTGAAAAATGAATATGGCGTAGGTGGAAGTTCTCATGCACTATCTGCTGCAAGAGAAAGTGGTGAGTGGCACGATGCGAAGGGAATAAAATATAATAAAGGTAATGCAAAAGAAATACTACTATCTTGGTCTAATGTTGCAAGAAGAATTAATGACCTTATTAAAAAGAATAGATATATAGATGAAGAAAGTTTTGAAGAAAATAGGAAGAAAAAAACAGATCAGGAAATAAATAAAACAGAAAAAGAAAGCCAGGAGTATATAAATTATCAAGATGATTTGCCTCCAACTGATAATGATGTATATATAGAAAGAACAAATAATAGTTCTATATATTATTATCAAGGACAGTCTGTAGCAAGTATAGGTGATGATGGAAAACTTATCATTTATGATGAATTTATGCCAAACTTTTTAAAAGAAGAAATATATTCCATAGCCTTTGAAAAACAATTAGATATACCATTAGACCAGTTAGACGATGGAATTATTCTTGAGGGAATACATGACACTTTTTATATTAAAGAAAAGGAAGAAATAGAAGGAAGAGAATATTACCTTTTAGAAAGTCAAAGTCGATATGATGATATTCCAAATATTGTAGTTAATTCTAACAAAGAAGTTATAGATGATGATATAGTAAATGGTTTTGAAGAATTTAAGGAATTTTATCCTAATAAAAATAAAGAGAATATAGGTTTTGATTTAGATAGCCATAGAAAAGATGATTATTGGATAATTGAGTTTAATGAGGGTTCAAGTCTAATAGAAAAAGATTATGCAGGACAAAGGCTGACTAAAGAACTATTAGATGAAATAAGGGAAATAGATGAAAAGATAAGACTTCATAATAAGACCTTAGGAGAAGATGAATATGGGCAGATGACTGATAAGTGGGAGGGGTATTCCAAATTCTATTTTAACCATATAGTAGATGGGAAAATAGTTGATCACTATAAGATAGACATAGGTGATGGAAATGAGATCAACCAAAGAGACTTTGAATTTCTTTATGAACAAATAGGAAAAAGTCAGATAGAACTTAATCAAACTATAGAAGGAAATAAGATAGATGAAAAAATAATTTCAATAAATCAAATTGAAGATAGAATTTTTGATGTATTAGTTAAGGATAAAGTTTTAGAAAATGAAATTATAAAGGCAAGAGAAAACTTAGGAAATAATACCTTAGCAAGTTTTAACTCTGTATTCCAAAGAGAATATGTAAAAATCATGAGAGAAGTTGCCGATAAACAGGGAAATCTTCCGGATGATATGAAGGCAATAGATAAGGTTAAAGAATTAGCTATTAGAATAGAAAATAGATATAGAGAATATTTAAATAATTCACATGAAAACAATATAGAAGATGATAAGGAGATACTCTCTATAAAAGTGGGAGATATAGTTAGAACAGAGGATAATAAATATTTAAAAATAAAAGATATTTCCAGTGGATATGATAATAACCATAATCAAATAATATATTATTCATATGATGCCTATTTTGATAAGGACTTAAAACTATTCTCACATTCCTTTAAAGAAAGCGATTTAAAAGCTTTAGAAGTATTAAGAAATGAAGTAGAAGAAAAATTAACAAAAGAGATTGTAGAAGATAAAATAGCAGTAAAAGTAGGATTTTATTATGCTTTAGTAGATAAATATAAAACAAAGGATATAGAATTAGAAGAAACAGGAATTAGAGTTTATCCAAGAAAGGAAAACTCACAAGGAAAGATCTATACTTTATATAAAGGGAAATCTTTTGAAGATAGCAAAAAAATAGACAGTTTGTTTGATGAAATTACTGCCAAAATGAAAGAAGCAAATCTTACAAATTTAAATGATGTATTAGAATTGGAAAGGGAAGGTTTATTTGAAATTACTGATGATAAAGTTACAAAATTTGAGGAAGGCTATGATATAGATGTTCAAAGCTTTAATCAGCAATTTCCAGATTATTATAATGATATATATGTTTTTAATAAAAATCTTGAAATCAATGGAGCATATCAAAATTTAGCACATATAAATGAAGAAAATAAAATCACTTTTAATATAAATTTATCGCAAGAAGAAAAATCCAAAATTGAAGAAATAAGAGATAAGAAACAAGTTCTTTCCATGTTAATAGATAAGGATATCAAAGAAAAAAGAGAATACTATTTTGATCCTCAAAATGAAGAATACTTACTACTATCAAAGAAAATAGAAGAAGGACTATTAAAAATCCCAGATAGTATTAAGGAGACAATCGATGGAAAAGAAGGCTTTGATGTAGAGCTAATCTTAGATATAAAAGAAAAAACTCTAAGACAAAATTTACGATACAATGGATATATTTTAAATTCTAATCAAGCTATAAAATATAAAAGTTATAAGGACATATTAAGTAACTTACCTTATTTACTTGATGACAAACATAGAGAAGTGCTTTTAAATGGATATTTAAATCAGCAAATAGAAAATGATAGAACAAGGCAAGAAGAAAATCCATTTAAAGAAGGTATGAGTGTTAGATACAAAGGAAAAGAATACACTATAACCGCCATTAACGATAATACAAGTCCTAAAACTATAGAATTAGAAGATAGCACAGGACTAATGAATGGTTTTATTACCGGAAGCGAAACAATTCTTTTTAATGACTACAAAAATCTTGATTTAGAAGTATATAAATCTAGCGAAAAAGAAAAACAATCTATTGATAAAGAGGAACTAGTAGAACAAATCAGCTTTGAAGATATTGACAATAATAACGAAGAAAAAGTTAAAAAAGACAAAAAGACTGATAGAGAAAATACAGAAGGGGTTTCTGAAGTTTCTTTAGAAAACTATAAAATTATTAATGAAGAAGAAAACCTACCACCTTCACAGAGATTAAAAAACAACATTGAAGCTATAAATGTCTTAAAGGCTTTAGAAAAAGAAAATAGAAGTGTAAGAAAAGATGAACAGGAAATTTTGGCAAAATATATCGGCTGGGGAGGACTTTCTGATGTATTTGATGAAGAAAAGGAAGGTCAATGGCTTGATGCAAGAAATTTTTTAAAAGAAAATCTAACTGGGGAAGAATATAATAGGGCAAGAGGATCAACCCTAACAGCTTTTTATACGCCGAAAGTAGTTATAGACTCTATCTATGAAAGTCTTTCTAATCTTGGCTTTGAAAAAGGAAATATATTAGAACCAAGTGCTGGGACAGGGAGATTTATAGGAAATCTACCTGAAGAAATGAAAGAGTCAAACTTTTATGGAGTTGAATTAGATAGGATTAGTGGACAAATTGCCAAAGAACTTTACCCTAATTCCAATATACAAATAAAAGGATTTGAAGAAACCAATTTTTCTAATAACCTATTTGATGTGGCCATAGGAAATATTCCTTTTGGAGAATTTAAAGTAGCAGATCGTGAGTATGAAAGAAATAACTTTCTAATTCACGATTATTTTTTTGCTAAAACTTTAGATAAGGTTAGGGATGGAGGCATCATTGCATTTATAACATCTTCAGGAACAATGGATAAAAAAAGTGAAGATGTTAGAAGATATATATCGGAAAGAGCAGAGTTCTTAGGAGCAATAAGACTACCAAATACTACATTTAAAGGGGTAGCTGGAACAGAAGTAACTTCAGATATAATCTTTTTAAAAAAGAGAAATAGGCTATTAAAGATAGATGAAGACTGGATAAAGCTAGACAAAGATGCAAAAGGACTAATATATAATAAATACTTTGTAGATAATCCTCAGATGGTAATAGGGACTATGGAAGAAATACCGTCAAGATTTGGGACAAGCCTTGCATGTATTGAAAATAAAGATATTTCTTTAGAAGAAGGACTAAAAAAAGCCATTAAAAATATCCAAGGTAGGTATGAAGAAGCTCAAATAAATGATGATTTAGGAGAAGAAACAATACCAGCTGATGATAGTGTTAAAAACTATTCTTTTGCTTTAGTGGATGATGAAATATATTTTAGAGAAAATTCAATTATGCAAAGAATATCCTTAAACCAAAAGGATAAAGATAAGGTAAAAAAATATTTAAGATTAAATGAAAGTCTAAGGAAAGTTATAACCTATCAAAGAGAAGACTATTCAGATGAAGAGATAAAAAAAGAACAAGAAAATCTAAATAAATTCTACGATGATTTCAATAGCAAACATGGAAGACTAAATTCAAAAACCAATAAAAAGTTATTTAGAGAAGATGCCAATTTTTCTTTAATTTCAACTTTGGAAAAATTAGATAAAGAAGGCAACTTTATAGGAAAATCTGACATCTTTAACAAGAGAACTATAAAAAAAGCTGTAATAATAGATCATACAGATAGGGCAATAGATGCTCTGGTACTCTCTATTAGTCAAAAAGGTAAAATAAATTTTGATTATATGGAAGAATTGACAGGAAAAACAAGAGATAAATTAATAGAAGAATTAAAGGGAGAAATATTTTTAAATTTAGATTCCTTTGAACCTAATGATATAAATCCATTTAAGTCTGCTAATGAGCTAGGAGATTTTTCAAGACCTTACGTAAGTGCTGATGAATACTTGTCAGGAAATATAAGAGATAAAATTGAAGTTGTAGACTCTTATATTAAAAACATCGAAAAAGAGTTAGGAAAGGAAGAAAATCTAGAGGATAGTAAACTCTTAAAAAAAGAATTAGAAGAGTTACATTTTCAAAAAGCAAAGCTAGTGGAAGTAATGCCTAAAGCACTAGATGCAAGTGAGATTACAGTTAGAATGGGTGCAACATGGATACCGGAACAAGATTACAAAAAATTTATGTTTGATTTGTTGAAAACACCAGTTTCATCAAGGTGGAATATAGATATTAAGTATTCTGACTTTACAGGAGAATATAGAGTTGAAGGAAAAAGCTCTGATAGGGACAATGACCTTGCTTCTTTTACCTATGGTACAAATAGGGTAAATGCCTACAAATTGATAGAAGATACTTTAAATTTAAGAGATACTAAGGTATTTGACCAAGTAGAAGACAGTGATGGAAAGAAAAAATCTGTGCTTAATCAAAAAGAAACAATGCTTGCAAGAAGTAAGCAAGAGATGATAAAAGAAGAATTTAAAAGCTGGATATTTGATGATGTGGAAAGAAGAAATAGATTAGTAGAAGATTATAACGAAAGATTCAATTCCATAAGACAAAGGGAATATGATGGATCTAATCTTACTTTTGAAGGAATGAATCCTGAAATAGAATTAAGAGCACATCAAAAAGATGCCATAGCAAGAGGTTTGTTTGGTGGAAATACTTTACTTGCCCATGAAGTAGGAGCAGGAAAAACCTTTGAAATGATAGGTATAGCCATGGAGTCAAAAAGACTTGGTATGAGTAATAAGTCAATGTTTGTTGTTCCTAACCACATTGTAGAGCAATTTGGAAGAGAATTTAATGAACTTTATCCAGGAGCTAATGTATTATGTGCTACAGAAAAAGATTTTACACCAGATAGAAGAAAAAGATTTTGTAGTCGTATTGCTACAGGAAGTTTTGATGCTGTTATTATAGGGCACAGTCAATTTGAAAAAATTCCTATATCAAAAGAAAGACAAGAATATGAATTGCAAGGTCAAATTGATGAAATCATTGACTATATAGATGAATATAAGAGAGAAAGGGATCAAAGATTTACTGTAAAGCAATTAGAAAAAACAAAGAAAAAATTAGAGACAAAGTTAGAAAAACTAAATGCTGATTATAAGAAAGATGACGTTGTAACCTTTGAGGAACTGGGAGTAGATAAGTTATTTGTAGATGAAGCCCATGCCTACAAAAACCTCTATCTATTTTCTAAAATGAGGAATGTAGCAGGAATTACTTCTACAGATTCACAAAAATCATCAGATATGCTTATGAAATGCCGCTATATGGATGAAATAACTAATAATAAAGGATTAGTATTTGCCACAGGTACACCAGTAAGCAACAGTATGGCTGAACTTTATACTATGCAGAGATATTTACAGTATGATGAATTAAAAAAGATGAAATTGCAACATTTCGATTCTTGGGCGTCTACTTTTGGAGAAACAATAACGGCAATAGAATTAAATCCTGAGGGTAATGGTTATAGGAGCAAAACCAGATTTGCAAAATTTTATAATCTTCCTGAACTTATGAATACTGTAAAAGGATTTATGGATATTAAAACAGCTGATGTTTTAAATCTTCCTACACCAATTGCCCATTATGAAACTATAAAAACAAAGCCTACCGAAGAACAAAAAGAAATTCTTGAAACTTTTTCCGAGAGAGCAGATAAGGTTCGTGATAAGCAGGTAGATTCAAGTGTTGATAATATGCTATTAATAACAAATGATGGGAAGAAGATGGCGTTAGATCAAAGATTAATCAATCCTTTACTTCCTGATGATCCTAATAGTAAGGTAAATACCTGTATAAAAAATGTATTTAGCATTTGGGATAAATATAAAGATAAAAAATCTGCTCAATTAATATTTTGTGATATGTCTACACCAAGTAGTGATTTTAATATCTATGATGATATTAAAACAAAACTTATAGATATGGGAGTACCTGAAAATGAAATAGAATTTATTCATAAGGCAAAAAACAATATGGAAAAAGATGCTATCTTTGATAAGGTAAGAAAGGGAGAAATAAGAGTCTTACTTGGTTCAACACAGAAAATGGGAGCAGGTACTAATGCTCAAGACAAGCTAATTGCAATCCACGATCTTGATATACCATGGAGACCGGCTGATCTTTCTCAAAGGGCAGGAAGGATTGTGAGGCAGGGAAATGAGAATAAGGAAGTCCATATATTTAGATATGTAACAGAAAATACTTTTGATGCCTATCTTTTCCAAACCTTAGAGAATAAACAAAAATATATTTCTCAAATTATGACTTCAAAGACACCTGTAAGAGTTGCAGAAGATGTAGACGAAGCCACATTAAACTATGCCGAAATCAAAGCTCTTGCAACAGGAAATCCATTAATAAAGGAGAAGATGGACCTTGATGTTGAAGTTTCTAAACTTAAAATGCTAGAGTCCAATTTTAAATCAAATCTTTACAAGCTGGAAGATAAAGTAGTTAAATTTTATCCAAAGGAAATAGAAAGATTAAAAGAAAGGATAGAGAACTTAAAGGAAGATATTAAAAATGTTGAGCCTTATAGAGAAGTAGATAAAAATTTAAAAGAAGATAATAAATTTACCTCTCTAATTATTGACGGAAAGAAGTATATAGATAAGAAAATAGCTGGAGAGTTTTTGTTGAACAAAATTAAGGGAGTTAAAATATATAGGGAAATGGATAAAGATGGAGAAAAAATAGGTGAATATAGAAATTTTGATTTATCCATAAAATATGATTCTTTTTTCAATAAATATAACTTTATATTAAAAGGTAAGGGAGAATATAGAGGAGAGTTTGGAACAGATGAAATAGGTAATATAACAAGAATGGATAATGTATTAGATAAATTACCAGAAAGATTAGAAAATACAATTTCAAAACTAAAAGATACAGAAGAGCAATTTCAAACAGCTAAAATTGAAATACAAAAGACATTTCCACAAGCTGAACTTTTAAAGGATAAGACACTAAGACTTGCAGAAGTAAATAATTTACTAGATATGGGAAAAAGTGAAGATATAAGCCAAGATAATCCATTACTAGAAGAAGTAAAGGAAGAATTGATAGACTTCCTTAACAGAGAATATGATGAAGAAAACAGGTTAGAGGACTTTGATACTATATTTCCTGACTTAACAGATATAGGAATAGCTTATACAACTACACCAGATGAAAAACATGAAATACAGGTAAGTTTAGATTTAATAAATTACAAGATGAACACCTATGTAGATAAGAACCTAATTGACAGCTTTCAATACACCTATGATCCCTTAGATGCAAGTGATTTAAAAGAGCTAGTACAGATAAAGACATCTATTGGCTTTTGGAATTTTAGTGAGCTTGTATCAGTAAATGAAGAAAAACTGAGAGAAGTAATGGGATTTGAAATAGATGATGATGGCAACTTCTATGACCCATTATCTAAAGATATGGATTTAGATGGAATAATAGATAGAAATGATGCTGACTTTAGAGATAGTAAAGTTCAGGAAATAGGGGATTTTGAAAGGAAAGAAAAAACATCTATTATGGATAAATTAAAGGAATATAAGGGGAATTTAGCAGTAAATAATAATATAAAAGAAATAAATAATAGTGAACCATGTGGCAGATAAAGCTTTAAATGAGATTATTAGAGGAAAAAGAATATGGAATTTGATAGATATAGCTTTAATGAATTTATTCGAGAAAATTTTTCTTTTGATGGTGCTACTCAGAGAATAATTAACAATATAGTTGAATATGGAATTAAAAATTTTGCCACTTCAGAAGATAAATTAGTTGAACTTATTCAGACTACAATCGATGATCCAACAGTTGAAGAAATAAAACAATTTATTATTAGTGATGGAAAGGAAGAAGAAATAAAAGATTTAACAGATAAGAGAGAGAAAAATAGAAATGGAGGAATAAAAATGAATATAAAAAAGGGAAATGTAATTGAAACTGAATTTGGAGACACTATGGTATTGGATGTGAAAGATAATCAAGCTACCTTATTTGACGGAAATCAATTTATTTTAGCCACAGGAGTAGAGTTTAATAAAGAAAGTGGAAAGTATGAATGGAATTCTGTTAGATACGCAAGTGATATAAAAACAATAGCAAATATGGAAAATACAAATTTTGAAAGCATGAAAAATACAATAGATTTTTTAGCAGAATATAATCATAAAGAATTTGTAAAAGGTATTATATCTCTTGAAACAGGAGTAGAAAATGAAAATGTTCTTAATAATGCCTATGATAATTATATGAACGATTCAGTTATGGGTCTTATTGATGAAAAGTTTATTGAATATATAGACGAAGAAGAGTTAAAAGAAAATTTAGAAGCTAATCAAGAACAAGGAGATAAAGAGATGAAAGATATAGATAATAAAGAAAAGGATACAGTAAATATAGATGGAAATATAGCAACTGATATAGAAATTAAAGATTTAAAA
The DNA here is from genome assembly GCF_900454685.1 of Peptoniphilus harei. Lineage (GTDB taxonomy): Bacteria > Bacillota > Clostridia > Tissierellales > Peptoniphilaceae > Peptoniphilus_A > Peptoniphilus_A harei. The sequence continues at coordinate 1,405,098 of NZ_UATM01000032.1, read as the reverse complement.
TCGAAAGATGGGAGGGACTTTAAAGTAGCCTCCTTTTCTATTGCTGAAAATGACAAGGAAGGAAATGCAAAATTCATCAGCTGCTACGCCTATAATGACAAAATCAATCAAGTAAAAAATTTGAAAAAAGGAGATTTTGTACACCTATTTGGAAAAGAAAAGAAAAGTATGGGAAAGGATAATAAGGAATACACAAGTCTAAAAGTATACTCTGCAAAGTTATTAAAAGCTAAAGAGCATACAAAAGCAAAAGCATCAACAATAGGGAAATTAAAGGAATTTAAGACTAAAGGGGATATGAAAGTGGATGAAAATAAGAAAAAGGATAATAGCATAGAAAGGTAAAAGATTATAGGGGGCAGGTTTTAGTCTGCCTCCTATATTTTTTTATTGGTTGTCTTTAAGGAAAAATGATGGGTTATATTGAAAAAATATCAGCTCAAAATCTATCCGAAGAAGCTGATACACCAGATCCTTACTTATACAATTCATTATAAATATACTTATCAGTATTCTTTCTTAATTGAGTCAATTCATTTATCAATATATTCTCGTTGGCGTAGTCATCCATAAGAATATCTTTTTTATTTTTGTATTCATCATATAATTTTGACAACTCTTTTATACTTAGATTTTTATATTGACACTTTTCTAAAGCATTTATTGCTTTTTCATATGCGATAATTTGAGGCTTATATTCACTATAAAAATCTTTATCATTTGGATTTTCTTTATAGGTTTTATAGATAACCTTATTTATTTTTATAGTGTTAATGCCTTCAATAGCTGCGTAAATTTCGCTCATAACTTTTTCAACATCTTTAATCTTATTTAGGATTTCTTGCCTATTAACAGCCTCTTCTTGGAGTTTAGTTTCCAAATCCATACTAGATGATAGACCGTATTTTCTAAGCTGATTTAAGGTATTCGCCATAGTATTCATATTATGTTTTCTTGCCCATATTTCATAACCTTTAGAAGATTTAACCTTTTCATTACTTTCTATGTCTATTATATTATCAAATTTCTTATAAGATTTTTCATCATAACAAATTTTGTTATTTTTGTAATTTTCATTTACCTTATTTTCAATTCTCTCTTTTATTTTCTCTTTTGTATAATCTTTTCCAAGAGTAGTTTCCCTCGCACGAATGAATCGCCCTTTTTCTCCTTGTTTTTTATGCCTGAAAGAAAGATATTTTCCAAGTTTAATTTCATAGCCATATTCTTCCATAAGCTTTAAGAAATTCTCATAGCTATTTGCTTTATTAATTGTATGATCAATAGCGATTTGAAGTTTATGTTTCCAAGATTTTCCTTTCTTAAATTCAATATATTCTTTATAGGATTTACCATTGGTTTTATACTTTTCCTTAAATTTTACATAATCTTCATCTATAACTGATAGCTTATACTTTCTACATAAATTATCACTATGATTTCTAATTTGGTGATAAGTTTTTTTGTTACTTTGATATGCTTTACCAGTCTCAAAAGAAACATTATTAAATAGTATATGGTTGTGAATATGTCCCTTATCTATATGGGTAGTAAGAACATATTCATACTTTCCTTTTAAGATTTTTTCGCATAGTTCTATTCCTATTTGATGAGCCTCTTCAGCAGTAGTTTCTCCGGGGAAAAAAGATTGAATTAAATGTCTTGCCAAAACTTTTGCTTTAGAATTACATTCTATTTTTGTTTGTTCAAATTCTAAATGAGCAGTTATAGGGTTACAGTTTAGGGAGGAAATTAGAATTTTTCCATCTGTTTTATCACTATTCATAATATAATCAAGTGCTATTTTTAAAGTGGATTTTATAGGATGAATTTTAGTAATTGCCATTATTTTTTCTCAGTATTTATGCTATTAGAATTAGTAAGAGAGTATATTTTTTTACGCATAGAGAAAATATCTTTCGCTTGATTTTCTAATAAGCTTTTTAAATCTTCTACATCATCTTTATATATAATTGATGTAGTATTTATCCTTTTAGCAATTTGATTTATATTATTTGAAGTACGACTTATATTTGTTGACATTTCACGAAAGACATCCATATCTAGTACATAAATATCCTTTTCTAAAATACATTTCATAATAAATTGTCTAAGAGTTTTACACTTAGATGCTTTATATTTTTCATTTAGCAATTCTAACTCCTCATCAGATAACATTAAATAGATTCCGTTATTCCTAAATCTACTTGTCATAATTTAACCTCCTCGTATATTATAGTTGTAGTAATAAAATACTACATTTTGTTCTCAATCCATCTTTCTTGTGGGATAATAATTGTATATATAGAGCTCGTAGTAAACTTCCTTGAAGTTCCTCTTCCTAATAAATTTATTAATCGAAATAAAAAAGAAAAACCTGTAAATTCAAGTAGGATAACTTGACTTACAGGTTTAATTTATTCTATATATTTCATCTGGAAATCTCCTGATTTAATTTTTTATTGCTTATATTTTATCATTTTTTGAGATAATATTCAAGTTTACGTTGAAGCTATTATAAGCGTTTGTTGCTGAATTTAATTATTATAAATTTAGGGGTTTGGGGATATTCCCCAACAAGTAAAATGGAAAAAATAAGCGATATGATCGTAGTATTCTTATTTCATTTTTAGTAAGTGCATATGCACTTACTGTGCTTGCTATTTTTGCTATTTTTACTATTTTTGCTATAATACACTATTTTATGATAACTTAAATTTTAAAAAATTAAAAAAATTACTTTGAAATAGATACTTTTACAACTATAATAATATGTATGATATTAAAAAATATTTTAAATTATCATATTTAAAGATATTTGATTAAATTATTAGTTAATAACAATTTAAGAGGGGGAGTAATTTATTTTACACAGGGAATTTGCTGAAGAAAATTATTTAGAAGCCATATATATTTTATCTTTGGAAAATGAAGAGGTTAGAAATATAGACATTGCTAACTATTTGGATTACAAAAGACCGACGGTTACAAGAATGCTAAAAAAACTTGACAATAAAGGCAGGATAACTTATGGAGATGATAAAATAATTCGTTTAACAGAAGAATCAAAAAAATTTTGTGAAAAGATGTATAAAAAACATATGTATCTTACTAGCGTATTCATTAAACTTGGAGTTAATCCTAAACAAGCAGAAAGTGAAGCTTGTCTTATAGAACACGTTATATCAGATGAAACGTTTAAAAAATTAAAAAAACATTTTAATGAAACCTTATAATTAATAGCATAGATAACTTTTAAATAAGTTTTTTATGCTATTTTTTTTAATTATTTTACAAAAAAGTTCAAAAACTCATTGATAAATGTTATCAAATGGTATATAATGAATAAAAGTTAGCTATTGCTAACAAAAAATATATTAAAAGGTGAATTTATGTCAAAAAATTTTGAAATGCTAAATAAAGAATTAGACGAAAACAATATTAAAGCTAGTCTTGTTATATTTCCGTTTGCAGGAGGTGGAGTATCTGCATTTAGAAATTGGAAATATGAATTTGAAGATGTAAGGATATTTGTTGCTCAATATCCAGGAAGAGAAAATAGATTTTCTGAAAAAGCTATAAGTGATATTAATATTTTAGTTGAAACATTATTCAATGATATGGAAGAAAATTTTGATTTTGGAAAACCTTACTATTTATTTGGACATAGTATGGGAACAAAAATAGTTTATGAAATAGCCTTAAAGATCAAAAATTCAAGATATGAAAATCCAAGAGGAATAATAATTTCAGGTGGACGTGCTCCAGTGTATAAAGAACCAAACCCAATCTATTACCTTGATGACGAAGGTTTTATAGAAGGGCTAAGAAGATATGAGGGAACCCCGAAAGAGATATTAGATAATAAAGAATTGATTTCAATTTTTTTACCGACACTTAGAGCAGATTTTGTAATAGACGAAGACTATCAAGATACAAAACATGAAAAATTAGAAAGTCCCATACTTGGCCTTATGGGAGATAAAGATCAAGAAATGAAATTAGAAGAACTTAAAAAATGGCAAGATTATACAACAAAAGAATTCGTCTATAAATATATAGATGGCAAGCATATGTTTGTAAATACATCTACTGATATGGTTATAAGGGAAATAAAAAGCTATATTAATGAAAACGTTAAAAATAATTAAAATTACAGAACTAACAAAATTTGACATTAATGAGGTAGTTCAATTTATACATGATGATTGTATAGCAGTAGTTGCTGTAGAGACAAATAGTTACGGAATTATAAGTGAATGTATTCCATATTTAAGTAAAGATCAAATTGAAATTATGTGGAAGTATAGAAAAGAAAGTGACAGAATTAATTATGCTGTAACAAAAGCAATAGTAAACTTGCTATTTTCTAAAATTGAGAAACTAAAATGCGAAGAGATTAGATGGCGTTACGGTAAATATAATAAACCATATATTAGAAATCATTTGAATTTACATTTTAATATATCACATACCACAGGATTTTCAATAGTAGCCTTCTCAAGAAATGATATAGGAGTTGATATTGAAAATATAGAAAGAAATATAGATTATAGTGAAATTAAGAATAATTTTTTTATTAACAATGAAAAAATATTAGGTTTGAAAGACTTTTACAAATATTGGGTTTCTAAAGAAGCTTATTTAAAATATAAAGGAGTCGGTTTAATTCAAAATTTGGAAACAGTTGATGTTATTAATAAAAATAATAATGTAATGAAAGTTATAGATAAAGAAAATAATATTCAAAAGGAGATTTTGATTTTTGAAAAAGAAAAATTTGTTTTTGCGTTATGCTATTAAAAAAGTAGGGCAAATATTATGAATTTAGAGATTAAGAGACAATTAATCAACTTTTATGATAAAGATGTTTGGGAGCATCTAACTGTTGGCGAACATTTGAAAATGTGGTCAAATACATACGCCGATAGAGTAGCAGTTGTAGATGAAAATGAAGAATTGACATATAGACAACTTAAAGATGAAGTGGATTGTTATGCTAATGGACTTTTAAATCAAGGATTCTGTAAGGGAGATAAAGTATTATTTCAACTTCCTAATAGTAAAGAATTCATTATAATTTTATTTGCAATGATGAGTATAGGAGTGATTCCTGTAATTATCTTGATGGGTCATAGATATTCTGAAGTTAAGGGAATTTTAAATAAAACAAATGCAAAAGCATATATTGGAATTAACAGGTACTTAGGATTTTCATATGAAGATATGGTGTCTAATATTATAGAAGATACGAAAGAAGATATACAAGTTTATTTGATTGGCGAAACAGAGAAATATGAGAAATTATGTGCTTTAAGACAAAATAGAAAAAATAAATTTGCCAAAGAGTTAGATTATAAGGAAACTGCTATATTTTTATTGTCAGGAGGAACAACAGGCTTTCCGAAACTAATACCTAATAGGCATTGTGAATTTATATATTTAGCAAAAGAACTGGCAAATGCAACAGATATGAATGAAGATACAGTGTATTTGGCAGCTTTACCTATGAGCCATAAATTTGCACTTTGTTGTCCGGGAATGATTGGGACATTGTCAAAAGGTGGTAAGGTGGTTACTTGTAGAGTATCCAGTCCTGATGAAATAATACCTTTGATTGAGGAACAGGAAGTTAGCATTATGGCATTGGTACCTACTTTAGCTAATATGTGTATAGAATATCTTAAAAATGATGATGCTGATATCAGCAGTTTGAAGTATATACAGATAGGTGGATCTGTTCTTGATTCTAACTTAGCAAAAAAGATTCAGGAAGAATTTAATTGTAAATTATTGCAATTGTATGGCATGAGTGAGTCGTTGATTACTTGCTCTAGGGTTTTGGACGATGATTATGACAGATTACATACTCAAGGGAAGAAGTTAAGTGAGTTTGACGAAGCTCGTATTGTTGATGAAAACGGGAAAGAGGTTCCTGATGGAGATTTTGGAGAGCTAATAGTTAGGGGACCATATACTATTTTGGAATATTATGATTCATCAAAACTAAATGATACTCAGTTTACAGAAGAATGTTTTTTAAGAACAGGAGATAGAGCCGCTAAGTTATATGGAGACAATTATAAAATTGTTGGTCGTGTGTTGGAGATGATAAATCGTGCTGGAGAAAAAATAGTTCCTTCTGAGTTGGAAAATATTTTGCTTACAAATAAGAATATTAGAGAAGTGCAAATTGTTGGCATACCCGATGAGACGCTTGGAGAAAAAATAGGTGTATTTATTTTGAAGGGAAGTGCTGTTCTTACACTTAGAGATATAAGGAATTACTTGGTAGAAAGAGGACTTGCTTCTTTTAAGTTACCGGATGAAGTACAGTATGTTGATCAATGGCCATTAACAAGCGTTGGAAAGGTAGATAAAAGTAAATTAAAACAACTAATGATTAAATAGATAAGGAGGCTACAATATGGAAACATATCAAACTAGACAACAGGCAGTACGACTTCTTGATGAAGTGTTACAAGCAAACTTAGATGGATTTAAACCTTCAGGAAAAGACAATTTGATTGAAAAGGGTTTAGGCTCTATCCAAATCATGCAAATAGTTTCAGAGCTTAAAAAATTAGGGATAAAATTATCGTTTGCAAAACTAATGGAAAATCCTACACTTGAAGATTGGATTAGACTTATTGAAAAAGCAAATATTAAAAATATTGATAAAAAGACTGAATCAAGAGAAAAGAATATTTCGGAAGAGTTCCCTTTAACGGATGTACAGTATGCTTATTTTGTAGGGAGAGAAGAAGATCAGGTTCTAGGTGGTGTTGGGTGTCACGCATACTTAGAAATTGATGGACAAGAGATTGTAACAGATAAATTAACTGCTGCTTGGAACTGTTTACAAATGGAAAATCCAATGCTTAGAGCAAAATTTAACCGTAATGGTACTCAGCAAATTATGGAAGAACCATACTCAAAAGAAGTTAAAATTTTTAATTATACTTCACTATCTGAAGAAGATGCAGACATAAAACTATTGGAAATGAGAAAAGAAATGTCTCATAGAAAATTTGATATAGAAGTTGGAGAAGTAGCTAGCCTTAGCATTGCGTTACTAAAGGATAAAAAACATAGAATATTTTTAGATATTGATATTCTAGTTGCAGATATAATGAGCATAGGCATTATAATGAGTAGACTTGTAGAGCTGTACTGCGGAGAAGATAAAGTTTCAATAGATAGCAATTATACTTTTAAAAATTATCTGGAGGAACGAAAAATAGATGACGAAATATACAAAAAAGATAAGGAATTCTGGAAGAAAAAAATTGAATCCAGTTTTCCTTTAGAGGCACCTAACTTACCCATTAACAAAAAACCGGAAATGATTGAAAAAGTGGTTTTTTCAAGAAGAAAGAAAATTATTAGCAAAGAAAACTGGATTAAGATTAAAGAAAATGCATATAAAAATAAAGTTACCCCATCAATGGTTCTGTTATCAGCATATTCAATGATTATTGAAAGATGGACAAATCAAGAAAAATTTGTGATCAATGTGCCATTATTCAATAGAGATGTAAATGATAATAGTGTTAAAAGAATGGTTGCAGATTTTACTAATCTTCTATTAGTTGAGTGTGAAAGAAAGAATGAAAAATTTTTAGATAGAGTGAAAACTATATCTGGCACATTTTTAGAAAATGCCTCTCACAGCTCATACTCTGGAGTGCAGGTACAAAGAGATGTTTATAAAGAAGTTGGAAAAACTATCAATATTGCACCTGTGGTGTTTGCTTGTAATATAGATTATCCTTTAGAGACTCAGGAAACAAGAAAAATATTCGGGAAAATAAACTATATGGTATCACAAACTCCACAAGTTTGGCTCGATTTTCAAACTTATTTAGTAGATGATGAGATTGTATTATGCTGGGATGTGGTTGATGAATTATATCCAGATGGAATGATTGATGATATGTTCGACTCTTTATACACTTTATTACAATCATTAAGTGATAATGAAAATTGGTATAGATTGCCTGAAATTCTTCCGTTGAATCAGATTGAAGATAGAGAAAAAGAATTAAAAAATATTTTGCCTATGAGTTACCCTAAACAAACTCTCTATACAGAATTTCTTGATAGGATTAAAGTAAACCCGGAAAAAGTTGCTATTGTGGATGCACAATCCGGTATTGAATTAACTTATGGAGATTTATACAAAAAGGCGTTAATTATTGCAACAAATTTAATTTCTTTTGGAGTAAAAAAGAATGACTACGTGGGAATAACATTGCCAAGGGGATATAGTCAAATAGTTGGTATTTTAGGAATTTTATTTGCCGGCGCAGCATATGTTCCTATCGGTATTAATCAACCCAACGAAAGAAGAAGGAAAATATATGAACAGATAGGAATAAAACATGTCTTATCCAATAAAAATACAATAAGGGATTTTAATTTAGATGATACAGATATCACATTTGTTGATATAGATCAATCAACTATTCAAAGTATAATTGAAAAACCTGTCAATATTAGTCCGTTTGATACAGCCTATGTAATTATGACATCAGGAACGACGGGAATTCCTAAAGGTGTGGAAATTGCACACAATAGTGCTGTTAATACAATCAATGACTTAAATGAAAGATATGAAGTAAATGCCAATGATAGCGTAATAATGGTATCAGCAATTGATTTTGATTTATCAGTTTATGATATTTTTGGAATATTATCGGCTGGAGGAACCATCATTACTTTAGATGATAATAATTTCAAAGATCCGGAACTTTGGTTAAAACTTATTGAAAAATATGAAGTAACAATGTGGAATTCGGTGCCAATTCTTTTTGATATGCTAGTAACTATGGCAGAGGGTAAAGATGTTTCTATTCCATTGAGATTAGTTTTTCTTTCTGGAGACTGGATTGCAACAACATTACCTAAAAGATTTTATAACAGAAGCAAAAATTCTCTTGTAGTTGGAATGGGAGGAGCAACGGAGGCATCCATATGGTCAAACTATATCAATATTTCAAAAGAAATACCTGAAAATTGGATTTCTATTCCGTATGGAAAAGCGTTAAAGAATCAAGTCTATAGAGTAGTTGATGGTTTAGGAAGAATATGTCCTAACTATGTTAAAGGAGAATTGTTAATTGGTGGGGTTGGTGTTGCAAAGGGATATAGGGGAGATAAGGAATTAACAGAAAAGAAATTTGTAGAATCGGATGGAGTTAAATGGTATAGAACTGGAGATGCTGGAAGAACATGGAATGATGGAACTATTGAATTTTTAGGAAGGCTTGATAATCAGGTAAAAGTTAAAGGGCATCGAATAGAACTTGGAGAAATTGAAGATGCTTTAATTGGAAATCCTAAAATTAATAAAGCTGTTGTTGATGTTATTAAGATAGGCACTAATAATCAATTGGTCGCATTTATTGAAAGTAATGAGAGTAAGGATCATGCATTAACTAGATTAAGTAGTAATGAAAAAATAAATAAACTGAAATCTGAATACATTGATTATGATGAGTATCTAAATAGTGAAAATAATATGGTTTTAGGTTTGATATTTTCTATTTTCATGGATTTGGGTATTAGTCAAGGAAAAAGGTATTCTTTTGATGAAATAATGAAATTTGGAGAAATAGATATAGGATACGAATTGCTCGTAAAAAGATGGCTATTATTATTGCAAGAGCATAGTATGATAAGTTTAGAAGATGGTATTTATTTATTTAAAAAAATAGATATAGCATTAGACACAACAGTCAACCTAGATAATTTCAAAAATAATGTGGTAGATATTATACAGGGTAAGAAACAAGCTGTTGATGTGTTTTATGCTTCTGAATCTAAACTTAGTCCTTCCAGACTTTTGAAAAAACTGAAAAATTATAAGAAAATATAAATGAACTTATTGAAATTATAAAGATGGTATTTGATGGCAAAAATAAAAAGCTTAAGATTTTAGAAATAGGTGGAAGAAATAGCGAATTAACAGAAGAGATAATTACAAACTTTGAAGATAAAATCGAAAAATATGTTTATACCGACACTTCGCTATATTTTTCAAATGAGTTTGAAGGCATAAAAAATAAATATACTTGTTTCGAGTTTATAAAAATAAATTCTTCAAGTAAGTATTTGGAAAATTTTAAAACGGAAAAATTTGATATTGTCATATTATATAATTCGCTACATCGTTCTCATAATATTTCAGATATGTTGCGTAATATAAAAACCATATTATCTCCTATGGGCGTTGTGATTGGAACTGAAATAAATGATGAATTATTATTACCAGAAATTAGTGCATCTGTATTAGAACGTGGTTTTATTGATTTTGATTTGTTAGAGCGTAATGGAAAAATTATTCCAAATATTAAAAACATTAAAAATGCAAGTGAAAATTGTAAATATAAAATTGAGTATTTATCTAATGAGACTGAAATTAACAAAATGGGAAGTATGATATATGTTCTTAAAAATAACAAAATAGATGTTGAACAAGATGAATTAATTAAATTTTTAAAGAACAAGCTTCCTGAATACATGATTCCATTTGAATTTGTAATAGTAGGAGAAATGCCTTTAAATAAAAATGGTAAAATTGATAGAAAAGAATTAAGGAAATTGATAGAAGGACATGATAATCAAGATTCTGGTTATGATAGCAAAAGTATTGAAGGTAAAAATGAAACAGAAAAGTATGATGAAATTACAAGGAAATTAGTCAATATTTATAAAGAAATTTTAAATGATATGAATGTATTATCGACTTCTAATTATTTTCAATTAGGAGGAGATTCTCTTACAGCGACGAAAATTGTTTCCGAAGTACAGAAAGAATTGTGTGTACAAATATCAATTGGAGACATCTTCAAATATCCTGTTTTGAGAGAACTTTCAGAGTATATTAAAAAAATTGACAAAAAGAGAAATTTATCATTTCAAAAAATTATACCTGATGTTGAAAATATAAATGAGCCATTTCCATTAACGGATGTGCAATTTGCATATTGGATAGGAAGAAACAAAATGTATTCTTTAGGTTCAGTAGCAACACATTGTTACTTCGAATTAGATTGTTTGAATATTGAGCCTAATAAACTTCAAAAGATAATAAATGATATGATTAAGTATCATTCTATGTTAAGGGCGATAATTTTAAACAATGGAACACAACAGATATTGGAAAAAGTTCCACCATTTATGTTAGATATTAATAACTTATCATGTCTTAATAAGGTTGAACAAGAGGAAGCTTTAAAATTGACTAGAGATATTATGTCTCACGAAATATTAAAGATAGATAAATGGCCTATATTTAATTTCAAACTTAGCATTTTAGATGAAATTAAATCCAGACTCCACATTAGTTTAGATAATATTATTTTAGACGGTTGGAGTATGTTCTACATTCTAGATGAATTGAAATTAAGATATAATGAAGAAAATTTTTATAAGGAATTACCAGATGTTTCATTTAGAGATTATGTTTTAGAAATTAGAAAAGTAAAAAACACATCTAAATATCAGGTTGATAAAAAATATTGGCTGAATAGATTGAATGGATTTTTGGAAGCCCCTAAATTTGAAATAGCAAAGTTAGAAAGTGATATAGAAGAACAAACTTTTAATAGAAGAGAAAAAATCATTGATTCTTATGGATTGAATAAATTAAAAGGAATCGCAAGAGAAAATAACATAACATTGACAATTTTATTAATAACATTATTTTCTGAAATAATTAGGAAATATTCATTAAATGATGAATTTGTATTAAATATTACACAGTTTAACAAGGAACAAATTCATCCGGATATAAATAAAATCATAGGAGATTTTACTAACCTAACATTTCTTGAAGTAAAAAATTGTACTAGCGATTCATTGCTAGAAAAATCCAAAATGTTGCAAAAACAATTATTAGAAGATACAAAACACAATTCATATAGTGCTGTAGAATTTGGAAGAGAATTAAGAAATAAACACTCTAACAATAGATATTCTTTAATGCCTATAGTATTTACAAGTGGATTAGGTTTGTCTGAAGGCAGGAAAGATGCTTGGCTAGGAGAACTTGTATATAGTATTTCTCAAACACCACAAGTTTGGCTTGATCATCAAGTTATGGAAATGGACGGCAAATTAAAAATAATTTGGGATTCCATTGATGAAATATTTACGGCACAGTTGCTAGATAGGATGTTTGAGTCTTATGGAAACTTATTGGATACTATAATAAATAATACCAATGCGTTTTCCACTAAAATTAATTATAAGGAAAATAAAGATACTGAAAATAATGTATGTATTAGAGAAGACTTATCAGTTTATCAAAATAATGAACCTGATGAAGATATTCATAAATCAAACAAGAAAACAGAAGATAAATTGAACACTGAGCTACTTTATTCTATATCAGAAATTTGGAAAGAAATTTTAAAAATTGAAGAAATAAAAAAAGAAGATAACTTCTTTAAACTAGGAGGGAATTCTTTAAATATGATACAACTATCTAATACATTAATGGAACGATATGGTTTTCATTTAGAATTAGGGGAATTTATGGAAACTCCATATATTGAAAATTTGGTAATAAAGTTGATGGATTTTTTGAAATGATGTATTTGGAGAGAGGAACATTATGATGAAAGCGATAGTTTGTGGAACAACTTTTGGTCAATCCTATATAAATGCGATAAAAAAAATAAATAATATTGAATTGGTAGGTATATTAGCTTTTGGAAGTAGTCGTTCTAAGAGGTGTGCAGAAGAACATAATGTTCCACTATATGTTGATGTAGATTCTATTCCAGGAAATATAGATATTGCATTTGTTATAATTAAATCTTCTGTATTGGGAGGTAAGGGAACTGAATTGTCAGAGAGTCTCTTAAAAAAAGGAATTCATGTGATACAGGAACATCCAATTCATTATAGGGAGATAGAGAACTGCTTAAAGTTGGCTCATGAATTCAACTCATGTTATATAGTAGGGAATTTATATAATTCATTGGAAACTATTGAAAAATTTATTGAAGCTGCAAAATATTTAAATAAAGAAGATGTTCTTGAACATGTAGATATCATGACATCTTCGCAACTTCTTTATTCTTTGATAGGTATTCTGAACGAAGCATTACCTCTTCTTAGAAGTTTTAATATAATTCCAACGTTAACAGAGAAAAGATACCCTTTTAATCGTGTTGTTTTGTCAAATGGGCAATTGGATGTAAACTTACAAATTCATAATGAGGTTTCTGATGTGGATGGGAATAACCATATGCATCTTCTTCATAAAATTACTTTTTTTTATAAAAGTGGAAGATTAGATCTTGAAGATACCTTTGGATCTGTAATATGGAGGGATAGAATGAATATATCTGATAATATTGTGTTAGATTCAAAACAAATTGATGTTAATTATTTAAATAAGCCAATAAAATTTAGCTTGGCAAATTACAGTAACTTGACATATGAAACTATACTTTATGATGTTTTTCCGAATGCCATAAGGAAAGAAATTGAAAAATTTATTGAAAATGTTAAACAAAGAAAAAATAATATTACAAGAACGCAAAAGGAAATAATAGTTTCGAAAAAATGGGGAGAAATAATGAAAGAAATAGGGTTTCCTAAAAATGTTAAATTTGGTGAAGAACATCTTAACCATTTACAAGCTTTAAAAAATTTAGGGATGAAAAAATGAAACTAAAAAATGATAGTACAGACTTAGATTTATTTGATTATGTAAATGAGCTGAGAAAACAGGGAATGTTTTTGTTTGTGGAAGATAAAAAATTAAAATATAGAATCAAAAAAGAATTATACAATGAAGAGGTAATCAACGAAATTAAAGTTAACAAAGAGGATTTACTCAGATATTTATCAAAAGCACAAGAAAACACTTTGGAATTGAGTTCACTTCAGTTGGCATATATGGCTGGACAAGTAGATGGGGAATTTTTAAATAAAGTTAATGCTCATTATTATATTGAATTTGAAAAGCAAAATTTAAATATTGCTAATCTTGAAAAAAACATTAATTTGATGATTAGAAAAAATGATATTTTAAGATTGATTTTATTATCGGATGGTAGAGGGATTATTCTGGAAAAAGTTCCTGAATATAAAGTTTTTAAATATCAATATAATTCTAAAGAGGATAGGTATAAAATGCGAAAGATTTTATCGCATATGAAGTATAATATCGAAACATGGCCTATGTTTAAATTCGTAGTTGGAAAGAAAATTAATGGCGAGAATAAAAATGATGTACTCCACATAAGTTTTGATTGTTCTATATTAGATGCGTGGAGTGCAGGTAATATGATATATAAGCTTTTTGCGTTATACGAAGGAGAAAAAATAAGTTTTTCCGATGTATCTTATAAAGATTATGTAATGAATTTAAGAATATATAAGGAACTTGCATTTAATAAGAGACTTTTAGATGAGGCTGAAAAATATTGGAATAAAATGATAAAAACACTACCAAAAGCACCGAATTTAAGAACAAAAATGCCGATTAATGACTTAGAAGAATACAATTTTAAAAGAAAAGAATATCGTTTTAGTAAAGAACAAACTGACAATTTAATACATTATTCAAAACTAAGAGGTGTAACGTTGTCTGCTATTTTAATCACTATTTATATGAAAGTATTGTCTGACTTAATTGAGACTGACGAATTAACAATAACAACAACATTATTTGGGAAATTACCAGTAGTTAAAAATGCAGATGAATTGTTGGGAGAATTTACAAATATAGGATTAATTAGCTATAAAGATGAATATAAATCTATATTAGAGTCCATCAAAAAAACCCAAAAACAAATATTTAAGTTATTAGAATATAGATGTTTTGATGGGATTAATGTTATAAATAAAGCTAGGCAAGAGAATGGAATAAATAAATTGTTTCCAATAGTAGTTACTTGCATGATTGGAGAGAGTTATAGCAATTGTAAAAATGGATTTCATGAAATATGTTCATTAAGTCAAACACCTCAAGTTTATCTAGATCATCATATAAGAATGATTGATGATAGTATTGTGATTACTTTTGATTATATAGATGAGTTATTATATGAAGAGGATATTATTTGGATGGTAGGTAAGTATATTGATGTTTCAAATGAAATATGCTCTAATTTTTGATAAATCAACTATGGAGGGAATAATATGAAAAGAAAAAAGTTTAATATTGAGTATCAAAAAAGAATTTATAGTGGTAAATATAAAACAATAATCTCACAAGAAAATGTTAAAACGCTCCTGGTTGAACCAGAATTAGAGGAAGATAAATCGGAATTTAAGATAAATTATATTGATAATATTAATACAGACAATGAAGTAAAAAAGAGAAAGTATTTTGTCCAAAAATTTTTATTAGATTTATTAACTGAAATTAATGTTAAAAAAATAAAAATAGACAACAAGAATGAAAATATAATTAAATACTGGTTGAAATATGTGAAAGATTTTAAAGCAGATGAGATGAATGAAGTAAAAATCGCAGAGGATTCTTTATATAGAAAACTACAACTAAAAAAGAATTTATTTGTAGATATACTTGAGAATAATAATAAAAAAGAGCTTTTGCTTTTAGATAATGAAATATCCCCAGCAAAACTAGGCATTAGAAGTGAGTTTACTGAGAGCTTATTAGATAAATTAATTAAAAACATCAATAATGAAAGTAAAGATATTAAAAGGTTAACAATAGGCATTGTTAATGATGTAGATTGCATAATAAAAGATAACTTAGTCAGCAGAATTAAAGATTTAAACAATGTAATTTTATTAAATGATTGCAATGATAAGAAATTTTTGAAAGATAATTACTTAAGTAGATTTGATCACATTATTTCTGTTAATTTTTTACATCAAATTGAAGACGTTGAATCTTTTTTCAAAACCTCAAAACTAATGTTAAAAAGAAACGGAAAAATTCATGTAATTGATTTTGGTAAAATGGATCCAATATCTGTACTTACAGCCATATTTTTTCAAGAAAAAAATCTTGATGTAGAAACTGAAAAACGTACGCAGTTTTTTTATAAAGTTGATTACATTAAGAAAATAGCCAAAAAATATTTTTTTAAAAATACTATGTTTTTGATAGAAAATAATATTGCTTATTATCTCGAATCAGAAAACTATACAGATCATATTGAGTTGATAAATAACTTAGAAAATGAAATTGGGTTAGATTTCGATAAGAAGATTGTTTTGCTGTCATTGGACTCTTTTAATGTGGATGTCTCTGATAAAACAACAATAAAAGAACAATTAAAAAATTATAATGAAAATTTAGAAGAAATCTTAAAAATAATATGGATGCAAAATTTGGATATAGATGATGTAGATAGAAATTCTAATTATTTTAAGCTTGGAGGAAATAGCTTATCTGCAACAAAGCTTCTAGTTGAGATAGAAAGAAGATTAAAATGCAAACTCACATTAAATGAAATTTTTTCAAATCCTGAATTTGAAAAAATGTTAAATTTGATAAATTCAAAACAGTTAGGTATGGAGGTAGTAGAAGGTGAAATATGATAGGAATAATTGGAGCTACTGGAGATATTGGTTCAGAATGTACTAAAATTTTGAATGGTTATGGAATCAAAGATATAAAGTTGGGATATAGAAGAAAAGAAAAAGTTTATAAGAGTAAGAATACTTTTGCATTTATAGATTTGGATGATATAAATACTTGTATTGAGTTTGTTGATGGATGTGACTGTATTATAAACTGTTCAGGGTATTCAGATTCATCAATATTTAATTTAATAGATACAGTTAATAAAAACAAATGTATTCTCATTGACTTAAGTTATTATAATTTCTATGAGAAATCTGTTTTTGAAGGAGGAACAATATATCATGGAGTTGGTTCATCGCCAGGATTAATAGAAGCATTGCCAGTTATTATTTCTAGAGTTTTTGATAAAACCCTTAGTTTTCAAATGTATTACGCCTCTAATGGGGAATTTACTTATAATGCAGCCAAAGAATACTTGAGATATTTAAGTGAAGATGGTTTTTATGCAAGATCAATCTTAAATTCAGGAAAGATAGAACCCTATTTGGCAGGAGATAAAACAATAACATTGCCAATAAGCAGCGAAAGATGGGTGCCATTTCCGTATATTGATAAAAGAACTCTTAAAGTTTGTAGGCAAATAGGTGTGGAAAATGCCATATTCTATATGTGCATAAAGAACGGATATGTTTGCAATTTTTTAAAGAATATTCGTTCTGATAACATTGAAAATATAAATGTAATGGCACAAAAATTAGTGGATTTATCCAATTTGGATAATATTGAAAAAAAAGAATTTGGCGGATTTATCTTAGAGGCAACAGGAATAAAAAATAAAAATACTATAGATGCTAATATGATTTTAAAAAGCATTTCACCAACTAGATTAACGGCTCTAACAGTAGCAGCTGTTTCTATTTTAGCTCTAGAACATGGTAATAAAACTGAAATCAAAGATATGAGTGAGTTTCCTTTATTAAATAGTTTACTTGATAAGATGATGGAAATGGATACAACATTTTATTACAAATTGATGAAAGGAACAAATTTGAAATTGAATAATATCTTTGAAGGAGAAATATAAAATGAAAAAAAGATTGAAAGCCATAGTTTGTGGCACGAATTTTGGAGAATTTTATTTAAAAGCATTAAAGAGTGCCGAATCAGATTTTCAAATTGCAGGTATTATCGGAAGAGGAAGTGAAAGGTCAAAGACACTTTCAAAGAAATATAATGTACCACTGTATTTTAATGTTGAAGAATTGCCATCAGATATAGATTTAGCTTGCGTTATTGTTAGAAGTGAGGGAACAGGTGGGGATGGAACAGAATTGTGCATAGATTTACTAAATAAAGGAATAAACGTAATTCAAGAGCAACCTGTTTATCAAGAACATTTATATAAATGTTATAAGCTAGCAAGAGAGAAAAACCTTATTTACTTGACTGCAAATCTATATTCAAATTTATCAAATATGCAGAGCTTTGCAGTGTATGCAAAAAAATTAAATATATATTCTAAGTTAGAATATATAAGCGTTTCTTTTTCTACACAATTATCATATGTAGCTTTGGATTTATTAGCTATTTCTGGAATTTTAGGTGATTTGGAGTTGGATAATAATATAATAAAGGGATTAGGCCCATTTGATATATTATATGGAAATATAGGGAAATTACCTATTTTAATAGAATTCAATAATCAATTAAATCCCAAAACACCTGATTACAATATGCAATTAATGTATAGTTTTAAACTTTATTATGAAGATGGAGTATTATCGCTAAATGATGCGTATGGAGATGTTGCTTGGCGTCCAAGAACATATTTAAAAGGAGCTAAAGACGATTTAAATATAGGTAAAGAGTCAATCTACAAGGTTTTGAATTCTTTAAAAGAAACGAGTACTTCAAAATTTTTTCAAACATACTGGATTGATTCAATAACAGCAGAATTGATTAAAATGAAGAAATATATGAATTCAGGCAAACTTGATATTCGTCGAGTAAACAGGGAACTATCAACATCTAAAAAATGGGAAATTTTGCAGAAAAAAGCGGGATATGCAAAGTTTATGGAGACTAGTAAAGAGAAGCTGCTTTTGCTGAGTGATATAAAAATTTTTGATGAATAATTTAATAAGGAGGTAAATAATGGAGAACGGTTATAAAGAAATAATTGAAAAATATTCTAAGCAAGGTATTGAGTTGTATGTTGATGGTGAAAAGTTAAAATATAAATCCATAAATGGTCAGTTAGATGAAGATATTTTAATGGAATTAAAATTAAATAAAGATGGACTTAAAGAATACATTAAAAAACTTGAGAATAAATATGATGTTAAAGATGATTATGCACCATTTCCATTATCTCCAGTTCAGAAATCATATCTTTATGGAAGAGATGACTTACATTCATATGGAAATGTATCTTGTCACATTTATCAAGAATTTTTATATGATAATTTAGACGTTTCAAAAGTACAAGATACATGGAATTACTTGATAAATAAACATGAAATGCTGAGGGCAGTTATATTTAAAGAAGGTTATCAAAAAATACTACAAAAAGTTCCAGAATATGAGGTTGTTACAGGAGATAGGATATCTATTAGAGAACAGTTAGAGGATAAAGTTTATCAATTAGAAAAATGGCCAATGTTTGATATTGGAGTATCAAATTATGGAGAAAAATCAATTTTACACTTTTCGATGGATTTTATGATATGTGATTGGTCAAGTATATGGCAACTTCTATTAGAGTTTGAGATGAAGTATTTTAAAGGAATAGAGAATGATAGACAATCTAAGATATCATTTAGGAATTATATAATAAGTGAAGAAAAGACAAAAGAAAACTCGGAATACAAGAAGGCGAAAGCATATTGGAGTCAAAAGACTAGAAAATTAAAGACATCTCCAGTAATACCTTTAAAAACGCTAAAAGAAACGGATGTTTGTAAGTTTAAAAGATTGTCTTTAACATTAGATAAGGATATGTGGGATAAATTTAAAATTTTAGCTCAAAACCATGCTTTAACACCGACAGCGTCAGTATTGACTGTATATAGTGAAGTACTAAAAAAATGGAGTACAGAAAAAGAATTTCTTATAAATTTAACTTTATTTAACAAGAAAAATTTAGGGGAAAATATAGAATATTTAGTAGGAGATTTTACAAATACATCGGTAATTTCGATAAAAAACATAAAAGAATCTTTTTCAGAGTTAGCAAGAGAAGTTAATAAAGAATTATTCAGCTCAATAGATAATAGTGCATATCCTGGAGTTAATATATTAAGAGATATTGCTAAACTGCATAACTCCAAAGAATTTTTAGCACCGTATGTATTTACAAGTGCAATAGGGTTAATTAAAAAGAGGTTGATAGGAAGATATGTGTATGGAATATCTCAAACACCGCAAGTATTTATTGATTGTCAAGCTATGGATACTGAATTAGGTTTACAGATTAATTGGGATGTTCGTGAAGGAATATTTGAAGATGATATGTTGGAGGATATGTTTAGTGAGTTTAAGAAGATTTTAATAAATTTATCGAACAATAAAGAATTTTGGGAGAAACGTCTTGAAATTAATCTACCTAAGTGGCAACGTGAAATTAGAGAAAAAGTTAATGCTACAAATAAAAAAATTAATAATAAGACATTATTAGAAGATTTTATAGAAAAAGTAAAATCTTATCCAGATAAGGCGGCTGTTATAGACTCTAGAGGTTCAATTTCTTATAAAGAATTATATAATAAGTCTGTATCTATAGCTTTAGCATTGAAAGAAAAAAATGTAAAAAAAGGTGAGCATATAATTGTAAAACTACCACATAATAAAAGTCAAGTTTATACTATTCTTGGAATACTTATGGTAGGAGCTATATATGTTCCGGTAGATTTTAATATAGAAGAAAAAAGATTAGAGAATATTTTAAAACAATGTAATTGTAAAGTTATTTTGACAAATGTCAGTTGTTATGATAGTAGACAAAGAAATTTTGTGAACATTGATGATGTAAATTATAGGTTAGATTTGATAAATATGTTTAATATAGAACATATCGATTCGACTGATGCAGCTTATATCATGTTTACGTCAGAGACTACTGAAAATCCAAAAGGTGCTGTAATAAATCATGGCGCAGTATTTAATACTATATATGATATAAATCAAAAATTTGAAATATCTGAGAGAGATTGCATATTAAGAATATCAAAATTAGATTTTGACTTATCTGTTTATGATATTTTTGGAATGCTATCAGTTGGAGGAACTATTGTATATCCTGATGAAAGTGAGTATTTAAATCCTGCTCATTGGGATAAATTGATTGAAGAAAATTCTGTGTCTATATTAAATATGGTACCAGAATTAATGAAACCATATTTAAATTATTTAGAAAATTTATCAAAAAAACAAAATTTTATTAAACTAATATTGCTATCAAGAGATTGGATTCCTTTAAATATGCCTAATGCGGTGCAAAAAACTTTTGTAGAATCTAAAATAATAGTATTGGGAGGTGCTACAGAAGCCTCTATATGGTCTAACTATCATGAATATAAAGGTATTAAAAAGGGATGGAAAAGCATTCCGTATGGGAAACCGCTCACTAATCAACAAATTTATGTATTAGATAAAAATTTTGAAGATTGTCCAGTTTATTGCGAAGGTAATTTATATATAGCTGGTAGAGGCTTGGCGGAAGGGTATTTAGGAGATAAAAAATTAACAGAAGAAAAGTTCTTTATTCATCCTCTAAAGCAGATCAGACTTTATTCTACTGGAGATTTGGGTCGCTATTTATCAAGTGGAGAAATAGAATTTTTAGGTACGGAAGATACTCAGGTAAAAATAAGAGGCAATAGAATAGACCTTGAGGAGATAAAAAATGCTTTAATTAAGCAAAAAGTAATTTCAAATGCTATTGTAATGGTAAATGAAAATAAAAAAGAATTTCCTATTGAATCAGTAGTAACAATTGCTAGAGAAGACAGAGATGATAAATTAGATTCGCATTATGAAACTTTATTTAATAATAATGAGGGTATAGATATTAAAAATAAGGAATACTTATTTAGTAACAAATATAGGGAATTATGCGATATAAGAGATAAAATATGTTTAAATGCTATACTAAATGCAATGATAGATACAGACATATTAAAAAAAGAACCAAATTCTGACTTATATAAAAGAAAAAGGAAATTAAATGATAATAAATATAATTGGATAATTGACAGATGGTTATATCAATTGATAGAAAAAAATATAATATATGCTGAAAATGGAGATTATAAAATTCAGTCTATTTTGACATATGATGATATTGCTAATTTATGGACAAAAGTTTTTTTAAAATGGGATGTTAAAAATGATAATAGTTTGAAGTACTTAAAGTATGTCAAAGACAGCACGGATAATTTAGTAGAAATTTTAAATGGGAAGATTGATCCAGTAAATATATTATATCCTGAGGGTTCTGATATTTACACTGATGCAATGTATAATACAAGTATAAATTCTATTGTTATTAATAATTTTTACTGTAATTTTATTAATGAGTATATTAAAAATAATAATCATAGGAAAATAAGAATTTTAGAAATAGGTGCCGGAACTGGGGCAACATCTGAAAAAATAATAGATTTATTAAATGGTGTAGATTATGAATATCATTTTACAGATGGAAAGAAATATTTTTTATCTAAAGCTAAAAAGAAGTTTGAAGATAATAAAAATGTTAAGATCTATCAATTGGACATTAATGAAGATCCTATAAAAATTGGAATAGAATACAATTATTTTGATATAATAATTGGCGCTTATGTTTTAGAAAATGCTAAAGATGTTGTAAGTAGTTTAAATTATATAAGAAATATATGTGCGCCTAAGGGATACTTACTATTTTCTGAGCCTATACGTAATGAACCGTGGATAATTGCATCTCAAGTATTTATGATGGAAAAACCATTAGATTCATTAAGGAAAAACAAATTTTTCTTATCAATAGAAGAATGGAAAAATATATTATATGAAAACAATGAAAAAATCTTTACTTTACCAAGAGAAGAATCTGTTATAGAGAAATTAGGAATGGTTTTGTTTATAAAACAGTTTAAAAGTGATTATTCTTTTATCAATAGAGAGAAAATATATAATAATCTTAAGATATGTTTACCTATTGATTTGATGCCTGACAAAATAACTTTTTTAGAAAAATTCAAATTGACTTCAAATGGTATAGTTGACATAAAGAAAAATTTTTCATATGAAACGGATTATTTGAGATGTGCAGAAAATGAATCTATTAATTTTGATTCAAAAAAACATCTATACCAAAAGAAGCATTGAATATTTGTGCTAAATTTTTAGATGAAGAAGAATTAAATTTAAATAAGAATTTATATGAATGTGGAGCTGATTCATTGATTTTAGCTCAAATAGCAGCTGAAATTACAAAAAGCATTGAATCAAGTAGCACATTTGAATCTATACTTAGAGAATTAATAGATGAACCAACTTTTTATAGGATTTCTGAGTTATTGAAAGGCGGAAACGGTACAGAGCATAATATTTCTAATGATGAATTTATATACTCAAAAAAATATAGTGCAGCCATCGAGGATAAAAGATTAAGAGTTATATTACATGGAGCTTTTGGAAATCTTGAAAATTTAAAAAATTTAGCAATGGAATTATGTTCTCAAAATAAAGGAGATATATTATTGATGGGTGTATCAGATATAGGTAAGTATCTAGATATAAATTCAGATGAATTAGTTGAAAAATTGGCAAATGAGTATTATAAAGAAATACAAAAATTTTCTCCAACAAATGTTCAAATAATAGGATATAGCTTTAGCGGGGTAGTTGCAATAGAAGTTTCTAGGAGATTATTAGAAGCAGGAATTTTAGTAGATAATTTAGCAGTTATAGAAGGTGGAAGCTTGTTAAATTATAATTATGATGAATTATTATTGGAATTTAATTTCTTACAAGCATTTAATATTGAAATTTCAGATATAGGATTTAAAGAAACAAATATATTAGATATAGCATTTTCTAATATGGATAATAATTATGAGAATGCAATGACGGTTAATAATATATTGAGTAAAATGCGATTCGAAGAAGATATACTTTATGTAAAAAAATTAAATTCTTTATCTCAACAAAAAAGATTTGAATTATATTATAATTTAGTAAAAAATAAGGGAAATTCAATTACAAAAAAATCTTTTTTAGATATGTATAAAATTTTCATAAAGTCATTTAATGCTCAAAAATTTATGCCTGAAATATATTTTGGGGATATAGATTACTATATAGCAAAAGATAATGTTGGGGCATATAAGCACTTTAATATCCTAGCTGAAAATTGGAAGAATATAATTATTGGCGATATTAGAAAATTTTATATACCAGGCAATCATTATAGTTCAGTACAAGGAAAGTCAAACTCAAAAGTTTTAGCAAATATGTTAAATGAAAATATGTCGAGCGAAATATAGAGAATAAAGTATATATTATAATAAATATTTAAAAAAGAAAGTATATCGTTTTGTGGGGGGGGTGAAAAAATGATAGAAACAATTATTTGTGGAAAAGTATCAGGAAATTTTATTGTAGAATCTTTATTTAAATTAAAAGATATAATTGAAATATCAGGAATTTTTGAAGTTAATTCTAAGACAACAATTAGAGATGCATATTTTAATAATTTGCCACTTTTTACAAATATAAAAAATATCCCTAATAATACTAAACTTGCATATGTTCCATTTAATTCTGAAATTAATAGAGATGTAGATATTGTTCGCTATCTATTAAATAGAGGAATAAACGTAATTGAAGAAATTCCTAAAAGTAAAAAAGATACAATAAAATATTTAAAGGAAATAAAAAGTAAAAACTGTTACTATCTTATTAGAAATTTATATGAAGAAACAGAAATTTCAAAAATGTTTATAAGAAAAGCGAAACAAATAATGCAAGAACAAAAAATAATATATATTGATTCGTTTATATCTAAAGATATGTTATTTTCTATTTTTAAAATTATTAAGTCAAGCCTTAATGAGAATTTTTGTTTTGATATAAAAACATTTAGTCATGATGAATTTATTACTATTAGTGGGAAAATATCGGAAATAACATTTTGCTTTAAAGTATATGATCCTATAAATATTAATAACAGATGCAAATACTATGAAAATAAATTGGAGTTTGTATTTGAAGATGGTAGTTTGATTTTAGAAATTTTTAAAAATATAATTATCTGGAAAAATAGAAGAAATTTATTTTTTGATAAAGATAACATAAATATAAATTTATACAATGCAGAACAACTACTAAATTTAAAAACATCTTTTACAGTCGAAAATAAAACAGATTTAAATGATGAATTATTACTTTTGGTAAAAAAACAGATCACTTTTTTAAATAATATGAAGAATGATGGAAGAAAATATTTGCCAAAGGTACACGAGATTATTAAAGATGTTCAATTATTTGATGAATTTGAATATTTAGTAAGAAAGTTTGATTTAAAAGATGACCTTACAATAAAACAAAACTCATGTTTATCCTCAAATTTAGAAAAAAATGAGTGGTTGTATGAAACACCTAATTTAATGAATATTCATTCTATACAAGATGTTGAAAGAAGGTACTCATTTATAGATCATGTTCATGTAAATAAATTTTTAGAATCGATAAATATGTATATATATTTGTCCATGATATTGTTTTTTCAAAATAATGGTGTTTTTATTGATTGTAATCGCAAATATAATATAAATGAGATTATTGAAAAAAACTTTAATAGTAGAAATAAAAATATTATATTAAGATGGTTAAATATATTATTCGAAAATGAATTTATACATCTAGAAAATAATAATTGTTATTTGCGTAAAGTCGTGAATAAAAATAATATTGATAGATATTATGAAGATGCAAAGAACTTATGGGATTGGAAATTAGGAGATCCGTTGTCTATAGATTATATAAATCAAAATATAAAATATTTACAAGAATTATTTGATGGAAAGAAAAAATGTAATTCTATATTATTTCCTGAGGGAGACCTGAAATATGCAAAGGCATTATATAAGAACAACATGGTATATAGATATATTAATGACTTAGTAGCAATAACTATATCTGATTATGTAAAAAAATATTCTAGTGGAATTAATAAGATAAAAATTTTAGAAATAGGAGCTGGAATAGGAGCTACTACAGATAGTGTATTAAAAAGATTAATAGATGAAAATTTGATTGATGAAGTATTATATAAATATACAGATATATCGAATTTTTTTTATCCAGTGTGCAAAAAGCAAATATGAAAATGTAGTTAGTAACATTGAATATGAAAAGATTGATATAGATAAAGATTTGGAAAAGTTAGGAAAGGAAACTTTTGATATAGTGATAGCTGTAGGTGTATTAAATAATTCTGGAAAATTAAATACAGTATTGAGAGAGATATATAATACTGTAAAAAAAGATAGTCTTATATTAATTGCAGAACCAGTTAAGGAACCTCCTGAAATGCTTGTTTCACAAGTTTTTATGATGACAAAACCAACAGATATTAGGCTAGAGAAAAATAGAACATTTTTAAATAGATTAGAATGGCTTGATTTATTAAAGGATACATTTGATAAAAAACAAATTCTTACTTATCCTAAAAATACACACGCCTTGTATGAATTTGGGCAACAATTATTTGTTGTTAAAATATAAAAAAAGGAGATAAATAAGTAGTCATGAAAGAAACAATTATTTTAGTATGTGGAGCTTTTCATTATGAATGGTGCTGGAATGAACATTTTATACCATACTTTAAGGAAAAAGGATACAATTTACATGTGCATGCATTATCAAAAGAAGCTAAAAATTTAAAAGATTCTATGAAAATATTAAGGGAAAATATTAAAAAAATTGATACAGAGTTTATTTTTATAACACATTCTATGGGTAATTTGTTTATAAATGAATTTTTAAAAACTTATAAAGATTGTGTGCCGAAATCAATGGTTTTTTTAATGCCATTTCCAATTGAAAACAGGATTAAAAATTTATTCTTTACTAATAAGAATTATATTAAGTTGACAAGGGAAGAATTCTTTTTTTCTGGAAGAGTTAATAACGCTAAAAAGTATATTGATAAAATGAATAAGGAACCTCTAAGCATAAGAATGTTGCCTGTTATTTATTCCTCAATTAAAAAAATAGAATTTAATGTTCCAATTTAACCATATATTCTAAAAATGACAATTGTTTACTCGGAGAATCAGTAATAGAATCAGCTAAGTTGTATAAATCAAAAATTGTTGTTTTAGACGATGTGTGTCATGATTGTATGCTTGATCCAGAATGGAAACTAGTAGCGGACCTAACAAGAGAATTTATAGATAATTAAATAATATGTTATCATAAAAAAATGTAATTGATAGTGATTGTTGACTTCATTAGCTTCTTTATGCTAAAATATAGTAAACGGTGTTATCTTAATTTGGGAGGTGAAACTTACTGAGAGACAAAGATGTTACAATAGAGAAAATATTAAAAAGTGCAAAAAGCGAGTTTACAGAGCATGGATTCGAAGAGGCTTCTATTCGCACTATTGCTAAAAATGCAGGAATTACGCCTGGTGCAATATATAAGCATTTTAAATCTAAAGAAGATATTTTTAAAGTACTTGTAAGTCCTATACTTAATCACTTATACAGAAGAAGTAAAGAATTGACAAATCAAGCGATTGAAGAAATTAAAGTAAATGGTTTACAAGCTTTTGGAGAAAAATCTGATGATAGTAATAGGGAATTATTGGAATTTATTTACCAAAACGATCCTATAGTTAATCTTCTGTTTAACTGTTCTCATGGTACGGAATTTGAATCAATTCGTCATGATTTAGTGAATCTTGAAGTGCAGGGCGCTAAGAAATTAATTGAGATTCTTAAAGAAAAAAAGATTGAAGTAAATGATTTGAATGATGATGAACTTCATGTTCTTTATACAATGGCATGTACGCCTTTATTTGAGGTAATCACACATAGGTATCCATATAATGAAGCCTTAAATTTTATCGATATGATGGAGGCAGCAATGAATTTTGGTTGGAGGAGGATTATTAAATGAAAACATAATATAAAATTAAAAAATAATAAATTTTGAAATCGGGTTAATCCCGATTTTCTGCGTTTTATGGAAAGTAAACAAAAATAAAAAAAATTTACCAGTAAAGATTATTTTGAATCAATCATATTGTAACTGGTAAATAAATATAAAAATTTAAATGGAGGTATTCAAATGAATGAATCAAAATTAAAAACAAAAGATTTAGTTAACATCGGCATTTTTTCAGTGATTTATATGGCGTTATCCATGGCGGTAATGTTTATTCCTGTGTTTTCTCCGATACTTTGGTTATTATGGCCAGCAATGACAGGCATAATATGTAATTTTATTTACATGTTGTTGGTCTCTAAGGTGCCAAAACCAGGAACGGCTTTACTTTTGATAGCAATTACAGGGATTATATATTTTGCTATAGGAGAATGCACTTTTACAATTGTCATAACTTGCGTTATTGCAGGGGTTTTAGCAGAAATTACTAGAAAAATTTTGGGATATAAAAGTCAAAAAAGCGTAATAGTATCTTCAGGATTGATTTGCATTGGGTTGATTGGCTCACCATTGCCTATGTGGTTGTTCCAAGAATCTTATATGAAGTCTATTATTAAAATGGGAATGAGTCCAGAATATGTAAATAAATTACAAACTTTAATTTCAATTCCAACACTTATCGGGATGATCATTACTGCATTTATTGGAGGAGTCATTGGTGCATATATAGGTAAAGCAATGTTCAAAAAACGTTTTGAGAAAGCTGGAATTATGTAAATGGAGGGTATTGTAAGAGGCATTATAAAGCTAAATCCACTAACTGAAATCATTTTTTTGATTTCAGTTAGTATTATTAGCTTTGCAAATAATAGCTTAAAATTAGATTTTTTTATTCTTTTAATTGTTGCTATTATAGCGTTATTTATGGGACTTGTTAAAATATCTTTAAAGGCATTATCTATGTTTGTATTATTACAGGGATTGAAATATTTTGTTTTGCCGATTCTACCAGATGTCATATCAGCACATTTTGGATTATTGGTGATTCATGCTCCTAAGTTAATACCGATTTTTTTAGTTGGTCAAATTCTTGTAAAAACTAATCCTATACGAAATATTATGTATGCCTTAAAAATGATGCATTTTCCAAAAAGCCTAATTATTTCTCTAGCAATAGGCATCAGATATTTTCCATCTTTAAGAGAAGAAAAAATATTAATCTCAGATGCAATAAAAATAAGAGGCGTGACTGGATTTAAAAAGATACAATTAGGACTAATATCATTAATAGTTACAGCTTCTAATACCGCAGATGAATTAGCTCAGGCTATTACAGTAAGAGGGATAGAAAATCCTGCAAGAAAGACTTTTATGGATGATGCAGGATTTAACATTTGGGATCTAATAATTATTCTATTATGCATTCTGATGTTCTTTAATTTAAAGTTCAAGTTATTTTTATAAGAGGTACGAAACATGATTAATATAAATGAAGCTTCATATTCCTATAAGAGAAGCTTAGAAGAACAGTTAAAGAAAATTTCAATAAAGATTAATCAAGGAGAAGTTATCTTATTATGCGGAAAATCTGGTTCTGGGAAAACAACTATAACAAAATTAATCAATGGATTGATTCCTCATTTTTTAGAGGGAAATTTATTAGGAAATATTTTTATAAATGGGATAAACACAAAACAAATGAAGATATATGAAATTTCTGAAAAAGTGGGAACAATTTTTCAAAACCCCAAAACACAGTTTTTTAATTTAGATTCAGATAGTGAACTAACATTTGGATTAGAAAATTTAGGTGAAAACCCTGATAAAATAAAAAGACAAGTTTTTAAAGTGGTACGTGATTTGGGAATTGAAAGATTAAAAAACAGAAATGTTTTTATGATGTCAGGTGGAGAAAAGCAATTACTTGCTATTGCATCTATTTATGCTACCAATCCAGATGTATATGTGTTTGATGAACCTTCTGCAAATATTGATGAGTATGGCATTGAAAGAATAAGAGAGATGCTTATAAATCTTAAAACTCAGGGCAAGACAATTATTATTTCTGAACATAGACTCTATTATTTAATGGATTTAATTGATAGAGCTATTTATTTACAAGACGGAAAAATAAAATATGTTTTTTCAAATGTGGAATTTTCTTCAATTAGTGATGACTCACGAAAGAAACTAGGACTTAGAACTTTTGTAAGAAAGAAAAATGATGATTTTGCAAATCCTGTCACATTTTGTGAATCTGATGACTTTGTAGTTTCAAATTTAGAATATGAAAATAAGAAACAAAAAATTTTAGATAAGATAAATATTTCCGGAAACAAGGGAGATATTATTGCAATAACAGGTAAAAATGGTCAAGGAAAAACAACATTAATGAGAATTTTGTGTGGACTGTTGAAAGAAAACGAAGGAAAAATAAGCTATAAAGGAAGTCCCATAAAATATAAAAAACGAAGAAAACTTTGTTATATGGTTATGCAAGATGTAATTCATCAGTTTTTTTCGGAATCTGTAAGAGATGAATTTAGTTTATTTGATTCTAAAATAGATGAAAAGCAAATAGATAATATTCTAGAAAAATTAGATCTTAAAAAATTAGATAATCGTCATCCTATGTGCTTATCAGGAGGTCAAATGCAGAGACTTTCTGTAGCATTGGGGATGTTAATGAATAGAGAAATTATTATTTTGGACGAACCAACGAGTGGACTTGATTATACAAATATGCTCGAAATAAGCAAAGTCATTAAAGAATTTTCAAATAATAAAATTATATTTATTGTTACGCATGATAATGAATTGATTGATAGTACATGTAATAAATTATTGGAAATTTGCGATGGCAGAATAAAAAGATTTTATGAAAGAAGGTAAAAGATGGATATCTTAAAGGGACATAAAAGCAAGATTTTCGCAGCTGTATTCATTGCGATAATAGGAGTAGGATTTGGTGTAATACCTTATTTTTCTGTAGCAGCCATTATTAATAACTTGGTTGCAAAAAATGCAAATTTAAATAATTATTATCCATATATTTTTGCTGTATTTTTGGGATTTTTGGCAAGTATATTATTTCATGAAATATCTACTATTATTTCTCATAATCTTGCCTACAGGATTATTGAAGATAAAAGAAAGTTATTAGCTGACAAATTAAGTAAAATTTCTATGGGAGAAGTTGAAAGAAAAAGCAGCGGACAGTGGTCTCAATTTATGGTGGAAACACTTGATAAAATGGAAAAACCGATTGCTCATGTGATTCCAGAAGTTATTGCTAATATATTCATTCCTATAGTATTGATCATAACAATTTTTATAATGGACTGGAGAATAGGAATTGCAAATTTACTTACAATTCCATTAGGATTATTGTTCTCAATGTTAATGATGCGAGGTTATGAAGAAAAATCTAAAAGATACCAAGAAGCAGCTAAAGCTATGAATACGACAATGGTTGAATATGTAAATGGTATTAAAGTTATAAAAGCATTTAATAAATCAGCATCATCATTTGGGAAATTTAGAAAGACTGTTGAAGAGAATAAGAACGCAATGCTTGATTGGTATTTGAGTGTTTGTTTTTCAATGACAGCAACTATGGAAACTATCCCGTCAACTATGGTATTCGTTTTACCAGCTTCATTGTATTTCTTTATGAAGGGTAGTGTTGAAGTAGGAACTCTTATCACGTGTATATTGCTATCATATGCTTCATATAAACCATTAATAAAAGCTATGAGTCATATGGAAACAATAGCAAATATAAAAGTTGTATTTGAAGAAATAAAAAAAATAATGGAAATTCCTAACTTAAAAAGAGGAGAAGAAGTAAGAGATATAAAATCTTATGATGTAGAGTTTAAAGATGTTACATTTGCATATGAAGAGTCAAAGAATGTATTAAATAATATTTCGTTTAAAGCAAATGAAAATGAGTTAACTGCAATCGTTGGAAATTCAGGTAGTGGAAAGTCTACTATTACAAAACTAATCGCAGGATTTTGGAATGTTTCTAATGGAGAAATTTTAATTGGAAAAACAAATTTGAACGAATTGCCTTTAAAACAGAATATGGAGCTTGTTAGCTATGTATCGCAAGAAAACTTTCTTTTTAATAAAACAATATTAGAAAATTTAAAGATGGCGAAAGAAGATGCGAGTATGGATGAAATTAAAGAAGCTTGTGAAAAAGCGAGTTGCTATAATTTTATAAAGGGCCTACCAAATGGATATGAAACTATTGTAGGGAAGGGAGGAGCAAATCTTTCTGGAGGAGAAAAGCAAAGAATTGCAATAGCTAGGTGTTTTTTAAAGAATAGTCCTATTGTACTACTTGATGAAGCAACAGCATATTCTGATCCTGACAATGAATCAGTTATTCAACAGTCTATTGATAAGTTAATTAAAGATAAAACAGTGATTATGGTAGCTCACAGGTTATCTACAATTGTAAATGCAAATAAAATAATTGTGGTGGATAATGGAGAAGTAATTGAAGAAGGCACTCATAAACAATTACTAGAGTTAAATGGGAGATACAAAAAAATGTGGGATGTATATACAGAATCTAAAGAAATCGAGGTGATATAAAGTGAGAGAATTGATAAAAACTTTATATGAGGTGTCAGGGTCATATTCAAATAAAATAACAAAAATGCTTATTTTTGATGTATTTAAGGGAGTATTTGAAGGAGTTTCTTTAGGTGCAATTCTATTATGTTTGACCAAAATTTGTGAAAATATATTTACGAACCAAAGCATTTTAATGAAAGATGTGTATATTGTTTTTATTATTGCAGCTATAAGTTTGGTGGGGAAAATTATATTTGGATATCTGGCTGATAAAAACAAATATATTGCTTCGTACAATTTAGGAGCAGAAAATAGATTATATATTGGTGATCGTTTAAAAAATGTAAACATGGGATATTTCAGCACAAATTCTTTAGGGAATATAGCAGGAGCATTGTCAACTGTTATAGGTGAACTTGAAACAATAGGAGTTTTTATTATTGAGCAAATGCTTGTAGGTACAATACAGACACTAATTATGGTTATTTTCATACTACCTTATGATTTTGCAACAGCTATAATTATATTGTTGACTTTGATTGTTGGAACCTTAGTAAACTTATTCACACAAAAAAGCACAGATCAACTAACAGAGAGATTGTTAGGACTTAAATTGGATTTAAGTGAAAAAATGCTTGAGTATGTAAATGGGATAGGAATAACTAAAGCATTTGGAAAAGATAAAAATACAGTCAAGGAACTAAACGAAAGTATTACAAAAAGTCGCAAAGGCTTCCTTGCTGTAGAAAAAATTTTAGTTCCAACACAGTTTTTATTCTTGTTAGTATTTAAACTTGGTATTTGTGTGATAATTTTTAGTTCTATAATAAGATATTTATCAGGGGATATTGAAGTTACTAAAGCTATTATATTAATTGTTATGAGTTTTGTTGTTTTTTCTGGATTTGAATTAGCAGGAAGTATGCAGAGTATTAAGGGTGTTGCTGTACGAAATCTTAATACTGTTATAAATTTAAGAAATTTGCCTGTAATTGAAGAAGGTGAAATGACAGAAGTAGATAAAGCAGAAATATCAATGAACAATATTTCATTTTCTTATGGAAAAGAAAATCTTTTCAATAATCTAAGTATGCTTGTTCCAGATGGAAAAACTACTGCTCTTGTTGGATTTTCAGGAAGTGGTAAAACAACACTTTGCAATTTAATGGCGAGGTTTTGGGATGTAAATTCTGGCGAAGTAAAAGTTGGAAATCTAAATATTAAACAGTACAAGTATGATGAATTGCTTTCAAATTTTAGCTTTGTTTTTCAAGACGTGTATCTTTTTGATGATACCATAAAAAACAATATTAAGTTTGGTAATCCAAATGCAACAGATGAAGAAATGATAGATATTGCCAAAAAAGCTCAGTGCCATGATTTTATTATGAAATTGCCACAAGCTTATGAAACTGTTTTGCAAGAAGGGGGTTCAAATCTATCGGGTGGTGAGCGTCAACGAATTTCTAT
Organism: Peptoniphilus harei; assembly: GCF_900454685.1. Classification (GTDB taxonomy): domain Bacteria; phylum Bacillota; class Clostridia; order Tissierellales; family Peptoniphilaceae; genus Peptoniphilus_A; species Peptoniphilus_A harei. The sequence continues at coordinate 1,371,353 of NZ_UATM01000032.1, read as the reverse complement.
TGCAAGAGCCATGTTAAAACCGAGTAGGTTTGTAGTTCTTGATGAGGCAACTTCAAGCGTAGATCCAGAAAATGAAAAAGAATTATTGATTGCTTTGAAAAACTTATTAAAAGGCAAAACCGTTATTGTAATTGCACACAAGCTTTCTACTGTAAAAAATGCAGATCAGATAGTTGTTTTAAAAGATGGTGTTATAAAACAAGTAGGAACACATAGTGAACTTGCATCTAAACATGGAATATATAAGGATTTTATTGAAATCAGAAAACAATCTGAAAAGTGGAAGATTTAAATTTGAGTAATAGATCAATCTTAATTTTTGACGAACCTACAAGTGGTTTGGATTTTAAGAATATGAAAAAAGGAGGATGATTTTATGAAACAAGATATGAAAGAACAATTATTAAGCAAAAGACCTATAGACCTACTTTTTCAATTATCTATCCCTGCTGTAATAGGAATGATAGTAATAGGTCTTTATCCACTAATGGATGGAATTTTTGCAGGAAATATTATAGGACAAACTGCAATGACAGCTTGTGGTGTAGCTATGCCACTTACCTTTTTTAATAGTGGAGTATCTACACTTATTGGTGTAGGTTCAGCATCGGTTTTATCAAGAGCTATAGGAAAGGGCGACAAAAAAACAGTTGATAAAATTATGGGGAATTTAATATTTTGGGTTATTCTATTCTCATCAATTATTACAATAGGCGGAATTTTACTTGCACCACATTTTTTAGATATGGTTGGAGCAAGTGGAGAAATTAAAGAATATGGTATCAGATATTTACGAGTAATTTTTATTGGTTCTTTATTTGTAAACTTTACTCAATCAGCAAACATGGTTATGCGTGGAGAAGGATTAATGAAAAAAGCAATGCTCATTATGGGGCTAGGAGCTTTTTTAAACATAATTCTTGATCCCATTCTAATGAAATTAATGGGAAAATATGCAATTGAAGGGGCTGCACTTGCAACTATTACAGCACAATTTGTTCAAGCAATAATAACACTCCATTACTTCAAATATAAAAGTAAAGCAGTAAAAATAAATAAAATCAAACCTGATCAGGAAATAAAAAAAGAAATGTTTGGCGTAGGGTCATCTGCTATGATGATGCAAATTTTATTTATGATTCAACAAACAATGCTATATAAAATGTCATTTAAATATGGCGGAGATACAAATGCTATCTTGATGGCAGCAACACTTAGAATATATGCCTTTTCATTCATTCCACTTTGGGGAATGAGTCAAGGTTTACAACCTGTAGTTGGTACAAATTTTGGAGCGAAAAAATACGATAGAGTAAAAGAAGCTATGAAAGTATTTTCTATCGGAGGGTTAGTTCTTGCATCAATATTTTGGGTGCCAGCATTAGCATTTTCAAAGAATATTCTTTCTTTGTTTGGAGTAGAAGAAAGTATTATAACTCAAGGGATAGGGAACTTTAGACTATTTTATTCTATCTTTATCCTATATGGAGTAATGGTAATGACTATAACATTCTTCCAATCAATAGGAAACGCTAAAAAAGCTGGCATAATAGTCATGCTAAGGCAGTTATTTTTATTCATACCTGCCATGATTATTTTACCAATGATATTTGGAGTTAAAGCAGTATGGTTTGCAGAACCCCTTGTAGATTTAATTATGATAATAGTTGGTGTAGTAATGATGTTTGGGGAATTAAATAGGATGGATAAAATTAGTTTGAAAAATTCAAGTAATGAATAATAAGTGGGTTTATTTAAAAGAATGGAGGGAAATATGCAAATAAATATAATTAAAGTACATTTACCTTTTTTCTTTGGTTTACGCTATTTACAAGTTAGATAACTCAGTTAAAAAATTAAATACAATTACTATTAGAAAGAGTTTTTTTCATTCTAGAGGACTAACCATGCCCAAGAGCAGGAGTCCTCCTTTTTTTGTCTGAAAACATAAAGACAAAAAAGAATGGAGGAAACATAAATGACAAAAGAATATTACCTTTATGTCGGTGGGCAAAAAATCAAAGTAAGCGAGCAGATATACAAAGTCTACTGGCAAGAAAGAGAACATGAAAAATATTTAGAGCAGGTGGACAAGAAAAACCACTTGCTCTTTTTTTTCGTCCCTAAATCATGATGGGAATTTCGAAGATAATTTAGAGGATAAAAACGTTGATGTAGAAAAAGTTGTAGCTACACAAATGATGATTGAAGCACTAAAAAGTGCTTTGTCAAAGTTAAATAGGGATGAGCGGGAAATCATAGAAAGATTATATTTCAATGATGAAACACTTCGTGCAGTAGCGAAGACTCAAAATATCTCACATCCAACTTTAATTAAAAGACGAGATAAAATTTTAGAAAAACTAAAGAAATTTATAGAAGAACTATAAATTATGGTTACCAAAGAGGGCAAATTTTCCTTTATAAAGTGAAGGGGAATTTTGTCCTCTTTTATATAAAAAAAGAAATTAATAGAAATTTGAACCTTGACAACTGAATAGACCAAGACAGGACATTAACCATTTGTGGAGCTTTATAATTTCTTCGCCATAACTTTTCTGCTGATAAGGATTTCGGTTTAAATAAATACTCTAGTTTAAAAGAAGGATAAAAGAAAACGAGCGACAAAAAGAAATTATATATTCAACCTAGGAAATTGATGCATTGAAGCAAATGGGGATAATGATACTTCTACAGTTGTTGCCGGCTCATCTTGAAAAGGGGCGGTGGTGAAATTCCAATGTCGTGACCTACACGCCTGTTAATGTCAAAAAACTTAAAAATATTGAAGATAAGGAGAAGATATTATGTGTGATGAACATAATATAAATACAGAAATGAAAACAGATAAAAAAGATAAACAGATGATAAATCAAATTGATGGTTGGAATATAGAAGTTAAATTTAATGAAAATGGATTTAGCTTAGAAAATTTAGTAGAGGAATACATCAAAGAAAAATTTTCTGTCTATTAGGGGCTGACAGAAAATATAAGGAGCGTTATAATATTTTTGTGGAAGCCTAGCCTTGGTTCGATTTATTGTATGTAAATTGAATTAAAGGAGGCTTTTTTATGTTTAAAAACAATTTAGCAAAAGAAAATTTGGCAGTTATGTATTTAAGATTATCAAAAGAAGATGGCGAAAAAACAGAAAGTAACTCTATATCTAATCAAAGAGAAATTATAAACTCTTATGCAAGAAAAAATCAAATTACAATTGTCAAAGAGTATGTGGATGATGGGTATTCAGGTGCAAATTTTGATCGTCCCAATTTTAAAGAAATGATAAAGGCTGCCTATGATAGAAAGTTCAATACAATTATTGTAAAGGACTTATCAAGATTCGGAAGAGATTATATAGAAGCTGGAAAATATATTCAAAGAATATTTCCGGAAAACGGTATAAGATTTATATCAGTAAATGACAATTACGATAGTAAAAGTGCAGATATAAACGATACACACCTTATACTTCCTATAAAAAACTTCATCAATGACAGTTATTGCCGAGATATTTCCAATAAGGTAAAAAGCTCTCAAAAGATAAAAAGAGAAAAAGGAGACTTTATCAGTGCTTTTGCACCTTATGGATATAAAAAGTCTGAGGAGAATAAAAACAAGTTAGTGATTGATAAAGAGATATCAGATATTATCAAAAATATATTTGATATGAAACTCTTGGGATATTCCTCAAAGGCAATTGCAGATGAACTAAATCATTTAGGAGTTTTAACTCCAAGAAAATATAAAGAAAGTCAAGGATTTAAGTGTAATGGATTTCAAAATACAAAAGGTGGAACTTGGTCAGCAAAGACAGTAAATAGAATTATAGAAAATGAAGTATATATTGGAAATACTTTACAAGGAAAGAGTGTTACTTTAAGTTATAAAAATAAAAAGCAGATAGAAAAAGAGAAAGAAGAATGGATAAGAGTAGAAAATACCCATGAATCAATTATAAGTAAAGAAGTTTTTACTATTGCAAATACTATGTTAAAAAGAGATTTGAATAATTCTCGTGGAAAGGACAAAATTGATATTTTTACAGGAATGCTTTTTTGTAAAGAATGTGGAAGTTCTTTGATTAGAAGGACTGTAAAGTATAAAAAAAGAGAAGAGATATTCTATATCTGTTCAAAGTATAACAAGGAAAAATCTTGCACAAGACACAGCATAAAAGAAGAAACCTTGATAAAAGCAGTATCTAAAATAATGAAGTCCTACATTGAATTTAATGAAAATCTATATTCTAAAGTTCAGCGTATAGATATAAATAAAAATTTGAAAGACAATCAAATTCCTATACTAAAACGAGAAAAAGCAATGACAGAAGAACTCTTATCTTCCCTATACCTTGACCTGAAAGAAGATGTTATTAGTAAAGAAGAATATCAACTTTTTAGAAAAAACTATACAGAGAAACTGACTAAATTAGATGAAAGTATCGAGTATAGATTGAAAAAACAGGAATATACTAAGGAGAAGATTGACAAAAATAAGAGTTGGATCATCGACATTAACAAATATAAAAATTTATCGGAAATAGATAGATTGTCTGTTGTGATGCTCATTGATAAAATTTTTATTTCTGAAGATAAAACGATAGATGTTAGGTTTAATCATACCGAAGAATTGTCTTTACTTGAAGAAATGACAAAAATGGATAAGTCTGACATTAAATCTAACACCATAAAAAAGAAAAGTATCGATATAAGCAGGAAGTCAAAAACTATCCCCACTGTTATGAATAAAAGTCTTGTAAGTGCTGAAAGTGAGGTATGCTATGGCTAGAACAAAAAATAGGCATATATCACAATCAGAAACAGAAGTTGGAAAAGTGATTGAAAAAATATACATTGCCGGTATTTATGCTAGATTATCACAGGAAAGAAAGGAAGCTTACAGGGATAAAAGTAATTCACTTGAAATGCAGGAAGAACTTTGTATAAATGCTGCAAAAGAAAAAGATATAAAGATTTTAAGAGTATACAAGGACTATGAATATTCTGGAACAAATTTTAAAAGACCTGCATTTATTGAAATGATGGAAGATATCCGAACAGGTAGGATAAATTGTATCATAGTAAAAGATATGTCAAGGTTTGGTAGAGAGTATTTAGAAATCGCAAACTATATCGAAAAAGTATTTCCATTTTTGGGAGTTCGATTTATTTCCGTAAATGATAATTTGGATACTAAAGACGGTATAAAATCAGAACAGAGTTATGAAATAGCAGTAAAAAATATCTTCAATGATTTATACGCAAAAGATATTTCAAAGAAAATAAAAGCCTCCAAAGAAATAAAAATGAAACAAGGGTCTTTTATAGGAGCAATGGCTCCGTATGGCTATAAGGTTGATAAAATTGATGGAAAAAGAGTTCTGATGATGGACGAAAAGGCAGCAGATGTAGTAAGACTTATCTTTTATATGGCAAGTCAAGGTGAATCCAATATGCAAATAGCAAGAGAATTGACTAAAACATATACGACACCTGATGAATATAAAAGAACAGGTAAAATTTTTAAGGATAAAGAAGATACAAGACAATGGGATATTTCTTATATATCAAAAATGCTTTCTGATGAAGTATATATTGGGAATTTGATTCAAAGAGTTTACTCAAATAGACATGATCCAAGTAGGAAAAGTAAGTTTCGTGATAAAGAAGAGTGGATTATAACAGAGAACACCCACGAAGGTTTAATAGACAAAACTACATTTGAAAATATCAGAGAGATAAAGGAGAAAAAACAAAACTATCTACCTTACCATTCACTGAAAAACATAATAAAAGACGGAAAAGAAAATGTTGGAGTAAAAATTCAAAGAGATCATAAAAAAGAAGGAAAGTATGACGACCTCATACAATGCAGTGTTTGTGGTAGAAATTTGAAAAAACAATATGGACCACGAGGACTGAAATATCATGATGAGATTTGCTATTGCTATTATTGTAAAGGTGGAGACAGATTAAAATTAGAAAAATCTCATGTCAGAATATATGAAACAGACCTAGACAAAATTTTAGTAGATACCTTTAAAAGACTGTTTTCAAGCTTTTATAAAAAGGATAAAAGATTACGACTAAAAATATATTTAGAAAATATAAGTACTGAAAAGATAAATCAAGTTTCTCTAAAAACAGATGTAAATAATAAAAAGATTGCTTCTCTTAGGATCAATCTACAAGAACAATATGAAAACTATGTTAAAGGAGAGGTTCTTTTAAGTGATTTTAAAATAGAAAGTAAAAAAATAAATAATCAAATAAAAACCTTAAAAAATGAATTAAAAGTTTTTGCTGAAAGAATAAGAAATATAAAAAAGAAAAAAAGAGAAATTATAGAATTTATAGATGTACTATTTTGCTGCTTGGATGCTAAAAGCATAGAAGTTGATAAAGAATTGGTCGATACATTAATTAGTCATATAGAAATATCAGAGTATAAGCAGGTTACCATATATTTTAAGTTTAAACTTGATAAAGATGTGGGAAAGCAGTTGGAGGTAGAGCATGAATAAGATAGCTATATATTTAAGACTTTCTGAAGAAGATTATCACAAAGTGGATGAAAGTGAAAGTATAGCAAATCAAAGAGATTATATAAAAAGCTACATTGAAAATGAAACATCTTTAAAAAGTTGTGAAATAGAAGAATATGTAGATGATGGATATTCTGCTACTAATACAAATAGACCTTCCTTTTTAAGGCTTATTGAGGATATAAAGAGTGGTAAAGTGGGAACTATAATTGTAAAAGATATGTCTAGGTTTTCAAGAGATTATATTTTGCTTGGGGATTACTTAAGCAATATATTACCATTTCTAAAAATACGATTTATTGCTATTAATGACAACTATGATTCTTTAAAAGAACAAGGTAATGGCTTAGATACAGATACACAGTTTAAGACATTGTATTATGATTTATTCAGTAAGGAATTATCTGAAAAGGTAAGAGGTTCTATTAGGCAAATTAAATCGCAGGGGAAAAATATAAATTGGGCAGCACCTTTTGGATATATTAAAGATCCAAAAGATAAACATAGTATCATCATTGATGAAAAAACAGCTTTTATAGTTAAAGAAGCTTTTGATTTATTGCTAAAAGGATATTCGTGTATTCAAGTGGCTAATATATTTAATGAAAAAGGTTATATTACACGCTCTGAACGAAAAGAAGAACTGAAACTTTCTGATTATACTGGAAATTTAATTACCGGAAGTGAAGTAAAGAAAAGAGTTTGGACAAATGCAGCTATCTCACAGATTACAAGGAACGAACTATATACAGGAGATTATGTATATAATAAATTCAAAGAAACAAAAATAGGTGGAAGAAAAAGAATTTTACTTCCTGAAGAGGAGTGGAAAATACTTCCAAATACCCATAAAGCTATTATTTCCAGAGAAGTGTTTGATAAGGTTAAGAAAATAAAAGAAAAAAGAAGTTTTGGGGGATATACAGGAAATAAAAATCGTTCTATTTTTTCTGATAAGATTTTTTGTAAAGAATGTGGTAGACATATGAGTTTTCGATGTGACAGTAGACAAAAGAAGAATTCTGATAAAATATACAAGTATAAAAGTTATTATTGTAATTTATGTAAAGCTGAGAAAACACCAAACAATATCAAAGAGAAAGATATTATTGAACTTATAAAACCCAAATTAAAAGATTTTAAGATACAAAACACATTAAATGAAGAGAAAGTCATAGAACACAAGAATGTGAAAGACGAGATTCTAAAGGAAATATCCATATTAAACAGTAATTTACAAATCATCTATGAAAACTATAAAAAGAAAAATATTTCGAAAGAGGAGTATCTAAAGGAAAAAACTTTTATCAAAGATAAAAAGATATTATTGGAGAGTAAGTTGGAAGAATTGAAGTCAGAGAAGATTGATTCAAGGAAAGAAATGGATATTACAGTCTTAGACGAAGAAAGTTTATTGAAGGCTTATTTAGACAATAAAATTGATAAGATAATTGTATCAAGAAGTGGAGAAATAGAAATTGTAGAAATATAGATGGATAGTATTAAAAGTAACTCATAATCTCGCCAACTTTAATTTTAATACGCCAAAATGTAAATAATGACGAGAAAATTTGCGGAAATAAATAGTACTGTTTACTATGAGTTGATAGGGTAAATATTTAGGAACAAACAAAAAAATGATATAATTATAGTTAAAATGAGATATTGTGAGGTGATTTTTGTGTCTAAAATAAATGTGGAAGGATCAGAAATTAGCATTATTGCCATAGATAATAGAGATTATATTTCTTTAACCGACATGGTTAGAAATGTTGAAAATGGTGTGGCACTGATAGAAAAATGGCTAAGGAATAAAAATACAATTGAATTTTTAGGAATATGGGAAGAAATGTATAATGCGAATTTTAATTCCACCGAATTCGAGGGAATTAAAAATGAAGCAGGTTTTAATCGTTTTATTTTATCGGTTAAACAATGGGTCAATAAGACGAATTCTATCGGAATTATTGCCAAAGCAGGAAGATATGGTGGAACATATGCACATAAAGACATAGCTTTTGAATTTGCGTCGTGGGTATCACCTTATTTTAAGCTCTATCTTATTAAAGAGTTTGAGCGCTTAAAAGAAGAAGAACAAAAACAATTAGGTTGGGATATCAAGAGGAATTTAGCAAAGATAAATTACAAAATTCATACAGATGCAATTAAGAATAATCTTGTCCCTGAAAAATTATCAAAGGAAAGAATAAACTATATCTATGCAAGTGAAGCAGATATATTAAATGTAGCTTTGTTTGGAATGACAGCAAAAGAATGGCGTGAAAGTAATCCGGAGTTAAAAGGAAATATGAGAGACTATGCTGATATATCACAATTAGTGTGTTTATCAAATCTTGAGAACTTAAATGCTGTTTTTATAAATGAGGGAATGGATGCAACTGAAAGGATAGAAAAATTAAATGCAATTGCTATTGAACAAATGAGGATTCTAACAGAAAGTGAACGTATAAAAAAGTTAAAATAAAAGTTTTGTATATAAATTAGGCGATAGAAATATCGTCTAATTTTATGTAACAATTGCTTGACATTGTAGGGTAAGTCAACTCTTTTAGAAGGCATAGCTATTGCGCTGGGTCTAAACCCAGAAGGTGGGTCCAAAAATTTTAATTTTTCAACAAAAGAAACTCATTCAGAACTCGGGAGCTTATTAGAAATAGCCAGGGGACCAAGGAGAGAAGAGGATGGATTTTTTCTTAGGGCCGAATCCTTTTATAACGTCGCAACAGAAGTTGAAGAATTGGCAGTGTCTGGTCCCACAAATTTTTATGATTCTTATGGTGGAAAGTCACTTCATGATCAATCCCACGGCGAGAGCTTTAGGTCTTTAATCATAAATAGATTTAGACCCAAGGGACTTTATCTTCTAGACGAACCTGAGGCAGCACTTTCACCAACATCACAAATGTCTCTCCTCTGTGTAATAGATGAACTAGTGAAAAAAGACTCACAATTTATAATTGCAAGTCACTCTCCAATTATCCTCGCCTATCCCAATGCAGATATCTACGAGTTTAACGAAAATGGACTGGAGAGGACAACTTATAAAGAAACAGATTCCTATAGTGTGACCAAAGCATTCTTAGATGACCCTGAAAGAATGATGAACTTATTATTTGATGAAGAATTATAACTCGACTATGTCGGGTTATTTTTTTTTAAAAAATTTTATAGACTAAGTAAATCTTGTCACTTGATAAATTAAAAAATAATCATTAAGTTCTTCATAAAAAAAGAAAGAAATGCACCATAAATGAGAAATTTCTCGCGTTTTTGATATAATAAGATTATGCGAAAGGAGTTACTATGCTAACAGGTGAATTGAGAAACAAGGTGGACGCAATCTGGACAACCTTATGGACAGAAGGTTCGACAAATCCACTTACAAATATAGAACAGATTACATACTTATTATTTATGAAGGGCCTAGACCAACTGCAACTTCAAAAGGAAGAAGATGCAAATCTTTTGGGCCTAGACTTTGAGACAATCTTCCCAAAGGACAAGCCAAACTACAGGTGGCACGTCTTCAAAAATCTTGGGTCAGCTACAGAAATGTTTGAACTCATGCAGGGAGAAATCTTCCCCTTTATAAAAAACTTGCAGGGAGAAGACGGGGACACTTCCTTCTCAAGATACATGAAGGAAGCAAACTTCCAAATCAATAAACCACAAACCTTGCAAAAAGTTGTGACAGCTATAGACCAACTTCCTACAGAAGACAACGACATCAAGGGCGACATTTACGAATACCTATTGTCAAAACTTCAAACATCAGGTACCAATGGACAGTTCCGTACACCAAGGCACATCATCAAGATGATGGTTGAATTAGTAGAACCAAATGCCGAAGATGTCATTTGCGATCCTGCCTGTGGAACATCGGGATTTTTGGTTGCGGCATCTGAATACCTTCGTGACAATGACAAGGACTTTATGTATGACCAGACTAAGTCACACCACTTCCACAACGACATGTTTTATGGTTACGACATGGACAACACCATGCTTAGGATTTCTGCCATGAATATGATGCTTCACAATGTAGACAATCCTCAAATCAAATACCAAGATTCTCTCTCAGAAGACAACAAGGACAGGGCAAAGTATTCACTTATACTTGCCAACCCACCCTTCAAGGGATCTCTTGATTATGAATCAGTTGCCAACGACCTCTTGGCCAATATCAAGACAAAGAAGACCGAGCTTCTCTTTGTAGAATTAATTTTAAATATGCTAAGGTCTGGAGGAAGGGCAGCAGTAATTGTTCCTGATGGAGTTCTCTCTAGTTCATCAAAGGCCCACAAGGACCTGAGAAAGGAATTAGTGGAGAACAACGACCTAAGGGGAGTTATCTCCATGCCAAGTGGAGTCTTCAAACCCTATGCAGGAGTTTCCACTGCTGTTTTGATTTTCGTCAAGACCAATAAGGTTGGTAACACAAAGAATGTTTGGTTCTACGACATGGAAGCAGATGGCTATTCACTTAACGATAACAGGACACCAATAGAAGACAACGACATACCAGATATAATTGAGGCTTTCAAAAATTTAAGCGACCAAGAGGACAAGCCTCGCACAGGGAAGTCTTTCATGGTTGACAAGGTAGAGATAGCGGAAAATGACTACGACCTTTCCATCAACAAGTACAAGGAAATAGAATATGAAGAAGTGGAATATGACCCACCTCAAGTTATTATTGGGAGGATAGAGTCCATGGAAAGAGAAATCCAAGATGGGCTTGAAGACTTAAAAAAGATCCTAGGTGACATGTGATGGAATCGGTTAGACTAGGTGATATAGTAAAAATCATTAAAGGAAAAAAAGTTGAAGAATCAACAAACGAGTCAGAAAAAGCAATTAGATATATACAAATTGAAGATTTAAGAAATGATGACAATCTAAAATATACCGAAGACTCTAAAGCAATTATAGTAAATAAAGAACACATACTAATTGCTTGGGATGGAGCTAATGCTGGTACAATTGGTTTTAATTTGGAAGGAGCAATTGGAAGTACTATATCTGCTCTAGAAATTAATGGATTATATAAAAATAATTTGTCCTCAGAATTCTTAGGATATTATTTAAGGTGCAAAAATTACTATTTGAGGGCTACAACTACGGGGGCAACTATCCCACATATTTCCAGGCCTGCTTTGTTAAAACTTAAAATTCCAATAATTAATATTAAGAATCAGCAGAAAATAGTTGATGCCCTAAAAAAATTAGAAGAATTAATGAGTAGAAGAAAAAAACAAATTCAATCCTATAATGATTTAATTGAAAGTTTATTTTTATCTTCTATAGATAATTCGAAGTATGAATTAATAAAGATTAATGACTTGATTTTAGAAAAACCTAAACGATTGTCAAAAGATAATAAAAGTTCTATTTCATATTATGATATATCATCTATTGATAATTTGAAAAATGTGATAAAGGAAGAAAAAATTATAACAAAAGCAAGTGATAGACCTGGAAGGGCAAAACAAATATTAGAAAAAAATGATATATTACTATCTAATGTTAGACCAAACTTAAAAAACATTGCTTATTTTGATTTTAATAGTACTTGTTTAGCTATTGGATCAACAGGGTTTACTGTTTTAAGAGCAGATATAAAAAAAATAAACCCAAGATTTTTATTTTATAGTGTATTAACTGAGGAATTTACAAAAAAGCTTTTAATTAATTCTACTGGAGCAAGTTATCCGGCAGTTAAAGAAGAAATAGTTAGAAATCAAACTATTAAAATACCACCAATAGAATTACAAAATAAATTTGCTGACTATGTAATAAAAATAGAAGAGGAAAAGAAAAAGCTAAGATCTTCTCTTGCTGAACTGGAAACACTTTTTGACGCTCTTATGCAAGATGCTTTTTCTGGAAATTTATTTAAGGACTGAGAGGGGAGGTAGACGTGGGCAATTTTGATTTCTTATTAAACAATAAAAACTACAAGGACTTCGCAGAGGCTTGCGTTGATGCCGAGAGGTCTCTTATTATATCTACAATAAATGCTGCTTCTGCCACAAGACGTGCCCTAGAACTTGCAGTCAAGTGGGTCTACAAGGTGGACACTGACCTTAGCCTGCCCTACAGGGACAATTTGTCTTCTCTTACAAGACACAAGGACTTCATAGATATTATCGACCCAGGACTTGATGAGTTAATTCTCTACATCATTAAGCTGGGCAATCTTGCAACCCACACCAATAAGAAGATTGATAAGCAAAAGGCTGTGGCTTCTCTCAGGAACCTCTTTGCCTTTGTTGACTGGATTGACTACTGCTATGGAGACTCTTATGTTGAGAGGACTTATGATGAAGGACTTATCCCAAGCCTTGACAGTGTTAGGGAAAAGTTAAATAAGTCTGAGACTGAAGACCTTAATCGCAAGAGGGAAGAGGAAGTTGACAAGGCCCTTGTGGACCAACGTCAAGAAACTCCTGATGATCTTCAAGAGAAATTAGTTGAGAATAAAAATAAAAATCAAAATAATTCTGATATTACTTATAAGATTGACCCAAGGACAGAGGCCCTCACTCGCAAGGAATTTATTGACGTGGACCTTGAACTTGCTGGCTGGCAAATCAACAAGAACGTAATCTTTGAAGTTGAGATAGATGGGATGCCAAACACTTCTGGCAAGGGCTATGTTGATTATGTCCTCTATGGCAAAGACGGTCTGCCTCTTGCTCTTGTTGAGGCAAAGAAGACTTCTGTTGACCCAAAGGCTGGAGCCCACCAGGCCCATCTCTATGCGGAGTGCTTGGAGAAGAAATACGGGAGAAGGCCCTTCTACTTTAATTCCAATGGTTTTGTAACTTGGTTTACTGATGACGAGAGTCAAAGGCTTGTGTCTGGTTTTTATAGTCAAGATGACCTTCAAAGGATAATGGACCGAAGGCACTTGAAGAAGTCTCTTGCAAGTTATTCTATTAATGATGACATCACAAACAGGTATTACCAAAGAGACGCAGTTGATGCCAGCATTGAAGCTTTTAGAAATAATCGCAGGTCGGCTCTTCTTGTTATGGCAACGGGAACTGGTAAGACTAGGACGGCAATTTCTATTGTGGACATTCTCACTAAGGCCAATGCAGTAACCAACATCTTGTTCTTGGCTGATAGGACTGCCCTAGTTAACCAAGCCATGAGAAATTTCAACTCTCTCTTGCCTGATTTAAGTCTTGCAAACCTAACTGAGGCCAAGAAAAACAGCAAGGACATAAGGTCTAGTAGGATGATTTTTTCTACTTACCAAACAATGATCAACTCCATTGACAATGTTCTTGATGACAAGGGTGACAGGCTCTTCACAGTTGGACATTTTGATTTAATTATTATTGACGAGGCCCACAGGTCAATCTATCAAAGGTACAAGGATGTCTTTGAATATTTTGATGCCAAGGTTCTTGGTTTAACTGCTACGCCTAGAGATGACATTGACAGGAATACTTATGAAATTTTTCATTTGGAGGACAATGACCCGACTTATGCTTATGAATATGAGGAAGCTGTTAAGGATGGGTACTTAGTTCCTTATAATAGGATTGAAACTGTTTTAGAGTTTCCTAGTGAAGGAATTCATTATAGCAACTTGACTCCTGAAGAGAAGGAGAGATTCGATGGCATTTTTGGACCAGATGATGAGGGCTTTGATATTTCTGGATCTGATGTTAACAGATGGGTCTACAGTATTTCAACTGTTGACATTGTAATCAATGACTTGATGGAGAGGGGAATTAAAAATTCATCGGGAAATGAGATAGGTAAGACTATTGTCTTTGCCAAAAATCAATTGCACGCTGAACTTATAAAGGAAAGGTTCGACATCTTGTATCCTGAAAAGGGACCAGAATATGCCCAGGTCATAACTCACACAGTGACCTATGCCCAAGATCTAATTGACAGGTTCTCAGTAAAGGATAAGCTTCCGCAAGTTGCCATATCTGTCAATATGCTTGACACTGGTATAGATGTGCCAGAAGTTGTGAACTTAGTTTTCTTTAAAGACTTGTTCTCAAGAATTATGTTTATGCAGATGATTGGAAGGGGAACAAGACTCTGCAAGGACTTGTTTGGTCCTGGACTTGATAAGAAGGACTTCTTGATTTTTGATTATGGTGGAAACTTCAAGAGGTTTACTGATGGAAGTCCAGTAGTTAATCCACCTCTTGTTAAGTCTCTTTCAGAGAGAATCTTTGCAAGTAAAGTAAAGATTGTTATGGCTCTCCAAAATTTAAAATATCAAGAGGATCCTTATAAGAAAATAAGGGATGACTACGTAAGTGAACTTATTAATGAGATAAGGGCCTTGGATACAAACTCCTTTAGAGTGAGGAAGAGGATTGAAGTCGTTAGTAAATTTAAGAAGATAGAGGCTTGGACTAACTTAAACAATCAAGATATTCTTCAATTAGAAGATGAGGTCGCACCAATAATTATTCCGCCAAAGGACCATGAGATGATTCAAAGGTTTGATTTAAGTGTATTGAGTCTTGCTCTTGCAATACTTGAAGGTGGAACAAGTAAGTCCTTAATAAGACTTATAAGAGAGACTTGCAATGACATTATGAAGCATGGCAATATCCCTGCAGTCTTTGATGAGAAAGATTTTATTATTGATGTGGCAGGTGAAGACTTCTGGAAGGACATAGACTTTTTGAAACTTGAAGATATGAGGCTTCGAATTAGGAATCTTGTTCCATTAATTGAGGTCGGTCCTAAATCTAAATATTATGTGGACTTTGAAGACACAATTATCTCTGTTGAAGAACATGGGACCGAGTTCTTTGCCAATGACCTTTCATCTTATAAGGAGAAGGTTGAAAACTATATAAAGATTTCTGTCAAGGACGATGAAGTCTTGCAGAAAATTTATAGGAATGAAATCTTGAGTCAGGATGATATCTCTAGTCTTGAAAAAATTCTTTGGCAGGACTTGGGGACTAGGGAAGACTATGAAAAAGAATTTGGTGACATGAAGATTCTAAAACTCATTAGAAAGATTAATGGTCTTGATGAAGAGGCAGTGAGAAAAGCTTTTGCAGACTTTCACAAGTCCACAAAATTAAATTATATTCAATCAAAGTTTTTATCAACTGTGATGGAATATATAATGAAGAATGGTTACTTGGACCCAAGAGACTTTCAATATGAACCCTTTAAGAGTCTCGGCTCAATTAGCAAGATTTTTGAGGATAATAGAAATGATTTAAACTCCATCCTTGGAATTATAAGGGAAATAAATTACAATTCAGAAGTTGCATAAATTTATTTAAGAGAAGGCTTAGGCTTTCTCTTTTTTTATTTTTTATAAATAGAAATTTAATGAATACAAATAAAAACTTCCCCAAAAATTAAAACTTATGGGGAAGCTTTTTGTGAGAATGTTAAATAAAAGAGTTTTTTAAATTTTATAAATTTTCAAGAGCTTGTTCTACGTCTTTGATTATGTCTTCTGCATCTTCAATGCCAACGGACATTCTAATTAAATCAGGGCTAATGCCAGCGTGAGCAAGTTCGTCGTCATTCATTTGTCTATGTGTTGTGGAAGCAGGGTGGAGGACACAAGTTCTTGCATCGGCTACGTGAGTTACAACTGCTGCAAGTTTTAATCCATCCATGAATTTTGTCGCTGCTTCTCTTCCGCCCTTTATTCCAAAGGCAATTACGCCACATGATCCATCTGGTAAATATTTTTGTGCAAGCTCGTGTTGTGAATCATCTTCAAGTCCAGAGAAGGATACCCAAGAAATCTTGTCATGGTCTTTTAAATATTTTGCAAGGGCAAGGGCATTTTCGTAGTGTCTTGGCATTCTCAAGTGAAGTGTTTCTAGTCCAATGCTAAGATAAAATGAGTTTTGTGGGGAAGGAATACTTCCAAGGTCTCTCATTAATGTTGTAGTCATCTTAGTTATATAAGCTCCCTTGCCAAAGGTCTCTGTAAAGACAACTCCGTGATAAGATTCGTCTGGAGTAGTTAGTCCAGGATACTTGTCTTTATATTTTGACCAATCAAAGTTTCCTGAGTCAACAACAACTCCACCAACAGAGTTGGCAAAGCCGTTCATGTATTTTGTTGTTGAGTGAGTGACAATGTCTGCACCCCATTCAATTGGTCTCAAGAAAATTGGTGTAGGGAAGGTGTTGTCTACAATAAGTGGAACTCCATGGTCGTGAGCAGCTTTTGCAAAAGTTTCAATATCCAAAACACTTAGTGATGGGTTGGAAAGAGTTTCTCCAAAGACTACTTTAGTGTTTTCTTTAAAGGCTTTATTTAATTCTTCTATGCTAACATCTGGTTCAACAAAAGTTGCTTCTATGCCAAGATTTTTCATTGTATTGGCAATTAGGTTGTAAGTTCCACCGTAGATTGCTGATGAAGCTACAATGTGGTCACCTGCCTTTAAAATGTTAAGTAGGGCATAGAAGTTTGCAGCTTGTCCTGATGATGTCAATATACCAGCAACGCCTCCTTCAAGAGCAGTGATTTTATTTGCTACTGCATCATTTGTTGGATTGGCAAGTCTAGTGTAAAAGTAACCGGCTTCTTTCAAGTCGAAAAGATTTGCCATTTGCTGAGATGAATCGTATTTAAAAGTTGTAGATTGAACGATTGGGACAACTCTTGGTTCACCATTCTTTGGTTCATATCCTGCTTGCACACATAGGGTTCCTAAATTTTTCTTTGTCATATTATCCTCCTAGATTTTATAAACTTGTCGGCAGCTCAAAAGGAAATAGTTTATATATAAAGCTTTTGTAAAATAAAAAAAGCTCCCGTCCCATAAAGGACGAAAGCTTGAGCTTCGTGTTACCACCTTTTTTTATTATTTTATCGCGAAAATAACCTCATAGAGTACCAACATACTCCGAACGCTATAACAGGCGTACCTGTCGCAGCCTAAACACTTGTCTCGGTGCGAAGACTCCAAGGCCATGTTCCAAAGTATCCATTTTGATTTCTTTCACCAAATGAAATCTCTCTGTAAAAACTTTTACAATGTACTCTCCTCTTCAAAGTCTATGTGTTGAATTATAAGTTGAGAAAATTTTTTTGTCAAGGATATTTTTTTAATTTTAAAAATTTAATTATTCATACTTCAATATCTTATTTGATAATCTTGTAAATATTAAGAATTCCACTAATGAGAATAAGAACATTTTTATTAATTCATCTTTTTTTATTATTTCAAAATGATTTGTTGTAATGGCGAGTTTGCTTGAAGCTATAATATTTTGAAAAATTGGCAATATATTTTGTGCTACAAGGGCGAAGCCAAAAATTGAAATCAAAATAGAGATAAGAACTATTAAACCTAAAGACTTAAATTTCAAACTTAGGTAATTCATTATGGAAATTATTGGAATTGAAGATAGGATGCTTATCCCAATGTAGTAAAAGTAGAGGCCCAGCCCTTCAATTTTAAATCCGCAGATGAATTTTCCACTCATGATAAATAAAACTATAAAATAAATTTGACATAAACTTATTAGTATTAGGGCAACAATAGATTTACTCATTATAAAACTAATATTTTTTATTGGGCTAGTTCTAATTAATTTTAGACCAGCCTTATGTTCCACTGACCAAAGACTTGAAACAATAATTGCTATAAGGGGGATTATAAAAAACATGAAGTAAAATAAGGATGTTTGTGTCCAAAGACTTTCCCATTTATTTTTTAAAATTTCTTGATTTTGCAAATAGTTTATTGTCCCAAAGATATTTGCAAGAAGGGGAATAATTAATATTGTAGTTAAGAGTGAAAATAATTTTAATTTTTTAAATTCTATTTTTAACATGAATACCTCCTAGATGTCCTTTGAAAGTGAAAATTTATTAAGTCTTGTGATGTAAATTAAAGCGAGAATAATATAAATTAAACTTATTGGCAATGTGAGATAATTTATATTATTCATAGTCTGTATAAAAACTTGTCCTTCTCTTACATAATTTATATTTAAAATAGTGGCGAAGAGTCCAAAGGGATTTATTTGTGATAAAAACTTTG
Source organism: Peptoniphilus harei (assembly GCF_900454685.1). Taxonomy (GTDB): domain Bacteria; phylum Bacillota; class Clostridia; order Tissierellales; family Peptoniphilaceae; genus Peptoniphilus_A; species Peptoniphilus_A harei. The sequence goes on along the minus strand of NZ_UATM01000032.1, from coordinate 1,352,761 downwards.
ATGTTAGCATAGTAATTATTCCAGACATTGCTCCCACAATTGAAAAGAAAAGAGAGAAGTAAATCTTTTTACTTTTAATTTCAATTATTGTGAAGATCATGATGATAGAAATGTTAATTGATAAAGTCGTTAAAAAGTAAATTATTATTCTTTTTATTAAGTTTATGTCTAAGTCAAAGTTTATATTTTTACTTGCTAAGAATATAATTATCAACCACTCAATAATTTGGAGTGAGAAAACATTTATGGACAAGTTTTTAATTTTACCCAACAAAATCTTCTGAACCTTTAAGCCAAGACTTATTTGCATTTGCCACATATTATTTTTCTCTTCAATCTCAATTACTTTTTTCACAAGTGATGATAGTGCAATGGGATTAAAGAATAAGGAAATTGCAAGATAAGAATCTAATATTCTTGCAAGAGGATACTTGTTAGATTGAAAGTCTTTTGTCTTGAAGGCAATAAGGATAGAAAATAAATGAATTGCAAATAAAATTAAAAGAGTGAAATTTAATTTTAGTCCCTTATTCTTTTTTATTTCTAGATTTTTCATGAGATCACCTTGCACTTGTTTCTTTAATAAATAATTTTTCAAGACTTTCTTTCCTTTTTTCAACCCTATAAATATCAAGATCTTTCACAAGAGTCTTAATTATTTTTGCAACTTCTTCTTTACTCTTGTTACCTAGGACTAAATAGTCGTCAATTATATTTTCTTGAGATAAAGCTAGGATTTTTGAAGCCTTAAGATTATCTGAGGTTTTTAAGACAATTACTGGTGGATGAAGTTCTCTATATTCTTCTAGGGAACCACTGTAAGTTAAGGATCCATTTTTAAGGATTCCTATGTGAGTTGAAATTTTTTCGATTTCATCCAAGATATGTGACGAGATTAAGATGCTGGTATTTGAATTTTTTACAATTCTTTTGAACAAGTCCCTCATCTCTTCAATGCCATAAGGGTCAAGTCCATTAATGGGTTCATCTAATATTAAAAATTTTGGGTTCCCAATAAGGGCGATGGCAATACCCATCCTTTGCTTCATACCAAGTGAAAATTCTCTGACCTTTTTGTCTTTACTTTTTATTAGTCCCACATCTCTTAGCGTTTTATCAATCTTGTCTTTATTTATATTTTTCATATCACAGATAAGATCTAAGTTATCATAGGCAGTGAGATGGTCATAAAAAGATGGGGCTTCTATTAAGGAACCTAAATTTTTATTTGTTTCCTTTTGATTTTTTTCATTTATTTCTTTTCCGTATAAAGTTATTTTTCCTGAATCCTTCTTTACTAAACCTAGGATAGATTTCATTAGAGTGGACTTACCAGCACCATTGGGTCCTATCAGTCCAAAGATACTTCCTTCTTTGATTTCTAAATTAATATCTTTTAAAACTAAATTTTTTCCATAAGATGTATTAAGGTTTTCAATTTTTAAAATATTATTCATTTTCTTCTCCTCTCTTTTTAGTAAATTAATTATATTAAGTTGCTATCACATGGAAATTTTATCTAGATTACTTTTACATCACATTTTCAAATATCAATTTTTATTGTGATAAAATTGATTTAAAGGAGAAAGAAATGAATATTTTTAGAGAAGCGAAGATTTTATTAGTTGATGATGAATCTGACTTAATAAATAGCATGTATAGTTTTTTAAAGAAAAAAGGCTTCAGTAATCTTTTAACAGCAAAAAATATTGCAGAAGCAAATTTTAAACTCAAGAACAATAAAGTTGATTTAATGATATTAGATATAATGCTTCCAGATGGGAGTGGTTTTGACTTGTTAAAAGATCTTAGAAAAAAATCCAACTTGCCTGTAATTGTCTTGTCGGCCTTAAGTGGTATTGACGACAAAAAAGAAGGATTTGATTTAGAAGTTGACGATTACATTGTAAAACCCTTTTTGCCTGAAGACCTCTTGTGGAGAGTTGAGGCAGTGCTTAGGAGAACTTATCAAGATAAAAATGAAAAAATAATCTTATCTGGTGGAATTTTATTTGATAGGGAGAGGGCAATGTTAATAAAGAATGACGAGGAAATACAATTAACAGCTAAACAATATAAAATTTTGGAATATCTTTCCATGAATTTAAATAAAATTGTTTCAATAGATCAAATATTGGAGAAGTGTTGGGAAGATAGCTTTGGTTATGAAAACACACTAATTACACATATCTATAGGTTAAGAGATAAGCTTGAAGAAGATCCAGCTAACCCTAAAATACTAATAACCGTAAAGGGATTGGGATATAAGTTGCTTGGAGATAATAAAGAATGTTAAATTATTTTTTTAAAAGACTAAAGAAGTTTGTTTTATTTATATTAATTTTATTAATTTTAATGATTACAAGTTTAGCTGGAATCTTTTATTCTAGTTTTAAATTTTCTAAAAAATATATAGAGCCAAGTAAGGTGTTTGAATATGTAGAAAAGAATAAAGAGGATAATAAGGTTGAAGATATTTATTTTACAGAGGAAAATAAGAATTATTTAGAAGATAAAAATATTTGGGCTATAAGAATTGACAAAAATGGAAAAGTAATTGAAAGCTTTAACAAGCCTGAAGAAGTTAAAAATAAATTTGAAATTACCGACATGGTAAGATTTACAAGGTATTACTTAAATGATTATCCTGTATTTACATTTGTAGTAGATGACGGAGTGTTAGTTCTTGCTTATCCAAAAAATTCTCTAGATAAATTTCCCTTTAACTATTATTCCTATGATTTAGTAAAAATAAATTTGTTAATTTTACTCATTAGCATCATATTGTTTGCTCTACTTGTTTATTTATTTTATCACCATGAAGTTAAAAGAATCTTTAAAAAATTAAATCCACTTCAAGAAGCAATAGGCAATATTTTTGATGAAAATTATGAAAAACTTGAAGAAGAAGGAGAATTAGGAGAAATTTCAAAAACTATTAACGATGCAAATGAGAAGTTCAATAATCTTAAAAAAAGTCAAGCAAGTTGGCTTAGGGGAATTAGTCATGATATAAGAACCCCTCTTACAAAAATTTCTTGGGAGATGGAGGGGATCAAAACAAAGGAAAATTTAGATGAGGTAAAAAATATTGAAAATCAAGTTATAAAAATAAGTAGAATTATTGAGGACTTGAATCTGACAAAAAGTTTGGAAAATCTAAGTGACAAGCATTTTGAATATAAAGATCCAATTTCTGTTATAAGAAAGTTAATTGTAAACACTTTAAATGAAAATTCAAGTGAGGAAATTATTTTTGAAAACAAAATAAATAAAGAAATAAAAATAAAAATGGATGATCATTTGTTTTATAGGATGCTTGAAAATATTTTAAATAACAGCCTTGAGTATGGAGATGGGAAAATTTGTATTATTTATGAGCTTATGAATAATAGATTAATTATTTCAATCAAAAATGAAGGAAACCCCATTGAAGAGAGCGTGATAAAAAGACTTAATGAAGAAAATCTTTCAGATGTTCAAAAGCATGGAATGGGCTTATTTATATCTAGACAAATTTGTAATTTGCATAAGGGCAAAATGGAAGTTCAGAATCTAAGCTCAGGTGTAAAAGTTTCTTTTATTTTTAATATAAATTAAAAACAAATAGATAAAAGCTTACACTTATGCCCATAATATTGACGACTACTTAATATTTGTAATATAATAGTCAATATGCTTAAAATAGCGATTTATATAGAAAGGTGATTTTATGTCAGGACATTCTAAATGGAATAATATTAAAAATAAAAAAGGTAAGGAAGACGCAAGAAGAGGTAAAATTTTTACTAAACTTGCTAGACAAATAACTGTTGCAGCTAAGGAAGGTGGACTTGATCCAGATTACAACCCTTCTCTTAAGGTTGCCATCGATAAAGCAAAGGCAGAAAATATGCCTAATGACAATATTGACAGAGCCATTGCCAAAGCAGGCGGCGGAGACAACGACGATAACTTCGAAGAAATTGTTTATGAAGGATATGGACCAGGCGGAGTTGCTGTTATGGTTCATTGCCTAACTGACAATAGAAACAGAACTGCACCAGAAGTAAGACATATTTTTGATAAGTATGCAGGTAATCTTGGACAACCAGGTTGTGTATCCTTTATGTTCGACAAGAAGGGTTCCCTTGGTGTATTAAAGGAAGGCCTTGATGAGGATGAATTTACTTTAATTGCCATTGATGCTGGTGCTGAAGATGTTATAGACAGGGGAGAAGCTTTTGAAATAGTGACTGAGCCAGAAGACTACCACAATGTTAGAAAGGCCCTAGAAGATGAAGGTCATTCTTTTATTGAGTCTGATATAACTTATATCCCTCAAACTGAAACAGCTTTAGATGATGAAGAAGATATCAAAAATATGGAAAAGTTAATTGATGCCTTAGAAGATAATGACGATGTAACAGATGTATTTACTTCATGGGAGAGAGATTAATGGAAATTAATAGAATTATTGATCATACTTTATTAAAACCAGAATCAACAGAAGAACAAATTGAAAAAATACTTGATGAAGCAAAAGAATATAATTTTTTCTCAGTTTGCGTAAATCCTGTATGGGTTAAAAAATGTGCCGAAAGCTTAAAGGGTACTGATGTAAAAGTTTGTACTGTTATTGGCTTCCCATTAGGCGCAAACACAAAAGAAGTAAAAGTTTTTGAAACTGAAAACGCCATAAAAAATGGTGCAAATGAAATTGACATGGTAATTAATATTGGACTACTTAAGTCAGGAAAATATGACCTTGTTAAAGAAGAAATTCAAGAAATTGCTAAGGTTTGCCACGATAATGGAGCTCTTTTAAAAGTTATCCTTGAAAACTGCCTTCTTACAAAAGAAGAAATTGTAAAGGCATGCGAACTATCTGACGAAGCAGGAGCAGATTTTGTAAAGACTTCTACAGGTTTTTCAACTTCTGGTGCTGATGCAGATGATGTTGCCCTTATGAGAAAGTCAGTCTCTGATAGAGTTAAGGTTAAGGCAAGTGGTGGAATAAGAGATTATAAAAAATCACTTGAAATGATTGAAAAGGGTGCAGACAGACTTGGTGTTTCTGCTGGAGTTAATATCTACAAAGAAAGCAAGTCACTATGAATATAAATCCCGTTGCCTTTACAATTTTTGGACTAGAAGTTAAATGGTACGGAATTTTAATTGCTCTTGGAGTTCTCTTGGCAATTCTTACAACAGAGTCCATGGCAAAGAAAAAATCTTATAAAAATGGACTTTATAAAGATATTGCAAATGATGTTTCTCTATTTGCAGTTATCATTGGAGTTTTGGGAGCAAGACTCTATTATGTAGCCTTTGAATGGGAATATTATAGCCAACATTTAGATGAAATTTTTGCCATCAGAAATGGTGGGCTCGCAATTTATGGCGGTATTATTGCTGGAGGACTTACAATTTATGTCTTTACAAGAGTTAAAAAAATAAAATTTTGGACTCTTACAGATTGTATTGCACCAGGCCTTGCCCTTGCCCAATCTATTGGCAGGTGGGGCAACTATATCAATGGAGAAGCTCACGGTGGTGTGACTGATGTGCCTTGGGCAATTCTAGTCAATGGCGAGAGGGTTCATCCAACATTTTTTTATGAATCCTTTGTAAATTTTTTAATATTTATATTTTTATATTTTTATCTTTCAAAGAGGCAAAAGTTTGAAGGACAATTAACTTCTTTTTACTTTATAGTTTATGGTATAGCAAGATTCTTCATTGAGGGAATGAGAACAGACTCTCTCTATATTGGTGACTTTAGAGTTTCACAACTTGTGAGTCTTGCAATTGTAGTCTTTGGACTAGCTATAAGATTTGTATCAAAAAGCAGACAAAAGAATAAATAATTAATTAGACTAGGCAACTAGTCTAATTTTATAGGTGATATTTTGAATAAGATAAATTACAATTTGGAAATGGAAAAAGTAATAAAGAAAATAGATAAGGATCACAAGCCAAGACTACTCTTGCATTCTTGTTGTGGTCCTTGTTCTTCTGCCATATTGGAAAGAATAAATGAATACTTTGACATTGATGTATTTTATTACAATCCAAACATCGATAGTGAAGAGGAATTTTATAGGAGGGCTGATGAACAAGTTCAACTTGTAAAAGATTTGGGCCTTGAAGATGAGATAGGTGTAAGGGTTATAAAGTATGATCACCAAGACTTTCTTGAATATGTTAAGGGATTTGAAGAGTACCAAGAAGGGGGTCCAAGATGTTTTAAGTGTTATAGGCATAGGATGGAAAAGGCAGCAGAGTTTGCTGCTGAAAACAATTATGACTTCTTCACAACAACACTTTCCATTTCTCCCCACAAGGATTCTCAAATTTTAAATAAATTGGGAGATTTTTTATCCAAAGAGTACGAAATAAAATATTTATTCTCAGATTTTAAGAAAAAAAATGGTTTTAGAAGGTCTGTAGAATTAACAGATAAGTTTAATATGTACAGGCAAGATTATTGTGGATGTGAATTTTCAAGGAGCGAAGATTGAAAAATTTTAAAAATATTTTTATTATTTCTCTTGTCTTTTTTTTAAGTCTTAGTTTATTTGTTGCCTATAGGACGGATTTTAAATTTAAAGATCTAAATGTAAATAATAATGCTAATTTAGAAGAAGTTGAAAATAAAAAAGAAATTAAAGAAGATAAGACACAAGTAAAGATTCTTGCCATGGGTGATATGATTTTTCACCAACCCATTGTTAAAAATTATAGGACCGAAGATTCCTATGACTTTACCCCAATCTTTGCAAATATATCAGAAGATATTAATGAAGCAGATCTTGCCATTGCAAACTTTGAAGGATCAGTAAATTCAAATAGAAAGTTATCAGGATTTCCACTTTTTAATTTTCCCAAAGAAACAATTTATTCTTTAAAAGCTGCAGGCTTTGATCTTATGTCCACAGCTAACAATCATTCACTTGACACAGGACTTGACGGGATTGCAGAAACCCTAAGCCACATTAAGGAAAGTGGAATGGAATCCTTTGGAACCATGACAGAAGACCTTGAAAAGGGTATTGTTGTTGAAAAAAATGGAATAAAAATTGGTCTTATTTCCTTTACCGACACCTTAAATGGAATGGACTCACTAATGAGGAATAAGGAGTATTCTGTCAATACTTTTTCTCAAGATGTTGCTGGTGATATAAAAAATATAAAGGACAAGTCCGATATTGTAATAGTTTATCCTCACTGGGGTAATGAGTACCACTACCATCCAAGTGAGAGACAAATTTATTTAAAAGAGAAGCTCAATGAGTATGGTGCTGATATAATTTTAGGCTCACATCCTCATGTTTTGCAAAAATATGAAGTCGAAGAAATTAACGATAAAAAATATTTTACAATTTATTCAATGGGAAATGCCTTATCTAATCAAAGGGTAGAAAACTTAAGGAAGGCTGGTGTAGATACAGGTGCCCTTGTTAAACTTGAAATAGAAAAGGACAATGTAAGTGGAGTAACTCATCTAAAGTCCTATGATGTTCAACCGACTTATGTAAATAGGTATAGGGCAAATGGGAGACTTAACTACGACGTTGTGAAACTTCAAGACATAATCCCTGGTGGCAAATTGAGTGAAGTAACAGATGCCAACTTACAAAAGACAGCTGACAAAAAATATAAGGAAGCCCTTGGGGTTTTACAAGGTGAAATATGAATAAAGACCAAGTGCCAGGTACAAATTTTATAATTTTTCAGGATGAAGATGAATTTAAGTACACTACAGATTCTTTAATACTATCTTCCTTTGTAAAGAAGGGAAAGAGAGCTATAGACCTTGGATGTGGCAATGGAATACTTTCTCTAAGGCTAGTGGATAGGTTTGATGAAATTCATGCAACTGATATTAATAAGAAAGTCTTAGATAATTTTAAAGAATCTGTAAGTGCAAATGAGCTAGATGATAAAATAAAAATAATAGAGAAAAATATTTTTGATTTAAAAAAAGTCTACGAGACAAATTTTTTTGATACTGTGGTTTTTAATCCACCCTATTACGATTATGAAAATATAAAATTTGAAACCATTCCTGCCAAACATTTTTTTGACATTGAGAAAAGTCTCTACATAGTTAACTTTCTCTTAAAAAATTCTGGAAATCTTTATATTATTTATCCAACTTATAGGTTGGCTGAACTTATTTATAAGATTAACCTAGCTGGCCTAAGAGTAAAACACATAGTAAACATCCACGGAAATCTAAATAAGGATTCTAAAAATTCCATTGTAATAGCAAAAAAGCAGGCTAACTTTGGAAATGAATTCAGGGACTTTTACATAAGACAAGGAGATAGTTACACAGAGGAAATGGAAAGAGTTTATAGAAATGAGGTAATCTTGTGATTTATTTTTGCCCAACTCCCATAGGTAATTTAGGGGATATAAGCCTTAGGACAATAGAAATCTTGAAGTCAGTGGATATAATTTATGCAGAGGATAAGAGGGTGACTCTAAAACTCTTAAACCACTTTGATATTAATAAGGAACTGAGAACTTATCATAAGTTTAATGAGGCCGAAATGTCAGAAAAAATTATTAAACACTTAGAAGGAAAAGACATCGCTCTTGTTACAGATGCAGGCATGCCAGGAATAAGTGATCCGGGTGCAGTATTGGTAAAAAAACTTATAGAAGAAAATATTGAATTTAGAGTTTTACCAGGAGCCAACGCAGCTTTAACAGCCTTAGTCTTATCAGGGCTTGATACAGACCACTTTACTTTTTATGGATTCACCTCAAGTAAGTCTAGTGGAAGAAGAAAAGAATTTGAATCTCTTAAGGATTTAAAATTCACTTTAATTTTCTACGAAGCTCCTCACAGAATTAGGGACTTTTTACATGATGTCCACGAGGTTTTTGGTGAGAGAAAGATTTCTATTTCTAGAGAAATAACTAAGGTCTTTGAAGAGACCATTAGGTCTACAACATCAGAAATATTGGAAAAAGATATTGTGGAAAAAGGAGAATTTGTTATTGTCCTTGAAGGTAATAACGAAGAAGAGGTCTACGACATAAAAAAACTTCTTGAAGAAGAATTACAAACTGGAATGAAGAAGTCTCAGGCAGTAAAAGAAGTTTCAAAAAAGTATAATCTTCCTAAGAATGATGTTTATAAGGAGAGTCTGGACCTATGATTAATTTACAAGATCTGGAAGGTCAACTAAAAGAAGTAAACACAAACTTAAAGAATAAATATGACTTTATCTTTAACTTAGACAATGATGCTTTTAGAAAAGAACTTACAAATAATGTTGGAAGACTTATAAAAATGGAAAAGTTCCCTAAAGAGAAACTTTCCAAATATAAGAGAACTGTTGGGGTTGACGGATCTAACAATAGGTCTGGCGGAGCTTTTCCTCACTTTATAGAAATTTTTCAAGGACTTGCTAAGTCAACTGATGGTAATGAAGTTTATAAAAATACGGTCTATACGCCGACTTTAAATGATATTTATGATGACAAAAATCTTTCGCAAAAATATCTTGCCACCATAGAAATAGAAACGGCTCTTGAATATATAGATGAGTATGATTTTGATTACTTAATGATGGACGGTGGTTTTATTAGATATAAGATTAACTGTCTTGATTTATTCACTGAATTAAGAGAAAAGTGTGAAGCAAAAAACATTATACTTTTTGGTGTCATAAAAGACCTAAAAACCAATGTCATTGCTAGGAGTTTAGAAATAGATGAGAGCATTTACGATAGAGAAATTTTATTTAATAGACTGATGACAGGTGAAGCTCTTCTAATTAGAAATGAAATCAATAAAAAATTTATAAAAGACGGTTTAGGCGAAGGTTTTTCATCAGCTTTTATGAGGACGGCAAAATTCCCTGGTGCAGTTGGACTTGATATATTAGATACACAAGAAAAATATCTCGAAGAAATTGCTAGTCTTGTTTATACATTGACTCCTATGTCATCAAGGGGAGTGCCCCTATGGCTTGATATAGTTGATAAGGATGTAAAGATAACTGATGAAATACTTACCACTCTTTTGGAAGAATATTTGGACAGAGATGTTTATGAAAGATTTTTTATTTCTGAAAGAGATAAGAGAACTCTATAGGAGGAAATATGAAGGTACTTGGAGTTACAACAACAAGAGAAGTATATATTGGTTCTAAGGAAAAAAACTTTAGGAACAATGAGTTTTTAATAGTTGAAGACCCAGTTCAAGGCGATATCATTGGAGAAGTTGTGGATTCGCAAACTTTTAACCGCTTTATTCCTCTTGATATTGGCGGTGACTTTATTGACAGTGACGTTTTGTCATCCCTTGGATCTATGGGATACGATGTTGGAGATGAAACAGTTTATGTTGCAAAGCTAAGGTTTTTTGAAGAACTTCTATATCCACCCCTAACAGGGAGTGATTTAAGAGCACCAGTTTTTGATGAAATAAAAAATTTATTAATTGACACTCTTCCTAAGGAGTCTTTAATCTTAGGCTCTATAAAAAATACTGATAATATTGCTGAGGGAATGGATGATATTTATAAAGGTTTATTTACAACTTTTCAAAATAATGAATTCATAAAACAAAGAGAACTTCCTTACTTATTTGACTACAAGTCAATGCATCAATATCCCCACATTGGGGTTTTTGGTGGATCTGGGAGTGGTAAATCCTTTGGCCTAAGAGTTGTCTTGGAAGAACTAATGGAAATGGGAGTACCAACAATTGTAATGGACCCCCATTATGAAATGGACTTTACAAATAATTCTGAAATTTCAGATAAGGACTACAGTGATAAGTTCAAGTGTCTTGAAATTGGAATTCACACGGGAATAAAGTTTCAAGAATTGCAAAAAAGAGATTTAAAAAACCTTTTAAACGCTGCATCGCCTCTTACTGATTCCATGAACAATGTAATAGATGTTATGCTCTCAAAGGGTGCTAGTTTTGAATCCTTTAAGAATAAATTAGACTTCTTACTAGAAGGCCAAGAAATTGGATCAAGAGATAAAATTTTACAAGAGATAGCAATTGAAGAGGACCAAACGAGAAGAGATAGGCTTGAAGAAGTTTTAGATATTTATGAAAGATATGATAAGACTTGTAACTCCATGAGTGTCCGTGGAGTCTTGTGGAGACTTATGACCCTACAAGGAGAGGGAATATTCTCTCATAATATTGATGAGCTTTTGGACCTATTAAAGAGAAGAAAGTTAGTTGTACTTCAAGGCTCCACAAGGATGATAAATGTATTTTCAACTTATCTTTTGGCAAAGTTATATTATTTGAGAAAGGAATACAGGGACGAACTTTATAGGAATAATGTTAAAGTTGACTACTTTCCACCTTTTATTATAATTACTGACGAGGCCCACAATTTTGCACCGAAGGGCTTTGACACACCTTCAAAATCAATCTTGCGTGAAATTTCTCAAGAGGGAAGAAAGTATGGTGTCTTTTTAATCTTAGCAACACAAAGACCAACTCTCCTAGATGAAACCATAACGGCTCAATTAAATACTAAATTAATTTTTAGGACAGTTAGGGCTTCAGACATAGACACAATTAGGGAAGAGACAGACCTATCATCTGATGAAACAAAGAGACTTCCTTATTTAAGTTCAGGTGATGTTTTCATTTCATCAGCAAAGAAGGGGAGGACTTCCTTTGTAAGGATAAGGGCAGCTAATACAATTTCACCTCACACAGAAAATCCATTTGACGAATTAACATCCCACGACGAAGAAGTTTATGAGAAGTTCTTTTTAGATATAAAAGATTTGCTTCCCATAGATACATCCAACCTAAATGGAGCACTTATGAATTACAATAAAAAATCTGGTGAAAACTTGTCCTATGATGAGTTTAAGAACAATTTAGATAAGTTGTGTGAAATTGAATTAATAGAAAAAGAAACAAACTTTTTAACGGAAATGTATAAGATAAAATAAAAATAAAGACTTAGGTTTGTATTTAAACTTAAGTCTTTATTTTTTTGATTTTTTTATTAAGTAAGTATCGTAAAGTTCTTGAAGTGATGCTTTGTTTTTAATTAATTTAATCTTATTTTCTCTTGTTAGAGTTTTTATAAAATATTCTTTTTTTAATGCGTCAGACTTGTCTAGGCACTCTTCACTAAATACCATCTTCACAGGTAATCTTGAAGCTGTATACTTAGAAGCTTTTCCATCATTATGAGTCTTTAATCTCTTTTCGAGATTTACTGTGTAGCCAGTATAGAGGCTTTCATCAGCACATTTTAAAATATAAACGTAAGATGCCATTTACTCACCGCTTAGATAATCGTCAACTGTAAAGTTTATTATTTCGAACTCAAATCCACGACCTTGAAGATAGTTCTTGGCAGAGTAAATTTTTTTAGGATCAGACTCATCTTTTGAAATTCTTTTTTTAACAAGCTCAAGAGCGTTCATGTATTCTAATTCATAATCATAATTTTCCATAACCTTATCAATTACATTTCTTTCGATTCCTTTAGACATCAACATATATCTCGTCTTGTTTTTACCATATTTTTTTATATTTAATGCATCGTTAAGGTATCTTCTTGCGTAGTCTTCATCATTTAAATATTTTTTTTCTTCGAGAATTGGCAAGATAGTTTCTATTATCTCTCTTGGAATTTTATTTTTATATAAATGATCCACTAGTTGCTTCTTAGTTTTATTTCTTTGTAAAAATTTATAGGATAGGAGAAGGGCTTCTGTCTTCTCATCTTCAAACTTTAAGTTTTCTACAAATTCTTCTTCAACTTCTTGGCCCTTATATAGTCCAAAGTTTACCAAGGTGTCTTCAGAAATTTTTATTTCTTCGTCATTATTGAAGCTAATAATAAATTTTTTCTTATCAAAAATAATATTAGAAATAATCATTTTATCACCAAAAATATTTTATCATAAAAGCTCTAATTCACCAATTTATCTAAATTAACAAAATATTGGAAAATTAAGAGCAAAAAGTATATAATTAGATAGAGTTTAAGACTGAGAGGTGTAATATGTTTGAGTTAATCTCACAAGTTTTGAGATATGTATTTATTATCTTAATTTACCTTTTTATATTTAGTATTTTAAGATTAATGTATCTCGATGTTAAGAGCATAACAAGTGGCGGTGGTTCTCTTGATGATGCCTATCTAAAAGTTGTAAATAGACTTGATTCCTTAAATTTTAAGATGCAGGAATACTATGTAATAGATGGCGATATTAGTCTCGGAAGAAGTTCTAAAAACGATGTTGTCATCAAAGATAAATTCGTAAGTAAAAATCATTTATTAATCCGTGTAAAGAACCAAAGATATTATTTAGAGGACTTGGGTTCTGCAAATGGTACATTTTTAAATGGTGTAAAAATTGATCCAAATGAGCTAATTGAACTTCAAAACAATGACAAAATTGGAGTTGGCTTTATTCAATTTATTTTTGTAGATAAAAGGTGAAAATGTGTTAGATAAAATTTTTAAACAGAGAAAACCTAGAAACTTACTATTAATTTTTGAAATTTTAAGTATTTTGTTATTATTTACTTTTAATAACAATAATATTGATAGGTACATAGTTATTTTATTTTTAGGACTAATCTTAATAGTTTATATTTCCAACCTAGTCCTAGGCAGGGTTTCTTCTGGCGATAATTATATTTTCTTAATAGTTTCCATGCTTTTAAGTCTTGGAATAATAACCATCTACAGGTTGTCTCCAAAACTTGGACTTAGACAACTTATATGGGTTTTAGCAGGCATTTTAGTTTTTTATTTAACTTATTTTATTATTAGGGCAATGAGAAGATTAGAATATATGACAGGTCTTTATTTAGGGCTTTCAATTTTATTTTTCTTGCTCACAATTATTCTTGCTCCATCCAAGTATGGTGCCAAAAACTGGATAGAAATTTCTGAAAATATAACAATTCAGTTGTCCGAATTTACTAAAATCTTAGTAATATTTTTAATAGCTTCTTTTTACACAACTTTCCAAACAAGATTAAAAAAATTAAATTATAAGTATACTTCATATTACTTAATGGGAGTAATATATATTTTTGTAGGATTTTTGTTTATTCAAAGAGACTTGGGAACAGCTGCAATTTTTATTGCTATTTATACCCTTATCCAATATGTCTACGATGAGAACAGAAAATCAATTCTTGTTAATATTGGCTTAATGGCTGTGGGATCTGTTACGGGCTACTTTTTATTCTCCCACGTTAGGAATAGGGTGGATATTTGGTTAAATCCTTGGACTGCTGATAAGGTTGTTAATTCTGCTAGACAAATTGTTCAATCTCTTTTCGGTATAGGAGAAGGAGGATTTATTGGCCAGGGAATTGGCTTGGGTTACCCAAAACAAATTGCCTTTGCTTATTCCGATGTAATCTTCTCAGCAATTTGTGAAGAAATGGGAGTTTTGACTGGTATAGGAATTATCATGCTCTATATGCTCTTAGTTTATAGAGCCATTAAAATTGCCTTAAATCAAGAATATTTATTTTATAGGATTCTTGCACTTTCAGTTGCAATCTTATTTACAGTACAGGCCTTTTTAAACATTGGAGGAGTTATAAAACTTATCCCAATGACAGGTCTAACTCTTCCTTTTATTTCCTATGGAGGAAGTTCTCTTAATTCAAGCTTTGTTGCTTTAGGTATTTTACAAGTGACAAGCGAAGATTTATCATATAAATATGAAAAAGGAGTGGACAATGAATAGTAAAGATAATAAAAGAATTCTAGTATTACTTGTATTTCTAATGATTTTATTAGTTGCTCCAATTATATATTTAACTTACTTTACTGTTTTTAAGGCTGATGATATTGTAAAACACCCAGCTAACAGAAGAAGTGAACTAAGAGAAAACTCGGTAAAAAGAGGAACTTTTTATGATAGGAATCACGAAATCTTAGCTTACTCCAATGGTGAAAAATATAATTACCATAGGATTTATAATCAGCCAATAATTTATTCTCATATTATTGGCTATTCTGACAAAATAGTTGATAAATATGGTCTTGAAAAAGAGTTGAATGACTATCTCGTTGGTAAGGAAGGCTCCAAAATACTAAAGACTTTTAAGTCCATAATAAATAAAAATTACGACCCTTACACTGGAGATGACATTACCCTTACAACAGATACGGACCTACAAGAAAAAACTAGATCTGTATTATCATCAAGATCAGATAAGGGATCTGTTGTTATTATGAATCCAAAGACAGGAGAAGTCCTATCCATGGTTTCTCTCCCAGACTTCAATTCTCAAAATATTGCAAAAGATATGCAAAAAATAAATGAAGCTAACAATGGTGCTCTTTTTAACAGTTCCACAAAGGGCAAATTTGCACCAGGGTCTGTTTATAAAATAGTTACAACAACTGCAATTTTAGAATCGGGAATTTCTCAAAAATACACTGATGAAGGTATGGAAAAAATTGACAATGGAAGAGAGTTTAGGAATGCTGGTAATAAAACATACGGCAGAGTAGACCTTAGGAAGGCTTTTACAAATTCTCTTAACACTTATTTCGTTAGAAAGTCTGTTGACATGGGGATTGATGTCATGGGTCAAGTTTCTGAGAAGTATATGATTAACAAAAAGGTTGATTTTGAACTACCTTTGGAAACTTCTACTTGGACCTTTAAGAGAAATGATTTCGACAGGACTGCCCTTGGTGCAGGTGGTATCGGTCATGACACCATTTTAGTTACACCACTTGAAATGTGTATGATTGCGTCTACTATTGCAAATGACGGAGTCATGATGCAACCTCACATAGTTAAGAAGATAGATTCATCTGATGGTAAAAATGTAATTAGAAATACTCCAACAGTCTTAAGTGAAGTTACTTCAAAAGAAAATGCTGACCAAATCACAAAATACATGGTCAATGTTGTTAACAATGGTACTGGAACTGAAGCTTATGTTTCAGGAGTAAAGGTTGCAGGTAAAACTGGTACTGCACAACTTGACCTTAAAGAAGGAACAAATAATGCTTGGTTTGTTGGATTTGCACCAGCTGACGATCCACAAATTGCAATTTCTGTAGTTATTCCTAATGTTAAGGACTATGGGTCTCAAGCAGCAGCTCCAATTGCAGGAGAACTTTTAAAGTACGCTATTAATAATTTACAACTTGAAGAAGAGTGATACTGTGTATAAGGATAAATTTGTTACTGCCATAGTTGCAGCAGCAGGTATGGGCAAGAGAATGAAAATGGGCATAAATAAGCAGTTTTTGACAATTGATGGAATTCCAATACTTGCTCACACAATTAAAAAAATTGAAAAATCCAAATACGTTGACTTTTTACTTCTTATTGTAAAAGAAAGTGATATGCGCTATGTTCATGATACTATCAAGAAACATAAGATACACATGGACTACAAAATAGTTTATGGTGGAAAAGAAAGACAAGATTCCATTAATAATGGACTTTTAAATATGCCTCATGAAACAGATATTGTCTTAACCCATGATGGCGCAAGACCCTTTGTATCAGTAGATAAAATAGACGAAGCTATAGAAAATGTAATGGACACTGGGGCTTCTGTTCTTGCAAATCCTGTTAAGGATACAATTAAAGTGTCGACAGATGGTAAGCTAGTAGATTACACACCAAATAGAGATAGACTATGGCAAGTTCAAACTCCACAAGTTTTCAGAAAAGAAATTATAATGAAAGCCTATAGTCAGGCTTATGCAGAAGGATATTATGGTACAGATGACTGCTCTTTAGTTGAAAAGACTGGAGTAAAAGTAAAATTAATTTACAATTCTTACGATAATATAAAAATTACTACAAGAGAGGACTTGTCTATTGCACAAATACTTGTTAAGAAGGTGAAAATTTGAGAATAGGAATAGGATACGACGTTCATAAACTAGTTGAGGATAGAAAACTTATAATCGGTGGAATTGATATCCCCTATGAAAGAGGACTTTTGGGACATTCTGATGCTGATGTTCTTATTCATGCTATTATGGATGCCATTTTAGGTGCCCTTGCCTTAAGGGACATTGGCTATCATTTTCCAGACAATGACAATAAGTATAAAGATATTGATTCAAAAGTACTTCTAAGTAAGGTTTATGAGATAATGAAGTCAAAAAATTATAAAATTGGAAATATAGATTCTGTTGTAGCATGTCAGGCTCCTAAGCTTGCAAGTCATATTGACGATATGAGAAAGACTATTGCACATATTTTAAAGACTGATATATATAATGTTTCTATAAAGGCTACGACGACAGAAAGACTTGGCTTTGTTGGAAGAGGGGAAGGTATCTCTTCAGAAGCTGTAGTATTACTTGAAAGGGATGATTAAAAAATGAAGTTTTTTATCGATACTGCTAATATTGATGAAATTAAAGAAATTAACTCCTGGGGTGTCCTGTCAGGAGTTACTACTAATCCAAGCTTAATAGCAAAAAGTGGTGGAGTTTTTGAGGATGTCATAAAGGAAATATCCGAAATCGTTGATGGAGATATTTCAGCTGAAGTTATTTCCACTGATTTAGATGGAATGCTTAAAGAAGCAAGAGAACTTGCAAAGATTTCAGATAATATTGTCATAAAAATTCCAATGATTGAAGAAGGACTTAAGGCTGTAAGTATTTTAAGTAAAGAAGGCATAAGAACTAATGTAACTTTAATATTTTCAGTTTCGCAAGCTATCCTTGCTGCAAATGCAGGTGCAACTTATGTGAGTCCTTTCATGGGAAGACTTGATGACATTGGAGAATCAGGCTTGGATCTTGTGGCAGATATTGCTTATATTTTCAAGGAGTACGGATACCATACTCAAATAATAGCTGCAAGTATAAGACATATAAATCACGTAGAAGATGTAGCAAGAACTGGTGCAGATATAGGTACAATTCCTTATAAGATATTTAGAGAAATGATTAAGCATCAGTTAACTGACGCAGGATTAAAGAAATTTTTAGAAGATTTTAAAAGCGTAAAGACAAAGGAGAAATAGGATGGACAGAAATTTAGCATTAAACTTAGCAAGAGTAACAGAAGCAGCGGCCCTTTCAGCAGGTAAGTGGTTAGGAAAAGGCGACAAAAATGCAGCTGATGGTGCAGCAGTAGACGCAATGAGAAGAATGTTTGATACAGTTGATATTGATGGAACTGTAGTTATTGGGGAAGGTGAAATCGACGAAGCTCCAATGCTTTACATTGGTGAAAAAATTGGTACAAAAGAAGGGGAAGACCAAGTTGATATTGCAGTTGACCCAATTGATGGTACAAATTCAATTGCCAATGGAACAGATAACTCTATAGCTGTACTTGCAGTAGCACCTAAAGGATGCTTATTAAATGCTCCAGACATCTATATGGATAAGATTGCTTGTGGACCAAAAGCTAAAGGAGCAATTAAACTTGATGATTCTCCTTCAGAAAATGTTAAAAGAGTAGCTAAGGCTCTCAACAAAAATATTGAAGAAATAACGGTTGCTGTTCTTGATAGACCAAGACACGAAGAAATTATAAAAGAAATTATCGCTGTTGGAGCAAGAGTTAAGAAAGTTTCTGATGGTGATATTGTTACAGCTATTGAAACTTGTTACGAAGATTCAGGAATTGATCTAGTAATAGGTAGAGGTGGAGCTCCAGAAGGTGTAATAGCAGCAGCTGCTCTTAAATGTTTAGGTGGAGACTTCCAAGGAAGACTTCATCCAACAGATGAAAAACAAGAAGCTAGATGTAAGGACCTTCATTCTGATTTAAAGAAAATCTATTCAATTGATGATCTTGTAAAAGGAAATGAAGTTATATTTTCAGTTACAGGTATTACTTCAGGAGAAATTCTTGATGGAGTAAAATACTATGGCGATAACAAGGCAAAGACAGACACTCTTGTATTGAGACTTCCAAGTGGAACACAAAGATTTATAAGATCAGTCCACTCTCTTGATTTAAAACCAGATTATGCTAAATAATTTTTGTCATGACTAACAAAATTGAATTAAATAATAAATCAATAGATGACTTGAGAAAAATAGCCTTATCCCTTGGTCTTGAAAATCCTGAAAATTATAATGTAGAAGACTTAAAAGAGTTTATAGAGACAGGTAAAACTCCTGCTTCTTCACTATCTGATAAAGACTTAGATAAACTCAAGGTTTCAGAACTTAGGGAACTGGCGAAAGAATGTAAAATAGAAAAATCATATTCCTTAAAAAAAGATGAGCTTATAAAAGAAATAAAGTTAAAAAAAGAATCACAAAAAATTGATAAGCTAGATTTATCTGATAACGCTGCAGAAATTTTAAAAAATCTTGACAATAAAAATTATGTAAGAGGAATACTTGAACTTCACCAGGATGGATATGGTTTTTTAAGAACAATTAATTATCTTCCAAGTGAAGAAGATATATATGTTTCGCCTTCGCAGATAAGAAAGTTTAGACTTAGGAATGGCGATGAAATCCTTGGAATAAAATCTCCACCAAAAGACGGAGAAAATTTCAATGCTCTTTTATACATCAAGTCTGTCAACAATTTTCATCCTTCAAAAATAATTAATAGACCTTTTTTTGATAACCTAACTCCAATTTATCCAAAGGAAAAGATTAATTTAGAAACTGAAGACAGGGCTATGAGGATTATTGACCTCTTGGCTCCTGTTGGTTTTGGACAAAGAGGCCTTATTGTTTCACAACCAAAATCAGGAAAGACTACTCTACTTAAAAAGATTTCTAAATCTATAAATAGTAATTATCCAGATCTTCATTTAATAGTCCTGTTAGTAGACGAAAGACCTGAAGAAGTTACAGACATGAAAAGGTCTGTAAAAGGAGAAGTAGTATATTCTACCTTTGATGAAAATCCTAAGAATCACACTAGGGTTGCTGAGATGGTTATTGATAGAGCAAAAAGACTTGTTGAGAACAAAGAAGACGTAGTAATTTTACTTGATTCTCTTACAAGACTTTCAAGAGCTTACAATTTAACAACACCAGCTAGTGGTAAAACTCTATCAGGTGGTCTGGATCCTCTATCACTTCACAAGCCAAAGAGATTTTTCGGGGCAGCAAGAAACATTGAAGAGGGCGGCAGCTTAACCATACTTGCCACTGCTCTTGTAGACACTGGTTCAAGGATGGATGATGTCATCTTCGAAGAGTTTAAAGGTACAGGAAATATGGAACTCCATCTAAATCGAAGTCTATCAGAAAAAAGGATTTTCCCAGCTATAGATATATTAAAGTCAGATACAAGGAAAGAAGAACTTTTGCTTAGCAAGGGAGAGTTGGACTTCAGTTATGAATTTAGAAATAAATTGTCAGAAGAAAATATAGAAGATGTAACAGAAAGATTTTTAGATTCCATTTCAAAGACTAAAAATAATAAGGAATTTTTAAAAAAATATTTTGTTAGATAAGATTTCCAATAATAAAATCTTGAAAATTTAATCTTAATATTATATAATAATTAAGCAAATAGTTGTGTTTGCACTAGAGTGAAAATTGTGTTATAATATAAAAATTGAGTTATAAAATAAGTTTAAGGGGGCAATACAATGAAAAAAGGAATTCATCCAGATTATAAAGAAGCTACTGTAACTTGTGCATGTGGCAACACTTTTAAAACAGGATCCGTTAAAGAAGATTTAAAAGTTGAAATTTGTTCAGCTTGTCATCCTTTCTTTACAGGAAAGCAAAAACTCTCTGATCACGGCGGAAGAATTGAGAAATTCAACAGCAGATATAAGAGAAATAAATGACAATGAGGTTAGCCTAGCTAACCTTTTTTATTACTTAAATTTATGGAAATTAAAGAGGCCTTAATAGAAGGTAGAAAATATTTAAAAGATTTAGAATATACTGATCCAATATATGAAACAAGACGAATCCTAAGCTTTCTTTTAAATAAAGATTTATCATATCTAGTGGCTCATGATAGTGAGCTATTAGATTCAACAGTTGAAGAAAGATATTTCGAGATTTTAGACAAAAGAAAAAATGGTATGCCGATACAATATATTTTAGGTGAAGAAGATTTTTATGGAAGAAGCTTCAAAGTTCTTAAAGATGTTTTGATTCCTAGACAAGATACAGAAATATCCGTAGAAACCCTATTAAAAATAATAAAAAATAACAAGATTAATAATATGTTAGAAATTGGTTGTGGCACAGGGATTGTCAGCATTAGCGTTGACCTTGAAACAAAAGTTGATGTTACTGCTGTTGATATAAGTCAAAAGGCAATTGAAAATACTAAAATCAATAAAGAAAAAATAGGATCAACAATAACAGTACTAAAGAGTGACTTGTTTTCAAATATTAAAAATAAGTTTGATATAATTTACTCAAATCCTCCTTATATAAAATCTGATGAAATAGAGAAGCTACAGGTTGAAGTAAGAAAACATGAACCTAGACTTGCCCTTGATGGTGGAGAAGATGGACTTTATTTTTATAGAAAAATAATTGAAAAAGCACCAGAATATTTAAATGATAGAGGATACTTGGTTTTTGAAATTGGACATGATGAGGCTAAAGATATATGTGCCCTCATGGAAGATAAATTTGATGTAGAAGTTATTAAAGATTTGAGTAAACTGGATAGAGTCGTAGTTGGACAGTTAAGGATGTAGAGGTTATTATGTACGAAAAACTTTCAGTATTTGAAGATAGATTAGTAGAATTAGAAAAGGATCTTAGTAACGTTGATATTATAAATAACTCTAAACTTTACCAACAAAAAGCTATTGAGCACGCCGAAATAGAGCCTATTGTTGGTAAATATAAATTGTATAAAGAAACTTTAAATACATTAAATGAGAATAAAGAGTTAATAAAAGAGAAATTAGACGACGATTTTAAGGATCTTGTAAGAGAAGAAATAAACGAAGGAAGTAAAAAGGTTGAAGAACTTGAAAATGAGTTAAAAATTCTTTTGATTCCTAAGGATAAAAATGACAGCAAGAATGTAATGGTAGAAATACGTGCTGGTGCAGGTGGAGATGAAGCTGCTTTATTTGCAGGAGTTCTTTATAGACAATATGTTAGATACGCTGAAAGATGTGGCTTTAAAGTTGAGACTATGTCATCAAATGAAATAGGAATTGGTGGATATAAAGAAATTGTCTTTATGATAATTGGAAATGGGGCATATTCAAGACTAAAATATGAATCTGGTGTTCATAGGGTTCAAAGAGTTCCAGAAACTGAAAGTGGAGGAAGGATTCATACATCTACAGCTACTGTTGCAGTATTACCTGAAGCTGAAGACGTTGACATAGAAATTGATCCAACAGAAATTAAGTTTGATGTCTTTCGTGCATCAGGAAATGGTGGTCAATGTGTAAATACAACAGACTCAGCTGTAAGACTTACACATATTCCTACAGGAATAGTCATTTCATGCCAGGATGAAAAATCACAACTAAGAAATAAAGAAAAGGCCATGAAACTTTTAAGATCTAAGCTTTATGATTTGAAGTTACAAGAGCAAAATGAAAAAGAGTCCATGGAAAGATCATCTCAAATTGGAACAGGCGATAGGTCTGAAAGAATAAGGACATATAACTATCCTCAAGGTAGGGTAACTGATCATAGAATCAACTTAACATCACACAGGATAAATGAAATAAATGACGGTGACCTTGATGAAATAATAGATGCACTAATCACTTATGATCAAACTCAAAAGTTAGAAAAAATATCATAAAAATAATTATTATTTATTTAGTATAATTTTAATAGACTATTTGATTTTTCATTAATAATATTCTATAATGATGATGGTAGTTTTATTATTAAATTTTATGGGGGTAATATTATGAATCAAATGACAAGTGACAATTTAAGATCAGCATTCGGTGGCGAATCTCAAGCACGTACTAGATATAACATCTGGGGAGATGTAGCAGAAAAAGATGGTTTCAAAAATGTTAAAAGACTTTTTGATGCTACTTCTGATGCAGAAAAAATTCACGCTACACTTCACTTTAAAGCTTTAAAAGATGTTTCAGGAGATTTCCCTGTAACTTCAATGGCAGGATTTGGAATTAATTCAACTTCTGAAAATCTTGAAGCTGCTAAAAACGGAGAAATTTTTGAGTCAACTCAAATGTACCCTGCTTTCATCGCAGTTGCAGAAATGCAAGAAGAAAAAGAAGCTGTTAGAGCAATGAAATATGCTACAGCAGCTGAAGAAGTTCATGCTAAGAGATTTGAAACAGCTAAAGAAGCTGTAGATGCTGGAAAAGATTTAGATGTTGAAAACATCTACCTATGCCCAGTATGTGGATATATTACTTTCGAAGAAGAAGATAAATGTCCAATCTGTGGATGCGCAGGAAGCAAATTTGTTGCTTATTAATTTTTGTTAAAAAAGTCTCCTCATTTTAAATGGGGAGATTTTTTGTATTATATTAATTATTAGACTTCAGAAAAAATAAATGTCATAAACCAAAGTATTTATTGCTAATTTTCTGTGCTTGTGTTATACTTTTATCCGGTAAGAAATGCACATATGAAATACACACATTTTCTGATGTCTTTGGAGTTGCCAATTTGGTCCCGATGACAAAAGATGAAAATGGAGGAAAAAACACGGAGGTGGCTTAAATGTCAGTAATTTCAATGAAAAGCTTATTAGAAGCTGGTGTACACTTTGGACACCAAACTAGAAGATGGAACCCTAAAATGAAGAGATTTATATTTACCGAAAGAAATGGTATCTATATAATCGACCTTCAAAAAACAGTTAAAAAAGTAGAAGAAGCTTACGATTTTGTAAGAGAAATTGCAGCTAACGGTGGAGAAGTACTTTTTGTAGGTACAAAGAAACAAGCTCAAGATGCAATTGAAAAAGAAGCTACTAAATGTGGTATGCCATACATTAACCAAAGATGGTTAGGTGGTCTTTTAACTAACTACAAGACTATAAAGAACAGAATTGAAAGACTTTACAAATTATATGAAATGGAAGAAAATGGAACTTTCGACGTTCTTCCAAAGAAAGAAGTTTCTCAATTACTTCACGAAAGAGAAAAGCTTGAAAAATTCCTAGGTGGAATTAAAGAAATGAAGGGTATGCCTCAAGCTTTATTTGTAGTAGACCCTAAAAAAGAAAATATTGCAGTTAAAGAAGCTCATATTTTAGGAATTCCTGTAATCGGTATTGTTGATACTAACTGTGATCCTGAAGAAGTTAATATTCCAATTCCAGGAAACGATGATGCTATTAGAGCAGTTAAACTAATTACAGAAACAATTGCTAATGCAGTTATCGAAGGAAAACAAGGCAGTCAAATAGAAGATACAGATTATGATGAATCCACTCAAGAAGTTTCTGAAGAAGAAGCAGTTGAGGATGAAAAGTCAGCTATAGAAGAGTAAAGATATTTCGAGAGTTCTAAAGTAATCCTTTATAACTCTCTTTTTTTAAAATAAATAAGGAGTGAATTAAAATGGCTATTACAGCAGCAATGGTTAAAGAATTAAGAGAAAAATCTGGAGCAGGTATGATGGACTGCAAAAAGGCTTTAACAGAGACAAATGGTGATATGGACAAAGCAGTGGACTTTTTAAGAGAAAAGGGATTAGCTTCTGTTGCTAAAAAATCTTCTAGAATAGCTTCTGAAGGTCTCGTTGAATCTTATGTTCACGGCGGAAGAATTGGTGTTTTAGTTGAAGTAAACTCAGAAACAGACTTCGTTGCTAAGAACGAAGAATTCCAAGACTTTGTTAAGGATATTGCAATGCAAATCGCAGCAGTTGCTCCTAAATATGTTAGTCGTGAAGAAGTTCCTGCTGAGGAAGTTGAACACGAAAAAAATATTTTAACTGAACAAGCAAGAAGTGAAAACAAACCTGAACATATAATTGAAAAAATGGTTGAAGGAAGACTTGAAAAATTCTATGAAGAAATTTGTCTACTTGACCAAGACTTCATTAAAGATTCAGACAAGAAAATTAGAGACATTCTTAATGATTTAATTGCTAAGATTGGCGAAAACATTAAAATTAGAAGATTTGTTAGATTTGAAGTTGGCGAAGGTCTTGAAAAGAGAGAAGAAGACTTTGCAGCAGAAGTAGCAAAACAAATAGGATAACAAATTGGAGGAGTAAATGCCAAAATATAAGAGAATTGTTTTAAAACTCAGCGGAGAAGCATTAGCAGGATCAAATACAGTTGGAATCGACATAGACTATGTCAACCTAATAGCTAAGCAAGTTAAGAAAATCTATGACTCAGGAGTAGAAACTGGAATAGTTGTTGGTGGCGGAAACTTTTGGAGAGGACGTGACGAAAACAACATAGACCGTGCTACATCTGACTATATGGGAATGCTTGGCACTGTAATGAATGCTTTAGCACTTCAAGATTCCTTAGAAAAATTAGGCGTTATTACTCGTGTGCAAACTGCTATTGAAATGAAGCAAGTTGCAGAACCCTATATAAGAAGAAGAGCTATTAGACACTTAGAAAAGGGTCGTGTAGTTATTTTCTCAGCAGGAGTTGGAAATCCATATTTCTCAACTGATACTGCAGCAGCGCTTAGAGCTGCTGAAATAGATGCTGATGTCATTCTTTTAGCTAAAAAAGGAGTAGATGGTATATATGATTCCGATCCTAACATAAATCCTGATGCTAAAAAGTTTGATAATCTAACTTATAGGGAAATTTTAAATAAAAACTTAAAAATTATGGACGGCACAGCTACTACACTTTGCATGGACAAGAATATTCCGCTTCAAGTATTTGGAATAGATGAAGAAGATGCAATGTATAAAGTGGTTTGTGGCGAAGACATTGGTACTAATGTTAAATAGGAGGATACTATGATATCTGATCTTAAAAAAAATACTGAGTCAAGAATGTCAAAATCTGTTGACTCACTTACTGAATCACTTCAGTCTATAAGAGCAGGACGTGCTAATACAAGTTTGCTTGACAAGATTTACGTTGATTATTATGGACAACAATCTCCACTTAATCAAGTTGCTAGTCTTTCTGCACCAGAAGCAAGACTGCTTGCTATTCAACCTTGGGATGCTACATTAATTCCTGAAATTGAAAAAGCAATACAAAAGTCTGATTTGGGAATAACTCCTTCAAATGACGGAAAAGTTATTAGACTTGTTATACCTCAACTAACTGAAGAAAGAAGAAAAGATCTTACTAAGTTAGTTGGAAAGTATGCGGAAGAAGCAAAAGTTTCTGTTAGAAACATTAGAAGAGATGCTATGGAAGATATTAAAAAAGCTGAAAAAGCTAAAGAAATATCTGAAGATGATAGAAAAACTTATGAAGAAGATATTCAAAAGTTAACTGATAAATATATTAAAGACATCGATGGTGTAGCAGAAGAAAAAGAAAAAGAACTTATGGAAATTTAATTTTTAGCCTTAGATTATTCTAAGGCTCTTTTTTTAAGGAGTTTTATGAATTATTACGATAAATTAGATTTAGAAAATATTCCCAAACACGTAGGCATAATAATGGATGGAAATGGAAGATGGGCAAAGAAAAGAAAAATGCCAAGAACTTTTGGACATAGAGAAGGAACACAAAGGGTAATCGAAATTGTAGAAGCAGCCTATAAAATCAATATTAAATCTTTAACTCTTTATGCCTTCTCTACTGAAAACTGGAAGAGACCTGATGAAGAGATTTCTAAGTTAATGGATTTACTTGCCTACTATATTAAAAATCAACTTGAAAAAATTAAAAAAAATAATATTAGAATAAATGTCTTAGGAGATTATAAAGCCTTTCCTGATAAGATAGTTAGACTAATCGAGACTGCATTGCAGGAAACTAGATCAAATGATAAAATGATATTAAATATTGGTCTAAATTATGGGGGACAAAGTGAAATAGTTAGAGCTAGCAAAATGATTTGTGAAGATGTTATTGCTGGTAAGCTATCTCTTGAAGATATTGATACAGAATCTTTTAAGGATTATTTATATTCAAGAGATCAAGAAGATCTGGACCTACTTATAAGACCAAGTGGTGAGCTTAGAGTTTCTAATTTTTTATTATATCAACTAGCCTATAGCGAGTTTTATTTTTCTAATATATTGTGGCCAGACTTTCATGAAGAGGAATTCTATAAGGCCATTTATGATTTTCAAAAAAGAAATAGGAGATACGGAGGATTATAATCTTGACTGATTTACAAAAAAGAGTTTCAACAGGAATAGTGGGTATTGGTCTATTAATTTTAATTTTTTACTTAGGATTAAATGCTATAAAGTTTTCAATTTTTATTTTAACTCTTGAGGCAATAAGAGAGCTATACAACGCACTAATAAAAAAAGAAATCAAACTTTATTTGCCAAGTTTACTTTTAGGGGCTCTGGTAACTTTTTTGTGCTCAATTTTTGATAAAAACTTAACCTTTGCCCTTGTTTTTTATTTTATTTTTAATTCTTCTCTGTATGTAATTTTAGAAGACTATAATTTGAGCAATTATTCCTTTACAAATATGGCCTACTTCTATACAGTATTTTTCTTAAATTTACTAGGAAGTCTTGATGATATTTACATAATTATTTCTGCTTTTGTAATTGCCTTTACCACAGATACCTTTGCTTATTTTGTAGGTTCTACTTTTGGCAAGCACAAGTTAATTGAAAGAGTTAGTCCTAATAAATCGATAGAAGGTGCCGTTGGTGGAACTTTTTTTGCTCTTATATTAACAGCTGTGTATTTCACACTTTTAAATAAATATAATTTTATTTACGACCTTAATCTTGTTGTAATCATAATTATTTTCCTTACTTCCATTGCTGGACAGTTTGGAGATTTGTTTGCATCAAAGATTAAGAGATTCACAGGTATAAAAGATTATGCACAGATTTTACCTGGTCACGGTGGAATACTTGACAGGTTTGACAGTCTTATATTTATAAGCCCCTTCGTGTATATTCTGTACCATTTTATTTAAGGAGAATAAATGATTACTTTAATTAGCTCTTTACTTGTTTTTTTACTCGTTGTTATGCTTCATGAATTTGGTCACTTTGCTGTTGCCAAATTATCAGGAATTAAAGTTAATGAGTTTTCCATAGGTATGGGTCCAAAAATTTATCAGAAACAAAAAGGTGAAACCTTTTATAGTTTAAGAGCCCTTCCTGTTGGAGGCTATGTTGCTATGGAAGGCGAGGAAGATAACTCCCATGACCCAAGAGCCTTTAACAATGTTTTCATCGTAAAAAGAATGGCAGTTGTTTTAGCTGGAGCCTTTATGAATTTCGTATTGGCTTTTATTGCTTTTACCCTTATTTTTTCCATAGTAGGATATGGATCAAGTGAAATTGAAAAAGTTATTTCTAACTCACCTGCAGATAAGGCAGGAATACAATCAGGCGATTTAATTATAAAAATTAATGAAAATAAGGTTAAGGACATATACGATATAAATTCAATAATTTCCAAAAATCAAAAAGAAGAAATGGATTTTCAAATTAATAGAGAAGGAAATATATTAAATTTAAAGATAAAACCTGAGTATTCTGTAGAAAATCAGATGTATTTAATTGGTATCACTTCAAAGCTAGATCATTCACTATTAAAATCCATTAGTCTTGGGGCAAATAGAACTTTAGAAATGTCCAAATTGATTCTCAAAAGTATTAAAATGATGTTTTCTGGTTCTTTTAAAATGGAATACTTATCAGGCCCTGTTGGTGTTGTACAATTAATTGGTTCAGAGTCTTCAAAGGGATTTTTAAATTTTCTACAGATTTTAGGACTAATATCAGTCAATCTTGGTGTTTTTAACTTGCTCCCAATTCCTGCACTTGATGGAGGAAAGTTTTTATTTTTATTAATTGAAGCCCTTAGAGGTAAACCCATAGATGAAAAAATTGAGCAAGGACTCTCACTAATAGGTATAAGTCTTTTATTTTCTTTAATGATTTACGTAACTATTTTTAATGATATTGGAAGGTTGTTTAATAAATGATAAATAGAAAAAAAACAAAAAAAGTTTATGTTGGAAATGTCCCAGTTGGCGGAGATTCTTTCATCTCTATTCAATCTATGACTAACACAGATACTAAAGATATAAAGTCAACTGTCTCACAAACAAAAAATCTAGAAGAACTAGGTTGTGACATAATAAGGATGGCTGTTAATGATTTAGAAGATGCAGCCGCACTTAGAGAAATTAAAAAAGAGATTAATATTCCAATAATATCAGACATACAATTTGATTATAAGCTAGCACTTGCTGCTTGTGAAAATGAATCAGATGCAATAAGGCTTAACCCAGGAAATATTGGAGCTCCTTGGAAGATAAAGGAAGTTATTGAAGCTTGTAAGTTTCACAATATTCCAATAAGAGTAGGAGTTAACTCTGGTTCTGTAAAACAAGAATTTTTGGATAAATTTAAAGGAGTTAATGCATCCTCCATTTGTTATAGTGCTATGGAAGAAATCGAATTGTTAGAAAAAAATAATTTTCATGACATAGCAGTATCTCTAAAAGCTTCTAGTGTAAATCTAACAATAGAAAGTTATAGGAAGTTTTCTGAAATGTCAGACTATCCTCTTCACTTAGGAGTAACTGAAGCAGGAAGCCCTAAAAAAGGTATTGTAAAGTCTGCCATAGGTATAGGTACTCTTTTAGCTGAAGGTATTGGCGACACTATTAGGGTGTCTTTAACATCTGATCCTAGTGATGAGATAATTGCTGGAAAAGATATTTTAAAAGCACTTGACCTTAGAAGAGAGGGCATAGATTTAATTTCCTGTCCAACTTGTGCAAGAACTAAGGTAGATTTAATAGAAATAGTAAATCAGGCTGAAGAAAAACTTTATAAGATCGATAAAAATTTAAAGGTGGCAATTATGGGATGTCCTGTTAATGGACCTGGTGAGGCAAGAGAGGCCGATATAGGTATTGCATGTGGACATGGTGAAGGATTAATCTTCCGTAAGGGAGAAATAATAAAAAAAGTTCCAGAAGATAAACTACTAACAGAACTTTTATCTGAAATCGAAAAAATTGGGTGATAATTTGATTTTATTAAAAGATATTTTACAAAAATTAAATTCTTCTTATAATGATGTTCCAGATGACATTTATATAGAGTCAATTAGAAGAAACAAAAATAAAGGAGAAGTTTATTTTGTAATTAATTCAAAAAATGATTTAGAAATAAATTTTAAGAATGAAATTTCTAAAATTTTTTCTACAAGCTTAGAAGAATACAAGACTTATATTGACTTTAAATCATCTTCTCTTTATAAAAGTGAAGATGATTTAATTTATGCTGAAATTTTGAAGTACAATCCTTCATCACAAATATGGATTAAGGATGTTCTAATAAATAAAAATGATAAAATTGGTTTAATAAATATAAAACTACCTAGTGAAGAAGCATTTTATAGCTTAAGTCAAAATGGGTTTGCATCATATCTGGAAAAAGAATTAAAAGTTTTTGGTAACTTCAGTATAAAATTTGATTTTGATAAAAAAGATCTTGTAGAGGATAATATTGAAAACTTTATTTCTCAAATAGAAGAAGCTGAAGAAGTTATTTCTACTAAACATGAAATTGAAGTAAAGACAAAAATAGAAAATAAGTCTAAAGAAAAGAAAATTAAAAAATCTAACTCCTATGGAAAAAAAGATATAGGAATAATAGAAAAGCTAGTTGATGTTAATGTAAATTCACAAAAGGTAAGTGTTGAAGTCGATATATTTAATTTAGAAAGTAGAGAACTTAAAAACGGTAACTTTTTGATTTCCCTTTCTATTACAGACTACACATCATCAACTCTTGCAAAAATATTCTTAAAACCTGACAAGGCAGAAGAGTTCTTAGAAAGCTTCGGTGTAGGTGACCATGTTGTTATTACTGGAAATGTGTCCTATGATAATTTCTCAAAATGTGAAACTATTATGATTAGGTACATTGAAAAAAGAGATAAGGTCCTTAGGATGGATTATTCTGATGAAAAGAGAACAGAGTTAAGAATTCATTCCAAAATGTCTCAGATGTCTGGTGTTACATCTTTTACTGACTTTGCAAATAGAGCTAAACTTTGGGGACATGATGCAATTGGCATTACTGATACTAATGACGTTCAAGGTTTCCCAGAAGCAATGGAGGCCGGAGAAAAAACTGGACTTAAAATTCTTTATGGAACAGACATAAATTTTGTTGATGATAAGGAAAAAATTGTAACTAACTATATAGATGGAAAAACTTACGATACTTACGTAGTCTTTGATATAGAAACTACTGGTCTTTCATCTAGAAATGATAAAATTACAGAAATTGGTGCAGTAAAAATAAAAGACGGTATTATAACAGATAGATTTTCACAACTTATTAACCCTGAAAAAGAAATTCCTCAAGTTGTTGTTAATTTAACAGGGATTAGTAACTCCTTAGTTGAAAATGAACCTACAATAGAAGAGGTTATTCCTAAATTTTATGAATTTGCTAAAGATGCCGTACTAGTTGCCCACAATGCAAAATTTGATATTTCATTTATTAGGAGAGAGTATGCTAACAATGGCTTAGAATTTAACCATCCAATACTTGATACACTTGTAATGGCAAGAGCAACAATGACACATATGAAGAGATTCAATCTTGGAACTCTTTGTAAAAATCTTGGTGTGTCTCTTGTGGGAGCGCATAGAGCAGTTAATGATGCTGAAGCTACAGCAGAGGTTTTTATAAAGTTAATTGACAAAATTAAAAGAGAGGAAGAAGATTTCAATTTTGAAATTTTAAATCAACAAATAAAAAACACAGATTCTAAACGTTTATTCGAATCTTCTTTATTATTGTTAGTTAAAGATGAAGTTGGTTTGAAAAACTTATATATGTTAATTTCTGATTCGCATATGAAATACTTTAATTTTGTTGCAAAAGTTCCTAGAAGTTTATTAGATAAATATCGAGAAGGAATTCTTGTTGGATCTGGTAATGCCAATTCAGAATTGTTTGATGCTATATATAGGATGTGTCCTCATGAAGAATTAGTTAAAATTGCATCTTACTATGATTTTCTAGAAATCCAGCCAGCAAGTGACAACATTATGTCAATTGAAGATGGAAAATATACACTAGAAGATATAAGAGATATAAACAAAAAAATCTTAGAGCTTGGAGAAGAACTAAATATTCCTGTTGTTGCTGATTCAGACACATATTATATAGAGGAGTCCGAGGACCTCCTTAGAAAAATTGTCCTAAACGGCAAACCTGGTAGACCTGATCCAAGATCTAGTAGAAACCAAAAGTTTTATTTTAAGACAACAGAAGAAATGCTAGATGAATTTTCCTACTTAGGTCAAGACAAAGCCTATGAAGTTGTTGTAACTAATACAAATGAATTAAAAGATTTTATTAAGGATATAAAACCAATTCCAGATGGAACTTATCCACCAGTTATTGAAGGTTCTGATGAAAGTTTAAGGGATATGACTTACAAAAAGGCCCATGACATTTATGGAGAAGTTCTTCCTAAGATTGTTGAAGACAGGTTGGAGAAGGAACTAAAATCTATTATTTCAAATGGTTATTCAGTTCTATATATTATTGCACAAAAACTTGTGAAAAAATCAAATGATGATGGATTCCTAGTAGGTTCTAGAGGGTCTGTTGGATCTTCTTTTGTTGCAACAATGGC
Organism: Peptoniphilus harei; assembly: GCF_900454685.1. Lineage (GTDB taxonomy): Bacteria > Bacillota > Clostridia > Tissierellales > Peptoniphilaceae > Peptoniphilus_A > Peptoniphilus_A harei. The sequence continues at coordinate 1,320,127 of NZ_UATM01000032.1, read as the reverse complement.
AGATATAACAGAAGTAAACCCCCTTCCACCACACTACATTTGTCCTAACTGCAAATATTCTGAATTTACTGAAGACTTAACTTATGGATCTGGGGTTGACATGCCAGATAAAGTATGCCCTAAATGTGGAACCCAACTCATAAAAGATGGGCACAATATTCCGTTTGAAGTTTTCTTAGGTTTTTATGGAGATAAGGAACCAGATATAGATTTAAACTTTGCTGGTGAGTATCAACCTAGAGCCCATAAATACACTGAAGAGTTATTTGGAGAAGGGTATGTATTTAGGGCAGGAACTATAGGAAAAATTGCTGAAAAAACTGCTTATGGTTATGTGAAAAAATATTTTGAAAATCAGCGTATCTCACCAATTGAAATTGACAGACTTTCAAGGGCGATCACTGATGGTAAAAGAACTAGTGGACAGCACCCTGGCGGTGTAATGATTGTTCCTAAAACAAATTCAATTTTCGACTTCACACCAATTCAATATCCAGCAGACGATCCAAGTTCAGGAGTTATAACAACTCATTTTGATTATAACTTTATTCATGGAAAAATCTTGAAATTGGATATACTAGGTCACGATGGTCCAACAATTATTAAAATGTTAGAGGACTTCACTGGAATAGACTCTAGTACAATTAGGCTTGATGATCAAAATACACTTTCTATATTTAATAGTGCGGAAGCCTTTCACATGGATGAAGATATTTTCTCTTGCAAGACTGGGACACTAGGAATACCAGAATTTGGAACTTCTTTTGTTATATCTATGTTACTAGAAACAAAACCAAAAAACTTTGCAGATCTTGTGAGAATATCTGGCCTATCCCATGGTACTGACGTTTGGATTTCTAATGCCCAAGAGTTAGTTGATTCTGGTAGAGCTGAATTAAAAGATGTTATCGCTACAAGGGAAGACATCATGGTATATCTAATAAATGCAGGTGCTGAAAATAAAATGGCCTTTGATACTATGGAAAAAGTAAGAAAGGGAAAAGGCCTAACTGAAGAACAAGAAAATATAATGAAAAACTTAGATTTGCCTGAGTGGTATATTGATTCTTGTAAGAAAATCAAGTACATGTTCCCTAAGGCTCACGCAGTTGCTTATGTAATGCTTTCTTTCAGAATTGCTTATTATAAGCTCAATCATCCTTTAGCCTTTTATGCAACTTTCTTTACTATTAAACTAAATGATTTTAATGGAGAGAATATTATTGAAGGTCCAGGCTTTCTCAAAAATAGAATTAAAATTTTAAGAGATATTGAAAAACCAACAGCTAAGGACAAGGGAGAGATAAGAGTATCTGAAGTAGCCCTTGAAATGTATGCGAGAGGATTTGAATTTTTAAGTCCTGATATCTATAAGTCAAAAGCATCTAAATTTACTATTGAAGATGGAAAAATTAGAATGCCACTTAGGGCAATACCTGGTGTAGGCGAAAACTGTGCTAACAAAATAGAAGAAGAATCAAAAAAATCTAATTATTTATCAATAGAAGATTTTTCCAAAAGAACAAAGGCTGGGAATTCTGTTATTACAATTTTACAAAAAAATGGAATATTAAAAGACCTTGATGAAACCAATCAAATTTCATTATTCAATTTTTGAAAAACTTGTATTTATAGCAATTTGTGTTATAATTTAATTAAGTAAGATATTTAGAGTAAAGAGTGGGGAAGCCCACTCTTTGTTTTTTAGTAGTGAGGTGTTAAGTGAATAAAAAAGAATTAAAAAGAGAAATCTACCCACTAGCTGAAGAGGTAGCAGAAGAACTTGGCTACGAAATTGTAGACATAGAATTTCAAAATGGATCAAAGCATGATCTTTTGTCAATTTTTATTTATAAAAAAGAAGGCATTGATTTAGATGACTGCACCGAAATGAGTAGAAGTTTAGAAAAGAAACTTGATAACTTAGAAGCTTTGAAAAATCCATACTATCTTGAGATTTCTTCTCCTGGACTTGATAGGCCTCTTAAAACAAAAGATGACTATAGAAGAAATGTTGGCAATGAAGTTGATGTAAAACTTTATGCTCCAATAGACGGACAGAAAGAATTTAGTTTTGTTTTGGATAAATATGATGACGAGAATATTTATTTTATGAAAGATGAGAAAGAATTGGCAATACCAATTAAATCAATTTCATCAATGAAACAAACTATAAAATTTTAATGGAGGAATAAATGAATCAAGAGTTTATTGACGCTTTAAATGAAATCGAAAAAGAAAAAGGGATTTCTAAAGAAATTGTCTTTGAAGCTTTGGAATCGGCCTTAGTCTCTAGTTATAGAAAAAATTATGGTACATCAGAAAATGTAATCGTAAATATGGATAGAGAAACTGGAGAAATCAAATTATACTCCTCTAAAGAAATTGTAGATGTTGTGGAAGACCCTCAACTACAAATATCTTTAGAAGAGGTAAAGAAATTAGACCCAAGTTATGAAATTGGAGACATATATAATCTAGAAATTCATCCTAAAAATTTTGGTAGAATTGCTGCACAAACAGCTAAACAAGTGGTAATCCAAAGAATAAAGGATGCTGAAAGAGATATTGTTTTCGATGAATACGTTGAAAGAGAAAAAGAAATTATAACTGGTCTTGTCCAAAGAAAAGCTTATAACAATGTTTATGTTGATTTAGGAACTACTGAGGCAATTCTTCCTTATAGTGAACAAATTAATGGTGAGTCCTATAATCACGGGGATAGATATAAGATGTTGATTCTATCAGTAGAAAAATCAACAAAAGGACCTCAAATAGTCCTTTCAAGATCTCATCCAGATTTAGTAAAGAGATTATTTGAATTAGAAATCCCTGAAGTAAGTGAAGGAATAGTTGAAATATACTCTATTTCTAGAGAAGCTGGTTCAAGGACAAAAATCGCTGTATTTTCAAGAGACCCAGAAGTAGATCCTCTAGGAGCTTGTGTTGGATACAAGGGTCAAAGAGTAAATGCAATAGTTGATGAAATTGATAATGAAAAAATAGATATTGTTATATTCGAGAAGGAAATAGACAAGTTTATTGCAAATTCCCTAAGCCCTTCAAAGGTTGAAAAAGTATTTGTTAATGAAGCAGAAAAATCTGCACTTGCAATAGTTCCTGACTACCAACTTTCTCTTGCTATTGGTAAGGAAGGTCAAAATGTTAGGCTTGCTGCAAAATTAACCGGATGGAAGATAGATATAAAATCAAATCTTCAGTTTGAAGAATACCTTGAAGAGAGAAATATAACAGAAGAAGAACTTAAAGAAGAATTTGAAAATGCTAAAAAAGAATTTTCTGATGAAGAAGTTGAGGAAATATCTGAAGACTTTGAAAAATCTGGAGAAAATTTAGAAACAACTGAAATACATCCTGAAGAATCAGATTCTCATATTGATGAAAACTCTGATATGAATATTGAGGATGAAGAAAGCATAGAAACAAATTCTATAGATGAAGATGTTAACATTTAAAATTCTTAATTTAATGGAGTAAGTAATGACTAAAATTAGGAAGGTACCTATGCGTACTTGCATAGGTTGTAGAGAACAAAAAGAAAAGAAAGATTTAATTAGAGTTGTAAAGAACAAAGACGATGAAATCTTTATAGATAAAACTGGAAAGGCAAATGGAAGAGGAGCTTACTTATGCAATGACAAAAGTTGTTTGGAAAAAGCGATAAAGTCAAAAGCTTTAAATAGGGCATTCACGACAGAGATTAGTGAGGAAGTTTATGAGAAACTAATTGAATCTGTAGATTAAGCTTCTTTTTAGGAGGTGTTCAATTTGTCAAAAATTAGAGTACACGCGTTGGCAAAGGAAATTGGTATTACAAGTAAGGAATTAATTGCAAAGTTAAATGAACTTGAAATATCTGTAAAAAATCATATGTCAACATTAGATAGCGCTGAAGAAGATAGAGTAAGAAATTTATATAACAAAAATTCTTCAAAGAATGACTCTCCTGTAGAAAAGAAAAACAATGATAAGCAGGGAGACAACAAGAAAAAAACTCATCCTAATAAGGAAAAACAAAACAATAACAATTCAGATAATAAAGAATTTAAAAAAGATAATAAAAACAAGACTTTTAATAAAGAAAATAAAAAAAATGATGATAAGAGCGAACATTCATCTAATCAAAAAAAGAAAAATAACAAAAAGAATAAGTCTAAAAACAAAGAAAATGATAATGATAAAAACCACTCCTTTAAGAGAGATTTGACTAAGAAAAAACCAAAGAAAAAAGTTAGATCAAAACATAAGGTTGAAGAGGAAGATAAGGGAGATGATTCTATAATAGTTATAGCACCTATAACAGTAAAGGATTTTGCTAACCAATTGGGAGTGTCTGTATCAACAGTTATTACAAAACTAATTGGACTTGGAGTTATGGCAAATCAAAACCAAAGTATTGATGAAGATACTTGTATATTACTAGCTGATGAACTTGGAATTGAAATTGAAATTGAAGCTCCAAATCTTGACCAATCGGTTGAAGAAGAATATGGGCTTCTAAGAGAAGATAGGGAAAGAGATCTTAAACCAAGACCACCTGTTGTAACAGTAATGGGTCACGTTGACCACGGAAAAACTTCTCTATTAGATTCTATTAAGAAAACTCATGTTACTCAATCTGAAGCTGGCGGTATTACTCAACATATAGGGGCTTACACTGTTAATTTATCTGGAAAGAAAATAACTTTCCTCGATACACCAGGTCACGAAGCTTTTACTTCCATGAGACTTAGGGGAGCTCAAACTACAGACATAGCAATACTTGTTGTAGCCGCAGACGATGGTGTAATGCCTCAAACAATTGAAGCAATTTCTCACGCAAGGTCCGCTGATGTTCCAATAATTGTAGCAATTACAAAAATTGATAAACCAGAAGGCAACCCTGAAAGAGTTAAACAAGAATTAATGAACGAAAATCTTGTTCCTGAAGAATGGGGCGGTGACACAATTGTTGTTGGAGTTTCATCAAAATCTGGCGAAGGCATTGATGAACTTCTAGAAATGATTCTATTAGTAGCTGAAATGAAAGAGTTAAAAGCAAATCCTAATAGACGTGCTATTGGTACTATAATCGAAGCCAATCTTGACAAGGCTAAGGGACCTATGGCAACTATTCTTATTAAGAACGGTACTTTAAGATTTGGAGATGCTATTGTATCTGGTACTTGCTCAGGAAGAATAAGAGCTATGGAAGATGATAAAGGCAAAAAAGTTAAAAAAGCTGGACCTTCTATGCCAGTTGTAATTTTAGGACTTAACGATGTTCCTAATGCTGGAGACACAATTTATGCAGTTAATGATGATAAGACTGCAAAAGCAATTGCCGATAAGAATACAGAAATTTCTAGAGAAAAGAGATTGAGTCAAACAACTAAGATTAGTCTTGACAACCTATTCGAAAAAATTTCTGAAGAAGATGTAAAAGAACTCAATGTTGTTGTAAAAGGTGATGTAAAAGGTTCTGTTGAAGCGCTTAACCAATCTTTACTAAAACTTTCCACTGAAGAAGTTAAGATTTCTGTAATTCACTCAGGCGTTGGTGGAATCAATGAATCTGACGTTACTCTAGCTTCTGCATCTAATGCAATTGTTATTGGATTTAATGTTAGACCTAATATTAATGCTATAGAACTTGCAAAAACTGAAGATGTTGAAATTAGGACATACAGAGTTATCTATGAAATTATTAACGATATAGAACAAGCAGCTAAGGGTATGCTAGATCCAGATATTGTAGAAGAAATCCTTGGAAGATGTGAAATAAGACAAACATTTAAACTTCCAAACAACCAAATGGTTGCTGGGGTTTATGTCCTAAACGGTAAAATCCTAAGAAACTCTAAGGTTAAAGTGCTAAGAAATGACGTTGTTATTCACGAAGGAGACATTGCTTCTCTAAAGAGATTTAAAGATGATGCTAGAGAGCTTGCAACAGGTTTTGAAGGCGGACTTGTTATTGATGGTTTTAATGATATTAAAGAAGGCGATCTTCTTGAATCTTACATCATGAAGGAAGTTGAAAGATCATAATGAACAATAAAAGAATTAACAGAATATCAGAAGAAGTAAGACGAACAATATCTAATATAGTTCAAAATGAGTTAAAAGATCCAAGGATACCTTCTATTACTAGTATTTCTCATGTTGAAGTTACAAATGATTTATCCTTCGCAAAAGTTTATGTTTCTGTCTTAGGAGATGACTATGATAGGGATGAAGCAGTTGAAGGACTTAATTCAGCTAAGGGATTTATAAAAAAAGAATTGGCTAATAGGGTTAAACTAAGGGCGATGCCAGAACTCATTTTTATTAAGGATGACTCTATTGAACGAGCTATGGAATTAGATAAACTTATAGATGAGGTAAATCACAAAAATGATTAATCTAAAGGAATTATCCTCTGAATTAAAAAATTTAATAGATAATAGCAATAGTATTGCAGTTGCATCTCACTTAAATCCTGATGGAGATAACTTAGGATCTGCTACTGCAATGCTTGGCATGCTTAATAAGCTTGGTAAAAATCCAGTCTTTATACTAGATGACAGTGTTCCATCCCATTTTAAATTTTTACCAAATCTTTCTTATTCAAAAAGTCCAGAAAATATTGATGAGGATTTCGATTTATTTATTGCTCTTGACTCTTCAGATGAAGATAGAATGGGAGATAGGGTGAAAGAAATATTTAACAAGTCTAAAAAAACTGTTAATATTGACCATCACTTTAGTAATAAGAATTATGCTGATTTGAATATTGTTGATGAAAATTCACCAGCAACTTGTGAAGTCCTTGCAAGAATTTTCAAATATCTTAATTTACAATTAGATAAAGAAATAGCGACTTCCTTATTTACAGGACTTTCAACAGATACAGGTTCTTTTAAATATAGTTCAGTTAGCTCAAAAACTTTTGAAATTGCATCAGACTTATTTAAGTATGACATCGATATAAATGAAGTTACGCAAAATGTTTACCAAAGTAGGTCTAGACAAAAGACTGATTTGTTAATTAGGGCCATGAACTCTATTGAGTATTTTGATAAAGATAAGATTGCTGTAGTTATAGTAACTAAAGAAGATATAGAAAAGACTAAAGCAGCAAAGTCAGATGCTGACGGAATAGTAGAATTTGTTAGAGATATTGATACTGTTGAACTTGCAGTTCTCCTTAAAGAAAAAGACGATTGTATTAGGCTATCTCTTAGGTCTAAATCTTATGTTGATTGTACGAAAATTGCGTCTAAGTTTAATGGCGGAGGACATATTAGGGCTTCAGGCGGTACAATAAACCACACCGATATCAAAAAGGCAAAAAAAGATTTAGTTGAAGTGGCGGAAGAAGAATTATGATTGATGGTCTCTTAGTATTTGACAAGGATAAAGGAATAACATCCCATGATTTAGTTTATAAGGTTAGGCGCAAATTAGGGATAAAAAAAGTAGGTCATACTGGTACTCTTGATCCTATGGCTACAGGAGTGCTAGTTATATCTATTGGAAAAGCAACTAAAACAAGCGAATATATTCTTTCAAGTGACAAGGAATACGAAGCTAAAATCAAACTAGGTATCTTGACCGATTCATATGATATTGCTGGTAATATTTTAAAAGAAGAAAAAGTTATCTTCAATGAAGAAGACATAAAAAAAGCTCTTCAAAATTTTACTGGTAAGTTGTCACAAAAGCCTCCTATTTACTCTGCTTTAAAAGTGGGTGGTAAGAAACTTTACGAGTATGCAAGAGAAGGTAAAGAGGTAGAAATAAAAGAAAGAAATATTGAGATTTATAAAAATGAACTTTTAGATTTTAACGGAAGTGATGAATTCCTAATAAGAGTTAAGGTATCTAAGGGAACTTATATAAGGTCTCTTGCAAATGATATTGGGAACTTTTTAGGCACTTATGGTACACTAACAGAGCTTAGAAGAATAAGAACTGGAAATTTTAAAATAGAGGATTCTATTAATAGCTCTGATTTTGAAAATATGTCTATTGATGAAATAAAGGAAAAAATTCTACCAATGGATTTAGCCTTAACTAATCTTAAAAAAATTGATTTAGACAAAAGATTTCTTAATAAATTTCTTAATGGACAATTTTACAGGCTTAATCACAAGCCAGAAGTTGATAATTACAGAGTGTATTGCGAAAATCTTTTTTTAGGAATTGGAGAAATTAGATTTATTGATGAAAAACCTTATCTTAAGATGAAGAAGAGATTAATAGGTGATTTATGAAAATAATTGAAATTGACTTAAATTATATAGCAGACGAAGATTCAGTTATTGCCCTAGGAAACTTTGATGGTGTTCATAAGGGCCATATGGAATTAATTAATAAAGCAGTTGCAAGAGCTGATGATTTAAATATTAAGTCTAGCATATTGTTATTTAATGAACACACTGACAACCTTATTAAGGTCGGTAAAAAGGACATTATAACAACAAATCAAACTAAATTTGAAATTCTAGAAAATCTAGGAGTTGATATAATTTATCTTATAAACTTTACAAGAGAATTTATGGCTTACACTCCTAAGATGTTCTTAAAAGATTTTCTAGCAGATAATCTTAAAATTAGAGGAGTTGTTGTAGGTTATGATTACACTTATGGATTTAAAAAATCTGGCGATGTGGATTTTTTATTAGAAAATAAAGATTTATTTGATACTATTGATGTTATTAATCAAATTTCATCTCATGGAGAGAAAATTTCATCGACCCTAATAAGAAACTTAATTGAAGAAGGTAGGATAAAAGAGGCTAATGATCTTTTATCAAGACCCTATAAGCTAATTGGGGAAATTATACATGCAAAAGGTCTTGGAAAAAAAATGGGATATCCAACTGCCAACTTAAAATTAGTAGATAATTTTGTAATTCCGAGATATGGAGTTTATGACACAGATATTATTATAAATGGAGAGAGGTTTAAAGCTTCAACTAACATTGGTACAAACCCAACTGTTGAGCATGATGGGATAAAAATTGAAGCTCATATACTTGATTTTGATAGAGATATTTATGGGGAAATTGTTGAGCTTGAACTTTTAGATTTTGTAAGACCTGAATTGAAATTTGATTCCATAGAAGAATTATTCGATCAGATTGCTAAAGATGTTTTAGTTACAAGGAATAGATGACTTTACAAGCCAGCCTTTATATGGTAAGATATTTAAGGTTAAATAGCTATTCACAGTTGGTCGCTCCTCGACGCCTACTTTGATTAGCTTTATCTAAAAAATTTAGGAGGAAAATATGTTAGAAACAAATATCAAACAAATTATTATTGACGAATTTAAAACACACGAAGGTGACACAGGATCACCAGAAGTTCAAATTGCAATTCTTACTAGAAGAATTAACGATTTAAACGAACATTTAAGAGTTCACAAAAAAGACCACCACTCAAGAAGAGGACTTCTTAAAATGGTAGGTAAAAGAAGAAACTTATTAAGATATTTAAAGAATAAGGATATAGAAAGATATCGTACACTTATTAAAAAACTACAAATCAGAGGATAATAGGAGCGGTAATTCCGCTCTTTCTTATTAGAAGGAGGAAATAATGGAAAAAACTTATACTATGGATCTTGCAGGTTCTCAGTTAAAAGTAACAATTGGAAAAGTTGCTGAGCAAGCAAATGGTGCTTGTTTAGTACAATATGGAGATACTGTTGTACTTGTTACAGCTACATCTTCTTCTAAGCCAAGAGAGGGAATCGACTTTTTTCCTCTAAGTGTAGACTATGAAGAAAAAATGTATGCAGTTGGTAAAATCCCTGGAGGATTTATCAAGAGAGAGGGAAGACCTAGCGAAAAGGCTACCCTATCCGCTAGACTAATTGATAGACCACTTAGACCTCTTTTCCCAGAAGGTTATAGAAATGATGTACACATAGTAGCAACTGTTTTAAGTGTTGATCAAGATCATTCACCTGAAATTGTTGCAATGATAGGTTCTTCTATTGCTCTTTCTATTTCTGATATTCCTTTTGATGGACCTACAGGTTCAGTTGAAGTTGGATATATTGACGGAAAATATATCATAAATCCTAACGAAGAAGAGAGAAACAATTCTAAAATAAACTTATCTCTTGCTGGAACAAAGACTGCAATTATGATGGTAGAGGCTGGTGCGCAAGAAGTAAGTGAATCTGAAATGCTTGAAGCTATTCTAGAAGGTCACGAAGTTATAAAAGATATTTGTGAGTTTGTAGAAGAAATTTCTAGTGAAGTTGGAAAAGAAAAAGCTGAATACGAAGTATTTAAAGCTGACGAAGAAATTGTAGCTAAGGTAAAAGATTTTGGTAAAGATTTACTAGTTAATGCTATTAGAGAAAAAGATAAGGTTGTAAGAGAAGAAAACACTGAAAAAGCTAAAGAAGCTATTAGAGAACACTTCGTGGACCTTATGGAAGAACACTCAAAAGATATTTCAGCTGCAATTGAAGAAATTGAAGTTACTGAAATTAGACGTGGCATTCTTGAAGAAGAAAGAAGGCCTGATGATAGAAAACTAGATGAAATTAGACATCTATCATCTGAAGTTAGTGTTCTACCAAGAACTCATGGTTCAGGCTTATTTACAAGAGGACAAACTCAAGTGCTTTCAATTGCCACTCTAGGTGCAATCTCTGAAGAGCAAGTTATTGATGGACTTGGAGATGACAAACCAAAGAGATATATTCACCACTATAATTTCCCAGGATTCTGTGTTGGAGATACAAAACCATCTAGGTCTCCTGGTAGACGTGAAATTGGTCACGGTGCTCTTGCAGAGAGAGCTCTACTTCCAGTAATTCCAGATTCAGAAGTCTTCCCATATACAATAAGGGTTGTTTCAGAAGTATTATCTTCTAATGGATCTTCTTCTCAAGCATCTATCTGTGGATCAACTCTTGCCCTAATGGATGCAGGTGTACCTATCAAGGCACCTGTTGCAGGTATAGCTATGGGTCTTATTGAAGAAGATGGAGTTATAAAAATACTGACTGATATCCAAGGTTTGGAAGACCACTTTGGAGATATGGACTTTAAGGTAGCAGGTACAAGAAAGGGTATCACAGCTATCCAAATGGATATTAAGGTTGAAGGTATTAAAAAAGAAATTCTTGAAACTGCTCTTGATAGAGCAAAAGATGCTAGATTTGAGATTTTAGATCATCTTGCTACAACAATTGAAAAACCAAGAGAAGAGCTTTCCAAGTATGCTCCAATAATCCACATGATTTCTATTGATCCAGAAAGAATTGGAGAAGTTATTGGTGCTGGTGGAAAGATAATAAATAAAATTATTGAACAAACTGGTGTAAAAATCGATATTGATGATGACGGAAAAATTTCTATCTTATCTGATAGTGATGAAAAAGCTAAAGAAGCTATTGCAATCATTGAAGATATAGTAAAAGAAATTGAAGTTGGAGAAGTTTATCTAGGAAAGGTTAAGAAAATTGTTAAGTTTGGAGCTTTCGTAGAAATTAAAAAAGGAACAGAAGGTCTCCTTCACATTTCTGAAATTGCTCATGAAAGAACTAACAATGTAGAAGATGTATTAAAAGTTGGCGATTCAGTTGAAGTTAAAGTAATTGACATAGCCAAAGATACAGGTAAGATTTCTCTATCAAGAAAAGCTCTTATTAAAAGAGAAGATAATTCCAAGAAAGAAGAAAATAAATAAGTAAAGTTAAGTCGCATTAGAATTTATTTTAATGCGATTTTTTAAAGGAGAATTTATGAAATTAAAAGTTATTAATAAAAGTAAGCATCCTCTGCCTAAGTATGAAACAGATGGCTCTTCAGGAATGGACTTAAGAGCTAATCTAGATGAAGATTTAGTTTTAAAACCTCTAGATAGAGTGCTAGTTCCAACAGGTCTTTATTTCGAATTCGAAAAAGGTTATGAAGCTCAAGTTAGAGCTAGATCAGGCTTAGCATTAAAAAAAGGCCTAGGACTTCCAAATGGTATTGGAACTATTGATTCTGATTATAGGGGAGAATTGAAGGTGATTCTAATTAATATGAGTATAGATGATGTTGTCATAGAAGATGGCGATAGGATTGCCCAAGTTGTTTTTATGAAAATTGAAATTCCCGATATAGTTGAAGTAGAGGAGATTAGTGATACCGAAAGAAGTGATGGAGGCTTCGGTCATACTGGTCTTTAAGGGCACAAATTGTTATAATATTAATGAGGTGCTAGCTCTTGAAAAGAAATATAAAAACAAATAAAAAAACTAAAAAGAAAAATAATAATAAAAAAATTAATAGGAGAAAAATATCTTCTGAAATAGATAATGGACGAGAAATTAAGGGACTATTTCTAATAGTTATTGGAATAGTCTTCTTTATATGCTTATATAGTCAAAGAATGGGAATCGTTGGGGCATTAGTATATAAACTATTTTCTGTTTTAGCAGGTTCTGCAAACTTTGCTATCCCCTTACTTTTTATTTTTTGGGGAATACTCTTTAACCTTCAAGCTACTAAAAATCGAATGTCTTCCTATATAGTTTATACTTTAATTATACTTCTTTGCACTTTAGTTTTCTTAGATGGATCTAAAGAAATGGACATGACTCTAATTGAAAGAATAGTAAAATCAACGGAGTACATGGATATAACTAGAAGTGGAGGTATAATTGGAGCAATCTTCGGATTCTTCTCTTATAAACTTTTGGGTTCACTTGGAACTTATATTATTCTCAGCCTAATTATAATTGCTTCAATTTACTTAATGTTAAGGCCTAATATGGAACAAATAATAATGGCTTTTGAAGACCTTGGAGAATACTTTAATGATAAAAAAATTGCTCGTGAAGAGAAAATAAAAGAGAAAAAATTAAAGGCTGAAGAGAAAGATAAGAAAAAAGCTCTAAAAGAAAATAAAAAAGTTGAAAAACAAAAACTTAAAGAAGAAACAAAATCTGAAAATTATGATAACTTTACTGAAGACTTAATTGTTAAAGACTATTCAGAGGATTCTTTAACTGAAAATAATGATTTTGAAGAAATTGATGAAAACATAAATTTAAAGGAAGATGAAGTAACTCCTCAAAAAGCTCAAGAAAAAATTGAAGACGAGGTAGTGGATACAATAAAGGATGATATTGAGCACAAAAAAGAAGAAGAATTTGTATATACTTATCCAGATACAGCACTTCTAGAGAGAATTCCTTCAAAAGGTAATTTTTCTAAAGATGAAGTACTTGAAAAAGGAAAAATAATTGAAAATACTATGAAAAACTTTGGTATTGATTCAAAGGTAGTGGCTATAAATCGTGGACCGGTTATTACATCCTATGAATTAAAGCCTGCACCAGGAATAAAACTATCTAGGATTGTTGGTTTAAGTGACAATATAGCTATGGCTCTGGCAAGTTCTGACTTGCGTATTGAAGCACCCATACCTGGTAAAACAGTGGTTGGCATTGAAGTTCCTAATAAGGAGAAAGATTCTGTTAGCCTCAAGGAACTAATTGAGTCCAAAGAATTTAAAAATAGTAAGTCTGATATTCCACTTGCCCTAGGTAAAGACGTTGAAGGCAACGTACTAATCTCTGGCATGGAAGACATGCCTCATCTTTTAATTGCTGGTGCTACTGGTTCAGGTAAATCAGTATGTATTAATTCAATAATTACAAGTGTTATTTATAAGTCATCTCCTAAAGATGTGAAGTTAATGCTTATAGACCCCAAAGTTGTTGAGCTTAGTGTATATAATGGCATACCTCATCTTTTAATAGATGTAGTGACTAACCCTAAGAAAGCAGCCTTTGCTCTTAACTGGGCTGTTGATGAAATGGAGAAAAGATATCAAGCTTTTGCTGAAAATCACGTAAGGGATTTAAAGGGATTTAATAAAAAGATGGTTGCTGAGGGAAGGGAAGATGAAAAACTTCCTAAGATATTAATAATTGTAGATGAGTTAGCAGATCTTATGATGGTTGCTTCAAAAGAGATTGAAGAATATATCGCAAGACTTGCTCAAAAGGCAAGAGCTGCAGGAATGCATTTAATACTTGCAACTCAAAGACCCTCTGTTGATGTAATCACAGGAACAATAAAGGCAAACGTACCATCTCGTATAGCCTTTGCCGTAGCATCTTCTGTAGACTCAAGAACTATTCTTGACATGGGTGGTGCTGAAAAACTACTTGGAAAAGGAGATATGTTATTCTATCCAAGTAAATATCCAAAAGCAAAAAGAATTCAAGGAGCTTTCATTAGTGATAGCGAAGTTGAAAGACTTGTTGATTTTGTAAAAAATAATAATGAAATTAAAAATACTGTTGAATCAAAGATAGAACAAGCAATTGAGGACAAAAAGGTAAAGATTGATAATGAAAAAGATCCACTTTTCAAAGAGGCCGTAGAGCTCGTTGTAAATGATGAGCAAGCCTCAATATCCTATATACAGAGAAAGCTAAAGGTCGGCTATTCAAGGGCTGGTAGGATCGTTGATCAAATGGAAGAACTGGGTATAATAGGACCTCACGAAGGTTCTAAACCTCGTAAGCTTTTAAAAACAAAGGAAGAATTAGAAATGATTTTAGGTGATGAAGATGAATAATGTCCACATAGTTACATTGGGTTGCTCAAAAAATGATGTAGACTCTTCTATGATGTACTCACTTTTAGATAAAGATAAATATAAAATGGTAGAGAATCCAAACGAAGCCGACATTTTAATCGTAAATACTTGCGGGTTTATTGATGCGGCTAAAGAAGAATCTATTGACACAATACTTGAGTCAGTAGAATATAAAAATGAGGGACGATGTAAAAAGGTTCTTCTATCAGGTTGTCTAGCTCAAAGATATCCTGAAGAGCTAATAAAAGAAATTCCTGAAATAGACGGTATACTTGGAACAGGTAATATTGAATATATAAATGAGCTATTAGATAGAAGTCTATCAGGTGATTTATTTGTAAAGACTGACAATTTAAACTCTGCTTATCTAGAAGGCATTAGAAAAGAAAAAGTTAATACAACAGAATATGTGAAAATCTCTGAAGGATGTAATAATAACTGTTCTTATTGCATTATTCCTTCATTACGTGGCAAAAATAGGTCTAGAAAAATAGAAGATGTATATAAGGAAGTTGAATATCTTGTAAGTAAAGGAGCAAGAGAAATAATTCTCATAGCTCAAAATACAACTGATTATGGAATAGACCTCTACTCAAAATATTCACTTGCCAATTTAATAAGAGAAATATCAAAAATAGAAGAATTAAAATGGATTAGAGTTTTATATCTTTATCCTGATCACTTTACAGATGATTTGATAGAGGAATTTAAAAACAACGATAAGCTTGTAAATTACGTAGATATGCCTCTTCAACACATATCTGATGATGTCTTAAAAAATATGAACAGGAAGACAAGTAAGGACCATATAATAAAAACTCTTAAGAACTTGAGAAAATCTGTAGCAGACATTGTTATTAGAACGACTTTTATTGTTGGTTTCCCAGGAGAAAATCAGGAAGATTTCGATCAACTAGTTGATTTTATTGAAGATATAAAATTTGATAAGCTAGGTGTTTTTGAATACTCTAGGGAAGAGGGGACTAGAGCTGCAAGCTTAGATGAACAAATCCCAGATAATATTAAAGAAGAAAGAAAGAACGAAATAATGGCTATCCAAAGTGACATTTCAGGTGAAATTCTATCCAAGAATTTAGGAAAAACTTTTGAAGTTTTAATTGAAGAAAAGATTGATGACAATAATTATGTGGGAAGAACATATATGGATTCTCCAGAAATAGATGGAGTAACTTATGTTCAATCAGATAAAGAGCTTGAGATAGGAGACTTTGTCCAAGTTGAAATAATTGATAGTCTTGATTATGACTTAGTAGGTGAATTAATATGAATACTCCAAATAAACTAACTTTAATGAGGACACTTCTAGTTCCCGTTTTTGTACTTTGCATGTACTTTAATTTTAATAATTCTAGACTAATAGCTACTGCAATATTTGCTATAGCTTCTTTTACTGATTTTTTAGATGGTCATATTGCAAGACGTGACAACTTAGTTACTAACTTCGGTAAATTTGCAGATCCTCTAGCTGATAAAATTTTAGTTTGTTCGGCTATGATTATGCTAGTTAGTACTGGTGAGATGCCAGCTTGGGGCGTAATCATTATTATAGCAAGAGAATTTACAATTACTGGTTTTAGAATTATTGCGGCATCAGAAAATATCACTATAGCTGCCAGTCCTTTAGGAAAATTTAAAACTGTTACACAGCTTATTTCAAATATTTTACTCTTAACAGGATTAGAAGATTTTAAAACTCCTGGAATGATAGTTTTTTACTTAGCTGTAATCTTTACTGTTATTTCTGGAGCGGATTATTTAATTAAAAATAAAAAAGTTTTAGACCTAGAAAACATTTAAGGAGATTTATGAAAGCAAGTATTCTTACAGTTGGTACAGAGATCTTAATTGGATCCATTACCAATACTAACTCAAAATACATATCAGAAAAACTAACTGATATGGGAATAGACGTTATTAGACAAGTATCTGTAGATGATGGATTAGATGACATTGTAGAAGAATTAAAATATCTTTCTAAAAAATCTGACCTAATTGTTATATGTGGTGGTCTAGGACCAACAGAAGATGATTTAACAAGAGATGCTGTTGCCAAGTTTTTAAATAGAAGAGTCTACATTGATGAAGATGAGAAACAAAAAATGGAAGATAGATTTAATAGACTTGGTAGAAATATGACACCTAATAACCTAAAGCAGGTTATGCTTATTGAAGGATCAGAAAAAATAGAAAACATGTGGGGAGTAGCCCTAGGTGAATACATTGAATTTGACAATAAAAAAATAATCTTACTTCCAGGACCTCCCAACGAAATGGAACCAATGCTAGACTATTATTTTTCAAACAAATCCTTTACAAAGGACAATATAATGGTTAAATCTATTGATATTATTGGACTTGGAGAATCCATAATCGAAGATAGAATAAGGAAGATGAATTTTCTTGACAAGAGTATTTCTATAAATACTTTTGCCCATGGAACACATACTGAAGTCAAGATTATTGGTAAAAGTCAAGAAAAATATATGTTACAATCTTCTATAGAACAGACTATAAATTCTCTATATAAGGAGTTTACAACTCATATATATTCTGAAAATAATGAGGATGTTTCAAAACAGATTGTGGATATTTTAAAGAAAAATAACTTAAAAATCTCTTTTGCCGAATCAATAACTGGTGGTATGATGGCATCTGCAATTACTGATGTAAGTGGTGCATCAAATGTTTTAGAGTCCTCTTTTGTAACTTATTCAAATAGTTCCAAAAATAAAAACTTAAATGTATCTAAAGAAACTTTAGATAAGTTTGGAGCAATAAGTGAAAATACTGCATATGAAATGGCTAAGGGTGTAAAAGAAAGAACTCAAGCTAATATTGGAGTTTCAACTACTGGTGAAGCAGGACCAAATTCATCTGAAACTGAAGTAGGAAATGTCTTCACATGTATATATTTTGGTGAAGATAATTATAATACTAAACATTATTTCTTCTCAGGAGATAGAAATAAAATTCGCAGAAGCACAGTAAATAGGACTTTATCACAAATTCTTTATTTACTAAGGAAAAATTTTAAGGAGTAATTATGAAAGAAAGCAATTTAAGTAAAGAAAAACAAGAAGCTCTTCACAATGTTTTATCAAAAATAGAAAAACAATATGGTGAAGGATCCGTAATGATTCTTGGAGACGATGTAAAGCTTGACATTGATGCTATTCCAACAGGATCACTTGCCCTGGATATTGCCCTTGGAATTGGCGGTATACCAAAGGGAAGAATTATTGAAGTTTATGGTCCTGAATCTTCAGGTAAAACTACTTTGGCGCTTCATATGTTAGCTGAAGCTCAAAAAATGGACGGTACAGGAGCTTTTATAGATGCAGAACACGCTCTTGACCCTGGATATGCAAAAAACCTTGGTGTCGACGTTGAAAATCTAATTATTTCTCAACCTGATACTGGTGAACAAGCCTTAGAAATAACAGAAGCCCTTGTAAGATCTAATGCAGTTGATTTAATAATAATAGATTCTGTTGCAGCTCTTGTTCCAAAAGCAGAAATAGATGGAGATATGGGAGCAGCACAAATAGGACTTCAAGCAAGACTTATGTCTCAAGCTCTAAGAAAATTAACAGGAGCAATTAATAAATCAAAGTGTACAGTTGTTTTTATTAACCAACTTAGAGAAAAGGTTGGAATAATGTTTGGTAACCCTGAAACTACTACTGGTGGTAGGGCCCTTAAATTTTACTCATCTGTAAGACTTGATATTAGAAAGTCTGAAAACATCAAAAAAGGTGATGAAATTATTGGTAATAGAGTAAGGGTTAAGGTTGTTAAAAATAAGATTGCTCCACCATTTAGGCAAGCAGAATTTGATATTATGTATGGTAAGGGAATTTCTAGTGTAGGAAATATTCTTGACGTTGCTGCCGAAGCTGATATTGTTAAAAAAGCTGGAGCTTGGTATTCTTATGGAGAGGAAAGACTAGGTCAAGGTAGAGAAAATGCTAAGGATTTCTTAGAAGAAAATCCAGATATATTAAAAGAAATCGATCATAAAGTAAGAGTTTACTATAACTACTTCCTGATGATGAAAAAAATGAAGAAGATACATCAACTACTAATGAAGAATAAGGCGTGATTTATTGAAATTACTTTATTTAACAGATACTCACATTAGGGGAACTAGTCCAAAGAACAGACTAGATGATTACTGTGAAACTTTAAAAGAAAAATTAAAAGAAATTTCAAGTATTATTCAAGAAGAAAAAATTGATTTTGTATTACATGGAGGCGATTTATTTGACAGACCTGATGTTTCTGTCTCCATCGTCTCCGATTTTGCAAAAATTTTTCAATCCTACGGTGTTCCTATATACATAATAAGTGGAAACCATGACATTTTCGGTCACAACCCTGACACCTTAGATAGAACCATGTTAGGGCTTCTATGCAATTTAGGAATTATGAATCTTGTAAATTACAAAAAGATTATCCTAGAAAAGGATAATCTACGAGTTCAATTAACTGGGTCTCCTTATATATATTCTATGGATGAAGTCTCCAATAGAAACAACTATATAGTCGACGAAGTTGATGACTCATGTAAGTATGCAATACATATGACACATGGTTTTTTAATTGACAAACCTTTTATTAAGGAGGTTTCTCATACACTTATAGATGATATTAGAGACACAAAAGCAGATATAACCTTAGGGGGACATTACCATTTTGGATTTAAAACTCAGGAGCTTGATGACAAATTTTTTGTAAATCCAGGTGCCTTAATTAGAATTTCAAACTCCAAAATAGAAATTAAAAGAAAGCCTAAGGTGGATATTATTACCTTAGACGACAAAATTGAAATAAAAGAAAGATATCTTAAATCTGCCAAGCCCGGTGAAGAAGTTCTTGATAGGTCAGAAATGGAAAGACATCAATTTAAGGGAATAAAAATGGCAGAATTTAAAGAAAGTATCGAAGCTTCCACAAATTATAAGAGTCTTGATATTTTCGAATTGCTTTTAAGGATTTCTAAAAGTGATAATATAAGTGAAGAAATAAAAAAAGAAGCCCTTAAAAGGGTAGAGGAAGCTCAAATTAATGAGGGTAGATACTCATGATTTATATAAAAAAAATTGAACTTATAAATTTTCAGTCTCACAGTCATACAGAGATTGAATTTGACAGAGGCCTAAACGTTATCTTGGGAAATTCTGATGCTGGAAAAACTGCTATCTTAAGGGCAATGAAATGGGCCCTTTATAATGAGCCCAGAGGAGACTATTTTATTAGACAAGGAGAGAAGGATGTCTCCGTTAAAATTGTTTTCTCCAATGGAGTAGTTGTAGAAAGATCTAGAACTCCTTCAAAAAATTCATATTATCTACTTGATGCTCAAGGTGAAGAAATGCGATTTGAGGGCTTTGGATTAGATGTACCAAAAGAAATAACAGATGCAACTCAGATGTACAAGGTCTCACTTGATAATTCCAATAACAAAAGCATTTTAAATATAGCTGAACAATTAGATGGGCCTTTTCTACTTAATGAACAAGCTTCATTGAGGGCTTCTGCAATAGGAAGGCTTATTGGAGTTAACTATGTCGATGATGCTCTTAGAACTGTTGTAAGAGATAATAAAAGAATTAATCAAGAAGTAGAAGATCTAAGATCCAATAGAGACAATATAAAAGACCAATTAAAAGAATATGACTATATAAAAAACTATAAAGAAAAATTCGAAAAGATCTCCGAAATTAGAGAAAAGATTGCAGTTCTAAATGACAAACTAAATTTAGCATCTAGCTTGAAAGAAAGATACGATATAAATAGTTTTGAGATAGAAAAAGTTAATGGCTTTATTGAAAAATTTAGCAATGTAGAAACTATTGAAAATACACTCCCAAAAATTGAAGCCAATTTAATTAAGTGTAATGCCTATGAATCTTATTTATCAAAGCTTAATAAAACTGATTCGGAAGCAAAAATTTTATCACAAAACTTAGAGAAGTTAAATGATATTGATATTTTATATAAAAAATCTAAAGAGATTGAATACAAGCAAGCTAAATTAAACTCATATACAAGCCTTTATAAGCAATATAAGTCTAACACTGATTTAATTAATAAAACTAAAAATAATCTAGATTTATTTAAGAATGAAGTAAGACTTACTGATATCGTTAGTTTTTTAGAAGATAAAATAAGCTTATATTTTAAACTTTATTCAGAAAAGGAAATCCTATCAAAAGTTACTGACAAATTAAATTATGGATATAATTACATTAAAGCTTTTGATAATAATACAAATATTGAAGAAATATCTAATGAGTTAAATGAAAAGATAAGGTCTTTCATGTTGTTAAAAGACTTTTCTAGTAATTTGGAAAGAATAAAAAATAATTATAAATTAGAAAATAATAATCTTAAAGATATTGAGAGTAGTATAAAAAATTATACTGAATCTTATGAAAATACTATTCTAGAGATTGGGGTTTGTCCTTTCTGCTATAGTGAAATAAATGATGAATCCATTGAGCATATAAAATACCACTTGAGGAATGATTAAATGAATTATGAAGAAAATTTAAAAAATTTAAAAGAAGAATTAGACAGACTAAAAAATATGAAGTATAAGTCTGAGGCGAGACTTGAACAATTAAATTCTCAAAAAAAAGATATTTTACTTGAAATTGAAAAACTAGGTATTAAACCAGAAGATCTAGAAAAGGAAATATCTAATTTAAAAAATGAAATTGATAAGCTTTTTAACGAAGCCAATGACTTAATGCCAAGGTTGTGATTTTTTGGACCTAAAGGAATTGGATTTAAATTTAAATAAATTAAATAATAAGATATTAAATGATGAGGGGAAAATTGAAATTTTAGAGGATCAATTAGAAAAAATCGAAAAAAGTCTTGAAGAAAAAGAGAAATATAGTGAAGTTTTAAGTCAAGTATCTCTATTATTTCAAAAAACCTCTGAATTTGCTCGAGAACAATCTAAAAGACAAATTGAAGATACTGTTACAAAATGTCTTCAATTTATTTTTGAAACAGATATTGAGTTTTTAATAGAACTATCTGAAGCAAGATCTGTACCCATAGCCGAATTCTTTGTGCAATCTAACTATTCTGAAGGTTATAGTATAAAAACCAAACCTGAGATAGCCCGAGGTGGTGGAGTTGTAGACATTATTTCACTTGCTCTTAGAATTGCTTTCTTACAACAAAATCAACCTAACTTATCAGGACCTTTAATATTAGACGAGCCTGGGAAGCACGTAAGTAATGATTATATTTTCAATCTTGGTGAATTTTTGAAACAGTCGTCAAATGTTTTTAACCGACAAATTATAATGGTAACACATAATCCTCATTTGTCACAAATTTCAGACAAATCATTTTATGTAAAGAATAAGGGCGGAATCAGTGAAGTTAGCCCTTATCAAGAGTAATATTTTCTTGACTTTAGCAAGTAAAATTGTTAATATATTAATGAACATAAAGGGTGTTTATGTATTAAATGCTAGAAAACTAAAAGTCAGGAGGAGATACAATGATTTACGACTCAAAGTTAAAAAATAAAGATGTAGATGGATTGTTTGAAGCTATTCTTTTACTTGAAAACTTAGAAGAATGTTATAGATTCTTTGAAGATATTTGTACAGTTAAAGAATTACAAGCAATTGCACAAAGACTTCAGGTTGTTAAACTATTAGTTAAAAATAAAACTTATCATGAAATTGAAACTGAAACTGGAGCTTCAACTGCTACTATATCTAGAATTAATAGATCTTTAAACTATGGATCTGATGGATATAAATTAGTTTTACAAAGACTAAACTTTATAGATGAAGATGAAGAAAAAGAATAAGGTATTCCTTATTCTTTTTTTATATATTTATATTTATTGTTTTGTAATTTGTATAAGATACTAAACCCGGTTTTTTTGCAGGATGTCTTTTTACATTTATCTTGAAGGTATAGTCTACCGGTATATTTTGAGATTTGGATAATGAGCTATACTTAGCAGCAAATTTTGCTGCAGTCATCATTGCACTATTTGAGAAATCCCTATTATCATTTTTTAAAATTACATGTGATCCTGGAGCATCTTTTACGTGGAACCATAGATCATTTTTTCTAGCTTTTTTTAGAGTCAAATAATCATTTTGTTTATTATTTTTCCCAATGTAAATATCAAATCCATCTTCTGTTTTAATTACAAGATAATTTTCTTGAGAGTCTTTTCTTTTCTTCTTTTTATTATTTTTTTTCTTCTTTAGATAACCTTCTTTTTCTAACTCTTCGTATAATTCATCAATCTCATCAGGAGTCTCTGCGAAGTCGATATTTAATAATATAGATTCTAAATATTCCACTTCAGACTTTCCAATTTCAATTTGTTCACTTAGAAAAACAGCTGCATTTTTCAGCTTTGAATATTTCTTATAATATTTAGAGGCATTAGAAGGCCCATCCAATTTAGGATCAAGAGGAATTTTCATTTCTTCCATTTCATTATAAAAATTTTCTACTGTGACAGAACTTGCACCTTTTTCAATTCTATGAAAATTTGAAGATAAAAGGTCAGCATAAACTTTAAACTTGTCTCTATTTAGGGCAGCATTGAGTTCATTTACTTGGTTTGATATCTTCCTATTAGTTTTTTCTATATGCTTCTTAACAGCCTTTCTAAGCTCTTTGCTCTTGGATCCTAAAGAATCCCTTAAAAATTTTGAATTATAAAACTCTTCTAGAAGGGGAGAGACCATTTCAACTTTTATTTTCTCATAATCACTTAATGATTCTAGATCAATTGAATAGAAGTCTTTAAAGACATCATCTCTAATGATTTTTATTGGAGAGAATTTATTGTCTCTAATATCCTTAAAGATACTAAGGAAATTCTTATTTAAGTTTTCCATCTCTTCTTCATTAAGTGAAGAAATATTTCTCTTAAAATCAATATCTGATCTATACTCCAGCTCGCTACACATTTGTGGACTTATACCTGTAAAATTCTTTAAAAAGAAAGATTTTAGATTAAGGTTCTCTTGAGAAATCTTAATCAAATCAATTATTGAGTCTGTATCACAGGGATTAAGTCCACTTGATATATCTTCTTCATTATAAGTTAGACCAGGTAGAACTTCTCTAACGCTTGAAAGATTAAAATTAACTCTTTTTAGGGAGTCTATAATTTTTTTGCTTTCATTATCAATAAGAATAACATTGGAGTGTTTACCCATAAGTTCAATTATAAGAGACTTTTCACTGTACATCCCTAGTTCATCACGAGATTTTACATGAATTTCAACTATCCTATCCATCTTATATTGATTAACAGCGAGTATTTGATTATTCTCAAGATGTTTTCTAAGAAGCATGCAAAATGCCGGTGGATTCTGCGGACTATCAAAGATTTCTTCACTAAAATACATTCTAGGGCTACCAGAAATGGAAATAAAGAGCCTTTCTCTTTTACCATTAGCTCTTATATTAATTAATAAATCGTTATTGTCATTTTGGTAAATTTTATCTATTCTACCACCATTAACACGATTATTTATTTCATATACTAAACTTTTTACTACTGTACCATCTAAGGACATAATTATCACCTGAGAGTAATTATAACATATTATAGCTAGTGAATAAAAAGAACGAATAATCTAAACATATGTATAGAAAAGGGTTTTATAGGTGGAGAAGTAAAATTGAAAGAAGATTATAAAAATAATGATAAAAGTATAAATTAGAAATTATTATCATTTAGTATTTAATAGGGTATCATTATTTACTTGATAAAATATAACGACTGGAAATGATATAATAAAGGAAGTTTATGTATAACTATAATATATTAAATAATCTTAATATTAAATGATTTCACAAGCTATAAAGCCTAATTTAATGAAAGATATAGTGCAAGTTTAAAAAGATATAGTATAAGACTAAAATAGATGCGAATATAATGAAAATAAATTTAAGTTAAGACTTTAGAATGCAAAATTAAAATGAATAATAACTTAAACAATAAAAACAAAATATAATTAAGAAGGATAAAAAATTATAGAAAGTAAGTAGTAAAATGGTGAAAATCAAAAAATAGTAAATTTAAGATTTTTCTAAAAAAAGAGGGCTAAAAGATAAAAATCTAAAAAAACATAAAAATTAGTCACAAAATTATTATTTTGTGACTAATTTCTATGTTTTTTTATATAAGATTTTTTAGCTTTTAATAGGTTCCCCTCTCACTCAATGGAATATATATTAAAAATCAAATAGTGATTTCTCATTATTAGACTTATTTAACCCAGCTTTTGTATTCTTTAGATCTTTTAAATCCTTAGGATCTTCCTTAGATAATTCTTTTAATTCATTATCTTTCTTATCTAGATCCTTATTATCCTCTTCATAATTATATCTCTTTCCCTTAGTTTTAAAATTTCCAGAAATATAAACTGAATCATTCTTCCAATCTACATTAAGGCCTAAAGTTTCAGAAATAAATCTTATAGGAACATAAGTCCTTCCATCATAAAGTATTGCAGGAGAATCTAAATTAACTATACTTTCATTTCCTCCATTATTTACCTTTGCCTTAGTTGAATTAATATCTAGTTCAACTAAAACATCTATGGCTCCTATTAAT
Organism: Peptoniphilus harei; assembly: GCF_900454685.1. Taxonomy (GTDB): domain Bacteria; phylum Bacillota; class Clostridia; order Tissierellales; family Peptoniphilaceae; genus Peptoniphilus_A; species Peptoniphilus_A harei. Next base: position 1,294,866 of record NZ_UATM01000032.1, on the reverse strand, counting down.
ATACCACTAGTTTTAGTTTCCTTTCTTTGATAAAAGTTTATATTAGCGCCAAGGTTTTCTGTTATATATCTAACAGGCACCATTACCCTATCGTTAGTCTTGTCAAGATATGCACTACCCATATCTCCAGGTATATTTTGTATACTATCATTAATATAAATATTTATATCCTTATCAGCTGCTTCCTTGGGTAATTTACCAGCTGCAAAAACAGATGTACTTAAAACTGCGGACATAATTCCAATTCCTAATAATTTTTTAATATTTTTCATAAAATCTCCTTTTTATTGATTCTTCTCTTCATTGTCTTTTGAAGCATTAGTTTTTAAATCTAAATTTGAAAGAGGGTTTGATGCCACCATTTTTCGCAAAGCTTCTTTGTTAACATGGGTGTATATCTCAGTAGTGTTTACAGACTCATGTCCCAAAATTTCTTGAAGTGATCTAATATCAGCATTTCCATATTCATATAAAAGCGTAGCTGCAGTATGTCTAAGCTTATGGACAGAATACTTTTTAGTGTCCAGTCCAGAATTTCTCATATGCTTTTCTATCATATGTTGAATAGACCTATTACTCATTCTTTGTTGTCTCATTGACAAGAATAAAGCATCATCCTTAATTTGAGGACGTACTTTCAAATATTCTTCAATAGCATAAATAGATGCTTCATTTAAATAGATGACTCTTTCTTTATTACCCTTTCCAATAACTTTTAGAGTATTATCTTCTTGTAAATGAGAAATATTTATACCTGCTAGTTCCGAAAGTCTCATTCCACAGTTTAAAAACAAGGTAACTATAGCATAATCTCTTTTTTTATAGAGAGGCTTACTCTTAGATTTTTCAATTGTTCTTAATAAATTTAAACTTTGATCTAAGGTTAAATAAACTGGAAGAGTCTTCTCCACCTTGGGCATATCTATATCTATAACAGGATTAATTTTTATTATATCAATCTTTGCATGGAGATAGTTATAAAAACTCCTAATTGAAGAGATTTTTCTAAACTTGGACCTATTAGATATCTTCCTTTCTTTTTCCAAGAAAGCATTATAAGCATAGACATCTTGTTTTGTTACACTTTCCAAAAGTTCAGGACTAATGTCTTCAATAGTTATGTCGTCAAAATCAACCTTTGAGTCTACAAGACCCTTTCTTCTCTTTATAAACCTTACAAACATCCTAAGATCATAATAGTACTCTTTCACTGTATTATCAGAAGCTCCCTTAGTTGATTTCATGTAATCTAAAAAATCATCAATTAAGTTCGAATTTATCAAGCTATCACCTCCTATAAAATAAAAAACCTGACAAAAGTCAGGTTCTTAATTATTTAGCGTATTCAACAGCCCTAGTTTCTCTTATGACATTTACTTTAATTTGTCCTGGGAAATCTAGTTCTGCTTCTATTCTCTTAACAATCTCTCTAGCAGTGATAGTAATCTCTGCTTCAGATATTTTTTCAGGTTTTACAATTATACGAATTTCACGTCCAGCTTGAACAGCATAGGATTTTTCAATTCCATCAAATTCATTTGCAATTTCTTCAAGTTTTTCCAATCTTTGGATATAGGATTCTACTGTTTCACGTCTAGCACCTGGTCTTGCTGCAGATATTGCATCTGCTGCTTGAACTAATACTGATTCAACACAGTTAGGTTCAACATCACCATGGTGAGACTGAATTGCATTTATAACAAATTCTGACTCGTGATACTTTCTTGCAATTTCAACCCCAACATCAACATGTGGAGCATCGAGATTCCTATCAACAGACTTACCTAAGTCGTGAAGCAATCCTCCTCTTTTAGCAAGCTTAACGTCAGCGCCAATTTCACCTGCAAGAATACCAGCAATCTCAGAAACTTCAACTGAATGCTTAAGGTTATTTTGTCCATAACTAGTTCTATATTTAAGTCTACCTAAATATTTAATAATTTCTGGATGAAGACCATGAACCCCAGCATCATAAGCTGCCTGTTCACCAGATTCTTTGATGATAGTTTCTACTTCATTCTTAGCTTTTTCAACAGTTTCTTCAATCTTAGTTGGATGAATCCTACCATCGTTAACTAGCTTTTCAAGAGCTACTCTTGCAATCTCTCTTCTTATTGGATCAAAACAAGATAAAACTACGGCTTCTGGAGTATCGTCAATAATTAAATCAACTCCAGTTATTGATTCAATAGCTCTGATGTTTCTACCTTCACGTCCTATTATTCTTCCCTTCATTTCATCATTTGGAAGATTAACAACTGCTACAGTAGACTCTGCAACTTGATCAGCTGCACATCTTTGTATTGCTTGCGCAATAACATTTCTAGCGTATTTTCCTGATTCTTCTTTGATCCTATTTTCATTTTCTTTAATAATAAGTGCAGATTCATTAGTTATTTCTTTTTTAAGTTCATTTAAAAGAATTTCTTTACCCTCGTCCTTTGTAAGACCAGCAACCTTTTGAAGTTCCTCTTCTCTTTGCTTTACAGGTTCATCAGCTTGGTCTTCTTTTTCTCTTAGACCTTCTAATTTCTTGCTAAGTTTTTCATCTTTTCTTTCAACTTGAGAAGATTTCTTATCTAATTGGCGTTCTTTGGATAAAACTCTATCTTCTAATTCCTTAATTTCAGCTCTTCTTAATTTAGCTTCATTTTCTTGTTCAGATCTTAACTTTTGAATCTCTTCTTTAGCTTCAACAAGTAACATTTTCTTTTGTGTTTGTGCTTGATTTTCAGCATCGTATATTATCTTTTTAGATAATTCTTCAGCATTTTTAAGTTTACCTTCAGAAATATATTTTCTAATAGCATAGCCAACAGCTAAGCCAATAATACCGATTATAATAGATATTAAAGTACTAAAACCCATTCTACACACCTCCTATTTAGTTTTCATGTTTCAAGTTTTAAAATCATAATTAAGGCAGAAAGCCTTAAAATAATTGTATATCTTTTAAAAGCATAAGTCAAACAGAAAAGCGTGTCCAATGGCTCAATCTATTTACTTTTATAAATAGGAATTGCTAGCTTGTATCCTGGCTTTATATCATATGATGAAATACTATTTGCTTTCTCTATGTCCATTACAAATCTCATTTTATTTTTATATTCATAATTTTCGGATATAGTCCAAATAGTATCTCCCCTCTTTACTGTGTATACATCATAGACAATTTCTTTGTCTTTAAATTCCAATTCTGATTCGTTCTTTACTACTAATCCAGAATTAAAAATAAAAATTAGTAAAAGAAAGAAAAGAACTTTTTGTTTTTTAATTACTATAGTACGTCTCATATAATCACCTCATAAAATATTAACGATAGTTTAAACCTTTGTATCAAACACTTGTATTAAATATAAGTTCTAAACAAATGTTATATCATTCGTTCTTTTTTGTCAATATAAAAGAACAAAGTTTTTAAACCAAAGTTTGAAATGCTTGTTCAAATGTGATATTATATATTTATAAAAATTAGGAGGTAAATCCATGTACGATGATTTAAACCAAAGAGAACTTGAAATTTTATTTTTTATTAAAAGATTTATCGAATCAAAATCCTACCCACCTACTGTTCGTGAAATTTGTGCTGGCTGTAATATAAAATCAACTTCAACTGTTTACTACGCCCTTGAAAAATTAGAATCTACTAACTATATAAGAAAGGATGCATCAAAAACTAGAGCAATTGAAATTGTTCCACAAGACGATGATATCTTGATGCTAAAAAAGAAAACTGTTGATGTACCTGTAGTTGGCAAGGTTACTGCCGGTGCTCCAATACTTGCTGTTCAAAACATCGAAGATACTATGCCTTTACCTGTTGACTTTGTTTCTGATAAGGAACTTTTTATATTAAAGGTTTCTGGAGAAAGTATGATCAATGCAGGAATATTCGACGGCGATTATGTAATTATTGAAAAAACAAATTGTGCTTCTAATGGAGAAAAAGTTTTAGCTTTAATCGAAGATGAAGCAACAATAAAAACTTATTACAAAGAAGAAAATAGATTTAGACTACAACCTGAAAATGATACAATGGAACCTCTATACTTCGAAAATATTGATATACTAGGCAAAATAGTTGGACTTTATAGAAGATTTAATTAAATATACATCTAAAAATAACCCCTTCTTTCCAAATTAGGATAGAGGGGGTTTATTATGTTCTTATTAAAGTATGAAATTAAAATTAGTTAATAAGTCAAAAAATTTATTATAAATTTAGTGGAACTTCAAATTCTCTTTTAGCTTTTTTAAATAAGAATTCACCATTACGCACTGATGATAGGCATTCTGCCCTATTTCTTATGGCTTCAAACTCATTTGGTGCATCAAGAACAATAAAGTTTGCAGGTTTTCCTTCATCAAATCCATACTCATCTTGAATGCAAAGAGCCTTTGCTCCATTATAAGTTATTAAGTCTAGATTCTTTCCAAAATCTTTTTCTTCCATAAGTTGTGCAAGGTGGATCCCATTATCAAGAATATTCATAAGATTACCATTACCTGCTGGATACCAAAGATCAACAATGGAGTCTTGCCCAAAGCAAACATTAATATCATTATCCACGAATTCACGAACTCTAGTTAAGCCACGACGTTTTGGATAAGTATCTTGACGTCCTTGTAGAAAGGCATTTTCTGTTGGTAGGGATACAAAGTTTAGTTTAGATTTCCTAAAGAGTCCCATCATTCTAAATGCATAAGAATCATCAGAAGATCCAAAGGAACAAGTGTGACTTGCAGTAGTTTTTTTTGATATTCCCTTTATCATTGCTTCAGCATTGAGAACTTCTAAAAATCTTGCCATCACATCATCAGTTTCGTCACAGTGAACATCAATTAATTTATTGTGTTTTACTGCTAGGTCAACTATTTCTTTTATAGATTTTTCACCAATTTCACGGCTCCACTCATTGTGAGGAATTCCTCCAACAACTTCACAACCCAATTCAAGTGCTTCCTCAACAAGGTCTCTTCCGGTTTTACCTTCTTCCTTGTAAGAGTACATTCCATTTTGTGGGAAAGCAACAACTTGAATTGTAACCTTATCTTTTAATTCATCGCGAACTTCTAGAGCAGCCTTAATACCTGTTAGATTTGGATCAGTACAGTCAGTTTGTGCTCTGATATATTGAGTTCCATAAGAAACGCAATCTTCTACAGCCTGACGAATTCTCTTCTTCATTTCTTTCTTAGTTGATCCTTTTTTAAAATCATTCCAAAGGTCTATTGCTTCAAATAGTGTGCCTGATTCATTCTTAACTTCATCTGTCTTTCCTATCATGTAATAGTCTAGGTGAAGATGGGCATCGACATAAGGTGGGATAACAAGGTTTCCGTCTAGATTTATCACTTCATCTGCTTCTCCTAAGTCCTTTCCAAATTTTACAAACTTACCATCTTCAACTAAGATTTCTGTAGCATCTTTATAACCATAAATTTTTCCATTAATAAATTTCTTTTTCATTAAATCCTCCTAGTATTTTATGATAGTTTTTTTGTTGCTTCATCTTCGATTAAATATATTAGAAAATTATTTATCTTCTTTCACAAATAAAACTATTGTATATAAATTATACACACTTATATTATATTACTTAGCTGAAATAAAACAATTTGTAATAAATAAAACTAATTTTTCTCAATACAATTAAATCAGATTAATTACTCATAATAGGTTTATCTATTTAATTTCTAAAAAACTATTATTACTTCAACAAAGTCAGAATTATAAGTAATAAAAAAGAATAGGTAACTTACCTACTCTCTTTGAATCCTTTATTTTTTTTTATAAGCTATCAAGACCGATCTGTAAATTTTATAAACTTTAAGCTTATTAAATCTCTATTAAGCCTTCCTTGTATAGGGCATTTAATAAGTTTATAAGTGAAAATTTAATGTGATAGTAAGAGAGGCCTCCTTGGAAATATACATAATAAGGTTCTCTCATAGGTCCATCTGCCGATAATTCAATAGATGAGCCTTCTATAAAGTCGCCTGCTGCCATTATTACCTGATCATCATAGCCTGGCATATCCCAAGGGATTGGTGTGAACTCTGAGTCTACTGGAGAAGAAAATTGAATGTACTTGCAGAAAATTTCAAGAATTTCTGGTTTTTGTAATTCAATTGCCGTAACAATATCACTTCTTGGGTCTGTGCTAGAAGGTATTGTTTTAAAACCTAATTCTTCAAAAGATCTTGAAAACAATGTTGCACCCCTTATTGCATCTTCAACAATTTTTGGTGACATAAAAAGTCCCTGAAGTATTTGCCTTGTCATACCAAAAGTTAGCCCACAGTCTTTACCTATTCCAGGAGCTGTTAAAAAATTTGCTGCCCTTTCAATAAGTTCTTCCTTGCCGGCTACATATCCCCCTGTATAACAAATTCCTCCACCAGGATTTTTTATTAGAGATCCTGCCATAATATCAATCCCAATTTCACTTGGTTCAATTAATTCTGTAAATTCTCCATAACAATTATCTACGAATATTTTTATATCTTTGTTAATTTTTTTAACTTCATCTACGGCCTCTTTAAGTTCAGAAACTGTAAAAGCTCTTCTATTAGAATAACCAGTTGATCTTTGCATTATAACAAGGCTTGTGTTGTCCTGAATATAATCTTTTATACTATCAACATCTATCATATTATTAACTAGAGGCACTTCAGAGTATTGATATCCAGAATTGATTAAGGAGTCTGGACTATCACCTCGAAGTCCTATTACCTTTTGTAGAGTATCATAGGGTGTTGAAGTTACTGATAATAAGTGATCGCCTGGTTTTAATACAGATTTAATTGCAAGAGTAATGGCATGGGTTCCTGAGACTATATTTGACCTAACAAGACTGTCTTCAACATTAAAAATCCTAGTGTATATAGACTCCACTTTGTCTCTTCCAATGTCCCCGTATCCATATCCTGTAGTCCAATTGAAATCAGTTGCTTTTAATCCTTCTTCCTGCATAGCCTTCAGGATTTTTACTTGATTGTATTGAGCTATGTCACTAAACTCTTTAAATCTATCTTGAAGTTTTTCTTCTATATTATTTACAAATTCAATTATTTTTGAATCTATATTATATTTTTCTTTAAATAAGTTATCGTATACTGTCATCTTTTCTCCTAAATCATCAGTCTAATTTACTATCAATATAGCTTTCTATTTCTTCTAATAAATTATCTGATTCCCTATCAAACCATTTTATTCTTCCGTCTCTTCTAAACCAAGTTAATTGTCTCTTGGCATAGTGTCTGGAATTCTTTTTTATAAGATCAATCATCTCTGAATATTCAATTTCACCTTCAAGATATGAAATTACTTCTTTATATCCAATAGCCTTTAGTGATTGAGAGTTTTTGTCCAAGCCTTTGTCTAAGAGGGATCTAACCTCATCTACGAGGCCAAGCTCAATCATTTTATCAACCCTACTATTAATTATCTCATAAAGTCTTTCTCTATCCATGTTAAGGCCAATAAATATTAAATTATAATCTTCATTTTCTTGACGAAAATTATTTTCCTTTTCATTTCCACTTTTTAAAATTTCTAAAGCTCTTATTATCCTTTGACCATTGTTGGGATGAATCTTTGCAGCCATATCTTTGTTAAGATTAAAAAGTTTATTATAAAGAAATTCACTACCTTTTTCTTCTAATATTTTTCTTAACTCCTCTCTATACTCATAATCTGCCTTTGTTTCTGTAAAATCAAGATTATAAACTATGGAGTTAATATAAAGGCCAGTTCCTCCAACAAGAATTGGAAGACCTCCCCTCCTATTTATATCGCTAATTATTTCTTTAGCTTTAAATTTAAAGTCAGCTACAGAAAAATTTTCATGAGCTTCTAAGATATCAACCATATGATGGGGAATATCTGTCTTATCTAAGTCTACCTTTGCCGTTCCAATATCTAGTTTTTTATAAATCTGCATGGAGTCACTAGAAATAATTTCTCCCTTATACTTATTTGCAAGTTTAAGAGAAATTTCTGTCTTTCCTATTCCAGTTGGCCCAGTAATTATTAACAAATTTTCCATTTATTCCCTCAAAAATAATTTTGAAATAGTGTGCTTTGATACTTCTACTATTGTAGGTCTTCCATGAGGACAAGTATAAGGATTTTCACAATTTTTCAAATCTCTAATTAGAGCCTCTATCTCAATGTCTGATAGGTCATCTCCTGCTTTAACAGAAGCCTTACAAGCTTTTCTCATTATCTTATACATATCTGCTTCGTAATTTGATGATATATCTTTGTCTAAAGAGTCAATTATATCTCTAATAAAGTCCACATAGGTAGGAAGACCAAAGATCATTGGCACTTCTCTTAAAACAATAGACCTATCTCCAAAATCTTCAATTTTAAATCCAAGTTCATTAAATAAATCAAAGTAAGTTAAGATTTTATCGTACTCTATTTGATTTAATTCAATAATTTCAGGCTTAATTAAAATTTGTGAAGATATTTCGCTATTAAGATACATTTTTAAGAATTTTTCATAGTTTACTCTTTCGTGAGCAGCATGCTGATCAACAACAAAAACTTTTCCATCTCTTTGATTTTCTAAAAGAATATAAGTCTTGAAAAGAACTCCACTAATTCTAGTATTTAAAAGGTCTTCATCAATGCGGCTAGCCCCATCATCAAATAAGAAGTTCTTTTCTTCACCCTCTATCTTACTATCTGATGCATTATCTTTCGTTACATCTTCACTATATAATAGAGCTTCTTCATTAAAAGAATTATTATCTTGTGATTTTATATCTTCATCTTTTTCTATTTCCCATAGACTTTTAAGATTATTATTTCTAGAATCTTCTTTTTCAATTAAATCAGAAGTTTCTTCTGTATCATCTTCATCATCAAAAATATCAAATACATTTACGTTTTCTTTCTTATCTTCTAATTCAATTTCTCTTATAGACCTATTTGGATAAATTACTTCTTCAACAACTTCGGATAAAAGAGCTGTTAAAATATTTTCATTGGAAATTTTTATTTCATTTTTCTTTGGATGAATGTTCACATCAATTAATTTAGGGTCAATATCTATATAGAGAACAAAAACAGGATACCTATTAAGTGGTATTAAAGAATTGTAATTTTTTTCAATGGCTCTAGAAATATTTATGTCTCTTATAAATCTGCCATTTACAAAAATATACTGACTATCTCTGTTAGACCTGAAAAGTTTATTGTTGGAGAAAAATCCTCTTATTTTATAGTTTTCTGATTCAAATTTTCCTTCATTTAAGGATGAAGCTATTTCTGAACCAAGAATTGAAAATATCCTATTAATTGGATCCTTGTCACTTCCAGTATTCAAAATAGTCTTACCATCTCTAATTAAAGTGAACTTTATATTATTATTTGATAGGGCAATTTTTTGAACAATATCAATGATGTTATTAATCTCTGTAGAATCTTTCCTTAGGAATTTCTTCCTAACAGGAGTGTTGTAAAAGACATCATTAATTATAAAAGTCGTTCCCTTTGGCATTCCCACCTTATTCTTTTTAAGAATTTTGCCATTTTCTATAATTAGAGAATTTCCTGCCAAATCTTCTTCTCTTTTTGTCATTAGTTTTATCTTTGAAATGTTTGAGATACTTGCTAGGGCTTCTCCACGAAAACCTAGAGTCCTAATTTTTTCCAAATCTTCTATTACTTGAAGCTTGGAAGTAGAATGACGAAGGAAAGCAAGCTCAAGGTCGTCCTCAGAAAAACCTGAACCGTTATCTGATACCTTGATATAATTAGTGCTTTCGCCTCTCAACTCAATAAGAATATCATCAGTTCCTGCATCAATGGAATTTTCCACCAATTCTTTTACTATAGATGCAGAATTTTCAATTATTTCACCGGCTGCAATTTTTGATATTGTTTGTTCATCTAAAAGTTTTATCATTTTAACTCCTTAGATTGTTTAACTATTTCATCTAATAAATTAAAGGCTTCCATTGGACTTAGCTCAAGGATGTTTATTTCTCTCAATTTATTAATAAAATTTTCCAATTCTGGATTGGATTTCTCTTCTCTAATAAATTCTTTATTAAGGTCTATACTTATGCCTTCATTTTCTTTTTCAATAATAGCTAAAATATCTTTTGCCCTATTAATAATTCTATCATCAATACCTGCAAGCTTCGCTACATCAATTCCGTAAGAATTATTTGTAAATCCCTTTATTATTTTTCTCAAAAAGATAATATCATCTTCTTGTCTATCTACTGCTATAGTTAAGTTTTCTATAGAGTCATATTTCTCCTCGAGGTGGACTAATTCATGGTAGTGGGTAGCAAAAAGAGTTTTAGCCTTAATATTTTCTGCAATATATTCTATTATTGCATTGGCTATAGCAAGTCCATCAAAGGTACTTGTTCCCCTTCCAACTTCATCTAGTATCAAAAGTGAATTTGATGTCGCGTTTTGAATTATATCTGCAACCTCTTTCATCTCAACCATAAATGTCGATTGACCCATGGCCAAGTTATCACTAGCTCCAATTCTTGTAAAAATTCTATCTACTAAAGAAATATTACAAGAGTCGCAGGGTACGAAGCATCCAATGTGAGCCATTATAGTGATAAGAGCAACTTGTCTCATATAGGTTGACTTACCTGCCATATTAGGTCCTGTAATTATATGAATCATATTGTTTTTTGTATCAATATAGGTATCATTTGGAACAAAAAACTCATCTTTTATATATGATTCAACTATTGGATGTCTCCCTGCTTTTATTTCAATAAACCCTTCATTGTTAAAGCTTGGTCTTACGTAATTGTTTAAATTTGAAACTTTTGCTAAAGATAATAGAGAATCGAGATTCGAAAGTTTGTCTGCAAGTATTTGAATCCTATAAATTTCTTTACCAATAAAATCCTTTAAACCATTGTAAATTTCTGCCTGCATACTCAAGGCTCTTTCCTTAGATCCAAGCAACTTGCCTTCCATGTCCTTTAATTCCACGGAAAAGAATCTTTCGGATCCAACTAAAGTTTGTTTTCTAATATAATCTTCAGGTACTCGGTCTAAAAAAGATTTCGTAACTTCAATAAAATATCCTAAAATTTTATTGTGTTTAACTTTAAGTTTCTTAATTCCAGTTCTATTTCTTTCTCTTTCTTCAAATTCTAGTAACCAGTTTTTGCCTTCTGTCGCAATCTTGAAAAGTTCATCTAAATCCTTTGAATATCCTTCTTTAATAATCCTATTTTCCTCTATTACAACTGGTGGATTGTCAATTAGAACCCTATCTATTTCACTATATATATCAGACAAATCTATAAATTCTTTGGATAATAAATTCAAACATTCATTGTCTTGATCTTCTAAAATTTCTTTTATTTTCTTAGAATTTTCAATTGTTGACTTAAGCGAATAAAGCTCACGTGGATTTATACTTCCATTAGATATTTTTACTACAAGTCTTTCGATATCGTAGACTTCTTTCAAAATTTTTTCAATCTTATCTTGTAATAAGAGGTCCCTCGTAAAGGATTCAATAATGTCTTGTCTCTCTTGAATTTTATTTAAATCAACTAGTGGACTTTCCACCCATTTTTTTAATTTTCTAGATCCCATAGAAGTGCTACACTTGTCTAAAACATCTAAGAGAGATCCTTTTTTTGAGAAGGTATTTAGTCCCTTAACAACTTCAAGAGTTCTCTTGGAACTTTCATCTAAAAGTAAGAAATCATAGTTGTTGTAATAAGATATACTGTTGATATGTTTTAAATTAATTTTTTGTGTTACAACTATATACTGTAAAATTTTTTTAAGTGAAGTATAATCAGCAATTTTATTGTCAGATATAAAAGATTTTAAATTGTTTTTAAAGTTATCACTGAAATACTTTCCAAAATCTTTAAATATATTGCTGTCTTTGAGATTGCCAACTATATAAGGGTTAATAAAAATATTATCTTTTTTAATTTTATTTTTAAAGCTTTCTAATTCATCCTCATTTATTAAAATTTCGTTTGGACTAATCCTATCAATTTGATCTTGGAGAAATCTAAATAGCTCCTTCTTAGATAAAAAAGTCTTTTCAGTAAAATAAATTTCTCCTGTTGAATAGTCTGAATAAGTTAAATTTAGAGAATATCCTTGAATAAAAATTGATAAAAAATAGTTATTAGAATCACTTTTCAAATATTCTGTGTCTGTGAAGGTTCCTGGTGTAATAATTTGTGTAACTTCTCTCTTTACAATTCCTTTAGCGAGTTTGGGATCTTCGACTTGATCATAAATTGCAACCTTGTAACCCTTATCTATTAACTTTGAAATATAAGAAGAAGCTACGTGATATGGAACACCACACATAGGGGCCTTTTCTTCTAAACCAGCCTCTCTTCTTGTTAGAGTTATCTCAAGTTCTCTTGATGCCAAAAGTGCATCATCAAAAAACATTTCAAAAAAGTCACCAAGTCTAAAAAATAATATAGCATCTGGATTTTCATCCTTTACAGCAAGATATTGCTGCATCATTGGAGTTAATTTTTCACGATTCAACCTTCTCACCTACTAGAGAAAAACTATTAGCATCTTTAATCTTTACTTTAACAATATTTCCAACATCATTTGCATTTCCATCAAAATTAACTAATTTAAATTCGTCAGTTCTTCCACTAACTTTACTTTCATTCTTTTTAGAAATGTCTTCTACAAGAACATCTACTTCCCTACCAATAAAAGCCTTATTCTTCTTTTCTTGAATTGGATACAGTACATCAAGAAGCCTTTCAAATCTTTCATGCTTTATCTTGTCAGGAACCTGATCTGTCCTATTTGCAGCAGGGGTATTCTCCCTAACTGAATAAATAAAAGTAAAGGCTGTATCATACTCAACTTTTTTAATCAAATCGAGGGTATCCATAAAGTCTTCTTCCTCTTCTCCTGGAAAACCTACCATAATATCTGTTGAAAGTGCAATATTTGGATTTACATTTTTAACCTTATCAATTGTTCTTAGATAATCTTCCTTTGTGTACTTCCTATTCATCATCTTAAGAACTCTTGATGAACCTGCTTGGACTGGAAGGTGTAAAAAGTTAGATAATTTATCAAGATTCTTAAAAGAATAGATTAATTCATCAGAAATATCCTTAGGATGGGAAGTCATAAATCTTATCCTTTCAATGCCCTTGATATCATTTATTTCTTCTAAGAGATTAGAAAAAGTAAATTTTTCATCAAGAGTCTTTCCATAAGAATTGACATTTTGACCAAGAAGGGTAACTTCTTTGGTGCCATGTCTCGCTAAATCTTCAATTTCCCTAATAATTTCCCCAGGTCTTCTACTAGTTTCTCTTCCCCTAGTATAAGGAACTATACAGTAAGAACAGAAATTGTTACAACCATACATAATATTTACATAGGACTTAAAATTATAAAGTCTATTGGCTCCAAGCTTATCATCAATACTTAGGGCATTTTCTTCAATATCCATTGCAAGTTTTGTCCCATTATATGATTCTGTTAAAAGTTCAGGTAGTTTCCAAATATTGTTTGTTCCAAAAATTATATCTACATTAGGAAACTTTTCTATTACATAGTTCCTAGACTCATCCCTTTGCATCATACAACCACAAACTGCTATTTTTATATTTTTCTTTTTTTGATTTTAAGTTTTTTAAATTCCCCAATTGTCCGTAAACTTTATCTTCTGCAGAATGTCTTACTGAGCAAGTATTTACAATAATAAAGTCTGCTTCATCAATCTCATTTACAAAGCTATATCCCATTTTTTCAAGAAGCCAAGTTATCTTTTCTGAGTCATGTTCATTCATTTGGCAACCATGAGTTATAACTAAAGCTTTTTTCTCATCAATGTTTTCTTTTATGTTTCTTATATATTCATTTACATTATTATTTAAATCGTTAATTAATTCTTTATTTTCCATATACATCCTCATTTCATATCTTTATATTATAACTGAAAAATAGCCACTTTATCAAGAAAAGAGTATGCATATGCATACTCTTAAGATAGTATATTATTTAAATATCTAGCGACATAAACACCACATGCCGATGCTTGTGAAAGTGAGTGAGTGGCACCTCCGCCATCTCCTACAACAAACAATCCTTCAACTGAAGTCTCAAAATTATTATCTGTTTCAACTCTTGAATTATAGAACTTAACTTCAACACCATATAATAGAGTGTCGTCGTTGGCAGTTCCTGGTGCAATTTTATCAAGAGCATAAATCATCTCAATTATTGAGTCCAATTGTCTCTTAGGAATTACAAGAGATAAATCACCTGGAGTTGCCTTTAGAGTTGGCTCTGTGAAACACTTCTGCATCCTTCTTTCATCAGACCTTCTGCCTTTGACTAAATCTCCAAATCTTTGAAGGAGAACCCCTCCCCCTAACATATTAGATAATTTAGCTATGGATTCTCCATACTCATTGGAATCTTTAAAAGGTTCAGTGAATTTATTACTAACAAGAAGTGCAAAATTTGTGTTTTCTGATTGTAATTTAGGATCTGCGTAGGAATGACCATTAACAGTTATAATTCCATTGGTATTCTCAGCAACTACTTGACCATAAGGGTTCATGCAAAAGGTCCTAACAAGGTCATTATACATTTTTGTTTGATAAACTATTTTAGACTCATAAACTGCATCTGTTATATGTTTAAAAACTTCTGCAGGTAGTTCAACCCTTACACCAATATCAACTTGGTTGGAAAACAAATTAATGTCAAATTTTTTACAAATTTCTGAAATCCATTTAGATCCACTTCTTCCTGAAGCAAGTACTAATTTTTCACAGGAATAAGTTTCTCCCTTATCACTTGTTAGGATAAATTTATCTTTCTTTTCAACATCAACAATTGTCGTGTTAAATAACATTTCAACTTTATCCTTAGTCCATTCATAAACTTTTTCCAGGATTTTTATATTTCTATCAGTCCCAAAATGTCTCACCTTGGCGTCTAGAAGATGAAGATCATGCTTTAGAGCAAGTGTCTTTAAATTTGATGACTTTGTCTCGTATAATTTTGAATTCCCACCATCAAAGTCACAAAGAACTTTATCAACATATTCCATTAGCTCAATTGAGTCTTCCTTTCCAAGAAAATCATGCATTTGACCACCAAAATTAGTTGTAATGTTATATTTTCCATCAGAAAGGGTCCCTGCTCCACCATAACCATTCATAATATTGCAAGGATTACAAGAGATACAATTATCAACTTTTCCAGTTTTTATTGGACACTGTCTTTTGTATATTTCATTTCCCTTATCTATTACTAAAACCCTTAAGTCCGAATTCATCTTTTTAAATTCATAAGAAGCAAATACACCTGAAGCACCTGCTCCTACAATTATTACATCATAATCTTTCAATTTGTATCTCCTAATTAAATTTTTCCATAAAATTTTTAAATCTTTGAGGAAACTTATCTTCTATTTCTAATTCTTTCCCACTAATGGGGTGTTTAAATTTAAGTTTATAGGCATGTAAAAGCTGTTTATCAATTTTAAATTTATTTTTCACACCATATACATAATCTCCAACTATTGGATGGTTTACATAGGCCAAGTGAACCCTAATTTGATGAGTCCTACCCGTATGTAAATGAACATCTAGAAGAGTAAACTTGCTAAAATTTTTTAAAACCTTGAAACTAGTTGAAGCTTCTTTAGAATTTTCATAAATAACTTTCATTTTAATTCTATTGTTAGGATCTCTTCCAATGGGTTCGTTTAGATCAAAATCTTCATAGATATTTCCTTGGCATATAGCAAGATAGTGTTTATCTATTTGTCGATTTTTAAACATATCCACCAACTTATAATAGGCCTCATCTTTTTTTGCTATAATCATAAGACCTGAAGTATCCTTATCAAGTCTATGAACTATTCCAGGCCTATCTTTGTCAATTGGGTTTGAGAGTTCTTTAAAAGAATATAAAAGTCCATTTACTAAAGTTCCACTTTTATTTCCTGCTCCTGGATGAACAACAAGGTCTTGAGGTTTAGAAATGACTGCTAAATAGTCATCTTCATATAAAATATCAAAGTTAATTTTTTCTGGATAAAGTCTAAAGTCATCCTCATATTCAACGGAAATTTTATCACATTCTTTTAAACTATATCCAGCCTTTTCTATTTTGTTATTTACTAAAATATTACCTTCTTTTATATTTTTTTTAATTTGAGATCTGTTGATTTCAATTTTTCCATCTAAAAATTTATCTAGTCTTAATCCAACAGACTCCTTATCAACGATAAAATTGTTCTTATACATAGCTCACCTTTTGTTATCATGGAGAAGTATACCTATTGATATCAAAATTGTTCCAACTACTATAAAAACATCAGCAAAGTTAAAAATTGCAAAGTCGTATCCAAGAAATTTCATACTAATAAAATCAATTACATAATGAAGCCTGATTCTATCAATAAAGTTTCCAATAGTACCTCCAATTAATAAGCTAAAACTAAGAAGATAAATAAAAGGAACTTTGTTGTAGTTCTTGAATAAGAATATAATAAGTATTAATAAGACTGCTACTGTGATAACTGCAAATAGTGACCTAAAACCTTGGAGTATTCCAAAAGCTGCTCCTCGATTTTCTATATAATAGAGTCTTAAAAAATTATCTATTAAGACAATAGAATTCTCATTAGCTAAATTAGTTGCAGCAAGGTATTTTGTGAATTGATCTACAATAATTAAAATAATACTAAATATAGCAACAAACATATTTTCTCCCCTTATTTATTTAATCTCACGATTAATACAGAATTTCCTTTTTTAGTATTTCCTTCAAGGTCATATAATCTAAATCGACCGTAATGGCTTACAGATACTAAATCTCCTAGCTCTAATTCTAAATGTGATCTTGTTTCTTTGGCAAAATTTACCTTTACAAGTTCAGCTTGTATCATATCTTTCACTTTTGACCTAGAAAGATTGAAAACTTTTGAAATTAAGTTATCTAGTCTAAAAGAGGAAACAATTACCTTTTTATAGTCATATTCCTTCTTCGGAAGACCACTTATATCATCTTCTCTTGAAAGCAATATATTGTATTTCGAAACTTTAGTGAGATTAATTTCTATAAAATTTGAAATTTCTCTTTTAACAAAAAAATAAGTGAATTTTTCTCCAATTAAAATATCACCTATTTTTCCTCTGTCTATACTTAAACCTAAAATAGATCCAAGTACATCACCATGTTTAATTTTATTATTAGTTTCAAATTTGAATAGAACAAGATCATTGTCTTCATTTTCATACCTATAGGCAGGGTATATGTAGATAATACTAGATTCACTATCTTCATATCCCCCGTCTATTTCATATGACACTTGGTCTTTAAATCTATTCAATATGGAAATAGATAAATTAATCTCATGAGGATTTAGAAAATCTGTTGAAGTTGAAATATGATTATTCATAACAGATTCCATTTTGTCGATTACTTTTCTAATAGAAATCTTTTCTTCGGGTCTATTTATATGATTAATTAAATCTATTCTATTTAAATTTACCAAGGGAACATTCCGTTATTTTTAAGTTGTTCCTTTAATCCGTCAATTTCTACATTGTTTGGTGCAAGTATAAAAATATCCTTGTTTACCTTTTGCATCTTGCCATCAAGAGCATAAAGAGCTCCACTAACAAAATCAAAAATTTGTCTCTTAACATCAACATCTAATTGTTCAAAATTAAGAACTACTGCTTTAAAATCTCTCAAATCATCAACTATAAGGGGAGATTCATCATAAGATAGTGGTTCATGAACTGTAATTATCATGTTGCTTGCTGATACTCTAGACTTTGTTGCTGGTTTGTGGCTAACTGGTTTAGAAGGAGTATAAGCTGGTTCGATTGCTTCACTTTCACTCACTTCATCTTCAAATTCTTCATCAAAATCTTCATATTCATATTCGTCTGCAAAACCAAAGATTTTCTTTAGTTTATCCATAGTTTTTTCTGCCATAATATCCTCCTAATTATAATTTCTATTTCCAAAAAGTTTAGAGCCAACTCTAATCATGTTGGATCCTTCTTCTATAGCTAATTTAAAATCATGACTCATTCCCATTGATAGGTACTTCATTTCTACATTTTCATAATCCTTTGAAGCAATTTCTTCAAACTTATTATTCATTTTTTCAAATAATTTTCTAAGTAAGACCTCGTCTTCAGTATTTGGTGCTATAGCCATGAGTCCTTTAATATTAATATTTTTAAATTCAAGAAGTTCATAAATAAAATCCTCAGTATCTTCGTACTTTATTCCAAACTTGCTGTCCTCATTTCCAATATTAATTTGAACTAGACAATCAACTTTTATGTCATCTTTTTTTGCTCTCTTGTTAATTTCTTTTGCTAGTTTTATTCTATCAAGAGATTGAATTAATTTAACTTTATTATAAATATATTTTACTTTATTAGTCTGTAAATTGCCAATTAAATGGAAATTTAATTCATTATTTTTTAATTTTTCTTTGATTTTTTCATCTTCAATTTTAGATACAAGTTCTTGTACCTTATTTTCACCAAAATCATGAACACCAAGACCGTTAAATTCTTCTATCATTTCAACAGGGTGAGTTTTAGAAACTGCTATTAGTTTAACATCTCTTTTAAAATTAGATTTATCCTTAGCTATTTCAATATCTTCATAAAGTTGTTTTAAATTATCTTTTAAATCCAATTTATCACCTCAGTTTAATATTCTTGATTCATCAACAGTTTTTGGATTTATAACTATTGCATCATTTACAGTTAATGTCTTGTATGATTTTTCTCCGATACTAAAAACAGATTGTTTGTTACCTCTATTAATAAATACAGTATCACTTGATTCACTGACAATATCAACTGGCACAAATTTAACAAGACCTCTGATTTCCTGTACATAAACTCCTGTAAGATTATTTCTTTCAATTAAAGTTGATTTAGGTATCTCAAAACCCTTGGTCTTATTTACAATAATTTTACCTTCATGAATTCTATTTGAATACATATTTTCAAAATATCGATCTAAACTGATAATTATAACCGCATGATTTTCATCTTTGTTAATTTTCTCAACGACTCCATAAATATCTTCTATATCTGGAATTTGTATTTTTACGGAATCTCCAATATTATAGTTTGCTATGTTTGATACATTTGAAATAGTACAAGCCACTTTCCAGTTTAAATTATTCATAATTTTAAAAAGTGGATCGCCATTCTTTACCCTAGTTTCCATCTCAAGATTCTTAAAGTTGTAGTTTTTATTTAAGTACTTATATGTAAACTTATCAAGGTCTTTTATATCAAAATATTCTTCATTTCCATCAATTTTGTATGATACAATTCCACTAAATTCTGTCAAATAAGAAAAATTATATTTTGAAATTTTTTCTTCTAATTCTTCTTTTTTAACATTTAATGCAGCATCAGAAAGTTCAAGGTATTCTTTTAATTCTGCTGTATTAATGTTTTCATTTATACCATTATCTGTTGAGTTTATATCGTAATAAACTTCTGTAAAATCTTTATTTTTTATCTGTTCCTGTAAATTTTTAGTGAAAGTTTTTGAGCTCTCTTTCTCAGGAGGTTCTATGCCTTGTTTTATTTTTATAGCTGCTTTTATTTTAGCTAACTCATCTTTTAGAGATGATACATCACCCATAAGGTTTAAATTTGCAACTTCATACCCAGAAGGTACCTTTTGACCTTCACTAGCGTGAAAGACTACAACTCCATCTCCTTCTGCATAGTAAGCTTTTTCTTCAAAGATATTGTATACTCTTGTGTCAATGTCTTTTTCAAAAGTAGTCAAAGTTGGAAAAATCGTCTTATAATCATTAACTCTATTTCCTCTTATTAACTTTCCAAAAATCATTAGCAAAAATAAAATAAAAATAAGAGCAAAAACCCTTCTTTTTATATATTTATTTTTATTTTTAAAACTACTCAAAAAACCACCTATTTACCAAGTAATTATAACATAAACTCTTATGATAAGATATTATTCAAAGAAGATTTGCTCTATTTCATCCTTGTTTTTTCTAGTCATAAGCTCATAAACTGCCTTGTTAGGATCGTATCCCTCGTAAAGAACCCTATAAAGAGCATCTGTTATTGGCATTTCTATATTTTTAACTGAAGCAAGTTTATATGCTGACTTAACAGTTTTCACACCCTCAACGACTTGACCAACTTCTTTACATGCTTCTTCCATAGACTTGCCTTGTCCAATTAAGATGCCTGCTCTTCTATTTCTTGAGTGCATACTAGTGCAGGTAACTATTAAATCACCAATTCCTGATAAACCGTTAATAGTATGTGGGTTTGCTCCTAATGAGATACCAAGCTTATTCATTTCATATATGCCACGAGTCATTAATGCTGCCTTAGAGTTATCTCCATAACCTAGTCCATCATTCATACCAGCCGCCAAAGCAATAATATTTTTTAGCGCACCACCCATTTCTACACCTACAAGATCAGGATTTGTATAAATTCTAAAAATTGGAGTAGAAAACTCATGTTGAATAATCTGAGCTACTTCAAGATTCTCAGAAGATGCAACGACTGTTGTTGGTATATCCTTTCCAACTTCTTCTGCATGGGAAGGCCCTGATAATGCCACAAAGGGATTGTCTTTTAATATTTCGGATGAGATTTCTGAAATTCTATCTAAAGTCTCTACTTCTATTCCCTTTGAAAGGTTAACAATTATAGTTTCCTTCGAAATCTTACCTTCAATTTGTTTTAGAATATCTCTTATACTTGATGTTGGCACAGCAATTACAAAGACATCTATGTCACTTAGAACACTTTCCAAATCATTGGTTAAATTAATATCCCTTTCAAATTTTGCTCCAGGAAGATATTTTGTATTTTCTCTATTTTTTCTAATGTCTTCAATTACTTCCTTGTTCCTAATATAGAAGTTTAAGTCATGACCTTTATTTGCTAGTAATCTTGCTATTGCAGTACCCCAGCTTCCGCCACCACAAAGAGTTATCTTCATTTCCTTCCTCCTATTTTATTCTCATTTCCTGCAATTATTCTTTTAATATTGTCCTTATGTCTAATAATTCCTATTAATGCAATAATGTCTATAATTAAAATATTAGACATCGCAAGGTTTGACATAAAAGAGTAGACAATAATAATTGAGACGAAAAATAATATTGAACCAACTGAAACCATTTTTGTTAAAACAGTTCCCAAAACCCAAACAACATAACAGATTAGGGTTAATGGAAAGTTAAATAGGGCCAAGGCTCCTAAAGTTGTCGCAACACCTTTACCTCCCTTAAACTTCATATAAAAAGGAAAATCATGACCTATTACTGCTCCTAAAATAGCTAAAGGAACAAATTCATCTCCAAAAATTCTTCTTATTATTAGAGTAACCAAGGCTCCCTTTAAAAAATCTATTAAAAAAGTTAGGACCCCTGCTTTTTTCCCTAAGACTCTCATGGCATTTGTTGTGCCAGCATTTCCTGATCCGTACTTTCTTATATCTTTATTAAGAAATAAATTGCCAATTATATAAGAACCTGAAATGGTTCCTACAAAATAAGAAATTAATAAAGTTAGGATATAATTCATCTTCTAGGTCCCTTATCTGATCTTGAGTTTGTCCTATTCTTAAGTTCTAAAATTATTGGTGTGCCATCAAAAGAATAAGTATCTCTAATTTGGTTTTCAATATATCTAAGGTATGAGAAGTGGAAAAGCTCCTTGTCATTAACTGATAATAAAAACTTTGGTGGTCTAACACTAACTTGAGATCCATAATACAGCTTTCCTCTCTTACCCTTGTCGGAAGGTGGTTGATTCATTAAAACTGCCTTATTTAAAATATCGTTTAACACACCAGTTTGGATTCTGTGATTGTAATTGTTATTTACAAGTTCAATCATATCTAAAAACTCGTCAACTCTTTGTCCAGTCTTTGCGGAAATGAAAACTATGGGAGCGTATAGGACAAAAGGTAATTCTTCTCTAATTTTTTTCTCAAAATTTCTCATTGTCTTTGTTTCTTTTTCAAGGGCATCCCACTTGTTTACAGCGATTATGATTGCCTTATTATTATCATGTGCATATCCAACAATTTTCGAATCTTGTTCAGTTACGCCTTCAAGAGCATCAATCATAAGTACACATACATTAGACCTTTCGATGGCTGTTAATGTTCTTATTACTGAGTATCTCTCTACACCTGGAGCAATTTTCTTTTTCTTCCTAAGTCCAGCTGTATCAACAAATATATATTCATTATCCTTATATTTTATAAGAGAGTCTATAGAATCTCTTGTTGTCCCTGGAATATCTGTTACTATAGACCTGTTTTCTCCTGTTAAATAATTTAATAAAGATGATTTACCAACATTTGGTTTTCCAATTAATGTAACCCTTATGTTATCATCTTCTTCAAGCTCATCAAGTGGAGCTAATCCATTACATGCTTCGTCTAAAAGATCTCCGACTCCTGTACCTTGTTCAGCACTTATTCCAATTGGATCACCTAGACCTAATTCATAAAAATCATATATATTTTCTTTTGTTATTTTTGAATCGTACTTATTTACTGCTAATACAACTTTGGTTTTTGTCTTCCTTAAAAAATTAGAGATTTCTCTATCTGTAGGATTAACTCCCTCAGCACCGTCAACAACAAAGATTACAACGTCAGATGTTTCTAAAGCTATATCAATTTGTGCTTTAATATTTGACATAAACACATCTTCATCTTTGAGGTCAAGTCCTCCTGTATCAACTAGCAAAAATTTATAGTTAAGCCAAGTTGCAGGCTGATAAATTCTATCTCTAGTAACACCTGGAGTATCTTCAGTTATTGATACCTTCCTTCCAACTATCTTATTAAATAGTGTAGATTTGCCTACATTTGGTCTGCCAATTATTGAAATTATGGGCATTTCCATATAATCACCCCTATCTTAATTATTATATCAAAGGAGAATATTTTATTCAATTTACTAATTTCATTGAGAATAAAAAAACTCCATAGTATAATTAGCTTGGTGATGAAATGGCTAAGGTTTTAAATAATATAAAGGACGCTAAGGATTTAATGAACTTGTCACTGTATACTGGAGCTCTTTTAATTCAAAACGGCGCCGAATCTTATAGGGCCGAAGATACAATTGAAAGAATTTGTAAGTCAGTGTCAAACATTTCTAATGTATCAGCCTACGCCCTTCCCTCCGCAATTTTTATTTCTATGGAGTTCGAAGGGGAAACACTTAGTAACTTTAGAAAAATAACAATTTCCGATACAAATTTATATAAAATTGACAGAGTGAATTCTTTCTCAAGGGAATTTGTTTCTCGTGATTTGTCTATAAAGGAAGCCTATGATAGACTCTTCGAAATTGATGGGACAGAAGAAAATCCTAAAAAAATTTATTTAGGTGGTGGCATTGCTGCGTCTTTTTTCTCAGTTTTATTTGGAGGAGATGTTAAAGACTTTGCTGCCAGCTTCTTTATCGGGATACTTATTCCAATAGTTTTAGATAAACTATCTTATTTAAAACTTTCTTTCTTTATAAACAATATTATTTGTGCCTTTGTAACATCAATACTTGCAATTATATGCGTACACTTTGGACTTGGCTCAAATATAGATATGATAATCATTGGTGTTATAATGCTTTTAGTGCCAGGTGTTGCTATAACAAACTCTGTTAGGGATATTATGAGTGGAGAATTTATTACAGGCGCAATAACAATGATAAAGGCCTTCTTTATCGCTCTTGCAATTGCTTTTGGAGTTGGTGTTGGTCTTAAGATAATGAGGTATATATTATGATAAAAAAAAGTATTGTACAATTCTTCTTATCAACACTTGCAACATATGGCTTTACAATTTATTTTAAGCTCCCGAAGAGAGTTAGAATAATAACCTCAGCCCTATCAGGGTTTATTTGGGTGGTTTATGAACTTTTATTTGATTTTAGCAATAATTACATGGTTTCCTATTTATTATCTTCTTTTTTAATAGGAGTTTGTTCCGAATCTTTTGCAGTTTACTTTAAAAAACCTGCAACAGTATTTACCCTTCCTTGCCTTGTACCCTTAGTACCAGGAGCCGGCATGTACTACATTATGTATTATTTCATAGAATCAAACTATGTAGTTATGAGAGAACAGGTTATAAAGACTACTTTAACAACCTCTGCCCTCGCGCTTGGAATTGTCTTGTCTCAGGGTATTGTGAGAATAATTAGAGAATTATTTAGAAATTATAAAAATAATAGAGTAAATAATAATTTAAGTCATGAGTAAATTATATTAAAAGACCCTAGGCTATTAACCTAGGGTCTAATTTTTTATATTTATCTAAAAAGTCTTTTTTATCTTTCATTTAACTTTTTAACTAACATTTCATTTGCAATTTTTGGATTAGCTTTTCCTCTTGATTTCTTCATAACTTGTCCAACTAAGAATCCAAGAGCCCTATCCTTACCTTCTTTAAAGTCAATAATCGATTGTTCATTTTCATCTAGGACTTCATCTACAATTTTTTCTATAGCAGAATAATCTGACATTTGTACAAGACCTAGTCTTTCAATTATTTCCTTTGCTCCATCTCCAGTTTCAAACATTTCTCTTAAAACTTTTTTACCTGCATTATTACTAATTTTTTCACTTTTTATAGAATTTAGAAGCTCAATAAATTCTTTGTTTTCAAATGGTAGTTTAAATTCTTCATTATCTGAGATTTCAACTCTTCTTAAAATTTCAGTTTGAATCCAATTTG
The DNA here is from genome assembly GCF_900454685.1 of Peptoniphilus harei. GTDB lineage: Bacteria > Bacillota > Clostridia > Tissierellales > Peptoniphilaceae > Peptoniphilus_A > Peptoniphilus_A harei. Next base: position 1,270,082 of record NZ_UATM01000032.1, on the reverse strand, counting down.
ATAGAAGAGTATAGTCTTTAAAATCTTTTGCGAGTTCTTCAAAGAATTTGGCAAGTTCTCTTGAAGAAGTTAGTACTTGTGCATCTTCAACTGTAATACCATAAACTTCAACAAACCTTTCAACCATTTGCTCTGGTAGTTCTGGCATATTGTCAACTACTTCTTTTATTTCTTCATCTGTAATATGAACTATCGGAAGGTCTCCTTCTGGAGCAAACCTATAATCATTGGCAGTATACTTAACTCTCATTAGGACAGTTTCATTTTTCGCGTCGTCCCATCTTCTTGTTGTCTTGATTTCATCTTCATGATTTTCAAGAAGCTTAATGTGTCTTTCTACTTCAAAATCAATGGCCTTTTCAACACCTCTAAAGGAGTTAAGATTTTTAACTTCTGTAATAGCAGTTTTTTCTCCTGTTTCCATGTCCTTTACATTTACGTTAACGTCACATCTTAGTGATCCTTCTTCCATCTTACAGTCAGAAATATCTAAGAACCTAAGTGTTGATTTTAATTTTTCAAGAAACTCACGTGCTTCCTTACCACTAGAAATATCCGGTTTACTTACTATTTCAATTAGAGGTACTCCACACCTATTGTAGTCCATAAGTGTTTCATTATCTTCTGTATGAAGGCTTTTTGCTGTATCTTCTTCCATTTGAATTTGGAAAAGTCCAATTTTTTTCTTTCCTTCATCTGTATCAATTTCAAGATAACCATCAGTACAAATAGGTTTATCATTTTGTGTGATTTGGAAACCCTTTGTTAAGTCAGGATAAAAATAATTCTTCCTGTCAAATTTAGATTTATTATTAATAGTACAATTAAAAGCAGTTCCAGCCATAATAGTATAGTTAACAACATTTCTATTTAAAACTGGCATTCCACCAGGAAGTGCCAAACATACTGGACACACATTGGTGTTCGGTTCATCCCCAAAGGAGTTTTTACATGAACAAAAAGCTTTTGTCTCAGTGGAAAGTTCAACGTGAATTTCCAATCCTACAATTGTTTTATATCTCATTTGTTTAAACTCCTTTCAAATGCTAATGATGCTTGAATAAGGTCCTTATCCTTAAATCTTTTACCTGTAAATTCTATTCCTACAGAAAGTCCATCTAGGCCTGCTGGCATTGGTAGTGAAATTGAAGGAGAACCTACCATGTTAGCTGGTATAGTGAATAAATCTGCTTGATAAGCTTCAACTGGACTCATATTGTCATCAATTTTAAAAGGCAGTGTTGGGAAAGTTGGACATACCATAAAGTCATAATCCTTAAACATTCTGTCCATATCTCTTTTAATTAATCCTCTTACTTTTAGAGCCTTATAATAATACTCATCTGCATTATCCATTGATAAAATATGTGTACCAATCATAATTCTTCTCTTAACTTCATCACCGAAACCTTCACTTCTTGAAGCACGGTACATTTCTTCTATATTTTCAAAATTCTTATCTGTTCTATGTCCATATCTTATGGAATCAAAGCGGGCCATATTTGACGCAATTTCACCATTAACTAAGATGTTATAAGTTTCAATTGTATGGTTTAACGAGTCGATATCATATTCATCAACTTCAGCACCATTGTCTCTTAAAATTTTTATTGCCTTTTCAAATTCACTTCCAACTCTTTCATTTAAATCCATATCTAAACAAATCTTTGGAATAGCAAATTTTTTGCCCTCTAAGTTTTTAATTGCATCATCAGAAAAATCAAATTCAAAATTTAAGCCAGGGTTTCCAACAGAAGTTGCATCTCTTTCGTCTTTACCTTCTATTAAGTTAAACATCATTGCAAGGTCTCTAACATCATTTGCAATTACACCTGGTTGATCAAAAGTGTTTGCCATTGATGACATACCAAACCTAGAAATAGAACCGTAAGTAGGTTTCATTCCCACTGTCTTACAGAAACTAGACGGTTGTCTAACTGAACCTCCTGTATCTGATCCAATAGAAATAGCAGCCATATTTGCACTTACAGATGCAGCTGAACCACCTGAAGAACCACCAGATACTCTTGTAGTATCAAGTGGGTTTTTTGTCACTCCAAAATAGGAAGTTCTTGTTGATGCTCCCATGGCAAATTCATCTAAGTTAACCTTACCTAGAATTACACCATCATTATCTTTAATTTTTTTAACTAATGTTGCATCATAAGGAGCGATATAATTTTCAAGCATCCTTGATCCACAAGTCATTTTTATATTTTTTACAGAAATATTGTCCTTAATTGAAATTGGAACACCTGCAAGTTGAGACATTTCTTCTCTGTTGTGGAATTTTTCATCTACTTCTCTTGCCTTCTTTAGAGCCTCTTCTTCTGTCACTGTGATGTAGGCATTTATTTCTTTATTTTTTTCCTTAATGCTCTCTAAAAATTCTTTTGTAACTTCTTCACAGGAAAAATCCCTATTTCTATATCCTTGGGCTATCTCCCAGGCCTTTAACTTACTAAAAGTCATGAGTCCCTCCTATTCTACAAACTTTATTAGTTTAAAATAACCGTATTTTTTAGTAGCGGCATTTTCTAGTGCCTCTTCTTGAGAAAGAGACTCTCCAGTTTTATCTTCACGAATATTGTTTTCTGTTCCATTGACTTGGAATACTTCTTCAACACCCTCAGTATCAACTTCTTTTATCTTATTTACTAGTTCAATAATTTCATCAAAATTTGGTGCAAATTTTTCTAGTTCTTCGTCAGAAAAATCGATTTGAGCAATATTTGCTATATGCCTTATGTCTTCCTTATTCATTTAAACCTCCTACTAAATTATCAAGTTCTTCTAAACTTAAAATTTCTATTTTTAAATCTCTCGCCTTATCATACTTAGAGCCTGGATTTTCTCCAACTACAAGGTAGTCAGTATTTTTACTTACAGAACCTGTCACTTTAGCTCCAAGGGATATTAGTTTTTCTTCAAGGTCTTTTCTCGGAATTTCAAGAGTACCTGTTAAGACGAAAGTTTTTTTATCAAGGGGCTTAGGCCCACTACTATCATCTTCATAAAGTGGATTAATCCCCAAATCAAATAATTCATTAACTGAGTTAACAATTCTTTCATCGTGGAAAAACTCCACTATTTCTTTAGCCGTTATACTTCCAATATCTCCAATAGAAATAAGCTCATCTTCCTTAGAATTTCTTAATTTGTCAAAGGACTTAAAGTAATCAGCTAAGTCTCTGGCAGTTTTTATCCCAACATTAGGTATACCAAGAGCATAAATGAAGTTTGACAATTGAGGATTCTTTGAATTTTCAATTGCAGTTAAAAGATTATTTGTCCTCTTTTCTTTAAAACCTTCTATTTTAATTATATCTTCATATCTTAGCTTGTAAACATCGGGAATCTCTTTTAAACCTACAGTTCCCATTAACTTTTCTATTGTCTTTTCACTAAAGCCTTCTATATCCATTGCATCTCTAGATGCAAAATGAGTGAACCTTGATACCAGTTGGGGAACACATGATAGTGTATTAGGACAAAATATATGGACACCATCTTGATATAAGTGTGAACCGCAATATGGACAAGTTTTAGGTTTTTCTATTTCATGAGTTTCATTATCACTTGGAAGGGTACCAAGAATTTCTGGAATAACATCGTTAGACCTTCTAATTAAAACTCTTGAACCAATCCTAACTTTTTTCCTAAGTATATCGTCATAATTATTTAGAGTAGCCCTTTGTACTGTGACGCCACCAATACCTACTGGCTCAAGTATAGCAGAAGGTGTTACCTTTGCAGTACGTCCAACATTCCAGACTACATCAAGTAGAGTTGTCGATATTTCCTCTGCCTCAAACTTATATGCAATTGCCCAACGAGGAAACTTATTTGTATACCCTAAAGCTCTTCTAGTTTCTATATCATTAACTTTTATCGTTACACCATCGATTAAGATATCTAATTTATTCCTATTTTCACCTATTTCCTGAATCTTTTTTATTATTTCAGAAAATTTCTTGAGTTTATAATTGTATTTTGAGACATTAAAATTGTTTTCTTTTAAGAATTTTTTCATCTCATCATCTGATTTAAAGATATCTTCTTCAATATAACCAACATTATAAAAATAAGCTGTTAAGTTTCTTTTCTTAGTAACTTTAGGGTCAAGATTTCTCAATGCTCCAGCAGCTGCATTTCTTGCGTTTTTTAATTTTTCTTCATTTTCTTGGTTATACTTTTCAAGTTCAGATAGGGGCATTAATCCCTCTCCTTGAACTTCAATTTTACCTGGATAAGAAATCCTCAAAGGAACTGAATAGATAGTCTTAACTTGCTCCAAAATCTCTTCTCCAACTATTCCATTCCCCCTAGTTGAAGCCATTATAAGGTTTTGATTCTCATAAGTTAAGTTAATAGTAAGTCCATCAAATTTAAGTTCAACTATAAATTCTGGTTCTGGTAATTTATTAATATTGTTTTCATTATAATTATTTACAAATTTTTCTATCCTACTATACCAAGCAAGAAGGGCATCATCTCCCTGGGCCTTATCCATTGAATAAAGTTTTCCAAGATGAGTGTGCTTTTCAAACTTACTTAGGACAGCTCCTCCTACTCTTGTTGTGGGAGAATATGACAAGACTGTACCACTTTCATTTTCAAGATTAACTAACCTATCATATAGTTTGTCGTACTCAGCATCGGATAAAAGTGGATCATCAAGAGTATAGTAATGGTAGTTTAATTTATCAATTTCTTTTATTAAATCTTCCATTTCTTTTATTTTATTATTCATTGGTCACCAACTAATCTATTAATTTAATAGGAGCAACTGAAAGCATAAGCCTCTTTAAACCCTTTTTGTCAAAGGAAATAACAACTTCGTAGTCTCCATTTTTTTCTTTCTTTTGCACTACCATGCCCTTGCCAAATAATTTGTGCTTTACCTTATCTCCAACATTGATATTTTTATCCATGGACTTAGGAACAGCCTTCTTTGTTTCAGTTTTCTTTTCCATTCCAAAGAATTTATTTTTTCTATTAACTGAAGACTTATTTCCTTCATTATAATCACGAACTTCTAGTAATTCTCTAGACTTATCTTCAATAATTTCTATCTTGTCGCCCATTTCACCGATAAATCTACTTCTTTTTGCTGGAGTCAACTTTCCATACATAGACCTAGTTCGAGAAGATGAGATAAATAGATTGTTGCAAGCTCTTGTAACTCCTACATAACAAAGTCTTCTTTCTTCCTCAACTTCCTCTTCACTTTCCATAGACCTGCTACTTGGGAAAAGACCTTCCTCTAGGCCGACTAAGAATACCGTAGAAAATTCAAGCCCTTTAGCTGCATGCATAGTCATAAGATTTACTCCACTATCTTCAGATGTTTTATCAACATCTGAAAGTAGAGATAGGGTATTTAAGTATTCGGCAAGTTCAACGCCTTCCCTGTCATATTCCATTATATTGGAATGTAGTTCTTCAATATTTTCGAGCCTAGTCTTAGCTTCAATTGTATTTTGATTTTTTAAATCTTCTACATAACCACTTTCATAGAGAACTTCTTCAAATAGCTTACCTATTGAAAGTTTATCTGCCCTATCCTTTAAAATCTTTAAGATATTGCCAAATTCCCTTACATTTTTTCTTGATCTAATATTTAAATCTTCAAACTTATCAATATTAGTAACCACATTGTAAAGGGACAGACCATTGTTATCAGCATAGTCTAACAAATCAGATAGAGTTGTATCTCCTATCCCTCTCTTCGGCCTATTTATAATTCTAGCTAAGCTTACATTGTCATCAGTGTTATTTAAAATTCTTAGGTAAGCTAAAACATCCTTGACTTCCATTCTATCGTAGAATTTTAAGCCACCGACAATCTTATAAGGTATCCTTTCTCTGACTAGGGCCTCTTCAAATCCTCTTGACTGAGCGTTGGTTCTATATAAAATAGCCATGTCTTTAAACTCTTCACCCTTGTAGTGAAGTCCAATTATCTTATTTATTACACCATATTCTTCTTCATTTGAATGAGGAAATTCTCTATATACAACATCTTTACCTTCATTCCTTGAAGTCCAAAGGTTTTTATCAATCCTAGATGAGTTGTTTTCTATTACCTTATTAGCTACTTCAAGAATTTTTTGAGTTGATCGATAATTTTGCTCTAGTTTTACAATTTTTGCACCAGGAAAATCTTTGTGGAAATTTAAAATATTATTTATATCAGCTCCACGCCACTTATAAATAGATTGGTCGTTATCCCCAACAACTGTTAAGTTTGGATCCTTTCCCGCAACTAATTTTATAAACTCATATTGAATTTTATTTGTATCTTGATACTCATCCACAAATATATACTGGAATTTATCTATATAAAACTCTCTAACTTCTTCATAATCTCTTAAGATATCAACTGTTTTTATTAAAAGGTCATCAAAGTCTAAAGCATTATTATTTATTAGTTTTTTTTCATAAATCTCATAAACTTTCCCAAGATTTTCTTTAAAAAAGTTACTTTTATTTAAATCCATATAATCTTTAGGACTAAGGCCTTCACTCTTTATATTAGAAATATCATTTACAAGAGACCTCGGTTTATAAATATCCCTATCAAGTCCAAGTTCAGCAACAGCTTCTTTTACAACAGTAATTTGGTCGTCCCTGTCGTAAATAGTAAAGCTTGAGCTGTAACCTATCTTATCAATGTTTTTTCTAAGTATCCTAACGCAAATTGAGTGAAAAGTTCCAATCCACATTGAGGAGATGTCTTCATCAATTAAATTTGCAACTCTCTCTCTCATCTCATTGGCAGCCTTATTTGTAAAGGTAATAGCCAAAATCCTCCATGATGGAACTTGTAATTCTTCAATTAAATATGCAATTTTAGAAGTAACTACTTTGGTTTTGCCACTTCCAGCTCCTGCTAAAATAAGTAGAGGACCTTCTGTTGCTAAAAGAGCTTCTTTCTGTTTATCATTTAGTGTATTTATATCCATGACTTCTCCTTACTGCTAATTATTATATGTTTTTTTACCCATGTTTTCAACTTTTTAGGATATCTCTAATGACATGAGAGGCCAATACCATTCCACAAACTGGAGGAACAAAAGAGATTGATCCAGGTGTTCTGTCACCAGTTTTAATTGGGAGTTCAGTAGAACAAACAACTTTTAATTTTTTTATTCTCATTTCCTTTAGCTTCTTCCTCATAATTTTTGCAACAGGATCATTTTGAGTCTTTTCAATATTCATCACTTGAAACTTAGTTGGGTCAAGTCTATTCCCCGCGCCCATAGCAGAAATTATTTTTATATTTTTGTCGTAAGCTTCCTTAATAATTAAGAGTTTAGAAGTAATAGTGTCAATGGCATCAACTATATAGTCATAATTTTCAAAATCTATTTCATTAATATTTTCATCGTTAATAAATAAATCATATTTTTTTATCTTTAAGTCTGGATTAATATCAAGAAGCCTTTCTTCACATGCATCGACCTTTCTCATGCCAAGAGTCTTCACTGTTGCAAAAATCTGTCTATTTACATTTGTAATTTCATACTCATCTCCATCGACAAGGCCAACTTTTCCAATTCCAGCTCTTACTAGAGATTCGACACAAGCTCCGCCAACTCCGCCAAGCCCAAATACTAAAATAGATTTATTTTTTAATTTATCAAGATCCTCTTTGGGAATCATTCTTTCAGTTCTACTTAAAAATTCCACTTTTCCTCCAATTTGAAAGGGCCGTCATATGAACAGCCCTTTAATATTATTTTAATTTTATGTTTGTTAGACTATTTTCGCCAAGAATTCCACTACCCTCGACAATGTCATTTATATTATGTTTTCTAAAAGTGTTTACAGTTACAACTTGACCAGGACCAAAGCTTCCTGAATCAGATTCAGTAATTTTTATTCTGATAAAGCTAACATTTTTACTGTCTATGATTTCAATAACTTGACCTTTAAAATTAATAGGAGTATTGGCTTCTGCCATTCCTAAATCAAGATCACTATCTTTAGATTCATTATTAGATTCATGGTTTACTAGGATAGATTCACTGTTATCATAAAGGTCATTGTTAGAAGAATTGTTCTCTTTATCAATCTTATTATCTAAGTTGATTTCTTCATGATTGACTAATAAATCTTCAGCCTTAACATCTTTTTCTTTTGTTATTTTATCCATATTATTGTTAACATATTCAAGAGATTTTGAAGTTAATACTGCAATTTCACTTCTTCTAATGGCAAAACTACCATTAAATTTACCTTCAGATCCTGTACTTGTAAAAATATTAGAATTAACAAGACTTGGAAGATATTCAAGTGTAAGAGGATGAATTTTCTTCATGTCCTTATACTTTAAGTTACTTGTATCAGAAGACTTATCAACGTTTAAAGCCCTAGCAAAATAAACAGCAATTGTATTCCTGTTAGGGTAAACTTTGTTTTCTAAAAATCCTCTTTCACGAGCACTTGTTAAAGTTTTTTCTGTAATAGTGCCATGGTATAAGTTAAAACAAATTGCATCTCTCGCCCAGTCAATTACACCATTTGCATTTACAGTTTCCATATAAGTTTCTCTTGCTAAATTCATGTCTTCTTCACTAGGATTTAGAAGAGTTTTTAAAATTTGCATGGTTTCTAAGAAACTCACAGGATTATTCGGCCTAAAGCTTCCATCTTCATATCCATTTATAATATTTTGGTTAGATAGTTCTTCAACATATTTATATGCCCATTCCGTCTTTCCACTATTTTTTACATCTGTAAAAGATTTAGCGAAAATATTTCCTGGTGCTAATAATACACAAAGGACTAAATTTATAGCTATAATTTTCTTTTTCATATTATCACTCCGTCATAAATTATAGCATAAAGCAAGAAATTTAAAAAATAATTAAGTATAAAATTCAACAAAAAAAGAAGCCTCAAAAGGCTCCTTCTAATTCAAAATTTACTTGTAAGTGAAAACATCACTATTTCTAGATGAACTATCAGTATTTCTAGAAGAGTTTCTTTCTAATTGCTTGAATGTATAGAAATTTCTTCTTTCTCGTATACTATTGACTTGATCTAACTCATAGTAACCTGTGTTTCCTACAACTTCCTCTATATTTAGTTGTTGTATATTAGATCTTTCGTCAAGATATCCATTAGCTAGAAATACATCGTTTAAAAGAACATTACCCTCCAATGAAAGGTTAATTGTTTCACCTGGTTTAATCCTATTGTTATCTGATTGAATAACTTTTAAAGTAACAGCATAAGTGTTAAATTGATTTGATGTTTTATTAGCTCTTAGAACTTGGAACATTGTATTAAACTGTAAATCTTTATTTACAATGTTAATTTCTTCAACTTTTCCATTGTCGTTAAGTTTTAAGTTAACAGTCTTACCTCTTAAGAAATCTTCTGTTACAGAGTTGACTCTAATACCGCCTTCTCTAATTATTGGATCTTTTACTAATGAATAAGTTTTATATCCACCACTGTTAAGTTCCAATTCAATATAAGGGTCAGATGATTTTCTATAATAATCAAAAGTAGTTTCATATAACGAAACATTTCTTACTCTTCCCATTGCTAATCCATTATTTTGATTGTCAGATTTTCCAATTAGAACTTTATACTTAACATAGAAAGTAACATTATCGTTTAAAGATACATCATTTAATCTATTTGTTTCATTTGTAATATAGAACTCATATGTTTTTCCATCGCTTAATTTTAATTTAATTGATGCTTTATCCTTGTTAGTGTTTTCCATAGAAACTATTTGACCTTTTACATAAGCTTCCTTAGGGAAAACTGTGATTTCAGTTATCTTATTATCGGCATTAGTCTTAAATTCAACTAAGTCATCTACAGCGATATCTTCAAGTTTTAAATCTTTGCCATAAGCTTTGATTTTAACATTTTTGTCTAAATCAAAAGTCTTTGTATCAGATGTTGAAATTTTTGAAGTTGTTCTAAAGTTAAGTGAATCTGAGTTGTCTCTATATCTAAGTGTTATTTGATTATTTCCCTTAGAATTTACATAACCAACCATGTCAAGCATTGCATTTGTAACTGTAATAGTTTTTGCTGTACCTTCTCTTTCACCAGTTTTTGCCTTAGTATACTCTATTTCAACTTCTTGACCAGCTTTTATGTCTTCAAGTTTGATATCTTTATCTTTTAGCTTGTATTTTGTGTTGTTATCGAGGTCAAAGGAGTACTTAGTGCCCTTGTTTTCAATGATAACTACATTTACTTTATTTAGTTTAGATGAAAGCACAACTGTACCCTTCATCTTTTCTGTTTTTGCTTCAATTTTATTTTTTTCTGCATAGTCAAAAGATGCTTTTGTTATTATCGCAGTTTCAGCACGAGTAATTGGTCTGTCACCTTCAAAGTTTCCATCAGAACCTGTTGCAGTAAAAATCTTTGCTTCTACAAGAGAAGATAAGTAACCCTTAAGAGTGTCGCTTAATTTGTCCTTGTCGTTATGTTTTAAAAGATTTGTGTTTCCATTTGGACTTAATTGTAAAGCTCTTGCAAAGAAGATTGCAATATCTCCCCTGCTTGGGTATTCTCTTTGGCTAATCTTAAAGAAACCTCTTTCATTTGCTTTCTTTAAAGAGTTTTCGTCAAGATAACCTCTGTCAAGAGCAAGGCATACAGCTTCTTCTGCCCATTTATTTACTCCATTATCTTTAGCCATCTTAGAATATTTTGTTGTGGCATTTTTAATCTCTTCATCACTTGGTCTTAACACTTGTTTTATAAGTTGTAAAAGTTCTTCAAGTGAAACTGATTCTCCTGGTTTAAATTCACCATCAGGGTGTCCACTAATTACATTTTTATCACTTAATATATCGATCGCATCGTAAGCCCAAGAGTATTTATTATTTTTCTTCTTTACATCCTTGAACTCTTTAGCAAAAGTTGCACTTGGTGCTAGCATTAAAGCAGCAAGTCCAAGAGCAGCTGCTCTTTTTAAATTATTGGATTTCATAATAAAACCTCCATTTATTTCTTTAATTACATCTTTTTAATATTATAACACATTTTAACTTTTATAAAGTTCTCTTTTTATTAAAAATTTATTAAATCATCATTCAAAAGTTATAAATAGACTATTCAATGAATAATTTAAAGCATTATTTGGTATAATTAATTTAAGTGATACATACAATAATGTAAAAAAATTTTAAAGGAGTGATACCATGCGTTACTTGCCAGTGAGTCTTGATACTCTTGACAAAAAAATCCTAATTTTAGGAGGAGGTTATCTCGCTTACTCTGCTCTAAAATCTGTTATTGATTCTGAAGCAGAAATTTATATGATTGGAGATTCTTTCATAAAAAATATTGTAAATATTGCCGAAAATTCCAATGAAAAAATCAAATTAAAGGAACACCAAGTTGATAAGGACTTTATGTTCATGGGTTACGACTATGTTTTAATAGCTACTGAAGACTTTGAAATAAATGAAGCCTTGGAAAAAAGAGCTCTCTCAAGAAAAATGATATATCAAAGATTTGATATTCTTTCTAAGTCTTTAATCTCTATTAATAAATCTATTGAAAGGGGACCGTTGACCTTCTCCTTAAATAGTTCTAGGATTAACCCGACTGTTACTGATATAATTTTTGAAGATTTAGAAAGTTTTACTGAAAAATATAGTTTAGAAAAAATTAATATTCTGAATGAAATTAGATCAGAATTAGTTCGTAAAAATTCACAAAATATTGATGAAATAATTAGAAGACTTTATGAAAGTGAAACAATTAATCTTTCAACTTTCTTAGAAGAAATGCCTGATTACAAGATTGAAGATTTAAAATCTTCTGAAAATCTTATTAATTCTATAGAAAATGGTGAAAAAATCACGACAGAAAAAGAATCTACTATGGAAGATGATCAAATCATTAAAAAAAATCTAGATGATGCAAAAAATATATCTAGAGACAAGGATCTTAATAAGACTAAATTAAATTTAGATTCTTTTCATGATTTAGATAAGTTCAATAAGTAATAATTATTAAGAAAGGAAGTATAATATGATTGGTTATGTTGGAAGTATGCCTGGTAAAGTTTTTAAAGAAAAGGAATTTACTCTTGTAAAAAAAGTTTTAGCTTCTGGAGAAATTATAGAAAATCACAATCATCCTGGTTTTACTGTTTTAGTAACTATTGTTAAAGGTGAAATAAAAGTGCTTTTAAATGATGAAGAAGATAGAGATTTTGAACCAGGTAAAGTTCTAAAGTTCGATGGTGAAAATTTTATTTCTATTGAAGCTATTAAGGATAGCGAATTTTTTGTTACTCTAATAAAAAAGAATGAGTGATTTGAAAATTAATATATCAAAGGAAGCCTTGGCTTATCTTAAAGAAAAAAAAGAAAGAATAATTACTATCGATAAAATTACAAGTAAATCTTGTTGTGGCAGTGGACTACCCTCTTCTGATGTATATATAGGTCCTTCTAAGAGACGCAATATAAATTATTCTATTTTAAAAGAAAATAATATTGAAGTATTTATTGATAAAGAGCTTATTTTCGTTGATGATATTTGTAATATAGATATTGTTAAGTTTCCCTTTACTAAGGATCTTGTAGCAAATTTTTTGGACTATAAAAGACTAATTTAATAAGCATTAATGCAAAAAAACCTCATGAAATTAAATCATGAGGTTTTCTTTTATAAGAAATATTTTATTTACATTTGTCTAAGTTTTTTAAGAATTATTTTTTGTTCAACACTTGCAACAAGTCTTCTTGTGTAATCAACTGTGTCTGGGTTAACTGACATAGATGTAATTCCACATTCAACAAGGAACTCTGCAAGTTCTGGGTATTGGCTTGGGCCTTGACCACAAATTGAACAAGTGATTCCCTTCTTGTTTGCTGCATCGATTATTGTCTTAAGGGCAATTTTAACTGCATCGTTTCTTTCGTCAAAGTATCCCATGTTATTAAGGATTCCTGAGTCCCTATCAGCTCCCATAACAAGTTGAGTCAAGTCGTTAGATCCAATTGAGAATCCATCAACTAGTTCTGCAAATTCTTCTGCTTGAAGAACAACTGCTGGAACTTCTGCCATAATCCAAATCTTAAAGTTTTTAGATTGAACTAGGCCTTCTTCAGCCATTATTCCCTTAACAACCTTAAGTTCTTCTGGCGTTCTAACAAATGGAAGCATCACTATTACGTTAGTAAGTCCATATTCTTCTCTAACTTTTTTGATTGCTTGACATTCTAGTCTAAAGCCCTTTTCATATTCAGGAGAAATATATCTTGAAACACCTCTCCAACCAATCATTGGGTTAGCTTCAATTGGTTCTACTTCATCTCCACCCTTTAGACCTCTGAATTCATTTGTTCTAAAGTCACTTGTTCTAACAACAAGGTTCTTTGGATAAATTGCTTGAGCAACCTTTGAAATACCTTCAGCGAGTTTATCTACCATAAGGTCTCCTTGACCAGTTTTAACAAGATACATTGGGTGAGCACCAATCATATTAGTGAAGATAAATTCTGTTCTCATAAGACCAATACCATCCATTGGTAAGTTCTTATATTTTTCAATTAGTTCTGGTTCGCCAAGATTCATATAAATCTTAGTAGCAGTTGTTGGTGCAAACATATTTCTAAGTTCATCAATATTTCCAAGGCTAGTTCCAGAAGATTGAGTTTCAGTTTTCTTTTCTTCTTTTTCTTTTAAAACTTCGCCTTCATAAACAATTCCTCTTACTGCGTCTACTGTAACAGTATCTCCAGTCTTTAGAGATTTTGTAGCATTTTTAGCTCCAACTATACATGGGATTTGTAATTCTCTTGATACTATAGCTGCGTGACAAGTTCTTCCACCTTCGTCAGTTACAACACCAGCACACTTTCTCATAGCAGGTACCATGTCAGGGTTTGTCATAGCAGTTACAAGAACGTCTCCCTCTTCAACAAGGTTAATTTCAGAAATATCTTTAATAAGTTTTACCTTACCTCTTCCAATTCCTGGAGAAGCTGGTAGACCCTTACAAAGAGTTACTAATTTTTCTTCTTTTTCTTCTGCAAGAGTTGTAATTGGTCTTGATTGTAAGAAGTAAAATTCTTTTGTGTCTGTATCAAAGCCCCATTCAGTATCTTGCACTGAACCATAAAGTTTTTCTACCTTAAGTCCTCTTTCAATAAGAGTGTCAAGTTCTTCTGGTGAAAGAGCTTCTGCCTTTATAGCATCTTCTCCTAGAACATCTTTTACATTTACAGTTCTAGTTCCAACACCATTTTCATTTTTTATAACCATGTATTCTTTTTCAGAAATACTTTTTTCAATAGCTTTTTTAGTTTTTTTGTCAATTATATATTCATCTGGAGTAACAATACCAGATACAACAGCTTCACCAAGTCCGTAAGATGCGTTAATCATCATTTCATCTTTAGAGTTATTAATAGGGTTTGCTGTAAACATAACTCCTGATTTTTCAGAGTTAACCATTTTTTGAATTACAACAGAAAGAGCTACGTCGAAGTGATCATAATTTTGTTTTTCTCTGTAATAGATTGCTCTAGAAGTCCAAAGTGATGCAAAACAATCTCTAATGTGGTTAAGTAGTTCTTCTTCACCACTAATGTGTAAGTAAGTATCTTGTTGTCCTGCAAAGGATGCATCTGGAAGGTCTTCTGCAGTAGCAGATGATCTAACTGCAACTTCTGGATTTTTTACTCCAATGTCTTCAGAAAATTCTCTGTAAGCTCTTAAGATTTCTTCTTCAAGTTCTGGATCAAAGTCTTTTTCCTTAATTTTATTTTGGATTTCCTTTGATGCATTTGTAAGATCGTCAACATTCTCAACGTCAACAGCTTCCATTAAAAGTTTAACAACTTCATCAAGTTCTGCATATTTAATAAACTTAGTGTATGCTTCTGCTGTTACACAAAATCCTGGAGGCACTGGTAGACCAAAGCTAGTTAATTCGCCAAGGTTAGCTCCCTTTCCTCCAACAAGTCCTACATCATCTTTACCAATTTCATTAAACCATTTAATATAATTATACTTAGACATAATTCCTCCTTGTTATTTCAAAAATATTATAACACATTTATTATATATGTCACACTATTTTTTTTAAGATTTTCTAAGTTCATCAATGGACATAGTTGATACATTTTCTCTAGGTATTTCTAATTTATCTACTAAGTGATAAATATCCTCCATACTAGGAGCTTCTATCTCAACATAGGGCTTTGGATAAGTTTCTTTATCCCAAGTATCTATATCAATGACAAATTTTTTATAGGAATATTTTTTCTATTTTTATAACCTGTGTGATAAATGTCATATCCCAGGCACTTCAAAATATTTATTAAATCATCCACACTTGTGATTTCTGTTGTGTGTTCTATATTATCCCTAACTTTGAAGTCAGAAATATTTTCCTTAAAGGTAAAATATTTTTTCTCGCCATCTGAAGTTTTAGCAACTCTAATTCTCAGATAGCCCTTCTTTTTATAAATTTTATGAGCGGTGGAATTAATTGTAATATTAGTTTGGTCCTCTTCTTTTACAAATTTACCACCTACTTTTTTAATCTTTTCTTCAAATTCTTCTACATTAATATCAAGAAGCTTTACTTCAATCTCTCTTTCCATTAGTCCTCCTCAATTATTTTTAAATTAAAATCTAAATAATCACTTGCAACAAAATTATAGTCAACGCCTTCCATTTCTCCTTCGTAGGAGAACTTGTGACCCTTTCCATGAAGGTGACCATAAACACATTTTTCCACCTTATAATCAGCTAGCATCTGTGAGAATTCATTGAGACTTAAATCTTGATTAAAAGGAGGATAATGAATCATGGCAATTATTTTTTTATTTACGCAGGAATCCAAAGAGTTTTTTAATCTCTGGACTTCTCTAAGATAAATTTTTTCATCATTTTCTGAAAACTCAAAAGAATCTCTAGCAGCCCATCCTCTTGTTCCACAAATAGAATAATTCTTGTATTCAAAAGAGTTGTTGTGGATGAAATGGATAGTCTTATAACCAAGATTATTCATCTTGTTTAAAGAAGACCACCAATAGTCGTGGTTCCCTTTGGAAATTATCTTGATACCAGGAAGCTCATCAATTCTTTTAAGGTCTAAACTTGCAGTATCGAGTTTAAGTGCCCAAGAAATATCACCTGGCAATAAGACTAAGTCATCATCTTTGACCATCTTCTTCCAATTTTCAATTATTTTTTCTTCATGATTTTCCCAATTATCTCCAAAAATATTCATGGGTTTTTCTTTTGTGTAGTCGAAGTGAAGATCTCCAATTGCGAATATCATATACACCTCAAATTTTTATTAAATTATATGCCATATTATTTTTATCTAAAATTTCTTTTTCCCTATTTGTACTTGTAAAAATCAGAACTTGTTGCTGACTTTCCAACATTTTAAGAGATTCCTTTAACCTCTTATCATCATAGGCATCAAAATGACTATCAAGTACTAGTGGAATTTCTTTGTCACTTATTATTTTTGATATAGAAAGACGAAAGGCCAGATAAATCTGATCAATTGTCCCCAGACTTAAAGAATCCAAATCAACGAAATCCTCTATATCCTTATCATAAACCCTTATGCCAAAAGTGTCATCAATTAAAATTTCTTCATATTTTCCATGAGTCATGCAACTTAGGTATTGTGAAATTTCTTTTTTCAAAAGAGGAAAAGTATTCTTTCGCTTAGACTTAACAAAGTCCTCCATTTTTTCAATAGATAATTCAAGTAATTCTTTTTTATATTCTAATTTTTCTAGCTTTTCAGTGATCTCACAAGATCTTTCATCTAAAACTCTTAACTTTTCTAGAGATTCATCAAGAGTTTTTAAGCTACCTTCTAAGTTTAAAATATTGTTTTTTTCCTTGTCTATTTTTTCTTGGATTTCTTCAATATTTTCTTCTTTGTACAGATCTCCACTTAAATTTTCTTTTTCCAGCTTCTCAATCCTATACTTATATTCACTAATCCTATTGTCATCTTTTTTATAATGAAATAGAGTTTTCAAACCTTTAATATTTTGAACTCCATATTTATTAAAAATATTTTCTAGGTTTTCTTCGTGTTCAAGAATTTTTTTCTTTGTATCCTCAATTTCTAAAGAATTTTTTTCCATCAATTCCCTAGTATATTCATTTCTTGAAATATTCTTAAAATTCTCTTGGAGCTTTGAATCAAAAAGTTCACTTAATTCTTTTTTATCTCTTGCACCATACTTGTTTAAAATTTCTGAGATTTCTTTATCAAATTCCTTTTTTATAAGAGTTTTTTCTTGGGACTTAATCCTATAATCTTGATATTTGTTTTTTAGTCTATTTAATAAGTCTTTGTTTTCCCTAAATTTTACTATCCTAAAGTAAGAATAAGTAAAAAATAAAATAGATCCAATTGAAATTAAATATTTTTTGAAATAAAGTGAAATAAATATTACAGCTCCACCAATTATCATAGAGGACATAAATTTTAAAATATATTTAAAGATTTCTCTTTCAAGATTTTTTATGTCCCATGATATAATTTCCATTTCTTTAGAATAATTATTTTCATTTAAGACTTGTATCTCTCTATTTATTTCCTTATACCTCTTATAGTCTTCTTCTAAATCTAGGTCCACTTCAAAGTTTTTTTGCTCAGTGGATAAGAGATCATCAAGTCTACTAGAGTAGATTCCAAGTTCTTTATTTATCTCAATTGCTCTTTCAAGTTCAGATAATTTATAATCATTTTCTCCATTTGATTCATTAGTTTGGCATTCTTTTAACTTCGCCTTTAAGGTCTCAAGTTCAAAAAGCTTTCTACCCTTTAATTTATATTCAAGATTTTTTAATTTGTCCTTAGAAAGCTTATAGTCTTCAATAGAATTTTTATAAGTCTCCTTAAAACTTATAAAGTTTGCCTTATCTTTTGAAATTTTTTCCAATTCATCGTAGAATCTTCCGATTTCCGATGATTTTCTTCTTTTTGTCCCTAAATTGTAAAGATCTTCCTCCATTTTTTCTATTACTTTAGTTAAATCAAGGTTTTCATCTTCAGAAATAGAAAAATTATTAATCCTAGTTTTTAGTTCATCACTAGCATCATCTTCCAATTGACTGAGCCTTTGTCCAAGGTAAAAACTTGATTTATAAATTTTTCTATTTAATTCAAAAAATATTACACCTGGTTGAGGAATCCTTGAATATAAAAAATTTCTTTCATCATTTGAAAGGTCCTCACCTGTATTTAGATTTAAGATTGAAACTTCATCCTTGTCAAAGTCTCTGCTTATTCTATAGTCTTCTTCACCATCATTTAAAATAATATAACCCCTATATAAATTAGAAGACCAAGGCCTTGATTTTTCAAAAAGTTCGTCACGAACCTTTCTAGCTAAGGAGTCACGACTAAAACCATAAAAAATTCCATCTATAAAATTTGTTATAGTGGACTTTCCACCCTCATTTACTCCATAAATTAAGTTTATTCCATCTTGAAGCTCAATCTTTTTATCTTCAAATTTTCCGAAATTTAAAAGTCCTAATTCTTTAAATATCATAATATTGCTCCAAAATATATTTTTTAGAAAGTTCCTTCGCATCCATTTGAGTCTTACTAGAACCGAAGCTATTTAAGAATTCCAAGATATATTTATCTTCAATCTCAAAGTCTTCTTCTATATCGTATAGTTCATTTAATATTTCAAAATAAAAAGCATTTAAATTTTCTCGCAGAAAGTTTTCTAAATCTTCAGGATGTTTTGTCTCTCCCCTTAGTCTAATCCTATAAAGATTATCTTGGTAGATATTCTCTTGGATAGACCCTAAAATATCACTAAAGGTCATTTCCTTATTCAAATTTATTTCAAGATTTATAAACTCTCTCTTGGAAAAATTTTTAAATTCAAATGATTTTTTCTCATCATCCAGGTAAATTATCCCCCTCTTGCCTTCATCTTTAAAAGAAAGGGGAATTAAAGATCCAGAGTAGTAAGTGTTATCATACACCTTTGCCCTCTTGTGGATATGTCCGAGAGCGACATAGTTAAATTTTTGTAAAAAATCTTTACTAAGTGGTAAATATCTTTCATCTTTTAAGTCTGAATGAAAGAGACCAATATTTATAAATTCTTCGTCTAAATCTAAATCTCCAAAATTTCTATTAAAAGCATAAGAATCATAGGAAATTCCATAAATCCTAGTTTTTAATTCACTTAATTCAAAATAATCAAGATTGTTTTTAAATATATACAAATTCTCTGGTAGGTCTACTTTTAAAAATAAGTTGTCTTCTGAGAGATAATCATGGTTGCCAAAGGCAATAAATATTTTAGCCTTAACATTTCTTACTAAATCTAAAAATCTATTTAAATCTCTTAGGTTAAAATATTCTTTCTCGAATAAATCGCCAGCTATTAAAATAATATCTGCTTCAACTTCATTTGAAAATTCAAAAACTTCAAAGAGGGCACGCCAAGCATCCTCAAGAAGTTTATTTGAAACCTCGAGAGGTAGCTTTCCCTTATAAAGTTTTTTTAAATGTAAATCACCAGTGTGAATTATTTTCATTTTATCACCAAAATAATTATATCACAGATTATAAAAAAAGAGCCTCCACCTGGAAGCTCTAGTCTCTAAGTTTATTAAATTATTAATTTTTGTAAACTTTTAAATTCATCTGTGCCTGCAATACCTGCAAGGTCAAATAAAATTGTTTCTGTATTTGAAATCACTGCTCCCATTTCGCGAAGAAGTTCCATTCCGTTTTTAGAATTTTTTTCAGTCCTTGATCCCATTGCATCTTCTGCCACAAAAACTTCGTAACCTGCTTCTAGTAGGGCTCTAACAGTTTGGAATACACATATATGAGTTTCCATACCACATAGAACAACTTGTTTCTTGCCAAGTCTATCAAATTCTTTTTTTATTTCTTCGTCACCATAGGAGTTAAAAGTTAATTTATCAAATTCTTTTTTATCTTTAAGAGGAGCTTTTACCTCTTCATTAGTAAAGCCAAGTCCCTTAGGATACTGAACTGTGTAAATAGCTTCTGCTCCAATAGTGCTTGCTACTTTTGCCAAAACTGTTGAATTTTTTACTATCTCATCTCTGTTGTACATTGCCTTTAAGAGTTTATCTTGAATATCTATAAATGTAAAAACAACATCATCTCTATTTAATTTGAAATTTTTCATTATTCCTCCTGACTTATGAAATTTCTTCTACTTCCACACTATTCATAATT
Source organism: Peptoniphilus harei (assembly GCF_900454685.1). Lineage (GTDB taxonomy): Bacteria > Bacillota > Clostridia > Tissierellales > Peptoniphilaceae > Peptoniphilus_A > Peptoniphilus_A harei. The sequence goes on along the minus strand of NZ_UATM01000032.1, from coordinate 1,249,849 downwards.
TTTTTAATAGCGCTCATCTCTATCTTATCCTTGTCTACAAAATTTTCCCACACTCCACAAGAGATTGCAAGTTTTATTGAAGTTATAAAATCATATTCTCTGTCAATTGCAATTGCAAGTCCAGACAGTGATAGACCAGTATCAAATTTTTCAGTTAAAATTTTATTTTCTAACTTATCCTTATTTATATAGGCCCTATAATTTTTCTCTTCTGTGGAAATAATTGTTGCCCTTTTGCTATTTACAAAGACAATTTTAGTTCCTGACTCTATAAATTTTTTATTGTATTCAATTACTTCCCCAGTATAATTAATTTTTTTATCCTTCTCTATGTCTTTTTTATCAAACATTAAAATATAAGGATTTATTTTTTCCATTTCATCATGATTTCTTGGGTTGACAGCAACTTTTACCTTGTTTTGATAACAAATTTTTACAAGTTTTTCATAAATATTATCATTTAAACCCTTTAAATCTATCTTTGGAATTACAACTATTTTTTTATTATATAGAGATCTTTCAAAAGAATTTAAAATGTCTGACCTATCTTCCATGGTTATTCTTGGATCTTCAGTTCTATAAACTTTCTTAGAATCTTTTGATTTTATCAAAACTTCTTCAACATTTTCGTCTTTAAGACCTGTAAAGTTAACATCTATACCTAGCTGACTTAGGGACATGGCAATTTCTCTACCTCTTTTGTTGCCCTTCAGCATAAATACTTCTGAGTCAATACCAAGTTTCTTTGCAAAAAGGGACATGTAAATCCCATGACCGCTGGGATAAATTTTTGAAGTTTCAATTAAATTCCCAGCTTCATCTTTTAAATTAAATTCTCTAACAATTTTTGGGTTAAAGTCGCAATAAAGAATCATTTTTTCACCTACTTGTTTGGATTTTATCCATTATCTCTTCTTTCATAATATTAATTTTATCTTTTGCGTCTTTCTCATTATCAGACACTGCGTAAGCATAGATTTTTAATTTTGGTTCAGTGCCAGAAGGTCTTAAGGCAAACCAAGTTTCATCACCGAAATAAAATTTCAAAAGATCTTGTGGATTTTCTTTATCATCAATAAAGTCTTCTTTTTTCTTTAAATCACCTATTTTTTCAAAGGACTCAATATCCCTAAAACTATCCATGATTTTTTTCATTGTACTGCTTCCATCTTTACCTTCAAAGTAAACTGAATCAAGATACTCTTCAAAATATCCATATTTTTTATAGATCTCTTCGATATAATCTTTTATTTTAAGATTTCTTTTCTTTAGGTATCCTGCCATTTCAGCAATTATCATTGAAGTTCCAACTGCATCTTTATCTCTAATATGGTTCCCAATTACATATCCAATTGATTCTTCGTAACCATAGATAAAGTCATGTTCATGGCTTTCATCCCAAATGTTTGGTAAGTTACAAATATTTTTAAAACCTGTTAGAGTTTCAAAAACTTCAACTTCGTAGTTTTTTCCAATTTTTTTGATTAAATCAGCACTTACAACTGTTTTGACAAAAGAAGGATTTTCTGAATTTTTATGCGCATCCATTTCAAGTAAGAAGTTACCTAGGATAAATCCCATTTGATTTCCAGTAATTCTTAAAATTTCTTCTCCCATTTCAAGAACAGCTACCCTATCAGAGTCTGGGTCAGTTGCAATAATTATATCTGCACCTTCTTTCTTTGCTAGGTCAGTTGCCTTATCAAAGGCCCTAATATCTTCAGGATTTGGATTAGATACATTTGTAAAATCTCCATCAGGATTTTCTTGTTCAGGAACTACATAAACATTTTTAAATCCTCTTCTTGATAAAACCTTTCTTACAAATTTATTCCCACAACCACTTAAAGGGGTGTAAACAATTTTAATGTCCTTATCAATATCATCTGTTAAAGAAAGACTTAAAGTATCCTTATAGAAGGAATTTGTTATATTTTCTCCTAAAAATTTAATTTCTTTATAGTCTCCTAACTGTTTAAGTGAATTAAAGTCATAATCTAAGATATCTATTTCTTTTGATCTTGCCTCAATCTCTTCAGCAATATCATTTAGAATTTGTGATCCCTTTTCCCAGTAAAGTTTAAATCCATTGTAGTTCTTTGGATTGTGGGAAGCGGTAATCATTATTCCAGAGATTGTCTTTAAATATCTTATTGAATATGCTAGAAGTGGTGTTGGTGTAATTCCTGGAAATAAGTAAACTTTGATTCCTTTTTCTGCCAAAATTTTTGCTGTTAAAATAGAAAATTCATAAGACTGGTGTCTTATGTCACGTCCAATAACTACTCCCCTATTTTTTACATCTTCTCCAAGGCTGTCTATTAATTCAGCAAGGGCAAGAGCAGTCTTACCAACCGTTAAATAATTCATCCTGTTTGTTCCAGGTCCAAGAATTCCACGAAGACCAGCTGTACCAAACTCTAGATCTTTGTAAAAACTATCTTCAATTTCTTCTTCATTTGCTTGTATTTTTAATAATTGATTTTTTAATTTTGGGCTAACGCTTTTACTTGCAAGCCACTTTTCATAAATATCTCTATACATACTTACTCCTTTTTTATATCAGCAAATTCTCCATCGATTAGGTTTACTAATTCCTTAGGATTTAATTTTATTTGCATACCAACTTTTCCACCGCTTACATAAAAGAAGTCCAAGTTTTCTGCTGATGAATCTATAAAAGTTTTAAATTCTTTTTTCATTCCCACAGGTGAACATCCACCATGCACGTAACCAGTTAGTGGAAGAAGTTTCTTTTGAGGTATCATCTCAACTTTTTTTGATCCTGAAGCCTTTGCTGCTTTTTTTAAATCAAGTTCTGATGATACAGGAACAACAAAAACGAAATTTTCTCCTTCTTTTGATTCTGTTACTAGAGTCTTAAAAACCCTATCCTTATCTTCTCCTAATTTTTCTGCAACATCTACTCCACCTATTCCATCCTTAGTAGAATATTCTATTATTTCAAAATCTATATTTTCACTTTCAAGAATTCTCATTGCATTTGTTTTTTTCATTTAATCACCTTTTCATCTACATTAATTTTACAACAAAATAATATTTTCTTCATCTTTTTGAATGTTTTTGCTTTATAAGTGTATAAATTATGCCAATAAAAAAACTGGCTCTTAGCCAGCTTCTTAAAAAATATTAAAAACCATATTTTTTTAAATCAACTTGAATTAAATTAGTCTTATCTTCTTCGTTAAAAATAATATCATTTATAAGCGAAACATTTCTAACTCCCATTAAGGAGTTGGAAATAAAAGCCTCATCAAAATTTTTTAAATCATCTAAATAAATAATCTCTTCCTTAACTTGATAATTTTCTATAATAAAATCTCTCATGGTACCCTGTAGAAGGCCAGAAGAAATTACTGGTGTAAATATTTCTCCATCTCTTACAAAAAATATATTTGCAAAAGAAGTTTCACATACTTCTCCCCTCTCATTTATAAAAAGAGCAGAGTCATATCCCTTATCTGATGCCAATCTGTGTTCCATAATATTTTCATAATAAGAAAGGCTCTTGTGATAAATCATTTTTGAAGAAGAGTTTCTCCTAACTTCAGCAACAATAAGTTTAAATCTCTTATTATCTCCCCTGTAATTATCAGCTCTACTTGTTAGTATAAAATTTTTGTCAGATACAATAAGCTTTAGGGCGAAATTTTTATCATCAGATGATTTTATATATTCTAAAATCTTTTCTTCTTCAATTTTTCTTGAGATGCCGAAAAATTCTAAGGACTTTTTAAGCCTTTCTAAATGTCTTTCTAGAAAAAGGGGCCTTCCATCCACTACCTTAATAGTTTCAAAGGCTCCCTTTCCAAAGGAATAACCGTCATCAAATTCTATTTTCATTGAATTCCTCAAAATATTTTACAATTCTCTCGTAGGAGTCATAACCAATAGTTTGCGCTGCATCACTTTTTGCCTCATCAGGGTTCGGATGAACTTCAACCATTACACCATCAAGACCAAGAGCAAGTATAGCCCTCACCATTGGTTCAATAAGTTCTCTCTTACCAGTTCCGTGACTTGGATCAACTATTACAGGATAGCCAGTTTTTTCTTTTATCATGTAGGCCCCTGCAAGGTCAAGTGTGTTTCTCATTTCAGTTTCAAAGGTTCTTATTCCTCTTTCGCAGAAAATTATATTTTCATTGCCTTCAACTTCAATATATTTTGCGGCCATTTCCCATTCTTTAAGAGTAGCAGAAAATCCTCTCTTTAAAATTACTGGTTTATTTGTCCTCCCAACTTTCTTAAGAAGAGCATAGTTGTACATATTTCTAGACCCAATTTGAAGTACATCCACATGATCTTTTATAAGTTCAACATGGTCTTCACTTAAAACTTCTGTGACAACAGGCACACCAGCTTCCTTTGATGCTTCATTTAAAAATTTTACAGCTTCAAATCCCATTCCTTGAAAATCAAAGGGTGATGTTCTAGGTTTAAAAGCTCCACCCCTTACTATGTCAACACCAATTCTCCTTAAGTCTTTAGCCTCTTCTATTATGTGGTCACGTGATTCAATGGAGCATGGTCCAGCTATTAAAATTGGCTTGCCATCTCCTAAATTTATATCTTTAATTTTTACAATTTTATCTTTACTTAAATTTTCTCTCATTTTAATTTTTGCTTCCCTCAATATCTATTTCATCTAAATTATTGTAATAAGATTGGAGTGCAAGAAGTGAGCCCTTAGCCTTTAAAACTATTTCATCAAATTCTTCTTCCTCATCAGATAATAGAATAATGGCACCACCAACTCCTATTGTAGCCTTATCTTCTTCGATAAGTGCCGTTCTTATGACAATATTAAAATCCATTGTTGAATTGTTTGATATATATCCAATCGTTCCTGAATAAACACCTCGAGGATAAGTTTCAAGTTCGTCAATTATCTCAAGTGTTCTCTTTTTAGGAGCTCCTGTCATAGAACCACCAGGAAAAGTTTTTTCAAGAACTTCTATTATATCAACATTGTCCTTAATTTTTCCAGAGACTGTGGTCACAAGTTGGTGTAGAGTTTTATAAGTTTCTACATCCATAAGTTTTGGGACTTCTACTGAGCCAATCTCACAAAATTTACCCAAGTCATTGCGAAGAAGGTCGACGATCATTAAATTTTCTGACTTAGTCTTTTCTTCACTCCTAAGCTCTTCAATTAATCTCTCGTCCTCCTCTTTTGACTCTCCTCTTTTTATAGTACCCTTAATTGGCTTAGTTGATACAATTTTATTTTTATCAACCCTTAAAAATCTTTCCATTGATGAAGATGCAATTTTTAATTCATCAAGAGGTAAAAAGGCACTATATTGTCCAGGACTTTTATCTCTGAGTTCCATATAATAATTCTTTCCATCAATTTTGTCAAAGATATCAAGTCTATTTGTAAGACATACTTCATAAGTTTCCCCAGCACGAATTAAATCTTTTATTTTTAAAATATCTTCTGTGTAGGTTTTCTTATCTTTTACAAACTTTAATTTTGGAAAATCTCTTCTTGTTGGTACTTCTTTTTTTATTTCTATTTCCTTATTCAAAAGATTTTTTATATCTTCCTTCCATTCCACGTCATCCTTGTAAGAAAGAAGATATAATTTACCCTCCATGTGATCATATACAAGTGCCCTGTCACAATATTTTAAATAAGCATCAGGGTATGAATAAGAATATTTATTTACAACATTTTCTGTATCCTTCTTTAATTCATATCCAAAGTAGCCAATATATCCTAATTGGAAGTCAAAAGGTAGGTTTTCATCGTATTCCCACCTAGGTCTATTGGCCTTTAGGTAATCAAAGATATTTTCTTCAAAAACTTCTTTTTTATCTGAATTCACAAAAGTTTTTTTCACTATTTTCTTGTCAACATCATATTTTATTGTGTGACCTCTTTTTTCTCCTTGGAGGCCAAAAATAGAAAACCTTGAAAGGCCTTCTTCTACCTTACTGCTATCAAGCCATAGAGTATTCTCGTCATATTCATAAAGCATTTCATATAGGCCTTCTGTATCAAAATCTTTTTCAATTATTTCATAAGCAAGTTGATTTTTATTATAAAAGTCTCTAGTAATATTTATAAAGTTTTTTATTAGTTCTTCTCCACAATCACTTGCAACTGACTCTGGATGAAATTGCAGGCCATAAATCGGCTTAGTTTTGTGAGAAATTCCCATAACAATCCCATCAGGTGTTCTTGCATCAATTTTAATATCATCAAGCTCTTCATCTTTACAAGTAAGTGAATGATATCTAGTGACAATAAAGTTATTTTTTATTCCCTTAAATATGCCCTTACCATTGTGGATAACAGGACTCTGTCTTCCATGCATTGGTTCCTTTGCTCTTACAACTTCTCCATCATGATAGTAATATATTCCTTGGTGACCAAGACAAATCCCAAGAATTGGCTTATCTAATTTCTCAATTATTTCCCTGCAAACTCCAAAGTCTTTTTCTTTGTCTGGACTACCAGGGCCAGGAGAAATAATTACATTGTCGAATTCTAAATTTAAAATCTCATCATAAGTCATTTCATCATTTTTAATTACTAATGGTTCAACTCCTGAAACTTTTCCAATTAGTTGGAATAAATTATAGGTATATGAATCATAATTATCTATTATTAATGATTTCATTTTTCCTCCTCTAAATAATTTTTTAGATAAAGTATTGCTTTTTCATATCCAGCAATTCCTAAACCTTCAAAAGATTTTATAGCGTAATCTCTTATAAAGTTAACCTGTCTAAAGTCTTCCCTCTCTGAAACTTTTGAAATATGAACTTCAACCGTAGGAAGGCTCACCGCCTTTAGAGCATCAAGGATTGCAACACTTGTATGAGTATAGGCAGCTGGATTTATTACTATACCATCAAAATTTTCATAAGCTTCTTGAATTTTATCTACGATGGCTCCTTCGTGATTTGATTGGAAGTGTTCAAGTTCAATATTTTCTTCAAGAGCAATATTATTAAGTCTTTCTAAAAGAGTTTTATAGTTTTCACTTCCATAAATATTTACTTCTCTTATTCCCAGCATATTTATATTTGGTCCATTAATCACCAATAATTTCATAATTTTCAACTTCCTTTAAGATTAAGTTTAAATTTTCTTTCTTATCTTCTATTACATCAATCTTTATTTGGGCCAAGTCCTCATAAATTCCTTTTCTTTCACTATAAAGCTTTTTAAGGTTTTCCAAATTTTTTGATAGTGGTCTTCCAGATGTTTCTAGATTTTCTAAATCCCTCTTTAGATAAATTACAAGGGAATTTTGCAATATATAATCTCTATTTTCTTTTCTTAATGGAGTTCCACCTCCAGAGGCAATCACAAGTCCATTTTTTTTGCTAAGGTCTTTTAGGACTCCAGTCTCTAAGTTTCTAAAATAATCTTCGCCTTTTTCTTCAAAGACTTCTGGAATTGTTTTGTCTTCCTTATCTTCTATTAATTTATCAATATCGAAGAATTCCCTATTTAGTTCCTCTGCTAAACTCTTTCCCATTGTAGTCTTGCCTGATGAAGGCATGCCAATTAAAATAATATTTTCCATATCAGATTTTAATTTTTTGTAAATTTGAATAATTAAAGATTCATCTAATTTTTTGTCCAAGAAAAGCTCACATGCAAAAAAGGCTTGAGCAACTAGCATCATAAGGCCTGACATTGTTTTTATATTTAATTTTTCTCCGTCAAGTAAGAGTTTCGTCTTTAGTGGATTGTAAATTAAATCTATAACCGCTTCTAGATTGTTAAATTTATTTAAATCTACCTTTGATTCCATGTTATTTGGATACATACCTACAGGTGTTGCATTAATTATAACTTCAAATTCACTAAATTTTTCTAGTGAATCATAGTTATTTTCACTGGACCTGCTAATTACTACAAATTCTTCAGCACCCTTATCTATAACGAGTTTTTGTAGCATCTTACTTGCTCCACCTGATCCTAGTATTAATACTTTTTTCCCTTTTAAATCAATCTCATAAAAATTTAAACTGTAATCAAATCCTAGATAGTCAGTGTTATAACCTATTAGTCTTCCGTCCCTATTTACTATAGTATTTACTGCTCTAATTTCTTTCGCAAGATTATCTATGTCATCAAGATATTTCATAGAAGCTTCCTTGTAGGGAATTGTCACATTTATACCCTTGAACCTTTTAGATTCAAAAAACTCATCAAGTTCTTCTCTTTTTATATCTCTTAAATTATAAGTATAATCTGCTAATAGTTCGTGAATTTCTTTGGATTTACTGTGAGATAAGCTCTCACCAATTAAACCATATTTAAAGTTTTCATTTTTTATTTTCGATGTAATCTTTTTGCTTTCACTAAAAATTTCTTTATAAATAGGCTTTACAATATTTTTGAATTCTAAGTTAATTTCACTTTCTAATTTTTCGATTATTTCTTTTTCTCTATTTTTATCTTCTGTATTTAAATTATTATTTAATTTATAAAGACCAACTTCTTTTATAATTTTCATTCTCTCTTCAAGTAGAGCGATTATTTTCTTATCTATACCATCTAAAATTTCCCTATCTTCTTTTAGATTTCTCATTTTTCACCTTCCATAATTAGGTCAAGGATAGCTATTGCAGTAATCATCTCGATTGCAACAAGTGCTCTTGGCACAATTGATGGGTCATGTCTCCCCTCAATTTTTAATTTTTCATTGCTTTTATTCTTTAAAGATATTGTATCCTGAATCCTGGCAATAGAACTTGTTGGTTTAACAGCTGTCCTAAATACTATGGGCATACCTGTTGAAAGTCCACCAATTATTCCCCCGTGATTATTCGTTCTAGTCTTAACTTTATCACCTTCATAATAATAGGAATCATTGTGGGTGCTTCCTAACATATTTGCGGCTTCGAAACCACTTCCAAATTCAATTCCCTTAATCCCTGGTACAGAAAATACTGCATGAGAAATTACAGATTCTATGGAATCGAAAAAAGGTTCACCAATTCCCACAGGCATATTTAAAATAAAAGTTTCAACTACACCACCTATGGAGTCTCCACTTTTTTTAGCTTTTAAGATTTCTTCCTTCATTCTTTCTCTTGAAGAAGAATTTATTACAGGAAAAACTTGATCTTTAAAATCAGAAAAATTTTCTTCTTTAATATCTTCCAGTATGATGTCGTCATCCTTAGCTTGACCAATGCTTTTTATTCTAGAATAAATCTTTATTCCCCTTTGATTTAAAAGGTCTTCTGCAATTGAACCCCCAATAACTATGGGAGCTGTCATCCTTCCAGAGAATTGCCCTCCACCTCTAATGTCATTGTGTGAGCAAAATTTTACAAAGGCTGGATAATCGGCATGTGATGGTCTTGGCTTATCCTTTAAGTTCTCATAATCCCTTGACCTTTGGTCCTTGTTTTTAATTATTGCACAAAGAGGAGCCCCACAAGTTAGTCCATCTACTTCACCACTTACTAGTTGGTATAAGTCTTTTTCTTTTCTTGTAGTTGAAAATTCATTTTTCCCTGGTCTTCTTCTTTCAAGATTTTTTGCAATTAAGTCCTCGTTTATCTTATATCCTGCCTTAATTCCATCAATAACCAGCCCAATTTCTTTTGAGTGTGACTGACCAAATAAAGTTACTTTATAATTTTTACCAAAACTATAGGACATGATTTTCACCTCCCAGTGACTCTAAATCCTTATAAAAATCTTTATAGGACTTTTCCACACATTCGCTATCAAGAATTTTAATAGGTCCCTTGGCAAATCCTGCCGCAATTGCTGCCGTCATAGCTATCCTGTGATCATTATAGGAATCTATTTCACAAGAATTAAATTCACCTATGCCATTAAAGGAAAATGATTCTTCTTTTAAAGATACTCTTATACCTAATCTTTCCAGCATTTCTACTGTTGACTTTATCCTATCACTTTCTTTTAATTTCAGTCTTTCAATATTTACAACTTCTATTTCATTTCCATAAATTCCACATAAAACCGACAGAATAGGAATTGTGTCAGGTATATTTTTTGCATCTATTATAATTTTAACTTTGGATTCATTTTTCTTTATAAATTTATAAGAATTATTTGAAATATTTTCTAAGCCAAGTTCATTAAAATACTTTATTGCTTCTCTATCTCCCTGAATTGAATCCTTATCCAGTCCCTTAACCTCAACTCCTGAAGCTAGAAAAAATATGGCATTGGACCAGTCTTTTTCAACAAGATAATCTTGTCCTATAAAGCTTCCACTACAAGAATAGGCGTTGTTACTTTCTTCTAGCTTAACTCCAAATTTCTCCATGACCTCTATTGTCATATCAATGTAAGGTTTAGACTCCCTTTCAGTTGTTAGCTTAATCTCGCAAACTTCTCCAACTCCTCCTGAAGCCAACATAAGACCAGAAATAAATTGAGAAGAAATATTTCCTGGAAGTTCAAAATTATAATTTTTTAATTTTCCACTTATGAAAATTTTTTCCTTATCTTCTCTTATAGAAACACCGTGTTTTGGAAGTAAATCAAAATAAACAGAGTTAGTTCTCCCCACAAGGCTTCCTCTTCTTATAACTTCAGCTTCAATTCCAAGAGCTCCAAGAATAGGCAAGATAAACCTCAATGTAGTTCCGCTTTCTCCTACATCAATTCTTGCTCTTTTATTAAATTCTTCAGGTGGAGAAATAAGAAACTTATTTCCATCTCTCTCAAGCTTAACTCCCAAAGCCTCCATAGAATTTAGAGAAGCTTCTATGTCCTTAGATAAGTTATCAATTTCTAAAATAGAATTACCTTTAGCGAGACCTGCACAAAATATAGCCCTATGAGCATAGGATTTTGAAGTAATCCCTGGAATTTCTCCCTTTAATTTCTTGTTTTCAACTAATCTAATCATCGTCTTTGCCCAATTCAATAAATTCTCTTAAGTCATCAAAGTTCATTTTCTTGCTTATAACTTGGCCAATTTCAGTAGGAATTATAAGGTTAATTATATTATTTTTTATCTTTTTATCGTGCTTTAGTACTTCTAAAATTTTATCTGTATCAAAATCATAAGATATTGGCAAGTTGTGCTTCTTGTATGCTTCAATTAAGTCCTTATAAAATTCATCTTTTGCAAGTCCCAATTTATAAGCCGCCCTTGCCATATATATAGTTCCTATTCCAATGCTTTCCCCATGGTTAAGTTTATAATTTGATAGAGACTCAATCCCATGACCTATTGTGTGACCAAGGTTTAGTTTTTGTCTCTTCCCCTTATCTCTTTCATCGTCTCTCACAAAATCTAGCTTTATATTAAGAGACTTGTAAATAATCTCTTCATAATCTATTTTATCTGCTGATTTTAAATAATCAAAAAGTTCCCTATCCTTTAGTACAGAATATTTGAAAATTTCTGCCAGCCCATTATTTATATTTCTCTCGTCAAGAGTTTCTAAAAAACTGTAATCAATATGGACGTAGCTAGGAAAATAAAAAGACCCAACTTGATTTTTTAAATCCATAAAATTTATACCATTTTTTCCTCCAACAGAAGAGTCTATCATTGATAATAAAGTTGTAGGTACAGCAATAAAATCAATCCCTCTTAGGTAAGTTGAAGCGACGAAGCCTCCAAGGTCTCCAACTACACCTCCACCAAAGGAAATAATGGCGTCGCCCCTGTTAAAATTATTTTCTACAAGAAATTTATTAATCTTAATATAATTTTCAATAGACTTTGATCTTTCGCCTGGGACAATTTTAAAAACATAATAAGAAAGATCCTTCATTATATTTTTTATCCTATCTTCGTATAGAGAAAAGACATTATCATCAGTAATTAGCAAAAACTTTGATTCACTTCTACCTCTTAAAAAATCTCTTAACTTGTCGTCACTTTTATATTCAATATTTATTTTATAATTATTTTCTTTTACTAGTATTTCCATAAAACACCCCTAAGTATTCGCTCTCTCTATCATAAATCATAGGCAGTCATAAATAAAGAAGTCACTAATATTTTTATCAGATTAAATAAAAAACTGGAGAAAAAAGTTATCTCCAGTTAAAATTTTTATTAAATTATTTTCTCTTTATAATCAGTAAAATTGTTAAAAATAAGACTCCAATTAATACAATTGCACCACCTGGTTTTAAGCCCAGGTAAAAGGAAGATACTAAGCCAAGCATAGTAAAAATAAATCCGAAAATTGATGCCAAGATAGTTGTCTTTAGATATCCAACTTTAAACTGCATGGCACAAGCTACTGGCACAACCATTAGGGATGAAATTATTAAAATACCAACAGTCCTTGCTGAAACAGAAATAGTAACAGCTATTAGAATCATGAAAATTAAATTTATCCTATCCACGTTAACTCCAGAAAGTCTTGCAGAGGACTCATCAAAGGAAATATACATTAAGTCAACAAATAAATATGAGAACAAGAAAAATACTATAATTGAAACTCCAAGTATTAAATAAAAATCTAACTTTGGAATCGCTATAATAGATCCAAATAAGTATTCTTCAAAATTTGCACTGGTCTTAACAAATCCTGAAAAAAGTGATGCAAGACCAATTCCTGTGCTCATTAATATTGCAGAAGAAATTTCTTGGTATCCAGGGAACTTTGTCCTAACATATTCAAGGAATATAGAACCCACTACACAAAGTACTAGAGCTCCTATAACTGGAGAAGTTGATGTCATAAGTCCCAGCATAACACCAGCAAGGGAAACGTGGGATAGGGCATCCCCAATTACAGATATTTTTTTGTTTACAACTACAACACCCATGCAAGGGATTATAATCGATAAAAAAGCTCCAACAATTAAAGCCTTTATCATATATGAATACTGAAAAATTTCCATTATTTCACTTCCCTTATCTTCTTATCTTTTATCTCATAGACCTTGTTTACATTGTCTTCTATTTCTTCAAGGTTGTGAGTTATCATAAGAATTGTAATATTGTGCTGTTGATTTATGTGACTTAAAAGATGGAATAAGGCTTCCTTAGACTCCTTATCTACACCAGTCATAGGTTCATCAAGAATCAAAAACTCAGGAGTTGCAACTAGGGTCTTTGCAATTAAAATTCTCTGTCTTTGTCCACCAGACAGCTCTGTATAAAGCCTGTCACTATAATCGTTCATGCCAACAAGATTTAAAGCATTGGTTATTTTCTCTTTATGGTAGTTTTTTAATTTTCTAAATCCCTTATTCCTTGGATAAAGAGTTAGGGACAAGAGTTCCGAAACTGTGATTGGAAACTCAAGACTTGATGGTACAGAAAGTTGTGGTACGTAACCAATGTTTTTTATTCCATTTTCTGTATAAAAAGAAACAGTGCCATCTAGCGGCTTAAGTTGGTTTAAAATAAGTTTAACTAAAGTCGACTTTCCAGCACCATTAGATCCTATAAGGGCGATATAGTCGCCCCTATAGACATCAAAGTTTATATCATCTAAAACTAAATCATCATTATATTTAAATTTCAGATTTTTAATTTCTAACAATTTTTCCTTCACTATTTTAAAGCACCTACTAAATTTTCTAGATTTTCTTCCATGATGCTAAAATAATCTGCCTTATTGTCTACTTGCTCTTGGCTCAATCCTTCGATTGGAGAAAGTACCTTAACTTGGCAACCTGTTTCACTAGCAATAATATTTGAAACCTTAGGATCAATTAATTCCTCTGTAAAAATAGTTGTAATATTATTTTCTTTGATGTAAGAAATTATTTCTGCCATTTTCTTAGCATCTGGTTCTGTTTCTGCATTTACACCCTTAACTCCAATTTGAGTTAGGCCATAGTCTTTGCAAAGATAACCATAAGCTTCGTGACTTACAACAATTTCTTTATTTGGAAGACTTCCTAAGCTTTCACTGTATTTAGCATCAAGTTCATCTAACATTTTAGCATATTTTTCATAATTTGACTCATAATAATCTGCATTGTCTTTATCAAATTCCACTAAAGCATTCTTGATGTTTTCCATTTCTATTTTTGCATTTTTAGGTGAGATCCAAACATGTGGGTCCATTGGTCCATGGTGATGTCCTTCATGGTCGTGGTCTTCATGATTATGGTTATTTTCTGTAGCTTCATGATTGTGGTTTTCTTCAGCTTCATGATTGTGATTATGATTTGCTTCATGTTCATGATCTTCATGTTCATGTTCATGGTCTTCATCTTCATGGTCATGAGTATGAGTTGATTTAATTAGGTCTACACCTTCAGATGCTTCTACAACCTTTAAATCCTTATTTGAAAGTGAACTAAGAACTTTGTCTGTCCATGATTCAAGACCTGCTCCATTATAAATAAACATATCTGCATTTTCTAGATTTTTAATTGCATTAGAATCCGGTTCCCATCCATGAGGTTCAGTTCCTTGTGGCATAATCATTTCCACATCTACTTTATCACCAGCAATTTTTTTAGTGAAATCATACATAGGATATACTGAAGCGTAAACTTTTAACTTATTTTCTCCCTTACTCTCTTCAGTGGCATTTTCTTTCATTCCCGCCTTAGAACATCCTGATAATAAAATAATTCCTGCTAATAAAAATACAATCTTTTTAATATTTTTCATTTTTTCCTCCTAAACAATAATGATTTGCATTAGTAATTATAACAGAATTTTTTATTAATAAAAGGACTTTTTTAAAAATACTTAAATTTTGTTATAATTAACATATTAAAGGCGGTGGAATAGTGAAAAACTTTGAAGACATTTTACGAAAAAATAATATGAAAATCACTAAAGGACGACTTGCTCTTTTAGAAGAATTAAATAAATCACAAGTACCCATGAACACAGAAGAAATATTTGAGACTGCAGATAAAGATGCTATACCTAGCTTTACTTCCCTCTACAGAATGCTCAATGAATTGTCTGACAAGGGAATAATAAGAAAAAATTTATACTCTAATGGACTTTTTTACTATGAGTTTGCTGGATCTGAGCACAGACACTATATTGTTTGTTCAAAGTGTGGCAAAGTATCACCAATAAAAGAGTGTCCTATATCAGATTTTGAAAAAATTGCTGAAGAAGAGACTGGATTTAAGGTTATTGGCCATATTGTTGAGTTAAAGGGATTATGCCCAGAATGTCAAAAAGCTTAATTCCGTATAGTGGAACATTCTTCGTATAGCAAGATTTTTCTTTACTTTTTTAATTTTTATAGTTATAATTGATTTAGTGAAATAATGAAAAAGTTATTTTACTATCCTTTACTTATATTTCGAAAATAAAAGAGACTTACTGTACACCCCGCAGTAAGTCTCTTTTATTTTTTATTGTACGCTTTAGCATGAATAAACCACCAGCTATGCTGGTGGTAGGAAAATAAGCTTTAGCTTCAAGCAAAAAACCTCCCGTGATAAACTATTAATGTTACTGGCAGTAGCATAAATAGAAAAGGGAGGTATCCTAAAATGGATAAAAATAGTTTATCACATACATCATGGAATTGTAAGTATCACGTAGTATTTGCTCCAAAATACAGAAGGCAAGTAATATATGGAAGATTAAAACAAGATATAGGAAAAATATTAAGAGATTTATGTGATAGAAAAGGAATAAATATAATAGAAGCGGAATGCTGTCCAGACCATATCCATATGTTGTTGGAAATTCCACCAAAATACAGTATATCTCAAACGATGGGATATTTAAAAGGAAAAAGCAGTCTAATAATATTTGATAGGCATGCAAACTTAAAATATAAATATGGAAATAGACATTTTTGGTGCAGAGGATACTATGTAGACACAGCAGGTAAGAATGCGAAAAAGATACAAGAATATATAAAAAATCAATTAAAAGAAGATTACATGGCAGATCAAATAAGCATTAAAGAATTTGTTGACCCGTTTACGGGTGAGCAAGTAAACAAAAGCAAAAAATAAGGTGCTTTAGCACCAGCTGTGAAAATTGGTGCACGAGAAAGAAAGCTCGAAGCATGGAATGCTGCCGGTAACAGCCCCTTATAGGGGCAAAACAAACCACCGGCTTAGCCGGTGGTTATGATTTCATATTTTTATAGCAATGTTGTTACAAATCCACCTAGAATAATTAATGGTAAACCAAAACATAACATTTGTGGTATACATGTATCCTTTATATGCTCGTGTTGACCGTCAACAGATAGGCCAGATGTTGGTCCTAGTGTTGTATCTGATGCTGGAGATCCTGCATCACCACAAGCAGCTGCAATTGTAACAAGTAGAATAGTTGCTCGCACTGAGTAACCTAAACTCATGGCAATTGGAACATAGATTGCAGAAATAATTGGAACTGTACCAAAAGAAGTTCCTATTCCAAGAGTTATCATTAGTCCAAGTAAAATCATTACATAAGAAGCTACAAGTCTTGAACCACCTAGTAGGTTTTGAGCAACTTGTACTAAGTCATCAATAGCTCCAGATTTAATAACTACATTTGCATAACCTGCTGCAATTAACATTACAAAGGCAATAAAGCCCATCATGTTAATACCACCGTCAAGCATCTTTTGCATATCAGACCATTTGATTACCCTTGTGGCTACAACAAAGATAAGTCCAACTAAGGCTCCAAGAGGAAGTGATTCTGTTAATAATTGAACTACAACAGTAATGACTCCTGAAAGAAGGACTAAAATGTGCTTCTTTTCAAGTTTATCTGGAACTTCAACTATTTCTCCCTCTACATCCTTTGTTTCATATTCCTTGTCTTTCATAAAGAAAATTAATCCTGCACAAAGACCTAAGAACATAATTGCTGCAACAATCCAGTTAGTTCCTGTTACATCCTTATCTGTAATATTAAGTCCAGACCTTCCAAAAGAATCAATAATTAATCCATGGAAAATCGCACCATATCCAAGTGGTAAGGCAATGTAAGGTGCCTTCAAGCCAAATCCAAAGGAAACAGAAAGCATTTTTCTGTTCATTTTCATCTTATTTGTAACTGCAAGAAGTGGTGGTATTAATATTGGAATAAAAGCAATGTGGATTGGTATAACAGTTTCAGCCATTATAGCTATTACTATTATTATTCCACAAAGTAAGATTTTGTTTCCCTTAACTAGAGATCCAATCTTCTTAGCCATTATTCCTGCTGCACCAGTTTCTTCCATACAGTAAGCTAAAGAACCTAATAGTATATAACTTAAGGCTGTTTCAGCGTTACCTCCCATTCCACCTATTAAGGTGTTCATAGTTTCAGCAATTCCCATACCTGAAATAAGTCCTGCAGATATTGCTGAAATCATTAAAGCAAAAAATACTGGAATTTTTGCTAAACATAAGGCTGCCAAAATAATTACTGACAGCACAACTGCATTTGTAAATATCATATTTTCTCCCTTCTAGTTTTTTATTACCTCGCTTAAGTTTATTTTAATCTAAATTGACATCAAAAAAAAGACTTTTCTAAAAATAGAAAAATCTTTTTCCCATAAATATTATTTATTTTTTTATAAATATATATCTTAAACTTGTAATTTGAGCCTTAATTTAGAGAAGAGTCACTAATATTTTTTTCGCTTTCATCCTCAATATTTTTTTGTGAAAGTGTTTCCTCTTTTTCATATCTTTTCAAAATATCCATAAACTCTTCACCAGATATTGTTTCTTGACGAAGTAAATATTCTGAAATTGCATGAAGGGCCTTAATGTTATCTCTTAAAATTTTTCTAGCTTCATCATGTGCATCATCAATAATTTTTTGAACTGCTGCATCAATTTCATATTGAGTTTGTGGAGAACATTGAAGAGAAGTATCTCCTCCAAGATAGGCATTTGACATAGACTCAAGGGCAACAAAACCAAATTCATCTGTCATTCCAAATCTTGTTACCATTGCCTTAGCTATTTTTGTTGCCTTCTCAATATCATTAGAAGCACCACTTGTCCTAATATTAAAAATTAATTCTTCAGCAGATCTTCCTCCAGTTAGAGTTACAATGTTATTAATTGCATCTTCCTTAGTCATTAGGAATTTTTCCTCTTCATCAACTTGCATTGTATAACCTAGAGCCCCTGAAGTTCTAGGAATAATTGTAATCTTGTGAACTGGTGCTGAGTCCTTTTGCTTAGCTGCAACTAGAGCGTGTCCTACTTCATGATAGGCAATAATTCTTTTTTCACGTGGGGATATAACGGCGTTTTTCTTTTCATATCCAGCTAGAACAACTTCCACTGATTCTTCTAAATCTCTTTCGCTCATCTTATCTCTACCTTCACGCACTGCACGAAGAGCTCCTTCATTTACCATGTTGGCAAGATCAGCCCCACTTGCCCCAGCAGTTGCCCTTCCAATTTTTTCATAGTCAATGTTATCTTCTTTCTTAATGTCTTTTACGTGAACTTTTAAGATTTCCACCCTTCCTTTTAGGTCTGGCAATTCAACAGGTATCCTCCTATCGAATCTACCTGGCCTCAAAAGAGCAGGATCTAGAGAATCTGGTCTATTAGTTGCCGCTAAAATTACAACTCCGGCCTTTGCATCAAAGCCATCCATTTCGGAAAGAAGTTGATTTAAAGTTTGTTCTCTTTCATCATTTCCAGAGAAGCCAGAACCATCTCTCTTCTTGCCAATAGTGTCAATCTCATCTATGAAAATTATACATGGTGCCTTTTCCACTGCTTGTTTAAATAAATCTCTTACCTTAGCAGCTCCAAGACCAACAAACATTTCCACAAAGGCTGATCCAGATATTGAGAAGAAAGGAACTTCAGCTTCGCTGGCAACTGCCTTGGCCAAAAGTGTCTTACCAGTTCCCGGAGGACCTACAAGTAGAGCTCCCTTTGGAAGTTTTGCACCAATTTCTGTATATTTTTTTGGATTGTGTAAAAAGTCAACAAGCTCTGATAAAGCTTCTTTGGCCTCATCTTGGCCTGCAACATTGTCAAATTTTATACCATCAGTTGATTCAACATAAATTTTTGCTCCACTCTTTCCAAAATTCATTGGGCCAACATCGCCCATTTTCTTAAATATAAATTTTGAAAGGAAAAGCCAAAAGGCAATAAATATTGCAAAAGTTGCTACAGTTGAAATTATGAAGGACACAACTGGATTCATTTCAGGCTTGTATACTTGGGCAGACTTAACATTTTTATTTACTAGCCTATCAACTAGATTGGGATCATACATCCTGTTAGTTTCATATTTAATTTTCTTCCCATCTTTTTCAACTTCAAAGGCAATTGTCCTATCTCTTACCTCTGCTTTCTTTACTTGATTCCCATTTACCATATTTACAAAGGACACATAATCTGTTTCTTTTATTTCTGAATCCTTATTTAACCTTGGCAAAAGTACAATGGCTACTGTATAAAAAATTAAAATAGCCAAAATTACATAAATTATTGTGGGAATATATTTTTTAAAATCATTATTCTTATTTGACAAAATTTTCCCCCTCTTAAAGGTGAATAAAGAAAAAATTTGGGACCAAGTCCCAAAATTAATCTAGTCTTCTTCTATTTTCCATTGCTGTCTGAATTGTAATCTCATCATAATACTCAAGATCTCCACCAACTGGTAGACCATATCCAATTCTTGAAACAATTATATCGTAATCTTCTAAGATATTTTTAATATACCTAGCTGTGGCATCCCCATCTACAGTTGGGTTTGTAGCAACGATTACTTCTTTTATTTCCCCTTCTTCTATCCTATTAATTAGTTCCTTAATTGTAACATCTTCAGGAGTTTTTCCCTTTAAAGGCGAAATCACTCCATGAAGAACATGGTATTTGCCACGGAAACTAAGAGACCTCTCCATTGCATCAACATCTTTTGGACTTTCAACAACACAAATTATTGAATCGTCCCTACTTTTGTTGGAACAGATTTCACAAGGGTCACTGTCTGCATAGTTCATGCAAATGGAACACTCAACAGTGTTATTTTTTGCAGAGACTAGAGCTTCTGCTAGGTCCCTAACTTCTCTTTCTTCAAGACCAATTATATAATAGGCTAATCTTTGAGCAGTCTTTGACCCAATTCCTGGTAGACGATTTAATCTCTTTATTAAATCTTCAATAGGTCCTATTTCCTTAGCCATATTATAGCCCCGGAATGTTTAGTCCGCCTGTGAATTTACCCATTTGAGAACTCATCTTGCTTTCAGCATTTCTAAGTGCCTCATTAACTGCAGCAACAATTAAATCTTCAAGCATTTCAACATCATCAGGATCAACTGCATCCTTATCTAGGTCAATAGAAATAAGTTCTTTGTTGCCATTTACAGTAGCACGAACTGCACCGCCACCAGCTGTAGCAGAAATTTCTTCGTTTGCTAAGTTTTCTTGCATTTCTTCCATTTGCTTTTGAAGCTTTTCGATTTGCTTCATCATATTATTTCTTCCGCCTCCACCAGGGAAGCCATTAAATCCACCTCTAGCCATATTTCCTCCTAAATTTCTTCTATATTATCTTTTCCAAAAATCTCTTCTAGCTTATCTACTCCACCTTTTTTTAACTTCATCCTAACGTCAATATTTGTATTATAAACATTATTTAGTAGGTCAGGCAAAACCTTCTTATTTTCCTGCATCATGCAGTATTCGTAAAATAAGCTATCCTTTTCTTCAAATACTATTTCCAATGTATTACCATTTAAACTAACTGGTCTTGCATGTCCTACAAAACCTGCAAAGCCCTTAAAACCTCTTGAGATAAGTTCATTTATTATCTTATCCCAATCTGATTTTATCCTATCAATTGTAATATTATTGGTCTTATCCTTTTTTTCCTCAAGATTTTTAGTATTATCATTTTCAATTATAGCAGATTGCTTTGATTTTTCAATTCTAGAGCTTTCATCACCATTGATGTTTTCTCTATTATTTTCCACAAAAGACTTGCTGGTTTTTTCTTTATTAGGAGCCACATCTGCCTTATAAAAATCTCCTGGATTATAATCATAATAATTATCTTCATAGTTATTGAAATTGTCTTCAATATTATTTGATGAAATATTGGAATTAGAATTAGATGGAATATCCCTTCCCAAATTATTAATCTTGTCCTCTAAGGATTTAATTCTTCCTTCTAAATCATCTTTATTAGACCTTTTGCAAATCTTAATTGCATTCATCTCGAAGACAACTCTCTTGTTGTCAGCATACTTAATTTCAAAAGAAAGCTCTTTTAATATTTCTATTATATTTAGAAGGTCTTCTAGCTCAACACTTCCTGCCAGATTTTGAAATTCCTTTAAGTAAGTAGTGTAAACAATTTTTCTTGGATCCTTTAAGGTTTTTACCAATAATATATCTCTAAAATGATTTAAGATTTGTGAAGAAAGTGTATTGAAGTCAATACCTTCTCTATAGATTTCATCAATAGCATGGAGTGACCCGTTTATATTTTTTTCAATCATTGCTTTCGATAGAGAAAATAATAATTCTGAAGATGATATCCCAAGAACCTCCATGGCATCTTCAAGTTTAATGTGGTCTTCATTTTTTGTGAGAAGCTGATCCAAAACTGATAGAGCATCTCTCATTGCTCCGTCAGCTGTTTTTGCAATTAGGGTAAAGACTTCTTCATCACAAGATTTCCCTTCAAGCTCAGTTATTCTCTTTAAATTACTTTCAATATCCTCAACAGATATTCTCTTAAAATTAAATTTTTGAGACCTTGATAAAATAGTTGCAGGAATTTTTTCTATTTCTGTTGTTGCTAAAATAAAAATAAGATGTCTTGGTGGCTCTTCTAAAATTTTAAGTAAGGCATTAAAGGCCCCCTTTGATAGCATGTGAACCTCGTCAATAATATAGACCTTATATTTAAGAGCTTGAGGAGGGTAAATTACCTTGTCCTTTAAGTCTCTAATATCATCTACACCATTATTGCTGGCAGCATCCATCTCAACAACATCTAAGACAGATTCATTTAAAATTCTCTTGCAATTCTCACATTCATTACAAGGGTTCCCATCGACAGGGTGAAGGCAATTAACTGCTCTTGATAAAATTTTGGCAGCAGATGTCTTTCCTGTTCCCCTAGTACCTTGAAATATATAGGCATGACTTATTTCATTGTTTTTTACTTGATTTTTTAATGAAGCTACTACAGCCTCTTGGCCGTAAAGCTCATCAAAGGTCTTTGACCTGTATTTTCTATATAAAGCTTTATACATTCTCTCACCTGCTAATAATTATACATGAAAAATCTTTATATTAAATTGTTTTCTAATCTATTTGTGAATAATTTCTTTGAAATCTCTTCCAAAAGATTTAACATCATCTTCACATAATTTTCACATGGCGAGTATAAGATATAGACAAATCAAAGAAACAATATGTTTCAATTTAGGAGGATTTATTAAAATGAAAAATTTAAAGAAATTAGCAAGCGTTGGAATGATCTCAGTATTAATGCTAGGTATGGTAGCATGCCAAGGCGCTGACAAAAAAGCTAACGAAGCTGCAAACGCTAAAAACAACGCAGTAGAAGAACAAGCTGAAGCTAACAAAGCAAAAGTTGAAGCTAACGCTAAAGAAGCAGAAGCTAACGTAAAAGCTGAAGAAGAACAAGCTAAAGAAGAAATCAACGCTCAAGCAGAAGAAGCTACTACTAACGAAGCAGCTACTCAAGAACAAGCAAAATAATTTAGCTTATCTTATAAAGAAGCCTTTAGGGGCTTCTTTTTTTACATAAAATTAATAAATTTCTTTTTGGTAAATATTATTCAAACTTTAATATACAAAAAATTAATCTAGGTAAAAAAATGTGTTATAATTACATTTATAGAATTTAATGAAAGAAGGTGTTACATTGTTTTGTCCAAAATGCGGAAATCCAGTTTCTAAAGATGACAACTTTTGTAATTCATGTGGTCATAAATTAAAAAACGTCAAAATAAATATTACAAGTGACAATGATGTTAAAAAAAGCTTTGAAGACACAAATAGAGTGGAAAAAATTAGTCAAAATACAAGAGTTTTTGATCCCAGATCTTTAGATGCAATTGACACTACTGATGAACTAAAAAATATTATTGCTGAAGTTGATAGGAAGATTTCTAAAAATATAAAAGATTATGAAAATAATAATATTAAAACTAAAACACCTAAAAAGGAAAAGAAATCTACTGATAAATCCAAAAAAACTTCAGATAAAAATTTAATTAATACCCTTGAAAATATAGAAATAGAAAAACCAGCTAAGTCAAAAAATCTTGATAAAGAAAACTTTGATGAAAATATCTTGGATGACTTCAAAGATTCTGACTCAGCTAATAAAATGAGTCAGAAAGAATTAATTCGTAGAGTTCAAGAAGAATTAAAAAAATCAAACTTCGATGAAGAAAAAAATAAATCTTCACATAAGACTTCTTCCTCTATGCCTGACCAATCTAATTTTTCTTTAGATAAGTCTGATAAAGATATTAAAGAAAAATCTTCCAAAAAGTTTTCTCTAAAAGAAAAGTGGAATAATTTTATCACAGAAGACGATGATGAATATTCTATTTTTGGTGACTTAAAAGATGATACCAAGAAAAAAGAAGATACTAGAAACTTAGAAATAAGTCAATCTGTTCAAGATACTGATAAATCTTTTGAAAATACACTTAGCACACCTAAGATTGACATTGAAAATGCTCTTGAAGAATCTAATAATAAAAAAGCTAAGTCTACTAAAGAAAATACAAAAACTACTTCAGGCACAAAGCAGGAAGAAAGTATAAAAAAAGATAAGACTGATAATAAAGTTTCTAAGGTAAAAGATGAAGATAAAAAGAAAGTAAATTTCAAAGAACTCTTTACTTTTAAGGACAAGGGTGAAAAACCTGTTAAAGATGTTGAAAAAGTTTCTTCTGATTTCGAAAAATCCTTAGAAAATAATTTATCAAATAAGGTTAACAAGGTTGAATCAAAAATTTCAAAAACTTCTAATAAGGGAATTGACAAAGTCTTACTCTCTTTAGATAAGGTAACTAATAAATTATCTGATTATATAGGCTCCTTTGGTTCAAAAGAAAGTAAGATAGTTATTGGTATAGGAGTATTATTAAATGCAATAATGCTAATTCTTGGGAGTGGATCTTTTAGATTTGTCTTGCTCCTATTTCTTGTTCTTAAAATAGCCTTTGACTACTTGGAATTTTATCTTCCTTTAAGTATTGCAACAGAACGGGATGACATTGACACATCTTATCCAGAAGTTAAAAAATTTGCTCTAATTAACTGGATAATTTGTAAAGTTGTATTGTTTGTTGGATTTATTATTTCACCCTTTGGTGGATTCTTTAAATATAATATCTTACAAGCCTTGACTCCTATGCCTCTTGCAACTTTTATATTAATTGGACTTTCACTTTTAATAGTACTAAATCTTTATAAAGAGAACTTCATTGCCAGATCCAAGATAAATTTCATTGGATGGTATGCAATATCCTTCACTTTACTTGAATTATTATTCAAAATGGTTTGGTTCATTATTAATTTTATATTTGTAACACTTTTTTAAAAAAAACCGAGTTTAGCTCGGTTTTTTATTTTGCAAATTTTTATAAGAAAAAAACCAGATTTTAATCTGGCTTAACTTCTAATATTTATAAAATTTCTACTTCCTTAAATTGAATATAACCTTCTTCATCAACAGAAAGGCCAAAATAATTTTCTTCAAAGGCTTTTCTAAGTTTATCAGTCTCACTTGAGTGAATTGTCCTTTCCTTTCCAGTCATGTTTATTTCTAAATCATCAGATTTCAATAAAATAAATCTGTCATAGCCTTCTTCTGAAAACTCATCAGGATATTTTTTCTTTAAAGATACAAGCATATAACCAGAATCTAGAGTATTCTTGTAAGACCTGTAATTCTTTGGAGAAATTGTAGACATCTTATTTGTAAATTTTGAGTCCTTATATCTTTCTTCAAGTTTTTCTCTAGTTAAATTTTGAAGATTTCTTCCCCTATAATCTTTTAGGACAACAACTGTGTCATTAACTATTACTGACTCTGGATTTATATAAAAGTCAACATCATGAGCAAGATTATCTTCCTCACTTGGCACCTTGATACTCCTATAAGCCACAAGCTTATCCCCATCAAAAACTCCAACAAAGGATCCTCCCCCATCTATTAGGGCCTCTAAATCTTCCTTGGAGTCATGAGAGAAAATTTCTTTATTTTCAATACCTTCATAAACTTCACTTGTCAATTCATAAATGTCATCAATATATTTTTTATCTAAAAATTTAAAAACTAATTCTTCCATAATATACCTCATTAATTAAAAATTTTAATGCAAATTTGCTTAATAAATCTCCTTAAATTTTATAATAAATTTTAAAAAATTTCTATATAGATAAAATAAAAGATTATTTTTCATCAAACTTTTATAAATAAAGGACCTAGTTTTAATTTCCTAGGTCCTTTAAATAAAGTATAGTTAATTTTTAATTAGTAATTATAGGCTTTCAAAATATTTTTCATCTCAAGAAGCTTTACCTCATCAAATCTTTTAAAGGCTTCAAGGGATGACTTTTCGTTATTAAAACATTTCCAATATCCCGTGCACTTACAGGCCTTTTTATCCCTATATTTAAAGTCTATTACGTCCTTTAATGGATAACCCAAAAATATTCCAATTTCATCAGGACATGTTTCTATAAATTTTTGACTCAGTAAACTTAGATAGTCGCCTGTAGAGACACAAGATATGTATCCATATGAATTTAAAAAATCTTTAATCTTTATCTGTGAAAGTTTCTTTTCAAGTCTTTCATTTTTAAAAAAATAAACTAAGACAAAGTCTTTCCCTTCCTTCAGTTCATAAAAATCCAGGCCTAAGGAATCCCTTAATATAAATTTATTTTGCATCCAATAATCTTTTAATGGTCTCTTGGCATTTCTAAGGTTCATCATTGTTCCCAGTTTAAGATCATTAAAGGTTGGTGCTACGGTAGATTTTATTAGGGCAAGAATATAATCATAATCTTTAAAATTATTAATATGATTTAAAAAATCTATTAAAACTCTATCATACATTAGGACCTCGCAAGATCTCTTCCCAAGGATTCACATTCTTCTAAGGCATCTTGATCTGGATCATCATAGGCTGCAAAGCCATCAGCAAGAAGTTTCGCTCCAGTGTCTTCAACCTCTTCTTGCCATAATCTCATCCATTCACCATCTGCCCATTCGTAAGAACCAAATAAAACTACATTTTTCCCTGCAAGAAGTGGATTTACCTTATCCATAAAAGGTCTCATTTCCATCTCTTCTAACTCTTCAGCTCCCATGGCAGGACATCCAAAGGCAATTCTTTCTACATCTTTAACATCATCTTCACTTGCTGATCCAACTTGAATTAATTTTACTTCAGCACCTTCGGCTTCAGCTCCTCTAACTAAAGCTTCAGCCATTCTTTCTGTATTACCAGTACCGGACCAATATATAACATTTACTTTTTTCATTTTATACCCTCCATTTATTTTTTTGATATCACTTATCATTTAGTCTTATTTTAATATATTTTTTGAGGTGATTTTTATATTTATTATTATAATTTTTTAAAATTTTATTATTTTTTGATTAAGTATTTTTAATTTTCTAAATGACCACAAGTTTATTGTCACATAATTATAATCATGTTAAAATGTTAATAAGATAAAATGTTGATAAATATTAATAAAGGAGGAATTTATGGAATTTATTAGAGAAAATGGAGTTTTAACAATAAATTTAGACTCAATATTAACTCTTGCCCTTGCTGTAATTGTATTACTAGTAGGATATGGTCTTAAAAACAGATCAGCATTTTTAAGAAAATATTGTATACCTGCTCCTGTTGTTGGTGGATTTTTATTTATGTTTATAACTTTTATAGGTTATAAAACAAATAGCTTTAATTTTACTTATGAAAATATTTTTCAATCAACTTTCATGCTTGCATTTTTTACCACTGTAGGACTCGGTGCTAATTTAAGAATATTAAAATCTGGTGGAGTTCTATTAATTGTGTATTGGTTATTATGTGGAATTTTATCTTTAGTCCAAAATACAATAGGTGTAGGTGTTTCTAAGCTCGTAAATCTTGAGCCGGCCTATGGTATGCTTGCATCATCTATTTCTATGATCGGAGGCCATGGAGCTGCTATGAGTTATGGATCAACATTTGCTAAGATGGGATACGAGCAAGCACCTGTTGTTGGAGCAGCTGCAGCTACTTTTGGGCTTATATTTGGAGTTTTAATTGGTGGTCCCTTGGGAAGAAGATTAATTGTTAAAAATGAGCTTTCTCCAGATAATGATGACTTTGATTCATCAAAATTAGATGCCTTATTTACTGAAGAGAAAACTGAGCTAACAAACTTAGATATTATAAAGAATGTTGCTGCAATTATTATCTCCATGGCTCTTGGTACTTTAGTATCAAAGTTCATTGGATCCTTAATAAATATGGATTTCCCAGATTATGTTGGTGCCATGTTTATAGCAGTTATCTTAAGAAATTTAAACGAAAAAATAAATATTTACAAATTTGATGGAAACTTAGTTGATGGAATTGGAGACGTTATGCTTAACCTCTACCTTGCTCTCGCACTTATGACTCTAAAGCTTTGGGAGCTTCAAGATTTAATGGGTGGTGTGCTAATTGTTCTAATCTGCCAAGTTATCTTCATGTTAATTTACGCTTACTTTATAGTATTTAGAGTTCTTGGTAAATCTTATGATGCAGCAGTTATGTGTGCTGGACTATGTGGACACGGACTAGGTGCAACTCCATCAGCAATTGTAAATATGACAGCAATAAATGACGAGTACGGCTTAAGTAGAAGGGCCATGATGATTGTTCCAATTGTTGGAGCCTTCCTTGTGGATATTATTTATCAACCAATTGTGCTCACATTTATTAAGACTTTTGTAAAATAAGAATCAAAAATTAATCATTTTATCTATAAAAAAACCAGGCTATCTTAAGCCTGGACAGACTGATGACAAAGCAGGCAAAAAAAGCCTGCTTTTTTTTAATAAAATCATCTGAATTACAGAAAAAAAGGGTAAAAATAAACTAAGGAAGTAGGTGTGACATGCTATCAAAAAATAACAATAGAAAAACAAATCAAGTACAACTAATTTCAGTAGAACAACTTGTACCTAAAAATCACATATTAAGAAAAATAGACAAATACATAGACTTTAGCTTCATCTATGAATTAGTAGAAGATAAATACTCACTAGACAACGGAAGACCAAGCATAGATCCAGTAGTATTAATAAAAATACTATTCATAGAGTATCTATTCAACATAAAAAGTATGAGACAAACAATAAAAGAAATAGAAGTAAACATAGCATATAGATGGTTTTTAGGACTGGACTTTTATGATAAAGTTCCTCACTTCACAACATTTAGCCAAAACTACAGAAGAAGATTTAAAGATACAAACATATTTGAAGAAATATTTCAAAACATCTTAAGCCAAGCAATGAACAAAGGATTCGTAGATGAGAAAATACAATTCGTAGACTCAACACATGTAAAAGCCCATGCAAATAGACATAAAAACAAAAAAGAAGAAATCAAAAAAGCAGCAAAAGCATACCAAGAAGAATTAGACAAAGAAATAGAAGAAGATAGAAAAGAACATGGGAAAAAACCACTAAAAGAAAAAAATAAAAAAGAAGAAACAAAAGAAATAACAGTCTCAACAACAGACCCAGAAAGTGGACTCTTTCATAAAGGAGAGCACAAAGAAGTCTTTGCCTATTGTGTAGAAACATCAGTAGACAAAAATGGTTGGATCTTAGGACATAAAACATTCCCAGGAAATCTCCATGACAGCACAACCCTAATACCCTTTTATGAAGAAAAACTAAAAAAATACAAACCAGAAAAAATAGTAATGGATGCAGGATATAAAACACCAGCCATAGCAAAAAAACTACTAGAAGACGAAATACAACCAGTATTTCCCTACACAGCACCAAAAAGAAAACCAAAAATAGAAAACCCCTACTACAAAAGAGAATTCATATATGATGAGTACTATGACTGTTACCTATGCCCAGAAAATCAAATACTAGAATACACGACAACAAATAGAGAGGGATATAGAGAGTACAAAAGCAATAAAGAACAATGTAAAAAATGCCCTAACCTCAAAAGATGCACACAGAGTAAAAACAATCAAAAAGTAATCACAAGACACATTTGGCAAAAATACATAGATGAAACAGAAGAATATAGATACACAGAAAAAGGAAAAGAAGAATACAAAAGAAGAAAAGAAACAGTAGAAAGACAATTTGGAAGTGCAAAAGAATTCCATGGATTTAGATACACAAACATGATTGGACTAGCAAAGATGGAAATGAAAGCTGCACTTACATTTGAGTGCATAAATATGAAAAAATTAGCAATACTACTATATAAATTGGATCCTAATAAGGATTTAACTTTGGATAAATTAAAGATTTTTTTAGTAAATATATTAAGAATGCAACAAACCCAGAAATTATTTCTGGGTTTGTCTACAATCTGACCAGGCTATCTTAAGCCTGGATTTTTTATATTATTAATTTTTAACTTTTTCTTTATTCCTTCCAGGCACCTTATCGAAAATACCTGTCACCATTAATACTACTGCCCCATCTGTTGTAACGTTACAAGCTGTACCGAAGCTATCTTGTAAGGCAAATATTGAAAGCATAAGAGCTGTTCCTGTATCGTTAAATCCTAACACTGATGTAATTAGTCCTAGAGATGCAACTACTGTTCCACCTGGCACTCCTGGTGCTGCTATGGCAAATATTCCAAGTAAAAGAATAAATACAATCATATTTGCTGTCTCAGGAAGCTGACCTGTTAAAATTTGAGAAACTGTCATTACGAAAAATACTTCTGTCAAAACTGATCCACAAAGATGGGTGTTGGAACATAATGGAATTCCAAAGTCCCTAATCTTAGGATCAAGAGTTGTGGATTTTCTCGCACATTCAATAGCAACTGGAAGTGTTGCTGCAGAGGACATTGTTCCTACTGCTGTTAAGTAAGCTGGCACATAGTGTTTAAAAACTTCTTTAGGGTTTGTTTTTGAAATTAGTCCTGCAAGAGAGTACATAACTGTCATCCAAATAAAGTGTCCAACTATTACAATTAAGATAATCTTTAAAAAGATTGGTAATTCTGAAATAATTACACCCTCATAGGATAATACTGCAAAAGTAGTAGCAATATATAGTGGAAGAATTTTTATTACCACATTATTTACAATAGATAAGACAATCTTATTTAATTCAATAAGCATTTTCTCCCAAGTTTCAGAATTAGTCACTATAACTGCTATACCAAATAAGATTGACGTAACTAGAGCTGTCATAACAGGCATAATCGGATCAATTGATAATTTAAATATGGACTCCGGTACTACATTACCTCCCCCCACATTTGGAGCTATGTTAAGCTTAGGTATAATTGCTTTTCCTGCCAAGAATGACATTGTAGCAGCTCCAACTGTTGATGCGTAACAAATAATAAGTGTCACGCTTAAAATTTTACCTGCACTTTCTTTTAATGAAACAATGGCAGGTGTTATAAATCCTAAAATAATTAAGGGAACTATGTAGCCTATTAAGTCGCCTATAATTCTTTTTATAGAATCAATTGCAACAATTGCACTCTCATTAGAAAAGCTGCCAACAAGAATACCAATAATTATTCCAAGTATTAGCTTAAAAACTAATGAATTAAAAAAATTATTTTTTTCATTTTGCCTCCTCTTAAATTTTATTTTGAAGTTTAACCTCAATACTTTATATATTATTGTACCATTCTATTGTAGTAATTCTACTAATTTTTTTGTTAATATAATAAATTTTAAAGTATATAATATTATTAGTTTTAAATAATTCATCATATTTTTTGTAGACTATAAACTCCCTTATCTATGGACTTTTTTAATTGCTTATTTTTAAGTTCATATCTTTTTCCTTATATTTTTTTAAAAATAAGATTAAATTTAATTTATTTGGTTATAAATAGATTAAAGAGAGATTCACTAGTTGATGTTTTTCTTGTTAAAGGAGGAATTAGGTTGAAGAGATGGCGTAAATGGATTGATGCAATTTTTTCTATCGCCTTATTCTTATCCTTATTTTGCACGTATTTTTTATTATACGATTATGGCAAAATAACGGCACAGTTAGGAGAATTTTATAGACAAGAATGGTTTTTCTATTTCCTAACTACTGTATCAGCAATAGCCGGATTATTTGCCCTATTTACTTTAATTAGGGTTATAGTCCTTCCTTCCCTCAACTCCTATGTTGTAGACAAGGATGAAAACGGCGAAATGCTTATCACTTCTAAGGCAGTCGAAAATAACATTTTAACAACTGTTGATAATTATAATGAAGTGAAAAAGTCAGATGTTGATGTAAGAGTAAATAATGGTAGTAAACATGAAATCAGCGCAAAAGTAACTTGCGGAGTAAGAGAAGGCATTGATTTAAGTCTCTTAGGCAAACAAATCAAAAGAGATGTGTCTTCTAACTTAGAAGATCTTACTGGTTATTCAGTAACAAAGGTAGATGTAGAATTCTACAATATCAAAGAAGATTCTGGTAAAAGAGTTGTTTAGGGGGCTCATATGAGAAATAATTATGGAAATTTTCCGGATTATCAAAATAATTATGAGAACTCTAGAAAAGACCAAGATGATCAAAGAATTATTTTTGTTGAAAAGAAAAAGGACAGAGATATTTCTATATTAAAAGAAAAATTTAGAAATTATACAAGTCTTCATTGGAATGAATTCAAGTATACCCTACTTGGCTTAATCATTGCAGTATTATTTTTAACAATAGGTTTTTTCAGAACACTTTTGATTATGATTCTATTTTTCATAGGAAATTCCTATGGTAAATTTAAAGATGGTGATCCTAGAATTTTATTTTGGTTAGAGAAAATGTTTAGAAAGTATTAAATAAGTATTAATTTAAAAGGAGAGATTTATAATGGCATCAGAAGCAAAATATAACGAATTAGCAGGCGTAAACAAGAAAGAACAAGAAAAGAGAGAAAAAGCTCAAAAAAGAGAAGAATTTAAAGAAAACCTTCAAGAAGATTTCAGAGAAGCTCAAGATAATGTAAAAGATGCAGCTGAAAAAGAAGAAAAACACGAATCTAAACTAACTTTTGAAGATTCAGTTATCGAAAAAATTGCTGCAATTGCATGTCACGAAGTTCCAGGAGTTCTTGATATGAAGGGTGGTTTCTTCTCAGGTATCTCTGAACAATTTGGTGGATACAACCTAACAAAAGGTATTTCTGCTGATGTTGGAGAAGAAGAAGCTGCAATTGACGCATCAATTATATTAGAATACGGACATTCAGCACCAAAGGTATTTGAAGAACTTAAGAGAAATATTTCTCAATCAGTTGGACAAATGACTGGTTTAAAGGTTGTTGAAGTTAACGTTCGTGTTGATGACGTTATGACAAGAAAAGAATTTCAACTTAAAAACAGAGACGAAAGAAACGATGGACAAGGTTACAACCAAGGACCATCTCTAAGATAATAGTTTAAAGTTTTTAAGAAGCTCGATTTTGTCGGGCTTCTTTTTATTTGTAAGTATTTAATAAGAATATGAAAGGAGAACTATGCACTATACAGGAGAAGTTTATAGACCACCCCTAGAGGCTTACACACCTCTTTTAGAGGTAACATATGGATGTTCCCATAATGATTGTGTTTTCTGTACCATGTATAACAACACACCCTTTGGTATATCTCCCCTAAAAGATATAGAAGAGGACATTATTGAACTTGCAAGCTCGCCATCAAGGGCCTATAGGCCTATGGAAAGGATTTATCTTTTAAATGGTGATCCCTTTGTTTTAAAGACGGAAAGACTTTTGGAAATTTCTGACTTAATAAAAAGATATATACCAGAAGTAAAAACTATTACAGCTTACTGCTCTTTTTATAATTTAGAAAATAAATCAGCTGAGGATATGAAAAAATTAAAAGAAGCAGGCTATAAGGAGCTTTGGTTTGGTGTAGAGACAGGAAATCCTGAAATACTAAAATTTTTAAACAAGGGAACAGACATTGAGGGATATTATAGGGGACTAGATAAGATGAAGGCTACTGATATGGATTACCATGCAATAATAATGCAAGGTGTTGGTGGAAAAGGCAAATCTAGAGAAAATGCAATTGAGACTGCAAAAATTCTAAATTACTATCCACCAAAGGGCGTATATGTAATGAGCACGTCAGTTATAGAACCCTCCCCTCTTTATTATATGAGAGAAAAGGGAGAATTTGTGGAAACTACAAATAGAGAAAATCTAGGAGAACAAATTTGTCTTTTAGAAAATCTAGATTTACCAAATAAGACCCTATATTCCTCTGGACATATGGTTAACATGATAAATGTCACAGGCTATATGGAAGATAAAGAAGAAATGACAAATAAAATAAAACACGCTCTTGAAACTATTGATCCAAAAATTTTAGATATGACAAATCAAAAAATTGCAAGATAACTCCTATTTATTGGGAGTTATTTTTTTGTCCTTAAAAACCTGCTAAGAAAAATAGTGTAAGATATAAATTACTTCTTTTCTTACACTATTTTTTCTACTAAAAAAGAGCCCTGAGGCTCTCAATTTAAAATTTAATTATAATACACGTGTTGCATTTACATATCTATCTTGGTAGTATTCTTCACTTAAAGAAGAAGTCATAACCTTTCCTTGTCCTGATGAAGCGTGGATAAATTTGCCATCTCCTACGTAAATACCAACGTGACTAACTCCGTTACCTGTTGTATTAAAGAAGACTAAATCCCCTTCTTGTAAGTCAGATTTTGAAACTTGTTGTCCAAAAGTAGATTGAGTTCTAGAAGATCTTGGGATTGAGATACCAAGCTCATCATTGTAAATTGAATAAACAAGACCTGAACAGTCAAATCCAGCTTTACCAGTATCTCCATAAACATATGTAGATCCAAGTTTATCTTCTGCAGAAGAGATTACTTTTGCAGCTATTGAGACATTTGGTCCTGGTGCTTTTTTTGCTTCAAAATTAACTTTTATAACATTTTTATTTTTTATTGCTTCTTGAATTTCTTTTTCATCATTAGAAATTACTGAATCAGAATTATTTTCTTCTTCTTTTTCTATCTTGATTCCAGAAACTATGTCTAAATCTTTAGCTGGAACATTGTAGTTTGTACCCTTGTCTTCGATAACAAAAAGTCCATCAGCAAAGTCAACAACATTAACAACTTGTTTTTTGTTTAAGTTTAATTTCTTGCCATTGTCACTTGTTGCAACAGTTTTATTTTTAACTTCAACATTTGTTACATTGTTTCTCTTGTCAGCAACCTTTTTAAGTGCTTTAATATCAACATTACCAACAGTTCCATCGTTGCATTTAATCTTAGCTTTGTCATTATTAGTAGAAACACCTATTGCATATTCATCAACAAATAAACTTCTAATAATTTTTCCATTATCATCTAAGATTGGACTAGCCTTAACAACCTTATATGTAGGAACATTTACTTCTGTGAGTAAAATTTTATCTTGTGGGATTGTAACCTTAGCTTTGCCCTTTTGAACAAAGTAGTCATTACCCTTTCTTTCTAAGACTTCAACTTTTTCTCCTATAGAAAAGTCGATTTCATTACCACTATATGCTTTTTGTACATGTTCGTTAATAAATACTCCCGTATCTTTCATGCCCACTATGGAAACTGCGCATAGTGCAAATAGGCCTAGTGGCAATTTATTTTTAAAGGAAAACAATACTAACAACTCCTATACCTTGTATTTTAAAATTAATTATATGCGTACTCTTTTCATTACTCATTAAGTATAGCAAAATAATTACAAAAAAACAACAAAAAGTTACAAAATTGTTAAAAATAATTTAACTTTTTTGTAACTTTTTGCATAGTCTTATATTTAAGCGTATGTAGTAAGCAAATCTATAAGCCGCGTTCTGTTTTGTCAACTATCAATCTTGGATTATAGTTGCCTATAATCTCTAGCAACCTACCTACCGGCAGATGCGAGCAGCATCTGTTATTCCTATTTGGTTTTGCTCCGAATGGGGTTTACATAGCATCATTATCACTAATGACCTGGTGAGCTCTTACCTCGCCTTTCCAACCTTACCCAGATGGGCGGTATATTTCTGTTGCACTAGCCTTGGGGTCACCCCCACTGGCCGTTAGCCAGCATCCTTGCTCTGTGGAGCGCGGACTTTCCTCACATATGTGCAGTTGACCAATTTACTTACCAGATAATTTTACCACTGAATCACTCAAATATCAAGCTCAAAGCTTGATTCCTCTTGAATATAAAAGTCTAAATCTTTAAAATTTTCTTGGAGTCTGTTTTTAATTTTAGGAAGAATAATTCTTTCAGAATAAAAGTGTCCAACATCAACTAGAATCAAGTCTTCCTCATAGGCTCTTTGACCATCGTGATACTTTATATCTGATGTGATGTAGGCCTCTGCTCCTGCCTCTTTAGCTTCTTTAATGAAATCCGATCCACTTCCACCAAGTATGGTAACTTTTTTTATTTTATTCTTTTCTTGCCCATAATATTTTATTTTATTAACTTGTAATTTATTTTTTAAAAATTTATCTAAGTCTTCAAGGGATAGTTCTCTTTCAAACTCTCCTATAAGTCCCATGGGCTTTTCTTCTTCATAAGTTAATACTTCCTTATTTTTTAAATTTAATTTTTCAAATAAAGTATCATTAACTCCATCTTCTGCAATATCCATCGAAGTATGATAAGAAAAAACTGAAATATTGTTTTTTATTAATTTTATTATGTTATCTCCTAGATAGGTCCCTTCAATTATATTTTTTGAACCAGAAAAAAACATAGGATGGTGACTTATAATGAGTTTTGCGTCCATTTCTATGGCCTTATCTATAACTTTATCAGTTACATCCATAGCAAGGACTACAGAGCCTGTATCCCCTTTAAATTCAACTTGACTCCCAGAGTTATCCCAGGAAAGTTGGTATTCATCTTTTGCCCATCTTTCCATAAAATTTTTAATTTCTTCAATTTGATATTTCATCTATTGCCTCCTCAACCAAGCTTAACAAGTTGTTTAACTCCTCACTTCTTTTCTTGGACCTTGTGCTATTGGGGTCAAAACTAGAAACAATAGACTTGAGATAAGTTTTCTTTTCCTCAAGATATGAAAGATATGTTTTATCTTTCTTCTCAATTAATTTTTTAGAAAAATAAAAGTCTTCTTCTTTTAAACCCTTATCAATTTTATTTGAAAATTTAGCAAGAATAATTTCAAAGTATCTTTCATCTTCATAAATTATTTCTTCATCAAATATCTCAAATCCCATATTATTTAACTCACGACGAAGGATATTTGTCTTTTGCATTGGCTGTAAGATTAATTTTTTTGACGACTTTGCTATTTCAATAGAGTTAGCAATTATTTCTGCAATTTGAATTCCTCCAAGACCTGCAATAATAATATTGTCACGGTTTTCATCTACAATACCATTTGCCAAAATATTCCTAACAAATTTTTCATTTCCCAATTCTCTTGTTAATTCTATAGATTTTTCAAGAGAATTTTTTGAAATGTCTGTTGCTATAATGTCACTTGAGATTTTATTTTCGCACAAAAAATTGGGCACATATCCATGATCTGTGCCCACATCAATTACCGAAGCCCCAAAATCTACAAGTTCTGCAATTTTATTAAGCCTCTTTGATAATTTTATCATTCTAAATAATCCTTTAACTTCTTTGATCTAGATGGATGACGAAGCTTTCTAAGTGCCTTCGCCTCAATTTGTCTAATTCTTTCACGAGTAACATCAAATTCTTTTCCTACTTCTTCTAGAGTTCTAGCCCTTCCATCATCAAGTCCAAATCTAAGAGTTAGAACTTTCTTTTCTCTTTCAGTTAGGGTTTCAAGAACTGTGTTAAGTTGTTCCTTTAATAGTGTAAAGGTAGCTGCATCTTGTGGAGAAAGAATTTCATCATCAGGTATAAAGTCTCCTAGATGTGAGTCTTCTTCTTCACCTATTGGAGTTTCAAGTGACACTGGTTCTTGAGCAATTTTTTGAATTTCACGAACTCTTTCTACATCTAAATTCATTTCTTGTGCAATTTCTTCTGGAAGTGGATCACGTCCTAAGTCTTGAACAAGTTGTCTTTGAACTCTAACGAGCTTATTAATGGTCTCAACCATATGAACTGGAATTCTAATTGTTCTTGCTTGGTCTGCAATAGCCCTTGTTATAGCTTGTCTGATCCACCAAGTTGCATAAGTAGAAAACTTAAATCCCTTAGTATAGTCGAACTTATCTACCGCCTTCATAAGTCCAAGATTACCTTCTTGAATTAAGTCCAGGAAGCTCATTCCCCTACCCACATATCTTTTTGCAATAGATACAACAAGTCTTAGATTGGCTTCAGCAAGTTCTTTTTTTGCAAACTCGTCTCCTGCTTCCATTCTCTTTGCAATCTCTACTTCTTCTTCAGCAGTTAATAGAGAAATTTTACCAATTTCCTTTAGATACATCCTAACAGGGTCATCAACTGTGACTCCCTTTGGAACTGATAAGTCCTCTTTAGTAACATCTACTTCGTCTTCATCATCTTTTGAATCTTTTTTATCAACTAGATTTATTCCTTCTTTTTCAAAGACTTTGTATAGATCATCTATATCGTCAGAATCAATTTCAAATTTTTCGAAGGCATCACCTATTTCTTCATAGGTAAGTTTTCCATCTTTTTTCCCTTCTTTTATAAGTTTACTTTTAATCTCTTCAATTGATTCTTTATTTTTTATATTTTCACTCATAATTGCCCTCCTCTTTCAACTCGTTAAGCTTTAAATTAATTTCTTGTAATTCTTTTAAAGATTCGAGTAGAAGATTTTTATTTTCTTCCCCTTGAAGCTTTTCGATATTTTCGAGGATTTTGTGTTTTCTATCTTGGATATAATTTCGTTCTATGGTCTTTATTAATTCATCAACAATCTTGTCATCAACATGAATGTCACTAATAAGACTCATAATATTTTCTACAAATTCCTTATTTACAAGTTTATTGGACTCTAAAATTGATAGAAAATCTCTGATTTCCATCTCTTCTTCAAAGAGCCTAGGTATCTCTTCAAAAACAGCCCTTGTCATTGCATTTGTAAAATAAAAAACCTCAATTTTATTTTTTATATATTTGTAAATATCATTGTCTAGTAAAGAATAGGCTAATAATTCCTCTTGTGCTCTTGTCTTATTAGATTTCACAACATTTATATTTTTCTTTACCTTGACTTTTTCCCTCTTCGCTTCCTTAAGCTTATTTCTATTTAAATAATTTATATAATTTTCTATTGCTGTGTAGGAAATATTATATTTTGTCGAAAAGTCCTTTACAAAAATATCTCTCTCTATGGGATTTTTAATACTAGATAAGATTTTAGCTGATTCAATAGTAAAATTACTAAGTCCTTCGCTATCTTCTAGATTAAAATTTTCCTTGAGCTTTTTTATTTTAAATTCAATATAAGATATAGCTGATTTAATTTTCTTTTCAAAAGCTTCTAAGCCATACTTTTTAATAAAGTCGTCGGGATCAAGACCTCCCTCAAGTTCTATTATTTTTGGTTTAACTGAAGCTTGTAAAAATATATCTATAGCTCTTGAAGTTGCATTAATACCTGCATTGTCACTGTCATAGCAAATATATATATCTTTTGCCATTCTCTTAATAATATTAGCCTGGTCTATAGTTAGTGAAGTACCAAGGCTTGCTACACTATAATTTATACCACTATTGTATAAAGAAATAACATCCATATAGCCTTCTACTAGGATAATTCTTTCACGAGTGGACTCTCTTGATATAATATTTATGTTAAATACATTACTTCCCTTGTGAAAAATCGGAGTTTCCCTAGAGTTTAAGTATTTTGGTTTAGCGTCTCCAAAGGCTCTTGCTCCAAAACCTATTATTCTGTTATTTCTATTTATAATTGGAAACATGACCCTGTCGCGAAATCTATCTATATAGTTGCCGTTTTTGCTTTTTGAAATTAGATTTAGTTCTAAAAGTTCTTCTTCCTTGTAACCCATTTTTGTCAAATGATCATAAAGATCTGTCCAAGAATCTTTTGAATAACCTATACCATATGACCTTATAGTCTTATCACTTAGCATCCTATTCTTTAAATATAATTGCGCTTTTTGTGATGCCTGATAATTTTTTAAAAAATGAAGACCAGCTTCTCTATTAATTTCATAAAGCCTATTTCTCTTCTCACGAGCTTCTTTGTTTTCATCCTTATAAACTTCTAACCTAACGTTGTATTTGTCTGCTAAAAATTCTACGGCTTCAGGAAAGCTTAGATTCTCCCTTTTCATTATAAAGGTAATTACATCTCCCCCTACTCCACAACCAAAGCATTTGAAAATAGACTTTGATGGTGAAACAGAAAAAGAAGGAGTTTTTTCAGAATGAAAAGGGCAGAGTCCCATATAATTGGATCCTGACCTCTTAAGGTCCACATACTCTCCAATTAAATCAACAATATCTGCCCTATCTCTAATTTCGTCAAGAACATTATCATTTATTACGTACAATTAAATGCTCCATCCCTTCGGTATAAAAATATTTTTTAGTTGTTTCTTTGCATAGGTATCTGTCATACCTGCAATATAATCCGAAACTATATCTTCGTCACTATGACTTCTATCATTATATAGATTTAAGTGGTTTTCAGGAATTCTACTTAAGTCTTCCATATAAAATTTATAAAGTTCTGTTAAAAGTCTCTTGATTTTTACTTCTTCAGACTTAACCACTGAATCCATGTAGACATTTTTAAACATATATTGTCTTAGTTCCATTGTGGCCTCATAGACTTCATCTTCCATCTCGATAATTGGTTTACCATAAGACTTATCTATTAATCCATTTATCATTGTATTGATTCTTTGTGACGAAGAATTACCTAAAACTTTTGTCAACTCTTTAGGTAATGAGTCAGAGGAAATTATCCCTGCCCTAATGGCATCATCAATATCGTGATTTATATAAGCAATCCTATCAGCAAATTTTATTATTTTTCCCTCAAGAGTCTTGGCATTTCCACTCCCTGAGTGATTTAAAATTCCATTTCGAACTTCTTCAGTTAAATTTAAACCAATCCTAGTATCAGATCTTTCTAAAAAGTCCACAACTTTTAAAGACTGTTCACCATGAATAAAGCCAGTGGATTTTAATTCATTCAAAACAGCCTCTCCAGAATGACCAAAAGGAGTGTGCCCTAAGTCATGACCTAGGGCTATTGCTTCAACCAAATCTTCATTTAATCTAAGGGCTCTTGCTATAGTTCTGCCAATTTGACTGACTTCAAGTGTGTGAGTGAGTCTTGTCCTAAAATGATCTCCTTCAGGAGAAATAAAGACCTGGGTCTTGTGTTTTAATCTTCTAAAACTTTTTGAGTGGATAATCCTATCTCTATCCCTTTGAAAATCAGTCCTGAGATTACATTTTTCTTCTTCTTTATTCCTACCCAAACTAGAATCTGCAAAAGTTGCATATTCAAATAACATTATGTGCTCAAGTTTCTCTCTCTCAACTCGAAGGTTCATTTAATCACTTCCTAGATTCCATGTGGTTAATAATGATTTCAGCAGTTTCTTCTATTGCCTTATCTGAAACATCAATAACAAAACAGCCTAATTCTTCCATAACCTGTTTTGAATAGTTTAATTCTTCTCTGATCCTGTCATAATTAGCATACTTTGCTCCTGAAGTAAGTCCAAGAGACTTTAATCTTTGTTCTCTTACAGAGATAATTTTTTCTGGATTTGCAGTAAGCCCTATTATTTTGTCTACATCTTTTTCATAAACTTCTCTAGGGACAGGAACCTCTGGCACTAGTGGAATATTTGCAACCTTATAAAGTTTATTTGCAAGATACATAGAAAGGGGTGTCTTAGAAGTTCTTGAAATGCCAACTAGACATATATCAGCTTTCTTTGCACCACGAGGGTCCTTACCATCATCATACTTAACTGCGAACTCAACACATTCAACTTTTTTGAAATAATTTTCATCAAGTCTTCTAATTAGGCCTGGTTCTCTTAAAGGTTCATAACCTAGAATATCTTGAATTTGAAGAAGAGGCTCACCCATTACATCAACTGTGTGAAGATTTAATTCATGAGTTTTTTCTTCAATGAAGTCCCTTGTTTCCTTTACAACATTTGTATAAACTACAAGGCTGTTTTTAATTTCAGATGCCTTCTCAAGAACTGGTTTTATTTGCTCAATACTATTGTGATAAGGATACCTGATGATTTCATAATTTTCTTTTTCAAACTGTCTTGCAGATGACTTTGCAATTAATTCTCCAGTTTCTCCAATAGAATCTGAGATTACAAAAATAGTGAGTTGATTATCGTCTTTATTCATTTCTCCTCCTATATTATCTCTTGGTCGCAAACATCTACAAAAAGTCTAGTTACATTGGTTTTTGTAAATCTGCCCACAACTTCAAGATCCTTTTCATTTTTTCTTTTAACAACAGGAAGGGCATCAATTCCCTTTGTCACAATTAAGTTGGCAGCCTTATAAACACTGTCTTCTATATCTACATAAAAAATATTAGGCATCCTAGTCATAATTACGCTAATAGGAGTCTCCTTTATATCAGCATCCCCTATCATAAACCTAATTAGGTCCTTTCTCGACACAATCCCTGCAAGATACCCACCTTCTGTTACAAACATAGAAGACAAATCTTCCATAAAAAGATCTACAACTACATCATAAACAGAAGTCTTTTGATCACATGAAAAAGGAAGAGACATGTAATCTTTTAATCGTAAATTCTTGAGGTCATTAGAAATTTGAGAAAAAATAGATTTACCTGTATAAAAATAACCAAACTTTGGTCTTGCTCCTAATATATTTATCATAGTAAGAACAGAAAGGTCAGACCTAATTGTAGCCCTAGATAGTCCGAGAATTTCTGCAATGTCGTCGCCAGTAATAGGTCCCTTTTCTTTTACAATATCAATTATTTCAGTCTGCCTATCGCTGAATTTCATTTACT
The DNA here is from genome assembly GCF_900454685.1 of Peptoniphilus harei. Taxonomy (GTDB): domain Bacteria; phylum Bacillota; class Clostridia; order Tissierellales; family Peptoniphilaceae; genus Peptoniphilus_A; species Peptoniphilus_A harei. Next base: position 1,207,758 of record NZ_UATM01000032.1, on the reverse strand, counting down.
CACCGACCTATTCCACAATATTTTCGATTTTTAATATTTTTTGAATATTTTCCTCTATCCTATTGATTAGTCCAAGTCTATTTTCTCTTACTTTTTCGTCTTCATCCATTACCATTACATTGTCAAAGAATACATCTATTGCAGGAATTAGTTCATTTAACAAGTCCATAGCTTCTTTGTAATTTTCAGATGATATGGCTTCATTAAACTTATTATCAACTTCTACAAACTTATTGTATAAGTCTTTTTCCGCATCTTCTTTAAATAATTCTTCATTAATTTCTAATAGGTCAACATTCTTAGTTAAGTTGTTTATTCTATTGTATGCATCAACAAATTTGCTTCTATCTTCATTAAACCAGTCATTTAATTCATTTGCTTTGTCAAATATATTGTGGATTTCACTCTCAGGAATTAGGATAGAGTCAATTATATCGTATCTTATTCCTTCTTCTTGAAGCATTGTTTTTATTCTTCCAAAGAAAAAGTCTCTTACATTTTCAATAACTTCTTCGTGGTTAAATGTTAATCCAAGGTCATTAATGTATTCGTATAAACTTGCTTCTACAGCTTCATTTAAGTCAAATTTCCAAGAATTATTTCTAATAATATTTATTACACCTATTGCAGACCTTCTTAATGCAAAGGGGTCTGTAGAACCAGTAGGAATTTCTCCAATTGCAAATAGACCTGCAATTGTATCAATTTTATCTGCAAGAGAAAAGATTGATCCTACACTAGATTTTGGAAGAGCGTCCCCTGCAAATTTAGGAAGATATTGTTCTCTAATTGCAGTAGCAACAATATCCTTTTCGCATGATTTTAGGGCGTAAATTTCTCCAATAACACCTTGAAGCTCTGTAAATTCAATTACCATTTTTGTAGTTAAATCAGCCTTAGATAAGTGTGCCACTCTTTCTATTGCGTCAATTGCTTCATCTGCAAAAGATAGAGATTCTGCAATTTTCTTTGCAACAACTCCATCCCTTTTTTCTTTTTCAAGCATTGTTCCAAGCTTATCATGGAATAAAACTCCGCCTAGATTTTCTACATAATCTTCAAGTGGCTTAGAGATGTCATCATCATAGAAGAATTTAGCATCTTCAAGTCTTGCTCCAAGTACTTTTTCATTTCCTGCAATTACTATATCTTCGTAATCTCTTGTACCATTTCTTACTGTAATAAAATATGGCAAAAGTTCTCCATCTTGAGAGTAAATAGGAGTAAATCTCAAGTGGTCAATCATTGTTGTAGTTACAACTTCCTTTGGAAGACTTAGGTACTTTTCTTTAATACTTCCTTTGATTGGACTTGGGTATTCAACAATGTAGGTAAGTTCTTCTAATAAATCTTCATTTTCGTGAATTTCCCCACCAAGAGATTTTGCAATTTTTGTAGATTCATACTTTATGATTTCTCGTCTCTTGTTTTGATCTAAAATTACATAGTTGTCTTCTAGAAGTTTTTCATAATTTTCTACATTATCAATTTTAATTTCTGATGAACCTAAAAATCTATGTCCCTTAGTTGTATTTCCAACATGGATTCCTTCAAATTCAAATTCAACAACCTTGTCATTTAAAAGTGAAACAACCCATCTTATTGGTCTGGCAAATCTAATATTTTTACCACCCCAACGCATATTTTTAGGGAAGTTAATATCTTTAATAAGGTCTGGTATTATATCCTTTAATATTTCTGCAGATTCTTTTCCAATTGAAGAAATGTGGGCAAATACATAATCTGTACCCTTTACTTCTTTAATTACAATATCATCTTCAGTGATTTTTTGAGATTTCATAAATCCTAAAAGAGGTTTAGTAGGATTTTTCTCATCGTCATAGGCAATTTTTACAGCAGGTCCCTTTACTTCTTTTGTAATGTCCTTTTGTTTTTCATCTAAGCCTTCGATAATTAGACTAAGTCTTCTTGGAGTTGCATAAACTTTCACATCTTCAAATCCAAGTTCATTTTCAACTAATAGTTTTTGAGATTTTTCTTCAAGTTGTTCTATTGCCATGTTGACAAATCTTGATGGCAACTCTTCAACTCCAATTTCAAGTAAGTATTTATTCATCTATTTCACCTCTGTTTATAAGGGGATAGTTCATTTCTTCTCTGTGCTTTAAGTGTGTCTTTGCTACAATTCTTGCAAGATTTCTAACTCTTTGAATATAGCTTGTTCTTTCAGAAACAGAAAGAGCTCCTCTAGCGTCTAATAAGTTAAATGCGTGAGAACACTTAAGAGTGTAGTCATAAGCATCTATAACAATGTCTTCTTCAATAGTTCTTTGAGCTTCAGCTTCATACATATCAAAAAGTTTTCTAAGCATATCAACATCAGCTGTTTCGAAGGCATACTTGGAGTGTTCAAATTCGTTTTTCTTAAATACTTCTCCATAAGTAATGTTTTCGTTATATTGGATGTCATAAACTGACTCAACATTTTGAAGATACATAGCAATTCTTTCAAGTCCATAAGTTAATTCAGCACTTTCAAGATCAAGGTTGACTCCACCTACTTGTTGGAAATAAGTAAACTGAGTTACTTCCATGCCATCAAGCCAAACTTCCCAACCAAGACCCCATGCACCAAGTGTAGGAGATTCCCAGTTATCTTCAACAAATCTAATGTCGTGTTTTTTTGGGTCAATTCCAATTGCAAAAAGAGAATCTAGGTAAAGTTGTTGGACATCCTCTGGAGATGGTTTTAAGATAACTTGCAGTTGGTGATGTTGGTATAGTCTATTTGGATTTTCCCCATATCTACCATCAGCAGGTCTTCTTGAAGGTTCAACGTAAACTACCTTCCATTCCTCAGGTCCAAGAGACCTTAAGAAAGTGTTTGGATTCATTGTTCCAGCACCTTTTTCAATATCGTAGGGTTGCATTATAATAGCTCCCTTTTCCTTCCAATAATTTTCCAATGTCATTATTAAATCTTGGAAATACATTTTTTCCTCCTTAATTAAACAGCTTGTCAGACTTAAAACTGCTTATATCTAAATTGTATTTTATATATTTTATTATAATATTATGCAGGTATTTTTTTCTGCTATTTTCGAAATCTTCTATATTTTCTAAATCTTCTAACTTTCCATATAAAATTGAATTTAAAAAGATCAAATCCCTTCTTGTCAGTGAATAAGAGTAAGGATCCTGAAAATCAATAATTCCTTCTCTTATGGAAAAGTAAGATTTTTCTTTTATATCAAGTTTAGGCCTGTAACCTATAAAGCTAAGATACTTAAGTTCAAAGGCCAAGGCAAGACCAATGGGATCTTTGGTGAAATTGAAAAATTTTAAGGTTTTTCTCAAAAGGTCAAAAGCCTTTTTATTGGCCTCACCATTTATTGAAGATTTATCTATAATTTCTAGTAATAAGGATGCATAAATTAAATTATCATAGTTTTCTCTTATTTTAAAATTTGATTCTAAAATTTTTGAATCACTAATATAAAAAAAACTTTGTCCCTTTTTTAATAGGTATTCATTTAGACCAAAAACTTGAGAAACACTTAAGTTTCTTGATCTTGGACTCATAGCTCCCTTGACCATAATGGAAATTTTTCCATACTCTTTGGTAAAAACCCTAATTATTTTAGAAGACTCACCGAATTCCATTTCGTTTAAGACAATTCCCAGGGTATAATTATTTGTCGTAACCAAATCTTTTTACCAAATTGTCTCTATCTCTCCAATTTTTCTCAACCTTAACCCAAATTTGAAGATTCACCTTGGCATCGAGAAGTCTTTCAGCTTCCTCTCTGGCTTCAGTCCCAATTCTTTTTAACATGGATCCACCTTTACCAATTAAAATCCCCTTGTGAGAATCTCTTTCAACGTAGATGTTTGCATCAATGTCATAGATGTTTTTGTCTTCTCTTTTTTTGAATTTTTCAATAGAGATTGCAAGACCATGAGGGACTTCTTCATTAAGGTACATTAAGCCCTTTTCCCTTATAATTTCTGCCACGATGAATCTCTCATTTTTGTCAGTAATCATATCTTCGGGATAATACATTGGTCCAGGCTTTAAATACTTTTTAAGGCTTTCTAGATAAATATCTACACCATCATTTTTCATTGCAGAAATAGGAATTATATCATCGAATATATCTTCTTCAGCATACATAGAAATTATTTCTAAGAGCTCTTCTTTTTTTATCGTGTCGACTTTATTTATTAAAAGAATAATAGGTAGTTTTCCCTTATATTCTTTTAGTAAATCTATAATTGACCTTTCTGCCTTACCTATTCTCTTAGAAGTGTCAACTATATAAGTGATAACATCTGAATCTTCAATTCCCTCTTTTGATTCAGTTAACATAAATTCGCCTAACTTATTTTTAGGCTTTTGAATGCCAGGCGTATCTAAAAATATTATTTGTGCTTCATCATCTGTGTGAATAAAGGTAATATTTTGTCTAGTAGTTTGCGGTTTTGAAGAAATAGCTGAAATCTTTTCTCCGATTATAGCATTTAATAATGTTGACTTACCAACATTTGGCCTACCAATTACTGATACATATCCTGATTTAAAATTATTTTCTGTCATTTTCATCTCCATCTAGATCTTCTGGACCAAAGGAATGTGGTAGTATATCCTCCATTCCAAAAATTTTATAGTCATCTGTAGAGTTAGCTATTATAATTTCAGGATTTCTAGAAAATTCACGAATAACTTGTCTACATACTCCACAAGGAAAAGTGTAGTCACTGTCCCCAACTATTGCTATCTTTTTTATCTCTCTTTTGCCTTCAGATACCGCTTTAAATATAGCAGTTCTTTCTGCACAATTAGTTGGAGAATAAGAAACTATTTCTATATTTCCACCAGAGTAAACTGATCCATCTTCCATCTCAACAGCACAACCCACATTAAAATGTGAGTAAGGCGTATATGTCATTTTATCTCTTGCATCAAGCGCAAGTTCAATTAATTCATTATATTCCATTTATCCTACCACCTTGAAAACAAATATTGCAACACAAACCCCAAGTATAGCTCCAACTACAACTTCAGATACCTTGTGTATCTTCCCTTCAACCCTACTTTCTGCAACTAGAAAGGCAAGCCCAAAGGAACAAAGTGTGATAAGTGAATTTTCCGCAATCATAGTTATTATTGTTGCTGCACAAAAAGAAATTGCAGAGTGACCACTTAGTCCGCCACCTTGAAAGTAAGTGCCACCACTTTTTTTCGCCATTAAAAGTTTAGCACCAACTGTCGCTATTATAATTATAAGTAGAGACACGAAGGCCAAGTGATTTGGCATATTTTTTATTTTAAATAAGAGCAGGTCGCCAAAGGATGCAAATTTGTCATAAAAAACTAGATAAGCAACAACAATAGCATTAAGAGCCGTAATTAAAACAGCGCCTGCCGAAACGTCCTTTACATACTTTGCAATAGGGTTGTATTCTTGAACTACTAAGTCAATAGTCCTCTCTATTGCTGTGTTGATCATTTCTGCAAATACTACTAGGGTTATGGCAAAGAGCATAAGTAGAAATTCTGTAGACGATATATCAAAAAAAAGTGACAGGATGATAATTCCAAGAGCAGCAAGGTAATGGAATTTCATATTCCTCTCTGTTCTTAAAACAGAGATAATACCCTGAACAGCATAGTTAAAAGATGAAATAAAACGTCCCTTTTTCATAAAATCACCTATAAATTTCAAGTTCCTTCATGGATAACTTTTCTCTTTCTCTCATTTTCTTTTTGTCTTCATCATCTATATGGTCATAGCCTAAAAGATGAAGGATACTGTGGACTGTCAAATATGATAATTCTCTCTCATGAGAATGACCAAGCTCTTCTGCTTGTTCCATAACTCTTCTTGTATTTATTATAACATCTCCAAGAATCCTCTTGTCTATAATAAATTCATCATCCATAGGAAACGACAATACATCAGTGGACCTATCAACTCCTCTGTAGTCCCTGTTGAGGTCTCTTATTTCTTCATCACCAACAAAGGAAACTGAAACTTCAACCTCATCATCAATTTCTTCAACTTTTAATACAGAAGCTATGGATTTTTCAACTAGAGATTTTATTTTTTCTGTTATTTCAATATCATCTTGCCTGTCGTCATAGTAAACTTCCATTATTTACTCCAATTCTTTGACTTTTTAGCTTCAATTACCTTTTTGCTCTTATCATTTGTCTTTTCATATTTTTCATAAGCATCAATAATTCTTTGAACTAGAGCATGACGAACTATATCATTTTTATTTAGATAAGTTATTCCTATACCCTTAACTCCAGCAAGAATTTTTAGTACGGTTTTTAATCCAGATTGCTTGCCACTTGGCAAATCAATTTGTGTAACGTCACCAGTTACAATTGCCTTAGACCCGTATCCAAGCCTTGTTAAGAACATCTTCATCTGCTCATTTGTAGTGTTTTGTGCCTCATCTAGGATTACAAAAGCTGAATCCAGGGTCCTACCCCTCATATAAGCAAGGGGTGCAACTTCAATTAATCCTTTTTCAAATAAATTGTTATATGTGTCGTGTCCAAGTATTTCAAAGAGGGCATCATAAAGTGGTCTCAAGTAAGGATCAACCTTATTTTGCAAATCTCCTGGCAAGAAGCCTAGGTTCTCTCCAGCTTCAACAGCAGGTCTTGTAAGTATTATTCTATTGACTTCCTTTGCTTTAAAAGCACGAACTGCTGCAGCCATAGCAAGATAAGTCTTACCTGTACCAGCAGGCCCAATTCCAAAAACAATGTCGTTGTTATTTATATTGTCAATATATCTCTTTTGCCCTAGAGTCTTTGCCCTTATTGGCTTGCCCATAGATGTATATACAAGAGTGTCTTTTAAAAGTTCAGAGACAGGTCTCTTTTCATTGTTTTTTATAAGTGAAATAGCATATCTTACATCAGATAGGCTCAAGCTATTTTGTTTCCTAGCAGTCTCAACTAAGTTTGTTAATAGTATTACTCCATCTTCAACTGCATCTTCTTCACCACTTACAAAAATTTTATCTGCCCTAGATTTTATATTAAGAGCAAGTTCTTTCTCTATAAGATTAATATTTTCATCTAACTTTCCAAATACAATTGACATTAAATTTATATCATTAATTTCAATGGATTTTTCCATTTTTGCCAAAAATATACCCCCTTAAACATGACTTTAATAATATCATAAAAAGGCCTACTTTTCCATATATTATGGAAAGCAAGCCTTGATTTATCTTAGACTTAAAGGTTTATCAAAAATTTCTTTATATATTTGAATTTTAGGTAAATCATCTTCATCAAAGTTTAGAAAATCCCCAGTTGAAACTTGATCCTCTTCATCTTCATAAATCACCCTGTCAGATTCACATTCTTTTATGAATTCACTGTCAAAAATTTTATCAGGCATCTTTTCAAGATTCATAGAACCCTCCAAGATTTCCTTATCAGGTTTAATTTTTGATTTCCTGGAATCTTCATCAAGGGAAGACTTTTTTTCTAAAATCTTTTCTTTTAATTCTCTTTGAGCATAAATAGGATCTTTATTGATTAATTTCTTATCCTTTTTTTCCTTAACTTTATTTTTAGATTTATCTTTTTCTTCATTGAAAATTTCTTTAAAACTTTTACCTAAGCTTTCTTTCTTGTCTTTACTTTTTTCTTTTTCTCTCTCTTTTTCCTTTTCTTCTTTGATTATTCTTTTTATTTCATCTATTAAACTTTCTGAATCTGATGATGTGTTTCCTCGAGAACCTTTAGAATTATTATTTCTTCTCTCATCCTCATAAAAATCTTCTGTAACCTTTTTCTTGCCCCTATTTAAAATAGTGATTAGGACTTTAAAGATTACAATAAAGATTATAGCTGGCATGAGAGAAATAATACCAATCAAAAGGCTAAAAACAGGTCCCATTATTTATTTTCCTTCTTGTGGTTTCTTTCAGGAATTTTAGAAATTGACTTTCTCATATCAGTATCAGAGTTTAAATTTTGCATTTTATAATAATCAAAGACTCCAAGTTTTCCGCTTTTTAGAGCTTCTGCCATGGCAATAGGAACTTGAGATTCTGCTTCAACTACCTTTGCCCTCATAGCTTCTACTTCAGCCTTCATTTCTTGTTCACGAGCAAGGGCCATAGCACGTCTTTCAGATGCCTTGGCTTCAGATATTCTCTTATCAGCTTCAGCTTGGTCAGTTTGTAATCTTGCACCAATATTTCTTGCTACGTCAACATCAGCAATATCAATCGATAAAATTTCATAAGCTGTACCTGAGTCAAGTCCCTTATCTAATACTACTCTTGAAATTGAATCAGGGTTTTCTAAAACTGACTTATAGCTTTGTGAGGAACCTACAGTTGTTACAATACCTTCACCAACTCTAGCAATAATAGTTTGTTCACCTGCACCACCAACTAGTCTTTCTATGTTGGCCCTAACAGTAACTTTAGCCTTAACTATAACTTCGATTCCATCTTGTGCAACAGCAGAAATATTTGGTGTTTCAATAACTTTTGGATTAACAGAAACTTGAACTGCTTCCAGAACATCTCTACCTGCAAGGTCAATTGCTGCTGCTCTTTCAAATTGAAGAGGTATATTGGCCCTTTGAGCAGCTATAAGAGCATCCACAAGGGTATTTACATTACCACCTGCAAGATAGTGAGCTTCAAGACTTGAAATTTCTAGATTAAGTCCAGCCTTAGTCGCCTTTATAGCTGGTCTAACAATTCTTGATGGCTTAACTCTTCTAAGTTTCATTCCTATAAGCTCTGATATCTTAATTTTAACACCAGAGAAAAATGCAGTTACCCAAAGCCCAACTGGTACAAAGGACAAGAACATAGAAACTACTATGATTATTACTGCAATTATAAATATACTTCCAATTGGATAATTAGACATAAATCCTCCTAATTCTTTTCGACGTAAACTATTGCGCCGCTAATTCTAACAACAACTACAGATTCATCTTTACCAATAAATCCAGCGTCTGACACTACTTCTATCTTCCTATCTCCAATTAGGGCAAATCCTGTTGGCCTAAGAGGAGTCTTAGTTATTAAAACATCACCTGGCGAAACTTCTTCAGTTTCTACGCTTAAATAACCTTCCTCACTAGAACTTTCTTTAAAAAGTCTGAGTTTATTTATTGCATCAGACTTAATACCTCTTTTAAAAAGTGCATAACCAAGGATTAAGGCTATGACTAGGGCTAATGCTAAAGAGAATAGGGCAAAATACAAGTCGCTCATAGATAGAACTAGTCCAGTAGAGACTGCGATAATTCCACTTACTCCAGCTACACCAAATCCAGGTATCATAATTTCAAAGGCTAATAAAAGTAGACCTACCACAAAAAGAGATATTTCAAAAAAGTTTGTATTGCCCATCTTAATTGAGCCCCAGAAAAAGGTAATGAAAGCAGCTATTGATAAGATCCCAGATATTCCAAAGCCTGGAGTCATTATTTCAAAGACAGCTGTGACAATTGCAATAATTAATAAGGCTGTAAAAACATAATCATTTGAAAAAATACTTTCTATAGATCTTCCACTTCCATCTTGTGCATAAACAAAATTTATTAATATCATTAAAATTGGGAGACTATAAAATATTTTATTTAGTTTTTTCAATTTAACCTCCTTCTCTATTTTTTATAATTTTACCCCAAATTTCTAACTTTTAAAATCTACTAGTTCTTTTATAAATTCATTTTATATTTTCTTTATTAATAAAAAACATTTTGTTTGTAAAAAATATATAAATTTTATTTTTATTTTTTATTATTAATCTATTGGGCTTTTCTTCTCATCTTCATATGCTTCTCTAATACAAGTATAATGTGTAGATTCTAATTTTTCATTAAAAACTGTTCTTTCTATTATGTTTTTTATTATCAAATCTAACTTTCCATCTTCCCTGTAGTCCGCTGGAGCAAAATATTTTATTCTCTTATCCTTAATCATTTTATAAACTTTATCCTTTGAATGTTTATGCTTAGGATCAAAAACTCCAATAGAATATCCTCCATAAGTATTAACAAGCTTCATACATGGAATATCAGTATCACTGTCTCCAATATATACAATATTTCTAAAGGGGACTCTTATTTCATCAGGAGGAAAAAAGTCATTAATGCCAGGATCATTAATATCCAAAGTGCCCTTTTGAATCCTAAATAAAAACTGAGTTTTATTGGTATAATTCACAACTTGTGCTGGCCACTCTGCCACACCCTCTTCATTGTAATAAAAGGAACTGGCATATATTTTTTCAAATTCACCCTTCTTGGCAATATCTGTTCCCTCTATCATTTCTTTAATTCCTGAAGAAATTATATAGTGCTCTACAATAACGCCTCTCTCAGCGCCGTATTCTCGTATGCGTTTAAACCAATCCTCAACACCTGGAAATAAATTAACCTCAGAACCATATTCTTCTAAAGTCTTCCTATCTAACTTATGATGGTCTATTGATTCTTTTACCATCATATACATGTAGGCTAGGTTTTCGTCCATATCATTATCTTCTGCCATACCATTAGACTTATTCCAAAATTCACTAACTTTATATTCCAAAGATTGAATGTATCCTTGAGCCTGCATCTCATTAGGTGTTAGTGTTTTATCAAAGTCATAGCATATAGCTATAACAGGTTTTTTTCCCTTATTTCTTCTTGAATAATTATCATTAAACATAAATACTCCTCTTGAAATTTTCAATTTCTTTAAAATATTATTTAATTTCAATATGTTAAATATAAAAATCTGTAAAAAAAAAACCCAGGGAAATTCCCCGAGTTTTAATTTAATAATTCTCTGGCAATAGCATTGACTTGCTTGCCATCTGCCTTGCCCTTAATTAATGGCATGACATTTTTCATTAATTTTCCAATATCCTTCATTGATGTTATTTCATTTTCGTCAATTACTTTTTGTATAATTCCTTTTAATTCTTCATCTGATAATTGCTCAGGTAAGTAATCAAGTAATATTTCAATTTCTTGGTTAGTATGTTCAACCAAGTCTTCTCTATTACCTTTTTTAAATTCTTCAATTGACGATTTCTTTTCTTTTAGCTGTTTTCCAATAATGTTTTCAACATCACTGTCAGTAAGCTCAACTCGTTCATCTACTTCTTTTTGTTTAATAGCTGCACGAACCATGGTGATAACATCTTTTCGAAGTTTATCTTTATTTTTCATAGCATCCTTTAGATCTGCCATGAGTCTCTCTTTTAGAGACATAAGAACACCCTCTTTAGTATCTGTGTTTTTTTCTGCGTGCCTCTTCGGATTTTTTCTTCCTTCTAACACTTGGTTTTTCGTAATGTTCTCTTTTTCTTACTTCTTTGAGAACTCCACTTGTGGCACATTGTCTTTTGAATCTTTTTAGAGCATTGTCTAAAGATTCGTTTTCACCAACCCTGATTTCGGACATTTTTTAACCTCCTCTCGTAGAAAAGAGTATGGCCTTTCGGCCAATTTAGGTTTATTATACTCTATAAATCCCAAAACTTCAATAATATTTTTCTTATTTAAAATTTAATTTTTTCAAATATTTTTTTTATTTTATCTATCTAAGTTCGCGATTTTTTCTTTCATTCTTCTTGTTAACAAGATAAGTTATTCCAATGACAGAAGCCGAAATTAAAATCTTTATTAGCATTAGCCCCATAAACTGCCAAGAAAGTGGATTTAAGATAACATCTCCAAGAAGGGTGTTTGTTATAACTCCAATAGACGCACCTAATAATGATGAAGTTATGTATTTTATATAATTGGTCTTACAGGCTCCAAAATAAAAACTTAAAATATCACAGGGAAACCAACCTATTAGCCTGATTATAAAACTTGCAAGAAATTCATTTTTCTTTTGCATCTCAACAAGTTTATCAATTTTGGGATATTTCTTCTTTAGATAATCCATTTCTTCTGTACCGGACCATCTTCCCAATACAAAAGGAATTGTGAGTGTAATGGCTAAACCAAGATAGCTGACAAAAATAGCTTTTGCTGGTTTAAATAAAATTCCACTTGCTAGGTAAAGAGATGGCAGAGGAATTATAATTGTAAGGCTCTTAACTGCAAATAGACTTAAAAGAGAAATAATGGACTTCCTTGGGTTACCACTTGCGTTTTCAATTATAGAATCAATACTCATATTTCCACTTCGAGTTAAGATTAAAAGTATTATTATTAACGAAAAAGAAACTAAGGCAACAATTTGGATTTTTTTGAACCTGTTTTTTATATTTTTATCGCTCTCACTTAAGTTATTGCTTTTTTCTCCCCTATCTTCTATTTGTTTTAACTTTTCTTTTATATTTTTCATATAATCATCTCATTTTTATAATTTTAAATTTAGTGCTTCCTTTGCATCCCTTCTACCCATTTCATATAAGTTTTCTAATTGTTCATGATTTTGACTTAGTGTTTTTAGGTTTCCAATGTCACTTGGAGCTATAATTATTATTTTATTTTCCTTTTCAAGTTCGATTGCTTCCCTTAGACTTTGATTGTAAACTTCATATCTCTTTGCAAAAGCTTTTGAAACTCTTGGATAATTTCTTCTAAGTAATCTTACAAACTTTTTGTCCTTTCTCTTTTCCCTAAAAAAATCTTTGGGTCTTGTTAGAACAAGAATAACCTTATCGCAACCTGCTTCAAAGGCTCTCTTATAAGGAATTGGGTCAGACAGCCCGCCATCAAAGTAAGGGACTCCCTTAACCTCATAAGGATTACAAAGGACTGGAACGCAACATGATGCTTTAATTGGATCATACTCATCTATAATAAGATCTTTCTTATTAAAATATTTTGGCCTGCCTGTCCTTGCATCTGTTGCAACTATTTCAAATTCCATGGGATTTTCCATCATAGTTTTATAGTCAAGAGGATATTCCCCATTTGATGCACTTAGGTCTGAATAGATATAATCTAAATCAATATATGAACCCGTTTTTAAATAATTTTTAAGACTCATATACTCTTTTCTAAAGGCATAATTATTATAAAAGACAAAATTTCTTCTTGGTTGCTTGGCAAGAAAAGACGCACCATTAGCAGCTCCAGCAGAAACTCCAATAAAGTAGTCTCCGCTTATGCCCTCTTCCATTAAATAATCAAAAACTCCTGCTCCATAAATTCCACGTGTTCCTCCACCAACATCAACAAATCCTAATTTCATAAATCATCTTCCTTCTTTAGAGTCTGTTTTCCCATAATGTATTCTTAAATTTATTATATTAAATATTTTCAATTATTGATATAACCAAAAGTCTAAAAGTGTTACAAATTTTTAATTAAAAATTTTTTTATCATAAGTTATTAGACAAATAAAAAAATGCCAGGACATAATCCCGGCATTAGTAAAGTTTTTTATCAACCTGGTGGCCAATTTAAACTTCTTCCTCCAAGTACATGAAAGTGAAGATGATCTACAGTTTGACCTCCGTCTTCTTTGCAATTATTTACAATCCTGTATCCCTTTGTAAGCCCTTCTTCTGCACAAAGCTTTTTCGCAACTAAGAAGATGTGACCTATTAGTTCTTTATGGTCTTCATCAAGATCATCAGCTGATCCAATGTGCTCTTTAGGAACAATCAAAAAATGAGTAGGAGCTTGTGGGTCTATATCTCTAAAAGCATACACAAGTTCATCTTCATAAAGTTTTGTTGAAGGAATCTCTCCCTTAATTATTTTACAAAATAAACAGTCCATACTTACCTCCTTTTGGCTTCAACTTCTTTGCAGAGTTCATTCCACTGACATTCTCCGCAAATCTCTTCTCGCCTATTCTTTGCAAATATTATATCACAGGCAAGCTTTCTTATGTCGGCCCATGAATAAATTTCACCTTCTGATAAGTTTAAAACTTCTAAAACTTTTTTATCATAAGATTTTACCAAGTCATCATTCTCGCACCTAGTCCCGAGATTTTCTGGGCAAGGACCACAAATATCGTCAAGGTCTGCAAGTAATTTAACTTTCGGATTCTCTTTTAGCTGTCCAATGACTTTTGCCATATTTTTTGAAAAGTCATCACTGTAACCCTCACCAACAAAGTTTTCTGTGCACAAGAGGTGGTGTGCTCTAATCTTTAACATTTAATCACCAATAACTTCACAATTTGCAATTTCACCTGTGTCCAAAATTTTTACTTTCTTAATTTTATTCGTAAGGTCCTCCTCAGATTTTGCCTTAACTCTGATGTAGTTTGTTGTGTAGCCATAATATACTCCATCATGTTCTTCTTCAAATAAAACTGATTGAGGGGTTTTCATGTTTTCTCTTTCAAATATTTCTTGGTATTCTTCCCCAAGTGCAATTAATTTTTCAGACCTTTCTTTTTTAATATTGCCATCAATTTGATTTTTCATTTCAGCAGCTTTTGTATTTTTCCTCTTGGAATATTTAAAGACATGAATCCTTGAAAATCCAACTTCTCTTACAATATTCATTGAATCCTCAAAATCTTCATCACTTTCTCCAGGGAAGCCAACTATTATATCAGTTGTTAGTCCTGCATGAGGCATATATTTTCTAATTATTTTTGCCTTTTCAATATATTCTTCACGAGTGTACCTTCTATTCATTGCCTTTAAGATATTGTTAGATCCACTTTGAAGGGAAAGATGGAAGTGATCGCATAATTTTCCTGTCTTTACTGCTCTTTCCATAAATTCATCTGTAATAATAAGCGGTTCAACTGAAGAAAGTCTAATTCTTTCGATTCCATCAACTTCAGCAATAGCTTCGATTAGGTCAATTAATCTCATATCGCCAATGTCCTTGCCAAAAGACCCAATGTGAATTCCTGTTAAGACAATTTCTTTAAAGCCCCTATCTGCAAGTGTTCTTGCCTCTCTTACTGAGTCTTCAATTGTTCTAGACCTAATGGGTCCTCTTGCAAAGGGAATTATGCAGTAGGTGCAAAATCTGTTGCAACCATCTTGGACCTTCATATAAGCACGAGTCCTGTTGTTACTGTCAAAGTTTGTCGTATTTGCAAACTCACGTACATTTTTTAAGTTCTTAACAATATTTATTTTTTCATCATTTTCTTTAGACTCTTCAATTAAGTCAACAATCCTATCTCTTTCAGTTGTTCCAACAACAACATCAACTCCCTCAATACTTTTTACTTCATCGGGAGAAACTTGTGAATAGCAACCTACTACTGCCACAACTGAATCTGGGTTGTTTTTCTTTGATTTTCTAATAAACTGTCTTGATTTTCTATCTGATAAATTTGTAACTGTGCAAGTATTAACAATATAAACGTCACTAAAGTCATCATTTTCAACTTGTCTATATCCCCTACTTTCAAAAAGTTCACTCATGGCTTCTGATTCGTACTGGTTAACCTTACAGCCAAGAGTTAAAATTGAAAAAGTTTTTTCCATTACTCACACTCCTTTGCGTGTATTATATAAAATGAAGCACTTATAGCTGCAGTCTCTGCGCGAAGTATTCTCCTGCCAAGTCCAACTTTTTTAGCTTCACTCAAAATTTCAAGTTCTCTTTCTGATATGCCACCCTCTGGACCAATGACAAGTCCAATATTGTTGCTAAGAGATCTTGTTATTTCCCCTAATTGGGTCTTATTTTCATCTTCATAACATAAAACTAAATCTCCAGAAAACTTTAAAATATCTTCTGTCTTTATTATGTCGTGAACAAGAGGTATGACATCTCTTTTTGATTGCTTTGCAGCAGATTCTACGATTTTTTGAAATCTTTCCATTTTCTTTTCTTTTTTCTTAGAAATATCTGGTATTGTCCTATCCATTATGACTGGATAAAAATCGCTAACCCCAATTTCTGTTGCATGCCTTAGGACATCTTCAGACTTGTTGTTTTTGAGGACACTAAAAAATAAGGAAAGTCTCACCTTAGATTCATTGGATTCTTGAACTTCCCCAAGATTTTTTATTTTTCCACCTTCATAAGCGAAAGAAAAAATCCCATCTTCAAAAACAACTTGAAAGACTTCCTCATCATTTATCCTAATTACATTTCTAAGGTGGTGGAGGGTTTCTTCTTTAAGATTTGTATTACCTTCAAACCTTCTATCTTCAAAAAATCTATACATTTAATCTTCCTACAATGGCAACCCAATTATTTTTTTCTAACTCGTCAATGATTTCAAAACCATTTTCTTCTAGGGCATGAATTACCATTTGCCTTCTCTCTTTTATAATTCCAGAAGTTATAAAAATTCCACCCTTTTCCATGTGGTTCTTGAGATTTTTGATCTCATCTACAATTATTTCTGCAATAATATTGGAAACTATTAGGTCTGCTCTTCCCTTAACAACATCAAGAAGATTTCCCTTCTTAATTTCCACCTTGTCTTCAAGATTATTTAGACCTGCATTTTCATGAGAAGCATCAATGCACTTATCATCTATATCAACTGCAAGAGCTTTCTTTGCCCCAAGTTTTAGACCTGCTATAGCAAGTATGCCTGAACCACAACCTATGTCAAAAATATCATCGTCTTTATTTACATATCTCTCTAAGAGTTCAAGGCACATATAAGTTGACTCGTGAGTTCCTGTACCAAAGGCCATACCTGGATTAATTTTTATAACGACTCTATTATCATTGTCATAATCTTCCCACTCAGGAACTATGGCAAGCTTTTCGCCAATTTCTAGTGGTTTATAATATTTTTTCCAATTATTCGCCCAGTCTTCATCGTCCTTTTCTTCAACAAGACATTGACCAAGTTTCTTTTCACTTAACTCAGCCTTTAAATTATTTGCATCTTCCATATTTTCTGGATAAACCCTAAGAGCAAAGATATCTTCATTTGAATTTAAAAGAGGATAGTCAATAAAGTCCCAATCCTTCTCATCTTGGTCAAGCTCATCCACTATGTCGCTAGAAATTTCTTCTGTTGTATAAATTCCATAATCAAATAGAATTCCTTCAATGATATCTTTTTTATCCTTTGAAGTATTTATTGTCATTTCAATGTATTTCATCTAATCACCTTGTTTCATTATATTATAGATAATTTTTTTATACAATTTAAAAAATGCGAATCAGTGATCCGCATTAATCAAATAAATTTTTCAACTTATCTAAAAATGATTTTTTATTTTCTGCAACTTCTGGTTCAGTCTCTCTTAACTCTTCAAGGAGTTTTCTTTGTTCATTGCTAACCTTCTTAGGAATTATAATGTCAACTTTGAAGAAGAGGTCTCCCCTTTGTTTGTCCCTGTTGACATAAGGAACTCCTTCTCCCTTTAGTCTAAAGACAGTTCCACCTGTAGTTCCCTTTGGAATATCATAATCAACAATTTTTTCAAGTGTTGGAACTTTTATCTTTGCACCAAGGACTGCGTCTGAATAAGAAATTGGAATATTTAGGTAAATATCATTGCCCTCTCTCTTGAAGACTGCGTCTGACCTAACTCTAATGTAGACAAAAATGTCTCCATTTTCTCCACCATTTTCTCCAACAGATCCTTGGTTCCTAAGTGAAATAATGTTTCCAGTGTCAACTCCCTTAGGAATGTTTACTTTTAACTTCTTAGTTCGTGCCTTAGATCCTCTTCCGCCACATTCCTTACAAGGCTTTTCTATAACTTCGCCTGTTCCATTACAATCTTCACATGCAGAAGTCCTTACAAACCTACCAAAAGGTGTGTTTTGTTCTGAGGTAACCTGACCTGAGCCGTTACAAGTCTCACAAGTGTGTTTTTCACTTCCCGGTTCCATCTTGCTGCCGTGACAGTGGGAACACTCTTCCCTAACCTTTACAGAAATTTCTTTTTCTACACCAAAAATTGCTTCAAAGAAATCTAAAGTTATGTCTACTCTTGCATCAGGTCCCTTCTTTGGCATGTCTTTTCTGTTTGCATATTCATATCTATTTGATCTTGAGCCGCCAAAAACATCAAAGATGTCATCAAAGATATCAGAGAAACCTCCGAAGCCACCGCCTCCAGATCCACCCATGTTGCCCTTAAGTCCTTCTTCGCCATAGACATCGTAGATTTGTCTTTTTTCATCATCGGCTAAGACTTCATAGGCATAGGAGATTTCTTTAAATTTTGCCTCAGCAACTTCATCTCCTGGATTTAAGTCGGGGTGATACTTTTTAGCAAGCTTCTTATAAGATCTCTTCAATTCTTCTTTAGTTACATTTTTTTCAACTTCAAGAATTTCATAAAAATTTCTCATCTTCCACCTCAATAGTTCTATATTCTAATATAAAAACTACAAAAAAGAAAGTTTAATTCTACTTTTATGTTTTTATACTAGATTTAAAAAGAAAATTTATAAAAATTCAGAATATAATTTTCTACATAAAAAAAGTTGCAGCCGAAACTGCAACATTTTTATTTAATTATTATTCTTCGTCTTCGTCTACAACTTCATAGTCAGCGTCAACTACATCGTCATCAGCTTGTTGTTGTCCACCATCAGCTTGACCTTCTTGTTGTTTATAAATTTCTTCTGAAATTGCGTAGAAGGCTTGAGTTAATTCTTCAGTCTTAGATTTAATAGCTTCAAGATCTTCGCCATCTTTTACATCCTTAAGTCCCTTGATTGCTTCTTCAATCTTAGTCTTGTCTGCATCAGAAATCTTTCCTTCAACATCCTTAAGTGTGTTTTCAGATTGGTAAATCATTGAATCAGCGTTGTTTCTTGCTTCGATTAAATCTTTCTTCTTAGCATCTTCTTGAGCATACATTTCTGCTTCCTTAACTTTCTTTTCGATTTCTTCTTCATTTAAGTTAGTTGAAGATGTAATAGTGATGTGTTGTTCTTTACCAGTACCCTTGTCCTTAGCACTTACATTTACAATACCATTTGCATCAATATCAAATGTTACTTCAATTTGTGGCACTCCTCTTCTTGCTGGTGCAATACCATCAAGTGTAAATCTACCAAGAGTTACGTTGTCTTTTGCCATTTGTCTTTCACCTTGAAGTACGTGAATTTCTACAGAAGTTTGATTATCTGCTGCAGTTGTAAATACTTGTGACTTCTTAGTTGGGATTGTTGTATTTCTTTCAATAAGTCTTGTTGTAATGTTACCCATTGTTTCAATTCCTAGAGAAAGTGGTGTTACGTCAAGAAGAAGTAAGTCCTTAACATCTCCAGAAAGAACTCCACCTTGGATAGCTGCACCAAGAGCTACACATTCGTCTGGGTTAATATCCTTTTGAGGTTGCTTTCCAGTTAACTTTTTAATACATTCTTGAACTGCTGGAATTCTTGTAGAACCACCAACTAAAAGAACCTTGTCTATTTCATTTGCATTAAGTCCTGCATCCTTTAAAGCATCCTTAACAGGTCCTTCAGTCTTCTTAACAAGATCTGCTGTAAGTTCATCGAACTTAGCACGAGATACGTCCATATTTAAGTGAAGTGGACCAGATTGTGAAGCTGTGATAAATGGAAGGTTGATATTTGTTGACATTGTAGAAGATAGTTCCTTCTTAGCCTTTTCAGCTGCTTCCTTAAGTCTTTGAAGACTCATGTTGTCAGCCTTAAGATCAATTCCATTTTCCTTTTTGAATTCTTCAGCAATATAGTCGATTAATCTATTGTCGAAGTCATCTCCACCAAGTTTGTTGTTACCACGAGTTGCGTGTACTTCGAATACACCGTCAGAAAGTTCAAGGATAGATACGTCAAATGTACCACCACCAAGGTCATAAACCATAACAGTTTGTGCTTCAGTGTCCTTGTCTTCTCCATAAGCAAGTGCAGCTGCAGTTGGTTCGTTTACAATTCTCTTTACATCAAGTCCTGCAATTCTTCCTGCGTCTTTAGTTGCTTGTCTTTGAGCATCTGTGAAGTAAGCTGGAACTGTAATAACAGCTTCTGTAATCTTTTCTCCAAGATAAGATTCTGCGTCAGCCTTTAATTTTTGTAGAATCATAGCTGAAATATCTTGTGGAGAGTAAGTTTTGTCGTCAATTTTTACGTTAAAATCAGAACCCATGTGTCTCTTAATAGAAGAGATTGTTCTATCAGGGTTTGTGATTGCTTGTCTCTTAGCAGTTTCACCTACTAATCTTTCGCCATCTTTTGTAAAAGCTACTACTGATGGAGTAGTTCTGTTACCTTCAATGTTAGGAATAATTACAGATTCTCCACCTTCCATTACTGCTACTGCAGAGTTAGTTGTACCTAAGTCAATACCAATTATTTTTCCCATATATATTTCCTCCTAAAATTCTTATTGTGAAACTTTGACCATTGCAGGTCTTAGTGTTTTCTCGTTAATTAAATAACCTTTTTGCAATACTTCTATAACATAACCACTGTCGTATTCATCAGAATCTTCAGTGAGTACTGCGTGATGATACATTGGATCAAACTCTTGTCCCAATGCTTCCATCTCAACTATACCGTCTTTTGCAAGAACGTCAGTAAGTTGATTTTTTATCATTAATATTCCTTCATAAGTTGAGTCCTTGTCCTTTATGGAATCCAAGGCTCTTTCAAAATTATCTATGACAGGAAGTAAGTCATTTGCAATTTTTTTAACTCCAAGTTCAACATATTCAGACTTTTGTGCCTCAGTCCTTCTCTTATAGTTAGAGAAGTCTGCTTGAAGTCTCATAAATTTATCTGTTAAGTCTTGATATTTTTCATCATCAGAAGCTTCTACTTCAGCTTCTTCATTTATATCAAGTTCTTCTTCTTTCATATCTATATCTTCATCATTTTGTAAATCATCTTTTTTTATATCTTCATTCGTCATGTACTCCCTCACATTTCTTTCAATCCACTTTTCACAGCGTCGCTAAATACTTTAACGACTTTAACCAATCTCATGTAGTCAATCCTAACTGGTCCAATAAGTCCAATACTTCCATAGATTCCATTTTCTCTAGAGAAAGGAGCTCTAATAATAGTATTTTCCTTCATGAGACTTGCGCTATTTTCTGCTCCAATGATAACCTCAACATCGCTGGTAAAATTATCATTTTTTAGAATTTGAAATAGGCTGTCCCTATCTTCTACTAGACTCATGAAATCTCTTGCCTTGTCTAGGTCCTTATATTCATCAAAGTTTAAAATATTTGTAAGACCATCATAGTAGATGTCAATAGAAGAGACTTTTTTGTTAAATTGACTAGCAATTTTTACAATATCAGAAATAAATTTTCCATGCCTTATATAGTCATCTGAAAGTGAAATCTTAAGAGATTCAATTTCATTAAAATCAATTCCCGATATCTTTTCATTTAAGACCTTCTCTATTAGATAAAAATCTTCGTCAGAAATATTTTCTATTTCTAAAAAGTATTTCTCAATAACTCCCTTGTCTCCTATTAAAACTAAAAGAGCTGTGTATTCATCTAACTTAACTAGAGTAAGTCTTTTTATTTTTGTATCGGCCTTCTGTGGTGTTATGAGATAAGCCGTACAAGAACTTATATTGGCTAGGAGATTGACTGCATTCTTGTAAAATTCTTCGTGATTTCTCGAAGAGAATAAGAGTCTCTCCATGATTTTTTGTGAGGCATCTAGGTCGTGAAAGCTATTAAAGTTTTTAAAAAGTTCATCGACATAGAAGCGGTAAGCCTTGTCAGAAGGAATTCTTCCTGCTGATTGATGGGGCTTATTTAAAAAACCAAGATCTTCAAGATCTGCCATTTCATTTCTTATAGTCGCAGAGCTAACTCCAAGATTGTAATCTTTGGAGAGAGTTCTCGATCCAACGGGAGTAGGCATATCGATATATGCCTCAATTATGGCATTTAAAATATTAATTTTTCTAGTATCCATAACCCCTCCTTTTGTTAGCACTCATTAACCTCGAGTGCTAATCTATGTATATAATACTTCACACCTAGGACTTTGTCAAGGATTTTTAAAAATTATTTTGACTAATTTTGACTTTCTTTGAATAATTTATCTTTTTATTATTTAAAAACTTGTAAACTAACTTCCAAATCTTATTTACATATACCTTATAACGTATAAATAGTTATCCAATATTAGACTTATTTATGATAAAATTAGAAATTGGAGATGATTACATTGAAAAAGAATGAAACCCTATCTTTTGTTGTTACAATTGTAGCTGCAGTTTTAATTGCACTTTTTGTGAGAACTTTTATTTTTAATATAGCTGTAGTTAATGGAGAGTCTATGCACCCTACTTTAAATGAAAGGGATAAATTAATCTGCCTTTCCTACAAGAGATACACCGACCTACCTCGCGGAGAAATTGTGGTCATAGATGCACCTAACGACAATAGAAACTATATTAAGAGATTAATAGGAAAGCCTGGGGACACAATAGCATTTAAAGATGGTCAGGTTATATTAAACGGAAAAGTTTTAGAAGAAGCTTACACTTCTACTGATTACACTGAGTCCGATGTAGAAAGTTTTACACTAAAAGATGATGAGTACTTCGTAATGGGAGACAACAGACTTCCTGGTATGAGCATTGACTCAAGATACTTTGGACCAATTGAAAAGAAAAGAATAAAGTCAGCCGCAGTTTATAGGATTTTACCTCTTAATAATAGAGGAAAAATTTAAAATATAAAATCCCCAAGAAATCGGAGGTAAAAAATTTGAGAAATCAAAAAAATATAAGAAATTTTTCAATAATCGCACACATTGACCATGGAAAATCAACTCTTGCCGACAGACTAATTGAATCAACAGGCATGCTTACAAAGAGAGAAATGGAACAGCAAGTTCTTGACTCCATGGATCTTGAGCGTGAAAGAGGAATTACAATTAAATTAAAGGCAGTTAGACTAATCTATAAGGACGACAGAGATGGACAAGAATACATCCTAAACCTTATTGATACTCCAGGACACGTAGACTTTAACTATGAAGTTTCACGTTCCCTCGCAGCTTATGAAGGTGCCATAGTCGTTGTTGATGCTGCACAAGGTGTTGAAGCACAAACTCTTGCCAATGTTTATCTTGCCATTGACCAAGACCTTGAACTTGTGCCAGTGATAAATAAGATTGACCTACCAAGTGCTAGGCCAGATGAAATAAAAGAAGAAATTGAGGATATTATAGGAATAGACACTGAAGGTATTCCACTTATCTCTGCAAAAGAAGGAATTGGCATTGACGATGTCCTCCATGCTATTATAGATAAGGTTCCGGCACCAAGTGGGGATCACAATGCACCACTTAAAGCTCTTATATTTGACTCCTTCTACGATTCTTACAAGGGAGTAATCTGTCACGTAAGAGTTATTGATGGATCAGTTAAGCCTGGAGATGAAATAACTATGATGGCAACAGGCAAGTCTTTTGAAGTTGTTGAAGTTGGTGTTACTTCTAACGGACACATCCCTCTTGATACTTTAAGTGCTGGAGAAGTTGGTTACATAACTGCTTCCATTAAAAACGTTAAGGATGCAAGGGTTGGGGACACAATTACCCTTAAGAACAATAGGACCCCAGAACCAATGCCTGGCTACAAAAAAGTTGTACCAATGGTCTTCTGTGGTGTCTACCCTGGCGAAGGCGAAGAATACAACAACGTTCGTGAAGCCCTTGAAAAGCTTCAAGTAAATGATGCAGCCCTAGACTTTGAGGCTGAAACATCTGTAGCCCTTGGCTTTGGTTTTAGGTGCGGCTTCTTGGGTCTTCTTCACATGGAAATTATTCAAGAAAGACTTGAGAGAGAGTTTGACTTAAATATTGTCACTACTGCTCCATCTGTTATCTACAATGTAATGAAAAAAGATGGAGAAATGATTTCTATTCAAAACCCATCAAACCTTCCAGATCCAACTGAAATTGAGTACATGGAAGAACCAATTGTTAAGGCAGAGATTATGACTCCAACTGATTATGTTGGACAAGTTATGGAACTTTGCCAAAACAGGCGTGGTGTCTTTAAGGATATGCAATACCTAGAAGAAACTAGGGCCCTTATCACCTACCACATGCCACTCAACGAAGTAATTTATGACTTCTTTGATGCCCTTAAGTCAAAGACACGTGGTTATGCATCCTATGACTACGAACTTATTGGCTACGAAGTATCTGATCTTGTTAAGCTTGATATTTTAATAAATGAAGAACTTGTTGACGCCTTCTCCCTAATTGTTCACGAATCTTCTGCCTACACTCGTGCAAGAAATGTTTGTGAAAAATTAAAGGATGTAATACCTAGACACCAATTTGCAGTTCCTATCCAGGCAGCAATTGGAAACAAAATTATTGCAAGAGAGACAATTCGCGCCCTTAGAAAGGACGTACTTGCAAAATGTTATGGTGGAGACATTTCAAGAAAGAGAAAGCTTCTTGAAAAACAAAAGGAAGGAAAGAAGAGAATGCGTACTGTGGGTAGCGTAGAAATTCCGCAAGATGCCTTCTTATCTGTATTAAAATACGATGAAGACAAATAAAATTTCAATTTATATTCATATACCCTTTTGTGAGAGTAGATGTCACTATTGTGACTTCTGCTCTTCTCTTTTAGCTGAATCTTCTAATGTAGAGAAATATTTTAAATACTTGCGCAAGGAGATAAAGTTACAAGAAGACTTTTTAAGAGACAAGGTAATTGATACTGTCTTTATTGGAGGAGGAACTCCCTCTTCTGTAGACCCTAAATTTATAAAAGAAATTATGGAAGACTTGTCTGCCTTTGAATTTTCAAAAGACAGCGAAGTTACAATTGAGTCAAACCCAAATTCTCTCACAAGAGAGAAGGCCCAATCCTATTTTTCTTCTGGTATAAATAGGATCTCAATAGGCGCCCAGTCCTTTAATGAAGAAATCCTAAAAAGAATTGGAAGAATTCACAAAAAAGATGATATTTATAGGGCCATAGAAAATGCAAGGTCAGCAGGCTTCGAAAATATAAATTTGGATTTAATGCTTGCCCTACCTGGTCAAAAGTTTTCTGACATAGAAGAGTCTATAAGAGAAGTAGAAAAATTAAAACTTCCACACATTTCATATTATTCACTTATTTTAGAAGAAGGGACTAAACTTTATAGGGACCATGAGAAGTCTCCTCTTGCCTTCCCCAATGAAGTTGAAGACAGGAAGATGTATCACTATGTAGTTGATGAACTCGAAAAAATAGGCCTGAATCAGTATGAGATATCTAATTTTGCAAAAGAAGGCTATGAGTGTCGCCACAACATGGCTTATTGGAAATTAAGAGACTATATTTCCTTTGGATTTTCTGCTTCATCAAATATTGGAAACTTGAGATACACAAATTTTTATGACTTCAAAGATTACTATGAGGCCCTTGATAAAAATAAAAATCCTATAGTCTTTTCTGAAAATTTAAGTAAAACTGATAGGATGAATGAATTTATAATGATGGGTCTAAGACTCAACTCGGGTGTGGACTTAGATGAATTCAATGTAAAATTTAATAAAAAATTTTTAGAAACTTATGAAAGAGAAGTAGAAAAGAACTTGAAATCAAATTTAATTATATTAGATGAAAATAATCTAAAACTAACAGAAAAGGGGCGCGACCTTTCAAATCAAGTGGAGTTAGACTTTTTTAAATAAATTTGCACACAAAAAGAGGTAGACTATTTAATCTACCTCTTCTTTTATTCTCTTTTTTATTCACTTTTATTTGTCAAACTTAAATAAAAAAGAGAAACTTTCCCGGGAAAATTTCTCTTAGCCAGCGATCTTGCTGTTAAGTTCCTTAGCTAGTCGACTTAGCTTTCTGGAAGCTTGTTTTTTGTGAATTATATTTTTGTTAGCAGCTCTCTTTAGTTTTCTGTCTGCAACGATAAGAAGTTCCTTTGCATCGTCAATTCTGTCTTCGTCAAGAGCTGTTCTAAAGTTTTTAACTGCAGTTTTCATTTCTGTTCTAATTGGTTTATTGTGTTCAGAGTTTCTTTTTGCAATATCAATTCTTTTGATAGCTGATTTAATATTTGCCATTATTTCACCTCCAATATTTAACGCTTTTGCTATTTTACCATGAATTTTATTTCATTGCAAGGTTTTTTAATTAAGTCCTATAAAATTAAAATTTATTGCAATATTTAATTATTAATGTCTCCATAATTAGTTTTTCATCAATTGACGATGTCTTGAAGAGCTCATCAGACTTTATAAGTTCTTCATAAAAATCAATTAAAAATTCTTTTGTAAAGTTCTTTTCAAAGGATCTTATTTTTCCAAATTCATATTTTTTTACTTCCATCTTATTCATAATATCAGCCTGACTGATGTTTTTAGTGGATAAAATTTTATAGGACAAAAAGTTTTTTACCTGTCTAATTATCATTGTGAAAATTCTAAGAGAAGGCTCTCCCAGTTTATAGAGGTTGTGAAGTTCCTTTAAGGCCTCCTCACTTCTTCTTCCCATCATGGCGTCTAAGAATTTAAAAATATTTGTATCAATATTTTCTGTTATTGAGCTTGATATGTCTTCTCGCAAAATTTTTTTGTCTTTGGCATGGGCTGCAATTTTATCCATTTCTGTCTTTAAATCTAATAAACTCACATCTTCATTTTTAGAATTATAGCCACTTTCTGAGATAAAAAGTGCAAGTTCACTAGGCCCAATCTCCTTGCCCTTCCTTATAAAGTATCCCTTTATAAAGTTATTTAAGTCTGCTGGGCTTAATTTTGCAAAGTCCATGTCCCTATCTTTTTTCTTAAAAAATTTATAAAACTTTGTAGTCTTTTTTAAACTTCCAGTGTCCCAAAAAATTAGAATTACAAAGTCAGATAGGTCATCTAAAAAATCATAAAAAGAATCTTTTAAGTCATTTTCACCTAGAAAGTCTACCACATCTCGAACAAGGACTAATTTCTTGTCATTCATAACAGGATAAGTCTCGCAGGCAGAAATAATATCTTCTGGCTTGACCTCACTTCCCTTAAACTTAGTGTAGTTAAAGGCCTCAGTCCCCTTTACATATTTATTTATTAAATAGCCAACGGCATTCTCTATTAAATATTTTTCTTTTCCATAAAATAAATAGGCCCCTGAATGATCTTTATCTCTGTAAATTTTCTTGTAGTTCATAATTTTTCCTCGCAAAAATATATAATAAACCTGTCTTTAAAATAATTAAAAGTAAATAAGTTTTATAATCCTCTTCCTTGTTATGAATATCAATTTGAAGCTTATCTCCAAAAATTTTAAAATCAGTTTCACCATCTTTTGAAGTGACATAATATATGATACCATGTTTTTCCAAATTCTTCAGAACCTCCTTGTGAGGATGTCCATAAGAATTTTCATAACCTGCTGAAATCATGGCAAATACGGGTTTTGTTTTTTCTAAAAATTCTTCACTTGTTGAAGTCTTAGATCCATGGTGGGCAACTTTTAATAGATTAATCTCTCTATCAACTTGACTTTCAACTTCTGCTGAAATATCTCCAGTAAATAAAGTCTTGAAGCCCTTGTGGTTTAGGAATAGGACCATGGACTTGTCATTCTCATCTGACCTGTCTTTATTGTCCAATAAAACTTCCATGCTTGTGTCTTTAAAAAGTTTAACCCTGTCTCTCTTAGATAATTGAATAATATTTGAATACTTCTCGGCATTTTCTAAAATACTTTTATCTTTTGGGAGATGATTTACAAAAACATTCTTAACCCTATAGTTTTTTAAGGTTTTATTTAAATTACCAGCATGGTCCTCATCAAAATGAGAAATAAAGATTCCATCAATAGTAGAAACTCCCCTTAGTTTCAGGTTAGGAAATAAATATTTCTCTGCGATCTTATTCTCAAACCTTGCTCCGCCTGTGTCAATTAAATAAGTCTTTCCCCTATAAGAAATTAGTGTACAGTCCCCTTGATCAACGTAAAGCTGACTTATCTCAAAAGTCATAAGGTCTTTATAAATCCCAATACCCATCACTATAAAAGAAATCGTCATGTAAATTTTTATTAATTTTAAATTTGGCCTAATGATTTCATTGAGTCTACGCCTATTCATTATAAAAATAAGTAAGATATAATATACAAAAATATATTCAAACTTAAAGGCTTTTAATATTAAAAATATTGATCCCTTTGAGATTAATAAACTTTCAAGTCCGTAAGTAGCATTCATTAGTATATCTAGGAAGTTTCCTATTAAGCTTGGAAAAATTCCTAGACCCATAATAAATCCAAGGGAAATAATAATAGAATAAATTGGAACAATAAATAAGTTGGCAGCAAAAACTAAAAGTGAAAAACCTGAAAAATAATAATTCACTAAAGGAAAAACAGAAATTAATACTGACAAGGCCCCTATGATAGACTTGTTGACAAGGCTCTTACTAGAAACTCTTTCAATTAAGTGCGGATAGATAAATATCAAACCAAAGATTGCTCCATAAGACAATAGAAGTGAAATAGAATAAATCGCCATGGGATTTATAAAAAGTATTATAGAAAGACTTAAGAAGAAAATATCCCTATTGTCTATGTCCTTTTCGAGATAGGTGTTTCCCTTGTATAAAATATAAAACAAGAAGGCACGAACTGCAGAAATCGGAAAACCAATTGCCATTATGTATAAGAATAGAATTATTACCAGGGCTAAGTCTGTAAACTTTTTATTTTTACTTATCTTTTTTATTATAAATTCCAAAAATAGTGCCAAGACTCCAATGTGAAGTCCAGACACAGCCAAGATGTGATTCATGCCAAGAGAATCAAACCTGTCCCTATCCATTGAATCAACAAGGGACTTATCAGCTAAAATTAAAGAAGCGAGCAAGCCTGCATTCCTTTCATTTAAGTTTTTGTTGAAAAAATATTTTGCCCTATCAATAAATAGATTTGAGATTTTATAAATTCCCATTGGTTCGGAAATTTTTTCATATCCACTAATTTTCCCAAGTAGATAAATTCCTTGGGCCTTGTTGTTCATCTCGTAGTTAAAAGTTCCCTTATTCATGTCAGAAAGGGGTGGATAAAACTTGCCACGAATTTTATAGGATCCACCCCTATCTAATTTTTTATAAACTAGTAACTTAGTCTTAAATTTTTTTCCTTTAATAAAATCTGTTTTAATGACAGACTTATTTTCATTTGAGAGAACCACCTTACCCACTATGTCTCCATCAAAAGAATTGAGTTTATAATCTCTTGCGTTAAAATTTATAAATACTAAGAGGGCCACAAGAGGCAGGTATAAAAAATTATATCTATTTTTTATAGGCAAAATATAGACAGTGCATATTAATAAAATTATTCCTACAAGAATATAGGATTTTATGTAAATGGAAAGTATAATCCCAGCCATAGCTCCAACGAATAAATACATAGGCACCCCTTTTCATTATATATCTTTTTTATCTTATGGACCATGAAATATGATAATATATTAGAGGAGGTAATTATGAATTCAATTTACAAAAACCCTTACAAAACAAAATATAAATTAGAAATAATTAATAAAATAAATCGAGACGGCATTACTTATGGAAAGCTTGAAAACCCTCCTTTCTTTGTGGGAAATGAGAGAGTTGTAGCTGACCAAATAATAATAAATGGAGAAGAAGCAGAATTTCTATCAGGCAACAAGTCCTATTTTAGGATTGATGAGGATACTAAAAATGTTGAAGTTGAAATTGGCTGGAAAAACAGGCTCCTTCTTATGCAGGAAAATCTTGGCAACGCCCTAGTTAGACATTTTCTTGTTACAAACACTAACATAGAAATTATTAACTACAAGGTTGAAAACTCTTCATCCTACATCGACGTATCCGCAAAAGACTTTAAGTTCATGACAGC
The DNA here is from genome assembly GCF_900454685.1 of Peptoniphilus harei. GTDB lineage: Bacteria > Bacillota > Clostridia > Tissierellales > Peptoniphilaceae > Peptoniphilus_A > Peptoniphilus_A harei. The sequence continues at coordinate 1,178,070 of NZ_UATM01000032.1, read as the reverse complement.
AAAAAATATTGAGTCTCTTGCAAACTATGCAGTCTTTTCTAATCTTGCCATCGAAAATTTTGATGACCACATATCCATTGAAAGACTTGCGGACATTCCCTATGAAGGACCAGCTTTAACTAGGACCGGGGAAATTGGAATGATTTTAATTTCTTCTGTTGAAAAGTTAAATTCAGTGATTAGACTTACAATTACATCAGGAGAAAATGCCTATAAGCTGGCTCGTAATTCTTTAAACATCCTAGATAATATGAAGATGTATCTCAATAGCGACAGCATTAACTCAGTCTTCTCTGATGTTAAAAAATTAAGATCTAATATTTCTTCATCAAGAAGCCTTAATAAGGATTTCGAAATAGACAAAGAAGAAGAGAAGAACGAAAAATCTTCAAATCTTTCTGAAGATTCCAAGATAAAATCAAATGACCAAAAAAATTCTTCACCTATGGAAGTTAAAGATTCTAAAGATAAGAATCAAGAGATAGGATTTGAAAATAAAAATAAAGTCACAAATAATGAAGAAATTTTACAAAATAAAGAATCAAAAATTCTAAACAAAAAAGAAAAATATGATGCAAAATTTTTCCATGAAAAATATAAGCTTGAAGCCTTTAAGGACTTAAACAAGTTTAATAAGTCTAACAAAGAACAATCTTCAAGTGACAAGGATAAAGAAGAAAACAAATCGAATTCTCAAAATAAAAATGAAGAAAAGTATGATGCAAAATTTTTCCACGATAAATATAAGCTTGAAGCCTTTAAGGACTTAAACAAGTTTAATAAGTCTAACAAAGAACAATCCGCAAGTGACAAGGATAAAGAAGAGAACAAATCGAATTCTCAAAATAAAAATGAAGAAAAGTATGATGCAAAGTTTTTCCACGATAAATATAAGCTTGAAGCCTTTAAGGACTTAAATAAGTTTAAGACTTCTAATAAAGAAAAAACTTCAATTGACAAGGATAAAGAAGAAAATAAGTCAATTTCCCAAAATAAAAAAGAACATTCTCTACTTGAATTAAAGAAAAAAGATGAAGAAGAAAAATCTATACTTTTCTATCAAGCAGTAGAAAGTTTTAAAAACTTCTCTACAGAATTTTCTGGCTTAAATTATATTTATAAACTACTTCAAGATGTAAACCTAAAGGAATTACGTGAGATTTCAAACTACATCCTAAAAGAAGATAACTTTATACAAATTTATGGCTTAAAGAATGGACCAAAATCAAAAATCTTAATACTTAGGTCACAAAACCTAAACTTTGACCTCAAGAAAGTCTTTGAAAAATTAAAAGATCATTTTGATTACACTGGAACAGGCAATATGTATACCCTTGATATCCAGTGTAAAGAAGAAGATTTAACAAGAATTATGGAATCTTTCTTAATTGAAATAAGACGAGAAGCAAAATAAAATTTATCTTATATGCCAACTATTTTTAGTTGGCATTTTTTTAATAAATCAAATAATTAAATTTTAAAATTTTAGACAAACAAAAAAGACTGAAAGAGAAAATTCTTTTTCAGTCTTTTGATTTAATAATATTTTTCATTTATATAGTGATCTATAATGGATGTCTTCATCTTGTCGTCAAAAATATTTTCTTCTTGAAGAACCTTTAGAAGCCAATCGGCCTTTGAGTGAAAGATCGCTTCTTTTTTGTCTTCCAATACTATTTCGTATAGCTCATTTCTAAGAGCCTTGGATTGACACTTAATATAATAGGCCTTAGTGTTCCTAAAGTCTTGTATCTTTAAAATATTTAAGACAGACTTATCCTTAAGTTCGTAGTATTTATTTGTTAAGTTTAAATAATAATTGTAGTATTTTGAATGTTTTTTTGTATTTCTAACTTCCTTAGAAAGAGACCTGTAGTACTTGGCCATTACATTGTAGTATTGGTAATTAAACATTCCCTTTTCATAAGAGTCCACCTTTATATAAGGTCTTGCATTTCTTAAGGCAAAATAATCAAAGTTTTTTTGCAAAAATTCTTTTTTTGTAAGATCTCCATTAGTATATTGGCCTATGAGATAAGACCTGTGTTCCAAAAAATCTTCAAATACTCCTCTTTTTTTCCTAAACTCCACGGAGCACCATTAAATCACACTAAGAACTATTGGGATTACCATAGCAATAACTAGGAGAATCGCAATAATTCTAACCATTGTTTTTCTATCCACTTATAACACCTTATTTACCAGTAACTTCTAGACATTTATCCTTTAAAGATTCAGGCATGTCTTCTTTTAAATAATCAACGTTAATAAAAATTTCTTTATTTGCAGCATCAGGAATTTTAGCAACCTTGTTGTAAAGGTGTTCTAAGTCTTCAACATTAAGTTTAAGAACCTTATAAATTCCATCAACATAAATCTTGTGTAAGTCATAATCCATTGCAAGAAGTCCACAGATAAAACCGTAGAAGCTGTCAATTGAATTTAATCTGTATTCAGTAGCATTGATAAGTCTTACATTATAATCAAGACTAAAAATGTGGTCGTCATCAACTTCTACAAAAGCTATATTTCCATCGCCTTGTTTCATATCTTCATTGGCGTTGTCAATTAACCATCTTGTTTTTCCAGAGCCTTTGCTTCCTAAAATATACTTTATCATAGTAATTCTCCTTTCACTAGATCACCTTGGGTGTATCCGTTTTCTTGCATCTCATTAACAATGTCGTCTCTAATTTTCCACCAGGAAGTATTCCAATTGCAGAAGAGAGAATCTTCATAAGGTGCTCTTCCAATTATTCTTTCAACTATTATATCATCTTTAAGATTTCTTAAAAAGAGTATAACTTTTTTCTTGTAGTCTTCTAAAGGAATAGGAGTTATTTCTCCCTCTTCATACATCTTGCCAAGAGCTGTGCCTTTTAAGATATAAAGAGCGTGAAGCTTCACTTCATCAACTCCAAGGGCATTTAATATCTTTGCACCTTCCACAATATCTAAATCGTCATCCCAAGGGAGACCAATAATCATGTGGGTACAAATATTTAAATTTCTACTTTTAAGTTTAATGGCTGCATCAATAAATTCAGCAAGACCATGTCCCCTATTTAAAATCTCCAAGCTATGATAGTTTGCAGTTTGAAGACCAATTTCAAGAGTTACAAAGTAATTCTTATTAAGTTCTTCTAAATAGTCAAGGTGCCTCGTAGGAAGATAGTCGGGCCTAGTAGATATACTAACCCCAACAACATCTTCAATAAGTGACTCCTCAATTACTCTCTTAAAGTCTTCAAAGGGCATGTAGGTGTTGGTGAAATTTTGAAAATAAGCTATAAATTTTTTAGCCTTGTATTTCTTTCTTATGTGGTCCATATTTTTTAGAAGTTGTTCTTGGACACTTCCTTCACTATTTTCGAAAGATCCACCTTCTTCACCACAAAAAATACATCCACCTCTACCACAAGTCCCGTCCCTATTGGGACAAGTTAAATCAAGTTTGACTGGAAGCTTATATACTTTTTCACCAAACTTGTCTTTTAAAAAGTCTGAGTATTTTCTATATGCCATATAGAAAATTATTCTTCCTCTTCGTCAGCAAAAATTTCTTCGAAAGTCTTTGAAACTTTTTCAAACTCTTCTTCAGTTTCAATAGTATCAAGTTCAACTTCTTCTTCGTTGATTTCCTTGTACTTGTAGATAAATACATCTTCTCCATCTTCTTCATTTTCAGGAAGAAGAGCAATGTATTCTTGATCTTCACATTCAAAGATTCCAATAACTATACATACCATTTCACTATCGTCTTCTAATGTAAGAGTGATAGTTTGATAGCCTTCTTCATAATCGTGATCATGTTCACAACCACAGTCGCATCCACAGTCTTCGTCGTGTTGGTGTAGGTTTTTTTCTTCGTTATTCATATTTCCTCCAAATTTATTTTAATTTTTCTAATATCTTTATTAAGAAATCAAATACTCTTTCAGTTGATGAAATAGAAAGGTGTTCGCCTGGTGCGTGAACTCCCTTCATATTTGGTCCAATAGAAAGCATATCGATGTCTCCAATTGTTTCAACAAAAATTCCACATTCAAGTCCAGCGTGAATTGCTTCAAGCTTAAATTCCTTTCCACTTACTTCTTTGTAAGCTTCTTTAGCTACTTCTCTAAGTGGTGAATGTTCTTTATATTCCCATGCAGGATATTTTGTTATAATTTCTACTTCTGCTCCAAAAGTTTTTGCAGCAATTTTATTTACACTTCCAATATATTCCTTAGCAGAAGATACAGAAGATCTTATATTTGAAATAATATGAACTTCATCTTCATGATTTTCAATTACCCCAACGTTTACAGATGTTTCTACTAAGCCTTCGATATTCTTGATCATTGCAATAACACCATTTGGTAAAAGGTTTAGAAGATTAACAATTCTGTCTTTTAAATCATCTGTAAAGGCCTTGTCACATGTTTCCTTTGACTTTTCAAAGTTAAGTCTAACATCAGGATCAACTTTTCCAAGTTCACCCACAAATTGGGCATTGAGTTCAACTATTAGGTCTTGAATTTCTTTTATGTCTTCATTATTTACTGCCACAAGAGCTCTTGCATACCTAGGAATAGCATTAGGCTTTGCTCCACCTTCTATTTCAATTAGGTCTGCATCAACTTTTTTGAAGAGACTGTAAAGGCTCCTACCTAAAAGTTTAACTGCATTTCCAAGTCCAACTTGGATTTCTTGTCCAGAGTGTCCGCCTTTTAATCCATTGACTATAACTTCATAGAAAGTTTTATCTTTATCTACATCTTTAAAATCTTTTTTAAGTTTTATAAGATCTCTTTCTGCTCCTGCACAAGAGATACATCCAACTCCCTCAGTTTCAGAGTCAATGTTTAAAAGTCTCTTAGATGTAACCATTCCCTTTTCAAGATTTCCTGCACCAGTCATTCCACTTTCTTCATTGACAGTGAAAAGTGCTTCAATCTTTGGATGCTTATATTCATCTGACTCTAATACAGCAAGTGTCATTGCAACAGCAATACCATTGTCAGCACCAAGTGTTGTCTCACGAGCAATAATTAAGTCTCCATCTATCTCGTATTTTATTGGATCTTTTGAAAAATCAATTGTACATTCTGGAGTTTTTTCACAAACCATGTCCATGTGGCCTTGTAAGATTATGCTGTCCACATCTTCATAGCCCTTTGTTGCTTCCTTAATTATTACAACGTTTCCAATAGTATCAGTTCTATATTCCAAACCATGATCTTTTGCAAAAGAAATTAAATAATCTCTTATTTTTTCTTCTTCAAAGGAACATCTTGGAATTTTTGTCAATTTATCAAAATAATAAAATGTTCTGTTCTCTAATAAGGTATCTTTGTCTTTCATTTAAACCTCCTAGGTCTATTATACATAAGAAACATTTAGATTTACAGTTTAAAAAGTATAATTATCTTTAAATATTTTAAGCATTCTGCTCCTTGATTTAGTTTCGGACTTTTCCATTTCACAAAGTACATTCCTATACTTATTTAGAGATTTATCCATTAAAAATTCAAGAGAAGGCGTCTTTTTAAACTCCTCTAAAACCATAGATAAAACTTCCTTTTCAAATTCTTGAGACTTCTCTTTTGAAAGTTCCTTGTCTTCGCAAAGTTTTCTTAGTTCACAAGTGTACTCATATCTAACAAAAATAATAAATTCAGTTAATATATCGCTGTAGGATTCTTGTAACAATCTCTGTAAAATTTTAAAGAAAATATTCCAATCAAGATCACTGTTCAACACCTTGCTAAAAACTTCTATTAGTCCCTTAGAAAAGTTGTCATAATATCTTGGCTTATTCTTAAATACAATGTATTCTTCAAAGTCCATTTCATTTCCAGAGACAGAGTTCACCTTGTTAATTAAATTTATGAAATTTTCTCCATAACTTAGGTCTTTATTCCTAGAGGACTTCATAAATAGAAAATCTACAACTACATCTGTTATAATTTTTATGTTTAAATATATTCCCAACTCTTCATGAATTTTTGTAGTGAAAACATCATGAAGAATCTTTGACAAAAGTTTCTTTAGTTGAGACTCTGCAGAAATTGTCTCTGAAGCGTCCTGTTTCTTTACATGGTCGTAAAGTATCATAAGCTGCTTGTCAATCATCTTTAGGTTATCATTAATGGAATTCATAATTTCCCTAAAGAATCCTTCTGTGATTATATAGTTATAATTTTTGTAAAGTAGCTTGTGGTCAATTTCTCCCCAAAATACATTTACAAAAGACTTTATCTGAAGTTCAAAACGGTAGATGTAAGACCCTGTGTCATACTCCCCATCTAACTTAAACATTGTGAAACCATTTGCAAGAGTTTGAGGTTGGGGGTCATCTAACTTAAGTCTAATCTTCCTGTTTTTATTAGACCTATAATAACCCCTGTCTGATTTTATAGTGAAGTCCTTAATAATTTTTTTATAAAGGTCCTCCTCGTCCTTGATAAAACGACACTCAATTCTAATGCCAACTAAATCTTGAATGTAATTAAATCCACTAACAGGATCAGGAAACCTCATGAAAAAATTTCTCCTAATGAGTTTTTCACGTAAGGATTCCTGAGTTTTCATCCTTGTTGTGATATTGGTAAGTCTATCATCATCTATTAATAGTTCAGTAAAATACTTTTTAAGCTCTTTATTAACTCCAGCAAGTTCAATTTTATGGTAATCAAAAAGATCCATTACATCATCGATGTAATTAAAAAGCTCAAGTTTCATAATTCACCTAGATGTTCATTTTCACTTCGTATTTATCTTTTAATTCTGTGATCTTTTCGTTGTAAAGTTCTTGTTCTTTTTGTCTTCTAACTTGTTCCACAATTTTGTCTTTTACTTCGTCAAAAGCAAGTTCCTTTGCATCGTTCTTTTCGTTGATTTTAATAATGTGATAACCAAATTGAGTCTTAACAGGTTCTGTAATAGTTCCAACTTCGTTTTCAAAAACTGCATCTTCAAATTCTTTTACCATTTGTCCCTTAGTGAAAGTTCCAAGGTTTCCACCCTTTTCCTTTGATGGGCAAGTTGAAAATTCTTTAGCTAGTTCTTCAAAGTCTTCGCCTTTTTGGATTTTTTCATAAATTTCTCTTGCCTTGTCTTCTTCTTCCACTAGGATGTGAGAAGCATCAGCTGATTCAGGTTGTTTGAAGGCATCCTTGTTTTCTTCGTAGAATTTTTTTACGTCTTCGTCCTTAACTTCAGCAGTAGCAAGAAGCTTACCTAGGGCATAAGTCTTTAGCATGCTTTCCTTAGTTTTTTCTACAACTTGAAGGAATTCATCTTCCTTGTCCATGCCTTTTTCCATTGCATCTTCATATAAAAGAGCTTGGTAAACTAATTCATTTACAACATCCTTATTTAATTCATCTCCACCAAAATATTGTTTTAGTTGTGGGTTAAGTGAATCAATAAAAAGATTGTAGTCCACTCCTGTAATTTTTTTACCATTTACTTCTGCTAATATTTTATCTTTATCCATTATTTCCTCCGTAATTTCTTTCTAGTGTTGTCTTTTCTATTGTTATGTTAACATTTGAAAATATATTTTTCAACTAATTGGAGCTTTGTGAGAGGGCACAAATCCTTGCATAAATTTGACCTTGATCTTTGCTTTTGAAGAAGAAATAAAACCTATCCTCTTCCTTGTAAGAATCAATTATTATCTCATCACCTAATTTTAATTCATTAATATAATTCACACTTATTTCCTTAAATTTTATGTGTGACAAGTCTTTGTCCATAGCTTCATAAATCAATTCAAGATATACAGAATTATTTACATGGTCGTTAAAGTCCAAGTCACGATTTAAAATTTTATAAGAAAATCTATCTAATCTCTCAAAATCCTCTGGCTCGTTAATCCTCTTTATCCTTTTGAAAATCCTATTGTCATTAGACCCATATACTTCTGCAATTTCTTCAGGAATCTTAATGGGCTTCCTATTTTCAAGATCAATTAACAAAAATATTGCTGAAGCTTCAAGAATTTTTTCTCCTCCACAATAAATTTCAAACTCACGAAAGGCATTTATATTTCTAAAACCACTTGCCCAAGTTTTAATTTTTATTTTCTCGTGACTTCTTGGGTATCTTTTTACTTTTATCTTCCACTTATAAATCATCCAAGTGTAACCCATGTCCAATAACTTTTCATTTTCTAAGCCAAGATCAATTGACTGGTAATTTGAAGTTTCTATTAAGTAACTCACGAGGTGATTAAGTTTTAATTCACTTTGACTTGATAAGAAATCCATGACTTCATATTCTTTACAAAAAATTTTCATTCTTACCTCCAAATTTATTTTAACATAATTCTTAGCTCAACCTTGGTCTTATAAGCGTCACAAGCTTAATAAGTTTACTTTAAATAACCCTTATGGTAAAATTTACTGAAAGAGACAAAAATTTTTGAAGCGCCTGAGCCCTAGTGGCTGACGAGGTATGAGGTTATCGATTATCGGCGGATGCCTCAAAGGTTTCACAGCCTAAACATTTTACAAAAAATAAAAGTAATTTTATAACAAAATAAATGTAGTGAGTCTCTAAAAAATTGGAGGTAGAAATATGTGCGGAATAGTTGGATATATTGGAAAAAATAATGCAACGAAACTAGTACTGGAAGGTCTTAAAAAATTAGAATACAGGGGTTACGACTCTGCAGGACTTTCTTTTTTAAATAATGATAAATTAGTAACTTTTAAGAAGAAGGGTCGCATTAAGGCTCTTGAAGAATCCTTTGACCTTGATAAGTACCCATCAAATGTTTGTATTGGTCACACAAGATGGGCAACTCACGGTGAGCCAAATGAAATTAACGCCCACCCCCACTTAAGTAGTGACAAAAAGGTATCTGTTGTTCACAACGGAATTGTTGAAAACTATCTAGAACTTAGAAAGATGTTAATAGAAAAGGGACATGAATTTCTTTCACAAACTGATACAGAAGTTATTCCTAACCTAATCTCAGAAGAGTATGATGGAGACATCTTAGAAGCTGTTTTTAAATCAACTGATATCTTAAAGGGAGCTTACAGTCTTGGAATCATTGATGAAAATGAACCTAATAGACTTGTTGCTGTTAGAAATTCTTCTCCTCTTCTCTTCGCTATCTGTGAAGATGGTTACTTCATAGCAAGTGATATTACATCTGTAATCGAACATACTAATAAGATAATTTATCTTGAAGACGGTGATGTAGTTGACATGAGAGAAGATTCTTACACAATCTATGACAAAAACCACAAAAAAGTTGAAAGAGAAATTACAGAAGTTGAAATTTCTGCATCAGATGCATCAAAAGAAGGCTACGACCACTTCCTTATTAAGGAAATTCACGAACAACCTTCTATCCTTAAAGAAGTTATTTCAATTAAACACAAGGATTATAAAATAAATCTTCCCGCTGAAGGAAGTCTATCCCTTGATGAATTAAAAAATATTGACAAAATTTATGTAACTGCTTGTGGAACTGCCTTCCACGCAGGTGAAGCTGGCAAGTATGCAATTGAAAATCTTGCAGGTATTCCTGTAATTTCAGAAATTGCTTCAGAATTTAGATACAAGAATATGTTTTTAGATGACAGATCTCTTGTTATCTTTGTATCTCAATCAGGAGAAACTGCTGATACCCTAGCTGCTCTTAGAGAAGCTAAAAAGATCGGTGCAAAAACTCTAGCTGTAACAAATGTTGTTGGCTCTTCAATCTCTAGAGAAGCAGACAAGGTTATCTACTGCTATGCAGGACCAGAAATTTCTGTTGCCTCAACTAAGGCTTACACAACACAAGTTATTTCACTTTACTTCTTGGCAATGGATATTGCCCTTAAGTTAAATAAAATTTCTCAAGCTGAAGTTAAAGAAATAATAGAAAATATGGAAAAACTTCCATCACAAATTGAAGAAATCTTAAAACACAAGGAAGAATTTAAAGAAATTGCAGACTCAATTAAGGGTGCTAAATCAATTTTCTACACTGGTAGATCTCTTGATTACATTACAGCAAAAGAAGGTGCCCTAAAATTAAAGGAAATTTCTTATATCCATACAGAAGCCTTCCCTTCTGGCGAGCTTAAACACGGTTCTATTGCCCTAATAGAAGAAGGTACACCTGTTATATCAGTTGCCCTTTATAGTAAGATTCTCGACAAGACTGTGTCTAACAACCAAGAACTTATTGCACGTGGAGCAAAAGTTATCTCCATTGCAGAAGAAGGCAATGAGTTTGTAAAAGATTCTTCAGATGAAATGATAGAAATTCCAAAAACTATTGATTTATTGACACCACTTCTTGCAGTCATACCAGAACAATTAATTGCTTATTACACTTCAGTATTACTTGGCAATGATGTAGACAAACCTAGAAATTTAGCAAAATCAGTAACTGTAGAATAAAATCAAAAGGCTGCCGATGGGCAGCTTTTTTATTTAAATTTTATTTATTTGGGTATAAAATTTAAAATGGAGTTGAATTTTATGGATTATTACATATACCTAATCTTAGCCCTTGTGGCAATATATTTTTCCTATTTGTTTACCCTAATAGAAAATGCCTACCTGGCCCTTGGGTCAGTAAAATTATCAAGACTTGAAGACCTAGAAGTAAAAAATATTTCTGTGATTAAAAAACTTGTGAAAAAAGAAAATATTTATTCCACAACCTTGATCCTGGACTATTTTTCCAATTCACTATCAATTATCTTTACTTCTTTATTCTTTTACAAACTTTTTGGAATTTGGGGTCTTGTCTTGGGAATAATAATTTCTACAATAGCCATAATTATCTTTGGAGAAAGCCTGCCTCGAAACTTGGGCAAGAAAAATTACGAAATAATTGTTCCAAAGTATGCAAAGTTTTTAAATTTTTTAATTATATTCTTGAGGCCTCTTTCAATGCTAATAAACTTCTTGTCCCAATCTATAATAAAAATTGCAATAAAAGACAAGGACTATAAGGCACCAATAATTACAGAAGAAGACCTTATCGATGCCATGGACCTTGGCATGGAAGAAGGGATTATAAATAAGAACGAGTCTAGGATGATTCAAAATGTAATTGACTTTAAGGACAACTACGCAAAAGACATTATGACTCCAAGAACAGACATAGTGGCCATAGACATTGAAGAAAGCTTTGAGGAGATTATAGAAAAAATTTCTGAATATTCTTATTCAAGAATGCCAGTCTACGAAGACAATCTGGACAACATTGTGGGTATCTTAAATGTAAAGGACATCTTCCACATGGACAAGACAAAGTCCCTGGCAGAAAATAAATCCTTCTTTAAGAAGCCCTTCTTCACCTTTGAGTACAAGCCTACAGGAACACTTTTCTCTGAAATGAGGCAAAATAAATTATCTGTCGCCATAGTTACAGATGAATATGGTGGTACTGAAGGCATGATTACCTTTGAAGATATCTTCGAGAAAATCGTGGGACAAATTTCTGACGAGTATGACACAGAAGAAGACGAAGAGATCCTTCAAGTTGGTCCCAATAAATATATTATTGAAGCATCGATAAATATCGATGAGGTAAATCAAATCTTTGGAACAGAACTTGAGTGCCAAGAGTTTGATTCCCTTGGTGGATATATAATTGAAAAGCTTGACCGTTTCCCAAAGTTTAATGAAGTCATTGAAATTGACGACTTAAAGTTTACAATTGTTAAAAAGACAAAAAATAGAATTGAAAAAATTCTTGTGGAATTCCCAGAAAATTTTAAAAAATAAAAATTTGTAAAAAAATAAGAGATTCTTAATTGAATCTCTTTTTCTCTGCAATTAATTTTAAACTTCAACAACTCTTATGTTAGAGTTTTTCCAGCTTGCTCCCTCTCCCAATCTCTCAACAATGCTAATTAGGATTTCATCTTCTTCCAACTCTTCATCTAGAGGCAAGACTCTTGTGTCTAGGTCGTGAGGAATCATTTCAACAACAGGACCTAGGTCTCTGTGGACTATAACCCTATTCTTTAAATTCCTTAACTCTTCACTATCCTCTACTTTAAAATATTTTCCATCTTTTCTAGTGTAGAAAAAAATATCTTGTCCATATTTTTCCCTGTAATAAATTATGTAAGTCTCACAAGAAAATTGAAAACTTCCAAGCGGACTAATGTCAAAAATTACTTTTTTCATTATCTCACCTGGAAGTATTATAACATAAATTATTTGATTTTATAATTAAAATAAACTTTTTGTAAAATTTTCATTAAATATGACGTACTATAGAAGAAATTACTTCTTCCCTTGTCATCTCTTTCTTTGGATTAAAGTTTTTCTTTTCATCTAAGTTTAAATATTTTGCATTAAGTGCCTTGTTCACAGACTCTTTAGCATAGTTTGAAACTTTTTTGCTGTCCTTCATGCTGACATTTTTATTGTTCTTTAATTCAAAAATATTTGCAATAACTACAGCATAGTCTTCCCTAGTCATGTGAGCCTTAGGAGAAAAAGTTCCGTCGCCCTTACCATTCATAATTCCAAGGTCATAGGCCATGTTTACATACTTGTTATCTGTGTCCTTAAAGTGCTTAACTGATCCTTGAGAAGATCTCTTGTACTTAATCTTGTAAGCCTTAACTGCAACTTCTGCAAATTCTTCCCTAGTTACCTTTGCCCTAGTGTTGGCTGCAACTCCTTGAGAGAAAAGTTTTAAATTCTCAGCCCTTGCTAGGTCATTGTAAGCCCAGTTGCTGTAATTTCTAAAAACAGGAGCCTTGCCTAGGTGAAGTTCATTTGAAAATCCTGAAGACTTGTCCTTGTTTACAAATCTTAGCTTAAAGGCATAACCACTTGATGGTCCAACTATTGAGTCTAGTTCCTTTTGGCTAATAGTAACGAAGTTTTTCTTATTTTTTGAGATTACATTTTTCTTTACTAATCCCTTGGATTCATTTCCCTCGCTCTTAACTTCAATTTCTATTAAGTCGTTAGCCTTGGCATTTTTAATTTCAAAATTATAAACTTCCTTATCCTTAATTGCAGAAACATTCAAAGGCATTGCTACTTCCTTTCCTGCAAAAACAGAAAAAGGTGCTGCAATTAAGATTATCATTAATATAAATATTTTTTTCATTTTTTCACCTCGAGGATTTATAATAACAAAAAACCTGGCAAAAGTCTTGTAGCCAGGTTCATTGTAATCAATTTGTAATCTTTTTGATAATAGATGAAAGTGAATTTTTTTTGATTAATGATAAATCCAAAGTTTAAAATTAAATACCTAAGGACTTCATTAAATTCCTTTTATCTTCCAGATTTTTTTCTTCTTCCTTAACTCTTTTTTCCATTTCCCTTGCCACTTCTTCTTTTACATCTTCTGAGAGATTTTTATCCGCAAAGGGATAAACAGTTTTGTTTTCCTTTTCTGCGTGACTTCTTAAGAGCTCAACGTAAGCCATGGCATTGGTTAAGATGTGGAGCTTAGCAAGATTATCAGAAGACTCTTCAAATAAATTCAAATTATTTTCAAGCTCCATTACATATCCCCTTGCCATTTGATGTTCCACAAGCATACCACCACGGACTACTTTTTCTGCAAGAGGTCCAAGATTATCCAGCATTGCCTTAAATAAAATATCTTCTTCTTTTTTGTGATGAAGTCCATCGGCATAAAGTCTTATAAAGCTTATAGCCTTCCTAAAAAAATCTATATCTAGCTTTCCATTGAGGATTTCCAAGCACTTTTCTTCCATCTTATTACAGAAGACAAGAATTTCTTCGTGCTCATCTTCCAAATAATTAATTGTATACTTTAAAGTTTCCATGAAATCACTTCCTAATTACATAAGTTTCATCTATCTTTTCATATTTTAATCCAGAATTTTCCAAACTTCCAGAGATAAAAGCATCTCTTAGGCCCCAATAATAATCTGGATTTACATAATTTTCCCAAATATCTTTGTGAAGGTCTCTAGCAATTTTAAAAACAAATTCATCTTCTTCATTTTTAATTATCATTAGAGAATGGTCGCAAGGCATACCGTCTAAAAATTTTGAAGTTATAAAATTAAAGGCTTCTTCAGGACTTTCTCCTACTTCGTAAGTCTTACCAAGTTCATTAAATTTATTTTTTAATTCTTCTATGTCGAAGTCCCTTAGTAAAAATGCTACAGTCTTTGCAAGCCTATTCTCACTTCTTCTTACCCTTTCATCGAGCCAGCCATGAATATTACTTTCGTCAATAATATCCTTTAAGTCTCCTCGTTCTATTGGAAAGTCTCTATTAAGTTCTTCAATTAATTTTATTTTTTTATCATCATCTAATAGTTCCAACAAACTTTCTAGTAATTCTTCTTGAAATAAAACTTTATCGTACATCAAGTAATGGATGTATCCTAAAAATAAACTCATCTTTTATCCCTCTTTTCTAATTATTATTTTAACATCTTCACCCAAAAAATAATGTGACTTTTATCACACTTATTTTATGTAAATTTTTATTTTTTTGATAGAAGGGTAAAGAATAAATAAAGATAACTTTAGAAGACTAAAGGAGGAACTTATGAGTCCACAAACAATAAAATTTTTAACCTTTTTACAACCAAACTACATAACAAGCATTGTAGAAATAATTTTTCTTATTTTGATTTATAAGAAGCTAAAAGAAATAAGTAATAAGAGGTGAGCTTATGGAAAAATATACAGAAGTCACAAGAATTGGAACCCATCTAATATTAAATCTAGGCCTGGAATTTATAAAACTTTACTTACTTGGAAGGATTCTAGGTTTGTTAAAAAAATTTGATAATTAAAAGAAAAGAGAGGTCATGAGGCCTCTCTAAATTTTTATATAATTATATAATTCCATAAAATAAAAACCAATAAAAAAAGTGAGACCTAAGTCTCACTCTATTATTCTGCTTCTGCAACAATTTCTTTGCCTGCATAGTGTCCACAAGAAGGACAAACTCTATGAGGTAATTTCATTTCATGGCAGTTAGGACATTCAACTACTGTTGCTTTATTTAATCTGTAAGAAGATGCTCTTCTCGTGTTTTTTCTTTGTTTTGAAGTTTTTCTCTTAGGTACGGCCATTTCTACACCTCCTCATCTTTAAATAAATCTAATAACTTCCCAAATCTTGGGTCCACAATATCTTCTTCAACTTCTTCCACACAATCACAAGGGCCATCATTTAAGTTCTTGCCACAATGTGGGCACAATCCCTTGCAATCTTCGCTACATAAATTCTTTCCATTGATGGAAGTAATTATCTGTGAAAAAATTATTTCTGAAAGATCTATGGAATCATTTTTAATTTTAAAGTACTCATCTACAGAATCTTCATCATATAGACTTGGATCTTTAAAATTATAAGCAAGGTAACTAGTCTCTTTTTCTTTTACAAATTCTTTGAGACATCTGTCACACTTAGCCTTAAATTTGTAGGAAATATCTAGACAAAGTTCTAACTCCCCTGTCAAATCATGAATATATCCATTGTACTCTACGGGATAGATGAGATTGAGATCCTCTAAATTCAAATCTGTGTCATTTTCCTCTAGAATACCCTCAAAGTCTAATCTGATTTCATCAGACGACAAAAAAGTACTAAGATCTAATTTCATTTACTCACCTCAAAAATACATACAAATCATTATAACTTTTAATATTTAGTCTGTCAATACTATATTGAAAATTAAACTTAAACAAGTTCCTTTGTATCTCTTGCAATCATTAGCTCTTCGTTAGTTGGAATAACGAAAACTTTGATAGCAGAATCGTCAGAAGAAATAAGTTTATCTTCTCCTCTTACATTGTTTCTTTCAGGATCAAGTTTGATACCTAGTGATTTTAGTCCAGCACAAATTGATTCTCTCATTTCAATAGAGTTTTCACCAACACCTGCTGTAAATACAATAGCATCAACGTGATCAAGTTCTGTCATGTAAGAACCAACGTAGCCACGAACTCTCTTTTCAAAGATATCAAGTGCAAGTTTTGCTCTCTTGTTTCCTTGGTCTCTTGCTTCTTCAATGTCTCTGAAGTCACTTGATACACCAGAAATTCCTAGTACACCTGATTTTTTGTTAATTAGAGTGTTGATTTCTTCTGTAGAAAGATTTTCTTTATCCATGATAAATGGAAGAATAGCTGGGTCTAAGTCACCACATCTTGTACCCATTGCAAGTCCTTCAAGTGGTGTGAAGCCCATTGATGTATCAATAGATTTACCATTTTCAACTGCACAGATACTTGAACCATTACCAAGATGACAAGTAATCAGGTTAACTTCATTTACATCCTTGCCAAGCATTTCTGCTGCCTTGTTAGTGATGTATTTGTGAGAAGTTCCGTGGAAGCCAAATCTTCTAATTTTATATTTTTCGTAATATTCATATGGAAGTGCATAGATGTAGCTTTCTTCTGGCATAGTTTGGTGGAAAGCTGTATCAAATACTGCAACTTGTTTAACATCAGGAAGAAGTCTTTGACAAGCCTTGATTCCCATAATGTTAGGTGGGTTGTGAAGAGGAGCTATTTCAACATTATCTTCAATTCCCTTTAATACTTTTTCGTCGATAACAACAGACTTAGCGAAATCTTCGCCACCGTGTACAACTCTGTGACCTACAGCATCAATTTCATCAAGTGACTTGATTGCACCGTATTCTTCATTTGTTAGGGATTCCATTACAAGTTCAAGAGCTCTCTTGTGGTCTTGCATTGGAGTTTCAATAGTTTTCTTTTCCTTGCCAATTGTTTCGTGTTTAATTCTTGAACCTTCGATTCCGATTCTTTCAACTAAACCCTTTGCCATCACATCTTCAGTTTCCATGTTAATAAGTTGATATTTAAGGGAAGATGATCCGCAATTAATAACTAATATCTTCATATTTCCTCCTCAGTTTTTTAAATTTATTAAATATAGTATAATAACTAATAATTAGTTTATAACAGTTGTAGCCATTAGTCAATAATTGGAGATTTAAAATATGAAAATTGCTTCTATAATAGCCGAGTACAATCCCTTTCACAAGGGGCACGCCTATCAAATAAATAAAATAAAAGAAGATTACACAGACTTCATTGTGGTCATAATGTCAGGAAGCTTTGTCCAAAGGGGCGAGCCTGCAATTATTAATAAATATGAAAGAGCAAGAGTCGCTATTGATAATGGAGTAAGTCTTGTCTTGGAGCTCCCCCTCCCCTATGCAACATCTAATGCAGAGATTTTCTCACTAGGTGCAGTGAATATATTAAACTCCATGGATATAGTTGATAGACTTTACTTTGGCAGCGAAGATGAGCTTGAAGTCTTAAGAAGTATCCAAGAAAAAATTGACAAGAACTTTGATGAAGAGAAGATGAAAAAATACTTGTCAGAAGGCAAGTCCTTTATAAAATCTCGTGAACTTGCCATGGACTTCTTGAGTGATAAAGAAAAAGAAATTTTAAAAAGACCTAACAACATCTTAGGCCTTGAATACCTAAAGAGTATTACAAAATTAAATTCATCTATAGAGCCTCACTCAATAAAGAGAAAAAATGTAAATCATGACGATGACTTTTCCCTTGATGGCTTTGCATCGGCATCACACATAAGAAGGCTAGCCTATGAAGGAGAAGATGTCTCAGGCTTCTTGCCAGCCTATGACTTAGTGGTAGAAAATAAATTAGAAAATTACTTTGACATCTTCAAGTATAAAATGATAACAGAAGAAATAAATTTTAAAGACTACTTTGATTATGAAGAAGGACTTGAAAATAGGATCCTAGAAAATCTTGATGCAGAAAATTTTCACGACCTCATAGAAAAAGTCCACTCCAAAAGACACAGCAGGTCTAGGATAAAGAGATTAATTATAGAAATCCTCTTAGACATAAAAAAAGACTTGATAAAAAATTCTTTAAAAGATCCTTACACAAGAGTCCTTGCTTGCGACGAAAGAGGCATTGAAATTTTTAAAAAATCAAAAAATAAAAATAAAATTTATTCCTTTAAATCCTTTTACGACAAATCAACTGGAATCACAAAAGAGATGCTAGATAAAGAAATTTTGGCAAGTGACTTGTATAATATAAAATCTGGAAAAATAAAAACAGACTTCACAAGAGAAGTCTATAAAAAAATATAAAATTATTTTCTTATAAAGGCAAAAAAGAAACTCTCATCCTAGAAAATCCTAAAATGGAAATCCTAGAATGAGAGTTTTTCTTAATCCTTAGTTTCACTTATTGACTTTTCATAAATATTTTTAAATTCTTTTATATCCTTATTTCTCACGACTTCTTGAGGAACATCACTGACGCTAATAGAGCCTGCCCAGGACTCAGCTTCTCCATCAGGCTTTTTATTTTCCTCTGGAATTAAAATAAGAGAGTATTTAGTAACCTTCAAAGAAGTCTCGTCCATAATTTTTTGCAAATCATAAAGAATATCTAATCCCTCTTCAAGGTTTGGATTTTTAGAATATCCAAAAGCCTGCGCAAGGACATCTTCTTTAAAATTATTAAAATCAAATTCTTGGTCTAAAATGAGTTTTTCTTCAATATTATCATTAACTGTAGTCAAAGAAATTTCGTAAGGGAAATTATATTTTTTCTCAAGACTTTTTCCATAAGCATTTAATTCATCAGAAAGTCTTATAGCTGTGTTGAATAAAATAGAGTCGTAAGTATCTGCCTTTATCTTTCCAAAAGAATCAAAGCCAAAATAAAACTTAGTGTCTTCACTATTTTTATCACGGAGTCTGACAATATAGTAGCCGTCCTTAAAATTATAATGAGCCCTGTCACGAATTAAGTCCAAATCCTTATAATGGGTCTCAATATATTTATCAGCAGCCCTATCTGCAAGAAGCCTAGAAATAGGATTACCAAAAAAAGCAATATAGAAAAATAATAAAAATATAGCACAAACAATGCCAAGACCTGTAAAAAATTTTTTAAAATTAAATTGCCTTTTCATGTAAGCAACCTCCAGCTTTTATTTTAGTAGATTATAACACAAAAAACTCGAGCCACGCCCGAGTTTCTTTATCCTTTATTTGTCATATTCATTTTTAAAATCTCTAAGTCTTGGAACAAACTCCTTATAAAAAGCATCACTCATTTCAGCGTGGAATTTTGCAATTTTCTCCCAGTTAGACTTATCCCTTGAGTTTATATTTTCTATTGCCACATCAATAGTTGACATCTTGTTATCATCTAACCTATTCCAATAAAGTTTTAAACCTAAATTGTTTTCAATGTTTTCTTTATTTTTATATAGATAATCGAAAGCTGCCTTATTTACTTCCTTGTCAGGCTTATTTAATGTCATCAAAACTTTAGCAGATTTCATATAATAATAACAAGAAATATAAAATCCACTAATCCCAGTAGTTCCTGCGATCCATGAACTCTTTGATCTAGTGACATTCACAAAAGTACCATTATCAATATTCGCTTCTTTAATTATAGGAATAGCATAATACCAATATTCTTCCTTAATATTTTCTGGAGTCCTATCAAAATTATCTGAGTCTTCAAAATAAAAAATTAAATTATCAGGATCTTCATCATATAATTCAAATAGTTTACTTAATATCCTAATTTTTGTATTTGTATCATTATTTGTAGAAACAAAAATATCCTCATCTATTTTTTCAAAACTTCGCAAGTCATTAGAACTTGTAAAGAAATTAAGCCCTAATACATCCCTTGGTTCTTCTCTAACTAAATTAATTAATTGAGACTTATCTTCCTCATGTAGAGTTTTTATTATAAAAGTAAAGGCATCAACCCAATTCTTAAAAGATGACTCTTCTCCCCTAAAATTAATCTTTAGAATCTTCTTTCCCTTAAGGTCGTAATCATCATCAGCTAAAGAAATATATTCCACATCTTCTCTTTGTAATTCAAAGTCTGTGCTAGGATACTTCCAGATTTCATAAACAGAAAGATCAAGAAGGTCTCTGTGCCTCTTTTCTATTTCATCTTCACCCCAAGAGTCTAATAGGGCCAAGTCTTGATTCATCCTAATTCCACTCTTTTTGAAGCCACGTTTTTCATCTCGCTTTTTCTTAAAAGAAGAGTTTCCCATATCGGAGTTGTAGCCCGTAATAGTTAAATTGCCCAGCTTGTGAATCCATCTTTCGTGAATTTCTTCAGCATTGTCACCCAACTCTTCAAACCAATCATCATTTAATTTTTGCGGCATAATGTGTTCAATGCTGTAAGTCCCATCATCTAGGTGATTATAAATATCCTTAGTCTCAATAGTATTATAGTTTTCAATCTTATTAAATAAATAGTTTTTAAACCTGCCACGCATCAAGTAGATTTCTTTATTGTTTAAGTTCTCATAAAATTCTTCATCCTTAGGGAACCTTCCAGAATCTCTCTTATTAATTAAGTTATATTTTAATTTGTCTACATAATTATCTGTAGACCCATCATACCTTATAATATCCTTGTTTAAATTCAAGAAAATTTTATTTAAAGCATTAGTTCCAACACTACAAATATTTCTCCTAAATAAATAAGCTTCAATTGTTTTATAGATTCCAATTAAATCATCAAGACTTAATTTTTCATCGTCATATAAGCTAAAAACTTCCATTAGGAAGGGTTCTGTTACAGTAATTTCCATTTTCTTTAAATTAAACATGGATGCATCTAAGTCTTTGTTATTAAAACCACTTTCTCCATCAAGTAGCTTCTTATAAAACTTAGAGTACCTTAACATATCTTCAAGTAATTCTTCCAAAGAATCATTGTGCCTATTAACATATTCTTTAAACTCGAAATAAACTTTAGCCATAGTTGGGGCAGAAGAAGTCTTTATACTTAAATAATTTCTAACAAAATTATCGATTTTTTTGTTAGTCAAGTCCTCAATCTTTATCCAATATTTTTCAAAGTATTTATTTTGCTCATCTAGAGGTAAATTCATCAGAATAAAGTTTCTTATCTTGTCACCTTCACTAAGAGCGAGACCAGTAGAGTTTAAACTTTCAAAAATAAGTTGAGCGTCATCACCCTTTTCCAAAGTAATAGAGATAACTTGAAGTCTTAAAATCGCAGAATAAATTTCATCTATGTGATGAGCGTCCTTCTTTAACCTTTCATAAAAATACTTATAATTAATAGTTAAGTTAGAGTTTTCAATATACTCATCCTCTTCATCAAAAATTAAAGAATGGAGTGCTTTCCTGTCTCTCTTTACAGGAATAAGTTTTATCCTGTCACCTTCCTTGGCCCACTTGGAAATAATGAACCTTTCCATTATTTGATCATTTAAGTCCGTTTCTTTCGATTCAACTTCACCCTTTTCCACTAGCTTGGCAATAGCCAGGAGAAGAAGAGTAACAGTTGTTAGTCTCTGTTGACCATCAATAATGTGATATTCAGTAGTAGAACCAGCGCCTACAACATCAGATACAATACTTCCAAAAAAGTGGTTGCCTTCTTTCGTCCTACTTAGTCTTAATAAATCATTATAAAGTTGTTTGCAGTTTTCAATCTTCCAATCGTATCTTCTTTGATAAACAGGAATAATATACCTATGACTAGGTCCTTCCAGATAAGAAAATAATTGGATACCATCGCCCTTCATTAGCTCCTCCAGTTTTTATATTTGTTAATAATTCTAGTTTAACACATGAATGTTAATAAAATTATAATTTCTATTCCTAATCAAAATAAATTTTTATTTGTTTCCTATCACAAATCTATTTTGATTTGTATTTTTTTAATTATTAGCTTTTACAAGTTCATAAATTTTTATGACTTTATGATTTCTTATAACTTCATTAATTTCTACTACTTCATTAACTTTTATAGTCTTATAAATTTCTAGGACTTTATAATTTTTATGAACTTGTGTTTTTAGGTCAAATGTTCTAAAATGTACTTAATTGGAACTACTGTTTAAATATGTATTTATTTTAAAATTCATTTTTATTTACTTTGATTTTTCTCGAGGTGGCTTATGACTTTTATTGATTATTCTTTGGAACCTAAATCTGATATTGCTTTTGTGGACATCAAGTCTTTTTATGCCAGTGTTGAGTGTGTCAAGAGGAACTTGGACCCTCTCACTACTTGCCTTTGTGTTATGAGTAGGTCTAGCAATTCTAAGGGCCTCATTCTTGCAAGTTCTCCTACCTTTAAACGTGTCTATGGCAATAGTAATGTTGGAAGGTCAAGTGAGCTTCCCTTTGACGTGGAAACTAGGAAGTTTAGTTTTGAAAAGGCCAGGAGACAAAATATTGAGATCACTAAGTCTTATGTTGATTTTATTGAAAAGTGGGCAAAAAATACTCTTATTGTCCCGCCAAGGATGGCTCTTTATATTGAAGAAAATTTAAAAATCCAAAAAATTTTCCAAAATTATGCTCCCAGAGAGGACATCCTTCCCTATTCTATTGATGAGGGTTTTATTGATCTTACTAATTCTTTAAATTATTTTGTGCCTAACAAAAGTATTTCAAGGCATGACAAGTTGGACCTTGTTTCTTCTATGATTCAAAGGGATATTTGGGAAAGAGCTGGTCTTTATTCTACTGTAGGCATGAGCAATGCCAACCCCCTTCTTGCCAAGCTTGCTCTTGATAATGAGGCCAAGAAGACTAGGACCATGCGCGCCAACTGGTCCTATGAAGATGTGGAGTCCAAGGTCTGGGCCATTGATGATTTAAGCGACTTTTGGGGGATTGGGTCTAGGCTCAAGAGAAGGCTCAATACTATGTCAATTTACACTGTTCGAGATCTTGCAAATTATGATTCTGATGTCTTAAAAAAGGTCTTTGGAGTTATTGGTCTTCAACTTTGGTTTCATGCCAATGGTGTTGATGAGTCAAAGGTCACAAGGCCCTACAAGTCTAAGTCCAAAGGCCTTGGCAACTCCCAGGTCCTCCCTCGTGATTACAAGTCCCAAGATGAAATTGAGATTGTCTTGTCAGAGATTGCTGAGCAAGTGGCTGTTAGGATAAGACGTACTAGGAAGAAGGCTTCTGTGGTTGCCATTTATGTTGGCTTCTCTCACTCAGAGAATAAAAAGTCCATCCACGCAAGAAGGACTATTAGACCCAGCCAATCCACCAGGGTCTTACAAGATGAGGTTATTAAACTTTTTAGGGAAAAGTATGATGGCGGTGACGTGAGAAATCTCGGAGTGTCTTATGATAATTTGGTGGACCAGTCTTCTACTGTTTTTGATTTTTTTGATGATGTTAAGGCCATTGAGAGGGAAGAAAGTCTTGACAGGACAATTGATGAAATCAGGGACAGGTTTGGCTTCACTTCTCTTCAAAGGGCCACTTCTCTTATGGAAGGTTCTAGGGTAATTGAAAGGAGTAATCTAATTGGCGGCCACTGTGGTGGCATGGATGGTTTGAAATAATTTTGGAGGTGTTTGTATGGTTGATAGGTCTTATTTGCCCTTTAAGTCTGCTAGAGAATATATGGACAGGGGGATGGCAAAGTGGATGGGATTTTTTATCTCTGAGCACACTTCTGCCCTATCTCACATGGGAGATACCATAGATTTTTCTTCTCAAATGTCTAATGAGGAGATTGTACTTTTGATTAGTCAGGTTTATGTAAATAATCTTGAGGTTTTGGTTTTTACTAGGTTGAGACAAGACCCTTATCTTGGCAGGATTAAGGATATTTATGAGGGGAGTATTTATTTAAGTGGAGATAATCCTCTAAATATTAATTTTGAGGATATTATTAAAATTGTTCTTGCAGAGGAATTATGAAAGATTTAGAAAAGAATTCTCTTCAATTTGATTATTTTTCTATTAACTACAAAAATTTTGAGGAGACTTTTTATAAGTTTTCAAATATTAGTGTTCCCTTAATTTTTTTGACTGATGACCTTCTTCTCCACATGATTTCCACAGGTCATCCTTATTTTCTTCTAAATTCTAAAAATTCTGCCGATGATAGGGACCATTATTTTGTTTTTAAAAAACTTACAAGTTCAGAAAATAATTTTATCAGCCAGTTTGAATACTTGGGCCAAATTTCTCCTCTTTATTTTGAGGATAAATTTTATGGGAAGAAGTGAGTATTCAGCCTTGGCTGATTTTTTTATTTTCTTTTTTCTTAACTTTTTGTTTTTAACTTTTAAAGTTCTTTATTTATCTCTTATTTTACTTATTTAATTTTTCTTTCTTAATTTCTACATTTTCCCCAATTTTTATTTAAGACTTTAAAAATTTTCACAAAAAAAGAAGCTATATCTAGTGATATAGCCTCTTTTTATATTTTTAAAACAAATCTTTTCGCAAGCTTATTCTTGACTAGCTGATTTTGCCTTAACTTCTCTAATCTTAGCCATTGATTCGATAATAGAATCTGCAAGAGCTTCCATGTCGTTTTCGTTAGCCTTGTTAAGAGATGAGTTAAGTGTAACTCTTTCTGGAAGTACGTCGAACATCTTAAGATTTTCGTCAATGTATTCTTCAATCTTATCGCCAACTGTACAAGCCCAAGTACCATTTTCGATGATACCAACAGTTCTATTTTGAACGTTAAGAGCTTCTAGGTCCATTAAGAAGTTTTTCATTACAGGATAAATACCTAGGTTGTAAGTTACTGATGCAATTACAATGTGAGAGTATTTAAATGTGTCTGCAATTAGGTAAGACATGTGAGTGTTACTTACGTCGTGAACTACTACATTTGTCATTCCCTTGTCACAAAGTCTTGATGCAAGAGCTTGTGCAGCACGTTCTGTGTTGCCATACATTGATGCGTAAACAATCATTACGCCCTCTTCTTCTGGTTCGTATCTTGACCATTTGTCGTATTTGTCGATGAACCATCCAAGGTTTTCTCTCCAAACTGGTCCGTGAAGTGGACAGATATATTTAATATCTACAGTTGCTGCTTTTTTAAGAACGTCTTGTACAAATGGACCGTATTTACCAACGATATTTGTTAAATATCTTCTTGCTGGGTCAAGGTAATCTCTTTCGAAGTTAACTTCGTCAGCAAATAGTTTTCCGTCTAGTGTACCGAAAGTACCGAAAGCGTCAGCTGCAAATAGTACTCCGTCAGTTGTATCAAAAGATACAAGTACTTCTGGCCAGTGAACCATTGGTGCTTCTAAGAATACGAATTCGTGTTTACCAAAGGAAATTGTGTCTCCTTCAGCAACAATGATTGATTGTTCGTCAGGTACGTGGAATCCGTATTGACGCATGAATTCAAATCCTTGTTCACTTGCTATAACTTTTACATCTGGATATCTTAAGATGATTTCGTCAATAGCTGCAGCGTGGTCTGGTTCTAAGTGATGAATTACTAGGTAATCTAGGTCTTCTCCATCAAGAACTTCAGTTATATTTTCTAAATAATCTTTTACAATTGACCAGTCAACTGTATCAAATAGTACATTTTTTTCGTCTTTTAGTAAATATGAATTATATGTTACTCCTTCTGGTATAGGGAATATATTTTCAAATAATTCTAGTCTATGATCATTTCCACCAACATAGTAAAGATCATCTGTGACTTTTCTAACTGTATACATTATATCCTCCTTTATTTTCTATCTGCTGGGAAATCAGCTTCAATAAAGTTTTGCTTTTCTTCTTGACATTCTGGACATGTCCAATCGTCTGGTAGCTTATCAAAATCTGTACCTGGATCGATTTCGCCTTCTGGATCTCCGTAGTTTGGATCGTATTCGTATCCACAGCCTGGACATACCATAACTTTGTAGTTAGGAGCTAATTTTCTAGGTTTAGATCTTCTAACTTTTTTCATTGGAGGTGCTGGTTCTTTTTCGCCAGTTCCTAATGCTTCAGCAAGAAGTGGCATAATTTCGAACATATCTCCAACTATACCGTAGTCACAGTTCTTAAAGATTGGAGCACCTGCATTTTTGTTGATTGCAACAATTGTTGATGCATTTTTAATACCCTTTAAGTGTTGGCTGGCTCCTGAAATACCACATGCGATATATAGGTTACCATTGAATTTTTGTCCTGACATACCAACGTATCTTTCAAGTGGAACAAGTTTTAGAGTTTCTGCAACTGGTCTTGAAGAACCAAGTGCTGCACCTGCTGCGTGAGCAAGCTCTCTAGCCATATCCATGTTTTCTTCTCCACCGATTCCCTTACCTACTGAAACAACTCTTTCAGCGTCGTAAACAGGAGTATCAATATCAATACCTACAGAGAAGTCATATCCATCTTTCTTAAGGTTTTTAACTAGTATATCAACAGCTTCCTCAGCTGTGTCTGCTTTTATAATTTCTCTTTTTCTATCTCCAGTGATAGGGCCAGCTTTTTTATCTAATGCAGCAGCTCTACCTTTTTTCTTTGGAGCTTTACCAATAAGGTGACTTGCAACTACAACTCTTTGGATTTCAGAAGTACCTTCATAGATTGTTGTGATCTTAGCATCTCTGAAGAATCTTTCTACGTCCATGCCCTTTAGGTATCCATTACCACCGTGGATTTGAAGAGCTTCGTTAACAACCCACATAGCAACTTCAGATGCAACTGTTTTTGCCATTGCAGCTTCCATTGAGTAGTTTTCGTGATTTTGTTTCATTTCAGCAGCTGAATAAACCATAAGTCTTGCAGCTCTGATTTTAGTAGCCATATCTGCAATCTTGAATGCAACTGCTTGTTGTTGAGCAATTGGTCTACCAAATTGAACTCTTTCTTTTGCATAAGCAAGTGCAGCTTCATAAGCACCTTGTGCAATACCTAGTGCTTGTGATGCGATACCAATTCTACCACCGTCAAGTGTTTGCATTGCAATTCTAAATCCTTGACCTTCTTTACCAAGTAAGTTTTCCTTTGGAACCTTAACATTGTTAAATTGAAGCTCAGCAGTAGTTGAAGATCTAATACCTAATTTGTCATAGTGATCTCCAAAAGTGAATCCTTCCCATCCTTTTTCTACTATGAAAGCAGAAATTCCGTGAGTACCGATTCCTGGTGTAGTAACTGCATAAACTACATAAGTGTCAGCAGCTGGAGCATTAGTGATGAAAATCTTGTTACCATTTAAGATGTAGTAATCTCCATCAAGAACAGCAGTAGTTTCTGTACCACCTGCATCAGAACCAGCGTTAGGTTCAGTAAGTCCAAAAGCACCAAGTTTTTTACCTTGAGCAAGAGGTTTTAAATATTTTTCCTTTTGTTCTTTAGTACCAAAAGCTTGGATTGGATAAGATCCTAGTGAAGTGTGAGCTGATAATACAACACCAACACCAGCGTCTACTCTTGAAAGTTCTTCTACAGCGATAGCATAAGAAATAACATCCTTACCTGCTCCACCTTCTTCTTCAGGGTATGGAAGTCCCATCCAACCGTTTTCGCCAATCTTCTTAATGATTTCTTCTGGGAATTCATTGTTTTGATCAAGTCCAAAAGATAATGGCTTGATTTCTGCTTCTGCAAATTCTCTGATAGCCTTACGTAGGGCTTCATGTTCAGCAGTTGTCTTGTACATATTTGACATATTTTCCTCCTTTTAAGATTAAAGATAATTAAAGTATTAGATACTTTATTAGTTAAAAACAAAAGATACACCAAGATGGTATACAATAATTAAAGTATACAACAACTTTACTAAAGTGTCAAAACATTTTCACAATATTTTTAATAAAATTTAAAAATGTTTTTTAGAAAATCCTTCGTTTTCCTACTGAATTATTTATACCCTATTTTAAATTTTTTATCATCTATTTAATCCTTTAATTGATAAATTCTTTTTTTGTTGTAAAATATAAAGTTAACAAGAAGATGTTTATTGCAAATGGAGGAATTATGAATTTAGAAAAATTATTAGAGTGGAGAAGATCTTACAGAAAGTTTGATGAAGAAAGAGAACTTGCTAAGGAAGATATTGATGGAATTTTATCTTCTATTAAGTTTGCTTCTTGTGCAAACAACAGACAATTCTTAAGATTTATCTCTGTTGAAAGCAAAGAAAAAGTCTTAGAGATTTTTGATAACACAAGATGGGCTGCTTCCCTTCCCAATGATGCTGGTAGGCCTAAGGAAGGTGAAAGACCTGTATATTTTATTGCCATCTTAAGTGACAAGGAAAAGAAATTAAAATTCGATGGAGTTGACCAAGGACTTGTGATTTCTAATTTAACTCTTGCTGCTGCAGAAAGAGGTATTGGATCTTGCATCATTGGAAGTGTTGTTGATGAGAAGATGCGTGAAATTTTATCCTATGATGAGAGATATACTTGTAGTCTTGTTGTGGCTTTTGGCTATCCAAAGCTTGAGTCTTCAATAAAAGAAATTGATATAGAAGAGGACCAATCATATTACCTAGATGATAAGGGAAACTATGTTGTTCCAAAGTACAAGCTTGATGATATTGTAAGGAGAATATGATGAGTAATAAGGAAAAATCTTTCTCTAGCTTTATAAATAGAAAGGCAAAATTATATTTTATTGATGCCCTCGGTGCCATGGCCTTTGGTCTTTTTGCAACTCTCTTAGTTGGTACAATATTAAATACTATTGGCAAGTCTTTTAATATTTTATTTTTGACTGATGTCCTTTGGCCTCTTGCTCAAAAGGCAACGGGACCTGCTATTGCAGTTGCTATTGCCACAGCTATGGGTGCACCAAGTCTTGTTGTCTATGCGGCAACTGTTGTTGGGATTGCTGGCAACGATCTTGGAGGTCCCATGGGTGTTTATATTGCAACTATAGTGGCTGTTGAGTTTGGTAAACTTGTCAGCAGGAAGACAAAAATTGATATTATAGTCACTCCTGCCATTACAGTTTTAACTGGAGTTTTTGTTGCCAACTTTGTTGGTCCTTATATTGGCAACTTCATGAATCTCTTGGGAGCAATTATTATTAACGCAACAAATAAAGCACCCTTCTTTATGGGAATAATTGTATCAGTTGTTGTTGGTATTGTATTGACCCTTCCAATTTCATCTGCTGCCCTATCAATGATGCTATCACTTTCATCGCTTGCTGGTGGGGCTGCAACTATTGGTTGCTGTTGTCAAATGGTTGGCTTTGCAGTTATGTCTTATCGTGACAACAAGGTGGAAGGCCTTGTGGCCCAAGGTCTTGGAACTTCAATGTTACAAATGCCAAATATTGTGAGAAAACCTCTTATAATCATCCCGCCAATCCTTTCATCAGCAATCCTAGGACCAGTGTCTACAATGGTATTTAAACTAGAAAACACTCCCCTTGGTTCAGGTATGGGAACTAGTGGACTTGTTGGACAAATTTCAACCTTTACTGCCATGCCAGATGTTCCTTTTATGAAACTTTTGGGAATAATTTTACTTATGCATATAATCTTGCCTGGTCTTGTTACTTTTGTAATCTACGAAGTCCTCTACAGGAAAGGCCTAATTCAAGATGGTGATATGAAGTTATATTTTAAATAAAATTTTATTAAAAGATAATAATTTTTTGCATTAAAAAAGATGGGTCACCCCATCTTCTTTTTTTATGCTCTTACATCATCATAGTCACTTGACTCAAGTTTCTTTTCTACGTAAGAACAAGTTCCTAAAATCTTTTTATTTTCTTTTCTTGCATCTTCCACAAGTTGTTTTACAAGTTCACCTGCTAGTCCTTGTCCACCAAATTCTGGTTTCACAATAGTGTGTTGGGCATCAATTACATCGCCCTTATCTTCGTAAGTCAAGATTCCCTTGTAATTATTTTCGTCTTCGCCTATATAATAACAGTTTCTACCTTTTTTAACTTCCATAATAACCTCCTATTTTAAACGTTCTTGTAAATTACTTACCCATTTAAAATAAAAGTTCACTCTTATTTTATTTTTTCAATGATTCTGTATTTTGTATCAAAACCTTCATTAGTTCCTGTGAAGGAGTTGTCGCCTTTTGAAAGTTCTAACATGGCGTCTACAGTTTCTTTAAATTCTGGAAGTTCTTCTGTCTTTCTGTCAAGCTCGTCAATTCCCTTTTGTTTAAATTCTTGAAGCTTTTCTGCGAAGATTCTCATGTTATCGTCAATTAGGTTGCTTCCATCTTTTAGTTTAAAGGCCCCAGCACTTAAATCAATGATACCATCGTCAAGTTTTTTTATTCCATCCCTCATTGGCACAATTCCCTCTGTCTTAAGTCTTGGGAATTCTTTGAAGTCCTTAGATTTATCTCTAAATTCTAAAAGACCACTTGTTAAATCACTTGCACCGTCATTTAACTTGCCTGAGTTGGAGTCAAGTTCTGTTATTGCATCTGTAAATTTATTTACAGCTTCTTCACTTTCTCCTGTTCCCTCTCTTAGTTTTGATGAGCCATCTTTTAATTTTGTAGTTGCATCATCAAGTTTTACAAGTGAGTCAGAAAGCTTCATAAGTTGTGATGTGTCAAGTTTTGATGCTGCTTCAGTCATTGCCTTTCCAAGTTCTCCATCAATTTGTCTTGCACCACTTGCAAGTTCTGATGTTCCTGCTTGGAGTTGTTCAAGTCCTCCAGGAAGCTGACTTGTACCTGCATTTAATTTTTCAGATGCAGCAGCTAGTTGATTCATGCCCCCCTTTAGCTCATCAAGGCCTTGTAGTTGCCCTGCCATTCCACTTAAACCCTTTAAAGCTTGAAGTTGTGCTCCAGCGTTTTGTGCTGATCCACCAATTGTTTGTGCGTTTTTACCAATATTTCTTGCTGCTCCACCAAGTTTAGTAATTGCTTGGAAAGCTATAGCTTGTGATTCTGGATCTTGAATTTGACTAAGCATTCCTATTACTTGTTCAATCTCTTGGGCTGAACCTCCAATACTTTGGGCAGATGCGCCAATCTTTTGAAGGTCTCCTTCAACATTTATATTTTCAAGACCAGAAAGATCTGGGGCCTTCATTCCTTGAACCTTATCATTTAATTGTTGGAAGTTGCTATTAAACTTATCTTGACCTGCTGCAAGCTCCTTTGAGCTTTCAAGTGCCTTACTTGCACCAGCATCAACCTTGTCTGCACCAGCTGATAGTTTTTCTATCCCAGCTTTTAATTCAGATAGTTTCTTTAAGGCTTCTTCCTTCATCTCATCAATCTTGCTAAGCTTGCTTGAACCTTCTCTAAGTTGTGTTGTTGCGTCTTTTAATTTTCCAATTCCATTGTCAAGTTCCACTGAACCATCGTGAAGCTTTCTTGCCCCATCTTTCATTTCTCCAGTTTTTTCATTCATCTTGCCAACTGCAGAAGTGTAGTCAGTGATACCAGAAGTTAATTTGCTTCCACCTTCATACATTTCTTGTGCTGCACCTGGAATCGGTTCAACCTTATCAATAACTTCATCAATTTTGTCTTCAAACTCTCCAGACTTTTCATAAAGTTCCTTGGAACCGTCCTTTAATTTAACAGATCCATCTCCCATTTCTGAGATACCGTCATTTAATTCGCCTTGGGCATCAGATAATTTTGAAGAAGCATCTACCAATTTTTTTGAATTATCTTCTAGTTCCTTAATTCCATCTCTTAACTTGTCAATAGTATCTAGGTCAGCTTCGTTTTGGAATAGTTCATTGGAAATAACAATATATGCTTCAACAGGTTTGTAGTCCTTAACGTCCATTTCTATTGTTGCCTGGCTCTTGAAGTCTTCCATTTGCCTTTCTTCTAGAATAGTTTCAAAGTTTTCTCTTAGGCCTGGTGTTAAAATTGTTGTCACCATTTCATTTTTTCCATCTTTTGCCACTTTTGCATCATCTGTTTCAATATTAGAAGCTACTTCTTGTGGAAAGGCCATAGCTGCCATTAGGGTATAGGGTGCATATACTCTTTGCTTTTTGCCAGCAATTCTCTTTATAGCATAGTTTTTATTTTCTGCTGATAGGACAACTTTTAAGTGACCAGACTTACCCTTTAAATCAGAGTTTTCGATTTTTTCTCCGTCAAGATAGTAATCGATCTTTACATCTATTGGAAGGTCTTTTTCACTCTTACCTTGGTAGTAGATGTCCTTAACATCTTCGTCCCAATAAATATATCCTGAATCATTTTTTATCATTTCATCTGTCTTTAAGTTCTTTACATTTTTTAAGTTTGACTTGTCCTTTCCCTTAATATTATCTTCAGAGTTTAGCCAAACTGAAACAGTCTTATCTGTAATTTTATCATCCTTCTTTAGGACATAAACTGTTTCACTTTTATTTATAATTTCTGATGCTGCAAAGGCAGTATTAGTTAATATCATAGAAGATAGGACAAGGGAAATAACTCCCTTTTGAAAATTTTTATTCATTTTTCTCTCCTTTTAATAATTTAATCTAAGTTTTTTGTAGTCTTCTTAATGAAAGGAAAACTAATTGAAATAATAGCAGGTAGTAAAAGTATGATTACAAGCATACTTATAATGGCACCCCTTGCTAAAAAAGTACAAATTGTTGATACAATTTCCATCTTAGAATAGATACCTACACCAATTGTTGCCGCCATAAAAGATAGGGCTGAAGTTACAATTGATTTTGAAGTTTCTTTAACAGCAATTTTTAAAGATCCGTCTACGTCCTTGGACTTTTTGTATTCTGCTAAAAACCTATCTGTCAAAAGTATTGAATAATCTATAGTTGATCCAAGCTGAATAACCCCAATTATTATAGATGTAATAAATGGTATTGTGTGGTTGAAGTAAAAAGGAATTCCCATGTTTATTTGTATGGCAAGTTCAATTGCTCCAATTAAAACTATTGGAAAGCCAATAGACTTTAATACAAGGGCAATAATTAAAAATACTACTGAAATAGAAATAATATTTACTATTTTAAAGTCCCTGTCAGATATTACTGTTAAGTCATCCGTTAAAACCGCTTCACCAGTTAGGTAACCTTCCTCGTCATGTTCATTTATTACTTCTTTCATTTGTGCAACTTGTCTTTTCACTTCAGGTGATGCTGTTTGAAACTCAGAGTTTGCCATGATCATTTGGTAACCATTCTTGCTAAAGTTATCTTGAAGTTTGTCTGGCAAGAATTCGCTAGGAACAGTGACCCCCGTTACTGAACTTACACTTAAAACAGAGTTTATACCTTCAATTCCCTTTAGGTCACTGATTAAACCTTCTAGATTAGAATTTGATAAATCATCTTTTACTACTATAAAGTGGGTACTTGCCATGTTGTAGTCCTTCTTCATCTTGTTGAGGGCCACTATGGAATCTAGGTCTTGAGGCAAGGACCTGTCTAAGTTGTAGTAGAGCTTTGTGTTCAATGATCCATAAATTGCTGGAATAAATAATCCTATAGCAACAAGGAAAAGGGTCTTCTTGTGCCTAATGTTAAAGTCTGATAATTTATCAAAACTTGGCAGCATAACCTTGTGGTTGTATTTGTTTACTAAATTTTCAACCATGAGAAGCATTGCTGGAAGGACTGTTACAGTTGAGATTAGGCCAATTAGGACCCCTTTACTCATAACAAGACCAATATCCTTACCTAAGCCCAATCTCATTGCTATTAGGACAATAAATCCTGCAAAAGTAGTAAGTGATGATGCAAAAAGAGATGAAATTGTCTCTTGGATTGCAACATCCATAGCGTCATATTTTGTATCGTAATATTTTTTTTCTTCAACATACCTGTGGTAAAGAAAGATTGAATAGTCCATGGTAACAGCAAGCTGCAAAACAGCTGCTATGGCCTTGGTAATGTAAGAAATCTCTCCCAGGAATATATTTGTCCCAAAGTTATACAAGACTGCATAACCTATTGTGAGCATGAATACAAAGGGAACTATAGTCGATTCATTTGTTAAGGACAAAATTATTAGTCCAAGAACAACTGCAAGTCCAACATATATTGGTGTTTCCTTGTCAATTAAATCCTTGGTATCCTTAACAAGTGAAGAAATCCCACTTAGGTATTTTTGATTTGACTCAATCTTTCTAATTTCATCTATAGCTGACATTGTGGTCAAGGAAGATGATGATTCACTAAACTTTACTATCATAAGAGTGGATCCATCAGCATAAAAAATATCTTTTACCTCATCTGGTAAAAATCCGCTGGGAATCATATCTCCTACAGTAGAAGATTTTGAAATTACATCTTCAACCCCGTCTATCTCAAGTATTTTCTCTCGCAAGACCTCTGCATCATGGTCGCTTCCCTCTAAAATTAACATACCTGTGGCCGCATTTTTAAAGTCTTCATCCAAGATTTTTTGACCTTGGGTTGACTTTAAGTCTTGAGGCAAGTAGGACAAGATGTCATAGTTTACTCCAGTCAGCTTGTAACCTATAAATGAGGGAATCAAAAGTAAGGTCATGACTAAGAGTATAAATTTAGGTCTGTGTGAAATAAATTTTGTAAATTTTTTCATTCTACTCCTTTATCTAAATATTCTGTCTACGATTTTGTACAAAGCAGGCTTCATTTCTTCAATATCAAGAACTGAGTCTGGCATTAAGGCTGATTCACAAGTTGAAAGAACTATCTGAATAGTTAATGACAAGATAAATAATCTTTCAGACTCTGATAACTCATCATTAAATAAACTTGAATATTTATTTAAAATAAATTGAAGGTTATTGTCCGTTTCTTTATACCTATCATCATTTTCTATCTTTGCATAAAGAGCCCAGTTTAAGTTGTTTGAAAAAAGTTGCAACTCAAGAGGATCCTCAACTAAGTGATCAATTATATAATTTATAAATGAAATATATCTCTTCTTGGGATCACTATCCACACAAGTGGACTCAGCTTCATAAAAGAGCTCCGTCATTATATCTAGGACTATTCTTTGCTCCAGATCTTTTTTATCTCTAAAGTAAAGATAAAAAGTTCCCAGGCCTAAGTCAGTCCTGCTCATAATATCTCTAATAGAAGTAACTTCTATCCCCTTTTCTCTAAAGGAAGACATAGCAGCTTCTGAGATTTTATTTTCTTTCTCTTTTCTTTTATCTTGAGACGTCATTTTTACCTCCTTCTAAACTTTTATTAATAACTGAACGTTGTTCATCTTTGCAAAAGATATAATAATACTTTTCTGAACAAAGTTCAAGTTTTTTTTATTTTTATTTTTAAAAATGACCCTGGGATAAGGGCCTGATATTTATATTATATTTTCAATTTTAAATTATTTTTTATTTTTAAATTTCAATTTTAAATTTCTATTGTATAATAGCAGAGAAAATATTTTTTGGAGGAAAAATGAAAGTAAAATCACTAATAATTCTCACATGTCTGACTCTTATAGCTTCAGGATGTGGAAATAAAAATAAAGATAATAAAATTGAAGATAATAAGACTAAGATTGAAGTAAGTGAACTTGATAAAAATGAACAGAAAGATTATCTCATATCAAATATGAATAATGACACTTCACTTGATCTTGTTAGGTCTACTATAGAAAAGAATTTAGATAAAAATGTTGCAGAATCTTTCGCTAATCTTGTTAAGGACTACAACAAAGAAATCTCAAAAAATTTGCTTAGTGGTGACTTTGAAAGGGCTTCTAAGATAGATAAGACTGGAGAAATTATAGACAAGAGATCTTCCATAAGCCACAAGTATCCTGACACAAATTGCAGGATAAATTCTTTTTTACTATTAAAAGATGACTTGTCCATAAAATATGATATGGATATTGATGATGAGATGCTTTTCATGGATAAGGAAGCCTTAAAAAATTTAAATTTATTTAATAATGAGGACTTAGAAAATTTTTATAAATTATTTTCAAGAGTAAAGACTTCATCTTCTAAAGACCCAAAAATTCATGCCAAGGTAATGGAAGAATTTTTGTCAAAAGTTGACTTTCCAAGGACTGCCAGCATGGTCTCAGTAGTACTTCACGACAACTTAGATGGCGACTACCTATTTATTGGTCACGTTGGAGTCCTCCTTCCTTTAGATGATGGCTATTTATTTTTAGAAAAGATTTCTTTTGAAGAGCCCTACCAAGCAATAAAGTTCTCTAAGAAGGAAGATGCCTATATGTATTTGAAAGAAAAGTACAGGGACTATCTTGATCCAGAGGTTGCTCCTCCCTTTATTATGGAAAATAATAAATATGTAGAAATATAATTTATTACAAGTATTTTTAAAAATATATTTTTTAAATTAATAATTTTTATTTAATCTGTAAAATTAAAAAACATGTTTTTATCAATCTATAATTTTTAACTGCTTTTGTTTTATAAACTAATTTATAAATTTTACTTGTTTATAATTTTGAAATCACTTTATAATTTAAAATTAACTTAAGACTTTTCTTTGAGTTTAATTTAAATTCAAATTCATAGTTTTAAAAATTTACACAAAAAATTGCCCCACTATTATGTGGAGCAATTTTCTTTTGCATAATTTATTTTTATTCTGCTACTTTATTTCCATCTTTTATCTTGTCTTCTCTTAACTTTAACCTATTTGCATCAAGCTCTCTCTTTCTTTCGAAAGCGTGAAGGATAAGTGCAAGAGTTACAACTCCGTAAGAGATAAATGTTCTGAAGTATTCACCCATCATAGCATCTCCTGTTAAAACTCTTCCCGCTTGTGGAAGAACTATAAACATTAAGTGGAAAAGGGCTGTACCTAAGATAACATTTGGTATTGAAGCCTTTGATACAGATGCACCACCAACAAGGATTGATGCTGCTGCATAAAGTGCTGCTTGGTCTTGACCTGCATAAGTTGCAAGAGTACCAATGTTTTGTAAATATATAATTTGTCCGTAGCAAGCAAGAACTGTTGACATAACAATTGATGCAATTCTTATCTTATCTGAATTCATTCCCGCGTTTTGTGCAACAAATTGATCTTGTCCAACTGCCTTCATATCGTGGCCAAGTTTTGTATTTCTAAACCAAACGATAAATAGGCAAAGTAGACCGATTATTGCAAGAGTAACTACTGGAACATCAAAAAGAATTTGGTGCTTAGCAGTTATAGGAATGTTGATCCTGAACTTTAGAATGTTGTCAAAACCTTGAGCAGATGCTAGGGTAATAGAGTTTTTAATACCGTAACCTGCTGAAAGGACCATGGACTTAGTTCTCATTGGAATTATAGTTCCGCAGAAGTAAAGTAAGAATAACATGTACCAACCAAGGATAAAGAAAGCAAGCATCATTGATGTGATCATTTCTCTACCTCTGGCCCTATTAAGAACTCTACCTGAGAATTGTCCAAGTAGGATTGCAATTGGAGTACCGATTAGAGCTGCTATAAGAAGTCCTGTCGCTCCAGTGAATCCCCAGTCTTGGGCAAAGATAATTCCTATTTGTCCTGCCATAGCTCCTAGAGGGATACCAAAGTTGATTCCCATACCAGCTATAATTGGAATGATAAGAGAAAGTACTAAGAAGGTATTTCTTACCATTCTCTTTGAAAGCTCATTTGTTATATAAGAAAGTGGTGGTTTGGCAATTATAAGTCCAGCCACAACAATAATTATAAACAAAATTGGAACCATAAATCTGTATAAAAATTCTTTAGAATTAAATTTTTTATTCATCTTTACTCCTCCTTGTAAGTGCGTAAATTATCATTCCATTTGTGATTATCATTCTTAGTATTTCTGAAATATCTATATTTAGTGCACCATTTATAACAGTAGGAGTAAGTGTAATTACACCTTGGAATAAAAATGTACCAATTATAACATTTGGAATAGATGCCTTGTTAATACTTGCACCACCAATTAGTAGGGCTGCTACTGTTTGGAAGGTAAAGGCAAGTGGCGCTTGATAAAGTTGGATAAAACCATAGGATTGTTGGTAGATAATAATTCCAACTGCAGCAAGTACTGTAGAGAATATTACAGAAACTAACCTCACCCTGTTAATATTAATTCCAGATGCTCTTGCATATTCTGGGTTAGAACCAACAGCTGTCATTGCTGTACCAGTCTTTGTCTTAAAGAAGGCCCAAACAATAAAGGCCATAAGAGCAAAAATTAAAAACATTCCCACTGGAATCCTAACTCCAAGTATGCTGATAGATAAGAAGTTGTTTAAAAGACCTTCTGTTATTCTTGTTCCATTTTCTAATACCTTGGACTTCATCCAATAGTCTGCAACTGGAACTTGTTGTGAAAGTCCCCTACCAGAATAACTTAGTACAGAAACAGGATTCTTATATGGAAGAATCAAATAAGCTATACACATAAAGGCTGTGAAAGAATAACCTACATAAGTAGCAATAAGCATCTCATCGCCCTTAATCCTATTTAATAAAATTCCGTAGAAAAATCCAAATACTATAGCAATAAGAGCAGCGAATATCATTGCAATAAAGATTCCTGCAAAACCTTTGAAACCAAATTCAATAGATGTTACTCCTCCTAAGATTCCTGCAACAACTCCAATTGGGATACCAAAGTTAAGTCCACATCCAGATTGCACCATAGGCACTAGAGATAAGACTAAAACTGAGAACATTCCAAATCTTGAAAGAACGTTTTGTGCTGAGTCTCTAAGAGAAACACCAGCAAAGGGAGCAGCAATGAATAATATTAACAAGAAAACTGCAATAATAAGCCTTGGTATTCCAATTTGTTGTATTAAACTTTTCTTTTTAGTCATTTCCAAGCTCTCCTTCCCCACTCATTAGAAGTCCAAAGTTTGTAGGATCTGCACTTGCTGGTAAGATGCCAGCGATTTTACCTTCACATATAACAGCTATCCTGTCACAAATACTTCTAAGTTCTTCAAGTTCTGATGAAACCATAACAATTGTTGTATCGTCTTTTTCATTAGATTCCTTTAAGGCATCAAGAACAAGTTCTTTAGCACCTATATCAATACCCCTAGTAGGCTCTGATACAAATAGAAGGTCTGGTTCCATGGCAAAGGCCTTGGCTAGACAAACTTTTTGTTGGTTACCACCAGATAGGTTACCTGCCTTTTGGTGAGATCCCGTAGTCTTTATGGCAAGAGATTTTATATATTCATCAGATAATTCTCTCATCTTTGCTTCATCCCTAAATTTGAAACCTAAAATCTTTTTAATGAATTTCTCTTGAACCTGCATTGCATTAAAGGCTATATTCCAAAATATTGGTTCTTCTAGCAGAAGTCCAACTCCCCTTCTATCTTCTGATACAAAGGCAATCTTATTTCTTAAAATATCTAGGGTATCTCCAAGTTTTAATTCTTTTCCATTGTATGTGATTTTACCACCTACAGGATAAGTTCCAAGGATCCCATTAGGTATACCAAGCTTTCCTTGACCAGCAAGACCAGCAATACCTAGGATTTCACCCCTAACAACTGAAAGATTAACATCATATACAGCTTCACCTGGCATATCCACCCATAGATGTTCAATTTCCATAATATGGTCATTGGAATCTAGGTTCTTAGCAAGTCTTTCTTTAGCTAGCTTCTTTTCTCCATCTCTTCCAACCATCCATTCGGCTATTTCTTCAATAGATAGGTTTTCATTTTTTCTATCTTCTATTATTTCACCATCTCTTAGGACAACAACTTGATTACAAACACTAGTGATTTCACGAAGTCTATGAGTGATGAAAATTATAGAAATTCCAAGATTTGCCAATGTCCTCAAAGAGTCTGTTAAGTTATTAGCTTCAGTCTCAGTAAGAACTGCTGTCGGCTCATCCATAATAATTAATTTAACATCTTTTCTTGTCATTTCCCTTGCAATTTCAATGAATTGCTTGTGGCCTACAGGCATTTCAGACACAAGAGCATTAGTATCAATTTTAACCTCTAAAGTATCCAATGACTTACCTGCAATTTTTAAATTTTCCTTTGCATCAATACTTTCTAATTTTTTACCAAAAACTTTTGATATTACAGAAGAGTTGGTTTCTTCCATATCTAGAGTAATATTTTCTGCAACAGTGAATCCAGGGATCAAACTAAATTCTTGATGTACCATTCCTATACCTGCATTTAAGGCGTCAATTGGGTTTTTAAAGTCAATTAATTTTCCGTCAAAATAAATTTCACCGTTATAACCGCCTGTCTCTCTTATAACTTCCATTCCAAAAATTATATTCATTAGAGTTGACTTGCCGGCACCATTTTCTCCAACAAGTCCCAAGATTTCTCCCCTATTGAGAGAGAAGTTAACATCCTTTAAGACGGTATTTTCGCCAAAACTCTTGCTGACATTCTTGACTTCAAGTAAACTGTTTGTCAACAAAATCCCTCCATCTTCATAATATAAAATTAAAATCAACGGTAGCCCGTTGACTTTAATTTGTTCAATAAGATATTTACTTATTAATTAATAATATATAAATATTATTTTATTCAGCTTGTCCTTCTGCTGATTCTTGTGCTTCCTTAATAGCGTCTAAGTCAACATTTAGGTTTAGATATTTTTCAGGAACGTCAACCTTATCCATACCTAGGTAACCTCTACCATATACATAAGTGTCTTGAGCTAGTAAGAAGTGGTTTTCTTTAGTTTCTCCAGTAGCTCTGTCTATATAGTTTTCAGCCATCCAGTTTGCACCTTCAGTGTAGTTTTGAATAGCAGCAAGAATTTGTTCTTGGTTAAGAAGTTCGCCTTCACCCTTAAGAACTTCCATTACGTGGTCAACAGCACCAAGAGTTAGTGAATAACCTAGAGAGTATGCCCAAGTACCCATTCTCTTGTCGCCACCTTTTTCGATAACTGCCTTTTCAACAGCTTCGTTAATTGCCTTCCAGTCTCCAGCCATATCTTGGATGTCTACTGAGAATGCCTTAGGATAACCCATAATTGGAGATGGTAAGTCTTGTTCTACAAAGATTGCTCCACCAGCTGCAACACCTCTAAGAAGTGGTTCAGTGTGGGCGTCATTTGTACAGAAGAAAGCAGTGTCTTTACCGTATTTGTCAATCCAAGGTTGGATATTTTCTGCTATATATTGTTGTGCTCCTGGAACACCAATATCAGTTGTAGGATCTGGTGCGTTTAATGAAATAAATTCAAGTCCTAGGTCCTTACAAGCTTCTTCCATGATTGCACGTCTAAGAGCTAGAAGTTCAATAGACATGTGTCTTGGGAATGTGATGTGAGCAAATTTAGTAGCTCCCATTTCCTTAGCAGCCGCTATAATTCTGTATCCTCTTGATACGTTGTCGGCATCCATTACAAGGTCAGATGCATTTTCTACCATTACTGTATCTTCTTGAGCAACTAAGTTTACAAGAAGGATATCAGGTCTTTTTTCTCTAATTTGGTTAAAAGCAGCAACAGTTCCTGGAACTGATTGGTTAACAATAACTGCTCTCATTAGAGGATCGTCTGCCATAGCTACAATTTTAGAAATTGTAGTTTCTTGTTCAGCTTCAAATCTGTCTGGATAAGTATCGTGTTTAATAACTCCACCTTCATCAGCAGAACCATAAAGTTCAATTGCCTTTTCAGCAGCACGGAACTCATCTTCAGCTTGAGATACTGTACCAGTAACAATTCCTATGTGATATTCTTCGCCTTCTTTTAGAGTTTCAAACTTTGCTTTTTGACCTGCATCTGCAGTTGTGGAAGCTTCTCCTTCATCCTTTGCAGCTCCGTTGTCAACTTTTTGACAACCAGTGAATGCCAATGCCATAAGCATTACAAGCATGATACCCATAAACCCTTTAAATTTTTTCATTTTTTACACCTCTTCTAATTTATTTAATATTGGTTTATAAATTAAAGAGATTTTATCACATTAAATGGCAAAATACAATGTAAATATGAATTAATTTTCATGTTTTGTAAATTAAAAATACAATATTTTTACAATTAGATTATCTCTTCTAAAATTTTAATGTTTTATAAAAGTCTCATAAGCCTTTGCATTACTATATTATAGTTTTAAAAACTTTCATGTTTGTAGTAAAATTTTATAAAATAATTTTTAGAATTTTTTAAAAGTATAATCCTTTGTTCATTTTAACCCCTATCAGTCTAAAGTGTTCTCAATTCAAAAAAAGCCTGAGTTTAAAAACTCAGACTTAAAATTAATTTTCACTTCTTCTTATAAAATTTATAAACAAGTTTATACTAGC
The DNA here is from genome assembly GCF_900454685.1 of Peptoniphilus harei. Taxonomy (GTDB): domain Bacteria; phylum Bacillota; class Clostridia; order Tissierellales; family Peptoniphilaceae; genus Peptoniphilus_A; species Peptoniphilus_A harei. The sequence goes on along the minus strand of NZ_UATM01000032.1, from coordinate 1,136,194 downwards.
TTCATCACATAAAATAAAGTTTCAATATTCCATTGGACTCCAATAATATTATGTTCGTCATTTATCATCTCAAATGTTTCAAAAATATTGTCTTGAGACTTCGCTGCTAGCTTAAGGCCTCTTCTCAATCTGTCAATGGCTTTATAGTTAATAGAGTTAACAAAAAGTCTCTTATCTCTTAAGGCCTCTCTTGGTTTTAATCCTCTAATATATCATATTTGTGAAATAGTATATAACTTAGAATCTTTTTTTGATTATAAACAATTTTTGAATAAATATTAATAGATCTTTAATAAACTTAGTTTTATAAATTTCATAAACTTAAGACTTTAAACCTTCTTCTAGAAATAGAATAAAAAAGGAAATTGTCAAAAGTCCAGCTGCAATTAATATTGATTTAATTCCCAAGCCTTTAGAAGTCAAGTAGCCAAGTGCTGCTCCCAATCCAAAGATAAGGATAACTGTGTAATATTTTTTTGCATTTTCAAGATAAACATCTTGCTTAGTTATATGATACTTAGAAAGATTTTCTGTTGCTGATCTTAGGTTCCCTATGCACATAGTTGTGGCAAAGTTAAGTCCATAAATTTTTTTAAAGGAATAAACTTGCATGGCACAAGAAAAGGATAAAAGGGCATTAGCCAAATTATTTAAACTTTCTGGAATCATGGCCACTAGAATCATAATTATTATTTCAAATCCAATTATATATTGACGCCAGTGGAGGACTCTTTTTTCAATTGCATCTTCAAACCTGACTGCAACATAGACTCCAAGAGCAAAGGATAGGACTGGGATTAAGTATGCCAAGGATTCTTTAAAATTCAAGTCTACTATGTTTTTGAATAAGAGAACTATATTTCCCGTTTGTGCATTGGCGAAAACTTTCCCCCTCATTAGATAGGAGTAGGCATCTTGAAAGCCACCTGCCAAGGTAATAAAAACTATAACCAAAAATGTTTCGTGTAAATTTTCATAAGATTTTAATTTCATTTTAACCACCAATATATAGTCTAATACAAAAATAATTTTCTGCAATGAAAAACAGGTGATTGATTTCAACCACCTGTAAATTTAATTATAAATATTTATGAAAAAATTTATTTTGTCCCAATGTCTTTTCTGTAGTAAGCTCCTTGGAATGAAATTTTTTCTACATTGTCGTAGGCTTTCTTGCGAGCTTCTTCTAAATCTTTACCTAAGGCTGTAATTGATAGGACTCTTCCACCATTTGTGTAAAGTCCATCAGTTTTTTTAGTTCCATTGTGAAAGACTATTAAGTCCTCATCAACCTTATCAAGTCCTTCGATGAGTTTTCCCTTTTCGTAGGATCCTGGATAACCACCTGAACACATGATGACTGTTAGGCAAGTCTCATCCTTCCACTTAATGTCATCTGCTTCTAATTTTCCATCTATTGTCTTATTTAAAAGTTCATATAGGTCGACATCAAGTCTCGGCATCAATACTTCTGTCTCAGGGTCTCCAAATCTTACGTTGAATTCAAGAACCTTAGGCATGTCATCTTCTATCATGAATCCAACAAAGAGGATTCCTGAGTAGTGAAGATCTTCATCGTTAAGTCCTTTTTCAATTTTTCTATAAATTTTTTCAAGATTTTCTTCTAGTTTAGGGCTTGCTGATACTGGAGAATAAGTTCCCACTCCGCCAGTGTTTGGTCCCTTGTCTCCATCAAAAATTTGCTTGTGGTCCTTAGCCCTTTCAAGAGGGAATAGCTTGTTATCTGAAACTAGGCAAAGAACTGAAGCTTCTTCTCCTGTCAAGAATTCTTCAATAACAACTGTGTTTCCTTGGTCGCCAAAAATCTTGTCCTTAAATATTTTTTCAATGGCATCTATAGCCTCATCCCTATCTTGGCAAATTATAACTCCCTTTCCAAGGCAAAGTCCATCTGCCTTGACAACTAGAGGATAAGAAAATTCTTCAAGACTCTTTTCTGCATCATCATAGGATTCAAAGCTCTTATATTTTGCAGTTGGAATAGAATATTTTTCTAGAAATATTTTGGTAAATTCTTTTGACTTTTCAAATCTGGCACAAGACTTATTTGGTCCAAAAACCCTAAGTTCCTTTTCATTAAAGGCATCAACTATTCCTGCACATAGTGGGTCTTCTGGTCCCACAACTGTTAGGTCAATCTTATTTTCCACTGCAAAGGCAAGAAGTTTTTCAATATCTGTTGGGTCAATGTCTAAATTTTCGCAAAAATCCCCTGTGCCACCATTGCCCCTTGCCATGTAAATTTTATCAACAGATTTACTTTCTTTAAGCTTCCATGCAAGTGCGTGCTCTCTTCCACCATTTCCAATTACAAGTACTTTCATTTGGCCTCCTAGTGTCTAAAATGTCTCATATTAGTAAAGACAAGACAAATATTATTTTCATTTGCATAATCTATAACTTCTTGGTCCTTAACAGATCCACCTGGTTGAACTATTACATCAATTCCTGCCTTATCAAGAAGTTCAATTGTGTCCCTAAAGAAGAATCCATCAGATGCAAGGACTGCACCCTTTATTTTTTCTCCAGCTCTTTCAATTGCTTCTTCTACTGCCCAAGACCTCTTTGTTTCTCCTTGACCAAGGGCAAGAGTTCCACCATCTTTTGCAATTACAACTGAGTTTGAGAAACTTGTCTTACAGCAAGTGAAGGCAAATTTTAATTCTTCAAGTTCTTTTTCTGTTGGCTCCCTATTTGAAACAAAGTCTAGTTTGTCTTCGTCCCAAATTTTGTCGTCAAAGTTTTGGATAATAATTCCATTTAGAACTTGCTTAAATCTAAACCCTGGCTCGTAAAGTTTTTCAAAGTCAGGAATTTCTATAAGCCTAATATTTTTCTTTTGAGCTAAAAGGTCATAGGCTTCTTTAGAAAAACTTGGAGCTGCAACAATTTCCAAGAAAATCTTTGAAAGATTTTCTGCAGTTTTTATATCAACTTCCCTATTAAGTGCAATTATTCCACCAAAAATTGATTCATCATCACATTCATAGGCCTTTACAAAGGCTTCTTCAAGACTATCCCCTATTCCAATTCCACAAGGATTTGTATGCTTAACAGCAACAGCTGCTGGCTTATCAAAATTAATCACTGCATTAAGAGCAGAGTACATGTCGTTTAAGTTGTTGTAAGAAACTTGCTTACCATGAAGAACCTTGTATTCAATTTTGTCTGGAGTATAAGAATCTTCATAGAAGGCTGCCCTTTGATGAGGATTTTCACCATATCTCAACTCTTCAACAAGCTTATAAGACTTGTTTATATATCTTGGGAATCTATCCCCTTCTCTTTTTGCAAAATAATTTGAAATTACAGCATCATAGTGTGCAGTGTAGCTAAAGGCCTTGTTGGCAAGATATTCATTAAACTTCGGATCCTTCTTATCTATGTAGTTAAGTACACTGTCATAGTCAGCTGGATCAGTTACAATGTAGACGTCCTTATAATTTTTGGCAGCTGCCCTAATCATTGATGGCCCACCAATGTCTATATTTTCAATCATAGTGTCGTGGTCTGCCTTTTCAAGCAACTTTTCTTCAAAGGGATAGAGGTTATTTACAACCATATCAATTGTTCCTATTTCTTCTTCCTTTAAAGTTTCCATATGTTCATTTAAATCACGTCTTGCAAGTATGCCTGCGTGGATTTTTGGGTTAAGAGTCTTCACTCTTCCATCTAAAATTTCTGGAAAACCAGTTACCTTGTCTACAGATATTACATCTATTCCTGCATCCTTTAGCTTCTTATAAGTACCACCAGTAGAAATGATTTCCCAACCTCTATTGACAAGTTCTTTGGCAAACTCAACAATTCCTTCTTTGTCATAAACTGAAATAAGTGCCCTCATCCTAACCTCCAATTACAACTTTTCCATTAACAACTTTTAACTTATCCTCGCAAAAATATTTTACAGAAAGAGGCAAAATTTCGTGCTCAATCTTTAAAACCTTTTGTTGAAGTTCTTCTGGACTCTCGTCTTCAACTTCAACAATTCTTTGCATGATAATAGGACCCTCATCTGCCCCCTCATTTACAAAATGAGTTGTGGCACCAGTGTATTTAACACCCCTTGATATGACGGCCTCATGTACTTTTAATCCATAGTAACCCCTGCCACAAAAGGCAGGAATTAGTGATGGATGTATATTTATTATTTTATTTTCATAAATCTTGGTAATTTTTTCTGGCAAGATCTTTAGATATCCTGCCAGAATAATTAAATCAATTTTATATTCTTTTAACTTGTTTATGAGCTCTTCATCATCTTTTATAAAGAAGCCAGGTATTCCCGCCTTCTCTGCTCTGACTAAGCCATAAGCATCTTCTCTATTTGAAATGACAATTTTTATTTTTCCGTTAATATAATTATTTTCTGTATTGTCAATGATGGCTTGTAGATTTGTGCCACCACCTGAAATTAAAACTGCAATATTTTTAGAGGCTAAGGTCAATTTTATCTTCTCCAGCCACAACTTTTCCAAGTTCATAAAGTTTTAAGTCAGTATCCTTAAAGAAGTCAACAACCTTGTCTTTGTCTTCTTCTGATACAACAAGGGTAAATCCAACGCCCATATTGAAGGTAGCATACATGTCTTCATCCTTTAGATCTGCCCACTTCTTTAAAAGTTTAAAGATTTCAGGAGTTTCGATTACAGATGCATCAACCTTTGCACAAAGTCCATCAGGAATCATTCTTGGAATGTTTTCGTAGAATCCTCCACCTGTTATGTGACTCATTCCCTTAATATCAACAATTTTCAAAAGCTCAAGAATTTCCTTAACATAAATTCTTGTTGGCTTTAAAAGTTCTTCCCCTAGAGTAGAATTTAATTCATCAATTTCTTCATTTAAATCAAGTTTGCAGTGGTCAAATACAATTTTTCTAACAAGTGAATAACCATTAGAGTGGATACCATTGGAAGAAAGACCAAAAACTATGTCCCCTTCCTTGATGCTAGATCCGTCGATAATTTTGTCCTTATCAACAACTCCAACAGCAAAACCTGCTAGGTCATATTGGTCTTCTTGGTAAACTCCAGGCATTTCTGCAGTTTCTCCACCAATAAGTGATGCTGAAGATTGGATACAACCTTCGGCAACTCCCTTTACAATTTCTTCCATTTTTTCAGGAACTAGCTTGCCAGTTGCAATATAGTCCAAGAAGAAAAGTGGTTTAGCGCCTTGGCATAAAATATCATTTACGCACATTGCCACACAGTCAATACCAATAGTATCGTGTTTATCAAGCATGTGAGCCAAGATAACTTTAGTACCAACACCATCTGTACCACTACAAAGTACAGGATTTTTAATTCCATCAAGGTCTAAATTAAATAAACCAGAAAATCCACCAAGAGATGATAAAACATCCTTGGATTGGGTTTTTTTAACAATACTCTTAATTAATTCAACTTCTCTTTGACCGGCATCAACATCTACGCCTGCATTCTTATAATTAATTGCCATCTCCGCTCCTTTTATCCTTCGTAAATATATTCGGTGTTTGCAATTTTTTCTGACATATCAGACCTAAATTGTCTTAGCTTTTCCTTTAAATTGTCATCAGATACAGCCAAAATTTCTGCAGCAAGGATTGCAGCATTTTCTCCACCATTAATAGCAACTGTAGCAACAGGTACTCCACTTGGCATTTGAACAGTGGAAAGAAGTGCATCTAGTCCATCAAGAGTTGAACTCTTAACAGGCACTCCAATAACAGGTCTTGTAGTAAGAGCTGCTATAACTCCACCAAGGTGGGCAGCCTTTCCTGCTATTGAAATGAAAACTTGGCTTTCATCTTCAGCATTTTTTACATATTCTTGTAACTCTTTTAAGGCTCTGTGAGCAGAAATTACTTTGGCTTCATATTCAATCCCAAATTCCATTAATTTTGCAACGATCTTGTCTGCAATTTCTCTGTCAGAAATTGAACCCATTATAATTGATACTCTCATTTTTAACTCCTTAAATTTCTAGATATTTTGAAACATTAAGAGGTTCTACATATTCTCCATTATGGTAAGCTCTCATGTTTCCACCACTAACTTCGTCGATTAGGACGATTTCGTCTGATCCTTCAAGTCTACCGTATTCAAATTTAATATCGTAAAGATCTAGTCCCTTTTCTTTTAAAAGGTCTTTTACAATATTTGCAATTTTCTTATTCATTTCTACGATTGTGTCGTATTCTTCAGCTTTTAAGATACCTAGGGCAACAAGTCCTTCTTTAGTAATAAGTGGATCGTCTCTTCCATCATCTTTTAAAGTGATTTCAGTATATTCTGGAAGGTCAGCACCTTCTTCTACATAAAGGCCATATCTCCTGTAGAAAGATCCAACGGCCTTAAATCTTGTAATAACTTCAAGACCCTTACCAAATACACTTGCTCTTTTTACTTCCATTAAATTATTGTCAAGGTCAGAAGAAATGTAATGAGTGTTAATTCCTGCTTCATTGATTTTTTCAAAGAAGTATTTAGTAACTTTTAGACATTCTTTACCTGCACCTTCAATACTACCAGCTACTTGGTTTCCACCAGTATCAAAAACTCCGTCAGTTCCTGTCATGTCATCCTTAAATTGTAGGTAACATCTTCCGTCTTCTTCTAAAACATTCTTAGTTTTTCCTTGGTAAATAGTTTTCATAATTTCCTCCAGTAAATTAAATAAAGCCCAAAGAGGCAGATTTCGTAAAACCTACCCCTCTGGGCTTTTTTCCCTAAGGTGTGATACTTTATAAAAAAAGTACCAGTACCGCTCGGTCCTTGGCAAAGCCCGGATCCCTAGGCACACTTTCACTCATGATATGAGCTCTCATACAATTAGATATTATCAATTTAGATTTTAATTGTCAATAGTTTTTGTAAACTTGAGCCTGAATTTAAATTCCTTATATATCAATAATTTTTAAGGAATTCCAAAAGTAAAAGTGTATTTTTTTAAATTTTATTTTTTGAAAATTTTTAAGATCTTGCCAAAGAAAGAGTTCTTTTTGTTAATTTTTTCATCTTCAACTTTTTCTTTATCAATAGTTGTTTTTTCGACTTTACTTCTCGCAGCAAAGTTCTTTTCTTCACACTTTTTTATAAAGTAATTTTGACATGAAATTCTTTCTCCTTGAATTTCAATTTTTTCATACTCTCCATCACTATTCATAGTCCTAGCGCCAGCATTATCTTGCATTTGTATTTCAAGATAATTTAGTATCCTAATTCTAATCTCTTCATCTAAGACTGGTGTTGCAATCTCCACTCTCTTTTCAGTGTTTCTTGTCATAAGATCGGCAGAAGAAATGTACATGTCTTTCTTGTCCTTTCCAAAGACATAAACCCTTGGGTGTTCTAAAAATCTTCCAACAATAGACCTAATACTTATATTTTCACTTTTGCCTTCTATACCAGGGAGAAGGCAAGAGATTCCTCTAATAATTAAATCAACTTTTACGCCCTTTTGAGACGCCTCAACAAATTTTTCTATAAAGTCCTTGTCTGTTAGAGAATTGAATTTACAAAGGATGTAGCCATTTTCTCCCTTTTCAATTTCTCTTTCTACAAGATGCATAAGTCCTGACTTTAAGCTTGTTGGTGACTGTAGAAGATGTTTGTACTTCCCATCTAAATTGCCAATGGACATATTTTTAAAGAAGTCTGTTGCATCAAGTCCTATGTCTTTATTGGCAGTCATTAGGGCAAAATCAGTGTATTGTTTTGCAGTGGATTCATTGTAATTTCCCGTCCCAATTTGTGTGATGTAATTTAAGTTGCCACTTTCACTGTCCTTGTAAGTTATTAGGCAAATTTTAGAGTGCATTTTGTACTTGTTAAAGCCGTAGATAATGTTGCAGCCTTCTTCATATAGGATATTTGCATAATTTATATTTGATTCTTCGTCAAACCTCGCCTTTATCTCAACAAAAACTGTGACTTCTTTTCCATTTTGTGCTGCCTCAGTTAAGTATCGAACAACTTTAGAATTTTTTGCCAGCCTATAAATTGTTATCTTTATGGACTTACACTCAGGGTCATTAGCTGCTTCTTTAAGAAGAGATATAAAGGTATCCATGCTATCATAGGGATAAGATAAAATCCTGTCTTTCAATCTAATATCTTCTGTCACGCTGGAAGAAAAATCGCTAGGATTGTATTGTCTTAATTCCTTATAGAGGAGACCACTTTTTATAGCCTTTGGCACTTCATCAATTAAATCAAAGACATATTTCATATTTAGGGGTGTGTCTGAAGGAAAATATGCAGCCTCATCCAAGTCCAACTTTTTCAAAATAAATTTAAGACTTGGCTTTTGAAGACTTCCTTCTGATTCCAACCTCACAACATTTAATCTCTTTCTCTTCTTTAAGATGGTCTTCATGTATTCAGTGTAGTCGTCAAACTCTTCCCAGGTATCCCTGTCATCAACAAAGTCGGTGTTCCTTGTTACCTTAATTATATTTTTTGATAAGACCTCATAATCCTTAAAAATTTCATCAATTTTATTTAGAATTATATTTTCCATTAAAATATATTCAAAGTTTTCTCCTGGCAAGATTAAATATTTTGGATAAGTTCTTCTAACTGGAACTATACCAAATACTTTTTCTCCATTTTTCTCTAGATGTGCAATGGCATATAATTTCGTATTTTCTAAAAATGGAAATGGATGATTTATATCAACTATTTGAGGAGACACAAGTTGATCAATCCTATTAATATAAAAGTCATCTACAAAATCTTTTTGACTTTTATCCAAATTTTCATAGGATAAGTTTCTTATATTTACCTTATCTAAGCTCTCACTTACTTCTTTAAAAATCTCGTCCTTCTCTTCATATATTTTTGGAAGAGTTTCTAAAATTGCCTGGATTTGCTCTTCTGCATTCATCCCAGTCTTGTTATCTTTTACTTCTTTTTTCAAGGAAGATAAGTCATGAAGAGAGCCAACCCTAACCATAAAAAATTCATCTAAATTTGAAATAAAAATACTAATAAATTTTAATTTCTCCAGGTCAGGGACTTCTTTTTCAGTTGCTTCAAGGAGTACTCTTTCGTTAAATCTTAGCCAGGATAATTCTCTATTTTGAAAGTACGATTTCATCATTACCACCCAATACTTTATAAATTAAATAACCTTCTCTCAGTCCATTTCCAGAAACTTGTATCTCATTTATATTAAACTTTTTCATAAAAGTTCTTAAAATTATTATTCCAGGTACAGTTGTATGGATTCTGGCTGGGTTTATGCTCAAGATTGACCTAATAATATCTGTGTCCTTGTCCTCAATAAGTTCCATTAATTTATCAAGGTCATCTAAGCTAAAGGATTTGTCATCTCCTCCCCAAAGGTCTTCAATGATTTTTCCTGTAGTTCTAATTGATCCACCAATTCCAACTAATTTGTCTGTCTTAGTAGAAAATTTAAAAGAATTAATTTCACGAAGAACAATCTTTTTAATAGCACGCATTTCTTTTTTCTTTGGCAAAATTCTCGATACATTTGCAGTAAAAAGTAAGAGTGAACCAATATTTAAGTTTAGAAATTCCTTAGGTCCTTCTTCATCGAAATAAACAACTTCTGTACTGGCACCACCAATATCTATTGAAAGTCCACTTTCAATTTCTACTTCACTTCTTATTCCAACATTTCCAAGAAAGGCTTCCTCAACTTGGTCTAGGACGTCAATATCAATATCAAGTTCTTCCTTGACTCTTGCCAAGACTTCCTCAGTGTTGTCTAAATTTCTCAAGGATGCTGTAGCAAAGGGTGAGAAAGTGTCAACCTTTAGTTCTTCTACAATATTTTTTATACTTGCAAGGGTCTTTATAAGTTTTTTTATTCCCTTTCCAGAAAGTTCGCCATCGTGCACATAAGTTATTAGTCCAGCAGTATATTTTTTATTTATAACTTTTTTTAATTCTTCAGTCTCTTCGTGAGCGTCAAAGACGATTAACCTAATTGTGTTGGATCCTATATCTACTATTGCGTGTCTCATAAATAATCTCATCCTTCCTCATAATCATTCACAATCATCTTAAACTTCAATTGTAAAATTCTTGTAAATTTTTCTTTTAAAGTATGTAATTTTTTGTCTAGTCTTTTGAAAAATAAAATTTTAAACAAAAAAGGAGCCAGTTATCTGACCCCTTTGTGATAATTAATTTTTTAATAAATTCTTTTATATTTAAGTTAAAACTATTTAAAATTTTTCTTCTAATAAGTCCAAAGTTATTTCTACATTTCTCTTAGACTCTCGTCTCATTTCTTCTGCTCTGTCAGCTAAAACTTGTCTTCTTTCTTCCAAATTTTCAAGGGCTAATTTTATTTTAGTAAAGAGTTCTTCTGGAGTAAAGTTCTCCACATCAATAGCTTCTTCTATCCCCAGTTCCTTTACCATGGCTTCAACCTTTGGGTCATAAATTATTCCCACCATTGGAAGATTGACACTTGCTGCATAGACAAGTGAGTGAAGTCTCATAGCCGCAAGGAGTTTTAATTTTTTAAAAATTCCCATTAACTCTCCTGCAGAGTAGGTGTTTTCTATTAGCATTACCTTGTCCTTGTGACGGCATCTCTCTGCAACTTCGCTTGAATAAATATTGTCCCTAGGATTATGGAAGGGAACAAGGAGAATATCATAACCATCTTCGATTAACTTGTCGATAGTCGCTGCAAATTTATTCTTTATCTCTCCAATATTTTTTTGATCTCTTATGCAAAATCCTATAGTCTTATCTGTAATCTTAATATTTTCATTCTTTAAGATTTCATCAACCCTATCTTCACTTGCAGCTTCAAGGGTAAAGACTGGGTCAGCAGTTACTTCTATATTTTTATTGGTAACTCCTAGATCCCTTACAAACTTATAGGAGAGATCGTCCCTTAAACTTATATAGTCCACCCTGTTTAGGACCCATCTTGTCAAAATCCTGTTGAATTTTTTATCTATTGGTCCAATTCCATTGGCATAGACGTAAACTTTTTTTCTCAAAAACTTTGCCAAGATAATTACAGAAAGATAATAAATAATAGACCTTGTGGAAGTAATATCTTGGAGAATAGATCCTCCACCAGACAAGAGGAGATCTGATTCTTTTAGGGCTCCACGGACCTCACTAAAGGAAAATCTATTTACTGCCCCTATTTCATAAACCTCTTTTGTTTTTTCAGGATTATTTGAGAGTGCTGTCATCTCTAAATCAATATTTAATTTTTTAAAATCATCTACCATGGCTTTTAAGATGGCATCGTCGCCAGAATTGTCAAAACCAAAGTATCCAGATATTACAATTTTTTTCATAAGATCACTCTGTTTAATCACTCTCTAAATAGTTTCTGCCTCTATTATGTTTTCTTCTTTTAAATTATCTTTATTTTCTATTTCTTCTAAACTTTCTTCTCTCTCAAGTTTTTCCACTTTTATAGCAGTGAAAATTATTCCAAGCACAATCCAGAAGGTAAATATAATTCTTGGAATATATAAGAAGTGTTCCACAAGTCCATGACCCATGATGCCAATTATACTTGCAAAAAGTCCTGCTCCAAGATATTTATAATATTTGTCTTGAGATTTTACTAGGTTTACATAAGTGTATTTCAAACTTGAGAATAGTAAAAGGATGAAAAATATAAATCCAATTAGGCCAATTTCTGCTGCAACTTCAAGATAAGTATTGTGGGCGTGATATATTGGCATTGTCCTTATATATCTCTCAAAGGTTTCCTTAAAAGGCACGTAGCCAAAACCAACTCCTGCAACCATGTTGTCCCTAATTACATCTCTTGTTATTTGCCAAATTTTTATCCTATACATATTTGAACTATCTACTGTGGAACCTATGGAAGTAATCCTATCTACAACTTTTTGTGGAAGAAAGGCAAGTCCGCCTAAGACCATTGGCACTCCAAGAAGAAGTAACCTCTTGTCAACTAATAATACAAAGGCAAGGGCTGCTAGGGCTATTCCTACCCAACCTCCTCTTGATAGGGTCATGACAATACAGATTAAAAGTATTCCAGTTGATCCTGCAAAGAGAAATTTTTTTCTCATGCTCTTTGTATACCAAGTCATTCCCACGGCAATTGGTGTGATAAGTACTAGGTACTCTGCCAAAATATTTGGGTTGAAAAATACTGAGTAAACCCTCACTGCAATGTCTGTGTTGTTTTCTGTGTCAAGCCACTCTGGTCTCATCTCTACTCCAGTAAAATATTGGAGAACTCCAAGTAGTGCAACTACAAGAGCAGATAAGAGTAGGGTTGATATAAAGGCATTAAGCTGGCCCTTTGTCTTTATGGAATTTGTCATTGCAAATAAAAAGGAAATACCTGCTGCATTTAAGGCCAAGTCACGAGCTGAACCCGATGGATCAATTGATGTTATAGTCGAGAAAACTATAATAAATACAAAAATTGCAAGAGGAACTGTCCTCTCCCCAACCTTAAATTCTTCTTTGTATAAGAAAGTCCTAAGTAAAACAAAAAATCCCATGGACAAGAGCATAATTAGGCCTAAAGCATCGGGCACAAAGGGGTAAAGAAAGGCTGATGCAAATAGACCGATTTTTATATCGTAAATAACTAAAAGCAATCCACTTATCCCAAGAAAGGCTGCCAAAAATAACTTAAGTCCCAAAAAATAATATATGATACTTAGGAAAACTGCAGACAATAAAATAAAATTAATTTTTCTTGATTTTACCACCAGTTTTCACCGCCTTCATCTAATTTAAAGAAGCTTGTGAAAAATTCCAAAAACTTTGAACCCATAATTATATCCATATACCTTCCCTTAAATAGTGAGAGAATTATTCCTAAAATTATAAATAAAATAGAAAAAATAATTTTTGCCCCTACAATTAGAGAAATAATTAGGGTTAGAACTCCAGAATAAAAGATTATATTGGAAATAATACCTGCAATCTCATCAAAGTCATTAAGAGACCAAAAGACTCCCCCTAAGAAAAAGGAATTTTTTATTAAGGGCTCAAAAATCCTTCCAAGAAAATTCATAAACCTTTCTATTAGCCTAAATAAGCCCCTATAAACTTTATAGATAAAGGAATTTGCAAATAAAACTTTCTCTCCTCCCAGGACAAGTTTAGTTTTTGAATTTGCAAAATTTTTCTCTATTGGTTTAGCTATAAAATCATGGGCTCTTTTAGTAAAGGAGTCTTCATAGAATTCACTAAAGGCCCTATAGATTTTATTTAAAAACCTTATAGTTAATGAGTTAATAGTAATCACCTAGTTCTTTACTTCTACACCAAGTATTGTCATAAATGTTGTGATGCTTTTGTTCTTAATTCTCATCTCTGCACCAATTCTCACTTGTTCAGTGCCAACTTGATAAAAATCTTGCGTGTCTTTTACATCTGCGTCAATAGTCATAAGGACCCTGTATTTGTCAGGAACTTCTGAATTGTAAAATTTGCCTTGGTACTCAGTCTTGTCCTTGTAAGGTTCAACTTCAGCAGTAACAATTTTACCAAGGTAAGTTCCCTTATCGTAATCGTAGATTGGGTCTCCAACTTTAATGTTGTTTGCAGTTACATCTCTAACATCCTTAACTTCTGCAGTAATAACTCCTTTTTTAGTTGTTACTTCACCAACAGGTCCCTTATTTCCAAATCTCTTTGCTCCTACAGCAACAAGTGCAATCAGTAATACAATTACTAATAAGTCAATTATATTAATTAAGCCAAAAAGTCTGCCCTTTTTGTCAATTATCTTCATTTTTTCCTCCCCTTAATATTTCTTCGTAAATTTCTGTTTGTCTATTTCCCATAGATTCATGAGAATAATTTTCTATAACTTCTTTCCTTATGTTTTCTCCCAATTCCTTTAGCTTGTCCCTCTTGTTATAAAGGTCTAGGATATATCTTGAAAGAGACTTATAATTGCCCACTGGGAATAAGTATCCAGTGTAATCGTCTTTTATTATCTCAGGTATACCACCAGTCTTTGTGGAAACTGTAGGCACATTTAAGAGAGCTGCCTCAAGTATCACATAAGGGAAAGACTCTGATAAACTAGTCAAGACATTTATATCAATAGCATTGAAGAAAGAATACTTGTCCCTTACAAAGCCTAAGAAATAAATATTTTTTTCTATTCCATAGGACCTTGCCATCTCTTGTAAATTTTTCTTTTCCTCTCCCTCTCCTGCTATTAAGAAAATTATATCTGGATTTACCTTTAGGGTTTCATTGCAAGCCTTTATAAAGGTTTCGTGGTCCTTGACCTTATCTAACCTTGCAGCAATACCAACTAAGAGTTCACCGTTGTAATTAACCTTGTGCTTTTCCAAGAAAGCAGTCTTGGGATCATGGTCAATTTTTTCCTCTGTGTCTATGCCATTGTAAAGAACGTGAATTTTTTCCCTATCAAAGCCCCTATCTACTAGCATTTTTTTAAAATTGTCACTTACACAAATATAATGGTCAAATTTCTTTAGAGACATCTTATTTAAAGTCGTGTAAATCAAATTTTTGTAAAAAGAATCCTTAAAGTCAAGCTTGTAGTCTGAGTGAACTGTTGTGACCATGGGGATACTTATTTTCTTTTTTAAAAACATGCAAATAAAATTAGCTCGCGCTCCATGAGCGTGGACTAAATCATACTTGCCCTTATTTATTTCGTCACTTAATTTAGAAACGACTGAAAGGTCTGACCTCTTTTCCTGTGGATAGACTTCTATGTTTATGCCTCTTTCCTTAGCTTCCTCGTAAAAGGTGTCTTTAATAAAGCAGATAATTTTTGTATCTACCTTTCCACTAAGGCCCTTCATCAGGGTGAAGATGTGAGTCTTTGCACCACCTGTGTCGCCGCCACTAATTAAATGGAGAACTTTTCTCATAACTTCTCCTCCTTATCTAATTCATTATACAATAAATTTGAAATAATTTTAACAGTTTTGTTTATGTCACTTACCAAGACCTTCACCCATAATATTTTCCTTCGACTTAACAAATTTCTACCACGTTTATAATTTTCTATAAGTCTATAAAATTCTATGACTTGATAAATTTTTATGACTTCATATTTTTTTGTGACTTTATGTTTTTTTGTGACTTAGAATATTTTTCCGTCTTTATAATTTATTATATTTTATCTACTTTTACTGTTTTAAATTTTTTATGTTTCTATATGCATTTACGGGTAACTTATTAATTAAGAGTAATAAATTATTGATATTATATTAATAATAAAAGAGACATTATTTCAAAATAATTAGCTGATATATCATTGAGTAAGATTCCAAGCAAGAAGACTTGTAGAAGTTTCTAACAAGTTTAATAAGTAAGTTCAATATAAATTTTAAAATTTCAAAAAAAGTTCTTGCAATTGTTTCCAAAAAGTGATTTAATAATAAAGATAAAAAAATAGAAAATCAGTCCAAGGACTGAGTAAAATCATGTCCTTGTGCATGATTTTTTTTTGAGCAAATTTAATGACCTAAATTTTTTTTGCCCATTTTTAAGAATGTTTGATCTTTTATTTGGAAAAAGGAGAAAAAAATGCCAAGAGATAATTCAATTAAGAAGACACTAGTAATAGGTTCTGGTCCCATTGTCATAGGCCAGGCTGCAGAGTTTGACTACTCAGGTACACAAGCTTGTGAAACCCTAAAGAAAAACGGAGTTGAAACTGTTCTTGTAAATTCAAATCCTGCTACTATTATGACAGACAAGGGTGTTGCCGATAAAATTTACATCGAACCAATTACAATTTCTTTTATAGAAAAAATTATAGAAAAAGAAAGACCTGACTCATTAATTGCCGGTATGGGTGGACAAACTGGTCTCAACATGACACTTGAACTAGACAAACGTGGAATCCTAAAAAAATATGGAATAAAAATTATTGGTACTGACATAGAAGCCATCAAAAAGGGCGAAGACAGGGATATTTTTAGGAATACAATGAAGGAAATTGGCGAACCAATTATTGATTCTGAAATTGCAACAAGCCTTGAAGAAGGAAAGGAACTTGCAAAGAAAATTGGCTATCCCCTAGTTGTTAGACCTGCCTACACTCTTGGAGGAACTGGCGGTGGCTTTGCTTATGATGAAGAAGAACTCGAAGAAGTTTTATCTCATGGACTTAGTCTTAGCCCAGTAAACGAATGTCTTCTTGAAAAATCTATTCGTGGTTGGATGGAAATTGAATTTGAAGTAATTAGAGATTCTGCTGGCGAAAAGATAATTGTATGTGACATGGAAAATGTAGACCCAGTTGGGGTTCACACAGGCGACTCCATAGTTGTTGCTCCTTGCCAAAGTCTTGATAAAGATGTTCTAGCTAAGTTAAAAAAATCTGCCCTTAATATAGTAGAAAGTGTAAATGTTGTTGGTGCTTGTAACGTACAACTTGCCCTAAATCCAGAAACACTTGACTATGCAATTATTGAAATTAACCCAAGAGTTTCTCGTTCATCAGCTCTTGCATCAAAGGCAACAGGCTATCCAATAGCAAGGATTGCAACAAAGATTGCCCTTGGCCTAAACCTAAATGAAATCCAAAACGAAACTACTGGCGAAACTATTGAAAACTACGAACCAAAATGTAACTATGTAGTTGTTAAAATCCCTAAATGGCCTTTTGACAAGTTCAAGTTTGCCAACAGAAAACTTGGTACAAAGATGATGGCAACTGGTGAAATTATGTCCATTGGTTCATCCTTTGAAGAAGCTCTACTAAAGGGTATAAGATCTCTTGAAATTTCCAAATTCTCTCTTGAATCAAAGTTCTCTGAAGAAAGAACTACCGAAGAATTAAAGAAGAGAATAAAATTCCCTGACGATGAAAGACTATTCGACGTTGCAGAAATAATTAGACGTGGACTTTCTATAGAAATGATTCACGACATAACTGGCATTGACCTTTACTTCTTAGAAAAAATCGAAAGAATTGTTCGTGAAGAAGAAAAGCTTAAAAACTTAAGTCTAGATACAATAACTCCAGAAGAATTGACTAAGTTAAAGAAATTAGGTTTTTCTGACAAGACTATTGCATCAGCACTTGGCGTTGATATAGATGAAGTTGTTGACCTTCGTCAAGAGAACAATATTCTTCCAAACTACAGAAGAGTAGATACTTCTCCATTTAGAAAAAATGGTGCTTACTACTACTCAACTTATGAAAAGACAGACGAAAATATTATCTCTGACAAGAAAAAAATAATTGTAATTGGATCTGGTCCAATAAGAATTGGTCAAGGAATTGAGTTTGACTACTGCAGTGTTCATGCAATCAAAGCTCTTATTAAGATGGGAATCGAAACAATTACTATAAATAACAACCCAGAAACTGTTTCAACTGACTTTGATACATCAGACAAACTTTACTTTGAACCACTTACTGAAGAAGAAGTAAAATCAATTATTGACACAGAAAAACCAATGGGAGTTATCCTTGCCTTTGGTGGCCAAACTGCAATTAAACTTGCAAAATACCTTCACGATCAAAAGGTAAATATCTTTGGAACTGACTTCGAAGACATTGACAGGGCTGAAGATAGAGAAAAATTTGACGAAATGCTCGAAGAATTAAAAATCAATAGACCTAAGGGACACGGAGTCTTCAATATCAAGGAAGGTCTTGAAGTTGCAAAAGAACTTGGTTATCCACTACTTGTTAGACCATCCTATGTACTAGGTGGCCAAGGTATGCAAATAACTTACGACGAAGAAAGTCTTGTAACTTACCTAAAGGGTGCCTTTGAAAGAGATGCAATTAATCCTGTCCTAATTGACAAATACCTAGTGGGTCGTGAAATTGAAGTTGATGCTATATCAGATGGCGAAGATGTATTGATACCAGGAATTATGGAACACCTTGAAAGAGCTGGAGTTCACTCTGGTGACTCAATCACAATTTATCCAAGCATTAACATCTCAAATGAAATCAAAGATAAAATTTTAGATTACACAAAGAAAATTGCCAAGGCACTACACGTTAAGGGCATGATCAACATCCAATTCATTGAATACAAAAATGAACTTTATATCATAGAAGTAAACCCTCGTGCATCAAGAACAGTTCCTTATATCTCAAAGGTTTCTGGAGTTCCTATAGTGGACCTTGCAACAAAGACAATGCTCGGCGAAAAATTAGCTGACCTTTCTTATGGCACAGGCATTTACAAAGAACCAAAATTAATGGCTGTTAAAGTTCCAGTTTTCTCCATGTCAAAACTTAACAGGGTAGAAATTTCTCTTGGACCTGAAATGAAATCTACTGGAGAAGTCCTTGGAGTTGGAAAAGACATTGACGAAGCACTTTTCAAAGGCTTCCTAGCAGGAGGATCTGCAATAGAAGACAATGCATCACGTGTGCTTGCAACAATTAATGACAATGACAAGGAAGAATTTTTAGGAATTGCAAAGACAATGCAAGATATGGGTTACAAGATTGTAGCAACTAAGGGAACTTGTAAATTCTTAAAAGAAGCTGGAATCGAAGCCAAGGAAGTTGGCAAAATCAATGACCCAAGACCAAATATCCTTGATGTAATAAGAAACGGTGAAATCGACCTTGTAGTTAACACTCCAACAAAGGGTGGCGATTCAACAAGAGATGGCTTTAAAATTAGAAGAATGGCTACAGAATATGGCATCGACATAGTGACATCACTTGACACATTAGCAGCAAGAGTAGCAGTTAAGAATAAAAAATTCCATGAAGAAAACATGGATATCTATGACATAACAGAATTTTAATTTTAAAAATTTATAAAGCTTAAAAAACCTCGGTGTAATTAATACATCGAGGTTTTATTTTTTTATGTTTTATGAAATATCTGTTAGGGATTTTCTTCCTAGATATCTTATAAAAATTTAAAGTTATTGCTTTAAGCTATAACTTATTTAATTTTTAGCTCTTAATTAAATTCATAAAAATAACCCAGAAAAGCTTCTGGGTTTAAATTTATTTTATATTTAATCTATCTTTTAAATCTCTTATGTCCTTGTCAATTCTTTCTTCGTCAAGTTCTCTGTCTCTATTTTCCATTGCCCTATCCACAAGTTTTTTCAAGTCTTGGTCAGCTTCTTTTTCAAGTTTATCAAGGGCAATCTTTACAAGTCCACCAAGTTCTCTAAATTTTGTAACCACCCTGTGTTCATCAGCAATGTGTCCCATTAAAAATCCAAAGGTCCATTCTGCATTAGTCTTTGTAAGGACGCACTTGTGGTCTACCATGACTCCCTTGCCCTTAAGACCTAATAGGAAGTCACGCAGCTCTTCCCTATCCATGTCTGATAAAACCATAAGCTTTTCTTCAGCTTCTAGTACTTCATTCTTGCTTAAATCTTCTTCAAAAAGTTTTCCAACTTTTTCTTCTAAATTTTCCTCATTTATTTTATTTAATTCAATTCCAAATTCACTTGCAACTTCTTCAGTGATTTTTGTTTTTTCACTGTCAAGTCCGTATAATAAAATTTTCTTCATTTTAACACCTCAATTATAATATACCCAAATTTAATTTAATTATTGGGTATATTATAATTGAGGTGTTATTATGAGATTAAATAAAGGCGATGAAGTTATTTACGAAAGAGTTTTTACTGAGAAGGACCTGAAGGACTATGCAGAAAATGCTAACTTTTGGGGCAAGCACCACGAAAGTCCCAACGACAAGGGCGAATATCTTTTGCAAGGTCTTCTGACAGCAAGTCTTACCAATAAAATTGGTGGCGATTACGATATTTTGATGTATAGGATGGAATTTGATTTTTTGAAAAAAGCATATACAGGAAGAAAAATCAAAAGTATTAATGTAGTTGACAATATCGAAAATAAAAATGGCAAAAATTTTATTGATATAACTTCCGATGTCTATGACGAAAATGGCGACCATCTTCTTCATGGAATTTTAAAAGGAATTTTATTAGATTAAGTGTAGGAACATTCCTACACTTTTTCTTTTACCACTTATATAAAAATTTTGACCACTTAGCTGAGATTTATTTACTTTTTCTTCTCATGGTTTATATTATAAGTAAAGGAGGTCACATATGGATTTTGAAATTAAAATAGATGAAGCTTATAAGCTTCCCAAAACTTTTGTTTACACAGATAAGATTACGGAAGAAGTTCTAAGTATCAAGTCCTTTGTACTAGAAAATTCAGAGAGTCTTTTAATTGGTTTTCTTGATGAGAAGATAAAAATTCTAAATCCTGCAAAAATTTATAGAATTTACACAGAGAATTCAAAGGTCTTTGCTGAGTCTATAGATGAAAAATATTTAGTAAAGAAAAGAATTTATCAGCTTGAAGATATTTTAAAGTCTAAGAAGTTTGTTAGAATTTCAAATTCTGAACTTATCAACCTAAATTTAGTTGATAGCTTTGACTTATCCTACTCTGGAACTATTTCTGTAAAAATGAAAAATAATTCCAAGACCTTTGTCTCTCGAAGATATGTAAAAAAAATTAAAGAAACTCTTGGTATATGAGGTGATTTTATGAAAAAAATTATTAGTCGAATGGTAAATGGTCTTTTGATTTGTGAATTTGTTTTGCTTGTAATTTCTCTTGTCATGTCCTACTTCTTCACTGATGGAGATTTTTCTATTGCCAATCCAATGTTAATTGAGAACTCTAAGTCAGTCTTTTCAGCAAGCTTTTTGTCAATTTACCTCGTTGGACTTCTTGGTCTGGTATTTGGCTTTGCCTCTGTAGTTTGGGAAGAAGAAAAACTTTCAATACTTGTAAGGACCATTCTTCACTTTCTATTGACTGCTTCAACTATGATTTTTGTAGGCTACAAACTCTACTGGTTCCAAAAGTCCTTTTTATCTCTTGCCATATTTCTTGCTATTTACTTTTTAATCTATCTTGGAATATGGTTTATAGAATACGCAATTTACAAAAGGGACATTTCGAGATTAAATGCTAAAATAAAAAATAATATGTAAAAGCAAACCACCTTATGAATTCACTTCACAAGGTGGTTTTATTTATAATTTATTTTTCACCAATAACTTCAATCTTGTATCCATCTGGATCTTTTACAAAGAAATAAGAATCTGAATTGTCTGAAAGGGCTTTAAGTTCTGTTACATCACAACCCTTTTCTTTTAATTCTTCCCTAAAGGCTTTGATGTCTGGGTGAGAGATTGCAATGTGACCGTAACCGTCGCCCAATGTGTAATCTCTTCCGTCATAATTATAAGTTAATTCTAATTCATAGGGTGAATCCTCTAATTTTAAATAGACTAGTGTAAATTCATCTTCTGGAAAGTCCTTGCGTCTTGATTCTACAAAACCCAAATTTTCTTTATAAAACTTTTCAGATTTTTCTAGATCTTTTACCCTAATCATTGTGTGTAAAAATTTCATTTTATTCCTCCCTCTAATGATTTCTTCTTATAATTTATTTATAACCAATGAAATACATGGCCACACACAAAGTTTGAAAGTTCTATCATAATCTTTAATTAATAAAACTCAATTAAACTTTAATTTAAATTTTCTAAAAATAAAAAAGCCAGAGATTTTTCTCTAGCTTTATTATTCTCATGCAAGTTCTGCATTTACTTTTTCTGATTTTTCTTCCTTCATCTCTTCTTTTGAGATGATGTCCTTGACCTTCATTAGTCTTGTTATATTTGCCCTTTCACTTTCATCAAGTTTTGAACGAATATATTTTATAGTCTCTTCTAAGTCTGGAATTGTTTTGTACTCAAGTGCATTTACTCTTCTTCTCGTCTTTTCGATTTCGTTAGCAAGAAGTTGTGACGCCTTTTCTTTCTGAGTTAGGGTCAAAAGCTCTTCCATTACTTCTGTAAGATTATCTATAGCTGAGTCAAGGTCTGAAGTTGTCTGTGCATATCCGTAGGGATATCTTGATGCATCTTCTGATGTCTTCTTTGTTATAAATTCCATTTCAGGTACGTTAACAGACATAATATTTTTCTTTTTTATATCAACTAAAGTCCTTGTTGTTGGAAGGGCAATTGCTTCTTCTAACATTTCAGGACTCATGGCAGCTGATGCCATCAAGAAGGCCTTGAAAGAATCTTGAAGTTTGTCTTCCACTTCAAGTCTTAACTTTTTATTTTCCTTGATAAGTGTGATGAACTGTCTCATAAGTTCATCTTGCTTGTCCTTTAAAAGTTTGTGGCCTCTTTTTGATGTTTCAAGTTTTGTTTTTAGAATGGATAGGTTCATCCTTGTGGGGTTTATATTTAGTCTTGCCATTATAATCCCTCATTTTCTAAATTTTCAGGATCCTTAGAATCCTCCTCTTTATTCTCCTTATCGCCCAAATATTTTTCAATTAATTTGTCGTCAATTCTCTTAAGTTCTGTCTTAGGAATTATAGATAAAAGTTCCCAACCTAAGTTTAGGGTTTCAAGTATAGACCTATTTGTTTCAAAACCTTGAGATACATATTGTTTTTCAAACATATCTGCAAATTGAGCAAAGGCCTTGTCTGTTTCTGTTAAGGCAGTTTCCCCTAAGATTGCTGATAATTCTTTTGCTTCTTTACCTGCTGTGTAAGCAGCGTAAATTTGGTTCATTGTATCTGCGTGGTCTTCACGAGTCTTGCCCTTACCAATACCCTTGTCCTTAAGTCTTGATAAGGATGGGATGGCGTTAATAGGTGGCTCTAGACCTTGTTTAAATAATTCTGTTGAAAGGATTATTTGTCCCTCTGTGATATATCCAGTCAAGTCAGGGATTGGGTGAGTGATGTCACCTTCTGGCATTGTTAGGATAGGGATTTGAGTGATAGATCCATCTCTTCCCTTTATTCTTCCAGCTCTTTCATAGATACCTGCAAGGTCAGTATATAGATAACCTGGGTAACCACGTCTACCTGGAACTTCCTTTCTTGCTGCAGAAACTTCTCTTAGGGCTTCTGCATAGTTTGTCATATCTGTTAATATAACAAGAACGTGCTTGCCTTCTTCAAAAGCCAAGTATTCTGCTGCCGTAAGAGCCATCTTTGGTGTTGCAAGTCTTTCAATTGCCGGGTCATCTGCAAGGTTCATAAATAGAACTGCCCTGTCAATGGCACCTGTCTTTGTGAAGTCATCAATAAAGTATTGAGCTTCTTCAAAAGTAATACCCATAGCTGCAAATACAACGGCGAAGTCTCCACCAGAAAGTACTGTAGCTTGTCTTGCAATTTGAGCCGCAAGTTCGTTGTGAGGAAGTCCTGCTGCAGAGAAAATAGGAAGTTTTTGTCCCCTAACAAGAGTGTTAAGTCCGTCAATTACAGACACACCAGTTTGAATAAATTCTGATGGGTAGTCTCTTGATACTGGGTTAATTGCAGTACCATTTATATCAATTTTTTCTTCTGGAATAATCTTTGGACCATCATCAATTGGTTCTCCAAGTCCATCAAAGACTCTACCAATCATGTCAGGTGAAACTCCAAGTTCGAGAGGCTTACCTAAGAACCTAACACTTGTATCCTTAAGGTTGATTCCACTAGAACCTTCGAAGATTTGCACCATGGCCTTATCACCGTCAATTTCGATTACACGACCACGTCTTTTTTCTCCATTTTGCAGCTCGATGTCAACTAGTTCTTCATAGGCTGCACCTTCTACACCTTCTACAGTCATAAGAGGTCCAACAACTTCTGTTACTGATTTATATTCTTTAAGCATCTGTATCACCGACCTCTACTAATTTATTAAGCTGACTAACAATTTTGTCCTTTATTTCATCAATTTTTTCCAATTCTTCATTTGGAACATACTTCATTCTTGCAATACTTTCTTTAACATCAAGTTCTTCAATTTCGCTAAAGTAGGCTCCATTTTCTAGGGCTTCTTGTCCCCTGTCATAGAAGTAAAGAATTGTGTCTAACATCTTAAATTGTTTTTCCAATGGACAGAAGGTATCAACATCGTGGAAGGCATTTTGTTGTAAAAAGTCTTCACGAATTGACTTACTTGTGTGTAATTTCATTTGGTCTTCATCAGAAAGCGAATCACGACCAACTAGTCTTACTACTTCAAGTAAAGAAGTTTCTTCTTGTAGAAGGGCCATTGATCTCTTTCTAAGTTTAGAAAATCTTCTGTCTATATTTTCATCTAGATAAGCATCTATCTTTGGTTGATACAAAGAGTAAGAGTCTATCCAGTTAATTGCCGGGAAGTGTCTTTGATATGATAAATCATAGTCAAGCTTCCAGAATATTTTTACAATTCTAAGTGTATTTTGTGTTACTGGCTCAGAAATATCTCCACCTGGAGGAGAAACTGCACCTATAACTGATAGGGCTCCTTCTCTTTCTTCCTTACCATTTACAAGAACACGTCCTGCTCTTTCATAAAATTCTGCAATTCTTGATGCAAGATAAGCTGGGTAACCTTCGTCACCAGGCATCTCTTCAAGACGACCAGACATTTCACGAAGAGCCTCTGCCCAACGAGATGTTGAGTCCGCCATCATGGCAACAGAATATCCCATGTCTCTAAAGTATTCAGAAATTGTGATTCCTGTATATATTGAGGCTTCACGAGCAGCAACTGGCATGTTAGATGTGTTGGCAATAAGAACTGTCCTCTTCATAATAGATTCGCCAGTATTTGGATCTATTAGTTCTGGAAATTCCATAAGTACGTCTGTCATTTCGTTTCCACGTTCGCCACAACCAACATAAACAACTATTTGTGCATCTGCCCACTTAGCAAGTTGGTGTTGTACAACTGTCTTACCTGAACCGAAAGGTCCTGGTATAGCTGCAGTACCACCCTTAGTTATTGGGAAGAAAGTATCAATTACCCTTTGACCTGTAATAAGTGGTTCCTTAGGATCAACCTTTTTCTTGTAAGGTCTTCCCTTTCTAACTGGCCATCTTTGGATCATGTTAAGTTCCTTGTCGCCATCTTCAGTTTCAATAACTGCAACAGTATCAACAACGGTAAAGGAACCTTCTTTAATGTCCTTAATCTTTCCATTTATACCATTGGGAACCATAATCTTGTGGGTTACTACTGGAGTTTCTTCAACTGTACCAAGAACATCTCCCGGCTCAACTTCATCTCCAACATTAGCAACTTTTTTAAATTCCCATTTTTTATCTCTATTTAAAGGATTTACTGTAACTCCTCTTTCTAGAAAGTCTCCGGCTTCGTCTCTAAGTCCAACTAATGGTCTTTGAATTCCGTCAAACATTTGCTCAATCATTCCAGGTCCTAGCTCAACTGATAGGGGTGCTCCTGTTGTATAAACTTCATCTCCAGGTCCTATGCCTGTAGTTTCTTCATATACTTGAATAGAGGCTTGGTCTCCTCTCATTTCAATAACTTCACCAATTAATTTGTCTTTAGAAACTTCTACCACATCATAGACATTGGCATCTTCCATGCCAGAAGCTACGACTAGTGGTCCGGATACTTTAATTATCTTTCCTGATTTCAATAAAGCTCCTCCTTTATAAAAAGGTGACTAATCACCTAATATATTCGCTCCAACTGCCTTTTCCACGTTTTTATTTAAGTTTTTCATACCAATTCCAAGAGTTCCCTTGTTTGAAGGGATGACAATTATGGCTGGTATTAATTCATCATTATATCTTTCAATTGTTTTTGGTATTTTTGCTGCAAGATCTTCTGTAATATAAATTACACCATAATCTTTTTTTGCAAGACTGTCTACCTGGTATCTCGCGTCCTTACCTTCATAGGCAACAAAGACATCAATGCCTATTGCCTTAAAAGATAAAACAGAGTCCTTGTCTCCAACAACTGCAATTTTATACATAACTATCACGCAACTTTTCTCTTATAAATTCACCATCAAGTCCATTTAATTTTGAAACTAAAATAATTCTTAGATTTTTAATTTCCATTTCCTTTGCCAATACATTGGCAAAAACAACTTCTGGACCATAGGTAATATATTTTACATCCTTAATAAGGTCTATAAAGTAGTTGTCCATCTCCCTCTCAAAGTTTGATAGGGTTCCCTTCTCTTTAAAGTCGTCAAGACCTTCCTTTATATACTTATAAATATCAAGTCTCTTGAAAGCTTCAGTGTCTGAACTTATATCCCTATTTAATAAATCAAAATAAGTTTCTTCTCTTAGTTTGCCTCCAGGAACAATTATGTTTTTTAAAAATTCTACATCTTTTTCCTGTTTTTTGGCCCTAAGTAGAGTCCTTATATTTGTAAAATCAATGAGATTTTTCGCATAATCTATAAATAGGTCAACTTTAGATTCTTCTGCAAGCTCAAGTAGGTCCTTAAAGTAGGCATTATCAAGATATATATCAATAATTTGAGGATCCTTCTTTTCTTCGTAAGCTTCCTCAATTTTTCCTATAAGTTCAAAATATTTATTTCTCTTGCTGCCCTTTAAGATGCCATCCCTGTATTCCTTAATATCAAATCCACCTAGGGTCATAAATAGGTCTTTTAAATCTTCTTCCCCAATCTTTTCCTTAATTAAGACCTTTAGATTGTGGTAGAAGTATTTTAATGCAACTAAGTCAACAGGTATTCTCGATGGAGAGATTTCATAAACTTCGTCATAAAATCTCGTGAGCTCCTCTTTCAGTATGACTTCATATTCTGTGGGAGAAGATATTTTATTTATAAATTTGTTGTAAACTGTATCAGATAGAGATCTAAGTGCGTCTTCCAAAGTATCTTGTTCAGAAATCCTTATAAAGTTTTCACTTTTTAAAAGCTCCTTTTCCAAAACTCTTAATCTTGTGGAACTTTGGATAAATTTATTTCTATCCATTAAATCACCTTTTCCTCTTAACTGAATAGTTCTTCAGCTAGATATTTTTCTAAATCTTCTCTCTCAGAATTTACAAGGGACCTAAAGTCTCCATTGTAAACTAGATTGTCCTTGTTAAGGACAAAACCACTTTCAATATCCTTATCAGATATTTTAAAACCAAGATCAGCCTTTTCTACAGCATTCCTATATTTTTTTGGAATATCAATAGTGCCACCCTTAAGTTTTTCATCTCCTAAATTATTTTTTAGGAATCTGACAAAATCATCTTCAGAAAGATTTTCAAGTTCCTCAACAACTTTTTCAAGGACTTCATCGATTATCCTGTTTTTCTCAGACAAGATTTTGTCTCTTGCCTTAAGCTCTTCTGATGACTTGCTTCTCTTGAAGATGTCTTCTCTTTCTCTTTCGGCAATCCTACCAATTTTATTAGCAAGAAATTCTCCGTCTTCTTTTCTATCTTCTATAATAGTATTTTCTTTTTCTTCAGCTTCTTTTATTATAAGCTTTGCTTTTTCCTCTGCATCCTTAATTATTTTATTTAAAATATTTTCAAGTCCTGCCATAGTATCACCTAGGCTCTGAATAGGATAAAGAATGAAATTGCAAAAGCAAGAATAGCGTAAAGCTCAACCATTACTGCAAAGATAATACCCTTTGCTTGTTGTTCTTCGTTTTTAGCAAGGATGTTGATACCTGCAACAGCTACCTTTCCTTGTGCAACAGCAGATATAAGTCCTGCAAGACCAATAACTGCACCACTTGCTAGGTACATGAAACCTGTATTAACTGGTGTGTCAGCTGCAAGTCTAAATAAGATAAATAGTCCAATTACGAAACCGTAAAGACCTTGTGTACCTGGAAGCAGTTGAAGTACAAGTGACTTACCAAACTTTTCTGGTTCATCAATTACAACTCCAGCAGCAGCTTCCCCTGCTAAACCTACTCCCTTAGCAGAACCTGCACCTGCAAGTGCAACTGCTAAAAAGATTCCAATTGATCCTAAAATCAATCCGCCATATTCTCCCATTAGTCCATTTAACATATTAATCCTCCTAGTCTATATTAAAGTAATCTGAATTTTCTATCATTTTCTTGAAAGGTATGCCTCCACCTTCATAGAATTTATTAAACATTTCTACATAAGTTAGCCTTGCTGTGTGAACATAAGCTGACAAATAAGAAAGAAAGGCATTAAATAATTGGAAGGCCACAAAAATTACTATGGCAAATAACTTGCCAATTATATTTGATTCAAAAAGCATTCCTGCAATCATATTTATAGCAAGTCCCAAGAAGGAACCTGATAAAACTAGTGCCATAAGTCTTAGGTAAGATACAAAGTCCCCAAGATAAGATGTGATTCCATAGAGAGAATAAACTCCCCAACCAATCTTTGCTCCAGTTGACTTTTCATCCCTACCACCTGTTGCAACAATTCCAACCATACCTACGATCATAATAATCATAAGTAACTTGCTGTAAGGTGCAAATTGTGGAAGGAACTTTCCAAGTATAAAACCTATTGCTCCCAAGACTGCCATGTACCAAAATCCTACATCATATAGGGCATCCTTTGGTTTTCCATCACGAATATCCATATAAGCCTTAATACCAAGACCAAAGAATATGTGAATTCCACCTAGGATGACTGATAATATTACCAAAAGTGTAGAATCCTCTGCTGGATCTATTAAGCTTGGAAGTTCAATTATTCCTCCAAAGAAGGAACCAAATACTAGTCCAAATATAATTGTTGAAATAGATAGGTAGTTGAAAAACTTGAAAAACCTTCTCTTCTTATCTGTTAGTTTGAATTTCTTCAAGGCAAAAAGTGTTGCCAAGAATACCAAAAGACCATAACCAAAGTCTCCAACCATTATCCCTGCAAATACAAAATAAAAAGGTGCAAAGAATGGTGTTGGGTCAATTTCATTGTATTTTGGCATGGCATACATTTCTGTCATAAGCTCAAAAGGACTTACAAAAGCGTTGTTCTTTAGTAATATTGGAACCTCTTTTGAATCCCTATCTGGATCCTCTGCCCTTAGATAGTAGTTATCCTTGCAAACTTTTTGGATTTCTCTTTCCAAATCTTGTAGTTTGTCTTCTGGGACAAAACCTTCAATTAGATTTAATTCAGTAGTCTTTAAAAATTTTCTCTCAGACATTATTTTTACTTTTTCATTCCTATAATGTTCATAAGAGTACTTAAAATCTTCTAGGTATTTTAAGTAAGTTTTTAATTCCTCTTCAATTTTTTTATTTTTTTCAAAAAGTACTTCTTTATCTTTTTCGTAGGATCCTATAGTATCCTTAACTTTTCCATCTGATTTGACCTTTATAGGGGTGAACCCATAATTTGTCATGAGATTTTTAATCTCTTCATCTACAGAGTTCTCAACTATCATGAGATAATAGTTAAAATTCTTGTCCCTTGAAACCCTTTCAATATAGGCTAAGTCATTTTTTATTACCTCGCCTTCAAAGTCCTCTGCATAATTTGATGAGGCCGTTCCTGTGTAAATGTTTACAGTACCAAACTTATTAAGATCTTTTAATGAAGAAGAAAGGTCCTCCCAAGGTTTTAATTCAGCTATTTTAGAATCAATATTCTGAATCTTACTCTTGTTCTTATCCTTTCGATCAACTAAGTCCCTAATCTCACCGTCAATTTTTTCAAAGGGAAAGGTCATTGCCCTAGCCGTAAGTTCTTCAAGACTTATGTCACTAACCCCATCTTTCATAGCTTTAATTGGGTTTTCCTTGTCCTTAAACTTAAGTAAAAGATCAATATCTTCCTTAGATCTCTTGATTTTGTCATCAATTTCAATTAAATCTTCTGATGACCTAGGTCTTGTGAAATCATCTTCTGAAAAGTTATCTTCATCAAAATCAGATTCATTAATGTGAACATAGTTAAATTTTTGAAATTTGTTAATCAAATTTTCCCTGTTCTCATCAAAGATAAAGAGTTTGAATTTTTTCATCTTAACTATTGCCATTATTCACAATCCTCTCTACCACTGACTTTACAACTTCAGCTTCTTTGCTCTTGGAATTTTTTGAAATTTCAGCAATTTTTTTGTCTGCTTCAGCTCCGATTGGTTTTACAGCTTCACCAGCTTCAATCCTTGCCTTTTCAACATAGGCGTCTTTCTTATCCCTAGCTTCATCAACTATTTTTCGATAAGCTTCCTCGCCCTTGGCACTTGCCTCTTCAATAATTTCCTTGGCTTTAACCTCAGCATCGCCAATTATTTTTTTTGCCTCAGCTTCAGTGTCTTTAACTTTTTTTACTGCATCATCTGACACTAAATCACCTCCAGTGTAAAATCTTCTCACAAATAAATTATATCACTTGTTAAAATATTATTTAACTACAATGTTCTAATCTTTATTTGTATACAATTTACTTTTACCCTTATAAGTCATTTTTATTTAAAATTTATCAAAAAAGTAAATTTTAAATTTGTTTACAAGAATAAAAGTAACAAGTATTCTATTAATATTTTAACAAATTAAACTGAAATTTCCAAAATAAAAAACCACTTCTTATAGAAGTGGTCAGATTGTAGACAAACCCAGAAATAATTTCTGGGTTTGTTGCATTCTTAATATATTTACTAAAAAAATCTTTAATTTATCCAAAGTTAAATCCTTATTAGGATCCAATTTATATAGTAGTATTGCTAATTTTTTCATATTTATGCACTCAAATGTAAGTGCAGCTTTCATTTCCATCTTTGCTAGTCCAATCATGTTTGTGTATCTAAATCCATGGAATTCTTTTGCACTTCCAAATTGTCTTTCTACTGTTTCTTTTCTTCTTTTGTATTCTTCTTTTCCTTTTTCTGTGTATCTATATTCTTCTGTTTCATCTATGTATTTTTGCCAAATGTGTCTTGTGATTACTTTTTGATTGTTTTTACTCTGTGTGCATCTTTTGAGGTTAGGGCATTTTTTACATTGTTCTTTATTGCTTTTGTACTCTCTATATCCCTCTCTATTTGTTGTCGTGTATTCTAGTATTTGATTTTCTGGGCATAGGTAACAGTCATAGTACTCATCATATATGAATTCTCTTTTGTAGTAGGGGTTTTCTATTTTTGGTTTTCTTTTTGGTGCTGTGTAGGGAAATACTGGTTGTATTTCGTCTTCTAGTAGTTTTTTTGCTATGGCTGGTGTTTTATATCCTGCATCCATTACTATTTTTTCTGGTTTGTATTTTTTTAGTTTTTCTTCATAAAAGGGTATTAGGGTTGTGCTGTCATGGAGATTTCCTGGGAATGTTTTATGTCCTAAGATCCAACCATTTTTGTCTACTGATGTTTCTACACAATAGGCAAAGACTTCTTTGTGCTCTCCTTTATGAAAGAGTCCACTTTCTGGGTCTGTTGTTGAGACTGTTATTTCTTTTGTTTCTTCTTTTTTATTTTTTTCTTTTAGTGGTTTTTTCCCATGTTCTTTTCTATCTTCTTCTATTTCTTTGTCTAATTCTTCTTGGTATGCTTTTGCTGCTTTTTTGATTTCTTCTTTTTTGTTTTTATGTCTATTTGCATGGGCTTTTACATGTGTTGAGTCTACGAATTGTATTTTCTCATCTACGAATCCTTTGTTCATTGCTTGGCTTAAGATGTTTTGAAATATTTCTTCAAATATGTTTGTATCTTTAAATCTTCTTCTGTAGTTTTGGCTAAATGTTGTGAAGTGAGGAACTTTATCATAAAAGTCCAGTCCTAAAAACCATCTATATGCTATGTTTACTTCTATTTCTTTTATTGTTTGTCTCATACTTTTTATGTTGAATAGATACTCTATGAATAGTATTTTTATTAATACTACTGGATCTATGCTTGGTCTTCCGTTGTCTAGTGAGTATTTATCTTCTACTAATTCATAGATGAAGCTAAAGTCTATGTATTTGTCTATTTTTCTTAATATGTGATTTTTAGGTACAAGTTGTTCTACTGAAATTAGTTGTACTTGATTTGTTTTTCTATTGTTATTTTTTGATAGCATGTCACACCTACTTCCTTAGTTTATTTTTACCCTTTTTTTCTGTAATTCAGATGATTTTATTAAAAAAAGCAGGCTTTTTTTGCCTGCTTTGTCATCAGTCTGACCACTTCTTATAGAAGTGGTCGTGATACTATTTCTTTAAAATATTTTGAAAAGCACCCATATTGTATACCTTTGAAACCAATAAGATTGAAATTAATTTGTCAGCATAGTCAGTTATAATTTGAATTACAAATACAATTACAAAATCTGGCAAATCCATTACTGCACGCAAGCCTTGGACAATATAAGATGATCCTGCTGTTGTCACAGTTCCAAAAAGATAAGTTGCGATAAGAGCAGAAGATATAGCAGCAGGTATTGACATAAAAGGAGTTAAATAAAACTTAGAAATATAATCATTTCTTTTTAGAAATTTAAAATATCCCGCAGTAAAACCTACTATAAGTTGAGTTGGCATAAAGTAAAGGGCAATAGGGTCCCCTATAGTGTTTACAAAGGCAGTAATCATTCCTGTCAAAAGACCAAATATTGGGCCAAAGGTAAAACCTGCCATTATAGTTCCTATTGAGTCTAGGTAAACTGGTAATTTTATCAAAACACCAATCCAGGACCCAACCATATTTATTGCTATGCAAAGAGCTAAAATAGTAATTTTTTTTGTTGAAATCTTCATAGCAAATCACCTAGGACATTTATATCAACTTCCCTTTCTGTAATAACTTCTATAAAGTCTCTCCATACTTCAAAAACTTCTATCTCTTCATAAATAATTAAGTTTTTTTCTTTCTTCATGAAGTCCATGGCATCAACCATGAGCATTCCTCTAGCTGGGCCATCTGTTATGCACTCAGCATTATAAGTTTTGCCCTGAAATAAGTCTGGATTTCTTTCTAAAAGAATTGTAAGTGGATCATTTATAACAGACCCAATAATTTTTTCATATTCCCAGTGAAAGTCCATATAGAAATTAGTAATCTTTTCTATAAAATTTCCCATCTCTAGATTTAGTCTCTTGATATAAGAAAGAATACTTGGAGTTAAAACAAATTCTCTAGTTACATCTAGTGGGACAATTTCTATCATTCTTGGTGCATTTTTAATCACATAATCTGCTGCCTCTGGGTCAACATAAAAATTAAATTCTGCTACTGGGCTCATGTTGCCGTGGCTCCTAAAGTTTCCACCCATTACAATAATTCTTGTGTCCTTAAAAGCATCCCTATCCCTTTCAATAGCTCTTGCTATATTAGTTAGGGGTCCTAGGGCAAAAATTGTCAAGTCGCCCTTTTTAGCTTCATCAATTAAGAAATCTATGGCATCACCAGAATTTTCTTTTTCGTCATAGTCCAAATAAGTTTCACCAAGTCCATCTTCACCGTGGGTATCCTCAGCATTAATAAATTCTTTGCAAAGAGGGTCTCCTGAACCCATATAGATTTTGAAATCTTCCTGCAAGAACTTCATAAGTCTAAGGACATTTTTTCTTCCCTTTTCAACATGAACATTTCCTGAAACCAAAGAGATCCCGAGGATTTCATATTCTTTAAGCTTTGCTGCTAGCATAATAGCTATAGAATCATCAATCCCGGGATCTGCGTCAATAATAATTTTCTTCATAATAACCTCCATTTCTTTGGAGAACAATTAGTTTTTTATACTTGGAGTTCCCGAACAAGTGAGATAAATTATACCCTATTTTTTAAAAATAGACAAGTTTTTGTCCATGAAGTATAATTGACTTAGGCAAAATTAAAAAATTTTACACTGGAGCGATTATATGAAAAAATTATTTAAAATTTTGATTGTATGTGCAGTGGCTTTAAGTCTCTTCGCATGCAATAAGAAAACTAATGATGTATCAAAAGAAAATAATACTAAGGAAGTTCAGGAGACAAAAGCATCTGCAATAGACTTAGAGTCAATGCCAATTGAAAGATTTGACTTCCAAACTCTTGAAATTGAAGATGGAAATATTGTAAAGTCTGAAGATTTTTACAAGGAAAAACCTCTTACTCTTGTTAATGTTTGGGGAACTTTCTGTGGACCTTGCAAAGAAGAAATGCCAGACCTTGCTGACCTAGGCGAAGAATATAAGGACAAAATTAATTTCTTAGGAGTAGTTGTTGATACTAATGCAAGTATGGACACTAACGTAGAAGAAGCTACAGAAATAATTAAAAATGCTGGAGTGACTTACACAAATATTATGCCTAACCCAACAACTGAAGATAGTCTTGTGCATATTACTGTAATTCCTACAACTTTCTTTGTCAACTCTGAAGGCCAAGTTCTAGGTGGATTTGTTGGTAAAAAAGATAAAGCTTCAATTACAGCAACAATTGACAAACTATTGGAAGAAAATAAGTAAGCTTTAGGTCATAAAAATTTATAAACTCATAAGAAAATGCTGAGTCATATAAATTTGTAAACTCATAATAAAATGCTAAGTCATAAAAATTTACCAAGTCCTAAGTGATTAAGATTTTGTATAAGATTTATAAGTAACAAAAATTACTAACTTTTTATAAGACAAGTTCATAAAATTTTTTAAGAGATGGGAAACCATCTCTTTTTTTAAAGACTCTTAATCAGTGACTTATTAATTTTATTAAAGTCTCTTTCTGTTGTTAATTTTTTAAAAATGGGTAATTAAAAATAAATAGGAGGAATAAAAATGATTTATGATTATAAAGTTGAAAGACAAGACGGATCTTTCTTAGATTTAAAAGATTTAAAGGGGAAAGTTATCTTAATAGTTAATACTGCAACAAGGTGTGGATTTACACCCCAATATAATGACTTGCAAGACCTTTATGACAAATACCACGACAAGGGACTTGAAATAATTGATATCCCTTGCAATCAATTCAAGGAACAAGCTCCAGAAAGTGATGAAGAAATTACAAAATTCTGCCAATTGAATTTCGATATTGAATTCCCTCAAATGAAAAAGGCTGAGGTAAATGGCGATAATGAACTTGAACTTTACAAGTTTTTAAAATCTCAAAAGGGATTTGAAGGCTTTGGACATGGTCCCAAGGCACTTGCCATGGCTACCCTTCTAAAATCTAGGGACAAGGACTACAAGAATAACCCAGATATCAAATGGAACTTCACAAAATTCTTAATTGATAGGGATGGAAAGGTAGTTGAAAGATTTGAGCCAACTGCAAAAATGAATGAGGTTGATGAAAAAATTGCAGAGTTAATTTAAACTTCTAAGTTAAAAATTTATAAAATAAAAAGACTTCTGTATTAAATTTTACAGAAGTCTTTTTCTTTATTTACCTTATTTTAAATTTCAAATAAATAGTTGTAATTAAAAATAATTTTACTTATTTTTAATAAATATAAGTTTGCAACAAAAAAGAGGGAGCATAAACTCCCTCTAACTTTATTTATTAAGATTTTTTGTTAATCCCAAAGGATTAGTCAAGAATCTTTGATACTACTCCTGATGCTACAGTTCTTCCACCTTCACGAATAGCGAATCTTAGTCCTTCGTCCATTGCGATTGGTGTGATTAGTGTTACTGTAAATGTTGAGTTATCTCCAGGCATTACCATTTCTACGCCTTCTGCTAATTGAATATCTCCTGTTACGTCTGTTGTTCTGAAGTAGAATTGTGGTCTGTATCCGTTAAAGAATGGTGTATGTCTTCCACCTTCTTCTTTTGTTAGTACATATACTTCTGCTTCAAATTTTGTGTGTGGGTGAATTGTTCCTGGTGCTGCTAGTACTTGTCCTCTTTGGATTTCTTCTCTTTGTACACCTCTTAGTAGGGCTCCAATGTTGTCTCCTGCTTCTGCTTGGTCTAGTTGTTTTCTAAACATTTCAACACCTGTTACTACTACTTGTCTACTTTCGTCTGTTAATCCAACTAGTTCTACTGTGTCTCCTACTTTTACTACACCTTGTTCTACTCTTCCTGTTGCTACTGTACCTCTACCTGTGATTGAGAAGATGTCTTCGATAGGCATTAGGAATGGGTGTTCTGTGTCTCTTACTGGAGTTGGGATGTATTCGTCAACTTCATCCATAAGTTTTGCTACTTTGTCTCCCCATTCTCCATCTGGTTCTTCGATTGCTTTAAGTGCTGATCCTACTACGATTGGAGTGTTGTCTCCGTCAAAGTCGTATTCTGAAAGTAGGTCTCTTACTTCCATTTCTACTAATTCAATTAGTTCTGGATCGTCTACTTGGTCTTCTTTGTTTAGGAATACTACAATCTTTGGTACACCAACTTGTCTTGCAAGTAGGATGTGTTCTCTTGTTTGTGGCATTGGACCGTCTGCAGCTGATACTACTAGGATTGCTCCGTCCATTTGTGCTGCTCCTGTGATCATGTTCTTAACATAGTCAGCGTGTCCTGGGCAGTCTACGTGTGCGTAGTGTCTGTTTGCTGTTTCGTATTCTACGTGAGAAGTTGAAATTGTGATTCCTCTTTCTCTTTCTTCTGGAGCCTTGTCAATGTGTGCGTAGTCAACAAATTCTCCGCCGCCATATCTCTTGTTCATTACAAGTGTGATTGCAGCTGTAAGTGTTGTCTTACCGTGGTCAACGTGACCAATTGTTCCAATGTTTACGTGTGGTTTATTTCTTTCAAATTTTGCCTTTCCCATTATTAATCCTCCTATTTATTAGTTATTTTTTTTATCTCCAACTACTTCTTCAGCTATTGATGCAGGTACTTCCTCGTAGTGATCAAATTGCATTGAGTAGTTTGCTCTTCCTTGTGTATTTGAACGAAGGGTTGTTGCGTAACCAAACATTTCTGCTAGTGGTACATAAGCTGTAACGATTTGTGCTCCAGCTACAAGTTCCATACCTTCCATTCTTCCACGTCTTGAATTAATATCACCAATTACATCTCCCATGTATTCTTCTGGAGTTGTAACTTCAACCTTCATCATAGGTTCAAGAAGTACTGGATCAGCCTTAGCAAGAGCATCTCTTACTGCCATAGATCCGGCAATCTTAAATGCCATTTCAGAAGAGTCGACTTCGTGGTAAGAACCATCGTAAAGTGTTACTTTAACATCAAGAACTTCGTATCCACCAACAATACCTGATTGAAGTGCTTCTTCAATACCTTGTTGAGTTGGTCCAATAAATTCCTTAGGAATTGCACCACCAACGATGGCATTTTCGAATACAAAACCTTCGCCTGGTTCTAATGGTTCGATTCTAATCTTAGCGTGACCATATTGTCCACGACCACCTGATTGACGAGCGTATTTAGCTTCGCCTTCAGCAGCTTTTCTAATACCTTCTCTATAAGATACTTGTGGGTTACCAAT
Source organism: Peptoniphilus harei (assembly GCF_900454685.1). GTDB lineage: Bacteria > Bacillota > Clostridia > Tissierellales > Peptoniphilaceae > Peptoniphilus_A > Peptoniphilus_A harei. The sequence goes on along the minus strand of NZ_UATM01000032.1, from coordinate 1,099,141 downwards.
ATTAGCTTCCACCTTAAATTCTCTTAGTAGTCTATCAACGATGATATCAAGGTGAAGTTCACCCATACCAGAGATAATAGTTTGACCAGTTTCTTCATCTGTGTGAGTTTTGAAAGTTGGGTCTTCTTCTGCAAGTTTTGCAAGAGCAAGAGCCATCTTATCTTGAGATGCCTTAGTCTTTGGTTCAATTGCTACAGAGATAACTGGATCTGGGAATTCCATGTTTTCAAGAATAACGTGTGATTTTTCATCACAAAGAGTATCACCAGTACCTGTGTCTTTTAGACCAACAGCTGCTGCGATTTCTCCTGCATGGATTTCTTCGATTTCTTCTCTCTTGTTAGCGTGCATTTGAAGAATTCTTCCGATTCTTTCTCTCTTGCCTTTTGCTGTGTTCATAACATAAGAACCTGCCTTAAGAACCCCAGAGTAAACTCTAAAGTAAGCAAGCTTACCAACATATGGGTCAGTTACGATCTTAAATGCAAGAGCTGAGAATGGTTCATCATCAGATGCATGTCTTTGAACTTCGTTTCCATCTTCATCAACACCTGTAATTGCAGGTACATCAATAGGAGATGGTAGGTAGTCAATAATTGCATCTAGAAGAAGTTGTACACCCTTGTTCTTGTAAGAAGAACCACAAGATACTGGAGTAATCTTAACAGCAAGAGTACCCTTTCTTATAGCTTTCTTAAGAAGTTCATTATCGATTTCTTCACCTTCAAGGTAGGCCATCATTAAATCTTCATCAAATTCAGATGCAACTTCGATTAAGTTTTCTCTATATTTATTTGCAACTTCCATGTACTCTTCAGGAACATCTGTAATTTCGATTTCCTTACCAAGTTCATCCTTGTAAATTTCTGCTTTCATTTCAACAAGGTCAATCATTCCTATGAAAGTATCTTCTGCTCCCATTGGAACTTGAATTGGAACAGGATTACCCTTTAGTTTCTTGTCGATAGTATCAACAGATCTAAAGAAGTCTGCACCTGTAACGTCCATCTTGTTGATGTGTGCAATTCTTGGAACGTGATATTTATCTGCTTGTCTCCAAACAGTTTCAGATTGAGGTTCTACACCACTTTTTGCGTCAAAAAGTGCAACAGCACCGTCAAGTACTCTTAGAGATCTTTCAACTTCTACTGTAAAGTCAACGTGTCCCGGAGTATCGATGATATTAAGTCTGTAGCCTTTCCAGTGAGCTGTAGTAGCTGCAGAAGTAATTGTAATACCTCTTTCTTGTTCTTGTTCCATCCAGTCCATTTGTGCTCCACCGTCGTGAGTTTCACCGATTTTGTGAATCTTACCAGCGTAGAAAAGAATACGTTCTGTAGTAGTAGTCTTTCCAGCATCAATATGGGCCATAATACCTATATTTCTATATTTTTCTAATGGTATTTCGCGAGCCATAAATTCCTCCCCTTATTACCATCTATAGTGAGCAAATGCCTTGTTAGCTTCTGCTGTTCTATGCATTTCATCTTTTCTCTTAACACTTCCGCCTAAACCGTTAGATGCGTCTAGTATTTCTTTTGCAAGTCTTTCGTGCATTGTCTTTTCGCCTCTTGCTCTTGCATATTTAACTATCCATCTAAGGCCTAGAGTTTGGCGTCTTTCCGGTCTAACTTCCATTGGTACTTGGTAAGTAGCACCGCCTATTCTTCTTCCCTTTACTTCAAGTACAGGCATTACATTGTTAAGTGCCTTGTAGAATACTTCAAGTGCGTCCTCTCCAGTTTGTTCTGCAACAGTTTCAAGTGCTCCGTAAACAATTCTTTGAGCAGTACCTTTTTTACCGTCAAGCATAACATTGTTTATAAGCTTAGTGATAACCACGTCTGCGTATACTGGATCAGCCATAACTTCACGTTTTTGGATATGTCCTTTTCTTGGCATAACTTCCCTCCTTAACTATTTTTCAGTCGATTCATTGGTACTCAGGTTGAGCCCGTAAGCCAAAAATCTATAAAATCTCATGTAAAAATTCTATCAATTTTTAGGTTTCTTAGTACCATATTTAGATCTAGATTGCTTTCTGTCTGTAACTCCAGCTGTATCAAGAGTACCTCTTACAATATGGTATCTAACACCTGGTAAATCCTTAACTCTTCCACCACGGATTAAAACAACACTGTGTTCTTGTAGGTTGTGTCCGATTCCTGGAATGTAAGCCATAACTTCATATCCGTTTGTTAAACGAACTCTGGCTACTTTTCTAAGAGCTGAATTCGGTTTTTTAGGTGTTACTGTTCTTACTGCAACACAAACTCCTCTTTTTTGTGGAGAATTAACTTCTGTTTCAACTTTTTTAAGTGTGTCATAGTTTACATCAAGAGCTGGTGATTTAGATTTACTGTGAATTTTCTTTCTACCATTTCTTACTAATTGGTTAATTGTAGGCATTAATTGCACCTCCTGTTTTATTAATAGTATTGGACATTTCAAAGACTACCTGCATTTAGGTAGTCTTTCCGTCTCAAATACTCATCAATTTTATCATTAGATAATCATTAAGTCAATAAAAATTATGAGAAATTGGCGAAATTTCCATATTTTTTGAGAATTAATGATTTTATTTTAAATTTACATAAATTTATCTAGTAAAAAACAAACTTATCTGCCTTTACAAGATTATAAATTATAAAGAAGTCTTGGGATAGGATAAAAATTACATCTATAACAGTAAAAACTTTTCTATAAATGTCCTCCTTTGTAAAAATTGTCCTAAGATTCTTTATTAGAAAATATATATTAACTATAAAAAATCCTATTAACAAATAAATCATAGTGCTAAAATAAGCTGACCTGTCAAAATTTTCTATTACAGTCCCATCCTTTAAAGTTAGAAAAAATACAAACTGATAAATTGTAAAAATTGTGCAAATTGAAGTAGTAATAACTTTTAAATACTTTTCCTTTTCATGAGTTTCAAAGTCAGACTTAAATAATTTAAGAAAAATATTTATAAAGATGTAGGCTCCTATACAGTATAGAATCAATTCTTTTCTAGAAAAAATGGAATTTACCCAAAAAAGAAGCAGTGTTGTGCTGGCATTATAGTAATCTAGAAGTTTTTCTCCCCCGCTAAGTTTTTTATTAAAAAATTTTTTATTTGATAGTTTTTCAAAAATTTTAAAAAATATTAAGGCTAGAAAAGTTCCAATAAGAGCATTCCTCATTCCTTCTGTCATTTCTTTCTCCTTTAAACCTTAAACCTTAAACCTTTACATCCTATCGAGATAAAAATCAAACCTATTAATATTTATGTAGTTATAAATAGTAAAGGCTATAAAAATAATGATAAATACAATTTGTAAAGTTATAAAAATCTTCCTATAAATATCCTTATCTTCAAAAATCCTAATTAGCAATTTATTCGACAAGTAATAGCTAAGCCACAAAATCACAACCACATACCAAATCATAGCAATTTGAAATTCCCTCTTATAAAGAGAATCAATAAAATGACCATCTTCTAAAGTAACAAAGAATATTAACTGGTAAATAATTAAGATAGCTTGAACTGATATGGTACTTATCTTATAAAGTCTTGGGTCATCTGCATATTTATTCTTCAAAAAATCTTCTGTGAATGCGTTGTAAAAAAAAGAAGCAATAAGTAAAAAGCAGAAAAAATAAAAATTTAGCTTGCTTCTACAAAAAACCATTGAGAGCCACAATTCAATTGTTGTAAAAGAAAAAATATAGGATTGAAAATCTATGGACTTGTCAATCTCTCCCCCAGCTTTTTCCCTTAATTTATCCCCAATAGGCCTTATTAAGGCAAGGATTGTTGTAGCGATAATATTAAAAATTAAATTTCCCATAATTCCTCTCCTGATGTTTCTTGATAATCTTCACTTTCTACATAAAAATCAAGACGGTTTACATTTTTTATATTATAGGCACTTCCTAAACCTAATACCAAAATCAAAATAATTTCTGAAATAATAAAAGCTCTTCTCCAAATATCTTTTTCAAATAAAATTCTTTTTAAAACTCTCAAGTCTAAAATAATTCTAATGTAGCTAACAAAAAAAATTGAAATTATTAAAATTTTTCGAAAGTCACTTTTGTTGTATGAATAAATAGTAGCTCCATCTTCTAATTCTAAAAAACTAAGACTTGCTAATAATATAAAAGATATTGAAATAAATAAAACCCTCCACTTAGGCTCATTTTTATTTTCCAATAACTTGCTTCCCCTTTTGCTATCTGTGTAAAGTTTATAAATAGCCCAAATTACAAAATAAACAAATATGCTAACCATAATTGCAAACCCAATATTTTGATAAATTCTAAAGTAAAATTGTAAGATTAAAAAATTACTCATTAGGAAGGAATATATTATATCATTCTTAGAATCTTTTTCTTCTTTCTTATCTTCTCTTATGTAAATAAAAGTGACTAAGGCTGATATAAAAACTGTTACTAAGAAATATATAGTTAAATCACTCATTAAATCACCTCTAAAATCTTTTATTTATAAAACTAATTTAAGAGTATTTTATAAATAAAATTTTTCCTCTTTAATTTATTGTAACACTCACACCCATAAATTTTAAAGAAGTTAATAAATATCAAAAATCTATTCTCAGATTTTTTAAATTTTCTTCAAGAGAAAATATTTTTTTGCCATCCTTTGTTACATCTGACTCGGAATAAATTAAGGATTTAATTACAGATTCTTCTACTGATTCTGCACAAGCCCTAAAGGCATCATCTAGCAAATCTTCTTTTAGAACTTTAACTTCTTCAAAACTAGAATCCTTTATCTCATTCGCAGTAGAAAAGGCAATGACAATATCTCCTGAACCGTGGCCCAAGTAAGAGCCCACATTTCCTAGTCCAATTGTGGCCCTCTTTGCAAGTCTCTTTAGTTGTCTCGAGCTAAGGGGCAAGTCTGTTGCAAGGACTATTATAATTGAACCCTTGTCTTTGTCTTCTCTTTTTCCCTTGGACTTTAAGTACATTTCACGGCCTAGAGGTCTGCCTTCTATCTTTAAATCTTTTATCCTTCCAAAGTTTGATAGAACAAGACTTCCTAAGGTGTAGTCCTTTTCATCTATTTCAATAATTCTTGATGAAGATCCAATGCCACTCTTGAGGTTAAAGGAAATCATACCTGTTCCTGCTCCAACTGAGCCCTCTTCAAAATCTTCTTTTATATTTTCAATAGACTCCAAGACATTTTTTTCTTTTACATGAAGGCCCCTCATGTCATTTATAACTCCGTCGTTGCATTCAGTGACAATTATATTTGGAGCTCCTGACTTGTCGCCCAGCTTGGGGTACTTATCAATCATCCACTTCATTGATGAGTCAAGAACTCTTCCAAGGCTCATGGTGTTAGTCATAAAGATTGGCGACTCAAGAGTCCCCAACTCTTCTAGTTGAACTAGACCAAGGCTTTTTCCGTAGCCATTAATTATGTAAGAGTTGGCCACAAGTTTTTCATTAAAAACATCTCCATCATGGGGCATGATACATGTCACTCCAGTTTTTATTTTACCATCTTTAATTGTTGAGTGACCAACCCTCACTCCCTTGACGTCAGATATTTTATTAAGTCTTCCCCTTCTAGAATTTTTAAAAATTTCAAAAGTCATAAACATCCCCCTTTTAAGAAAATTATATCAGATAAATTTTATAATTTATTTAAAAAAGCAAGGCATAAAAAAGTCCCAGCCGAAGCTGAGACGAATTTTATTAATTGTTTCTTTCGTAAGGAAGGCCATCTGCTGACGGTGCCCTTGATCCCTTAACAAAAACTATTAAGACAATAAGAGTTATTGCATAAGGAATCATTGAAAGTAGGTTTGTATCGATTTTTATTCCAATTGAACCAAGAAAAACTGAAAGTCCTTGGGCAAAACCAAAGAGCAGGCAAGCGAGCATTGCTCCTTGTGGTTTCCATCCACCAAAGATTACTGCAGCAAGGGCAATAAAGCCTTGACCAGAGATAAGTGTTTCTCTGTAGTTGGATACAACTGCAAGTGACATTGATGCTCCACCAAGTCCTGCTAAGAACCCAGACGCTAATACGCAAATGTATTTGATCTTGTAGGCGTCAACTCCAAGAGTTTCTGCAGCCTTGGGATACTCACCAACAGCCCTAATTCTTAGGCCTAGCCTAGTCTTATAGAGTATAAAGTAAACTATAAAAACAAGGACAAAAGCAAGGTAAACTGATGCATATTGTGAGAAGACAATGTCAAAGAATCTCATTATTCCATTTCCACCACCAGATTTAAAAACTTTTCCAAATAAAACTGGAAGTTTGTTTTCATAATCAATGGACTTTGATATGGCTGCTCCATCAAAGAAAAGTCTGCAAAGGAAAAGTGCAAGTCCCGGTCCAATTAAGTTAATGGCGATACCACTTACAACGTGGTCTGCTGCAAAATTAATTGTAGCTATAGCGTGAAGAAGGGCAATTAACATTCCGCCAAGTCCTCCACACAAGAAGGCCAACCAAGGGTTACCTACATAATAGCCAACAATGGATCCAACAACTGCTCCTATGGCCATCATTCCTTCAAGTCCAATATTTACAACTCCGGCATTTTCAGATAAAACTCCACCAAGAGCTGTATAAATAAGGGGAGCTGAATATAAAAGTGTAATTGATAAAATACTTGCTAAGCTTAAAAGTGAACTATTCATTTGCTCCTCCTTTTTCTAAATTTTTTCCATCCTTCTTTGACCACTTAGTGAAGAAGAACTTAATCATATCCAAAAGTTTTGGCATTGCAATAAATAGGATCATAATACCAATAATAATATTTACAACTTCTGAATAAGTTCCTATTGTAGTAAGCTTTCCTCCTCCATAAGTTAAACCTGCATAGAGAAGAGCTGCTGGAATTGTGCCCAATGGATTGTTGCCAGCTATAAGGGCAACTGCCATTCCATCAAAGCCGTAGCCTTCTTGGGCCGCCATGATTCCAATATCACCAGAAACACCAAGAACAGTTATTGCACCAGCAAGTCCTGCCAAGATTCCTGCAATACCCATGGATTTTACAATAGATTTATTAATGTCAATTCCACCGTATTCTGCAGCCTTTTCATTGAAACCAACAGCGCGAAGTTCGTATCCAAGAGTAGTTTTCTTTAGGATGTACCAAACTACTATGGCTGCTAAAATAGCGATAATAATACCAAAATTTAGAGGTGGATTTAAAATATCCTTTAAAAACTTGTGTTGGGCGAGATAGGCCCTACCAGATTCACTCATCTTCCAAGCTCCAGCAATTTTTATGCTAGCAGTTTCTTTAATGGGATAGGAGTTATCTGATTCAATAGACCTTAAAATTGGAAAACTCAATAGATAGTTGCTTAGATAAAAGGCAATCCAGTTCATCATAATTGATGAAATAACCTCGTTAACTTCAAATTTTGCCTTTAATAGTCCAACTAAGGCTCCCCAAATGTAACCACAAAGAGCTCCCACTAAAAGAGCAACAAGTCCGTGGATTACTGGAGGAAGGTCTAGTAATAGTCCAACAACTAAAGCTCCAATGGATCCAACAATGTATTGCCCTTCGGCACCAATGTTAAATAGGCCTGTATTAAAGGCAAAGGCAACTGAAAGTCCTGTTAAAATTAATGGAACTGCCTTTACAATTGTCCAAGAAATATACTTAGGCTTGCCAAAGGCTCCCAAGAAAATTACCTTGTAGGCCTCAACAGGGTTTGTCCCACTTAGTAAAAGTATAATTGACCCAATTAAGATACCAAGTACAATGGCAAGAATTGTGTATAAAAACCTATTTCTCTTCATTTTTACCTCCTGCCATATAAAGTCCTAGTTCTCTCTCATTAGTTTCTTTTGCATCAAAAGTCTTTAGGATCTTTCCATTATAAATAACAGAAATCCTATCTGAAAGAGCCATGATTTCATCTAATTCAAAGGAAATAAGAAGAACTGCCTTCCCCTTGTCCCTTTGTTTTATCAAGAAGTTCCTAATATACTCAATGGCACCAACATCTAGCCCCCTTGTTGGTTGGGCTGCAATGAGAAGGTCTGGATCACCAGATATTTCCCTTGCAATAATAACCTTTTGTTGGTTACCACCAGATAGGGCGCCTGCAAATTGGTTTATATTTCTCGGTCTAATGTCATAGTCCTCTGAAAGGTCCTCAGCATTCTTTTCTATCTTAGGGAAGTCCAAAATTCCCTTTTTAGAAAACTTGTCCTTGTAGTATTCCTTTAAGATAATATTTTCTGCCACAGAAAAATCTAGGACGAGACCACGTAACTGTCTATCTTCTGGAATAGAATTTAAACCTCTTTCAATAATATCCCTTGGATTATGGTTTAAAATCTCTTCTCCTTTGAAGATTACAGATCCAGCTTCAGCCTTTTTAAGGCCAGTTAAAGTTTCAATAAGTTCAGATTGACCATTTCCATCTACACCAGCAATACCATGGATTTCTCCAGCTTTAATATCTAGGTTTAAGTCATCTAACTTTTTGACATTCCTTATGTCTCTGGCAGTTAGGCCCTTGATATCTAGTATTGTGTCGCCAGCCTTACAATCAGCCTTATTAACATCTAGGTGAACAGCTCTTCCCACCATCATATCTGCAAGTTCAGATTCATTGACATCAGAGACATTTACTGTGTCAATCTTTTTCCCACGCCTAATGATAGTACACCTGTTGGCCATTTGCTTAATTTCCTTTAGCTTGTGGGTGATTATAATTATAGATTTTCCTTCTCTTGCAAGGTTTTTTATTATGTCAATTAATTCTGTGATTTCTTGAGGGGTTAAAACTGCTGTTGGCTCATCAAAAATTAATATGTCAGCACCCCTGTATAAAACCTTAAGTATTTCAACTTTTTGTTGAGTACCCACACTTATGTCTTGGATCTTGGCATCGGGATCAATTTTGAAACCGTACTTTTCAGAAAGGGCAATTACATCTTCCTTAGCCTTTTTTATATCCACCTTGATTCCATTCATAGGCTCCATGCCAAGAACAATATTCTCAACAACAGTGAAGGGTTCAATAAGCATAAAGTGTTGGTGAACCATTCCCAGCCCTGCCTTTATAGCATCGTTGGGATCCTTAAATTCTTTTTTTTCATTATTTATATAAATTTCACCTGATGTAGGAGAACTCATGCCATAGAGCATATTCATAAGAGTAGTCTTGCCAGCACCATTTTCTCCAAGCAGAGAATGGATTTCTCCCCTCCTAATATCAAGATTAATTCCGTCGTTTGCAGTGAAATCACCAAATTTTTTGGTGATATTCTCCATCCTTACGACTAAGTCTCTATTATTAGTTTCCAATACAAACGCTCCTTTGTTATGTTAAATAAATTATACCAAAGAATTGGCTATTTTTAAAATAAATTGCAATAAAAAAAGCCATCCCTAAGATGACTCCTAAGAGATGACTTTATAAGCTTATTTGTATTCGTTATAAGTTTCTTCGTTGTAAGGAACTTTGATTTCACCAGAAATAATTTTTTCAGAGATTTCATCAACTGATTTTAAAATTTCAGGTTTAACATTCTTGTCAGAAGTTGGCGCAATACCTACTGCTCCACCGTCTGAAAGACCAAACTCAATAGTTCTTCCACCTTCGAACTTACCTTCTTGCATATCTTTTACAACTTGGTAAACAGCAACATCGCCATTTTTCATTGCAGAAGTTAATACATTTTCAGGAGCCCTGTCGCTTTGGTCTCTATCAACACCAATTACCCACTTGTCAGCTTCTTTAGCAGCTTCGATAACGCCTTCGCCTGCTCCACCAGCTGCGTGGAATACTACGTCAGCACCGTTTTGGTACATTGTAGCAGTGATTGATTTACCCTTTTGTGCGTCAGAGAAGTCTCCAACATATTGGCTAAGAACTTCGATGTCAGTTCCCTTTTCCTTAGCTGCGTAATCAACACCAGCCTTGTAACCATATTCGAATCCCCAAATAATGTTACCTTCTTGGCCACCAACGAAACCAACCTTGTTGGTTTCTGATGTCATACCAGCAATATAACCAACTAGGAAGGAAGGTTCTTGTGCTCTAAACATAATTCCAAGTAGGTTTGAAGGAGCTTCAATTTTGTTACCATCTTTGTCAACTGTAACGTCAACGTCAACTATTGCATAGTTGATTTCAGGATACATTGTAGCAGCTTCAGCTACGTTACCACCCATTTTGAAACCAGCACCAACGATAAGATTCTTATCTTGGTCAGCAAAAGTTTCTAGGTTAGGAGTGTAGTCCTTAGTGTCCTTAGATTCAATGTAGTCAGCCTTGATTCCAAGTTCATCAATTGCCTTTTGAAGTCCTTCCCAAACACCTTGGTTAAAGGATTGGTCATTAACTCCACCTTCGTCAGTTACAAAACCAACGTTAATGTCTGATTTAGCTTCAGTTGTTTCTTTAGTAGCGTTTGCAGCATTTCCATCTGCTTCTTTTTTGTTGCCGCCACCACAAGCAACTAGTGTCATTGCAATCAATAACACTGAAAGTAGTGTAAATTTCTTCTTCATTTAAAAATCCTCCTATAGATATTTAATTAAATTATATATTAAATTTACTATTATTTCAATTTCAATAAAAAGTTTTCCTTGTCTTTACAATTTTTATCTAATTTATATTTTTTATCTAAGTGAGAAAAAAGTATGAACTTATATATTTTTGTGACCTTATAAATTTTTATAACTTTACAAAAAATTAATAGCTTGTAAATATCTAGGAGCTGATAAAAAATTATAAACTTTCAAAAATTTATTTTTACATTTTCAAAAGCTTACAAAATTCAATAAATTTTTTCAACAAAAAAAGCCCAATATAATATTGAGCTTTTTAAAAATTTACTTATCCAATAAATACTCTTGGTATAACAAAGAATACAAGTGAGAAAACAAAGTACATTAATAAAAATGCCACTGATTGTTTCATTTCCTTGTTGCCAAAAGTAAAGTCGCCGTCTGATGCAAGGAATCTTGCCGCTATTGAGGCAATAAGTCCCAAGATTGGATAGGCTATAAGGACACCAAGATTACTTGTTCCCTTGTCAATGAACCTATAAAAGGCAGGAATCATTAAGAATAGGGCTCCAAGATAGATTTGGAAATTTCCCCTATCAAACCAGATTAAAGCAATAACTCCTAGTGTTAGCACTAAGAAGATCACTGTAGAAGCTGTGTTAATTAGAGAAATTTTATTTATTAGTCCTTGGTTTATTAATTCAATCTTATTTACATAGTATCCAGAGTTTGTGTAGGCTTCTTTTACACTGTTGCTAGACTTAATTGATTCTGTCCAGTTTTCTACCTTTGCATTTGTAACAAAAATTGAAGCATCTTCAACCTTTTGTCCACCTGAAAAGTAAAGTGGGTTTGGCTTGTAGTAAACTGTAAATTCATATTCTCCAACTTTTTCCTTTAGGGCAAGTTTAACTTCACTCACTGCCTTAAAGTCCTTGTTATCTGTCTTGTTGTAAAAGTCCTTTACCTTTAATTTTAATTTTTCTTCGAAAAGAGATTTATTAATTTTGTCAAAGTCTCCCTTTAAGTTTACCTTTGACTTGCTAAAGCCAACTCCTTCGTCAAAGAAAATTTGTCTATTTGGTGTTCCCAAAATTCTTGCAGTTGAGTCTTCGCCTGTGTAATTAAATTTTATGTCGTATTTTATTAAATTTTCATTAGCTTCTTTTTCTAATGATCTAGAAACTTGTAAATTTTCTACTCCGTCAGCATTATTGAAAAGAATTCCGTCGAATTCCCTATTTACTTCTGCATTTGGCCACATAAGAGACTTACTGAAAAAAGCAGTTAGAGAAGCTAACATAAGTACTAGAATGAAAATTGCAAAAACCACAAGCTTTTTTATTCTCTCGTTCATTTTAAACCTCCATTATGAAAACATTTCGCTTAACTTACATGATATCACAAGGAGGCCTTAAAATAAACAAGTTTATTAGCATATTAAAGATTAGAAGCATTTATTTCTGTCCAGATTCTATCGTATACTTTAATAAAATCTCCTAGGTCTCTAAAGGATTCTAGTGATGGAAGTTTATCAAGATCTGGATAGGCAACCTTTGAGTTTTTAATTTCATCTGGTAAAAGGTCCTTTACTCCCTTAACTGGTGAAGTGTAACCTACGCAGTGTTCAACATTTTTTGCTTGAACTTCTTTTTCTAGCATATAATTTATAAATTTTTCTGCTCCCTCTACATTTTTTGCATTTTTTGGAATGACCATGGAGTCGTACCAAATGTTTGAGCCTTCTTTTGGAACAACATAGTCAAGGTCTTCATTTTGTTGCATCATAAGAAGGGCGTCACCTGAATACATTACAGATAGGTTGGCATCTCCTTGGACAACAACATCACGTCCATCATCATCTAGGTAAGCATAAACTAGTGGTTTTTGTTCTATTAGAGACTTTTTAGCTTCTTGAAGTTCCTTTTCACTTGTTGAATTTAGTGAATAACCAAGTCTCTTTAGGGCAACTCCTAGAGTATCTCTTTGAGAGTTATACATTATTATTTGGTCCTTATATTTTTCATTCCAAAGAATGTCCCATGAGTCAACCTTGTCTTTTACTTCTGCCTTGTTGTAGACAATACCAACTGTTCCCCAGAAGTAAGGTACTGAGTATTTGTTTTCTGGATCAAAAGTAGGATTTTTTAATATATCTTCTACATTTGCAAAGTTTGGAATATTTTCAAAGTTAATTTCTCTTACAAGACCTTCTTTTATAAGTCTTTCAATCATGTAGTCACTAGGAACAACTACATCATACTTATCTTGTGATTGAGTCATCTTGATATAAAGGTCTTCATTTGATGCATAAGTGTCGTAGTTAACCTTTATGCCTGTTTCCTTTTGAAAGTCCTTTAGGATTTGTGGGTCAATATATTCTCCCCAGTTGTAAACATAAATTTCTTCCTTTGCTGTTTCTTCTTTGCCACATCCTGTTAGGGAAAATACCATTAGGATTGCAAGTGATAAAATTATTTTTTTCATGTGTTTCATAGGTTTACCTCGATTTTTTTCATTTTTTCACTTCTCTTGTTTATTATTACAAGAAGAATTAAGAGTGCTACTAACATTAATGTTGATACTGCATTAATTGATGGGTTAATTCCCTTCCTCGCCATAGAGTAAATTGTTATTGAAAGGTTTGAAACTCCTTGGCCTGTGTTAAAGAAGGAAATTACAAAGTCATCTATGGAAAGTGTAAAGGACATTAGGGCTCCAGTTAAGATTGCAGGTTTTATTTGTGGAATCACCACATTTAATATTGCATAAGTTGGAGTTGCGCCTAGGTCTAGGGCTGCCTCCACTGTATTCTTTTGCAACTGGTTTAACTTTGGCAGTATGGAGAGAATAACATAAGGAATACAAAAGACAATATGTGAAATTATCATTGTTGTGTATCCCATTCTTATGTTAAAAAGTCCAAAGAGTCCCATAAGGGCAACTGCTGTCACAATGTCAGGGTTAATTACTGGTAGGTAATTTATATTTAGGATGGCATCCTTTTTAAAACCCCTAAGTTCATTTATGGAAATGGCTGAAATTGTCCCAACAATTGTAGAGATAACTGTTGCTACTACTGCTACTATAAGTGTAGTCCAAAGGGAAGATAAAATTGCTGGGTCAGAAAATAAATTTTTGTACCACTTTAGGGTAAAGCCTGCCCAAGATCCCCTTAGCTTGGAGTTGTTAAAACTAAAGACAACAAGAATTATAATTGGAGCATATAGGAATAAAAATATTAAAAATAAGTAAATTCTATCTATTATTTTTTTCATTATAAGCCACCTCCTATTTCATTAGTTTTAATTTTTCCATTAAATAATTTTGGAAGTAAAAGAATTAAAAGCATGATTACAATTAGGATCATGGAAATTGCAGAACCAAAGCCCCAGTCTCCTGTGAAGGTAAATTGTTTTTCAATTAGGTTTCCTATTAGGTAGAAGTTGTTTCCTCCCAAGAGGTTTGGCACAACAAAAGTTGAAATTGCTGGTATAAAAACCATAGTTATTCCTGTGTAAATTCCTGGTAGAGAAAGTGGGAGAATAACTTTAATAAAAACTTCAAAGTCGTTGGCTCCCAGGTCCTTTGCTGCTTCAATTAATTTTTTATCCATCTTTAATAATACTGTATAAATTGGCAGAACCATAAAGGGCAAGAAATTGTAAACCATACCTATCATTATGGCCTTGGAGTTGTACATAAGGTCCCAGGGACCCCATCCAAAAAGTCCTATAAATTTATTTATCAATCCCTTGTTGCCAAGAAGTGTAAGCCAGGCATAAGTCCTTAGTAAGAAGTTCATCCACATTGGGATTATAAAAATCAAAATCATGTTGTTTCTTACTTTTTCCCCCATTTGTGAAATTATATAGGCTACTGGGTAGCCAATAAGGAGGCAAAATATAGTGGAAACTCCTGCCAATACAAGAGATGTAATTAAAATCTTTACATAAAGTGGTTCAAAAAACCTTGAGAAATTGTCTAGGGTAAAGGCAAAGTCTGCCAGGTCTGTGTTGGCACTAAAAGCGTGGGCAAGTATTAAAAATAGTGGGAAAACAATAAATACTAGGCCCCAAAATAAATATATTAGTGAAAATTTTTTCATTTTAGCTCAACCTCATAACGTGGATAAGGTCTGGTTTGATTACTATGCCTGTTTTTTCTCCCACTTCTCTTTTTTCTGTTGATTGAACAAGCATGGAGTAACCATCAATATCTACAGTCATTTCATAGTGAACTCCCTTGAAGACAAGACTTGTCACAGTCCCTTCAATTTGGTAGTTCTCATCAACCAAAAGCACATCTTCAGGTCTTACTACAACTTCAACATCTTCGTTGGCTCTAAATCCCTTGTCAACGCAAGGAAAATCGTAATCTAAAAATCTTACCTTGAAGTCTTCAAGCATCCTTCCCTTAATAATATTAGACTCACCAATAAAATCTGCTACAAAGGCATTCTTTGGTTCGTTATAAATATTTATTGGGCTATCCATTTGTTGGATTTCACCATTATTTAGGACAACAACAGTATCACTCATGGAAAGAGCCTCTTCTTGATCATGAGTAACGTAGATAAAAGTTATACCAACGCTTTTTTGAATTCTCTTAAGCTCAATTTGCATGGCTTGTCTAAGTTTTAAGTCAAGGGCACCAAGAGGTTCGTCAAGCAAGAGTACATCTGGTTCATTGACAAGGGCCCTTGCAATGGCAATCCTCTGTTGTTGACCTCCTGATAAGGATTCAATTTCCCTGTTTTCAAAACCAGAAAGATTAACAAGTTTTAAAACCTCACTTACCTTTTCCTTGATGACTTTCTTGTCCATTTTTTTTATTTTTAAACCAAAGGCAATGTTTTCAAAGACATTCATATGGGGAAAGAGGGCGTATTTTTGAAAAACTGTGTTAATCCTTCTTTCATAGGCTTCCTTATTTGTTATGTCTTCTCCATTAAAAAGAATTTGTCCCTCATCTGGCTCTTCAAAACCACCGATTAACCTCAAAATTGTAGTTTTACCACAGCCTGATGGTCCTAAAATCGTAAGGAACTCGTCTTTTTTTACCTTAAAATCAAAGTTTTCTAAAATTACATTGTCACCAAAGGACTTACTAATATTTTTTAATTCAATTACATAATTTTCCATAATTCACCGCCTAAAAATTTGGTGGAGATGATATCCACAAAATCTCAGTTTCACACTTTCCTTCATTTTTTAAGTAATGGGACTTGTTGGCTTTAAAATAAAAGCACTCTCCCTTTTTCACCTTGTATTCTTCTTTTCCATAAAAAAGTTTCACCGAACCCCTTAGGACATAGCCAAACTCTTCGCCCTCATAGGGCTGGACTTCTTTTGAAGTCCCTCCTGCTTTAAGCAAGACCCTCATGGGCTCCATTTGGTTTTTCTGTGCATTGGGCACAACCCAATCAAGGACATAACCAAGCTCTTCATTATCACTTTCAAAGAAGTCCTCTTCCTTAAAAATTATTTTTTCATTCTCTTCCCTCTTAAAGAAAAGGCTGGGATCAGTCCCAAGGGCCTCCAAGATATCTAAAAGAGAGTCAACAGATGGTGATGTCAAATCTCTTTCAATTTGAGAAATAAAACCCTTAGTGAGTTCAGACCTGTCAGCCAGCTCTTCTTGTGTAAGTCCCTTTTCAATTCTCATTTCTTTTATTTTATTTCCAATCTTCATTGCATCACCTATAATATTAAACAAATTACTTAAATTATTAAACTCATTAGAGTATAAATCTTAAGATATTTAAAGTCAATAGATTATATAATTTATTTTATTAAATTTTTTGTAAAATATAATTTACTAAATAATTTTATTTTATAATCATTTTCTTCTTGCTTCCACTTTGTGTCTAATATATTTTATTTATTAAGGAGGGACTTATGAAAAATTTTTTAATTTTTATTTTTGGAATTCTAACAGGGTTTCTTTTAAAGGGATTTTACATCTATCTTATGACTAAATAATATTAAATAAAAAACTGGACGAGAATAAATATTTCTCATCCAAGATATTTCTATTACTTGATAAGTTTCATGAATTAATGAATTTTTAGGACTTAGTATATTTTTATGGTTAAAGTTTTTTTGATTCTTAATAAGATTTTATGACTCCATAATCTTTTATGACTTCATAATATTTTATTAAATTACAATTTTTTACTACTTCATAACTTTTTACTACTTCATAATTTTTTACTACTTTATAATTTTTTACCAAGTCAAAAACTTCATCTTACTTTCCTCTTCCTTATTTGTGTTATAATTTTTCTGAGGTGTAAGAATGGATACTATTAAGAAAAGATACAATGCCATAGATTTTTTGCGTGGCTTCACTATTATAAGCATGATAATTTATCATGGTCTATTTGACCTTGAAAATTTTTATGGATTTGATTTCAATCACAATTTTTATTACTTTCAGCAGTATATATGTATTTCCTTTATTTTGATTTCTGGTTACTCAACCCACTTTTCTAATAATTTCAAGAAGAAGTTTCTAATCTTATGTGGCCTTTCTCTCTTGATTACTCTTGGGTCCTACGTATTTTCTAAAGAAGATGCAATTTATTTTGGGATCATTCATTTCTTTGCTGGTGCCACCTTAATTCACATACTTATAAAAAAATACATAAAAAAAATAAATCCAAAGCTTGGACTTATTATAAATACTATTTTATTTGTAAGTCTAAAGAGAATTTATTATGGAAGTATCTTTTTTGGAAAGCTTATTCCACCAAAGGCACTTTATGATCTAAACCTATTTATCCTTGGTCTTCCTAGCGAAAACTTTTCATCAGGTGACTACTTCCCTATAATTCCCTGGATATTTTTATTTTACATGGGCTACTTTCTCTTTGACTTCATAAAATTTACAAAAAAAGAAGCCTCCCACAATATTATAAATATCATGGGTAGGCATTCTCTTTTAATTTATTTCCTCCATCAAATTATTTTGATTGGAATTTTCTCTCTTATCTTTGGCTTTTGATTAAATTCTTCCGCTGGCGCCACCGCCACCAGAAGAACCTCCTCCGCCGAAGCCTCCAAAGCCTCCGCCGCCAAAACCACCAGATGATCCACCGAAACCACCTGATCCTCCGAAGCCACCATAGCCTCCAAAGGAACCTGGTCCCCAGAAAATCACTGGTCTTTGTCTTCTTCTCCTGCTTCCTGGTCCACTTCCGCCGCCAGGTCCTCCTCCATTTTTATTTCTAAAAATCAAGGAAATTATAAAAATAATTATGATTAATCTTATAATGGGAACCAATGATAGAAATAAATTATCATCATAATCGTCCTCAGAATAATCAATGGCTTCTTGTGGCTCTCTTGCCACAATGTCAACTCCATATTCTCCCTCATATAATTTTATAATTTGTGCATATCCTTCAAGCACTGCCTTTTCAAAGGGCCTGTCATTTTCATTTTCAGCAACAACTTTTCCCATTGCCCTAATAATTCGCGATGCATAGGCATCGGGAACAAATCCCTCTGCTCCATAACCTGGTTCAATTTTTACCAGCCTATCATTATCATCGAGTAGGGCAAGGAGGATTAGGACTCCATTGTCCTTATCCTTGTCGCCAATTTTTATATCATTAAAAATCTTTGTGGCGTATTCTTCAAGGGAGTAGCCTTCTAAGCTATTGACTATGACAACCCCTATCTCCCCACCTGTCTTCTTTTTAAGATCATAAGTGGTTTTGTTGAGATAGTCTATGGTCTCTTGACTAAGGGTATTTGTCTCATCATAAACATTGTAGGACATTTGGTCCTTATCAAAGGCATAGACGTTAAAGACCAGGGTGAAGACAAATAAAATTGTAGCTAACAATTTTTTCATAGCTATCACCTAAAACTTAACTTCTGGTACTTGATTGTCCTTTTCTGAAACTTCAAAATAATCTCTTGGTCCAAAACCTAAAATTTTTGCAATAATATTTGTTGGGAACCTTCTAACCTTTTGATTGTAAAGCTTAACTGTGTCGTTATATCTCATTCTTTCTGTGGCAATCCTATTTTCAGTTCCTTCAAGTTGGGCTTGTAGGTCTAGGAAGTTTTGGTTTGCCTTTAATTCTGGATAATTTTCCACAACAACATTAAGTCTTCCAATAGCTTCTGTCAAATTATCATTAGCTTCAGCAAGTTCCTTAGGTGTAGATGCTTCAGAAACTCCTGCACGAGCCTTAGTAATTTCTGTGAAAGTTTCCTTTTCGTGACCTGCGTATCCCTTAACAGTTTCTACTATATTTGGAATTAAGTCAGCACGTCTTTTTACTTGGTTTTGGACTTGTGCCCAAGCACCATTTACATCTTCATCTAGCTTAACTAGATTGTTCCATTGGCCACCGAAGAAAATTGCAATTACAACAACTATGGCTATAATGGCAACTATTCCTACAGCGCCCTTATTTTTATTCTTCATCGCTTCCTCCTATTTTTTCAATTTTCATTTTGCCTATGGCTTCTTCAACAAGCTTGTCACAGTCAAGTGGCTCTTCAGACTTTTCTATTCCCTCAATGCTTGGTGTCAAAAGTGGATGTTTTGGCAGGAATACTGTACAGCAATCTTCATAAGGAAGGATTGATGTTTCATAAGTATCAATATCCTTGGCAATATCAATTATATTTACCTTGTCCATGCCAATAAGGGGTCTAAAGACAATCTTGTCTGTTATAGCGTCAGTTACCTTGAGTCCGTCAATAGTTTGTGATGCAACTTGTCCCAGATTTTCACCTGTTATAATACAATCATAACCATTGTCTCTTGCAATCTTATCTGCAACCCTCATCATAAATCTTCTAGATATAATAGTCATTTCGTCTTCAGGACAATTAATATTTATTTCCTTTTGTATATCCAAGATGTTTACTGAATAGAAAGTCAAGTCTCCTGAGAAGTTTGAAATGTCTTCTGCAAGTTTTTTTACCTTTTCCTCTGCTCTTTCAGATGTGAAAGGATAAGAATGGAAGTGGAGGCAATCCACAAGAACTCCTCTTTTTGCCATTAAAAATCCTGCAACTGGAGAGTCTATTCCTCCTGATAGGAGAAGAAGTCCCCTACCATTTGTTCCTGTTGGAAGTCCACCATGGGCCTTAATCTTATCTACATAGATATAGGTATCCTTTTTCAAATCGCAGTAAACATAAAAGTCTGGATTGTGGACGTCAACCTTGATGTCGAAGTTCTTTAAGACCATGCCACCAATTTTTGCAGAAATTTCCATGGAATTAAGTGGAAACTTCTTGTCTCCCCTATTTGTCTTAACCTTAAAAGTCTTGTATTCTGGATGGTCTTTTAAAGTTTCATCTACAATCTTTACAACTGCTTCTTCTATTGTCTCCCAATCTCTTTCCACTTGGTAAGTTGGGGCAATGTAGACAATACCAAAGACGTGTTTTAGCCTGTTTATTAATTTTTCTTCATTGTCACTTGTAACTTCAACATAAATTTTTCCCATGTTGTGGTAAATTTTTCCATGGTCAAGATTTCTTAGGTTTCTCTTAACAGATTTTATTAACTTTTCTATAAACCTATGTCTATTTTTCCCCTTGAGGATTACTTCCCCAAGAGAAAGTGCCATAACTTTTTTCATTCAATCACCTATCTCATTATTTTTCTTATTTCATCAACGTATTTTACTAATTTTTCTACAAAAATATCTATATCTTCTTCTGTCGTATCCTTGGAAGTACAAATCCTTATAGTTCCCTCAGCATACTTATCTGAAAGTCCAATTTGTTCAAGAGTTGTGGACTTATGAGTTCCATTAGAAGTGCAGGCAGAGGCTGTTGAAATATAAATTTCATCTCCTTCTAGGTAGTGAAGAAGAACTTCTGCCCTAATATCCAATATAGAGAGAGATACAATAAAATCTGTAGAATCTTCTGGAGTGTTTATCTTATAATCCTTAAGATTTTCTTCTAACTTTTTAAGTAAATATTCTTTAATTTCCTTTGCATGGGCAAGTCTCTTGTCTAGATCCCTCTTTGTAAGTTCACAAGCCTTGCCAAAGCCAAGGATACCTGGCACATTTTCTGTTCCAGACCTAAGGCCCTTTTCTTGACCTCCACCAATTACAAGACTATTTATATTTACATCCTTTCTCTTGTAAAGGGCGCCCATTCCCTTAGGGCCATAAATCTTGTGAGATGAAAAAGAAAAAGTATGGCAGCCAAGGTCCTTAACATTGACAGGAATCTTTCCAACAGCTTGAACTCCATCAACGTGACAAAAGACATCTTTATTAATAGACTTGGCTATTTCAAAAATTTTCTTGACCTTGTTAACAGTTCCAAGTTCATTGTGAACATATATAAGGGATACTAAAATTGTGTCTTCGTCCATGACTTCTTTAAATTTTTCTAGGTCCACAGCACCAGTTTCATCTACATCAAGATATACTACATCATAACCCTTTTCCCTGTAGTGTTTAAATTGGTCGTCAATAGATGCATGTTCAATGGCAGAGGTAATTATCTTCTTGCCCCTTCTCTTGTTTTTTTCTATGGCACCATGAATGGCAATGTTGTTACTTTCAGTTCCGCCTGATGTGAAATAAATTTCATCAGCCTGAGTCTCAATAAGGCTTGCTGCATTTTTTCTAGCTACTTCTATTTCCTTTTCAACCTTGTGACCAAAGATGTGAAGTGATGATGGATTTGCAAAGTCATCAGTTAACGCCTTCATCATTACTTCAACAACTTCCTTGTCTGGTTTTGTTGTTGCACAATTATCTAAATATATCATATAACTTCCTTCTATCTAATTATAAGTTTCTACTAATTCTATATTATAACACGACTTCATAGGTGATTTCTAACCTCTGGACCATTTATCCGAAATTTTATAATAATAAAAATTTTTTAATGTTATACTTAAATTGGTGATAATGTGAAAGTTATAGAAAGAAAAATTTCTCCACCAAAGAGAAATTATATAAAAATAGAAACATCAGGACTCTCGAGAGACTTGGATTCAATTATATCTATTGGTCTCGCTCTAAAGTCCTCTGAAAAGATAAAATTTTATTATGTGGAAAGTTTTAAGGACGAGAGAACACTCTTGGGAGAAGTCCTTCCTATTATTGAAGACAAAGAATTTACAACTTATTCTGGCAAGGCCTTTGACCTTAAATTTTTAAAAACAAAGTGTCAAATGTACTTCTCAAAAGATATTGACTTTAATTTTATAGATCTTCAAGAAGTGACAAAGACTTACAACTTTATATTCAAACTCTCATCACATTCTAATAAGGACTTGTTGAAAAACTTCGTAGATTCTTTTGATTCATCAAGTGAGTGGACCTACCAGGGAATAAAAATAAAATCTCTTTTTAAGAAATTTATAGAAGGTGATGAAGCTTCTATGGATAGGATCTTAGACTACTCCTTTGAAAGCCTTAAGAACTTAATATTATTAGACGATAATATAAGAAATAGCTTGAAATCTAAGTTGAGTTTTAAAATTTTAAATTATAAATTTATTTTAGAAAGCTTTGAACTCTTAGGCAATACCATAGAGTTAAGAGGAAAGACAAATTATTCAGAAGAATACTTTGCATCGAGAGGACTTTATTCACTAGAAATTTTTAATTTAATAGAAAATAAAGAAGACTATTTAGAACTTACAGGATATCCGAAAAGTTTCATTTTAAAAATCAATACTGAAGATGGCTTATATGATGAAGACAATAAATGTTTCTTCATTCTTAAGAAAGACCTTAATCTAAAATTAGAAAACAAAAGTAATATAAAAAGTCCAGCTAAAATTTTAATTTTATATTACAAGGAACATATATTTGAAAATCAAAAAGACTTGTGTGAGAAAATATTGAATTTAGAATTAAATAAAAAAGTCTAAGAGTAGATAATGATTCATGATTTTTTATAAAGTAATTATTAGTCATTTAAGTATAATTTTTTAAGTTTATAATTAAGTAAATTAAATATCTAAAAGATTTATAATTAACTGTAACAAAAAGGCTTGGAATAATCCAAGCCTTTTACACTTTATATTAATTTTTTTACTTTCTAGCTAATTTCTAACTTATAAAAAAATCAAAATCCACTAATCTTAAATGAAACTATCTATTATAATTATTTTGAAATTAATAATTTTACTTCATCTAAAAGATTTTTTTTACTTTTACAATTTTTAAATAATTAAAAATCCAATGAAAAAAGACTACTTAATCAATAAGTAGTCTTCCTGGTGCAGAAAGAGGGACTTGAACCCTCACGCGATTTCTCGCACATGCCCCTCAAACATGCCTGTCTGCCGATTCCAGCACTCCTGCATGAGCAAAAAAAAGCTTGTAATAAAAATTACAAGTTTTTGTGGCGTATCCTAGAGGATTCGAACCCCCGACCTTCTGGTCCGTAGCCAGACGCTCTATCCAGCTGAGCTAAGGATACATAAAAAAATGGAGCGGATGACGAGATTCGAACTCGCGACCCTCGCCTTGGCAAGGCGATGCTCTACCACTGAGCCACATCCGCATAAATAATTTTTTATAGAATTTTTGGTGGAGGAGAGTGGATTTGAACCACTGAAAGTTAAACTAACGGATTTACAGTCCGTCCCCTTTGGCCAACTCGGGAACTCCTCCATGTAAGTCCCTAATAATAAGATTTTTTGGAGCTGGTGGGAGGACTTGAACCCCTAACCTACTGATTACAAGTCAGTTGCTCTACCAATTGAGCTACACCAGCTTAATTAGTTTTTTAATTAATAAACTCTCTAATTTTATTAGTTCTTATTGTTTTTTACAACCAATCAACCTTCGCTTTCGCTCGGTTTCTTGGGAAGCTCAATGGCAAAACCTTTAGCAAATCAAAGATTTGGTCGGTTTTGCATAAGTTCGAGTGAACAAAATCAAAGATTTTGACTCTCACTTAACCTACACCAGCATTTCACTTATTAATGATAACATATTTGAAGTAAATTTGCTACATAAATTTAATTGGCGACCTGGATCGGGTTCGAACCGACGACCTCCAGCGTGACAGGCTGGCATTCTAACCAACTGAACTACCAGGCCCAATTTGGTGGACACAATAGGGCTCGAACCTATGACCCCCTGCTTGTAAGGCAGATGCTCTCCCAACTGAGCTATGCGTCCATCTGGTGACCCTGCCGGGAATCGAACCCGGGATACCACCGTGAAAGGGTGGTGTCTTAACCGCTTGACCACAGGGCCTTATTTAATTTGGTAGCGGGAGAAGGATTTGAACCTCCGACCTTCGGGTTATGAGCCCGACGAGCTACCATGCTGCTCCATCCCGCGTCATTTGTACCCGGCTACTATTTCTTTTGGTGCCGAGAATCGGAATCGAACCGATACGGTGTTTAACCACCGCAGGATTTTAAGTCCTGTGCGTCTGCCAGTTCCGCCACCCCGGCTTGTTTTTTAAATGGCTCTCAGGGTGGGACTCGAACCCACAGCCTACCGGTTAACAGCCGGTTGCTCCACCATTGAGCTACCTAAGACTATTGGGGACTTTTGTCCCTTACTGGCGATAACTTACTCTCCCAGGTCGTTGCCAACCAAGTACCATCAGCGGACTAATGCTTAACTTCTGTGTTCGGTATGGGTACAGGTGTGTCCATTGTCCTATTCTCACCAGATTAACTTAAAAACTAATCTTACCTTAAATCTTTGGTCAAGTCTTCGACCTATTAGTACTCGCTAGCTGAATGTATTGCTACACTTACACCTTGAGCCTATCTACCTCATTTTCTTCAAGGGGTCTTATCTTTCGAGGGAAATCTCATCTCGAGGGGGGCTTCGGGCTTAGATGCCTTCAGCTCTTATCCCTTCCAAACTTAGCTTCCCAGCTATGCACTTGGCAGTACAACTGGTGCACCAGAGGTTTGTCCATCCCGGTCCTCTCGTACTAAGGACAGCTCCTCTCAAATTTCCTACGCCCACGACGGATAGGGACCGAACTGTCTCGCGACGTTCTGAACCCAGCTCGCGTGCCTCTTTAATGGGCGAACAGCCCAACCCTTGGGACCTACTTCAGCCCCAGGATGAGACGAGCCGACATCGAGGTGCCAAACCTCCCCGTCGATGTGGACTCTTGGGGGAGATAAGCCTGTTATCCCCGGGGTAGCTTTTATCCGTTGAGCGATGGCCCTTCCACTCGGTACCACCGGATCACTAAGTCCTGCTTTCGCATCTGCTCGACTTGTTGGTCTCGCAGTTAAGCTCCCTTCTGCCTTTATACTCTGCGCACGATTTCCATCCGTGCTGAGGGAACCTTTGAACGCCTCCGTTACTCTTTCGGAGGCGACCGCCCCAGTCAAACTGTCCAACTGAGAGTGTCCCTTCCCCAGATTCATGGGGTTAGGTTAGAATTCTAGCATTAAAAGAGTGGTATCCCAACGGTGACTCCCAAGATACTGGCGTACCTTGTTCTTAGTCTCCCACCTATTCTGTACATTTAATCCCAAAATTCAATCTCAGCCTACAGTAAAGCTCCACGGGGTCTTTCCGTCCTGTCGTGGGTAAGCGGCATCTTTACCGCTACTACAATTTCACCGGATCCTTTGTTGAGACAGTGCCCAAATCGTTACACCTTTCGTGCGGGTCGGAACTTACCCGACAAGGAATTTCGCTACCTTAGGACCGTTATAGTTACGGCCGCCGTTTACTGGGGCTTCAGTTCTAAGCTTCGCTTACGCTAACTTTTTCCCTTAACCTTCCAGCACCGGGCAGGTGTCAGCTCCTATACTTCGTCTTTCGACTTAGCAGAAACTTGTGTTTTTGGTAAACAGTCGCTTGGGCCTTTTCACTGCGGCCCCCTTTTACAGGGGCTCCCCTTCTCCCGAAGTTACGGGGTCATTTTGCCGAGTTCCTTAACAAAGGTTTTTCCGCTCGTCTTAGGATTCTCTCCTCACCTACCTGTGTCGGTTTACGGTACGGGCGATACTTCTCTAGTAGTGGCTTTTCTTGGCAGTGTGGAGTCATAAGCTTCTCTACTTGTTTTCGATCCGCATTACGCTTCAGACTTCTCGGAAAGCGGATTTGCCTACTTTCCATCCTTTGCGCTTGCACGCCTCACCAACTGGGCGCTCTTATTATCCTTCTGCGTCCCCACTTCCTTTAACGATTGTATCGGTACAGGAATTTCCACCTGTTGTCCATCGACTACGCTTTTCAGCCTCGCCTTAGGTCCCGACTTACCCTGAGTGGACGAGCCTTGCTCAGGAATCCTTGGGTTTTCGACGGGTGAGATTCTCACTCACCTCTCGCTACTCATGCCAGCATTCTCTCTTGTATGATGTCCACAGTGCCTTACGACTTCTGCTTCATCCTTCATACATTGCTCCTCTACCAACGTTATACGTTCCATAGCTTCGGTATATAGTTTAGCCCCGGTTATCTTCGGCGCAGAGTCACTTGACTAGTGAGCTATTACGCACTCTTTAAATGAGTGGCTGCTTCTAAGCCAACATCCTAGTTGTCTCAGTAACTCCACATCCTTTCCCACTTAACTATAATTTTGGGACCTTAGCTGATGGTCTGGGCTCTTTCCCTTTCGACTATGAAGCTCATCCCACATAGTCTGACTCCCTAGTGCATGATATGGTATTCGGAGTTTGATAGGTCTTGGTAACATATGCATGCCCCTTGACCAATCAGTGCTCTACCCCCTTTTCATGTCTTACTAGAGGCTAGCCCTAAAGCTATTTCGAGGAGAACCAGCTATCTCCGTGTTCGTTTGGCTTTTCACCCCTATCCACAAGTCATCCGATAACTTTTAAACGTTACCCGGTTCGAGCCTCCATTGAATTTTACTTCAACTTCACTCTGCTCATGGATAGATCACACGGTTTCGGGTCTACAACCACTAACTTCCGCCCTATTTAGACTCGCTTTCGCTTCGGCTCCGCATCTTTAATGCTTAACCTCGCTAGTAATCGTAACTCGCTGGCCCGTTCTACAAAAAGTACACGATCGTGGTGCAAAACCACTTTCGCTGCTTGTAAACACTAGGTTTCAGATTCTATTTCACTCCCCTCACGGGGTTCTTTTCACCTTTCCCTCACGGTACTTGTTCGCTATCGGTCACCAAGTAGTATTTAGCCTTAGGGGGTGGTCCCCCCATATTCCCACTGAATTTCTCGTGTTCCGTGGTACTCTTTTGTGTCGGATATCTTCGCTTTCGTCTACAGGACTCTTACCTTCTTTGGTTAATCTTCCCAGATTATTTGGCTGGCTATTGTCTCTTTATACACATCGGGCTCTTCCCCGTTCGCTCGCCGCTACTTAGGGAATCGAGTTTTCTTTCTTTTCCTCAGGTTACTTAGATGTTTCAGTTCACCTGGTTCGCTTCCTATAGTTATGAATTGGCTATAGGATACCTCTTATGAGGTGGGTTTCCCCATTCGGATATCTACGGGTCATAAGATATTTGCTCCTCTCCGTAGCTTTTCACAGCTTGTCGCGTCCTTCTTCGCCTCTTGGTGCCTAGGCATTCACCTAGTGCTCTTTTTAACTTGACCTTTGTTAATAAACATTTCTGTTTATTTCCAGTTTAATTGTTTTGTTTAAGAAATTTTGATTAGTTTTTAAGTTGTTATGGTTCTCTTCTTTTTTCAAAGAAGCTTTCGACCACTTATGTGATCATGGTGGAGATAAGGAGATTCGAACTCCTGACCTCCTGCTTGCAAGGCAGGCGCTCTCCCAACTGAGCTATACCCCCATATATATAATTAAAATAGTGTGAAGATTTTTTTCCTTAGAAAGGAGGTGATCCAGCCGCACCTTCCGATACGGCTACCTTGTTACGACTTCACCCCAGTCACCTATCCTACCTTCGACTGCTGCTTCCCTAAGGTTCGCTCGCAGGCTTCGGGTATTACAAGCTTCCATGGTGTGACGGGCGGTGTGTACAAGACCCGGGAACGCATTCACCGCAGCATGCTGATCTGCGATTACTAGCAACTCCATCTTCATGTACTCGAGTTGCAGAGTACAATCCGAACTGGGAAAGACTTTTTGAGGTTGGCTTAATATCACTATCTCGCTTCCCTTTGTATCTTCCATTGTAGCACGTGTGTAGCCCAGGGCATATAGGGCATGATGATTTGACGTCATCCCCACCTTCCTCCGATTTATCATCGGCAGTCTCTTTAGAGTCCCCATCCGAAATGCTGGTAACTAAAGATAGGGGTTGCGCTCGTTGCCAGACTTAACTGAACATCTCACGACACGAGCTGACGACAACCATGCACCACCTGTATTGAGGCTTCCGAAGAAGAGGGTATATCTCTATACCGGTCCTCAGTATGTCAAGCCCTGGTAAGGTTCTTCGCGTTGCTTCGAATTAAACCACATGCTCCGCTGCTTGTGCGGGTCCCCGTCAATTCCTTTGAGTTTCATGCTTGCGCACGTACTCCCCAGGCGGAGTGCTTAATGTGTTAACTGCGGCACCGAATTATTCCGATACCTAGCACTCATCGTTTACAGCGTGGACTACCAGGGTATCTAATCCTGTTTGCTACCCACGCTTTCGTTCCTCAGCGTCAGAATGAGCCCAGTAAGTCGCCTTCGCCACCGGTATTCTTTTTAATATCTACGCATTTCACCGCTACACTAAAAATTCCACTTACCTCTACTCTTCTCAAGATATGCAGTTTCAAATGCTTACAGTAGTTAAGCTACTGCCTTTTACATCTGACTTGCATTTCCGCCTGCGAACCCTTTACGCCCAGTGATTCCGGACAACGCTAGCCCCCTACGTATTACCGCGGCTGCTGGCACGTAGTTAGCCGGGGCTTTTTCTTATGGTACCGTCATTATCTTCCCATATAAAAGAACTTTACGACTCGAAAGCCTTCATCGTTCACGCGGCGTCGCTGCATCAGAGTTCCCTCCATTGTGCAATATTCCCCACTGCTGCCTCCCGTAGGAGTTTGGACCGTTTCTCAGTTCCAATGTGGCCGTTCACCCTCTCAGGCCGGCTACCCATCGTCGCCTTGGTGGGCCGTTACCTCACCAACTAGCTAATGGGACGCGAGTCCATCTTAGACCACCGGAGTTTTGATCATTAGTGCATGGGCACCTATGATTTCATTTGGTATTAATCCCGGTTTCCCGAGGCTATCCCAATGTCTAAGGCAGGTTACTCACGTGTTACTCACCCGTCCGCCGCTAATCCATCTTATCTTCACCCCGAAGGGATCTGTCAAGATTTCATCGCTCGACTTGCATGTGTTAAGCGCGCCGCCAGCGTTCGTCCTGAGCCAGGATCAAACTCTCAATTAAAAAATTTGTATGACTCATTAGTTTTCTCAAAACTAAACGAATATCTGGTTTGCTTGTGATTCTTTAAAAGAATCTGTGATTAAATCACGAATTGTTTATCTATCTTCACACTATTTAATTATCATGTTTCATGCGCTACTTTTTGAAGTAGCTTGTTTATTATACTACCGTGTTTTTTCTTTGTCAAGTATTTTTTACAATTTATTTAAATTGTTTTTACTTGAAACTCGGTAATATTTTTTGCTGTCTTAAGTGACAACTTCTATATATTATCATCTGAGAAGTTATCTGTCAACTGTTTTTTTTATTTTTTTAAATCTTTTTTTGTCTTTAAAAAAAATATAACAGCTATCTTTTTCGACAACTGTTATATAATACTCTTTTATTTTTATCCTGTCAATAATTATTTTAAATTTTTAATAAAGTTTTCTAACTCTTCATTTGGACTAAGCTTATTAGCCTTCTCTAGATATTCTAATCCCTTTTCTCTTTCATTCATATTTAGGTAAATTATACCTATGTTATATGTCAAGGGATAAGAATCTTCTAATTCTTCTAAACCCAAATTTAATATATCAATTGCTTTTGTAAATTCTTGTCTTCCTGCATATATTGTTGTAAGGAGATTTATATTCTCTTCTGTAGTTTTCTTCTCAACAGAAAGTTTTGCATATTCTTCCGACTTATCAAAGTCTCCCATATTGTAATAGGAAATTGCATAAGTATAATAGAAGGATTCATCCATATTAAAGTCTTCGCTTACACTATCTAACAGATTAATAGCCTTATCGTATTCTCCATATGATAAATAGGTCTTAGCTGAATCGAAGTTTACCTTATCTCTTATTACTTCAATTTCTTTTCTAACTTGATCCTTTAACTCTTCATCTTTAGATATATTTATGAACTTTTCGAAGTACATGTTGGCCTTTATAAATTTGCCAAGGGCTAGGTTAATGTAAGCCAGCCTATAATAGGCCAAGGCATATCCCTCATCTAAGTTTAAGACTTGGTTGTATTTTTTAATTATTATATTTAATAATTTTTCACTCTTTTCATATTCTTCTTCATGAATTTTATTGTATAAGGCCTCTAAGATATTTGCTTCCTTAAAAATTATATCTGGATCTTCTCCCCCTACCTCTTCATATCCCTTTAAAAATATATAAGAATCAAGAGGATCTTCTTCTTGATTTAGAAAGGCCTTGTGCATGGCATAGTTCTTTAAATCTATATCTAATTTTTTTAAGATTTCTTTATATTTCTCGGAATATTTAAAGTCACTGTCAATTCCAAGTAAATAAATCATGGCCTCTACAATTTTTTCTAGGTTTATCTCTTCTTCTAATTCCTTTTCTTTGATTCCTTCTATAAGATAGTCCAACTTTATGGGCATGGAAAGACCCACTTGTAGGTTCACTTCTCCCAGATGGTAGTCTTCTTTTAAATCTATAAAAGCTAGATTTTTTAATTTTTTATTTATATCTTCTTTAAAAAGATTTTCCATTAAATCTCCCCTACTTATAATTTTATTTATGCTTCAATAATATTTAAAATACTAACAGATTAAAATTAGATTTTCAATTTTATCTCATCATGACTATCATGGAGTTTAAGCCGTAGGCTTTTCCTTCTCTCCTTGCAGAGTGCAAGTCTAGATTCTTGTAAGTTGACTCTTTACAAATATCTATGTTACATTCATTTATTCCTGACTCTAGTAATATTTCTTTATTAACTTCTGTCATAGAAAGGTGCCAAGTACCCTTAATTTTCTCGAAGAAATTGTCTCTATTTTTGAAATCCTTAAATTCTTCATAGACTTCTTCTCCAACTTCATAGTTTTCTATATCAATACTAGGGCCAATGTAGGCAATAATATCTTTTAGGTCTGACCCAAAGTCACTTTTCATTTTATCTAGGGCCTTGGCTGGGATTTTCTTTTTTGCTCCCCTCCAACCTGAATGTACTATAGAAAGAATTTCCTTCTTTTTGTCATAAAGAACTATTGGTGTGCAGTCGGCAAACTTTAGCAAGAGGGCAAGATTTTTCTTATCTGTCACAAGGCCATCTGTGTTGGGAAAGTTTCTTCCGTAGACAAAGTCCTTTCCATTTCCCCCATCACAATAGGCAATTTTATCAGTGTGGGTTTGGATGCAAGAATAAATCTCATCAGGTTCGATTTCCATCCTCTCTAGCATATCCTCTACATAATCTCTTACCTTGTCACCTTCCTTGGCATAAGAAAGAGAGTATTCCATTCCACTTATTAGGTTTATGATTCCATTTTCTTCTAAAAACTTTGATTTCATTTTATTTTCTCATTTTTCAAAATTAATTTCCAATAGAATTGGTGTGTGGTCTTGTCTTTCTCCTGAGTCAACCATATTTGATTCAGTGACATTGTCTTTTATCCTGTCACTAACTATAAAGTAGTCAATCCTCCAGCCAGAGTTGTTTATCTTAGAAGTCCTAACTCTTTGTGCCCACCAAGTGTAAACTCCTTCAACATCTCCGTGGATATGTCTAAAAGTATCAGTAAAGCCCATGGATAACAAATTTGTGAAACCTTGTCTTTCTTCATCAGTAAAGCCTGCTGACATCCTATTGCTCTCTGGGTTTGCAAGGTCGATTTCTTTGTGAGCCACGTTGAAGTCGCCTGTTGCAATGACAGGTTTTATTTCATCAAGACTTGATAAGTATTCGCCATACTTTTCATCCCAAATTTGTCTCAATGGAAGTCTTTTTAATTCACCACCTGCATTTGGTGTGTAAACTTGTGTAAGAAAGAAATCTTCAAATTCTAAAGTTATAATTCTTCCTTCAAAGTCCATTGTGTCTGGTGCATCAATTTTCGGGAAAATCACCTTAGGTTCAAGCCCCTTTTTATAAAAGGCCATATTGCCAGCATATCCCTTACGAGCTGGTTCCTCTGATGAAACAAAAACATAGTCATAATCACAGAACATATCTGCCATAATTTCCTTGTGTTTTTTGCTTGGACCATTCTTAGGAAGTTTTGTCTCTTGAATGGCAATTATATCTGGGTCTTCTTTTAAAATTGTTGCGAGCACTTCTCTCGACATCTTTGCCCTGTTTGAGTCACTCGTTAAGGCAGCGTTAATTGAATCTATATTCCACGAAATTATTTTCATTTTATTCCTCCAATTTTATTTTATACTTCATATCCTATCAAATAGAAATTTCTCATTCAATCTTAATTTGATTTTATTTATCAAGATTTGAATTTAACTTGATAATTTTTTATAACTTCATAGTTTTTTATTATTTCACAAAAATTTATTACTTCATAATTATTTATTACTTCACAAAAATTTATTAAATCGCAAAAATTTTCCGATAAAAAAAGACCTGACCTAAGTCAAGTCTTGATTTAAATTTTATAACTCGCCCATGTAGGCCCTCTTCCTTCTTGTTGATCCAACTAAAATCCTGTAGAGGTTACCCCTAAAGATTGCATAGACAGCAGTGATGATGCTGGCAAGCAAAATTTTAATGTTTTGTGGGTCAAGAGGATTCGTATATGATAAACCTGTCATAATTTCTTGACCAAGTGGAAGGTCCACAATTGAATTCGATACAATCATGAAAGCAAAATCGAATCCCAAGAGATGGAGTATGCCAAGATAAATCAAAAATGGTATAGTCCAAAGTAAGAAATTTTCCTTCATAAACTCCAGTGAGTGAGTGTAGGCTGAAGTGTAATACTCTCCCCTAATATAAATTGACTCAGCAATTGGGTTGAGGGCAAGGGTAATCACTGCCCCAACAAGAGTAGTAGCTCCCATCATGACACCTATACCTGGCATGAAAAACGAAATTATCATTAGGATAAAAAACACCGAATAAATTGATGCAAAGTAGGCCATAAAAGTCTTTGAAAAATTCCTAAAGCTAATTCTATTGTAATAAATCAAATCACTTAAAACAGAAAAATAACTCGAAAGGATCAAAGATGTCAAAAGTGGAATGATAAAACCAATTATAGGGGCGTAGCTTCTTGCAAGTAACCTTCCAATTAAAAGCATCCCCAGCATATAAACTACCCCATAAACGAAAGGAAAGATTAAAAAGTGTGGGGCCTTCTTTATTTTTAAAAGGGTATCCTTGCCTGCCTTCTTATAAACTAATTGTAAATCTTCAAAAAAGTTCATTAGATCACATCTTTTCAGGTGCTTTTATACCAAGCAAGTTAAGTCCACTTGCAATTACATTCTTAACTGCATAGCAAAGCATAAGTCTTGTGTTCTTTAATTTTTCATCTTCAACTAAGATTTGAGTTTGGTTGTAGAATTTGTTGAAGTTCTTTGCAAGTTCAACTGTGTATCTTGTGATGAAGTATGGTTCATATTTTTCACAAGCATCAACAACTACGTCAGTGAAGTTGTAAAGACTTCTAATAATATTTATTTCACTTTCTTCTGTAAGAAGGCTTGGGTCGATTTCATTGTTTATGTCAAAGTCACCCTTCTTTAATAAAGAGCAAATTCTTGCGTGAACATATTGTACGTAAGGTCCAGTTTCTCCTTCAAAGGAAAGAGTCTTGTCCCAATTAAAAGTGTAGTCCTTAATTCTTCCATTGAAAAGTTCTTGGAACTTAATTGCACCAATACCTACAGTTTGTGCAAGTTCTTCCTTGTTTTCAATTTTTTGACCTTGTTCTTCCTCTCTTGCATCTAAGATTTCACGAACCTTGTCTGTCGCCTTGTTAAGCACATCTTCAAGGTAAACTACCTTACCTCTTCTCGTTGAAAGAGTTCCATCTTCAAGAGAAACCATGCCGAAAGGAACGTGAACAATTTCATCGTACCAGTCATAGCCAGCCTTCTTTAAGGCAGACTTAAGTTGATTGAAGTGAAGACTTTGTTGACTTCCTACAACGTAAATATTTTTGTAAGGTTTGTAAGTTTCGTGTCTATATTTTGCAGCAGCTAAGTCTCTTGTTAGATAAATTGTTGTACCATCAGATTTTACAACAATTGCTGGTGGAAGGTCATACTCTTCAAGGTTAATAACTTCTGCACCTTGAGACTCTTCAAGTACATTTCTCTCTCTTAATTCTTCAATTAAGCCTGGCATCTTGTCAGAATAGAAAGATTCTCCATTGTAAGAATCGAAGTGGATGTCAAGCATATCGTAAACCCTGTTAAATTCCTTTAACGAAACTTCTTTAAACCATTGCCAGATTTCTACAGCTTCTGGATTTCCATTTTCAAGTTCCTTGAACCAATAACGACACTCATCCTTAACACTTTCGTCTTCTTCACAAACACCATTAACTTTTACATAAAGTTTTAGAAGTTCATTGATTGGATTCTTTTCAATTGCTTCCTTGCTGCCCCAAGTCTTGTAGGCATAGATAAGCATACCAAATTGAGTTCCATAGTCCCCAAGGTGGTTGATGGCAATTGTGTTAAAGCCCAAGAAATCGTAAATTCTCTTTAAAGAATCTCCAATTACAGTTGATCTAATGTGACCAATGTGGAAGGGCTTTGCAATATTTGTTGAAGAGTATTCCACAATTACATTTTTGTTATCTCCATAATTTGTCTTGCCAAAGTTTTCTTTTCTATCAGCAGCATCTCTTAAAATTTCTTCTACTAAGATAGACTTGTTAATGTAAAAGTTAAGGTAGGCATTTTTGTTTTCAACTTTTTCAAAATATTTTGAATCAATTTGTCCTGCCAGTTCTTCTGCAATCATAGCTGGATTTTTTCTGTAAATCTTTGCTAGACTAAAAACTGGGAAGGCAAAGTCACCAAGTTCATAGTTTGGTGGCACTTCTATCATCTTGTCAATCTCTTTGGCATCAAGGCCATCGATTTTTTCATCAAGTATTTTTATTATTTCTTCTCTAAAATTAATCATCTTGACTCCTTACTTTAGGATAACAACAGTTACACCGTCGCCACCCTCATTATATTCTGCATCTTTATAGGACTTTATAGTCTTAACACTTCTAAAATGTTCTCTTAATTTTTTTCTAAGGACACCTGTGCCCTTTCCATGAATTATTCTAACGGATTTTAGGCCAGAAAGATAGGCATCATCTAAATATTTATCAACAATATCTTTAGCATCTTCAAAATTCTTGCCCCTGATGTCAATTTCACTTTTAACATTTGTTGCCTTGTTCTGCAAAATGCTCCTAGTATTGTGCTTAGTTGTGTCTTCTTGGACATCAATCCTCGTTAGAGAATCCTTTGGCATATTCATCTTCATTATGCCCGATTGTACTAGAACATTTCCTTTTTTGTCTGGAAGCTCCAAGACTGTTGCAATATTTCCAAGAGATGTCCTCACCTTGTCGCCAATTTTTATTTCTCTTATTGGGTTTTTTGCCTTAGCTATTTCAAGTTCTGATTTATCTCTGGCATTTTTTATACTTTCACGCAAGAGGTCTTGGGCCTCTTGGATTTTTTTAGAATTTTCAGAACTTATATTGTCCCTAGCTTCATTTATTTCAGATAAAATTATATCAACATTTTCTTTTGTATTTAATAAAAGTCTCTTAGCTTCCTCACGAGATTTTTCTAGGATTTTTTCCTTTTGATCTTCTAATTTTTTAATTTTTGATTGAAGCCTCTTGTTTTCTTTTTCTAAATCAATCTTTTCTCTCTCAAGTTCTTCTTTATACTCGCGAATTTTTGTCCTGTCCTCGTCAATTGATTGGAGGACGTCTTCGAATTCAATATTTTCTGAACTCAAGAGTTTCTTTGCTTCTCCAATTATCTCATCAGGCAGTCCCAACCTCCTAGAAATTTCAAAGGCGTTGGACTTACCTGGGACCCCAATTAATAGTCTATAAGTTGGAGAAAGGCTATCCACATCAAATTCCATGCTGGCATTGGCAACTCCATCAGTTGTCAGTGCATAAACTTTTAATTGATTGTAGTGGGATGTGGAAATACACCTTATCTTTCTCTCAAGCATAAAGTCCATAATAGACCTTGCAAGGGCAGCACCCTCTGTTGGGTCTGTTCCTGCTCCAAGTTCGTCAAAAAGAACAAGAGAATTTGGACTTACATTTTTTAAGATGTAGACAATGTTAACCATGTGGGATGAAAAAGTTGAAAGAGACTGCTCAATAGATTGCTCATCTCCAATATCTGCAAAAACTTTTTCAAAAACTGCAATTTCTGATGCCTCATCAGCTGGTATCAAGAGACCAAATTGTGTCATAAGGGTCAATAGTCCCACAGTTTTTATACTTACAGTCTTACCACCAGTGTTGGGTCCTGTGACAATAAGTGAGGTGAAGTCTATTCCAAGATTTATGTCAATTGGAACTGCAATTTTCCTGTCTAAGAAAGGATGGTAGGCCTTGATTAAGTTTATCCTGCCTTCACGATTTAGTTTCGGCATGTTGGCATGATAATTTAAAGCCAATCTTGCCTTGGCAAAAATAAAATCAAGCTCAATTAACTTTTCTTGGTTTGATTTAATCTCTTCGCTAGTTTCCCCAACTAATTCTGAAAGTTCCCTAAGTATTTTTTCTATTTCTAAATTTTCTTTTATATATAATTCCTTTAAGTCGTTGTTGGCTTCCACAACTGCCATAGGTTCAATGTATGCTGTCTGTCCAGAACCAGAAATGTCATGAACAAGACCCTTAACCTTAGACTTGTTTTCAATTTTTACAGGAACAACATACCTTCCGTCACGCAAAGTGACAATGGCATCTTGCAAGAAATCAGCATGAGAAGATAAAATTCCATTTAACCTATTTTTTATGGAATCCTTCTTTGCAACAATTCCCCTCCTGATTCTTAAAAGTTCACGAGAAGCGTCGTCGGCAATTTCTTCTTCAGAAATAATTTTTGAATTTATCTCATCTTCTAATCTCTTGTCTGTGTAAAGATCTTCAATTAATTTGTCAATGTATTCTAATTTTACTTCTTCGTCTTTATTGTAAGAATCTTTTTTGAGATAAGTCTTTAGGCCACGAGAAACTCTTAAAAAATCAGAAACTTGTAAGAGGCTTCCTGCAGTTAGAGACCCACCAATTTCTGTTCGCTTAATAATTGATCTGATGTCAACAATTCCAAATAATTGTGGTTCTCCCTTGGCAATAATTAATTTTAAGGCTTCGTTAGTCTCATTAAGCCTATTTTTTACGACCTCATATTGGGTAGAAATTTCAACCTGGTCAATATATTCACTTGTGATACTTGCACTGGCAAGTTTTTTAAGTTCAACTAAGACGTTGTCAAATTCCAAGATCTTTGATGCTCTTTTCAAAGAATTATCCACTGACAATCCCCCTATTTATGTGTCCCTTAGTAACTTCTTTGTACTTATCTTCTAGTTTTTCTTTTAGTTTATAAAAATCTTCTTCCTTGTAGTCCTTGTATAGGTCAATGACTTGATTAGTAAATTCATCTGCCAATAAAAGAAGACTAATTTTATTTTCTTTTAATTTATTCACGTAACCGTCTAATAAAATTGGATATGAATTAAAAATTTCTGTAAAGGTATTTTGTCTTAGGACTTCAAAGTCCACTGACTTTTCATCTCTAAGAAGGTAATTTTTGAACTTACAGGTTGGGCAATTTCTCTCGTCCAGGCAATTTTTCTCAATGGAATAAGGACAGTGCTTCATAGTCATAACTGGGACTCTTCCATAGGAAATCACGTTGACCTCCATGTCTTCTCCCTTGATTATATTTTGAATTTGTCCACTGTTCATCTCTGGAGAAAGAGTAGCTGACTTAAAGCCCAGTTTCTTAAAGAAGTCCAGTGCATTCCAATTAAAAATATTAAGTCCAAGGTCTGCGTTAAGTTCAAGTCCATCGTCCTTAAAGATATAATATTCTGAAAGGTTATTTATCCAAAGGCCTTTAATGTTTTTATTTTTAAGAATGTAGGTCCTAAGCCTTTCAAGCTCATCATAAGAATAAAACTTGTCAAGATAAATTGAAACTTCCCTATTTCCATAAGATTTTTTGAACTTTTCCAAATCCTTGGCCCTGATAATAATTTCATCTATTTTATTTAAGTCTGTCCTTTTAAGATCTTCAAACTTATTGAAAAACACCTTAACAAGTGATTTCTCTCTTTTTAAATTATTTTTATGACCTTCTAATTTATTATCAACTTTGACTCTTTCAATGGATCCACTTAGAATTTTATCTTCTAATATCTTTAGGCCTTCTCTTCTAAGTTCATTAATAGCAGAAATTGGAAGAAAAGCATTGTCATCTAAGTCCAAGTTTATACCATCTAGCTCAAAAATACTGTCTCCAGTTTTTGAAATATTTTCAATAACTCTTTCCCTCTCAAGTCCGGTCTTCTTTGCTGGCTCAACTAATCTATCTAGGGTGTAAGTTCCCTCCAGGTCATCTGACTTGATATAAATTACTGGTTTTTCTCCAATTTTAATTTTTAAATCCACATGGACTTTTCTCTTGTAGTCATAGGAATCTATTTTTTCATCGATCTTTTCATAAAGTTTCTTTGAGTAAGTCCTATTAATTGTTGAATTTTCAAGAGGTCTCTTAAATAATTCAACTTGGTAAGTTTGTCCAGCCTTATAAAATTCTCTAGACTTCATGCCAAATCTTCCCTTGGAAGAATTAAATTCTAGTCCATCGCCTGGGTAAACATCTTGGTCAAAAATTATTTTCGCTGAGTTTCTTCCAACTTCAATTACCCTTCCTATTTCAATTCCCCTGTTATCAGGTCTATCGTAGGAAATAAAGTCTCGACCAAAGTCTCCGTTGAAGAGTCCCTTAGTAAAGCCCCTATTAAAAACTTGCAGAGTATCTTCTCTGTCCTCTTCTCTTAACTTTCCTTCAAGAGACTTTTTATAAGATGAAACCACGGTGTAGACATATTCCGGATTTTTCATCCTGCCTTCGATTTTAAGAGAATAGCCACCGGCTCTTATAATCTTTGCCACATCATCAAGGGTGTTTAGGTCCTTGGGAGAAAGATAGTAAAGTCTATTGGCTAGTTTTTTTCCATCAAAGTCAATAATTTCATAAGACCTCCTGCAGGCCTGGGCACATTCGCCACGATTACCTGACTTGCCACCAATCATTGATGACATAAGGCATTCTCCTGAATAAGAAACGCAAAGAGCCCCATGAATAAAGGTCTCAACATCTAAATCTAGTTCTTTAATCTTTTCTATTTCAAAAATAGGAGTTTCACGAGCAAGAACTACTCTAGAAAAACCCATCTCTTTTAAAAATTTTGCTCCGTAATAATTATTTACTGCCATTTGGGTAGATGCGTGAAGTTCAAAGTCTGGGAAGTCCTCCCTTATTTTTGCCGCAATCCCAATATCTTGTAATATTAGGGCGTCAACTCCAATATCGTAAAGCATCTTCACACTTTTCATTGCCCTCTTGACTTCGAAGTCTGCAATTAAAATGTTAAAGGTTACATAAATATCCACATCTCTTAGGTGAGCATAGTCTATTGCTTCTTCAAGTTCTTCCCTGTTAAAGTTCTTGGCCTTGGCCCTAGCAGAGAATTCATCATATCCCAAATAAATGGCATTAGCACCTGCTGACACAGCAGCCTTTAATGCTGCCATATCACCTGCAGGTGCTAACAATTCATATTTATTTCTCTTCATAAATATTTTCCAATTCTCTTGATAGGTCGATTATCCTTCTAGATGCGGAGTTGTTTTTTTCTTCAAGATTAGAGATACTTCCCTCAAGCTTTTTAATTTCTTCCTTAGATTCCATTAGGGCTTGATTTTTATCCATAAGTTCCCTATTCAGTTTTCTGTTTCTATCTTCTAAATCATTAGTCTTCTCTTGAAGGTCCCTAAAAGACTTATTGGCCTTCTTGTTTTCTTCCTCAAAAATAGAAAGCTGCTTTTTCAAATCTTTTATTTCTTCAATTTTTTCCATTATTTCCCTTTTATCATCGCTGGCACTTGCCAGATTATCCTTATCAGACTTCATCTTTTCAAAGTCATCTAGGACATTAAGGGCACAAAGGACAAGAGTTTGCACTTGATTTAACCTGTAATTAGTTCTCGCAGTTTCCTGAATCTTTTCATTGAGGTCAGCTGCAAGGTCCTTGATATACTTTTCGTTGTCATTACCCATGACATAAAATTTCATGCCATCGATAGTGACTTCGATTCTTTTCGCATAGGACATAATAGCCTCCTTAGGATCTTAGTTTAGCTTTAAATTCACTTTCAATTTCAGCAACTACTTTTTCACAAATTTCTGTAACTTCTCCTTCTTCAAGAGTCCTGTCTGCAGCCCTAAATACTAGGGAGAAGGCAACAGATTTCTTTCCTTCTTCTATATTTTCACCTTCGTAAATGTCGAATACCTTAAAGGATTCAAGAAGGTCTTTTCCATGTTTTTTCGCAACTTTTTCAAGGTCAACTGAGTCTACTTCCCTATCCATGATGAAGGCAAAGTCCCTCTTCATTGTTGGATATTTAGGAAGGTCCTTGTAAGTGTAGTTGTCAATTGTATTTTCTACGATTTTGTCAAAGTCTAGCTCTGCAACATAGGCCTTTTTCTTAAGTCCATAATTTTCTAAGACCCTTGGATGTACTTCTCCAAATACTCCAAGACTTTCACCATTTAATAGGAATTCTGCAGACCTACCTGGGTGCAAGAAGCTTGCTTCCTTTCTCCTAACTTCTAAGTTATTAATTCCCAAGAACCAAAGAATTTTTTCTATTGACTCTTTAAGATAGTAGAAGTCACCTAAGTCATAGAAGCCCATAGTCAATTTTAACCTTTCACTTGGCAGTTCATCTTCTGTTGGGAAGAAGGTATTTCCAATTTCAAATCCACCAACATTTTCGTTGCCCCTAACATAGTTTTTGGCAAGGGCATCAATCATTGAAGGAACAAGAGTTGTCCTCATAACTGAGTAATCTTCTCCCAGTGGATTTAGAATTTTTATAATATTTTTCTCATCTTCAGTGTAGTTTGCCTTTTCATAAGAAGACGGACTCACAAAGGAGTAAGTCATAAATTCAGAATATCCAAGACCCGTTAATAGATTTTTAATCCTGTCTTCAACATTTCTAAATCTTGGTTTTTTGCCAACCGTTAAAGTTCCCACAAGTTTTTTAGGCTCAATATTGTCGTAGCCATAAACTCTTGCAACTTCTTCAATTAGGTCTTCTTCTATGTCAAGGTCAAGCCTTACACTTGGGATTTTTGCTATAAGATAGACGTCTTTAATTTCAGTTTCAATTTCTAGTCTATTTAAAATATTAGCAACTTCTTCAATTGTGAAGTCAACTCCAATTAGGTCAACAACTTTTTGGTGTCTAAGTTTAATTTCCTTTTCTTCCTTGGAGAAGTTTCCAACGTCCTTAGAACCATCTACTACTTCAGCAATTCCCATTTCAGAAGCAAGTTGACAAACCCTATCTACAGCAGTCTTTGCAAGGTTAGGGTCAAGTCCCTTTTCAAATCTTGATGAAGCCTCACTTCTTAGGTTAAGTCTCCTTGAAGTCTTCCTAATATTTTCCTTGTTGAAGTTGGCTCCTTCTAATAAAACATTTACAGTTTTGTCAGTAACTTCAGAATCAAGTCCTCCCATAACTCCTGCAAGACCAATAATTTCTTGGCCATCAGTAATTAAAATATCAGAGGACTCTAACTTTCTTGTCTCGCCATCAAGAGTAACAGTTTCTTCCCCATCTTCTGCCATCCTAACCACAATCTTCTTTGAATGGAGACTGTTTAGGTCAAAGGCGTGAAGAGGTTGACCGTATTCAAGCATTACAAAGTTTGTTAAATCAACAATATTAGAAATTGGTCTAACTCCAGCTTGCATTAGATAGGCTTGTAGCCAAAGTGGAGAAGGTCCCATTTTTATATTTTTAAGTATTTTTGAATAATATCTTGTGCAGTTTTCTGTTTCTATTTCAATATCATCAAAGTAATCAGAAAAATCATCAACTTGATTTTCAATTTTTATTTCATTGTGCTTAGCCTTTAAATCAAAGGATGCAGCAGTTTCCACAGCCATTCCCATCATGCTTAGGCAATCAGGTCTATTTGGTGTAATCTCAAGTTCAAGAATTTCATTGTCCATGAAAAGAGCTTCCATGGCAGAGCCGCCAATTTCAGTTCCTTCAGGGAAGATAAAAATTCCGTTACGAGCTTCCTTAGGAATTACTGAATTTTCGTAACCCAATTCTTCTAGAGAGCAAAGCATACCATTGGATTCAACACCACGAAGCTTGCCCTTTTTAATTTTTTGTCCGCCAGCCACAGTAGAACCGTGAAGGGCAACAGGAACAATAGCTCCCTCAAAAACATTTTTAGCACCAGTAACTATTTGAAGGACCTCGTCACCAACATTTACAGAACAAATAACAAGCTTGTCTGCATCTGGGTGGTTTTCAATTTTTTCAATCCTTCCAACTACAATTTTATCTAAACCTTCAGATGGAATAATAATAGATTCAACGTGAGAACCAGAATTAGAAAGTCCATCTGCAAGTTTTTTTACATCAAAATCGAAATCAACATAATCTTTAAGCCATTTAATCGGTAATAACATCTATATCTCCTTAAAATTGTTCCAAGAACTTCTTGTTGTTTTCAAACATCATTCTAATATCTGTAATCTTGTACCTAACCATTGCAATCCTGTCAATACCCATACCAAAGGCAAAGCCAGAATACTTTTCAGGGTCAATGCCACAGTTTCTTAAAACATTTGGGTGAACCATGCCGCATCCCAAAAGTTCCATAGACCAGCCAGTGTAGTTACAAGCCTTACATCCCTTGCCGCCACAAGAAGTACAAGTAGTATCAACTTCAAGACTTGGCTCAGTAAATGGGAAGTAGTGAGGTCTAAATCTTGTCTTCACTTCTTCACCAAAGAAGGCTTTAACAAAGTAGTTTAAAGTGTCAATTAAGTTGGCAACAGAAATCTTCTCATCAACAACGAGTCCCTCAAGTTGGTGGAACATTGGTGAATGAGTTGCATCAACTTCATCAGACCTAAAAACTCTACCAGAACATATCATGCGAATTGGAGCGCCATGTTCCTTCATTGCCCTAACTTGGACAGGAGATGTTTGTGATCTAAGAATTGTGTTTTTATCAAAATAAAAAGTATCAGACATATCCCTAGATGGGTGGTCCTTAGGTGCATTAAGAAGATCAAAGTTGTTTTCAACAGTTTCAATCTCTGGACCATCGTAAACAGTAAAGCCCATGTGAGTAAATAAGTCTTCAAGATCCTCAAGAGTCTTCTTTAGGGGATGTCTGTGTCCTAAAAAGATTTCATCAGTCTTTAAAGTAACGTCAATTCTCTCGTCGTGAAGTTTTTGTTCCAAAATCTTTTCATTTAACTCAGTCCTCTTGTCTTCAAGAGCCTTTTCAATTTCTTCACGGACTTCATTGACAAGGGCACCCATAACAGGTCTCTCTTCCTTGGAAAGATCCTTCATTCCCTTTAAGATTTGAGTTATTTCACCCTTCTTGCCTAAGTACTTAACTTTCAGTTCATCTATATCTCTAATTGTCTTAACTTCATTTAAAAGTTTCATGGATTCATCTTTGATTCCAATTAATTTTTCTTTCATGTTG
Organism: Peptoniphilus harei; assembly: GCF_900454685.1. Classification (GTDB taxonomy): domain Bacteria; phylum Bacillota; class Clostridia; order Tissierellales; family Peptoniphilaceae; genus Peptoniphilus_A; species Peptoniphilus_A harei. Next base: position 1,055,759 of record NZ_UATM01000032.1, on the reverse strand, counting down.
ACCTCCAATTCATAATATACAATTATATCATAGTTGCAAAAGATTTTTAAATAAATTCAAGTAAATGCCTTTTTAGCAAGTATTAAATCAATTTTCTAACACTAGAATATAATTTTCATTAAATAAAAAAATCCAAACTATCAAGGAGTTTCTTTCTCAATAGATTGGAATTTTTATAATTATAATTTTTCTATAAAATTTTTATTTAAGACATAAATCAAAGGACGTTCTTTAATGACTTTTATAAAACCATCATCTTGTAAATCTCTCAAGTCTTTTATCTTCATACTCTTGTTATTTATTTCACTTGTAAGACTGTAGATTTCATCTCTGCTCAGACCTCTGTTTTTATCAAAAAAGTAATTTTGAGCCAATAAGAAAATTATTTTTTTCTTAAGCTCACTATTAATAATTTCTTTTTCCTCATCTATACATTCCTTGACCCTATCTAGTTTTTCAATCTTATCTGTCAAATTATAAATAATATCCTCCTGACCAGAGATTAAAATTTTTAAAAAGTCATCAATAAAATAATTTAATTCACCTTTGTTTATTTTTGAATTAGTCCTGTCAAAAATCCTATAGTAAGAGCTTTTTTCAATCCAAGACCCTCTCGATAAAGCCATTGAAGTCAAATGATTATACTTAGTCCTAATTAACAAACTGCTAAGAAACCTATTTACACGCCCGTTTCCATCATAAAAGGGATGAATGTATCCAAAATAGTAATGACAAATTGCAACCCTTATTAATAAATCAATATCAGACTCTCCCATAAAATCCAATAGATTTATAAGAGCTTCTTCTATCTTCTCTTCCCCCTTTATACCTTCGTGGATGATCTCTCCACTAACAGAGTTTTTCTTTTGAACATAAACAGCTTGAGTTCTAAAATATTTTCCATCTGGTTTATCACTCTCTTCAATTTCTCCACGAGTGATTTCGTCGTAAATTTTTCTAATATCTTTTAAATCAAGAGGCAAACTCAAACTTTTACCTTCAATTAAAAGTAAATAGGACTTAATCATGCTGATTAATCTTTTTTTATTAGGCTTCTTCTCATTAATAATGTTTTTAGTAGTTTCAATAATTTCATCTTTATCAGATTCAATACCTTCAAGGTCATTAGTACTTTTTAATTCACTTGAAATTAAATCTAAGATGAAGGCTCTCTCTGCAAGACCTGGTAGGCTTTCATTTAACTTCTCAAGTTTATAATCATTTTGCATAACCCTATCTATTAGCTTAGAGGTTTTCATATTATAAACAAAATAAAGTTGATTTTCTTCTTGTTCTTTCAAAGATTTTATAAATAAACCTGTCCTCAAACTCTCTTCAAAATTAATCCTATTTTTATAAGTTTCCTCGTAAAAATTTTTATCCTTATAATAAATCTTGTATAAATATTCCATAGAGATCACACCTTTAAGTTAAAATTATCAAATAATTCAATTAATTAATCATATTATAGCAAAATAAAATCAAATTTCTCCATTTTTTTGATTTTATATTTAAAAATTATCAAATAAAATCAAATATTTGCTATTTTTTAACTTTATATCTTCGATTTATAAATATTGAACTCATTTTTTACTAAATTTTAATTTAATATATTAATTGTTCTAATAAAATATATTATTTACTTTACAAGTCATTAAAAATTTGGTATTATGTAATCTGTTGTAGGGGTATAGTTCAGTTGGTAGAACATTGGTCTCCAAAACCAAGTGCCGTGGGTTCGAGTCCTGCTACCCCTGCCAAAATACTGATTGCATGAGCAGTCAGTTTTTTTATGCCCATAATAATTTAATTAATTTTAAAAGATGTGTTAGGTCATCCCAACACATCTTTTTTAATGTTTTATAATCTTTTTAGATTTTCTTCTACTTGTTTATAGGTGTCTTCCAAATTACCTGAATTATCTATTATGACGTCGGCCATAATTTTTTTATCCTCAACAGACATTTGAGAATTTATTTTTTCTAGGGCATATCCTTTAGATATCCTATCTCTTTTTATTAGTCTCTTCACTTGAGTTTCCCTATTTACATAAACCAGCCAAACTTCATCAAAGTCCAGGCCATATTTTTCATTCAAATGCTGGGACTCAAAGAGAAGTGGTATATCCACAAAGACTCTCCCCTTGGAATTTTTTATCTCTTCCAAGATTATCCTATAAATTTCTGGATGCTCAATTTCATTTAAGACCTGTCTCTTCTCCTTGTCCCTAAAGACAATTTCTCCCAGTGCCTTCCTATCGAGTTCATCATCCTTATAGATATCATTACCAAAGGCTTCTTTTATTTTTTCCTTAACTGACCCAAAATCCACAACCTCTCTTGCAATTAAGTCGGCATCAATTACTTTTTCTCCCCTATCTCTTAGATAGTTTGACACCTGGGTCTTGCCCGTTGAGATGGATCCAGTTAGGCCAATAATTTTATTTTGACTCATAAAGATTTTTCCCTGTATTCATATCCACAGACAATTTTACATTTAGGTCCACAGAATTTTCCATTAGGTCCTTCATAAGTTCCTTCACTTCTTCAAGTTCATCTTCTGCTGTATCAACAACAAGTTCGTCATGGATTTGAATTATTAATTTTGATTTCAAATTTCTCTTCTTAAGTTCATTGTAAACTTTCACCATGGCAATTTTTATAATGTCAGCAGCTGAACCCTGGATAGGAGTGTTAAGGGCAATCCTCTCTCCAAAAGACCTGATGTTGAAGTTCTTAGCATTGAGTTCTGGGATGTATCTCCTTCTTTTAAAGATGGTTTCCACATAACCCTTGTCCTTGCCATTTTTAATTTCTTCTGACATATAATCTTTTATTCCCACAAAGTGACCAAGATAGTTGTCAATATATTCCTTGGCAGCCTTTCTTGGGATGTTCAAGTTTTGTGAAAGTCCGTAGTCAGAAATTCCATAGACAATTCCAAAGTTTACTGCCTTGGCTTCTGACCTTTGAAGATCATTTACATCATCATAGTCGACGTGGAAAACTTCTGAAGCAGTCTTCCTGTGGATGTCTAGACCATGCTTAAAGGCATCAAGCATCTCCTTATCATCTGATAGAGCAGCTAAGACCCTAAGTTCGATTTGTGAATAATCGGCGTCAACTAGGACTCCACCCTCTGATGCAAGGAAGGCCTTTCTTATTAGTCGTCCCTCTTCAGTTTTTATTGGAATATTTTGTAGGTTTGGATCAGTGGAAGAAATTCTACCCGTAGCAGTCACTGTCTGCATAAATCTTGAGTGAATCCTCTTAGTCTTCTTGTTTATAACAGACTTTAGGCCGTCAATATAAGTTGACTTAAGCTTGGAAAACTTCCTGTAGTCCAAAATCTTGTCGATTATTTCGCCCTTGCCACGAAGTTTTTCCAAGACATCAGCAGAAGTTGAGTAACCAGTTTTTGTCTTCTTAATAACAGGGAAGTCCATCTTCTCGAATAAGATAATTCCCAATTGTTTTGGCGAATTTATATTAAATTCTTCCCCAGCTTCTCCATAAATTTCTTCTTCCAAGTTCTTTAGTTTTTCAATTATTTGCTCGTCAATTTCATCAAGGACAGACTCGTCTGTGTTGATTCCCACATATTCCATAGATGCAAGGACCTCAACAAGAGGAAGCTCCATATCTTGGTAGAGAGAAGTCATCTCTTCTTCCTCGATTTTTTCCTTTTGAATATTTTCCAGCCTGTAGATTGTATTAAGGACAAAGGCAAAATACTTAAATAGGCCATCCTTATCTAAATCAGCATAAGTCTTCTTCTTTGCACCCTTGCCAAGAAGGTCTTCAAGGTCCAAGTAACCATTCTTGAAGTATTCCATGGAAATTTTGTTGATGTCGTAATCAGACTTAGTTGAATTTAATAAATATTCTGCAATCTCAACGTCATGAGAATAATTTTTGATGTCAATTCCCAAATCCATTAAGATAATAATGTCTTCTTTTAGGGAATATCCAAGTTTTTCTACATCCTCATCTTCCATAAGGTCCTTCAAGAAGTCAAAATCTATATCATCATAAGAAATTATCTTAACTTCAGAATCCTTGACCTTGATTGCAAGATAAATCGGCTTCACATCTTCATAAATTTTTCCATCTGTAATAAATTTAAAGGCAAAAGATTTTTTATCCTTAATTTCTTTTTCAATATCTCTTAGGTCTTTTATTTCAACAAATTCAAAATTGTCTTGGGAGATTTCCTCCACTTCTTCCTTGCGGTATTCTTCTGGAAGCCTGTCTAACATTGAGTTAAACTCAAATTCACGGTAAAGTTCTGAAAGCTTTTCATAGTCGTAGTCAAGTTTTTTTAAGTCATCAAGACTTTCTTCAATAGGAACGTCCCTCACAATTGTTCCCAGCTTCTTGCTCATAAAGGCAGCAGTTTTGCCATCAACTAATTTTTCCTTTAACTTCTTGCCAGAAACATCATCAATATTATCATAAAGATTCTCAAGAGTATGGAACTGGCGAACAAGTTTTAAGCCAGTCTTTTCTCCAATCCCATAAATTCCTGGAATGTTATCAGATGAGTCACCCATGAGGGCCTTTAACTCAATAAATTCAAGGGGCTCAATCCCATAATCTTCCTCTATCTTATCAACAGTTACAATATCCATGTCAGTGATTCCCTTGCGAGTGAAGAGGACTTTTGTATTTTCATTTACAAGTTGAAAATAATCCTTATCCCCTGTCAAAAGATAATTTTCGAAACCTTCCTCAGACCCAAGCTTAGCAAGAGTTCCAGCAATATCATCGGCTTCATAAACTGGCGACTCAAGAATCTTTATATTCATGTGGCCCAAAATCTCACGCACAAGAGGCCATTGTTGCTCCAATTCATTGGGAGTCTTTTGCCTAGTTCCCTTGTAGTCCTTGTAGATATCTGACCTAAAAGTCTTTCCCTTCATGTCAAAGCAAACTGCCACATGACTAGGATTGATCTTTTCGATTGCATTTTCCACCATCATGACAAAACCGTAAATGGCATTGGTGTAAAGTCCCCTCTTAGTTTTAAGAAGTGGAAGGGCATAAAAGGCCCTGAAGAAAAGCGAACTTCCATCTATAATTAAAAATTTATTATCCATAAAAACCTCCTAACTACATTATAACAAAGATTGAGATAAATAAAATTTGCAAATAAAATCCCCAAGTGGAATCACCTGGGGCAATTTTTAAATTATAAATTTATTTTTCAGAATACTCTGCCTTTATAGACTTGCCCTTGATCTTTTTGCCATCAAGGTCTCTTATGGCATCCTTAATCATATTTTTTGGGACTTCAACAAAAGAAAAGTTTGGCATGATGTTGATCCTTCCAATGTCACTTGGATTGATATCAGTGTGCCTGCCAAGTAGCCTAATAACTTCACGAGAGTCAAGACCGTCTCTCTTGCCCTTGTTGATAAAAATCTTTGGACCCTTGATCTTCTTCATCTCCTTGCCCCTCTTGTCCCTGGACCTATCAGAGGATTTAGACTTTTTGGACATTTCAAACTTCTTTCCATAATCAACCCTGTCAAGTTCCTTGATCTTAGTCTTGTTAGTGGACTCATTTACTAATTTTAAAAGAGAAGCAGAGATGTCATATAGACTGTGGCCCTCTGCCAAAAGTTTGTTTAAGACTTCTGTGTAGTTAGCTTGATCTTCTGCCTTTAGGATATTCTTGTTTACCTTGTCAAAGAGATTGTCAAGACTTTCCCTCTCAACATCAGCCTTAGTAGGAAGCTTCATCTTTTCCATCTTAATATTTGCATACTTTTCAATCTCCTTAAACTTAGGATAGTCCCTGCTAGTTACAAAAGTAAAAGATGCACCCTTCTTGCCAGCCCTTGCCGTACGGCCAATCCTGTGAACATAATACTCAGCTTGTTGTGGCAAGTCGTAGTTAAAGACAAGGTCAATATCAGACACATCAAGGCCACGAGCAGCAACATCAGTGGCAATCAAGACATCAATAGTCCCCTTCCTAAACTTCTTCATAACATTGTCCCTTGATGACTGACGCATATCACCGTGAAGGGAGTCAACCTTGTAACCCCTTTGGGCAATCTCAACCTCAAGGGCCTCAACCATCCTCTTGGTATTGCAGAAGATAATAGACTTCTTAGGCTTGTGGATGAGGATAAGCCTATTCAAGATTTCTGTCTTCATATTCCTGTTGAGTTCAAGGTAGAATTGCTCAATCTTCTCAGCAGTAAGTTCCTTCTTTTCAATAATAACTTTGGCAGGATCCCTTTGATAAAGTCTAGAAAACTCCCTTATGTCATTGTCAAAAGTTGCCGAGAAAAATAAGGTTTGTCTATTGGGATTGGTCCTCTCGATAATAGTCTTCATATCATCCCTAAAGCCCATGTCAAACATCTCGTCAGCCTCATCAAAGGTCAAAAACTTTAGGCCATCAAGCCTAATAGTCTTTCTCTTCATGTGGTCCATGACCCTGCCAGGAGTCCCAACCACAATACTGGCTCCCCTCTTTAAGTCACGCAGCTGCTTGCCCATATCAGCCCCACCATAAATTGGAACTATATTAATGAATTTTTTATATTTTGCAAGCTTCTTTAATTCTTCTGATACCTGTCTAGCAAGTTCTCTTGTAGGAACAAGGACAAGAGCCTGCAAGTCCTTAGCATTTTCTTCCATTCCTTCAATTATTGGAATCCCAAAAGAAGCAGTCTTGCCAGTACCAGTTTGTGCCTGAGCAAGGACGTCACGACCTTCCAAAATTATTGGTATACTTGCCTCTTGAACCTCAGATGGACTTTCAAAACCCAAATCATCAATGGCATGCAAAAGTTCACTAGATAAATTTAAATCACTAAATCTCAATATATTCTCCTAATCTATTATAAAAATAAAAAAAGACCGAGATTCCCTCGGCCCTTCAAGTTCTTTCTTTTGACATTATAACACAAAAAAATATAAAAAGCTTGTAAGATTGTAATTAACATAAAATATTGTGTTTTATAAAATATTATGAGGTCTCAAAAAATTGTTAAGTCATAGAAATTTATAAAGTTGTGAATAATTATAAGATTATGAAAATTTGTGAGTTAAGAAAAAAATATGAAGTAACAGAAATTCGTAAAGTCATAATAAATTGATTTTAAATAAACTTTATGATATTATATACATAAATGAGGACACCGTTAATACCCATTCGGGTACAAGTAGCGGTCGCCTTAGGGTTAATTTAATATAAAAACCACCTAAGTCGATACAGGTGGTTTTTTACATTTTAACTACTTTTTATCTTTAAGTGTTAAGATGATGACTATTAATGTAGCAAACTCTACCATTAAAGATAGAATTTCATAATCACTCATAGTCATTCCTCCTAATATGAATATTAGGCAACCACCTTCTAGTGTCCTCAACTACATTATAACATTTTTAAAACAAAAACTCTTTATGATTGCTTTTATTTTATAGCACATAAAGAGTTTTTTATTATTATTTTTAATTGTACTTATTAAAAACAAACATAAAATTTTACGTCTGCTTTTGCGTTTGAAATAAAACGTAAATTATGTTTTGCGTTTGTTTTTACGTCTGACATAAAGCGTAAATTATATTTATCATGCAATGAATATAAATTTTAAATCCCTTAGAAGTAAAATGATAAAAATGTGTAAAAAAGAAGAACCCCTAAGGGTTCCTCTTAATTCTCAACAAATTATCTTCTAATATAAATTGTTGCACTCTTATCTGCTTGTTCCCATTCAATATCTTGATCTGCATTGTCTTTAGTATTTCCGTTAGTTAAACCAAATACATTGGCTACGTTAGTTACAGAAACTAAGATTCTATCGTTGATATTAAGTGGTTTAGAGTCCATCTTAACAATCTTGCCGTTAGAAAGAACTATTTCATCACTATCGATTTGGATTGATGCTGTCAAGCCATCTTTAGTGAATGTTGCAGTTCTTGTCTTAGCATCCCAAGTAACGTCAGCTTGAAGAGCTTCAGCTACATATCTAAGTGGAAGCATTGTTCTACCATTTTGAATAACTGGAGTTACGTCCATTAATCTCTTAGTAACAACACCATTTCTAACAACTTCGTATTGGAACTCGTTAATGTGGAATACATACCATAGAGTATCACGAACTGGAGTAGCAGCTTCAGTCTTTTCAGGAACTACAGTCTTAACTGGGTAAGTTGGAGTGTAGTCATGTCTTCTGAATAGACGATCAAATACATCACTTCCACCGTGTCCAGGTCTGTATCCATCATTTCCACCAGCGTTGTCATTGTCAGATGGTTTACCTGGAGTAACATTTCCACCAGTGTTGTCAGATGGTTTTCCATTTAATGCTTTTTCTGCTTCTTCTAAAGCTTTCTTAGCTTTATTAACTTCTTCTTGAGTAGCATTTGGATCTTCAAGGACTTTCTTAGCATTTTCTAATGCTTTGTCGTATGCATCCTTTTTGTCTTTGTCTGCATTCTTGTACTTGTCAGTAGCTTGAGTTGCATCTTTTTTGTCTACTTCTGCTTTAAGTGCAGCTTTGTCTACCGCTGCGCTTATGTCTAATGCGTCTTCTGCATCTTTTAATGCTTTCTTAGCCGCATTTACTTCTTCTTGAGTAGCTTTGTCATTAGCTAAAACTTCTTTTGCTTTTGCTAAAGCATCGTCGTAAGCTTTCTTCTTGTCAGTATCTGCATTCTTATATTTGTCAGATTCTTTTGTTGAAGTTTCCTTGTCTGCTTCTTTTTGAAGACCTGTCTTATCTACAGTAGCTTCTCCATTAAAAGCTTCTTCTGCAGCTTTTAATGCATCTTTAGCTTTGTTAACTTCTTCTTGTGTTGCATCTTTGTTGTCTAGTACTTTTTGTGCTTCTTCTAATGCTTTGTCGTATGCATCCTTCTTATCTTGGTCTGCATTCTTGTACTTGTCAGAGCCTGTTATTGCAGCGTCTTTGTTTTTGTCTACTTCTGTTTGAAGTGCTGATTTGTCAACTTCTTGAGTTGCTGTACCATTCAAAGCTTCTTCTGCAGCTTTTAATGCATCTTTTGCTTTGTCTACTTCTTCTTGAGTAGCGTCTTTGTTTTCAAGTACTTTCTTAGCATCTGCTAATGCTTTATCGTATGCATCCTTCTTGTCTTGATCTGCATTCTTGTACTTGTCAGTAGCTTGAGTTGCATCTTTTTTGCCTACTTCATCTTGAAGTGGTTTATTGTCTACTGATTCTTTTCCGTTTAACGCTGCTTCTGCTGCTGTTAATGCATCTTTAGCTTTGTTAACTTCTTCTTGTGTTGCATCTTTGTTGTCTAGTACTTTTTGTGCTTCTTCTAATGCTTTGTCGTATGCAGCCTTTTTGTCTTGATCTGCATTCTTGTACTTGTCTGCATCCTTTGTAGATTTTTCTTTATCTACTTCATCTTGAAGTGCTTTTTTATCTACTTCTGTTTTAGCTCTTTCACTTACTGTTTTATCAGGAGTTAAAGTGTTTGTTGTTCCGTCTGCGTAAGTTAATGTTGCATTACCCTTATCATCAACTGTTACGTCTTTAGCTTCTGGGTTTGCTTTCTTAACTGCTTCTACTACTTTTGCTTTTTCTTCATCAGTTAACTTATCTTTGTTTGCAACTTCTGTCTTAGCTGGATCAACTACTGGATTCTTTTCAGCATCTGTTTTTGCTTTTTCAGTTACTGTCTTGTCTGCTGGAATTTCATTTGTTGTTCCGTCTGCGTAAGTTAATGTTGCATTACCCTTATCATCAACTGTTACGTCTTTAGCTTCTGGGTTTGCTTTCTTAACTGCTTCTACTACTTTTGCTTTTTCTTCATCAGTTAACTTATCTTTGTTTGCAACTTCTGTCTTAGCTGGATCAACTACTGGATTCTTTTCAGCATCTGTTTTTGCTTTTTCAGTTACTTTTGCTTCTACTGGATTGGACACAGATTTGCCATCTTCTTTTTGTGTAGCTAAAACTGTGTCATTTTCTTTTAAGAGTATTCCAGCTGGAACGTCGGCTGTCCAAGTTCCATCATCTTTAACTGCTACGTCATTAGCAATTGGTATGTCTTCAACTCTTTTTAACGCTAGATTTACTCTTGCGCCTGGAGTTCCTGTTCCTGAGATTGTTTGGTCTCCCGCTGTAGGTGCTGTGATTCCAGGTTTTTCACTTTTTTCCGCTACTGGAACTTCAATGTCTCTCTTACCTTCCGGTAGATCACTATCTGTTACGGTTACAGTGATTGGACCAGTTGCGTCTGTTCCAGGAGTAACTTCGATTTCGCCGGTTACTTTATTGATTACTGGTGTTACATCTTTATGATTTGCATCTTTGGCAGAAACTGTTGTTTTTTCGTCAGGATTTGTAACGATAATACCAGTACCTTGTTTTTGATCTGTCGGGTCTACTGGTTTTTTGTTTGTATCGTCAACAGTTGTTTTCTTAGAAGCACTTGCTTTTACAGTTACCGTGACTTCGACAAAGTCTTCAGTTCCGTCTGGGTAAGTTACCTTTACTATGCCTGTTGTCTCACCAGGTGTATTTACCTTTGGTACTGCTTCCCAAGTATAGGTTGTTCCTGCTGGAGGATTATTAGGAATATTAACTCCATCTTCTGCCCTTGGAACTGTCCCTTGTTCAGTTGTTAATGGTACAGCTTTTGGATCGTAGAAGTTCGCATCAGATGGAACGTCGATTTTTGCAGTAATTTTTTCAGACGAACCATCTGCGTAAGTTACTATTACCGGTACTTCAATTACAGTGTTCTTGTCGGCATCTACGGCTGTATAGGTAATTACACCTGTTTGATCGTTGATTGTTAAAGTGCCATTGGTTGTAAAGCCATCTTCTATGGCAAATTTCATACCCTCTGGTTGTGGATTTGCTATAGGCTTTATTGTTTCTTCACTCTTTTGGTCTAGGAATTTTGGAGCTTCCACTGTTACAGGGTATTTAACTTGAGCCACTACTGACTTGTAATCTGGTTCGTAGTTTAAGTTATCTCCTTGTGCAACCTTAATAGGCGCTTTCACTTCGTCTGTTGAGCCGTCCTTGTAAGTTACTGTTACAGGAATATTTACTGTCTGACCAGCTTGGTCGATTGATGGTGTGTATTTAACTTCACCAGTTGTTTTATCAACTGTTGCACCTGTTGGAGCATCTTTACCTATAGTAAATTCAACACCTTCTGGTTTTGTTGTTTCTTGGCCTTTTGCGTCTTTGAAGTTTGGAGCAGTTACTGTTGCTTCTGTTCCTGCTTTTCCTTCAGCTTCAGTATATTCTGGTTGGTAAGAATCAGCTTGTGCTTGTCCAACCTTGATTTTAGCAAGAGTTTCATCAATAGTTCCGTCAGAATAAGTTACCTTAACTGGAATATTTACAGTAGTGTTGGCATCTCTTGCAGTTGATGTGTAAGTTACCGCACCTGTATTTGCATCAATAGTAGCACCTTCAGGAGCACCATCGCCTAAAGCAAATTTGACATTGCTTGGTTTTGTAACTTCTGGTTTTGGATCAGCTTCACTCTTTTGGTCTAGGAATTTCGGAGCTGCAACTATTGCTTCTGCTCCCGGTGTTCCTTCCACATCAGTATATGCTGGTTCATATTTTGGTGCTTGAGAAGCTGCCTTGGTGATTTCTAAAGGTACTAAATCCTTGTGACCTTCTTTTATAAGGACTGCATCGCCCTTAGAATTTAGCTTGTAGATATCATAGGTTACCTCTACATTTGGACCTTCTTGAGTAGCTGCAACTTCTGCTTTTGGAGTTCCTGAAATTTTATCTCCCGTAATTGTTAGGCCTTCAATAACTTTTCCATCAATAAACTTAGCTGAAACCTCTTTGAATACATAACCTTCGACTTCTGCTGGTTTTACAGTTTTATTATATTCAAGGCCAACTTCTCCATGTTCTAATGGCGAGTCTGTAACAAGGGCTGTGTAGTTAGATGTTCCTTCCATTATTTCTCCAGAATCTTCATCAAGAATAGAGGTTGTAACAGTTACAGTGTATTTTCCAGGAACTTTTGCCTTTCCTGATACTGTACCTGTGTTTTTATCTATTGTAAGTCCTTCTGGAAGGCCTTCAGCCTTGTAAGTTGCTCCTTCGTTTTCTTTAGCACCAGGGTTTGCAATATTTACATCATCATAGGCAGACACTACAATCTTACCTACCTTAACAGTAAAGGCATCTTGGGCTAAAACTGGTCCTAGACCTCCACCTGGTTTAACATAGTGAAGTTTTGCTATAAATGTTTTTGTTTCTTTTACATCTTTAGTGTCAAAAGTTGATTCTGCTAATGCACCTGTTGATGTAGGTTTTTCTGCTTCTTTTTGTTCTTTTACTATTTTTCCATCTTGGTCATACCATACAATTTTGAAGGAATCATTTGTATTCTTGTAAGGAAGACCTGCAGTCTTAGTTGTTGCTACATCACCTGGTATTGCAGTATTTGCTTGGGTATCAAAGTTTGTGATGTTGAACTTAATTTCTGCTGGTGCGAAGTTAAAGTCAGCCCTTGTAGAGTTAGCAGCTTGGACAGTAGATACACCAAAGGCTGCTTGAGCCCAACCACCATGGATACCCCAGCCATTGTCAGAGCCTGTGTACCAGTTGTAGTTCCATGGTGTTCTCTTTACAACATCATCTGTATCCTTAGTTGAGATAAATAACCAGTCAGAGTTAACGTGTTTTTCATTCCAGTCAAGTGCACCTGTTAAGAATGATCCATCTGTAGCATTTTCTGCAACTTTACCAAGTCGATTTGCTTCTACTTCTGTCCATCTGTGGGCATCGCCTGCATAGTACTTACCTGCTACTCTTTCGTATTCAGCTACGGAGTAGTCATTTCTATTTGGACCCCAAGTTCCCTTAAATTGGATTAGGTAATCGCCTTCAGCATTTGTTTCAGCACTTACAGTTTCTGCTATCCACTTATCCTTTTCTTTAGCTACTTGTTCAGCAATCCATTCTTGTAATTGAGTTTCAAGTTTAAATGTCCAACCTGATCCACGAATATCACTAGGTTTGGATAGACCTAACATCTTTGCTGTGTTAGCACTGTAAATTTGTTTCAATGCATAGTCAGATAGGTAGGATGCAGTTACTGTTACTCCTCCAGCTGGTGATGTAGGAGTTGATACGATACCCCATTGAACACCGCCTGCAGATTCATAGTCCCAAGAAACTTTTCCCCATACAGCTCCTTGACCTGCTTTAGAAATTTGTGGAGTTGTTGGAGTCGCTTCCTTGTGCATCTTTGCTTCATCTTGTTTTTCCATCAAAAGAACTCTGTAATTAACGAGTCTGTTTGGTCCAAGTTGGTAATCGCCACCTGCTACTTTTCTATCTGTAAATTCAACACCTTCTCCTGTTGAGTATTGAAGTTGGTAACCTTCTGGAATAGTAGATTCATCTACCCACATCTTATAGGATTCATCACCTGCAGATACAGTTGTATCGGCATCAAATTTTACTAATTTTCCATCTCGGCCGATATATGGTTTGATCCCCATATGGAATTGACCATCAGCTCCTGATTCTGCTGAATAGGTTGGAGAGGTTCTATTGCCTTTCTTTTCATACCATTGAAAGTAGACTCTTACCCCTTCTATTGGCTTAAATCTTTGGCCTGTTTCAGCTGCTAGGTCAGCATTGATGTCGCCACCAACTAGGACACCTACAAAGCCGTGAACAGCATTTTTTGCATCGGCACTAGTAGATGTGTCTTCTGGTGCTGCAGCATCTCTTACAGCTACTTAATCTTTTTCTGGTGCAATTCCTAAGTCTGATCCACTTGCAGCTGCAACATGGTTTATTGCATTTTGTGTTTTTTCTACATCCGCAAAGACGTTATATGGGATAACGCTTGCTAGCATTACACCTGAAAGGGCATAGGCTGCCACCCTATTGGTGTTGAATTTCTTCTTTTTATCCATTTTTTCTCCTTTCATTATAGATTGGTTACTTCTTTTAATTTTTTAGTTTATATTTTGATTATATATTTCTACTTATCTATCTCGCTCCAAAGAGTTTTTTCATAATTAATAGTTTTAATTAACTATTAATTGAATAGACGAAATACTTTTATGATCTTCTATTCTTAATTAATAATTATAGCACACCTTAATATATTCAACTAGTCGTTTATCTTTAAAATTTACTGTTTTCTTGTTTTAAACTTCTTTTTAAAATAGTTTTTTCTATGGTGAAAACTGTTTTTATTTTATACAATTTTTTATTTCTCTATATAAGTTTTATCTATTTAAATTTAAGTTTAAAAATTTTTTTCTTACTATTCTTATTTAATTTCTCATGTATTACTTGTCATCAATTTTTGCAAATTTTTATTAGTTATAATTGTCCTGTGATTTTTAGCTTTGTTATGATCTTAAAAAAAATTTCTTCTATGTTAGATTTACCTTCAATACTTATCTTTATTTGAGTTAGTAAGAATTAGTTTTTTATTTCCTGAGTTTTTAAGTATCAATGACTTAATCTTTATAAATTTTTATTTTTAATTTATTTCTTGTCTCTAAGTCATAAAAAGATTTTAATTATTAAGAAATAAATAATTTTTTCTCAAGATTTATCTTTAAGTTATTAATAAATCTTTAAAAGTTTTTTCTTTGACTTTAATAAGTTCTAAGATCGAGCCTAATTAAATTTTAAGCAAAAAAATTCCCACAAGATTTGTCTTGTGGGATTTGTTTTTTCTATTAAATTTTCGTAAACTTTTTCTCTTCTTTTTCAAACTTATTACTGACTTCATGATATCTTATAAAGTCGAAAGTAATCTTTGAGCAAAAAATTTTTATGACTTTATAATTTTCTAGGACTTACTTAAAAAGCTCGCCCTTATAGTCTATTATGCCGCCGTCAAGGTTTATAGCCTCATATCCCAACTCGTTTAGATATTTTGCCACGTTGTAGGATCTAACTCCTGACCTGCAAAGGATATAGATTTCTCTTTCTTTTGTGATTTCGTTAAGTCTATTTGGGACCTCATTCATAGGGATGTGGATGGCGCCCTTTATGGTTCCTGTTTCTTCTAGCTCGTAGTCTTCACGCACGTCTATCACTATTGGGTCCACAATCCTATCTATTTCATTTACATTTATTTCTTTCATCTTGTCTACCTCTTTTTTATAAAAAAAGAACCCTCTCGGGTCCTCTTTAGAAATTATTTTACTGCTATTGCTTCGATTTCTAGAAGGCCACCCTTTGGTAGCTTTGCTACTTCTACGCAAGATCTTGCTGGTTTGTGGTTTGTGAAATATTCTGCATAGACTTCGTTTACTGCTGCAAAGTCATTTACATCGTCTAGGAAGATGTTAACTTTTACAACTTTTTCCATGCTTGAACCTGCTTCTTCTAGGATTGCCTTAATGTTGTCAAGACTTCTTGCTGTTGCTTTTTTGATGTCGTCTGAGATTAGTTCTCCTGTTTCTGGAACTAGTGGAAGTTGACCTGATGTGAAGATAAATCCGTTAACTTCTGTGGCTTGTGAGTAAGGTCCCACTGCTTCTGGTGCCTTGTCTGTGTGTAATGTTTTTACCATAATTTTATTCCTCCTCTTGTGGGTCTTGGTTTTCTTCCCACAATCTTTCTAGGTTGTAGTATTCTCTCTCGTCCTTGTGGAATACGTGGACTATTATATCGCCAAAGTCCAAGATGATCCATCTTGATGAGTTCTTGCCTTCTAGGTTTTGTGGTCCTTCTCCCTTTTCAGATAATTTTTCGTCAATTTCTCTTGCTAGGGCATCTACTTGTGTTGATGAGTTACCACTTACTATTACAAAGTAGTCTGCAATTGATGTCATACCTTGGATGTCTAGGACCTTGATGTCGATTCCCTTTTTGTCTTCACATGATTTCACTATGATATCTAATTTCTCTTGAGTTGTCATAAAACCTCCTATTTAAAATTATTTTCTAATAGCATTACTTGTATTTTATTTTCATTTGGCACGAAGTAGGACACTCCTCCCATGTATTTTGGTGTTCCTGGTAGGGTGTTGGTCACTATGTCTTCGCTTGTAATGTTACGCATTTTTGCTGCCATCTTTATGAGTTTCTTCACAGGTATATTGTTTTCTGTGTAGGATACATAGGATGATAGCAAGAGAGGTGACCTAACTAGAGTTTTTGGGTCTTTCATCTTGGATAGGATGGCTGACATAAATTGTTGCTGTGCCTTTACTCTTCCAAGGTCTGCATCCTTGTAGCCCTTCCTAAATCTCAAAAATCCTATGGCATCGTAGCCCTTTAGGTTTTGTCTGCCTGCCTTGATGTCTATTGTAAGTGGTGGGTCTGCTGTTGGGTCCTCGTACTTCATATCTATTGGGACGTCAACTTCTACTCCACCAATTTTGTCTACCACGTCTTCTACAAACCTGTAGTCTACTGTGACGTAATATTTTATGTCTGTCCCAAGGAGTTTGTTCACTGTGTCAAGGGTAAGTTCACTTCCTCCGTATTTGAAGGAGTGGTTGATTTTTGTCTTTTTGTAACCCTCGATCTTTGTGTAAGTGTCTCTTGGAATTGAAATTATATTTACTTTTCCTGTCTTCCCATCTAGGTTTACAACCATTATAGTGTCGGATCTTGCATTGTCTGCCTTCTTTGAGTCAAGGGAGTCCACTCCCAGCATCAAGAATTGTAGGTTTTCGCCGCCCTCATCAATTTTATCTGCATCTTCTCCTTCAAAGAAGTAGTAGTAGGCTGCAAACCCTCCTAGGGCAAGGATTATTATTAGTATTATTGTTGTAAAAAAAGCTTTAAAAAAAGTTTTCAAGGATTCAACTCCTTATAAAAATTTCTAGCTGTAACTGTTGCCGGCACAATATAGGTGTCGTGGTCAACTAAAAATTTTAATGTATTATTTAAGGCGAAATACATGGCTGCATCAAGGTCAACTCTAGCAAGTTCTCTTGCCCTTTCCACTCCGTCAAAGTTTCTCATGGGCTCAATGTAGTCTGCCAAGAAAATTATTTTTTCTAGGTCCGACATATTTGCCCTGCCTGTTGTGTGGTAAGTAATGGCATTTAGTATTTCTTCATCTTCTATTCCATAGAGGTCTCTGGCATAGATGGCCCCAAGATAGGAATGGATGATTTGGGGTGCCTTTAGCATCTCCTTTGTGAGGAGAAGGCCAGATTTTTTGGCAGCCTTTATAAGTTGTTCTTCATCTCTTATCTTGGCACAGTCGTGCAAAAACCCTGCCACTTCTGCCTTTTCTTGGTCTACTCCGTGGATCTTTGCTAGTTCAAGGGCAGTGTCTCTCACCCTAAGGGTGTGGAGAAATCTCTTTTCGCCAATCCTTTCACGTATTTCTTTTTCATATTTTTTAAGTTTATAGGTCACCTTTGTAAAACCCACTTTCTTCTATATAATCTAGAACTTTTTTTGGAATTAGATATCTGAGAGACTTGCCTTCATGAATTCGGTCTCTAAGGTCTGTGGAAGAGATTTCATAGAGTGGGGTCTTAATAAGATTTATCTTTGTCCCAAAGTTCTCTCTCAAAAAGTCTATCTCATTATTTATTTCTTCTTTGTCGATGTATCCTGGTCGTAAGGCAACTACAAATTCTATTTCTTGTGATAGGTCCCCTATCTTCTTCCAAGTCTTTAGTTGGAAGAGGGAGTCTAGGCCTATTAAGAAATATAATTTTTCTTCCTTGTAGATTTTTTTTAATTCCCTAATTGTGTCCACTGTGTAGGATAAGTTTACCCTAGTAGTCTCTATGTCAGATATTTCAAAGTCTGGGTTTGGGGAAATGGCAAGCCTTACCATCTCGTACCTGTCTTCTGCTGAAACCCCAAGGTCCTTGTGGGGTGGGTTGCCTGTTGGGATAAAGATCACCTTGTCCAGGCCCATCTCCTCCTTGATGTACTCACATATCATTAGGTGACCATAGTGGATGGGGTCAAAGCTGCCTCCAAAAATTCCGTACTTTTTCATTATAATTCTATTTGTTTGTTTTCTTTAGATTCCCTATAAATTGTAAGTTTCTTGCCAATTTTTTGGACAAATTCTGCCCCTGTTGCATCAAGAATATCATCGACAATTTCGTCAACTTCAACTGGTGCATTTTGTAGGACATTAATCTTTACAATTTCGTGGTCTTCTAAAAGTTTATCTATTTGATTTAAAAAACCTTGGTTGATCCCGTCTTTTCCTAGTTGGATAAGTGGATCCATGTTGTGGGCAAGGCTCTTTAAATAAGATCTTTCTTTTCCTGTTAACATTCTATCACCTGCTTATTCAAAAAATTCAAATTCGTATTCGCCAATAAATACTGAACAGCCATCGTGGGCCCCAAGTTCTTCTAGTTTTTCTACAACCTTATTCTTTCTAAGGTTTTCTTGGAAGTATTTAAGTGAATCGTAGTCGTCGAAGTTTGTGGAACGAAGGAGTTTGTCAATGTATGGTCCTTCAACAAAATATTCGCCATGTTCCTTGAAGACACTGATGCCTTCTTCTCTCTTAACTTCTTCTACGTGTACTATGTCGTAAGTTTCGTGGTCTTCGTAGTCCACTTCTTGAAGGAGCCTATAAGTTTCCTTCATTAACTTGTCTACATTTTCTGTTGTGGCACAAGAGCCAGCTATTATCTCGTACTTGTCCCCAAGTTCTTCTCTTAATTTTTCTAGGTTTTCTTCTGCTCCTGGGACATCTGTCTTGTTGGCAAAAATAATTTGCTTCTTTTCTCCCAGTTTTTCATTGTATCTCACAAGTTCTTCATTGATCTTGTGGAAATCTTCCACTGGATCCCTGTATTCTGAACCAGAAACATCTAGGACGTGGATTAAAATTCCTGTCCTCTCAACGTGTTTTAGAAATTCGTCTCCAAGACCAATCCCTTCTGATGCTCCTTCGATTAGTCCAGGTATGTCTGCTATAACAAAGGATTCGCCTTCATCAATTTTTACAACACCTAGGTTTGGAGAAAGGGTTGTAAAGTGATAGTTGGCAATCTTTGGCCTAGCAGATGTAACTATGGAAAGAAGGGTTGACTTACCTACGTTAGGAAAACCTACTAGTCCCACATCGGCAAGGAGTTTAAGTTCCAAGATTATTTCTCTTTCTTCTCCCATGTTGCCTGCTTGGGCAAAGGCTGGTGCCTGTCTAGTGGAAGTCTTGAACCTGGCATTTCCCATGCCGCCACGTCCACCCTTGCAGACAGTGACAGACATATTATTTTCCTTTAGGTCGTAGATAACTCCATTAGTGTTGGCGTCCCTAATTAGGGTTCCAACTGGTACCTTTAGGATAATATCTTCTCCATCTTTTCCAAATTTTAACTTGCTCATACCATTTTGACCATTTTCGGCTTTGTATTCTCTTTTGTATCTAAAGTCCATCAAAGTGTGAAGTCCAGAGTCTGTCATTACAATTACATTGCCACCTCTGCCTCCGTCGCCACCAGCTGGTCCTCCTGCTGGTTCGAATTTTTCTCTTCTCCAAGCGACAGCGCCATCTCCACCTTTTCCGGCCTTTAATTTTATTTTAGCTATATCTATAAACATTTTTACCTCGCATTTTCTAAAATTATATCACAGAATTAGCACAGAATTGTAGTGAAAACTTGAACCTTATGTCAAATATGTAAAATCTTTGTGAAAATTAGACTTTACTCTTAAAAAAATAAAAGCAAGGTTTCCCTTGCTTTATCTTTATGCTAATTCAACTTTTTCTTCTTGGTAAACATTAGCGAATTTCTTTCCGCCTTTGCCCTTAGTTGTGAATCTTAAAATTCCATCAGCTGTTGCAAATAAAGTGTCATCTGACCCTTTCATTACATTTTCACCTGGATGGATTTTTGTTCCTCTTTGTCTAACGATGATGTTACCTGCTAGAACAAATTGTCCGTCGCCTCTCTTAACTCCAAGTCTCTTTGAGTTTGAGTCACGACCGTTCTTAGAAGAACCTGCTCCTTTTTTAGAAGAAAAAAGCAATAAATCAAATTTAATCATTTTGCACCTCCACCTTCTTTAGTGTCAAATATCCTGGATAGGCCTCGTCAATGAGTTCTATCCCCTTAATCATAAATTCAAAACAAGTTTGAATATCATTTCTTTTAAAAATTTCACTTTTTAAAATTTCTATTTTTAACAGTCCGTCGCCCTGTGTGTCACTTATGTCACTTTCGCTTATCCCCAACTTTTCAATCAAGGTAAAGTATAGGGTTTGAGTGAGAGTGGATATGCTGGAGCAGACAAG
Organism: Peptoniphilus harei; assembly: GCF_900454685.1. GTDB lineage: Bacteria > Bacillota > Clostridia > Tissierellales > Peptoniphilaceae > Peptoniphilus_A > Peptoniphilus_A harei. The sequence continues at coordinate 1,035,567 of NZ_UATM01000032.1, read as the reverse complement.
TGTGTCAAAATCTCCTTCTGCGTGGCCACAAGACTTAAATCCATAGTAATAATCGCCCTTTTTGTAAAGGTCAATCCTAGTCATTAGTTAATACCTGTGATTTCAACTAAAGTGTATGGTTGACGGTGACCCTTTTTCTTTCTTTCATTTTTCTTAGCTTTGTATTTATATACAACAACTTTTTTAGCTTTATCTTGAGCTAGTACCTTAGCTTCAACCTTAGCACCCTCTACATATGGAGTACCAACTTTTGGTTCGTCACCTGATACAAAAACAACCTTGTCAAAAGTTACAACGTCGCCTTCTTTTGCATCTAGTTTTTCAACTCTAATTTTGTTACCAGCTTCAACAGTATATTGCTTTCCGCCTGTTTCAATAATTGCGTACATTTGTAGCACCTCCTCATTACAAGACTCGCCATCCTAGGCACCGAAGTTTTAAAACCTATTCTGTGCGGTTACATCAATGTATTTTATCACATGAATATGGGTTTGTAAAGAAATTTTATAAATATTTATGGCCTTAGTTTTTTTATTTTATAAAAATTTATGAGCTTGTAATTGCTTCTTACTTTATAAAAATTTATGAGCTTACACATATTTATTAGTTAATAAATTTTTAACAAATCACAATAAACTCAAGCTTTATAAATTTTTGTCAAGTCATAAAAAATTAATACCCTATAATTATTTATCAGTCCATAAAAACTTGTGACTTTGTAATTATTTGTGATTTTAGCATAAAAAATAATTTGCTTAGACTATTGCAAATTAAAAACCTCTTGCCAAGAATATCCTAATGGAAAACTTCAATTTTTGTAATGAGATATTCGGGCATGAGGGTTTTTCTTAAATCTAAAAGTCCACAAAAATAGCAGGCCCTTTAGACCTGCTGTGATTTTATCTTTTATTTATAAGTTTTTCAAGTATAACTTATTCAGTTATTGTCTTGTTTTTAATTTCTTCTTTAAGTGATGCTATAAATTCATCTACATCAACATCTTGAACTTCTTCGCCGCTTCTCTTTCTAACAGAAAGCTTGCCAGAAGTTTCTTCTTTTTCACCAATTACTAGCATGTAGTTGATCTTCTTAACTTGTGCTTCTCTAATCTTGTAACCAACTTTTTCAGTACGTCCATCTAGGTGAACCCTAAGTCCTTCTGCGTGAAGTTTATCTGCAAGATTTTGTGCATAATCCTTGAACTTGTCAGATACAGGGATAACTTCAACTTGAACTGGAGATAACCATAGTGGGAATTTACCAGCAAAGTGTTCGATTAGGATACCCATAAATCTTTCAACTGATCCAAGTAGGGCCCTGTGAAGCATAACTGGTCTTTGTCTTTCTCCATTTTCATCAACGTAAGTTAAGTCAAAGTTTTCTGGAAGTTGGAAGTCAAGTTGGATTGTACCACATTGCCAAGTTCTACCAATGGCATCTTCTAGGTGGAAGTCAATCTTAGGACCATAGAAAGCTCCGTCGCCTTCGTTAATTGTGTATGGAAGATTTTTTTCTTCTAGGGCTTCTTTTAGGTTCTTTTCTGCAAGGTTCCAAGCGTCAAGGTCTCCCATGTAGTCATCTGGTCTTGTAGAAAGTTCAATTGAATATTTAAATCCAAATGTTGAGTATAGGTAATCTGCAAGGTCAATCATCTTGAATACTTCGTCTTTAACTTGTGAGAACAAGCAGTAAACGTGAGCATCATCTTGAGTAAATGTTCTTACTCTAAATAGGCCGTGTAGGGCTCCAGAAAGTTCGTGTCTGTGAACAACACCATATTCTGCAAGTCTAATAGGAAGGTCCCTATAAGAGTGGTTGTTGGAATTGTAAACAAGGATTGAGCCTGGGCAGTTCATTGGTTTAACTGCGTAGTCGCCGTCATCAATCTTTGTGAAGTACATATTGTCCTTGTAATGGTCCCAGTGGCCTGATCTATGCCATAGGGCTTCATTAAGGATAATTGGAGTTAAGATTTCTCCGTATCCATTTTCATTTAGAACTCCCCTCCACCAATCAAGTAGAGTGTTTCTTAAAATCATTCCATTTGGATGGAAGAATGGGAAGCCAGGTCCTTCTTCGTGCATGCTAAAAAGGTCAAGTTCCTTACCAAGTTTTCTGTGGTCTCTCTTTTCAGCTTCTTCACGTCTTTCAATGTATTCGTCTAATTGTTTTTGTTTTTCAAAGGCAATACCATAAATTCTTTGTAGCATCTTATTGTCAGAGTCCCCTCTCCAATAAGCACCTGCTATTGAAAGAAGTTTAATAGCCTTGATTTTTTTAGTTGAAAGAAGGTGAGGTCCCTTGCAAAGGTCAGTGAAGTCACCAATCTTATACATTGTGATTTTTTCATCTTCTGGAAGGTCATTTATTAGTTCAACCTTGTAGTCTTGATTTTTTTCTTTGAAGTAAGCTAGGGCTTCTTCTCTTGAAATTTCAATTCTTTCTACTGGAAGGTCCTTCTTAGCAATTTCCTTCATCTTGTCTTCAATTGCCTTGAAGTCTTCTTCTACAAATCTGTGTTCAAGGTCAAGGTCGTAATAGAAGCCTGTTTCAGTTGAAGGTCCAATGGCAAATTTTGTATCTGGGTAAAGTTCTTGGATTGCATAAGCCATAATGTGGGATGCAGTGTGCCAGAAAATTTGCTTTCCTTCCTTGTCTTCAAATTTTACAACTTTGAAGTCGCTATCTTCATAAACCTTGTCGTCAAGGCCAAGGATTTCACCGTTAACTACTGCTCCAAGAGATTGTCTTAAAAGACCTTGGGATATGTCTCCAGTAATTTCAGATACCTTTACTCCGCTTTCATATTCTTTTTGTGATCCGTCTGGGTACTTTATAATCATTTTATCCTCCTAAAAATTAATAATAAAAAAAGCCACCATCCCAAAGGACGATGACCGTGGTTCCACCTTAATTAAACTCTAGGGACTTAACGCGTCCTGACGCCATAGTTTGCTATGGGACTCCAAGTTAGTTTTCAAAAATATAAAATTGGAAACTTTCACCAGCCATTTCCTCTCTTAGAATTTTATAGATCCTACTCTTCTTATCAAAGTCTCTTTTAAAATTGTTTCTATAATAACACAAAGTTTTTATATCTTCAAGAATAATTATAAGAGAAATTATCATTTCTCTCGCTCCTATATATTACCCAGGAGAATTTATTTAAAACAAGATTTTTATTATTTTTTTGATATAATTTAAGAAGAAATAAATATTTGGAGGTAATTATGAAAATAAAAACTAAAAAGAGAATTGTATTAACCTTATTATTTCTTATTCCAATCCTATTTAGACTTTATACAGCCTTAAGTGAATTTTATGGTTTTTATCGTAGCTCAGACAGTAAATTTAGTTTTATATTTTATTTTCTTGACTATTTAGGAAATAGTGTAAGTTCAGCTTTTTATTGGTATCCACTAATTGCCTTATCACTTATTTACCTAGATTTAATGATTAAAGACCATTTTGATAAGAAAGAATAAAAATTATACAAAAGATAATTTATCTAAATTTCAATATAAGGTAAAACTACATTTTAAAAAAAGATTTTTGATATAATTTAATAAATTTTATTTATGGAGGGGCTTATGAAGGACAAGTTAAAATATTTTATCATTACTCTTATTGTTATGGGATCTGTTCCCATTCTACCTGTCTTAGAAGATAATTTTTATGGATTCTTTGCATTTATAAATTTTTATGGGCTCAGCTCCTTTGTCTTGCCACTTCTGATTTCTTTGCCCTTAATTTATAAAAATAAAAGTTTTTATTTTTTCTATGTCTTCCTTATACCAGTCCTCTACAATAACTTTTTTATTATTTATTTTTTCAAAGTCGTGGACTACTCCTTCACTTCAATTATATTTTTTGTACTTGGCCTGGTCTTGTCTCTTTACTTATTAAAGGTCAATAAAAAAAAACTCCCTAAGAGGAGTTAAAATTATTTTATATAATAATCCTTTGAGGAGATGTAAAAGTAAAATGGACTACAAAACTCAAATTAAAATGTTCAAACACCTAATTCCTATTGGCGAGAGAGATTCAAAAGACCTTATATCTTATCTCAAAAATAAATTTGATCTTGTTGAAATTGATTTTTCAGAATTACCTTCCTATAAGAGGAATATGCTTAGTGAAAATGCAAAGCATTTCGTGGGAAATGTTAAGTTAAATGTTGAGATAAAGGACATGTCCTTTCGTCTCTTTAAAATTATAGAAAATGAAAAAAGTATAGAATATGTAGATCCACGAGAGGCTGAGTATGGTGATTTTCTTTTTCTTATACTTGAAGAAAAGACTAAATATATGTCTTCAAATAGTGGTAGACTTCTAACAGAGATGATTTACATTTCTGGCATTTCTGAGGAATCTTACCTTGAAGAAGATTATGTATTTAAAGATTTGCTTTCTAAGTTAATGTTTGATTACCTTGATGACAATAAATTTTTATATGAAAAAATTATTAACAAAAAAATAAATAGATAGTATATGTTTATAAATATCCTAATAATTATATTATAAATAAAAGATGGTATTAAAGAAGGGAATTAACCCTTCTACATACCATCTTTTATATTTTCCATTTTTACAAAAGTTTTAAATAATATAAATAGAACCGTAATCTTCTATTGGGTCTTTGGACAAAATTTCAATTTCATAATCATACTTATTAATAATTTTTAAAATTTCTTCATGGGATGAATGATGAGAAAAGTCTCCTGTGAAGAATATTTTTTTGCCCAAGACTCCAGTAGCACCTCCAATAAAACCATAGTTGAAGTTTTGGAGTTTAATTTGTCCATGGTCTATCTTATAAATGGGAATCAAGTCCTTTAGGGTCCCGTAGATTCCTCCGTCGCTTGTGATGACAAAGTCCTCGGTTACAAGACAGGAGCATTTTGCATAACCCTGCTTTATATTTACCAGGTCGTAGCCACGATTTTTATAGTAATCTAGGATGACTTGGTCTGTGTGCCTTAAGTTGTGGATGAAAAAATTTTTAAAGACAAAGGCATTTAAGTGAATGTCCCCTGGGTATTTTGCCGATAAAGATGAATGAGATGGAAGAACTTTTTTGTCCTTAAAAATCTCTTTATAATAGTCAAAATTATCTCTGTCAACAACAAAATCGCCATTAGGAAGTGGATGGACCAAAATGTCTGGGTGGGTATCAAGTCCTCTTAATACTCTTGTGTTTGCCTTGGTCCTCACCACTTGTCCATAGGCTTTTAATTTCTCTGCAGCTTTTTCTGGAAAGTTCTCTGCCACTAATACGTAGGTCATTTCATCATCTCGTAAATTATAATTGATGCTGCAACATTGGCATTTAAAGAATCTACCTTAGGAGAAATTGGAATATTTAAAAATCCCTTTGCATGGGACATTAAAAAGTCTGAAACCCCCTTGGCTTCATTTCCAATTACAACTATGTCTTTGTCCTTGAAGTCGTAGTCTCTTGTGGAAGTAGAATTTTCTAATGAAGTTGCAATAATATTGAAGTCTAAATCAACCAAGTCTTCCCTACTCATAAAGTAAATTGACAGCCTAAAGATAGAAGACATAGAGGACCTCACAGTCTTTGGATTGTAAAGGTCGCAGGATTCAGGAGAGATTATCAGGCCGTCAAGTCCCAGGGCATCGGCTGATCGTATTATTCCCCCAAGGTTTCCCGGCTCCCTTATGTCGTCAAGGTAGAGAAATTTGCCTGAAGTCCTGTCAAAGTCCCTGTGAAGATAGGAATAATAGGCTATGATGCCAGGAGATGTTACTGCATCGCAAAGATTTTTGAAAATATTGTCGGAAAAGACAAAAATCTTGTCTTGGTCCAGGTTTTTTATAATATTTTCAAATTTATTTGAACTGTAGGCAGACTCACTTAGGGCAAGATACTTAATTTCAAAGCCCTCGGCCTCTTCAATAACCACAGGCTTCTCCACCATAAAGAGTTTATTCTCTTGCCTGTGCTTTTTCTCTAAAAGTCCCTTTAAAAATTTGTATGTATTGTTGTTTTTACTAGTAATTATCATTTTTTCCTCATTTCTTAAAGAAAAAAGCCCCGAGGGGCTCTTAACTTTAATAAATTTTATAAAAATTTGCTCTTATCTTTTAGGTATTCTTTGACGTCGATAACTTCTCCATTGTCCATGATGATCTTGAAGGAGTAGTCATAAACATAGGCTGCAGAAAGTCCAAGTAGGGATGCTGGTAAAGCTAGAAGCATACCAATTGCAGAAGTTGTAAGTGAAAGTGATAGGACAGTTTCACCCTTATTTTCCACCAATAGTCTGCTGGCATTTCCCTTTCTCCAGATTTCCTTTATGGCTTCAAGAATTTCGTCAAGATAGTTGATAACATCATCAACATATTCCCTTCCAGTTTTTCTTTCACCCTTAGGGTCAGATTCTTTTTCTTCCTCATTTTCATAAACCTTTGATGGGTCAATGTTTACATCGTACTTGCCTTCTCTAATATAAGAGATTGCTACATCAACGTCTCCGTCGCTGTCTAAAAGTGCCTTTCTCACAATGTCGTAAGACGCGCCAGTTATATTTATTACATAGTCGATTTTTGTCATATTAATCATAAAATCACCTCTATGTCTTTCTTACCCAAAATAAGATTTTTTAATTTTATTTTTGATTTTCAGGATTCGCTGGGGTTTGGTTTTCTGTATTATTTCCTTCCCCTTCTTGACCTTCTTGTCCTTCAGTTTCTGGAACTTGGTAGACTGCATCCTTTTCTTCATCAACTATGGAGAAGAAAGTTCTGCCTGGGCAGAATTTTACTTCAGTTTCGTCAGGATATTTTAAGATTGTCCTTGCATCTTCATTTTCCTTTTCCCAAGTTATTGGGGCAAGTTTTCCCTTTTGAAGAAGAAGTCCTGTGCCTGTGCCAATATTTGCCATTTTTAAAGTTCCCTTAGGTCCAGCAACTACTCCCTTTTGGAAGAGGACTACAAGGTTATCTGTAGAAAATTCTTGGCCTGTTGCCTCGTCAATAACTGGTTGTCCTTGACGAATGTATTTGTATTTTCCTGTAGCTTCATCATAGATAAAGTTTGTCTTGTAGTTTTTGTTAAAGTTTAGTGTTATTTCCCCCACATCAAGACCTTGGATATTTGCTTCCTTGTCGTAAAAGTTTAGGGATGCAGTGTTGTCATTTACGTCAACTCCCTTTTCCACTAGGTAATTTTCAAGTTCTGGAAGGGAAATATAACCATTGTGGGGTGCACGCTTGCCAACGTCCTTGTTTCTGTGGAAGACAATCCCTTCAAGTGCAATCCCATCAAGGTCAACAACATTCCTACTTCTTACTTCAGCAAGTCCTGCTTCTGATCCACCCCAGTGGGCATAAATTGCATTGTATTCCTTGGCAGTTTGGACAAAGTAAGGTCTTGCAGAGCGAACTGGTCCCACATTTTCTGGGAAGTTGCTTTGGAAGAGGGCCATGTATCTTGTAAACTCACCCTCAACCCTGTACTCATAGATTATGTCGGCCTTGGAAATTTGTGCTTGAGGCCTTGCATCGTCGTGGTTATCAAGCATAACTGCAAATATTTTTTTATTTTTTTGTTCCTCGTTATCTCTCTCTTCATGAGTTAGTGGTGTGTAATAAACTATTTTTTCTGGTTCTTTTACTTCTGGAGTCTTATTTTCTGTTGTCTTGCCACAGGCAACTAAAGTTGTAGCTGCTAGGCCCACAAGTAAAAGTTTTTTTAATTTTTTCATAAGATTACCTCTTTCATTTCTTTTATGTATTAATTTAATTGTAGTTTATAAATGTAGATATGTAAATAAGAGGATTTTATAAATTTTTATTGGTTAATAGCTTTTTCGTGATAAAATTAAATAAGGCGGTGGTTTTATGTTTTATCTTACAATAGTTCCCCTTTATTTTATTTGCTTGGCAGGATATTTTTTAACTGAGTACACAAAAATTATTAAGAATGAAAAAATAAGAAAGAGAGTCAACATTACTTGTCACGTCATAGCTTGGCTAATACTTTTCTTTTATTTCGTAATAAGAAAATTTATATAAAAATTTGCAAAAAAAATAAGGACTAGGTCTCAAAGGCCTTAGTCCTTATTTTTTGTTTTTTCATAATTTTTAGTTTTCTTCTATAAAATTTTTGATGTCCTTGTCTGAACCTAAAACTGTCAAAGTGTCATCTTCCTTAATCTTAAAATCAGAGCCTGGATTTACAAAGTTTTCACCATTCCTCTTTACCATCAAGATGTTAAAGTTGTAGTCTTCTCTAAGTCCAAGTTCAGTCAAATCTTTTCCACTCATTTTTACAGGTGCATTGAAATCATAAAAACTGTATCCCTTGGATATTTCATCGGAGTCAAGCAAGTTGTTGTTGGATAAATTATTCGCAACTCTATAACCCATATCTCTTTCTGGAAAAATAATTTTATCTGCTCCACATTTTAACAAAATTTTTCCAAACCTATAGGATGTTGCCTTGGCGATAACTTTTCCAATCCCCGCTTCCTTAGACGCAAGGACTGCCATAATTGCTGGTTCAAGGCTTTCACCAATGGCGACTATTGCCACGTCATAATTGTTTAAAGCTAATTCTCCTACTGCCTTTTCATCTTCAAGGTCACATACAATTGCCTCTGTTACATTGTCGTTAATTAAATCAATTTTTTCATGGTCTGAATCTACGACCACAACGTCATTTTTCAAATCATATAATCTAGTGGCCACAGTGGAACCAAATCTACCACAGCCAAATACAATAAATGTCTTCATTTTTTACCCCACTATAATTTTCCCATATGAATATCTTGTGTGCTTCTTATTTTTCCTATTTAAAAGACCTATTCCAAGAGTAGCTGCCCCAACCCTTCCAAGATACATTAAAACAATTATAATCAACTTTGAAAGAGAACTTAAGTTGGCAGTTAATCCTCTACTAACTCCTACTGTACCAATGGCTGATACAATTTCATATAAAATATCTAGATACAAAAATTTTCCACCTTCGATTATTGTTATACAAAGGGAAGAAAAAATTACCAAGGCAGATCCCAGTGAAAAAATGCAAAGACTCTTTAAGAGGGCGTCACGTGGAATTGTCTTGTGGAAAATTTCTGTTTCGTCATTTCCCCTTAAAACAGATAGGGTTGAAAATAACAAGACACCAAAAGTTGTTGTCTTGATACCACCACCAGTTGATGCCGGTGATGCACCAATGAACATTAACATAATTGTAACTATAACCGAACCTTTTTGCATCTTGCCAATGTCTATGGAGTTAAAACCAGCTGTCCTTGCTGAAGATGACATAAAGAAGGATGCCAAAATTTTCCCCTTTAGGGTCAAGCCTTCCATAGATGCACTCTTGTGTTCCAAGATAAAGTAGGCTATGGTTCCCAGTAAGAGCAATATTCCTGTAATTGAAATAACAACCTTGGAGTGTAGGCTCAAGTTCCTAAATCTCCTCTTCTTATAGATATCAATATAAACTGTAAAGCCTAGTCCACCAAAAATTATTAGAAAGGCAATAACAAGGTTTACCGTTATGTTGTCTACATAGTCCACAAGGGAGTTGCCAAGAATATCAAAACCTGCGTTACAAAAGGCTGAGATGGAATGGAAAAGGGAAAATAAAATTCCCTTTTGAAGGCCAAAGTCTGGTATAAATCTTGTGGCAAGTAAGACTGCCCCAATAAGTTCCACACTTAAAGAAAACTTGATGATGTATATAACAAGCCTTATAATTCCCTTGCTTGTGTCAGCATTAGTCTGTTCCTTTATAATTCTTCTTTCATTGATCCCAATTTTTTTATTAAAGGCAAGAGCAATTAGGGACAGGAAGACCATTGTTCCCAGCCCACCAATTTGTATCAAAGTTATAATTATAAGTTTGCCAAAGACTGTCCATTGAGTGGCAGTGTTGGCCACAATAAGTCCCGTTACACAAGAAGCTGATGTTGATGTGAAGAGGGCATTTAAAAATCCAATGGACTTTCCATCAGCTGATGCTTGTGGAAGGTTTAATAAGATTGCCCCAAATAGTATCAAGCCAAAGAAGGAAAGGCAAACCATAAGTGGTGAATTCTTTTTTAATTTTCTAATCATAATTTCCTCTTTAAATAAATTTATTCAAACTTATTATACAAAAAAAGCTCCCAAAAGGGAGCAATTATTTATTGTTCTTTTGCAATTTCAACTAGTTTTGCAAAAGCAGCTGGATCATTGATTGCCATTTCAGAAAGCATCTTTCTGTTAATAGTGATGTTTGCTTTCTTAAGGCCGCTAATGAATTTTGAATAGCTCATGCCATTAATTCTTGCAGCTGCATTAATTCTTGTAATCCAAAGTTTTCTAAAATCTCTTTTTCTTTGTTTTCTACCAATGTAAGCATAGTTAAGAGATTTCATAACAGCTTGGTTAGCAGTTCTAAATAATTTTGATTTAGCACCAAAATATCCCTTGGATTGCTTTAGTATATTCTTATGTCTTTTTTTAGCGTTAACGCCTCTTTTTACTCTAGCCATTTTTACCTCCTATTAAGGGATCATGTGATCAATTCTTCTTTGATCACCTTTAGAAACCGTACTGCTCTTTCTTAATTTTCTTATTCTCTTAGCAGATTTTTTACCTGTTAAATGTCCTTTAAAAGCGTAAAATCTCTTAAGCTTTCCAGAACCAGTTCTCTTAAACCTCTTTGCGGAAGCTCTGTGAGTTTTCATCTTTGCCATAAAAATCCTCCTTAATTATCAGACTTGTCGCTGTCTTTTCTTTCTGAAAGGAACATAACTAAACTTCTTCCTTCCATTTTAGGTTTTTTGTCCACAACTCCATACTCAGAAATTAAATCATAGAACTTGTCGAGAACTTCTCTTCCAAGATCAGTATGACCCATCTCTCTACCTCTAAATCTAACTGAAACCTTAACTCTATCACCGTTTTTTAAGAAATCAATAGCTCTATTGGCTTTAGTATTCAAGTCATGATCTTCAATGTTTGGACTAAATCTAAGTTCCTTAACATTGATTACCTTTTGCTTTTTTCTAGCTTCTTTTTCTTTTTTCTCTTGCTCGTATCTGTATTTACCATAGTCCATTATACGGCACACTGGTGGTTTTGCATTTGGAGCAACTTTTACTAGGTCCAGTTTTTTAGATATAGCCATGTCGATGGCTTGATTCTTGGACACAACACCAAGTTGATTGCCCTCATCATCTACTAATCTGACTTCCTTTTCTCTTATCTCTTCATTGATTTGAAGTTCTTTAATTTCTAAGCACCTCCGTAAATTAAAAAAGCAGGCACCTAAAAAGATGCCCGCAAATTCATCGTAATTTTCAAATAACCTAAATGACTGTGCCATTAGGTGAGAAGCGGACTTCTTCTTTAATAACAAAAACAATGATAGCACAGATGTCTGTCATTGTCAAACATTTTATACCAAAGATTTTATTTTTTGGTACAAAATATCAATGGCAACTTCATTTTCGCCGCCTTCTGGGATGATTAAGTCCGCATACCTCTTTGAAGGCTCAACAAATTGAAGATGTGATGGTCTAACTGTTGCAAGATACTGTTCAATAACTGAGTCAAGGGACCTTCCCCTCTCAAGCATGTCCCTCTTGATCCTTCTTATTATCCTAACATCAGCATCAGTGTCCACAAAAACTTTTATGTCCATGATGTCAATTAAGTTAATCTCGTTAAAAATTAAAATTCCTTCGAGAATAATAATTGGCTTTGGCTCAACAACTTCCTTTTCCTTACTCCTGTTGTGGAGGGCGAAGTTATAAATTGGTTTCTCAATAGACTTCCCTTCCTTTAACATTTGTAGGTGTTGAAATAAGAGGTCGTTGTCAAAGGCAAGAGGATGGTCATAGTTTGTCTTGACCCTCTCTTCAAAATCCAAATTAGACTGGTCCTTGTAGTAGGAGTCTTGTTCAATTACTGACACATTTTCTCTTCCAATTAGTTCAATTAGTTTCTTGGTAACAGTACTCTTGCCGCTACCACTTCCACCACATATTCCAATAATGCAGGCCTTATTCTTCATTTTCTCTCCTTAAAATAAATCCCTTTTTAATAGGTTCTTCGATTTTAATTTTAAAAATTTGTTTTGCCTTGTTTGCAACATCAATTTCCCTATCCTTATCATCTAACATCTTTTCTATCTTGTAGTCAAAGTGCTTGATACCAGGTCCAAAGATTTCAATTTCTTCTCCAACAAAGACCCTATTTCTCTGTTCAATAGTTGCAATCTTTGTTTCCTCATCATAGTCTAGGACAATTCCCACGAAGTCGTAACCTCTGATATAAGAGTTGTCCTCATAAACTTGTGAGTCTTCGTTTGCTTGTCCATAGAAGAAACCTGTTGTGAAGTCCCTGTGACTTACTTTTTTAATTTCTTCTAATAGGGATGGGTCATACTTATAATTTTCTGGATCAGCATAGTAGGCATCGATTGCCATCCTGTAAGACCTAATTACTGTTGCAAGATAGTATTCACTTTTTACACGACCTTCGATTTTAAGACTGGCAATACCAGCTTCAATCATTTCGTCTATATGTTCAATCATACAAAGGTCTTTGGAGTTCATGATAAAAGTTCCCTCTTCGTGTTCTTCTATTGGGAAGTATTCTCCAGGTCTCTTTTCTTCAACTAGGTTGTACTTGTACCTGCAAGGTTGAGCGCAGTCACCCATGTTGGCATCTCTTCCTGTCATGTAGTTTGAAAGAAGACATCTGCCTGAGTAGGACATGCACATGGCACCGTGAGCAAAAGTTTCAACTTCTATTGTGTCGCCAACTTCTTTTATAATGTCGGCAACTTCTTTTAGGCTAAGCTCTCTTGCCATTACAACTCTTTCTGCTCCCAGTTTTTGCCAGAATTTTACAGTTTCAACATTAGTAACTGATCCTTGTGTGGAAATATGGATCGGGAAGTCTGGTGCAACTTCCTTTACCTTCATAAACATTCCTGGGTCAGCAACTATAAGGGCGTCAACTCCAATTTCATAGAGTTCCTTGATGTATTCTTCTACACCTTCCATGTCATCGTTGTGGGGAATAATATTTAGGGTAACGTGAATCTTCTTTCCCCTCTCGTGTAGATAGTCTGTTGCCCATTTAATATCTTCCATGGAAAAATTTTTGGAAGCTTTTCTAAGTCCAAAACTTTCTCCTCCAAGATAAACTGCATCGGCACCATATTCCACTGCAGTTTTTAATTTATTTATATCACCTGCTGGTGCTAAAAGTTCAATCTTCTTCATCTTTTCTCCTCACTAAAAGTATTCCGTCCCCAATGGGAATTACTGATGAGTCAAATCTCTCATCACCAGAAATATCTTTTAAAAATTTTCTAAGTCTTTTTACAATTGTTATTTTCCTTCTCTTAACTAGGGAGTCTTCTGCTATCATTCCCTTAAAGAGGACATTGTCGCAGAGAATTATTCCCCCATTATTTAAATTTTTTAGGGACTCATCAAAATATTTTTCGTACTGACCCTTAGCTGCATCTATAAATATAAAGTCGTATTTTTCTTCCAAGTCAAGAAGAAAGTCATAGGCATCACTGTGGTGAACTTTAATTATATTATCAAGTCCCACATCAGAAATATTTTTCCTTGCGATTTCTACCATTTCTTCTCTTAACTCTACGCTGTCAATTTTTTCTATGCACTTATTCCTCTTGGCAAAGGAAATAGAAGAATAGCCTATGGCAGTTCCAAGCTCAAGAATCTTCTTTGGCTTGTGGATGGCAAGGAGAAAGTTAATAAATTCTTCACTTTCCCTCTCCACTATTGGAACGTGATTTTCTTCTGCGTAATCCATCATCTCGCGAAGCTTTTCATCTTTTAATTCTTTTAAATCTCTTAAATAGTTTTCTATATAATCGTAATTTATATTTGGCATAATTCCTCTAAAAAAGGGAACCTCTAAGATTCCCTAAATATCCTAAACCTCCATAATAATTGGTAAAATCATAGGATTTCTCTTTGTGTTTTTGAAAATATATGATCTCAAGTTATCTCGTATATCAGACTTAAGTCCATTCCAATCCTTTAAGTTGTCGCGTGAATCGTCATTTAAGATTTTTCTAACAACATTTTTTGCATCTTCAATAAGGTCTTCTGATTCTCTTACGTAAACGAAGCCTCTTGAAATAATGTCAGGACCTGAAACAACCTTGCCTTCTTTTGTCAAGGAGATAACAACAATTATTAGTCCGTCTTCTGATAAGTGTCTTCTGTCTCTTAGGACGATGTTACCAACATCACCTACTCCAAGTCCGTCAACAAGGATATTTCCTGATGGAACATCTCCCACAAGTTTTGCAGACTTTTGTGAAATCTCAAGACAATTACCATTTTCCATAATGAAAATATTTCTTTCATCCATGCCCATTTGCTGTGCAATCTTTGCGTGCTTCATAAGGTGTCTTACTTCTCCGTGGGCAGGTATAAAGTATTTTGGTTTTACTAGACTTAATATTAGCTTTAACTCTTCTTGACAAGCGTGACCAGAAACGTGAATTTCTGATAAAGTTTCATAAATTACCTTTGCCCCTCTTTCAAGAAGTCTATTTATTACCTTTGTAACAGCATTTTCATTTCCTGGTATTGGAGTTGCTGAAAGTATAACTGCATCATTTGGTGTAAGTTGAATTTTTCTATGTTCTCCATAGGCAATTCTTGTAAGAGCTGACATTGGCTCTCCTTGTGAACCAGTTGTGATTAATACAATTTCACTGTCGTCATACTTGTCCATATCCTTGATGTCAACAAAGGTATCTTTTTTGACCCTAAATTGTCCAAGCTTTCTCGCTGTTTCTGTTACATTTACCATGGACCTACCAGATAAGACAACTTTTCTGCCATATTTTTCAGCAGAGTTGATAATTTGTTGAACCCTGTGAACGTTGGAAGCAAAAGTTGCAATTATAATTCTGTTGTCTGATAAACTTTGGAAAAGTCTATTAAAGGTTTCTCCAACCTTAGACTCACTCATTGTGTAGCCTTCTCTTAGGACGTTAGTAGACTCACCAATCATGGCAAGTACACCCTTTTGTCCAATTTCTGCAATCCTTGTTAGGTTAATTGGTTCTCCACTAATTGGAGTGAAATCCACCTTAAAGTCACCTGAGTGGTAAACATATCCCAATGGTGTCTTTATTGCAAGGGCACAAGCATCTGGAATAGAGTGGTTTACATTAATCCATTCTACTTCCATCTTGCCAAGTTTAACAACATCTCCAGCACTTACTACGTGGAGTTTGTCTCTTGAAAGTCTATGTTCTTTTAATTTGTTTTCTAGTAGCCCAATTGTTAGACCAGTTCCATAAATATCTAGGTCTAGCTTTCTCAGTACATATGGGATAGCACCAATATGGTCTTCGTGACCGTGAGTTAGGACAAGTCCTCTTATTTTGTGCTTATTGTTCTCTAGGTAAGTTACATCTGGTATTACAACATCAATACCAAGCATTTCGTCTTCTGGGAAAGTCATACCACAGTCTATGATGATAATATCATCTCTATATTCAACTAGTGTAAGATTCTTTCCTATTTCGTGAAGTCCTCCCAGTGGGATTATCTTCACCTTATTTGTGTTTCTCATTAATTTGCCTTCTCCTCAATTTTGTGTTGGCAGTCTTCGCAATAACCCATAAATTTTAGAGTGTGGTCAACAATTTTAAAATTCTTATCTTTCTCTATCTTTGCTTCTAGCTCATTTAAGTTGTCAATATCAACTTCTTCTACTTTGCCGCAATTTATGCAAACTAGATGGTGATGCCTATGGCCTTCATTGGGTACTCTTAGTTCATATCTTAAAATATTGTCATCAAATGCAATTTGATCTAAGACTCCAAGTTTGTGGAATAATTGCACGGTCCTATATATAGTTGCAATTCCCATTTCTGGGTCCTTCTTTGCAACTAAGTTATAAACTTCTTCTGTAGTCAAGTGTTTATCCTTATTGTCCAGAAAAATTTCATAGACCTTTGCTCTCTGTTTAGTGTATTTATATCCACTGCTCTTTAAGATCTTTTTGACAGGTTCAATGTTTCTTTCCATTTATTCACCGTCTAATTCATCTAAAAGTTCTTCATAAGCCTTGCTTGCAACTTCTAACTCGTCATCATCGATGCCAGCAAGAAGTTCGTCACCATTTTCGTCTTCAATTACCTTTAATATATAAATTTCTGGATTTTCTTCGTCTGTATAGAGTGCGACATAATCAGTGTCCTCAACAGAAAATTTTGCATCAACAAAAAATTCAACTTCTTTATCATTTTCGTCATATAATTTTATTTTTTCCATTTTATCACCTATAATTTTAATCTATCCAGATAGGATTGCAGGATATAAGTCGCTGCAATTTTATCTATATATTTTTTTCTATTCTCTCTTCGAACAGAACCCTCTATTAAAACTTGTTCGGCCATTAAAGTGGTCATTCTCTCGTCTACATACTCAATCTCTACCTTAAATTTATTTTTAAGCTTTTCTGCAAACTTGATTACTTTTTCACTTTGCGGCCCAATAGTGTTGTTCATGTTCTTTGGAAGACCTACCACTACTTTTTCTACATTGTTTTCTAAAATAATTTCATGAATTTTCTCATAGGCTATCTTATTTGATTCTCTTTTTATTGTCATAAGAGGTTGTGCTGTAAGCAAAAGGGCATCTGATATAGCTACCCCAATCCACACATCTCCTACGTCTAAGCCTAAAATTTTATTCATTTAACCACAACCTTTACAGGTACATATATAATATGTAAAAGAGATGGACAAGCCATCTCAATCTTTTAAATCTTTTCTAAATAAACTTTTAACATTTCTTGTAAAAGCTCGTCACGCTCTACTTCTTGTATCATGGATCTTGCATTATCATGGCTTGTGATATATGTTGGATCACCTGATAATATATATCCTATAATTTGGTCACTTGGGTTGTATCCCTTTTCTTCTAGAGCATTATATACTGTTTTTAAAATGCTTTTTATTCTCTCTTGTTCCAAACTACTTTTTTCAAAAATTTGTGTATTATTATTTTGACCCATAATTACCTCCAAATAGATTATACCATAAAAGTATCTATTTTGATATTTTTATAAGAGCTCATCAAGCTTGTTTAGAGCTTCTTCAACCTTATCTAAGTCCTTTGCACCAGCAGTTGCCATATCAGGTCTACCACCGCCGCCACCGCCAGCTACTTTGGCGATCTCTTTGATTAGTTTGCCTGCAGCAATTTTCTTTTCTACAAGATCCTTTGAAACTGCACATACAAAGTTTAATTTATCATCATTTACAGTTGCAAATAGAACTACAACTGAACCAAGCTTGCTCCTAACCTCATCAGCTAGGTCACGAAGAGTATTTACATCTACTCCATCGAACTTTTTAATGACATACTTGATTCCATTTTTTTCTCTAACATCCTCTATTAAGTCAGAAATTTGATCCTTAGCAAGGTCATGTTCTAGCTTTTCAATAGATTTATTTGCTTCTTTTAGGTTTTTAATATTTAATTTTATCTTTTGAATAATTTCATCCTTGTTGGATTTTAATTCACTAGCTATTTTTTCTTCTTTTTCACTTAAGTTGTTTAGGTATTCATAAACAGCTGGTCCTGTAATAGATTCAATTCTCCTAACTCCATTACTTATACCACTTTCTGATAGGATCTTAAACATTGAAATCTCAGAAGTGTTGGATACGTGAGTACCTCCACAAAGTTCACGAGAATAATCTCCCATGGATAGGACTCTTACTTGGTCTTGGTATTTGCCTTCGAATAAACCAATTGCACCCATTTCCTTAGCTTCTTCAAGACCTGTTACCTTTGTTTCAACTGGAAGTCCTTCAAAGATTTTTTCATTTACTTTTCTTTCAACTTCAGCAATTTCTTCTTTTGTCATTGCATCAAAGTGGGAAAAGTCAAATCTCATCCTATCAGGCATAACTAGGGATCCTGCTTGGTTTACATGGCTTCCTAAAACGTCTTTAAGGGCCCTGTGAAGTAAGTGAGTTACAGAGTGGTTTCTCCTAATGTTATTTCTTCTCTTAGAATCTATAATAGCCTTAACTGGAGCTTTTTCCAGTCTACCTTCTTCAATCTTTACAAGGTGAAGGTGAAGTCCATCCTTAGTTTTCTTTGTGTCAGTAACTTTTAGCTTAAAGTTGTCAGAAATAATTTGGCCAGTGTCTCCAACTTGACCACCACTTTCTCCGTAGAAAGTTGTCTTGTCAAGGACTACAAGGCCTTCTTCTCCTTCATTAAGAGAGTCAACTATTTCATCATTGGCAATTATTCTAACAATATTTGCCTGGCATTCATCTTCTTCATAACCTAGGAATTCATCACTAAGTCCTTCAAATAGATGCTTGTTGTCTTGGTTGGCCCAACCAATGTTGGAGTCGTTTCTAGCTTCTCTAGCCCTTCTCTTTTGGTCATCCATTTCCTTCTTAAAGCCATCCATATCAACGTCATAGCCGTCTTCTCTTAGGATTTCTTCTGTTAAGTCAATCGGGAAACCATAAGTGTCATATAGTTTAAAGGCTTTTTCTCCATCTAGGAGTCTTTCCTTATTTTCCTTCATTTCATCCATGTGGGCCCTTAGTCTAACAAGTCCACCATCAATTGTTTCTAAGAATTTTTCTTCTTCTCTTCTAATAATTTCCTTGATGGATTCTCTGTTTTCCTTGAGTTCTTCATATTGTTCGCCCCAAGAGTCAATTACCATGTCAGCAATTTCATATAGAAAGGCTCTTTTAATGCCTAGCTTTCTTCCATGTCTTGCAGCTCTTCTTATAAGTCTTCTAAGTACATAGCCTCTTCCCTCATTTGAAGGGACAATTGTATCAGAAATCATGAAAGTCATCGCCCTAATGTGGTCTGTTATAACCCTAAAGGAAATATCTAAGTTTTTATCCTTGCCATATTCTTCCCCAGAAACTTTTGCAATTTCTTGGATTATATCTTTTATGGCATCAATTTCAAATATATTGTCAGTTTCTTGTAGGACTGTAGCAATCCTTTCAAGTCCCATACCTGTATCAATGTTTGGATGAGCTAGAGGATTGTAGTTTCCTTCTTCGTCCTTGTCGAATTGTGTGAATACAAGGTTCCAAATTTCAATAAATCTGTCTCCTTCTCCACCAGGTCTTTCTTCTTCTGATCCGTGTTCTAGTCCTCTGTCAACGTAAATTTCTGAACATGGACCTGATGGACCAACTTCTAGCTCCCAGAAGTTATCTTCTTTACCTA
The DNA here is from genome assembly GCF_900454685.1 of Peptoniphilus harei. Taxonomy (GTDB): domain Bacteria; phylum Bacillota; class Clostridia; order Tissierellales; family Peptoniphilaceae; genus Peptoniphilus_A; species Peptoniphilus_A harei. Next base: position 1,016,308 of record NZ_UATM01000032.1, on the reverse strand, counting down.
GTCTTATGATTTTTTCTTCATCAATTCCCACTACATCCTTCCAAATGTTGTAGGCTTCATCGTCTTCATAATAAACTGTAACCCATAAATCTTCTTTTGGAATTTCGAGATTAACTGTCAAAAATTCCCAAGCCCATGGAATTACTTCGTGCTTAAAGTAGTCTCCAAAGGAAAAGTTACCTAACATTTCAAAAAATGTTGCGTGTCTATCAGTTAAACCTACGTTATCTATGTCGCCAGTCCTAATACATTTTTGGCAAGTAGTAACTCTCTTTGCAGGTGGAACTTCTTCGCCAGTGAAAAATTTCTTCATTGGTGCCATTCCAGCTCCAATTAAGAGAAGTGATTTATCATTCTTTGGAATTAGTGAAAAACTTGGTAGTACAAAGTGTCCCTTTGATTCAAAAAATTTTAAAAATTCAGTTCTTATATCGTGTAAACCTAAATGTTTCATATTACAACTCCTATTAAAAATCCTCCCATACCCTGGGAGGATGTGCTATAAATATTATAATTATAAAGAATATGAATGTCAATTAGAGCTGTATCTGTCGTTGTATTTTATTTTGATAAAATCAACAAGTATAAAGATAATTGACATCAATGGAACAGAAATTACCATTCCCCATACACCAAAGATTCCACCACCAATAATTATTGAAATTAAAATTACAAGTGGGTTTAGTCCAGTTGAATCTCCAATGAGTTTTGGTGCGAGAATATTGTTCTCTACCCATTGAACTATTACGAATAAAATCAAAACCCATAGGGCCTTCATAGGCGAGTCCATAAAGGCAAATAAAACTGCCGGCGCACAACCAAGGAAAGGACCAATATAAGGGATTATATCTGCCACACAAGTTATAAGACCAATGATAATGGCAAAGTCTACTCTTAAGACTAAGAGGTAGGCCATAGTTATTAATCCTACGAAGATTGCCATTAGCATCCTTCCCCTAATGAATTGTTGGAGGGCTGTGTCAATATTGCTTGTGAGATATGAGATGTCGTCTCTGTATTTATTTGGTATGGCCTTTTTCACTCTATGCATAAATCTATCCTTGTCCACTGAAAAGTAGAAGGAAAAGATTATAATTAAGACAAGTCTAAAGGCCGAAGTTAAAAATCCATAAAGTTTAGAAAGTACATTGGAAAGAGATCCCATTAGTGATCCTTGGGCCTTGACTATTAGGTCGTTAATAGTCGCCTTAATAGAATTTAAAATATCAGAAACTATTTGTGGTGTCTCAACATCCCCATTTACCTTTGGATTTGTCTCCTTGTAGACATTTATAAAGTTTTCTGGAAGCTCAATATTAAACTTGGCAAATACATTTGACGCGAAATTATTAACTTCTCTTATTAGGGTATCCACCATGGCAGGCAGACTTGTAAGCAAGTTGGAAATTTCATTAATAGTTTTTGGTATTACTGAAACTATTAAGATTCCAAAAATAAGTATAGCTGAGATGTAAACTATTATTACACCAAACTGTCTCTTGACTCCCTTCCTCTCCAAGTAGTTAACTATTGGGTCGATAATATAGGCAAATATTATTGCTATTATTACCGATGAAAGTGTGTAGCCAAGGATTGGGAACTTATTAAAGATTATATTTATTAAGTAAAAAATAAGTATCCCCAAAAATATTTTTGTGATAAGCCTTAGGTCTATATTTATCCTCTTCTTGCCATCAATGTATCTGTTCCCAATATTTATTAGATAGTAAATTGCTAAAAATATTAAGAGAATAGAAAGAATGGCAAGGGCATAAATCATAAATCTAGCAGCATTACCAGATATTTGCTCTAACATAATATCACCTGTTCTTGAACTTTTTCATCCCCTGGTTTATTTTTTCCACTACATAATCACACTCTTCTTTTGTGTTTTCGTGATTAAGTGAGAGCCTTAGCATAGAAAGTGAGTCTTCTTCACTCCTACCTATTGCCCTTAAAACATGGGATGGGTTAATGCTTCCTGCTGCACATGCTGATCCAGAAGAAACACATATATCAAACATGTCAAGATACTGAACCATGGTTTGTGGTTTAGTATTTTTTAAAGTGATATTTATATTTCCAGGAAGTCTTTTTTCTTTGGGACCATTTAAGATTACTCCATCTATATTCAAGAGTTTTTCTATTGTGTAATCTCTTAGTTCTCTTGTAATAGATGTCCTCTCTTCAATATTATTGTAAGCATCTTCTAAGGCTCTTGCAAGTCCGACTATTGATGCAAGATTTTCTGTTGAGGCCCTTTGTCCTCTTTCCTGTTCACCACCATCTAAAAAGCTATCAAGTTCAATTCCCTCTTTGACATAAAGAAGACCAACTCCCTTTGGAGCTCCAAGCTTGTGACCTGAAAGGGAGAGCATGTCCACTCCTATGTCTTCTATCTTAAATTTAATATTTCCCATAGCTTGAACTGCGTCTGTGTGAAATAAAATATTTTTTGCCTTAGCTATTTTTGCAATTTCAGCAAGAGGCTCAATAGTTCCTATTTCATTGTTGGCAAACATAATTGAAATAAGTCTTGTGGAGTCCTTGATAGAGCTTTCAATTTCATCTAAGTCCACAAAACCTTCATTGTCAACTGAAATGAGGCTAGTTTCTCCTCCCCACTTTTCTATTTTCTTTAAAGAATTTAAAATAGCTGGGTGCTCAATCTTTGATGAGATAATATGGTTCTCTTGATTAGGTAAAAGTGAGCCCTTTAAGGCCCAGTTATCTGATTCAGATCCAGAGGAAGTAAAGTAAATTTCACTTGCCTTTACTCCCAGGATCTCTGCAATTTTTATTCTTGAATTTTCTATGGCTGCCCTAGATCTTTGACCAAGAGAGTATATTGCCGATGGATTCCCGTAATTTTTTTTCAAATAAGGAAGCATAGCTTGAAATACACTATCTGTGATCCTAGTAGTGGCAGCATTATCCATGTAAATCATAGTGACCTCACATGTCTGCTAGAGTCATGGATTCCATGACACCTTCAATTTGACCTTGAAGCTTGGATAAGATGTCCCTTGTGGCACATTCCTCTTGCTTGTTGCAGTCAGACTTTTTACCAAGATCACAACAAGAAAGTGAAAGGTCACCTTCAAGGGCATTTATTATTTCTCCAATCGCTATATTTTTTGGATCTCTTGCAAGGACGTAACCGCCACCTGCACCCCTAATTGATTTAACTAGGTCAGCCCTCCTAAGAAGGGTAAAGAGTTGTTCCAAATAGGATTCTGAAAGATTTTCATCTCTCGCAATATCCTTTAAGGCTATAGGGCCCTTGCCCATATTTTCTTTTAAGTTGTACATAGCCATTAGGCCGTAACGACCCTTTGTAGATAATTTCATCTAATCACCTCTTATGATAGATTAAAGGATCCCTTATCTTCATTATTTTCTAACATATTCTTTAGAGTGTACCAAGAAAGAACTGCACACTTTACCCTTGCAGGTAAAGTTGAAATGGATTCAAAAGCAATGGCATCGTCAAGATCTTCCAACTTATCTGGGTCGTCAATCTCTCCCTTAACCATTCCTATAAACTTGTCTGCCCTTTCAATAGCTTCTTCAACTTTTATGCCCTTGACATTGTCGCACATAATTGATGTTGAAGCTTGAGAAATGGCACATCCGTGACCTGTGTAGGATATATCCTCTATAGTGTCATCTTGGATTTTTACTTCAAGAGTTATTTCATCTCCACAGCTTGGATTGTGACCAAGTTCTTTTTTTGTGTAGTCTTCTAGTTCTCTTCTGTTGTGTTTGTTCCTAGAGTGTTCCAAGATTAGTTCTGTGTAAATATTATCAAGATTCAATTCCTAAAATCCTCCTTACATCTTCAAGATGTTCTACGAAATAATCAATTTCTTCCACTGTGTTATAGATTGCAAAACTTGCCCTGCATGAGAAGTTTGAACCCAAGTACCTGTGAAGAGGTTGAGCACAGTGGTGGCCTGATCTTATGGCAATTCCATAAGTGTCAAGTATTGATGCAACATCGTGAGGATGGGCTTCTTTAAAGTTGAAAGAAATTACTGGTGCCCTGTTATTGTCACTAGTTGTATAAACTTCAAGATAGTCTAAATTTTTAAGCTTGTCGTAACAGTAGTCAGTTAAATATCTTTCATATTCATCGATTTTTTCCATGCCATATTTGTTTATAAAGTCAATGGCTGCTGCTAGGTTTACTGCTCCTTCAACGTTGGCAGTTCCTGCTTCAAACCTTTGTGGTGCATCTAGAAAAGTTGTGTGGTCTTCATAGACATATTCAATCATGTCGCCACCTGATAGGAAGATATCCATCTTGTTTAGAAGTTCTTCCTTTCCATAAAGTACACCAATACCTAGTGCCGAATACATCTTATGACCAGAAAAAGCCATGAAGTCAACGTCAAGTTCACTTACATTGACCTTCCTGTGGGGAACTAATTGTGCTCCATCAAGAATTATTTTTGCATCTGAATTTTCTCTAGCATACTTAACAATTTTTTCTATGTTAGGATTTGTTCCAACAACGTTAGATGCTCCTGTGATGGAAATAATTTTTGTATTCTTAGTAACTTTTTCTTCGATTTCAGAAAAAGGAATTTGCATATCATCGTCTACATATAAAAACTTTAGCTTTGCTCCAGTTTTCTTGCAAACTTCTTGCCATGGAACAAGGTTTGAATGGTGCTCCATTATAGAAATTACAATTTCGTCGCCTTCCTTTAAGTTGTTTAGTCCATAGGAATAAGCAAGAAGATTTAAGGCTTCAGTTGCATTTCTTAAAAAGACAACTTCCGAAGCCTTTTTTGCCCCAATAAAGTCTGCAACTTTTTGTCTTGCACCTTCGTAAACTTCAGTTGACTTCATTGCAAGATAGTGGGCCCCCCTGTGAGGGTTTCCATTTTCACTTTCATAAAAGTTTTTTATATTGTCAATAATTTCTCTTGGCTTTTGTGTTGTTGCACCATTATCAAAATAAACTATTTGCTTCCCATTAGGTTTTAGATTTAAAAAAGGAAACTCTTTTCTGATTTCTTCTATTTCATTTTTAGCAAACATTTAATTTCCTCTCTTTATAATTTCTCTAACTGCTTCCCAAACTTCGTCCTTTAGTTTTTCATCTCCTAGGGCATCAATTGCACCTGAGAATTTGGACTCAACTATTAGGGCTTCTGCTTCATCAAAACTTATTCCCCTAGACATTAGATAAAAGATTTGGTCATTATCAAGCTTACCAGCACTAGATGCGTGGTTACCAACAACGTCATCTTCATGAGCAAGCATTAGAGGAACTGAAATTGAGTGAACTGTGTCATCTAGTAAGATTGAGTATTCTTCTTCTGACCCAACAGCACCCTTAGCCCCTTCTATAAATTGAAGGTTTGACTTAAAGTTCTTTGATGATTTATCCTTTAGGGCTCCGTTAACCAAGATATCTGACTCAGTCTTCTTGCCCCTGTGAATCATGTCGTAGTTCATGTTTAGGTACTCGTCCTTTTGACCAAAGTAAATTGAATCAACATGACCTTCAGAATATTCTCCAATTAGTTCACACTTGTAATTTGTGTAAAGTCTAGCTGCTCCCAGTTCATATTGGTGGACGCTAACTTTTGCATGAGCCTCTGTATAAACTCCAATAGATTCAAGAACTAGGGACTTGTCATCATCTCTTGCAATAACAAAAACTTCTACTTCAGAATTTTCCTTTGCAAGAACTTTAATAACAGAGTTCCTAAATTTTTCGTCCTTGCCAGTAGAAGTGTAGTCAAGGACAACTTTTAATTTTGAGTCCTTTTCTGCAACGATGTGGTGGAGGTCAAAAAGTTCAGAATATTCATCATCAAGTTCAAATAACTTGAAATCTTCTTCTGTCTTGCCCTCTTCACTTGTGTAGGACTTGTAATAATTTAAATGCTTCCTATTTTGATCCAAGACTTCATTTGAAATGCCATACTTAATATTTTCAAATTCAGAAATTTCTCCTGGATTGTCTTCTCCTACTTCCCTATATGACTTCCCTTGAATTTGGGGAATTTCTATTTCTGTTTCATTTACCCTTAAAAAGTTAAAAGTCTTAAAGGCAATTTCGTTTCCAATTATTTTATTCATGTTTCACCTACCCAATTGATCCAACAAGTTCAAGATTGATTAAGTTATTCATCTCAACTGCGTATTCCATAGGAAGTTCCTTAGCTATTGGCTCAGCGAAACCTCTTACTACCATTTCCTTGGCCTCTTGTTCAGAGATACCCCTAGACATTAAGTAGAAGATAACTGAGTCGCTAATCCTTCCAATTTTTGCTTCGTGTCCAATATCAATATCATTGTTTTCAATTTTTATTGTAGGAATTGTGTCTGACCTTGACTTGTTGTCAAGCATCAAAGATTCACAAGATGTTGAGTTCTTTGCACCAACTGCGTTTTCTTTTATTTCAACTAGTCCCCTGTAAATTGCCACTCCACCAGATTTTGAAATAGATTTTGTGTTTACAGTTGAAGTAGTGTGTGGTGCTGCGTGAACAACTTGGGCACCTGTGTCAAGATTTTGTCCTTCACCTGCAAAGGAAATACCAGTGAACTCACTAGATGCATTTTCTCCCACAAGAATTGATGCAGGGTAAAGCATGGAAACTTTTGAACCAAAGGATCCTGAAACCCATTCAATCTTTCCATCTTTTTCTACAATTGCCCTCTTAGTGTTAAGGTTGTACATATTTCTTGACCAGTTTTCTATTGTTGAATACCTAAGAGTTGCACCTTCTCCAACGAATAATTCAACTGCACCTGCGTGTAGGTTTATAACATTGTATTTTGGAGCAGAGCAACCTTCTATAAAGTGACAGTAGGCTCCGTCTTCTATGATAATAAGTGTGTGTTCAAATTGTCCTGCACCTGGAGCATTAAGTCTAAAGTAAGATTGTAGAGGAATATCTACATTTACTCCCTTTGGCACATATACAAAGGATCCACCAGACCAAACTGCATAGTGAAGAGCAGCATACTTGTGAAGGCTAGGTGTAATACACTTGCTAAAATATTTTTTTACGATTTCAGGATATTCTTTAAGTCCTGTTTCAAAGTCTGTATAAATTACTCCTTGGTCTGAAAGATATTTTTGGATGGAGTGGTAAACAACTTCTGAGTCGTATTGGGCTCCAACTCCAGAAAGCATGGATTCTTTTTCTGCTTCAGGTATTCCAAGTTTGTCAAAGGTATCTCTAATTTCATCAGGAACATTCATCCAGTCATCAGACATATCTGCATCAGGTCTTATATAAGTTGTGATTTCATCCATGTCTACTTCAGAGATGTCTGGCCCCCAGCTTGGATTTTCTTTTTCGTTAAAGATTTTAAGGGCCTTTAATCTACTTTCAAGCATCCATTCTGGTTCATTCTTTTCAGCAGAAATTTGTCTTACAATTTCTTCTGTAAGTCCCTTTTCAGTCTTCGACCTAAATGTAAATTTATTTTTAATATCATAGACACCACGGTCCATGTCTTCTACATAAGTTTTTTCTACTTTTTTAGTCAAATTATTTCACCTCTTCTCTTATCCAGTTAAATCCTTCTTTTTCGATTTTATCTATTAGAGAAGCGTCTCCTTCTTTTACAATTTCACCATCTAATACTACGTGCACATAATCAGGTTTAATGTTGTCAATTAATTCTTTGTGGTGGGTGATAATTAAAACAGCATTGTCCTTGCTTAAATATTTTTCGATTCCAGATGATACAATTCTTGTTGCATCAACATCAAGTCCTGAGTCTGTTTCATCAAGAATAGCAAGCTTAGGATTTAACATTAACATTTGAAGAATTTCGTTTTTCTTTTTTTCTCCACCAGAGAAGCCTACGTTTAAGTATCTTTCTGCATAGGAAGAATCCATTTTTAATTCTTCCATTTCCTTCTTAATTTCTTTTTTAAATTTTAAAATTGAAATTGGCTTATCGTCCTTTAAAGACTTTGCAGTCCTAATAAAGTTTTCTACAGAAATCCCAGGAACTTCTTCTGGAGTTTGGAAGGACATAAATAGTCCCTTGTTTGCCCTCTTATCTGTAGTAAGGTCTGTTATGTCTTCTCCGTCTAAGAAGATTTTTCCACTTGTAACATTGTAAACAGGATTGTCCATGATTACATTAGCAAGAGTAGATTTACCAGAACCATTTGGTCCCATAATTACGTGTACTTCTCCGTAATTAATTTTTAAATTTATATTTTTTAAAATTTCCTTGTCTTCTACGCCTGCACTTAAATTTTCTATTCTTAATAACTCTGTCATACTTCCTCCATTTATTAAAAAATAATTCATACAAAATTACTATGTTTTTTACTATTAACTATAATAACACAAGTTTTTTAATAAGCAAATATTTATTGCAAATAAAAAAAACTAGGCTTAACCTAGTTTTATGAAAGCATAAATGCAGATTCTATGTGATTGATTTCTTTTTCATTAAAATAAACTTCAATTATGTCAAAGCGAACCATAATGTCAAAGAGCCCCTTGGCCATTATGTAGGCTGTAGCAGTTTGAATAATGTTTTGCATCTTGTATTCTGTGACAGCCTCGTAGGCGTCTCCATATTTTCTAGAGTTACGTGACTTCACTTCCACAAAGACAAGCTCGTCCTTGTCACGTGCAATAATATCTATTTCAGTCCCAAGGGCACGATAATTTCTATCTAATACAATATAACCCTTGTCCTCTAAAAATTTTGTGGCAATATCTTCGCCACGATTGCCGAAAAATAAATTGTGTCCTACCATGATTCTATATTTTTTAAAAAAGTTTTTCTGTGCATGTCACTTGGGCCATAAGCTTTTAGGGCTTCCCTGTGATATTTTGTGGCATAGCCCTTGTGCTTTTCCAGTCCATATTGTGGATACTCTTCTGCCCATTTTTTGCAGAGATTGTCCCTATAGACCTTTGCAACAATAGATGCACAAGCAATAGAATAACAAGACTCGTCACCCTTGATTATTGCCTTTTGGAAGATTCCCGTTTCAATAGTTTCTGCATCAATTAATACACAGTCAGCTTCAATTTTTTTATTCTCGCTATCTCTCAAGTTTTCAAGGGCATTGATCATGGAGATGTGAGTTGCCATCCTTATGTTTACCTTGTCAATTATATCGGCACTTGCCCTTCCAATCCCAACAGCAAGGGCTGACTCTAAAATTTTTAGGTAAAGTTCCTCTCTCTTTTTAGGAGATAATTTTTTGGAGTCATTAACTCCTTCAATGAATTCGCCCCTTGGCATAATTACTGCTGCAGAAACCACGTCTCCAAAGAGACAGCCCCTGCCAACCTCATCTATGCCACAAATATTTTTGTAGCCCTTTTCATAATATTCTTCTTCAAAACTATAAAAACTCATCAGGAACCTCCAATGTAATCCTGCCAAGGATTCCCTTCCTAAACTCATCTAGGACAATGCCTGAGACTTTCTCATAATCAATGTAGCCGCCACGCATTAGGGCCCCCCTCTTACTTCCAATTTCATCCATGATTTCAATTCCAGTCTTGTCATGAATATCACTTAGTTTATATCTTTCTTCTAAGGAAGAAGGGGCAATTTCCTTTAACTTCTCTATTAGTCTTAGGGCAAGAGTCTCCCTGTCCATGATTTCATCTTTTATAGCGCCAGTAAAAGCAAGGTTAAGTCCAACCTTATCTTCAAACTTTGGCCAAAGAACTCCTGGTGTGTCAAGAAGGTGAAGCTTTGGATGAATCTTTATCCACTGGTTGACCTTGGTTACTCCTGGCCTGTTGCCAGTCTTGGCTGACCTTGTGCCTGATATTGAATTTATAAAAGTTGATTTGCCTGAGTTTGGGATACCAACAATCATGGCACGAAGGGGTCCCTTATTAAGTCCCTTGTCCTCAAATTTTTTTATTTCATCTGCCATAAGTTCTTCAGACTTATTTACAACAAGCCCCACATTGGGTTTCATTGCATTGTAAGAGATGGCAAAGTTATTCTCATCAGTTAGCCTTTCCATCCAAAGGTCATTTAACTTAGGATCTGATAAGTCTGACTTGTTAAAAATTAGAAGTCTTTTTTTATTTTTTAAGAGGTCATCAAAGAGAGGATTTCTACTTGAGAAGGGAATCCTAGAATCTATAATTTCTATTACAAAGTCAACGAGCTTTAACTTCTTCTCAATATCCTCTAGGGTCTTCTTCATGTGACCAGGGTACCAGTTAATATTCATTTAATCACCAAATAAAACCTTATCTAAAATCTTTATTGCACCGTCATTGTTGTTATCATAATCAGAAACCACATCGGCAACTTCCTTTAAGACATCAACAGCATTTATCATGGCAAAGCCAAGTCCAACATTCTCAACAAGCATCTTGTCGTTGGAGTCGTCACCAATGGCAGCAACTTCTTCTAGTTTTATATTCCTGTTTTCTGCATATTTCTTAATACCGAAAAACTTATCTCCATTCTTTTGAAGGATTTCAAGCATCCACTTTGGCTCTCTCTTAATTTTCATTAGGTGGAAGTTAAACTTGTCCTTGTCTTCTCCTATTCCATCTTTTATTGTCCTACGAAGTTCCACTAAGTCGTCGTGAGTCCCTGCAAAGACAATGGAAAGGGGATGACCTTCATAGTCATCAAAATTATCAAGTCCGAGATTTCTCCCCCTGAAGGCATCTACATAAACTCCTTCAAAGGATTTAAAATTCTTTTTCTTGTATAAGAGGTCAATCCCATCTTCTCTTGCAACGTGAATTGTGGAGTAGACCTTGTCATTCTTGTCGAAGGACATAATTAAGTCCACGTCTTCCTTTGACATGGGATTTACAAATTCAAGTTTTCCAGTTTTATTATTTTTAATAATATTTCCATTGTTGCAAATTAAATCTATTTCTAGGTCTTCACCCACGAACCTGTGAGCAGTGTAAAATTCTCTTCCAGTTGCAACAACAGGAATAATATTGTTTGCTCTTAATTTTTCCACAAAGGGCCTAAAAGATTCTGTCATCACCTTATCAGTAGATAAAAGAGTTTCATCTAGGTCCATTGAAAGCATCTTAATCATAAATCACCCTTTTTCTTCAGCTTTATTAAACGTTAAACTTAAAGACCATTACGTCGCCATCTTCAACGACATAGTCCTTACCTTCACTCCTAATAAGTCCCTTGTCCCTTGCGTTGGCCATAGAGCCAGAGTCCACAAGGTCTTGGTAAGAAATTGTGTCTGCCTTGATAAATCCTCTTTCCATATCTGTGTGGATTTTACCTGCAGCAGTTGGAGCCTTAGAACCTTTCTTAACAGTCCAAGCCCTTGTCTCAATTTCTCCAGTTGTAATAAAGGAAATTAGACCAAGAAGTCTGTAACTTGATTTAATTAGCTTGTCAAGTCCTGATGAATCAAGGCCAAGTTCTTCTAAGAAGAGTTCCTTTTCATCTTCATCAAGGGCAGCTATTTCTGATTCAATCTCTGCAGAAATAACTACAACTTCGTCGCCAGTTTTTTCTGCATATTCCCTAACTGCCTTTACATATTCATTGTCTTCCTTTGTAAGTTCTTCTTCTGCAACGTTACAAACATAAATAACAGGCTTTGCACTTAGAAGAGAGTAGTTCTTAATAATTTTCTTTTCTTCATCATCAAGTTCAACTTCTCTTGCAGAACTTCCTTCCTCTAGGGCTGTCTTAATTTTTTCTAAAAGGTCTCTTTCCTTGGCAAGATTTTTTTCAGCTCTTGCTTTTTTTGCAACCTTTGAATACCTATTTTCAACTTGTTCTAGGTCAGAAAAAATTAATTCTAGGTTTATATTTTCAATATCACGCAAAGGGTCAACAGATCCATCAACGTGAATTATATTTTCGTCTTCAAAACACCTTACAACGTGGACAATGGCATCAACTTCACGGATATTTGATAAAAATTGGTTGCCAAGTCCTTCGCCCTTGCTGGCTCCCTTAACAAGTCCTGCAATGTCGTAAAATTCTATATTAGTGTAGACAATTCTTTGTGAGTTGGCCATCTTTGAAAGAACTTCTAATCTTTCATCAGGCACATTTACAACCCCAACGTTTGGTTCGATTGTTGCAAAGGGATAGTTTGCAGCTTCTGCACCAGCACTTGTTAGGGCATTAAATAAAGTAGACTTACCAACATTAGGTAGTCCCACGATTCCAAGTTTCATTTAAAAACCTCCATTCAGATTAAAATTATATCACAAGGCACTTTTTTAGTCATTTTATTTTGCCTATAAGCTACCAGTTTATTATTAAGTCCTAGATTTTTTCACTTCGTATTCTAATCCCAAGTCATAATTTTTTATAAAGTTATAGTTTTTTATGACCTCCTATTTTTTATAAAGTCATAGTTTTTTATAAAGTCATAAATTTTTGTAAAGTCATAATTTTTTATTAAGTCATAAATTTTATTGACTTATAAGTTTAAAATTATAATAAAAATTAAAATTTATCTCCAATCTTTTCTATTATTTAGTTAATATTTAGCTAAGATAGGCTCTTCAATCTTTTAATTAAATATTTTTTATTGTATAATGAGTTTATTAATTATTAAAGAGGTGAATAGTATGAGTGCCATCGTCATAAATGACCTGACAAAGGGCAAGGGTAAAGATAAAGTTTTACGAAATTTAAATCTTGAAATCTTGGACGGAGAGTTCTTCTCCCTACTTGGAACTGAAAAATCTGGAAAAACTACTCTTGCAAGAATTATAATGGGATTTTTAAAACCTAATAGTGGATCTATTAAGGTTTATGATATGGATTCATTTAAAGAATCAAAGGAAATAAAAGAAAGTGTGTCTCTTGTGCCAGAAGATATGATTTTCGATTCAAAAATCAAGTCTTTTGCCTTATTAAAGAAGACACTTAACGCACACAATCTTGCTAACACAGAAGACATTGACCTTCTATGTGACTATTTTGAATTTAATTCAAATTTAAGAGTTTGTGATTTGAGAGACAGAGAAAGAAAACTCTTAGCTATTATTAACGCCCTAGTTATTAAGCCAAGACTTTTAATCTTAGACAATCCTTGCAAGTTCTTGGAAGAAAAGGATATAGACAGACTCTTCTCTCATGTTAAGAAGTTAAATGAACAAGAAAACTTAACAGTTTTACTTCTATCTGAGTCCCTAAGAGAAGCAAAAAAATATTCTGCCCGTATTGCCTACCTATCTGACGGTAAGGTCCAAGACATTGAGTACAACAATGTCAAGGCAGCTGGAGATAAAGTTTTAAAGATCGACTCCTTCAGAGGTAATTTAAATTACTTTACTTCTATTGGATCAAGAATAATCAAAGACGAAGAAGATGAAACTATTCTTTACTTTGATGGCCCACTTCCAGAACTTTCTAAGGTTATCTACGAAGAAGGCCTAGAAAATTATGTCCTTGAAGATGCTCAGTTAAGCGACAAGGTTGAAGCTTATTACAAGGGAGAAAATGCAAAACTTCCAAGAAGAAAGACTGAAGCTTCTAAAGAGTCAAAGGACATTAAATTAGAAGAAACTTCTACTGTGGAAGCAGAAACTATTAATGGAGTAAGTGAGTCTACTGTTAAGATAGACCAAGCTGAAAATAACTTTGACACTGTTGAAGGCCTAAGCACTGCTGAAATGGAAAAGGATACTGTCCACAACACAAAGACAAATCTTTTTATGGATGAAGAGTATTCTGAAAAAGTTCTTGGAGAAGAAAGTCCTCAAGTGACTCCAGAAGAATCTGAGGCTCCAAAAGAAGAAAAAACTTCTCCTGACACAATAGTTATTGAAACCTCTAATGATGGCATCTTCAATGCAAGTGAAGAAACAAAGCTAAAGGAGGACAAAGATGATATTTAATATGGAATTTAAATCAAACTTTGCAAAGATGATTTCTTGGGCCATTGTCCTAATAATTTTACTGGGACTTATGCTTGCCTTTTATCCTTTCCTTGCAGAGTCACAAATGAATTCGCTCTTTAATTCAGTTTTAGAAAGTTTTAACGAGCCAACAAGAAATATCTTGGGCTTTTATGAAGGCATGGATATAGTAAACATTGGCGACTATCTTGCCCTAGTTTACCACTATCTTGCAATATTAATTTTTGTATTTGCAATGCAACTTGGAGCCAACTCCCTTGCAAAGGAACAATCTTCAGGTAACATTGAATATATTTATTCAAACCCAATTTCTAAATCAGAAATTGTAACTGGAAAGTTCACAGCAAATATTTTAATTTATATTTTATTTTTAATTATAATGGCACTTGCAAGTTTTGGACTTGTCCTAGGTATCTCTTCTCTTGGAAGCGACACTCCACAAGTTACAAGCTTTGAAATCATTGAAGGAATAGTAAAAGTTTTCGTTGGACTACTTGGCTCTGGCCTTGTCTTTATGTCCATAGGATTTTTCTTCTCTGCAATTTCAAAGTCTTCATTACACCAAGATGCAGTAGCTGCACTTTTTGTATTCCTAATTGTTTTACTTACAATTGTAGGAAAAGTTATTGGCGATGTCTTCGCTATGGTAGTTTCTTACTTCCCTAACGAAGCCTTTAGACCTTATAGTTTCGTTAGCGCAAACTTAAACCTATTTGGCCTAATAGCAAATGCAGTGATATTTATCTTGATGATAGTATTGACTTACTCAATATATTCTAATAAAGAACTTAAATATTAATTTTAAAAAACTATCTTGGGTAACCAGGGTAGTTTTTTTATGTTCAAAATTATTTTTCATAAATTTTAATTTTAAAAATTTGTCAGAATTATTATCTCTATCACGAATATATTAGTGAAGGAGGAAATATGGATAATCAAGACTTGATAGAAAGGCTAAAAAATAAAGATGAAGATGCCCTCTATATATTTATAGAAGATTACGGAAAAATATTAAAGGGAGTTATTTCAAAAACACTTTGGAAATATCCAAACCTTTGGGACGAAGCCATGAATGACGCACTTTTAAGTATATGGCAGAATATTCAATACTTCGACCCAAGTAGGTCTACTTTTAAAAATTGGTGTGCCCTTGTTGCTAAGTATAGAGCCATAGATATCCTTAGAAAAGAAATTAAATTTGAAAGCCTTAGACTAGATGAAGATTCAAAAAATCATCGATTCAGATTTATCTTCAAATTTAGAAATAGAAGAAGTCCTTTCGCTTTTAAATGAGGAAGACAAAAAACTTTTTGAAAATATTTTTATCCATGGTCTTTCCTATAAAGAGGCAGCATCTAAACAAAATATTTCTACCGCTAATGCCTACAAAAAAGTTAGCAGAGGAAGAAATTTTTTAAAAAAATGGAGGGAAAATTTTTATGAAAAATAATATTTATGATGAGTTAAACGACATGAAAATTGAATACGAAGAAGTTCCTCTTAATGATTTTGAAAGAGAAAATCTGAAAAGAACTGTGAGATCATTAAAAATAAAAAACAAGAAAAATAAGTTTAATAAAAAAATAGTTACTATTGCAGCATCTCTTATATTAGTTTTGGGGATTACAAATTACACATCCGGTGGCTATGTCTTTGCCAAGACAAGAGAATTAGCAAGTAATTTTAAAATTACTTTATCTGATGCCATGGGATTGTCAAGGGAAGTTGATGAGTACAGCGTAAATTTAAACGAAGTTTTTGAAATAAATGGCAAAAAATATATTTTTGATAAATTTATTATTGAAGATAATAATTTATACACTGTAATTTTGAGTCTAAATGACTCAGAAAAAATGCTCTCCGGAGAAGTTAACTTAACTGAACTTAAGGTTAATGGCAAGAAAATTAAAATTTTCGGCTCCAGTGGCTCTGGATATACTTTACCTGAAGATGAAAAAGTAAATGTTTATACTCTTAAATATGTTTTGGAAGACTCCTTGCCAAAAGAAGGCGAAGTTAATTTGGAATTTTTCTTTGATGAATTTTTAGGCAACAAGAAAAAAATTAATCTTTCAACAAATATAGATATGTCACAAATGCAAATGAATAAAAAACTTATAGCAAAGGACTTTACTATTCCAAATACAAATAACATTGTAATTGAAAGCTTTACTACAAGCCCAGCCTCACAAAAAATCCTATTGACCTATCCTGACATCGAAGATGGATATCTTTATTCAATAAAAGCCAGAGATTCTAAGGATAGATTTGTATATTTTGAAACTGGCGAAGCAGAAAAAAACAAATCCAACCTTTACTTCTCTCCAGTCACTAGCAAGGTCACTGCCGATGAACTTTTAAATG
Organism: Peptoniphilus harei; assembly: GCF_900454685.1. GTDB lineage: Bacteria > Bacillota > Clostridia > Tissierellales > Peptoniphilaceae > Peptoniphilus_A > Peptoniphilus_A harei. The sequence continues at coordinate 1,000,091 of NZ_UATM01000032.1, read as the reverse complement.
AAATAAAAACACTAAAATGCCAATTATACAGAGTGACAGTTCACAGCTATGACAACAGAGAAATACCTACTGGAGAACAAGCAATTGGTGACGAATTTACCCTCACTTTAAAATAAAATTTTATATTAATAAAAAAATCCTACTCTTTCTTGAGTAGGACTTTTTTATTATTTTTAAGTCTTAATTTTTTTAACTCATCATTTTTTTATCCCATTAATGATGCTTACTATTATTTTTTATTTTTCTATGTTATTATTTTTTTTGTGATATTATGAAAGATTTACTTATAGGATTACTCGCAATATATATTATTTATAATGAAATTAGATTAAATAAATTTATAAAAAATATAAATTATAAAGTATCGAGGACTTTATGGCTAAGTTATAAGTTAGATGACTTTAGCTACTTAAGAGAAAAATTTAATAACTTAAGTCATGATGACATTCTACACATATACTCATTAATTTTAAAAAATAGAAGATTAGATGCAGTTAAATATCTTTCTAAAAAAGAATGTGTAAGTATGCCTGAAGCCTTTGATTGTATCAATAAATATTTTTAAACTAATAAAAAGTAAAGTAATTTTTAAAGTTATTTTGAAATTAAATAGTAAATAAAAAGGAGCCTTCCTAAATAGACTTATCTATTGGGTAAGGTTCCTTTTTCATGCAATTATTTATGAAATTTATGCGAAGCTTTCAACTTGATTTACTCTATCAAGCTTTTCTACTTCTAGATTATTTTCTTCTTCAATCTTTTCGTTGTAGATCCTATTTAGTTCTTCTTCTGTAACCTCACTTGGAAGAATATCTAAGACAACTTTGCCCTTGTTGAGCATTATAATTCTGTCTGAGTAGTCAATGGCATTTTTTAAGTTGTGAGTAATCATTAGGGTTGTGATTTTTTCTTTCTTGATAAGGTCATTGGTCTTATCCATTATTATCTTTGAAGTCTTTGGGTCAAGGGCTGCTGTGTGTTCATCAAGTAAAAGGATTTTTGGTCTTTTAACAGTTGCCATAAGAAGTGACAGTGATTGTCTTTGTCCACCTGATAAAAACTTTACTTGAGTCTTTAATTTGTTTTCAAGTCCCAGGTCAATGGACTTTAGCTTTTCTATTATCTCGTCGTTGTTCTTCTTGTCGATCAATCTCTTGAAGGTAAACTTGTGTCCCTTCTTAAAGGCCATAGACATATTTTCTAAAATATTTAGGCTCTGGCAAACTCCCTTTGATGGGTCTTGGTTTACCTTTCCAATGTCTATTGCCCTCTTGTCTTCAGATAATTTTGCAATGTCCACATCTCCCAGAAGGATCTCTCCTGAGTCAGGGTTAAGTGAACCTGAAATCATATTAAATAGTGTAGACTTGCCACAACCGTTAGGTCCCAAAATTGCAACACACTTATTTTCTTCTATATCAAGGGAGAAATTATCAAAAATTTGATTTTCTTCTTCCATTCCCTTGTAAAAAGTTTTTGATAAATTTTTAATTCTTAGCATTTTCTTCCCTCTTTCCTTTTAAAATTGATAGTCCCTTTGAAGAAACATCATTGTAAACTATGAAGAATACTACGATTATTGCAGTTATTCCCTTTAAATCACTTGGAGCAAGTCCTAGGTAAAGGGCGATTCCGTAAATAATCCTATAAATTATTGCACCAATTATGGCCCTCGTTGTCCTGTTTAAAAAGCTTGCGTTCTTTAAGAAGGCATCACCAATAATTACTGATGCAAGTGCAGATACGATTATAGCTTGCCCCATTGTTATGTCTGCGTAACCATTGGACTGTGCCATTAGGGCTCCAGCAAGGGCTGCAAGTCCATTTGATATTACAAGGCCTATTGCAATGTACTTGTCTGGATTTTTGCCAAGGGACTTAACAAGAGTTTCGTTATCTCCTGTTGCCAAAAGAAGGTAGCCCTTTTCAGTTTTTAAAAACCAATCAAGAATTAATTTTATTACAAGTGTTATTATTGCAAGAATCAACATCTTAGGAAGGCTTTCAAAAAGTTGAAATACAGTCTTGTAATCAAAGAAGGTAACATTTGGAGTACCAGTAATTCTTAAATTCACTGAATATAAAAATGTCATTGTTAGGATTCCTGATAAGATTGCTTGAATCTTAAACTTCCTAAACAAAATATATGTGATATAGCCTCCAAGTCCTCCTGCTATAAGTGAAACTAACATAGCAAGTATTGGGTTCATGCCAAGTGTGAGCATCTTTGCAAAGGCAAAGGCACCTAGTGGGAATGTTCCTTCCACTGACATGTCAGGGAAATCTAAAATTTTAAAGGTTATTACAACTCCTATTGTCAATATGGAAAATATAAGTCCCATGACAATGGATTCCATTATTACTGAATTCAACTTTTTCCTCCTAATTCTTTACTTGTTTTTCATCTATTCAACTACTTTTGCATTTTCCATTAAGTTCTTGTCATCTTCTAGACCAAGGGCTTCAGCAGTTTTCTTGTTTACAACCTTACTTGTCTCAGTTGAGAATAAAACTGGAACATCTTTAACTTCCTTGCCACCAAGGATTTCACTTGCCATGCCTGCAGCTTTCATACCAAGTTCAACATAGTCGACTCCTGCACTTACAAGAATTCCATTTTCAACTGGACCTTCTTCTGATGCAAAGGAAGGAATCTTAGCAGCCTTTAGTGACTCTGCAATTATTGTTGATGCAGATGAAACTGTGTTGTCTGTAATCGCCATGAAGATGTCTATCTTTCCTTCAATTGTCTTTATTGCTGTTGATACGTCATTGATGTTATTTACTCCAACTTCCACTACATTAAGTCCAAAACCATCTGCAGCCTTCTTTAGTTCTTCAACTTGGAATTTTGAATTGGCTTCATTTGTTGAGAACATAACTCCAATGTTTTTAATGTCTGGGAAGATGCTAATCATTTCTTCTAGTTGAGCTTCTATTGAGAAGTAATCAGAAACTCCTGTTATATTTCCTTCTGGTTCTTCCAAGTTTTTAACAAGGTCTGCAGATGCTGGATCTGTAACTGCGTTAAATATAATTGGAATTTCCTTTTCACCATTTTTTGCTCCTTGGGCAGCTGGTGTTGCTATTGCGTAAATTAAATCAACCTTCTTGTCTTGGAAAGATTTTATAATTGATGGTACAACTGTTAAGTCTCCATTTGCATTCTTAGAAATAATTTCTACATCTGGGTTTATCTTTTTAAGTTCATCTTCAAAACCCTTTCTCGCTCTTTCAAGAGCAATGTGGTCTGCAATTTGAATTACGCCAACTTTTTTTCCGCCACTAGTTTCTGCAGCATTTACTTCTTCTTCATTTACACTATTTTCACTTTTGCCACAAGCCACAAGAAGAAGGGACATCATAAGTAAAATAAACAACTTTCTAAATTTCATAAAAAACCTCCATAAAATAAAAAAAGCCTTTCATCCACATTGGGACGAAAGACTGACTTCGCGGTACCACCCGATTTTATAATCAAAAAGATTACCTCACTTTAAGGTCAAACAACCTCTAGCCTCAGATAACGGTGGCTTCCGTACTTGCCTACTAACTTCAACAAATAAGCTTTAGAGTGTATGTTAAATTTCCGTGTATTGCCTCTCACCAACCGGCAACTCTCTTAAAATCACTAAAAATTCTTTTTTCTCTTTCAACGCTTTATTTAAATTACATTTAGTATATTCTGCTAGCAGACCAAAGTCAAGTCTTTTTTTATAATTTCGTCCAAATTTTTTATTAAATTTTTATTTTACTTATCTCAGTGAGATTTTTATTTTAAAATTTCTGCATCCTTTAAATTTTCATTTGTAAGATCAAGTCCAAGAGCTTCAGCAGTTTTGTTGTTGATCTTTTTCTTTGAAGTCTTGTTGTCTTCTGCCTGAAGATTTTTTATGTCTTCACCCTTTAAAAGTTTTATTGCCATTTCTCCTGCTTGTCTTCCATGTTCATAGTAGTCAACGCCTTCACTCATAAGGAGTCCTTTGGAAACTTGTCCTTCTTCAGCTGAGAGTGATGGAATTTTATTTTTTAAAAGATTTTCTGCAAGAATTGGGCCAGCAGATGCAACTGTGTTGTCAGTAAGAGCATAATAAGCATCTATCTTTTCTGTTAAAGTTGAAAGAGCTTGACCAATGTCGTTTATGTTGTTGATCCCCACACTTTCAAGTTTAAGTCCAAGTTCATCACAAGCTTTTTCTAAAGATTCAACTTGGACCTTTGAGTTGACTTCGTTAGTTGAGAAAATTGTTCCAATAGTTTTTACATCTGGATAAATTTTTAAGAAGGATTCTAATTGGTCTCTTGCAGAAACTGCATCATTAACTCCTGTGATGTTTGTGATTTTATCTGGCGATTCAATTAAACCTGCTTCCACAGGATCTGTCACTGCTGAATATATAATATTTTTATTTGGAAGAGCAGTCTTTGCTCCTTGGGCAGCTGGTGTTGAGATTGCATAAACTAATTTATAATCATCTGATTGGAACTTTTTAGGACCAGTGGTAGCTAGGGCTTGGTCACCTTGTAGGTTTTCCACATCAACTTCTACATCAAGTCCCTCTTCCTTTAGTCTGTCTTGGAAACCCCTTAGGGCATTGTCAAGGGACACGTGTTCAATATATTGGATTGCTCCAATTTTTATTTTTTCTCCACTTTCTTTTTCTGCTTTCTTATCACCTGCACATCCAACAAGGGAAAGCGCAAGGGCACCAATACTTATAACTTTTACCATTTTCTTTAAATTTTTCATTTTTGTCCTCCAAAAAAATTATTTAAAATAATAAAAAAATCCTCCACCCCATATAGGGCGAAGGATTCGCGGTACCACCTAAATTCGAAATAAAAATATTTCCTCTTTAAAGATCTAACAATCTCTAGTCTATGGTAACGGAGACTTCCGTGAAGATCTACTATTATTCAATCCTCATGCTTTAGAGTGAATATATGACATCAACTTATCTGCGGGCTCTCACCATCCCCACTCTCTTTAAGACTCATTAAATATCTTTTTCTCTTTCTTCGCATTTATTATTTTATTAGAAAGTATTATAGACACAGGAAAATTATTTGTCAAGAAAAATTTTAATTTTCTTTTTTATTTTTTATTTAATTACTTTGAACAATTTTAAAATCTATGTCGATATCTCCACCTTCAGTGGAACTTGCTGAAAACTTATAATCAACTTTGTCTTTTTTTATTGGAGCAGAAGTCTCTCCATCTTTTCCTGCTTCAACAATTACAGGATAATCTCCATCAATTTTAATTTCTACTGGATATTCACCCTTGTTTTTTATCCAAAAATTCACTTCACTTCCATTGGACTTTTCTAAAGAGCGTTCTTGTTGGAAAGCAGAACCTTTTTGACTTCCATTTTCAACAATATATTCTTCATTAGATTTTTTGTCATCTTCTTTTTTTTGATTGATATTTTCTGCAGTTTCTTTTTTATTTTCTTCTTCTACACCGTTAGTCTTTTTTGCACATGCTGATAAACTTATCAAAGCTAAAAAAACAGCAATAACAGTTAAAAATTTTTTCTTCATTTTAAACCTCCAAATCTTAATTTACAAAAAATGCCACAAAAAATACTTCGTGGCATTAAAAAACAGATATAGCAATTTTAAATTATAAGATTCTTGGAACTATTAAAATTAATCTCTTTGAACAATTCTATAATCTATATTTATGTCTCCACCTTGAGGACAACTAGCTGTAAACTTATAATCTTTACTAAATCTTCCGACTGAAGTTGATGTATAGCCTTGTCCTCCTGCTTTTACAGTAACAGCATTTCCACCATTAATTTTTATAACAACAGGGTACCTGCCATCATTTCTTATCCAAAAGTTTACTTTACTTCCATTCCCTTTCGTCAATTGACAATATTTTTCATACTCAATTCCTCTGTAAGAGCCTGTAGTAATAACCATGCTATAAGGAATGATTTCTTTATCTTCCTTATCAGTATACTCTATGATTTGTTCTCTATATTGATTATTAACTGTATCAGAATTTTTTGCAAATGAAGGAACTGTAAGTAAAACACAACCTAATACAATTGTTGGAACTATAGATTTCTTCATTTTATCCTCCTAAAAATATATCTGTTTTTAAACAAATTATATAAATAATTTATTTATTACCTGTAAAAATATTGTGATGTTTTTGTAAATTTTAAATTTATTTTATTCATTTCTTCTAGAAATTACATAAACTATAAAGCAAGTTATCAAGAAGACGCCGATTACAAAAATATACTTGTAAATTAAATCTGAAATTACTATGCCAGTTGTAAAATACCTGTAGACATCAAAGGCTCCCATAATAACTAGTAAGATAAATAAATTTCTAAGTTGATGATTTCCCATTTTTATCTCCTCTTAGAATTTAAAACTTGGAGCCATAGATCTTTTGTGAGCAGAATTCTTGTGCATCCTGTCGATTTTTTCTTTGATTTCTTTTTCTGGAACTTTTTCTCCCCTGATATAGGAATCGAGAACGTCATAAGTGAAGCCCATTTCATCTTCATCAGTTTGTCCCACCCAAAGGCCTGCTGATGGCTTTTTATTTATTATAAAATCGGGAAGTCCAAGTTCCTTTGCCACTTCAAAGATATCTGTCTTTAAAATATTTACTATTGGCATAAGGTCTGCACCAGAGTCCCCATACTTTGTTGAGTAACCTAGATACCACTCGCTGGCATTTGATGGACCAAGCACTAAGTAACCAAGATCTTGGGCATAATAATAAAGTGTGGTCATCCTAAGTCTAGGCTTGATGTTTGACCTTGCCATCCTATTGTCTGATGTGAAGGAGGCATCCATTAATTCTTCAAAAGTTTTTGTCAAATCAATTGTCTTTGTCTCAAGACCAAGAGCCTCAGCAACTTTTAGGGCATCTTCCCTGTCCTTGTCGATGCTGTCGCAAGGCATAATTAATCCAAGAGAATTGTCTGGAAAAACTCTTTTGGCAATAGCAGCAACCACTGCTGAGTCAATTCCACCTGACAAACCAAAGATAAAGCCCTTGACTCCAACTTCTTTTGCATAATCTTCTACCCACTTAACTAAGTCTTCTGTTAATTTTTTATAATCCATAATTTCTCCTAAATTTAATAAATAATTTTTCCATCAATAGTTGGAAGTTCAATCTCTTCCAAGTCTTCTTTTTCAAAATTTGCAGATGTAATATCCCTGATCTTATCAAGAATAGACTTGTCCTCACCAATATCAATTGTCACTTCAACCTTATCTGTGTAATTTTCCTCTATGATTTTATAATTTTCATTTGCTAACAAGTTCACGATAGCACCGTGGAAGGTGTAGTCGTAAATAATTTTTGTCCTGGTAAAATTTTTTCTCTCACACCTCTTGGCCTCATCTAGGGCTTTTACGACTCCTTCTGTGTAGGCACGAACAAGGCCACCTGCTCCCAGCTTAGTCCCACCAAAGTAGCGGGTTACAATGACAAGGACATTTCTCATTTCTTCTTTTTTTAAAACTTCAAGCATAGGGATACCTGCTGTTCCTGATGGCTCTCCATCATCAGAATACCTCTGTGTCAGTCCATCTTCGCCAATTATATAGGCGTGGCAGTTGTGGGTTGCCGACCTGTGTTCTTCCTTGATTCTACCTAAAATTTCTAAGGCCTCTTCTTCACTTTTTACAAAATATGCGTGACCAATAAAAATTGATTTTTTTATTTCAATTTCTGCCTTCCCATCTTTTAAAATTGTCTTATACATTTACAACATAATCCTTTACTTTTTCGTATTCTCTTTCTTCAAGCTTGAGGTCTAAATAAATTCCATCATCTTCATAGATAGGTTTTGCATCAAACTTTTCTACTAGTTTGTAGAGGAGGTCTGTGTCGTCGTAGGCAAATTTTAATTTCACATCAAAATATTTTTCATCAAGATTGTCCTCAATTATTTTTAAGAGGGAGTCCATATTTTCATCCTTAAGAGCAGAAATATAAACCTTCTTGTCTGGCATAACTCTAAGAGGTAAGTTGATGTCATAGAGGTCAACCCTGTCCACCTTGTTAAATACAGTGATTATATTTTTGTCTAGGACCTCAATATCCTTTAAGATTGTCATAGTTGTATTGTATTGAATCTCTAGGTCTTCACTTGATGCGTCAATTACGTGGAGGATTAGGTCCGAATACTTAATTTCTTCAAGGGTAGACTTAAAGGCCTCGACAATTTTTGTTGGAAGCTTAGAAACAAAACCAACTGTATCAGAAATTATAAACTCACGACCAGAAAGAAGTCTAGCCTTTCTTGAAGATGGGTCAAGGGTTTCGAAAAGCATATTTTTTACAGAAACTTCTCCCGACTCTTCTTCCTTGAGCCTGTTTAAAATCGTAGACTTACCTGCGTTTGTATAACCAACTAAGGACACAATAGGGATATTAGAGTCAATCCTTCTCTCCCTTGTGGTGTCTCTAGTCTTCTTGGCTTTTTCAAGCTTCTCCTTAATCTTATCGATTTCTCTTTTTAACCTTCTCCTATCGGTCTCAATTATTTGCTCACCTGGTCCCCTGGTACCAATTCCACCACCAGTTCTTGACCAACCATCAATTCCCAAAAGTCTTGGAAGTTGATACTCAAGTCTTGCCAGTTCAACTTGGAGCTTGGCCTCATAAGTAGTGGCACGAAGGCCAAAAATATCTAAGATCAAGTTTGTCCTATCGATTACCTTCTTCTTGATTCTCTTCTCCAAGTTCCTTACCTGGATACCAGAAAGCTCATCGTTAAAGACAACGGCATCAACTTCTAGGAGCTCAATCATTTCTTTGATCTCGTCGACCTTACCAGATCCAATTAGATACTTGGGGTTAAATTTATAAATATTTTGAGTTACCTCGCCCACAACTTCAGCCCCGTCTGCATAGACAAGCTCACTAAGCTCCTGCATAGAAGTTTCAAGACTGTGAGGATAGGCCCCAAGATTTGTTCCAACAGTTATAACTCTCTCTAATTTTTTATTTGAATTTAAATTCTCTAAATAAACATTATCCATAGCTACATTATACTACATCCCTCACAGTTTCAAAAACCATCTAATAGTATTTAGCTTGTTAAAATGTTATAATTGTACAAAGGAGAAAGTATGGAAAACTTAAGAGAATTAAAAAATAATTTTAAAAATTTAAATAAAAATCAAAAAATAAAAATTGGACTCTTGGTCTTGCTTTTGATTTTTGTTTTACTTATTTCATTTTTTTCTGCTCTCATAGTTTCAATAATTTCAAAAACTCCTGCCACAGACTTAAATAATTTGAGCTCATCTTTTAACCAGAGCTCCTATATTTATTCCAAGGAAGGAAATTTAATTGAAAAAATTGAATCTCTTGAGTACAGAAGTCTTATTGACATTACAGATATTCCTGAAGACATAAAAAATTCCTTTGTTGCCATAGAGGACCACAGGTTCTACAAGCACAAGGGCCTTGACCCCATTGGGATTGCATCATCTATTGCTGCAAATATAAAATCAAGGTCTCTCTTGCGTGGTGGATCAACAATAACTCAGCAATTAGTTCGCTCAGTTTATCTCACAAACCAAAAAACTCTTGGGAGAAAAATTCAAGAGGCCTACCTTTCACTTCGAGTTGAAGATGCCTTGACTAAGGATGAGATCCTTGAAGCCTATCTTAATAGAATTAATCTTGGCCAAGGTGCCTATGGGATTGAAGCTGCAGCCCAAACTTATTTTTCAAAGTCTGCTGTTGATTTAAACATTGCAGAAGCTGCTCTTCTTGCATCAATACCAAAGTCACCAACAAATTATTCACCCTTTAAGTCAGTCCCTCCTGAGTACTTGGAAGATGACTTCAGGGTCATCGGGACTCGTGAGATTGACGGCAAGGACCTCTACATGGTTTTAAACGACGATGCCTTCAAGAGGCAAAAAACTGTCTTAATGAGGATGCACGAGCTTGGTTATATTGACGACACTGAGTATGAAAAGGCAAAAAATTTTGACATTGTGTCTGACCTAAACCCAAAAAATTTTAAAAACCACACCATGTCCACTTACTCCACAGACTACATAAAAAAAGAAGCTTCAAGATACCTATCTGACTTCTACAAGATAAGTCTAGAGGAAGGAGAACACAAACTCTTCACAGGTGGTTACAAGGTTTACTCCACAATTGATGAAGAAATCCAAAAGGACTTGGAAGACAAGTATGAGGGCTTCCAAAAGCTCCTCTTAAATTATTCGTCAGCTGGTGGAGCAAGGATGCTAAACTTAAACTTCGATGAGTGGAAAAATATTATTTTTGGCGACGAAGTATTATACTTTGCAAGGGAAAATATCCTAGACGACAAGCTAAACCTTATTATTCCAAAGTCCCTTTACAGTATCTCATCTCATGGCGACTTGAAGATAAAGAGTCTCTACTTCAAGGACACTGGTCAAAAAATTGACATCATAGATGCCTATGAACTTGGCGACGATAAAATTTTAAGGACCTATGAACTTGGAGGCCTAAAAATCGAAGAAGGGGCTGGAGAATTAAAGAATAATTATTTGATTATTGACGGAGATTATTTAAAGGATTTTCCAGATTTTTATAAAATCGAAAATGAAAACTTAATTATTTCAAATAAGTACTTTGATTACAAGGAAGACCCAGTAGTCCAACCACAATCTGCCATGATTGCAGTTAACAATGAAACTGGTTTTGTAGAAGGGATTATTGGTGGCCTTGATGTCAGGACAAAGAACGCAAAGATTTTAAATCGTGCAACAGATTCCTTTAGACAGCCTGGCTCTGCTCTTACACCCTTTAGTGTTTATCTTCCGGCCCTTGAATCTGGTAAAACTCTTGGAGATGTCTACGACGACGTGCCAATGACTGTTGATGGAAACTTTTGGCCAGCAAATTATTATAACTCCTTCAAGGGACTAATGACCCTTCGCAAGTCTATGGAAGCATCATCAAATGTAATACCTGCAAAAATATTACAAGAGCTTGGCAAGGACAAGGCCATGGATGTCTTAAAGAAGTTCGATGTAATTGATGAAGAAAATAAGGACTACTTCATCTCACATGTCGACAACAAAAATAAAAATGACGAAAATCTTGAATCCCTAGCTCTTGGCAATATGCAGGTAGGCCTTCGCTTATCTGACTTATCAAAGATGTACCAAACTATTGCCAACCAAGGAGTCTACAAAGAAGAAACTGGTATATTAAAAATTGAAGACCCAAGTGGCAACATAATTATTGACAACTCCAATAAAAATAAGAGGCTCTTCGACGAGAAATCGTCCTACCTCTTGAGAGATATCTTTATTGGAAATGCTAAAAATGGAAATGCCAAGGGAGCAAAAATAAATTCTTCAGAAACTGGAGCCTACTTGGGACAAAATAAGACTAATTCAGATTATTTTGTAAATGCCTTTAATGAGTCCCACACAGTTTCCTTTTGGCTAGGAGCAGACACACCAAAGATTTCTCTTGCAGCCAATAGTCAAGATGCCCTAAATCTCTTTAACAGGATGTCAAAAAATATTGGCCAGGAAGAAAAGTTTGAAGAAGACCCTTCCTACATTGTATCGAGAAAAATTTCATCAAAGAGTGGAAAACTTGCAACTAAGCTTTCTAATTATGCTGGCGCTTCATACACAGAAAAATTTATTTCTGGAACTGAGCCAAAGGAAAATGACGACTTATTTAAAAAATATTTAATATGTAAGGACTCAGGCAAGCTTGCCAACCAATTCTGTCCAAGTGAGTCAGTCCTCTACACAGTTCTCTTTGAGAGAAAGGAAGGCTACGATGCCAAAGACCACTATGGAATCTACCCTGAGGACTACATGACTATTCCTAAGTCTTATTGCAATATCCACACCAGGGAATGGTATAATGAAAATATGGATGAGGATGAATCTAATGACAACGAGACTTCAAAGAAAAAAGATAAGGATTCAAAAAAATCTTTAAATAAAACAAAATCTTCTGGCAAGAAGAAAAAAATAAATTAATTAGGAGGAAGTATGAAAAAATTATCTAGTTTAATAAAATTTATTGCCTTTATAAAGATGATTAAACCAAAAAGAAAATTGAGAAGAAGGAAGAGGAGACTCAAGAGATTCCTTGCCCTCTTAAATCCAAAAAGAGCTGGCAAGGTTGCCTACCACGCTGGCAAGATAAGAATGAGAAACGAAGTAAAGAGATTATTTTATTGATAAGTTAAAAAATTTTGATTTTCAAAAGTTTTTTCAAGAAACTAAAGAACTTGTAATTTAAATTTTCAAAGAATACTTTTACAAGCAAGTAAAAAGATAGCCTGTCTTTTGTGACAAGCTATCTTTTTTTGTCTTATTTTATTTTTCCATCCAGTCTTTATTTTTTTCTTTTAAAACATTTAGAAACTTGTCATTTAAAACTGAAATGGTCACATCAAGATCGTGATCTTCTAAAAAGTCTCTAATAGTATAAACAGCAACTTCTGCCGCTTCTTCAAGTGGATAACCATAAATCCCTGAAGATAGAAGTGGGAAGACAAGAGATTTAAAATCATTTTCAACTGCCAAGTCAAGTGCAGACTTGTAGGCTTTTTGTAAAACTTCTTTCTCTCCTTGTTTTCCATCAAAATAAATTGGTCCCACAGCGTGGATAATATTTTTTGCCCTTAGCTTATATCCCTTTGTCACAACAGCTTGGCCAGGCTCTATTGGGGCAAGTCTTTTACATTCTTCTTCTAATTCTTTGTCATCTGCACGAGAAAAGATTTGTCCGCAAACTCCTCCGCCAGGTCTAAGCTCTTTATTTGCAGCATTAACTATTGCATCAACGTCGTAGTCTAAAATATCTTTCTTTTCAATTTGAAAAGTCATAGCAGCCCCCTTTCTTTATCTTACCTAAACTATATACCACATTAAAAGATTTTTAAAGTAGTTAAAAAAACTTTTTCATCTTTCTAAAATTTTTCATTTAAAACATTCCAATAAAAAAAGGCCAGCAGAGCCAGCCTAAAAAATTTAATTATTTACATTTTTTAAATATTTATTTATTGTTAGTCTTCTCATTACAAAAACAATTACTGCCAAGAAGACTATGCCTATTGGAAGTGTGAGGTTTGGCTTGTCAAGTATACCTGATACTAGAAAGGCCAAGAAGGATGCAACACCAACGCTAATTGCATAGGGCAACTGACTTGACACGTGGGCTATGTGGTCGCAACCTGCTCCTGCTGATGACAAAATTGTTGTATCAGAAATTGGTGAACAGTGGTCTCCAAATACTGAGCCTGAGAAGATTGCAGCAAGAATAATTGACAAGAAGTGCATGTGGTCTGTGTGCATTAGGATTGGCACCATAATTGGAATTAAAATACCAAAAGTTCCCCAAGCAGTTCCTGTTGAGAAGGACAAGAAGGCACCTACTACAAAGATTATTGCAGGCAGCATCCACATTGGCATAGTTGAATTAGCTATAAGTGATGCAATATAAGATCCTGTATTTAGGAATTCATCACTTGTGATTCCACCAATTGTCCATGCAAGAGATAGGATAACAATAGCAGAAACCATTGTCTTCATACCTTCCACTATCCCCTTCATAAAGTCATCAAACTTTAAAAGTTTTCTTGGAATATAAAGGATAAAAGAAACAACAATTGCAAAGAAGGCTCCAATTACAAGAGACAAGTTTACATTTGCATCTCCAAAGGCTGCTCCAGCTCCAACTCCTTCAGAGAAGAAACCTCCAGTCTTTAACATCATCATTATTGTTACAAAAATTAAGACTACAATTGGAAGGACAAGGTCGAAAACTCTTCCGTTTTTTGAATATTCATAACCCACATCTTCTTTTTCAACTATTTTTGACGTGTCATTTAATTCATACTTCTCCATAACTCCCATTTCTATGTCAGTTGTTGAAAAATATAAAATCATAAGAAGGGTCATAAGAGGATAAACATTCATAGGGATTGTTGATAGGAAGACGCTCATTGGGTTTGCAACCCCTGTATCTCCAATAACGGCAACAACTGATGCCGCCCAAGATGAAACTGGTGCCAGGATACAAACTGGAGCTGCACAAGAGTCTATAATGTGGGCAAGCTTGGCCCTAGATACCTTGTTCTCATCAGTTATTGGTTTCATAACTGCTCCAACTGTAAGACAGTTAAAGTAGTCGTCAATAAAAATTATAATTCCCAAGAAGGCTGTGGCAAGTTTTGCCATCTTCTTGCTCTTAATCTTCTTACTTGCCCACTTACCATAGGCAAAAGATCCACCTGCCATGTTCATTACCATGACCAAGGATCCAAGCATAGCCAAGAAAACCAGCATAAGGGCATTGTCCCCAAGCTTGGTCCCCATTAGTGTAAAAACTGTTTCTAAGGCGGCAATAATATTTCCACCTGTAAAGATAAGTCCTCCAGCTATAATTCCAATTAACAGAGAAGTTATTACTTCCTTTGTTATAAGTGCCAGGGCAATGGCAACAATTGGAGGAACTATCGATAAAAATCCAAATTCCATTTTTTCTCCTTTTCTATTTACTCTCTTCCTCTCTCTTATTTTCCCTATAAGTATCCATTACTTCAGAAAAAATATCAGAGCTTGATACTGGTGTGTAGGTGATAGCGTTAGCTCCTGCTTCGATTGTCTCAATAATATGCTCATCGGTGTGACCGCCTGTAGCTATTATTGGAAACTCATCTCCAAGTAGCTTTCTTGTATATCTTACTAGTTCTGCAGTGTTTTTTCCACCTGCAATATTTAAAACTCTGGCACCAGCTGCAACCTTACCCTCTATATCGTCATACCTTGAAATAACAGTAGCTATAACTGCAATGTCAAGAGCCTTGGATATCATACTAATATTTTCATTAGTCATAGGGGCATTTACGACAACTCCAGTTGCTCCCATTAGCTCAGCTTGAAGACCAATGTTAACTGACCTAAGTCCTGAAGTTGTACCTCCACCAATTCCTACAAAGACTGGCATTGACGCAACTTCCATTATAGCAGATACAATTTTAAGTTGAGGTGTAAAGGGATAGACAGACATAACTGCCTGGGCGTTATTGTTTACGATAATAGGTATATCATTAGTAAATATAAGAGACTTTATCCTCTTTCCCATAAAGTTTATCCCACTTGCTCTGTAAATTACTTCAGGTACAGAAACTTGTCTCCTCCTGAGTTCTGTTTCAATTGATGGAACAAACTTCTTTTTCTTTTCTGAGTTATTAAAGTTTTCCATTTTTACCTCCAAGTATTAAATATTCGTTAATATTCATTTAATAAAATTTTCCTCCACTTGTCAATAATATTAAGAAGAATAAATATTAAAAACTGTGTTATACTTTCCTTAAGGAATGATGAAAGAGGTGGAAAAATGCCTGTCAACTTAAAAAGATTTGGATTTGAATTTGAAAATTGTAATAAGAAGGTCCCCTATACAATCGAACACGAAAAAAAGCCCCTGGACCTGACAAGAGAAATGACAAAAAATTTGGAATACCTTCTTTGGTATGTTCCCAATATAAATTCAGCCCAGTCACAAGAAAATGAGCTCACATCTTCTCTTAATTTTGAAAATTTTGTCTTTGGAATAATAAAAAATTATATGAATTTAGAGAACAAGGACGTGGCCTTCCTAGAATATATAGACCATGACATAGTAAAGTTTTACGACAAAAAGATTTGTCCCCACTCTCAAAAAATTATTTTGACAAAGTCAGAAGGCGAATCGAAAACAGATTGTCTCTTGAGACACATAAGAAACTCCTTGGCCCATGGCAACTTCAACATTGTTGAAGACATGTTAGTTGGTTTCGACTACAAGTATGGGCCTGGCGGAGAAGAAATCTGTACGGGAATCTTTAAAATCTTTCCCAAAAACCTTTTGAGAGGCCTATCAAGCCTAGACGAAGAAGTAACAGCAGAAGGCTTGGCACAAATTGCCCTCCAAAGGACTGGATACCAGCTAGAACGCTTTAAGAATGAAGACAAGGACACTTCCTTCGACTTTTATGTAAAGAAGGGTTCTAAGAGGTATGCGCTGGAAATTAAAAAGTACAGGAACACAGAAGTCTTGTCAGAAAAAGAAGTGCAGAAACTCTTGGACAAGTTCTCAGGCTTGTATGACAAGATAATTCCCGTTCTTTTTATCAACACATCCTTCTTGAAAAAAGAAACTAAGGAGAAGTTAAAGAAGGAAAGAGTGATTATCTTGGACATCAAAAATATTTTAAAAATGTTAGATGGAAGAGACATCTTGGGCGAGATCGAAGCCTATTGATTGTTTTAAATTTTTTAGATTTTTATAGCTTATAAATAAATTTTTACAATAAAAAAAGGATGCCATGTATGCATCCTCAGTATTAAAATATAAAACCCTCTTGCTAAGAATATCCTAGGTCAAAAATTGTGTAGATTTCAAATTGAAAAACTTCGTCTAAAATCGCATTGTTTGAGCGAAGCGAGTTTGCGATTTTAGAAGTTTGAGATTTAGAAATCACCAATTTTTGTAATGAGATATTCTGGCATGAGGGGTTTTTTATTGAGAATAGTCACTTCAACTAGGCATCCTTATTTTAATGTCACATAAATTGTCACAAGTATTCCTATAAAATTTGCAATATAAAACTTTCTCTCGCGAGTCTTGTGATGAAAAAATTCCATTCCAGCAAGTCCACCAAGACCTGCAACAAGTGAAAATGTAATAAGGGTCTTCTCACTTATCCTCCACATCTTGTGCTTGGCTTTGAACTTGTCCAGGCCATAGAGAATAAAATTTATTAAGTTCAAAATTATAAGTATATAAATATTTTCCAAATTAAATCATCCTCAATTTATAAACTACAAATTATAATATCACAAATTGATGATGAAATTTAAAAATTATTAAAATAGTCTTCACTCCATCATTTCAAATTTAGCAGCACCAGTTTCAAATTTTTCATTTTTTAGTCTTTCAATTAAGTTGTCAAAGTCTTCTTGGCTCTTCTTATAATCATCTACTTCTTTCCCATACTTGATTTTCAAAGCTTCATTGGCAAGGTCCTTATCAATGGAACCAAAGTATAGGTCTTCTCCTGTATACCTAACTTCTTCTGCATCAGTTAAGATAAGGAGGATTACCCCATATATAAATCCTGCCTTTGCAGCCTCGTCTTGACTTATGTCAGACTCTCCACTTAGTTTTATTTCTAAAATTTGGTTTTTTACTTTATAAGCTTCAAGCTTATAGGGTCTCCAGTCAATCTTTCCAACTAACATCTCCAGACCTCTTTCATTTGACAAATCTGTCTTCATAGAATAGAGAGATTTGTTCCCGCATCCAGTGAGTAAAAGCATAAGACCTGCAAAAGCTAATAAAATTTTAAAATATTTTTTCATAATCCACCTCTCCCATCTCTTTATTGCTTTACTTAATTATACTCCTTATTTACTTAATCTACAAAAACTAAAATATAAATTTAAGCATAAAAAATCTGCCAAGTTTCCCTGGCAGATAAGAATTTTTATTTTAAAATACTGAAACGTAAGAATCTTTTTTATCTAGTATAAGCATATGACCTGGTGCGTGAGTGATCATGATTTCAGGTTTAGATGCCATAGCTACTGCTTGAGGTGTTACACCGCAAGCCCAGAATACTGGCACTTCTCCTTCTTTAATTTCACTTCTTTCACCAAAGTCTGGCTTGTCAACATCTTTAATTCCAATAACAGATGGATCGCCAATGTGGATTGGAGCTCCGTGAGTTGCTGGGAATCTTGCAGTTACAGTTGTGGCCTTAACAATATCCTTGTAAGGAATTGGCCTCATAGATACAACTGTGTTTCCATGGAAAACTCCTGCTGGTTCTGTTGCTATGTTAGTAATATACATTGGAACGTTGTGTTCGTCTTCAATGTGTCTTACAGGCACGTCTGCTTCTAGCATGGCTTTTTCAAAAGAGAAGGAACATCCAATAACAAATGTAACAAAGTCATCTTGCCACACGTCTTTTAGGTCCTTAACTTCTTCAACAAATTCGCCATTTTTATAAATCCTATATCTTGGCACGTCTGTCCTTATGTCTGCTCCGTCAGCCATTATTTTTGTAAGAGGGCTTCCTTCGTCTAGAACTTCAAGGATTGGACAAGGTTTTGGGTTTCTTTGAGCAAATAGTAGAAAGTCATAGGCATATTTCTTTGGAAGGATTGCAAGGTTTGCTTGTAGGTAGCCTTCACTCATGCCAGAAGTTGGAAGGTCAACTTCTCCCTTTCTAATAAGTTCTCTTACATCTCTTGGGTGTAATTTACCTAGTTCACTTAATTTCATATTACAGACTCCTTCTTAATTGTTTCGAAGTTTTTCTTGTAATCAACTGTTGCCTTTTGTGCTTCTTCGATAGTAACTTTTTGGAATAAAATTTTATCTAGGAAGGACATGTTAGCAAGCTTGTGAAGGTCTGGTGTAATTACGTTAGCAATCTTTGTGTAACCACCAGTAGTTTGCCTATCTGCTACAAGAATAATTGGTTGACCATTAGCAGGCACTTGGATTGAACCAAAGTTAGTTCCGTCAGAAATAATATCTGCAGTTTCCTTGTGTTCAATAGCAGTTCCTTTTAATCTAATTCCCATCCTGTCAAAGTCCTTAGTCACTTGGTAGCCACCTGATTTAAATAAGTCGTGGATTCCCTTTTCTGTGAAGTAGTCATCTTGAGGTCCAAGAACAACTCTTAGAACATTACAGTGGTTAAACTTAGGAAGATACTTTTCAGGTATTCTTCTCATTGTCTTGTCTTTAGATTTTTTAATCTTTAATGTATCCTTAGGTTTTAAAGCTCTTCCGTCAATACCACCCATTTTTGTCTTCATGTGAGTTGACTTAGAACCATTAACTACAGGCACATCTATAGATCCACCAAAGGCAAGATAGCCCCTGACACCTTCATTGGCCTTTCCAAATTGTAAAGTATCGCCAGCCTTAACCTTTATAGTTTCAAACATAGGTGCAGGCTCACCATTTATTTTTGGGTTCATATCAGAACCTGTGATTGCAAGTGTAAGCTCTTCGTTAAACTTAAGAGTTGGTCCAAAATATGTCATTTCAAGGACAGCTTCATCAAGTTTATTTCCAACTAAGATATTGGCAAGTCTGTAGTTGTAATCATCCATGACACCGGATGTAGGAATACCTAATTCTTGGTAGCCATATCTACCAGCATCTTGAATTGTTGTTAGAATTCCACCGTTAATTACATCGATACTACTCATGAAGATCACCCCTCTTTACCTTCTTAATTGAAACCTTGTAGGTATCTTTTTCCACTTCTTCTTTAATTCTGTCATATTCTTTTTGATCAATTGGGACATATCTAATGTAGTCACCAGCTTGGATGAATACAGGTGGTTCCTTAGTATCATCAAAAAGTTTAAGTGGAGTTCTTCCTATTAATTGCCATCCTCCTGGAGATTCAAGTGGGTACATACCAGTTTGATTTGCTGCAATACCAACTGAACCAGCTTCTATCTTTAATCTTGGGCTCTTTAGTCTTGGAGTTGCAATTCTCTCATCAAGTCCACCAAGATAAGTAAAACCTGGGATAAATCCCATCATATAAACTAAATAATCTGTGCCAGAGTGAATCTTTATGACGTCGTCTTTAGATAAATTTGCGTGCTCAGCTACAAAGTCAATATCTGGACCATATTCGCCACCATAAATTGTTGGGATTTCAATAAGTCTAACTTCGTCACTTTGCTCACCTGAGTCAGCTTTGCTAAGTCCCTTTAAGGTATCAACCATTTCGCCATAGGAAATCTTTACTGGGTCATAATTAATTAATATAGACCTGTAAGTTGGCAAAATGTCTAAGATCCCGTCAATATTTTTCTTTTTTAAACTTTCTACAACTGCGGCAATTCTGGCGTTTATTTCTTTTTCAATAGTGTCGCCAAATTCCATTACTATGGCAGAGTCGCCAGCAGTTAGAAATTTTATTTTATCATACATTTTTTACTCCTATACTTATGTGAAATTATCTTTAATTAACCAAATAGTTTTCCAACGTTTGCTATTATAGTTTGAATACCCATAAAAGCAGTTACTGCTACTACAATCCAACCTAAGATGAAAAGCACATTAGAGTGAACATAGTCACCAACAATTGACTTTTTCTTAGATGCAAGTAGGATTACTGCAAGTGTAACTGGAAGGATTAGTCCGTTAAGTGTACCAACTACTACAAGTAGAGTTTGTGGTTGTCCAATAAAGATAAACATAATTGTAGAGATTACGATAAAGGCAATTGTAACCATGTTTTCGTGATCAGCTACGAATTTAAATAAAGTTTTTAGGAAAGATACTGAAGTATATGCTGCACCTACTACAGAAGTAAAGGCTGCTGCTGCAAATACAAAACCAAATATCTTATAACCAACAACACCTGAAGCTGCTAAGAAAGAAGAAGCTGCAATGTTGTCAGGATCAATTTGTGCATTAGCCATCTTAGTAACACCTAAGATTGCAAGGAATAATAAAACCCTTACTACAAAAGCTACACCAATACCTAGTGATGCAGATTTATTTACTTGGTCAAGATTTTCTTCTCCAGTGATACCAGCATCAATAAGTCTGTGTCCACCTGAGAATATAATGTAACCACCAACAGTACCACCAATAAGTGTAAGTGTTGGAGAAACAATGCTGTTAAATCCACCAACTGGGTTTACCGATGCTTTAAGAGCTTCACCAACAGGTGGTTGTGTCTTAATTGCTACAAAAGCAATTAGGATAATCATAAGGGCACCTAATACTTGAGTTACCCTATCCATAATTGAAGATGCTGATTTTGATGAGAATAAAATAATACCAATTACGCCACCAATAGCTGCACCAATTTTTACATCTATTCCAAAGATAACATTAAGTCCAAGTCCAGCTCCACCAACATTACCTATGTTAAATGCCAAGCCACCTAGTGCAACTAGAAAAGCTATAAAGTATCCAAGTCCAGGTAATACATTGTTGGCAATGTCTTGTCCTCTCATCTTAGAAACTGCTATTACTCTCCACACGTTAAGTTGTGCAATATAAGAAAATATAATCGAAATTAAAATTACTGCTGCAAAGTCTGCTCCAATATTTGTAGTGAATGTTGCAGTTTGCGTCATAAATCCTGGTCCTACGGCAGATGTTGCCATTAGGAAGGCTGCCCCTAAAAGAACAGACCAATTACCTTTGTTTTTACTCATTTTATCCTCCTTATTATAAGAAACTAATTAAAGGTTTTATTTCTATACCTTCAGCCTTAAGTCCTTCACGAATATTTTTTACGAATTCAAGAGCTTCTGGATTGTCGCCATGAACACAAATTGAATCTGCTACTATATCGATTTCTTTACCATTTGCAGTTACAACTTTATTTTCTTTGATCATCTTTACAACTCTTGGTATTGCTTCCTTTGGATCCTTAACAAAAGCTCCTGGTAGAGATCTGTTAACTAAAGTTCCGTCTTCGTTGTATCCCCTATCAGCGAAAACTTCTTGTGCAACTCTAAGTCCTCTTCTCTTACCTTCTTTAGCTATGTATGAGCCACTAAGAACCATTAGGATTAGGTCTTTGTCAAATTCTTCAACTGCGTCTAAAACTGCATTTGCAAGAGCTTCATCGTTACAAGCTGTGTTGTAGAATGCTCCATGAAGCTTCATGTGTTGAAGTTTTTTGCCGTGAGCCTTAGCAAAAGCTGAAAGAGCTCCAACTTGATAAAGCATATAAGCTCTAGCTTCTTCAGGTTTTACAGCCATTTTTCTTCTACCAAATCCCATTAAGTCTGGATAACCTGGGTGAGCGCCAATTTCTACGCCATTATCAGCCGCTGCCTTACAAGTAGCATCCATGATAAGTGGATCGCCTGCGTGATAACCACAAGCACAGTTAATACTAGTAACGTATTTTACTATCTCTTCGTCCATTCCCATTTTGTAGGCACCGAAGGATTCTCCAATGTCACTATTTAAATCTACAAAGTATTGCATCTATTTCCTCCTTTTGTCAAATAAATCATTGCAATAACGTATTTAAATTATAATCTAAATTTCATTAATATGCAAACATTGTCTTTTGAAAAAAACTTAATATATTAAAAAATATTTGTAAACAAAAAAGGGGCCCAAGCCCCTTATTATATGAGTTTATCAAGTTTTTCAATAATATGTTTTTTGTATTCTATAAATTTTTTATCCTCGAAAAAGTTTTCATGAAAATCTTCTCTGATTTGTATTTCTTCAATTATTGTTCCAGGATTTTTCCCCATAATATAAATTCTATCAGAAAGTTTTACTGCTTCTTCTATGTCGTGAGTTATAAAAATTGTAGAAATTCCAATTTCATTAATAATATTTTTATACCACTTGTGAATAGAAGCCTTAGTTATTGCATCAAGGGCAGAAAAGGGTTCATCAAGAAGGGCCACTTCATTGGAAAAGACATAGGTCCTTAGAAGGGCTGCACGTTGTGCCATTCCACCAGAAAGTTGTGATGGAAATTTTTCTTGCCAGCCTCCTAGGCCAAAGTCTTTAAAGAGTCCATAAACTTCTTCTCTTGCTTCTTTCTTCTTTTTGCCACGAAGAATTAAAGGAAGTGAAACATTGTCTATAATCGTCATATAGGGTAGGAGCATGTCCTTTTGAAGCATGTAAGATATATTACCTGCCTTGCCTGTGACATCTTCTCCCTTTAGATAGACCTTGCCCCTATCTGGTTCCAAGAGTCCAGCAATAATATTGAAGAGGGTTGTCTTTCCGCTGCCTGATACTCCCACAAGAGAAACTAATTCTCCCTTATTTAATTTTATGTCGATGTCCTTTAAGACCAAGTTGTCGTTAAAGGACTTGTCAACATTTTCTACTCTTAAAATTTCTAATTTTTCACTCATTTTAATTTTTCTGGATTTACAAAATCGTCAGTGAATCCAAAATCCTTTGGAATTTCCTTGTCGATTAGTTTGTTTTCCCATAGCCATTGGTAGAAATTGTTCCATCTATCTGGATCAATTTGTCCAAAGTACTTAGCGTCGTCTTGGTACTTGTCAGCAAGATATTCCATTCCCTTTTCCACAAAGTCCTTGTCAAGTTCTGGATTTATCTTAACTAAAATTTCTGCCGCTTCCTTAGGATTTTCTGCTGCATATTCATAACCCTTTACAAAGGCACGCATAAATCTCTTTGCCACATCTTCTTTATTTTCTAAGAAGTCGTTGTTTGCAATAAGGATTGGTGTGTAGTAGTCAAACACTGGACTGATATCTCTAAAGGCAAAGTAGTTAATTGGCACATTTTCCTTTGCTGCAAGAACCCCATCAACTTGGAAGAAAACCCAAACTGAATCGATTTTGCCACTAATAGCTTGGACTGCATTTACAACATTTTCTGGAAGAAGCTCAACCTTAGAGAAGTCTCCTCCATCATCTGTTATTACTTGTCTTAATATTGCTTGCTCAATTGGAAGTCCCCAAGTTGCATAATTGTGTCCTTCCATGTCCTTTGGTCTTTCTATTCCAGTTTCCTTCATAGAAATAATTCCTGAAGTATTGTGGTTTATTATTGCTGCAAGAGCTGTTACTGGAAGTGGTTCGTCACTGGCAAAAGCTGGTGCAATTGTATCTTGATAAGATACACCAAAGTCAGCCTTACCTGATGCAACTAATGATTCAGCACCATTTGCTGGTGGTTGATTTACTTCTACTTCTATGCCTTCTTCTTCAAAGAAGCCCTTGTCCATAGCAACATAAAGACCTGCGTGGTTTACATTTGGTTCCCAGTCAAGTAAAAAGCTTACCTTTTCTTTTGGAAGATCCTTGCCCTCTCCTGCCTTTGCATCATCTTTCTTGCCACATCCTGTTAGGAAAAGTCCAACAAGGATTAAAATTAATAGTTTTCTTAAATTTTTCATTTTGCCTCCGTCCACGGCATTGTCTTTCTTTGGATAAAGCTAACTAACTTCATTAAGATTAGAGAAATTGCCGAAATTAAAAATATAACTGCAAACATTTTGTCAAAGGAGTAGTTCTTTTGAACTCTTATCATATATACTCCCAGTCCTTTGTAGCCACCTAGCCACTCGGCAATAACTGCGCCTACTACTGAATAGGAAACAGCTATCTTAAAGGCAGCAAAAAAGTTTGTAAGACTTTCTGGAAATTTAATATACTTATAAATTTCATACTTGCCTGCCCCCATAGCCTTAAGAAGCTTTGTCTTGTCTGGATCTACTTGCTTAAAGGCTTCTAAGAGTGAAACTGCAATTGGGAAAAAAGTTCCAATTACAATTAATGTAATTTTAGGCATTACACCATAACCCATCCAAAGGACAAGTAGGGGTGCAATTGCAACTGTGGGAACAGTTTGGCTAATTACTAAAATTGGATAAAAAGCAGAATAAAGTGTGTCTGATAAATCCATTAATAGTGCCACAATAAAACCCAGGGTCACACCAACAGATAAACCTAAAAAGGCTTCTGTCAAGGTTGTCCACATGTGGGATGAAATTGTTGGAAAGTCATTTACAAAGGCCTTGACAACATCAAGGGGCTTGGGCAGCATAAAGGCCGATACCCCTCCATAAGTTGTCGCCAAGTGCCAAAGGACTAAAATAATTACTATCAAAGAAGCTGCTGAGATATTATCCTTGATACTTGCCTGTTTTTTCTTCAATTGTCAATATTCCTTTCTCAGAATAAAAAGTCTTGGAATAACAAGCCACTTGTTCTGAAATTTCTCCTGCTAACTTCACACAGTTTTTTAAGATTTCAAAGGCCTTGTCAAAGTCGTCTAACTCTATAACTGTTTCAAAGGGAGTGACTACATAATCAACTTCTTCGCTTTGAATATATTCTATTACCTTGTCAACTACTTGGACCACAGATTCTGTAGTTCCTTCAGCAGTAGTTGGTAGGATTTGTATTGCTACTGATATTTTCATCTTAACCTCCTTATAAAATTTTCCAATAAAAAAAGCCTCTACAAATAGAGGCAGCCTTCCCTAGACAGCATTACCTGTCCCGGTTCAAAGGGTTTAAGGATAAACCTAATCTCAGCATGCGCTCCCCTGATAATTTAATTATAAGCATAAGTTTTTTTTATTACAAGAAGTATAGAAAAATAAAAAAACTAGGTCACTTGGACCTAGCTCTTATTCAATAACTTTTAATTTTTCTTCTATTGGTTTTTTATCCTTTGGGTCTGGTTCTTCTTCGATTTTTCCAAAGGGCATTTGTGCCACAAGCTCCCAATGGTCTGGAAGGTCATAATCTTCTTTAACCCACTCATCAATTACTGGATTGTAGTGTTGGTTGCTTGCTCCAATTCCTTCATCCCTTAGGGCTTGCCAAAGATTAAGTTGAAGCATAGCAGCTGAATGGTGACCCCAAGTTTCAAAATAATCTTTATATGAAGGAATATTTATCTCTTGATCCCAAATTTCATTCATGTCTATAAAAATTAGGGCTGTTCCCTTGGCATGATAAAAGCCATGGAACTTTTCTTCATTTATAGAATTGTCAAAAGTTTCATTGACTCTTGTCCAAAAGTCTTTAGACTTGTCATCGAAGAGCAAGACAATCCTAGTTGTCTCTGCATTCATGTGTGATGGAGTTATGTTCATGACGTCTTCCACAAGATATTTTATTTCTTCATTTGTAAGGTCCACATCTTCTGACAAGTTGTAGTAGGACCTTCTCTTTTTAATTATTTCTATATAATCTTTCATAGTTCACCTCACAAGATTTTTTCCTTTCATCTTAGTAAGATATTACCCCAAAAAATTTTATTCTAACCTACCACCCTTGGTGTAGAGGTTGTAGTAGTAGGACTTTTCTTCCATTAATTCCTTGTGGGTACCTCTTTCGATTATTCCATCTTTAGTCATTACGAGAATTAGGTCTGCGTTTTGAACTGTTGTAAGTCTGTGGGCAATCGTCAAAGTTGTCCTTCCCTTTGATAATTTTTCAATAGAATCTTGAACAACAACTTCAGACTTGTTGTCTAGGGCAGAAGTTGCTTCGTCTAGGATTAAAATTGGTGGATTCTTTAAGAAAACTCTGGCAATAGAAATTCTTTGCTTTTGTCCTCCAGAAAGTTTCACTCCACGTTCTCCCACATAGGTGTCAAAACCATCTGGTAGGTTTTTTATAAAGTCGTAGGCTCCTGCAAGTTTGGCAGCTTTTATGACTTCATGATCACTTGCTCCCTCCTTGCCATAGGCAATGTTGTCTCTAACTGAACCAGAGAATAAATATACATCTTGTTGGACTATTCCAATGTTTTCTCTAAGCGATTTAAGCTGAACATCTCTTACATCAAGACCATCCACCTTAACTGATCCCTTGTCAACGTCGTAAAATCTTGGTATCAAGTTACAAATTGTGGTTTTACCTGCACCACTTGGTCCAACGATGGCAAGCTTTTGTCCAGGAGAAATGTTAACAGAAAAATCTTCCAAGACTTTTTCTTCGCCCTGACCATAAGAGAAGTCTACATGGTCAAAGGTAATTTCTCCCCTAAGACTTTTTATCTCTATGGCATCTTTCTTGTCCTTGATGTCAGCTTCTATTGCCATAATTTCTGAAAATCTTTCAATACCTGTCATTCCCTTTTGGAATTGCTCCGTAAATTCAATAATTCTTCTAACAGTTGCAAGAAGGGATTGAACGTACATTACATAGACAATTAAATCTTCTGGTCCAATTTCACCCTTCATTAGGAAGTAACCACCAGAAATTATTAAGATAAGATACATCAAACCATCAAAAATCCTATTGACTGTGTTAAAGCCAGCCATGGACCTGTAGTAGGTCTTCTTTATTCCCAAGAACTTGTTGTTCTCATGGGTAAACTTTTCCTTCTCAAGGTCTTCTTTTGCAAAGGACTTTACAACTCTTATTCCAAGAAGGGAATCTTCAATAGCAGAGTTTAAATTACCAACGTGGACTCTTTGGTCCTTTTGGGCCTTACGCATCTTGTTCCTAAAGTGACCTGAGAAGTAAATCATAAGTGGAATCATGATATAAATTAAAAGAGTCATCTTTACGTTGAAGTTTAAAAGAATAATTAGGGAAATAATTATCTTTATGGTCCCAATAAAATATTCCTCCGGGCAGTGGTGGGCAAATTCTGTTATGTCAAAGAGGTCATTGGTAATCCTCGACATAATGACCCCAACCTTAGTTTCATTGTAAAAAGTATCCGAAAGAGTTTGAAGATGGGCATAGAGGTCCCTCCTCATGTCTGTTTCTATCTTTGCCCCCATGATGTGGCCAATGGATGTCATAAAGTATTGGGCCACAACTTCTATTGCCTTGATTCCTACATATATAAGGGCCAACTTCATAACAAAGTCAAAGCTCATAGAAGCTAAATCATTAACTCCCTTATTTGTTAAGGCCCTAAGAATAAGTGGCAGGATCATTTCACTTGCAGTTGTTAGACCTGCACAAAATAAATCTAGAAAAAGTGTGAACCTATACTTATAAAAATATGGAGCAACTTTTTTTATTAAATTTTTATTTTTCATTTTTCCTCCTTTATATAAAATTCATTATTTTAATAATGTATCTTATATATAATAACACAAAAATAAAATCCTTTAAAAGTCTAGAAAATAACCTTACTTGACATAAAAATTCAAACAAATTATAATTTGATAAGACTTATAAAGGAGATTTTAAATTGGAAAATAAAAGTAACGAGACCAACACAGGCTCAAGAATTGCAAAGTCCACACTAGCCATAACAGCCTTTCTTTTATTGGGTAAGGTTTTTGGATTTTTTAGAGAATCACTGACTGCCTATGTCTTTGGTGCCGGCAAAGAAATGGATGCCTTTTCTCTTGCTCAAGCAGCTACAGCAATGATAGCAAGCTTTGTCACTCAGGCAATAGCAACAACATATATACCATCTGCCCAAAAGGCAGAAAGCGACCATGGACCAAGTAGGAAAAATTATTTCACTAATAACCTTTTAATGGTTACATCTCTTGTGTCCTTTGTCCTAATTATTCTTGGAATCTTATTTCCAAATCAAATTGCACTTTTATCTGCATCACAAGCTGATCCAGAAACCTATGCAATTGTTGTTAAGTTAATACAAGTTGGAATGCCCGTAGTTTTATTTTCATCTTGGGTTGGTGTCATGGAAGGTTACCTCCAACATGGTGGCAAGTTCGCAGCAACTGGTGCCATTGCAATTCCACTTAACTTAACCTATATAGTTTATCTACTACTTTTTTCCCATCACGTTGGGATCATTGGGCTTACAATTGCATCAGTCCTAGGTATCTTGGCACAATTCTTGTTCCTCTTACCTAATGCAATGAAAATTGGTTACAGGCCAAGACTTGTGGCAGATTTCCAAGATAAGTATGTTAGGGAAGCAATTGTCCTCGCCCTCCCAGTTTTCATTTCTGTATCAGTAAATGACATTAACACAATTGTTAATAGGAACCTTGCCTCAGGCATGGGCCAGGGTGCAGCATCAATTTTATATTATTCAAACAAGATGAACACCATGATAATTGGTATTTTTATCACAGCCATCACTGCCATAGTCTTCCCTATCCTAACAAGGACCTTGGGGGCAGGCGACATGAAGCGTGGCAAAAAAGTTATGAATGCTTCAGTTAAGACTGTTTTATTTATAACTGTCCCTGCAACTGTGGGGCTAATTATCTTGGCAAGACCTATAATAGAAATTGCCTTTGTTCGAGGTTCCTTTACTCCGGACAATGGTATTGCAGCAACATCAACACTTAGGTGTTATTCTCTATCATTAATTTCAATTTCTGTTATAAACGTCTTAAATAGGATTTACTATTCTATTGGAGACACAAAGACGCCTTTCTATGTTGGTGTAACTAATGTGGCTATTAACGTTGGACTCAACCTCTTGGTGGCAAGACACTTTGGTACAAATGGACTGGCAGCTTCCGTTTCCATTGCAACAACAATTGCAGTTTTCATTTCCTTCATACTTTTGAAGAGAAAAATAGGAAATCTTGGAACAAAGTCCTACATCAAGGCACTTGTTAAAACAATAATGGCATCTCTTGTAATGGGAGTAATAACTTTATCCTATTTCCCTTATGAGAAACTCATTATGGCACTAACATCAGGTGGAGTCCAAACTCTTCTAAGATTACTTTTCCTAATGCTAGTAGTCCTTATTGCAGCATCAGTTTATGTCTTCTGCCTCTACAAGTTGGGCGTGCGTGAAGTTATAGATGTTGTTGGAATAGTGAGAGAGAAAATTGAAAATAGACAAAAGAAATCTATAGAAAATTAAATGATAAAGTTTAGAACTAAGACTCGAGCCTTTGGGTCTTGTTTTTTTGTAAACTTTTAAAATTTTATACAGTTTAAGTAGTCTTTTCCTAATAAAGTGATATAATGTTAATTAATTGGAGGTGTTTATATGAAAGACAAAGTATACATAATTGCCGTTGTTGTAATCGTTTGCTTGATTTTCTGGAGAAAGTCCATTGTCAATAAGAGAGGCAAGGATCAAAAATCTATTGACACATCAAGTAAAGCTAAGAATTATTCTAAAAAAGAAGATCTACATAAGATGAGTGAGACAAGGACTAATGAAGAAACTTTTTTTAAGAATGCTCCTGAAGTAAAGGAAAAAGAAGCCTACGATGGTTCAAGGAAAAAAGACAGAGGCAAGAAGAGAAGAGAAAAGAAAAAGTCAAATCAAAAAGTAGATGACTTAAAGAAAAAGACTGAAGACATAAAGGAAAAAAAAGTAGATGACTTAAAGAAAAAGACTGAAGACATAAAGGAAAAAACTGAAGTCCAAGCTAAAAAACTTGAAAGAGATGCCAAGCTAAAGGCTGAAGAGGCAAAAAAAGAAGCCAAGGACTTAAAGGACAAGGCTGAAGTAGAAAGTAAAAAGCTTAAAGAAGAAGCCAAGGATAAGTCTCAAGAGCTTAAAAAAGATATTTCCAAGGATGCTAAAAAAGTAGAAACAAAGGCCACAGAAGCTAAGGCTGAAACTAAGGCCAAGGCTCAAGAAGTAAAAAAAGAAGCTGAAGTAAAAGCCGAGGAGCTTAAGGAAGAAGCCAAGGACTTAAAGGCTAAGACAGAAGTAAAGGCTGAGGAAAAAAAGACTGAAGCACAAGCTAAGACTCAAGAAGTAAAAGAGGACATCTCTAAAGATGCCAAAAATTTAGAAAAAAAGGCTGAAAAAGCTAAGGTTGAGACTAAGGCCAAGGCTCAAGAAATAAAAAAAGAAGCTGAAGTAAAAGCCGAAGATCTTAAGGAAGAATCCAAGGACCTAAAGGACGAAGCCGAAGCAAAAACTGAAAAAGCAAAAGAAGATGTGAAAGAAAAAACTCAAGAAGCTAAGGCCCAAGCAAAGGAAAATCCTGTGGAAGTTAAAGAAGAAATCAAGGAAGAAAATCCAAAACTTGAAAATAATCTTACAAGCACTGGCAAGTACCCTGACCTTATCACTTCCCTAAAAAATAATTCTTGGACATCTAAGGATTTAAACACTAGGGTTAAGTTTGAAGACACAAGAAGACAAAAAACTTTAAATGAAGAAGAAATCACAGACCTTCCTCTTGAAAAAATCAAGACTTCTCTAAGACCAGATTCTATTGCAGACTTCTTAAACAAAACTGGAACAAAACCAACAGTCTTAAAGAGAAAAGACGACATATCCTACGAATTCACAAGTAGGGATAAGGGAGAAATCGACCTAATCAAAAATAGGTACGGACTCATTGACAGGGACATCGACAAGATTACATCAGTCCTAATTTTTGACAAGGAAGGACAAAAATTAAAAGAAGTTAAAGATATATTGGCTGAAGGAAAAAATAGAATTTACATGGAAACAAAATTTTAGTAGAATATAAAAGTCATAGAAATATGACTTTTATTTTTTTGGAAAAATATAAAATTATTCACAAAAAATTAATAAAATTTTAAGCAAAATTTAAAAGTATTTTTACATTTTTACTTTAAAATAAGTCCAGGAGATGAAAATGGAAAATATAAAAAAATTAGAAGAAATTGTCAAATTTTTAAATGACAACACAAGATTTTTAGAAACAAAAAACTTCATCCAACATGGAGACACCTCAGTCTACTCTCACGTAATTTCTGTTGCCAAAAAATCTATTGAAGTGGCAGAAAAATATGACCTTGACGTGGACATGGACTCCATGATTAGGGGCGCCCTCTTACACGATTACTTCCTCTATGACTGGCACGACGGCAAGAAAGAAAGATGGAATCACGGCTTCACTCACCCCATGAAGGCCTATCTCAATGCCAAGTCCGAGCTAAGACTAAATAAGGTTGAGAGGGACATCATCGTCAAGCACATGTTTCCCTTGACTCCCCTTCCACCAAAATACTTGGAGTCCTGGATTGTAACATACTCCGACAAGTATGTGTCTCTTGCTGAGACCCTTAGGGGAATCCCTGTAAAAGTTGGGCTGGTGAGACCATGAGATATCAAGAATTTTACTTAATATTTTTTATCTACTCCTTCCTTGGCTGGTGCTGGGAGACCTTCCCCTGCTCTGCCATAGAGCTAGATAAAATTCACAACAGAGGCTTTCTTTTGGGACCCATTTGCCCCATCTATGGACTAGGAGCCAGCCTCTCCTTTGGCCTTTTAAAGAACTTTGAGTCCAGCCTATGGATTTTTATTTACTCGGCCTTTTTGTCCTGCCTAATTGAGTACATCATTGGCTATCTCTTGGAAAGATTTTTCCACAAGCGCTGGTGGGATTATTCCAACTACCCCTTCCAAATCAAGAGGAGGGTTTGCCTATATGGACTTTTAATCTTTGGCTTGGCAAATATTTTAATCGTGAAGAAAATTACTCCAATTTTATTTTTCTTCCTCTCCCTGTCAAGTGACAAGCTAATAAATATTATTCTCTTCTTATTTGTCACTTGCTTTACATTGGATTTAATCTTAACAGTGAACCACTTAGTTAATGGTTCTGAAAGGCTCGATAAAATTTATGAATTAATTGATAGAAACTTAAATGCTTACTTTAAGGATCTCAACGAATCTGAAAGGCTTGCAAATTTAAAAGTGCTTGAAGAATCAAAAAAGTTTAAGTCAAAACTATTAGATATAAATTCCAACCTCAAGGAAAGAGAAGAAAGTATAAAAAAATTAATAAGGCAAAAATAAAGACCCCTTTGATAAACATCAAAAAGAGGTCTTTTTATTTTTATATAAAATTTATTACTTCAAATTTTTTCAATAAGCCATGGTCAATTATGATTTCACATTTTTACTAAGTCAGCTTAATTTATGACCTAACATTATTTCACAAATTCATAAATTTTTATGACCTTATAATTTATTAAAAAGTCACAAAAAATTATCTCCTAACTGTACCATCAGTTCCATCAATTGTTATAATGTCCCCAGTTTTTATTAGCTTGGTGATGTCCCTTACACCAACAATGGCAGTCTTGTTAAGAGAAATTGCAGAAACTGCTCCATTGGAAGTAAAGCCAGCTTCTTCTGTTACAAAGCCAGAAGATTTTTCCATATAAGGAATCATCCTGCCATCAGTTCCATTGCAGATGATTATATCCTTAGGCTCGAAGTTTGCTTCAAGCTCTTTAAAAGTATTTACAACAATAGCCCTGGCCTTTTTCTTTTTCTTTCCTATAGCTGTTCCCCTGCCGAGAATTTCTGAAACATTTTCTATCTTTAAGAGGTTAGTTGATCCAGCAATTCCTGTAGGAACTCCTGCAGTTAAAACTACTAAATCTCCAGATTTTAAAAATCCCTTCTTAACTGCAACTTCCATAGAGGCATCAATTAGGTTGTCTGTGTCCTTAAAGTTTAAAACTTTTACAGGCCTAACTCCCCAGACAAGGCTAAGTTGGTTTTTAATTTTTTCAAAGGGAGTTGATGCAATAATTGATGTTTCTGGCCTAAATTTTGCAATTGCCTTTGAAGTGTTACCTGATGTTGTTGCAGTAATTATGGCATTGGCGTGAAGGTCTCTTGCAATTACGCAGGCAGACCTACCTATGGAGTTTGTCATGGAATTTTCCACGTCCTTAATCCTATTTTCCAAGATTTCGTCATGGTCAATAGTTGTTTCAGTGTATTCTATAATTTTTCTCATAGTTTCCACTGCCTCAACAGGATACTTGCCGCTGGCAGTTTCTCCTGAAAGCATTACTGCACTTGTCCCATCTAAGACTGCATTGGCAACGTCGTTTGTTTCAGCACGAGTTGGCCTTGGGTTTCTTATCATAGAGTCAAGCATTTGTGTCGCAGTGATTACTGTCTTGCCTGCAACGTTACATTTTTTTATAATTTCTTTTTGAACTATAGGGACAGCTTCTGTTTCTATTTCAACTCCAAGGTCTCCCCTTGCAACCATAATTCCATCAGAAACTTCTATGATTTCATCAATTAATTCCACAGCCTTTTGGGATTCAATCTTTGAAATAATTTTTGTCGTATAGTCACTCTCTTCTTCAAGAACTTTCCTTATGGCAAGGACGTCTTCTCTCGACCTTATAAAGGACGCTGCAATAAAGTCTATGTCTTCTCTTACTCCAAACCTTATGTCCTCAATGTCCCTCTCAGTTAAGGCAGGAAGTTTGATGTCAACTCCTGGCACGTTAACTCCCTTGTGGGATGAAATCACTCCAGAGTTTTCCACTTCTGTAATAATTTTTTCTCCCTCAATATTTTTTACAAGGAGCTCAACAAGTCCATCATCTATTAGGATCCTGTCCCCAACCTTCACATCCTTGTAAAGGTCCTTGTAGGAAATGCTGGCAATAGTTTTGTCCCCAAGAAGGTCTTCTGTGGTTAGGATGAATTTATCTCCAATTTCAAGAGAAACTTCTCCATTGACTTCTCCCAGCCTAATTTCTGGTCCCTTGGTGTCAAGCATTATTCCAATAGGAAGGTCCATTTCCTTCCTCAGTTTTTTTATCCTGTCAATTTTTATCTTGTGCTCTTCATGGGACCCGTGAGAAAAGTTAAGTCTCGCAACGTTTACTCCCTCAGTGAAGAGGATTTTTAAAATATCTTCACTCTCACTTGCTGGTCCAATAGTGGCAACAATTTTTGTCTTTTTCATTTTCCACCTCATATAGAAACAGTCTTTAGGATGTCTAATAGGTCTTCCCTAAAAACTTTTTTCGCTTCAAACATTTCTTCAAAGGTCAAGGTCATGGACCTTCCATCTTTAAATCCAAGAACTCTAGAATTTCCTTCCTTTGCTTCCTTAACTGCAAGATATCCAAATTGTGATGCAAGAATCCTGTCAAAGATAGAAGGAGCTCCTCCCCTTTGGATATAACCAAGGACTGTCACCCTCGTTTCAATCCCAGTTAAGTCTTGGAAGTCTTTGGCAAAATCAAAGGCAGACCCACAACCTTCGGCCATAATAATTATGTGGTGTCTCTTGCCACGATTTTTCCCCATAAGAGCCTTCTCAGCAATTTCATTTATATTTGTT
Organism: Peptoniphilus harei; assembly: GCF_900454685.1. Classification (GTDB taxonomy): domain Bacteria; phylum Bacillota; class Clostridia; order Tissierellales; family Peptoniphilaceae; genus Peptoniphilus_A; species Peptoniphilus_A harei. Next base: position 965,595 of record NZ_UATM01000032.1, on the reverse strand, counting down.
TCAATTTCTGGAACAATAATTGATTCAGCTCCAGAAGATACTCCAGAAAAGAGAGCAATGTCTCCACACTCTCGACCCATGACTTCAACTACATTGGCACGGCAGTGAGCATCAGTTGTGTCCCTAATGTGACTTATGGCTTCTGTGACAGTTTCAACTGCCGTCATAAAACCTATTGTGAAGTCTGTGTAGGCAAGGTCATTGTCAATGGAACAAGGAATTCCAATTACAGTTATCCCCCTGTCCCTTAATTTTTTTGCTCCTTTTAAACTTCCGTCGCCTCCAAGGACAATTAGGGCGTCAATTTCAAAAATTTTCAAAGAATTTATTGCCTTTTCAAGTCCTTCCTCTGTCATAAATCTTTCAGAACGTGAGGTAGAAAGAATTGTTCCCCCTCTTTGGATTATGTCTGCAACAGAAGAGACTACTAGTTTTTCAAACTTGGCATCAATTAGGCCCTCATAGCCTCCACTTATTCCATAGACCTCTATCCCCTCGAAGATACAGGTCCTCGTTACTGCTCTTATTGTGGCATTCATGCCTGGAGCATCTCCGCCACTTGTTAAAATTGCAAGTCTCATAGTCACCTACTTTAAAATAATTTTTTCTCTAGTCTTAGTATATGCTATCAATTTATTTTGAATTTCGTCAAAGGACTTGTCGTCAACCCATAGGCTTGAATCAGTCCCAAAGGCCCTCCTCGTTTCTTCTTCAAAGAAGACAACAGGAGTAGATCCTTCATATTCTTTTAAAATTTTTCTTATTTCATTTATACTTTCATTTTTCATAGAGTCAACAGAAATATATAATTTGTTTTTTGTTGGCATCTTAAGTTTTGATATTGAATCTACCAAAATCTTTGGTTCTTCCACTTCAGATTCTTGGAAGTGACCCTCAACTACGACCACATTCTCATCTTCAATTAGATCCTTGTAACGTGAATAGACATTGGGGAAAATTACAAGTTCAATTGTCCCATATATGTCTTCTAGGGCTGCAAAGGCCATCATCTTGTTGGTCTTTGTAATCATAGTCTTCTTGGATTTTAAAATTCCACCGACCTTAACCCTAGACCTTCTCAAGAGATTTTCCCTGTACTTTTCAAAAATTTGATTTGTGTTTATTGTAGAATTTTTCTCGATTAATTCCCTATAAGGGTCTAAGGGATGGCCAGAGATATACATACCTATAACTTCCTTTTCCATGTCAAGCTTGTCCTTTTGTGGGAAGTCTCGAAGTCTTGGAAGGTCTTCTTGGAAGTTGGCCTCTTCAAAGAGTGAAAATTGACCCATTACATTATTCTTTGCAGTATTTGATGAAGAAGACAATACTCCCTCATAAATTGCAAGATACTGGGCCCTATTTCCCTCAAAGTCATCCATGGCTCCACACCTTATTAGGGATTCAACTGCCCTCTTATTAAGGGCAGACTTGTCAAGGGCATTGATCCTATCAACAAAGTCTTTTAGAGACTTGTAAGGTCCCCTTTCCCTAGCCTTTACAATTACTTCTATTAAGTTGTCACCAACATTTTTAACAGCCTTTAGGCCAAAGCGAATCTTCTTGTCTTCAACAGTGAACTTCCTAAAGGAATAATTTATATTTGGTGGTAGGATTTCTATGCCCAGTCTCTTGATTTCTTCTATATAAAGGCTTACTTGCTTAATGTCGTTTGTGTAGGTAGAAATTTGTGCCGCCATAAATTCTCTTGGATAATAATATTTTAGCCAAGCAGTCCTGTAGGCAACTACTGAATAGGCCACAGAGTGGGACTTGTTAAAGGCGTAGTCGGCAAAGTCTATTATCAAGTCATAAATTTCATTGGCAGACTTTTCGTCAACTCCATTGGCAATGGCACCACAAACTCCCTCTTCCTTGTTGCCGTAGATGAAGTTCTTCCTCTCTTCTTCCATTACCTTCATCTTTTTCTTGGAAATGGCACGCCTAACAATATCGGCCCTGCCAAGAGAGTAACCACCAATTTGTTGAACAATTTGCATTACCTGTTCTTGGTAAACTATACAACCATAAGTTGACTTAAGTATTGGCTCAAGCTTTGGATGGATATAGGAAATTGTGGACTTGTCGTGCTTAGACCCAACAAATTTTGGAATTTGCTTCATTGGTCCAGGCCTAAAGAGGGCGTTAGCAGCAACTAAATCAGAAAATTCGTCTGGCTTTAGCTCCTTTAAGAAGGCCCTCATGCCAGAGGATTCAAATTGAAAGACACCAAGAGTTTCTGATCTTGCAAACATCTTTAAGACATCTGGGTCGTTGTAGTCAAAGTTGTCAAAATTTATAGTCTTCCCTTGGTTTTCTTTAATTAAATTAATTGCGTCCCTAATGACAGTAAGAGTCCTTAGGCCCAAGAAGTCCATCTTCAGAAGCCCCAACTCTTCAAGCTCAATCATGTTAAACTGAGTTGCTATAATCTTGTCGTTTCTAGTCAAGGGAACATATTCTGTCAGTTCATCTTTAGAAATTACAACACCAGCTGCGTGAGTTGAAGTGTGTCTTGGGAGGCCTTCAAGTTTTAAGGCCATGTCAATTAAAAGTTTGGAGTCCTCTTCTCCATCGTAGATTCCCTTAAAAGTTTCTGAAACATCAAGGGCCTTTTCTATTGTCATGTTAAGGGCTTGAGGAACTTGCTTGGCAATATAGTCCACCTTGGCATAGGACATATCAAGGGCACGACCCACATCCCTTATGGCATTACGAGCAGCCATAGTTCCAAAGGTAACTATTTGGGCAACGTGAGAGTCTCCGTACTTCCTGTTTACATATTCAATAACCTCTTCACGTCTTTCATAGCAAAAGTCTATATCAATATCGGGCATGGAGACCCTCTCTGGATTTAAAAATCTTTCAAAAAGAAGGTCAAACTTCAAGGGATCAACATCAGTTATGCCAAGACAATAAGATATCATGGACCCAGCAGCCGAACCCCTTCCAGGTCCAACTTGGATTTCATGCTTTCTCGCATATCTTATAAAGTCCCAAACAATTAAGAAGTAGTCAACATAACCCATGTTCTTAATAGTGTTGAACTCAAACTCAAACCTGTCTTTTATCTCGTTACTTACATTCTCATAACGGTCCATCATTCCCTCAAGGGCCAGTTTCTTTAAATACTCTTCGTGAGTGTAGTCTTCTGGAACAATAAACTCTGGCAAGTGTAGGTCGTGGAATTTTATTTCAACATTGCATCTTTCTGCAATCTTTACAGTGTTCTCTAGGGCATCAAGATTTTCTGGGAAGAGGGCTGCCATTTCATCAGGAGACTTTAGATAAAATTCATCTGATGGAAACTTCATCCTGTCTGTGTCGTTGACTGTCTTTCCAGTTTGAATGCAAAGAAGGACGTCATGACTCTTTGAGTCTTCCTTCTTTAAGTAGTGGACATCATTTGATGCAGTTAGGGGAATCCCTAGCTCTTCTGATAGAAGAACAAGTTCACGATTTACTCTTGCTTGTTCAGGTATGCCGTGGTCTTGGAGTTCTAAGAAGAAGTTATTTTCTCCAAAGATTTCCCTGTATTCAAGGGCAGCTTTTTTTGCAGCATCTCTGTCCCTATTTAAAAGTTGTTTTTGAACTTCGCCACCAAGGCAGGCTGAAGTTGCAATAACTCCCTTGGAATATTTTCTTAAGACTTCCTTGTCAACACGGGGCTTGTAATAATATCCATCGACGTAGCCAATGGAAACTATCTTCATAATATTTTTGAAGCCCTCATTGTTTTCTGCCAAGAGAATCAAGTGGTACCTCTTGTTGGTCCTGTCCTTAAGGGTCATGTCCTTCTCTGATATGTAGACCTCGCAACCTAGGATGGGTTTTACTCCAGCATCCTTGCAGGCCTTATAGAAGGCAATGGCTCCGTACATATTGCCGTGGTCAGTTAGGGCAACTGCATCCATGCCAAGGTCCTTGACTCTTTGTGGCAAAAGATTTATCCTCGTAGAACCATCTAAGAGGGAGTATTCACTATGGAGATGTAGGTGGACAAAATTATTCATAGGATCATCCTTAATCTATAAATCACAAATTTTATTTTTTTAATCATTCTAATTTTTAAATTTTATTTAGCCTAAAAAAATTTAAGACTTCCTAATAAGTTTCAAAAATTTCTCATTCACAAATTAAAAAATAAAAAATTTCATTACTAATCTTTAATATATTTTATCAAAGGCCAAAGACAAATAAAAGGACATGAAAAAAGAGTTTTGACCAAGCAAAACTCCAAATAAAATATTTTTATTAAATTAAAGATTTATAAATTCTTTTTCAACTAAGTAGGCTAATCTTTGAGCAGCTTCTTCTTCGTCTACTCCATCAGCTTCAATTTCAATCTCTTCGCCAGTGAAGGCACCAAGAGACATGATTCCAATAATGGACTTGCCATTTACCTTGTCACCATGAGCTTCAAGATTTATTTCAGAAGCAAATTTATTGGCCTCTCTTACAAATAGTGCAGCTGCCCTAGCGTGGAGTCCGTCACTATTATTAAGTACAACTTTTTTACTTATCATTTCATACACCCCTCAACTTATTCGCAATTTTCCTAAGTTTTTTAAATCTATAATTAACCGTGGACTTTGAAAGCTTTGGCTCAAGAGAGTTTGCAATATCGTTTAAACTCATAGACCTATTCTCAAGTCTAATCTTGGCTATAACTTTCAAATCCTCATCTAAATTTTCTATCCCAATTTCTTTGTCAATGAGCCTTATGTCTTCTACCTGGTCGTAAGATGACTTAACTGTTTTATTTAAGTTGGCCGTCTCACAATTAACAATCCTATTTACATTGTTTCTCATTTCCTTTATAACTCTTACGTTTTCGTATTTTAAAACAGAATTATAGGCACCAATAAGAGATAAGAAGTCAGAAATTTGTTCTGAGTCCTTAATGTAAATTATGTATTTTTCCTTCCTCATAATTACCTTTGAAGTAAATCCAAAAGCATTAATTGTTTCAGATAAAAAATAAGCGTTGGATTCGTTTTCCGATACAAATTCCAAATGATATCCTTTTTTGGGATCTGTTATGGACCCTGAACCCATAAAGGCACCACGGATGTAAGCCTTTTTCTCATTACTAGTTTTTATGAGGTCAGTGGGCGCATAATTTATCATAAATACGCTTGCACCCTTTATATATTTTAACTCATCAAGAAGTAACCTGCAAGACTCATCTTGAGATATATAGATAATAAATACATTTTTTTTAAGTTGAGTTGACCTTACATTTTTTACTTCAACGTCAAAACCAAAGGACCTTCTCAAAAATGTAAAAAGTCTTCTTGCCACAGGAGCGTTTTCTGTAATGTACTCCATAGAAATTTTATTATTTTTAAAATTTAAAATTCCACACTTGGGAGTCACCCCAGCAAGCTCCGATAAAATTAACTTGTAGTCATCAACTTTTATCTTTGCAACTTCATCCTTGACTTCTGATGAAAAACTCATTGCTTCACCCCTTTAACAATGTTTTTATTCATTATACCAGAATTTTGTTTTATTTGTTGATAAATAGATTTTTAACTTAAACAAAACTTTAACTGTTAATAAAAATAAAAGGCCTGTGACCTAAGAGAGGACTAAAATCCTTTTGCTCTTTACTCACAGGCTTTGATTTAAATCTTATTTTGTTTCTTTTTTGTTTTCAGCCTTAGCATTTTCTTTTCCTGCATTAGCCTTTGCATTCTTGTTTGCTGCTTCAGTCCTTGCATTAGTTTCTTTAGCTTGGCCTTCTTTTTCTACCTTTCCAAAGTTCTTGTATTCATCTGGAAGTTCAACTTCTTTAGAAGTATTAACGTAAGTTTTTATTTTAGCATCTTTCTTAACTTTGTCAATATAGTCTTTGAATTTTTCTTGTTGTAACTCAGCCTTGATTTGGTCCTTAACTGCATCAAATTCTAGAGGAGTTTTTTCTTCAAGCTTGATGATGTGGTAACCAAATTGTGTAGTTATAGGTTCAGAAATGTCGCCAGCCTTCATCTTAGCAATTTCTTGGTCAAAGGCTTCAACCATTTGTCCACTTGTGAATTCGCCAAGTGATCCACCATTTTGTGCACTTCCTGTATCCTTAGAATTTTCCTTTGCAAGCTTAGCAAAGTCTTCTCCCTTTAGAATCTTTTTTCTTAAAACATTAGCTTCTTTTAGGTCGTCTACTAGGATGTGAGATGCCTTTGCCTTGTAGTAAGAATCCTTGTTGTCTTCATAGTGCTTCTTAACTTCTTCTTCAGTCGGTTCAAGTTCTTTTAATTTTTCTTGAGTATATTTGCCAACTAACATTTGATTTTTCATGTTTTCTGCAACATATTCTTTTGGAAGTCCATTTTCTTTTAAGAAATTGTTGAAGGCTTCTTCTCCACCAAGTTGTGTCTTGATTTCGTCAAGCTTTTTATTTACTTCTTCATCAGAAACTGTAATCTTTGATTTTTCTGCATCTTGTTTAATAGCTTCAGTTGTTGTTAGGTCTGTGATTGCTTGTTCTCTTAAAAGTTCGTCAGTAGATTTCTTTCCATCTTCCTTGTTCTTAAGAACATCTTCGCCGTACATTGAAGTAAGTTGATTTACCCTTGCTGCATAAGATTTGTAATAATCTTCCATTGGGATTTCAACTCCACCAACCTTTGCTGCTGCATCCTTATTTGCACCGCTACAAGCCACAAGTGAACCTGCAAGTGCAATAGTCACTGCTATCTTACCAAATTTCTTTAAAAACATATTTCTCTCCTTATTCTATTTAATTATTATCATTTAATGTTTCCATTATACACTACTTTTTAGAAGTTTTTGTGTCCTTTTTGTGTAAATACAAAATTGTAACCAACTTTTTAAGCTCATCAAGAGGGTATTTTAACTTAGTCAAGATGATTTCATTGTCATTTCCCATGGAGTAGGAAATATTTTCAAACTCGTTATTTATTTCCATTATGGCAGGAAGTGGAACCTCGCCTTCTACTCTTACCCTATATTCTCCTCTTCTCTCAAGAATTGATGAAACTTTTGCCCTTTGCGCCTTGTTCTTTAAGAGGGCAATGTCCATTAGGTTGGAAACTTCATCAGGGAAGTCGGAGAACCTGTCTATTAATTCGTCAACAAGGTCTGAATATTCTTCTTCTGTTGTGAGAACAGAAATCTTCTTGTAAATCTCAAGCCTTGTCTTGTCATCGGCAATGTAGTCCTTTGGTATAAAAGAATCAAGCTTTAAGTCAATTGTGGTTTCAATTTCTTCTTCGACGTCAAGTCCCTTTAACTTCATGACAGCATCCTTGAGGTACTTCATGTAGAGGTCGTAACCAATTTTTTCTATGTGGCCTGACTGTCTTGATCCAAGTATAGAGCCTGAACCTCTTATCTCAAGGTCCCTCTCCGCAATCTTGTGACCTGAACCAAACTCAGTAAATTCTTTTATAGCTTGGAGCCTCTTTTGTGCTACTTCAGAGATTGATGTTGACCTGTCGTAGGTGAAGTAGGCGTAGGCAATCCTTGATGACCTGCCTATCCTTCCACGGAGTTGATAAAGTTGTGAAAGTCCAAGCCTATTTGAGTCTGTTATTATCATTGTATTTGCATTGGGAACGTCCATGCCTGTTTCTATTATTGTTGAGCAAACTAGGACGTCAACATTCCCTTCTATAAAGTCAATCATTGTGTCTTCAAGAGCTTTCTCAGTCATCTGACCATTGGCCATGGAGAAGGTCGCTTCTGGAACAAGCTTCCTAAGTTCTAGGAGTTTATTTTCCATATTTGAGACCTTGTTGTAGAGGAAGTAAACCTGACCTCCCCTTTCAATTTCCTTTAGGATGGCTTCACGAACCATTAGGTTGTTGTACTCCAAGACATAAGTTTCTACTGGAAATCTCTCTTCAGGTGGATCCTCAATAACTGACATGTCTCTAATCCCTATCATGGACATTTGTAGGGTCCTTGGGATTGGGGTTGCAGTAAGAGTTAGGGTGTCCACATTCTCCTTTAGCATCCTGAGTTTTTCCTTGTGACGGACACCAAATCTTTGCTCTTCATCTATAATTAAAAGTCCCAGATCCTTGAACTTGACGTCCTTGGAAAGGAGCCTGTGAGTTCCTACGATTATATCAATGTTTCCATCCTTTAGGCCTTCAAGATCCATCTTTTGGTCTTTCTTTGACCTAAATCTTGAAAGGAGTCCAACTCCCACAGGGAAGTTTTTAAACCTCTCTTTTATTGTGTTGTAATGTTGTTGGGCCAAAATAGTTGTTGGCACAAGAATGGCAACTTGCTTGCCATCTAGTATTGCCTTAAAGGCTGCACGAAGGGCAACCTCTGTCTTTCCATAACCAACGTCGGCACAGAGGAGCCTGTCCATTGGCGATGGCTTCTCCATATCTTCTTTTATCTCTTCAGTAGACTTCAACTGGCCAGAAGTTTCTTCGTAGATAAAGGCATCTTCAAACTTCCTTTGGTATTGGGAGTCTTCACTAAAGGCAAAGCCCTTGGTGTTTTCGCGAGTGGCATAAAGTTTTATCAACTCGTCTGCCATGTCGTCAATGGATTTTTTTGCGCGAGCCTTTTTCTTCTTCCAGTCAAGAGAGTTTAACTTGTTGACCTTTGGCGGTCTTTTGCCCTCTTGTACGTACTTGTAAATAGAATCTAAGGCTTCAATTGGGAGGAAGAGCTTGTCCTCTCCACCATATTCAATTAAAATATAGTCCTTTTGGATTCCTGAGACTTCAAGTCTTGTTGTCCCAACATATTTTCCAACACCGTGGGCCTCGTGAACTACATAGTCTCCAATCTTCAAGTCCTCAAAATTTAGGGCCTTCTTCTTAGGAACTTTTTTCTTTTTCTTCTTTGAAAAGGACCCATAAATTTCTGAATAATTTATAAAAACTGTTTTTGAGTCAGAAAATTCTATTCCATCATTTAAGGCACCAGTAGTGACAACAATGTTGGAAGTAATTTTTTCATTTTTTGTGTTTTTTGCAAGATGAGGAGAATATCCTAAGTCCACTAGGTGGTCAAAAAGTCTCTTGGCCCTTTTTTCCGTTGCTCCAAGAAGTATTACCTTAAAATTATTATTTCCATAATAGTCCAAGTCTTCTTTAAAAAGCTTGATCTTTGACATATAGTTTGTCACGCTCTTGACCTTGATGTTTACAATGTCCTGAGGCTTAAACATTTTTGGTGGCTTTAAGAGGGCGTTAAAAGTTATTAAAGTCTTCTCATTTAACTTGTCAATTATATCCTTATAATTGTAAAAAGTTTTTTCGTGAGCCTTTGTGACTTCACCATTCTCGATTAAGATGGCAAACTTATCTCCATTGGCAAGCTCAAGTTCTTCTTCTCTTTCCACAATCCTCGATGGCTCTTCAATTAAAAATATAAAATCATCTAAGTAGTCTAAAAAAGATCCCACTTGGTCTTGGTCTACATAGGGAAGGATCAAGTCCTTGTTGATAATTGTCTCTTGGTTTTCAAGCCTGTCTACATATCTCAAAAACTTTTCACTTAGCCTGTCCTTTTCTTTTCCCTCAAGTTTTGTTTTTGAAATATCTTTTTTTATTCTCTCAGCAATTTTTTCTTTCTCATCTTCTCTTAGGATCAAATCTTCTATGGGATAGATTGTAATTTCTTCTAACTTATCAAGAGACCTTTGACTTTCAATTTCAAAGGACCTAATGGAATCAACTTCATCGTCAAAAAGTTCTATCCTGTAGTTGGCATCTTGAGTCCCAATGTCAATTATTGAACCTCTTATAGAGAACTGGCCAAGACCTTCAACGCTTGGAAATCTTTCGTAACCCATTTCAACAAGCTTATTGGGAAGGTCATCAAGATTCACCACTTGGCCAACTTCTATGAGAATTTTATAAGAGGCAAAAATTTCTGGTCTTGATATTTTTGCAGTCAAGGCATTTAGGGTTGTGACAACAATATTTGCCCTCCCACTTGCAATTTCTGCCATGGCTTCTAGTCTTTTCTTGGTGTTCTCCTTGGACTTTGAGTCCCTGTCGTAGAAAAATACATCCTTCTCTGGATAGTAAACGCAGTTTTCATCTGATATGGACTCAATGTCTTCATAGGCCTTTCTTGCCCTGGCCCTGTCTTGTGAAATTAGGCAGACTTTCTTTCCCCCAGCACAAAAAGTGGGCGCAAAAAGAGAGAGCACTGCCTCCTCTGAACCAAAGACTGCAGTGTTCTTTGAAATTTTTATTGAATTATCTAATTCTTTAAAAGATTCTAAGTTCTTTACACTATTGATTAAAAAAATCAATTTTCACCTCAATAAATGTTGTTGTTATAAGAATTCATGGACTTGTCTATGCCAGAGTCCACTGCTTCAATTATGGCATCTGAACAAGCATCTATGGCATCTTCAATATGTTTTTTATCCTTTGATGGAAAATTAGACAGAACAAAACTTGCCAAATCTTCATTGGGATGTTTTTTACCAACACCAATTTTAAACCTGGCAAAATTTTTGCTTCCTGTTAAATTTACAATAGACTTAAGCCCATTGTGGGTTCCAGCCGATCCATTCTTCTTTATCTTTAGCTGGGCAAATTCAATGTCAATGTCGTCCACAACAACCATTAAGTCTTCTGGTTTTAATTTATAAAAATTTAAAATTTCTACAATTGATTCTCCGGAATTGTTCATAAAAGTATGGGGCTTTAGGAGAATGACCTTTTCTGATCCAATTCTCCCTTCACCTACAAGCCCCTTAAATTTAATCTTATTAACTTTTATATTAAGCTTATCCGCAAGGACATCAATTGTCGAGAAACCCACGTTGTGCCTAGTAGCTTCGTACTTCTTGCCGGGATTTCCCAGTCCTGCAATTATATACACTTAATCACCTTATTCAAACATTTCACTAACTGATTGTGATGTGTTGATCCTCTTAATTGCTGATGCAAAAATTGGAGCAACAGACACAATATCAATCTTATCTATTTTCTTTTCTTCTGGAAGTTCAATAGTATCTGTGATTACAAATTTTTCTAGAGATGAGTTTTCTAGTCTTTCAATAGCTGGGCCTGATAGCACTCCGTGAGTTGCAGCTCCATAAACTTTCTTTGCACCTCTAGATTTTAGTGCGTCAGCTGCCTTAGTAATAGTTCCAGCAGTATCAGCAATGTCGTCAACAAGTATAACTGACTTACCTTCAACATCACCAATAATATTCATAACTTCAGACACATTTGCCTTTGGTCTTCTCTTTTCAATAATGGCAATTGGAAGATTTAATTCATTGGCAAACTTCCTAGTTCTTGTAACTCCACCTAGGTCTGGAGAAACAACTACAAAGTCATCTTCATTAACAATATCCTTGAAGTATCTTGCAAGGTAAGGTACAGCAGTTAGGTGGTCAACTGGAATATCAAAGTAACCTTGGATTTGACCAGCGTGAAGGTCCATGGCAACAACCCTGTCAGCTCCTGCCTTAGTAATTAGGTTTGCAACAAGCTTTGAAGTGATAGGTTCTCTTGCCTTAGTCTTCCTGTCTTGTCTTGCATATCCGTAATAAGGGATAACTGCGTTGATCCTGCCTGCTGATGCCCTCTTTAGACCATCAATTAAAATTAAAAGTTCCATTAGGTTGTCATTAACTGGTGAAGAAGTTGATTGGATAACAAAAACATCCTTACCTCTTACAGAAATTCCAATATCAATTGAAATTTCTCCATCAGAAAATGTGGACACAGTACAAGCGCCCTTTTCAATTCCCATATTTTCACAAATTTTATCTACAAGACTAAGATTAGAATTTCCTGTAAATACTACAATATCTCCATTAACTGTGCTCATTTCCATGTCCTCCTATTTGATAAATCCTTTTCTCTCAACCCAACCATCTATATTTTTTTGAGGTGCTCTCTCAAGAGAAAGTTGACCCTTCAAAACATTTTTTGTAATCGTAGATCCAGCAGCAACATAGCCGTTGTCCTCTACTTCAATTGGTGCCACTAAATTTGCATTAGAACCAATAAAGGCATTGTCCCCAACCTTGGCTCTAAACTTGTCTCTTCCATCATAATTAACAAAGACTACTCCGCAGCCAATGTTAACTCCACTACCCACATCGGCATCGCCTATATAAGCAAGGTGACTCATCTTTGACCCGTCTCCAACATTGGAATTTTTAACCTCAACAAAATTTCCAATCTTACAATTTTCTCCAACATGAGAATTTGGTCTCAAGTGGGCGTAAGGTCCCACTGTAGTTCCTCTTCCTATAGAAGAATCTTCTATTTCAGAAGACCTAATAAGGACATCTTCTCCAATTGTTGAATTTTTTATTGTAGAAGAATAAATTTCTGCCCCTTCTTTTATAACAGACTTCTTGTCAATGCGAGTGCCTGGGTAAATCATGACATCTCTTTCAATTGTAGCCCCGTATTCAATATATGTGGACTTAGGATCAATTATCCCAACACCATTTATCATGTATTCCTTGTTAATCTTTTTTTGTAGGATTTCTGCTGCAATAGATAACTCGTATCTTGAATTAACTCCAAGGATTTCTCTTGTGTCCCTTAACTTAAAGGAGTCAACCCTCTTGCCTTCTTCAACAAGAATTCCAAGAGTATCAGTAATATACATCTCATTAGCTGCATTGTCAGTATCAATCTTTGAAAGAGCTGACTTTAGAGAAGAACCCTTAAAGGCAAAAATACCTGAATTAATTTCACGGATTAACTTTTGCTTTTCACTTGCGTCTTTTTCTTCTACTATTGCAACAACATTTGCATTTTCATCCCTGACAATCCTGCCGTAGTTTGTAGGATCCTTCATATCAGCAGACAAAACTGTTATATCATTATTTCTCTCTTCGTGATATTTCAAAAAGCATGAAATAGTTGAATTAGAAATAATAGGAGTATCTCCATTTAAAATAATAACTGTGTCATCATCATCTATCTTATCAAGAGCATTCATAACGGCATAGCCAGTGCCATAGGGCACGTCATCACCAATAGGTTGCTCAATAAATTCCACATCTTTTTCATCTTCAAAGGCCTCACAGACTTTTTCCTTGTTGTGTCCCACTACCACAAGATTCTTTTCAACTTGAGAGTGCTTGCAAGAATTTAGGACATAAAAAAGCATGGGTCTTCCAAGAATTTCATGAAGTACCTTTGGTTTTTTGGACTTCATTCTCGTTCCCTCTCCTGCTGCCAGGATAACTGAAACTTTCATAAAACACCTCTTTTTATTTACTGCTTACATTATAACTAAGATTGACTCTTATATTCAAGAAAATTTCACAATTAATTTATATTTCAGACTCTTGGAGAATATTTCCCTTATTTTTGTAAAAATAATTTAAAATTTTAAAATAATTGACTTGTTTTTAATAGACTAGAATTTTTTATTATCAAGTTTTATTTTAAGAATTAAATGAATCTTATGCACAATCGGACATTAGTTGTTTTTCAAACCGCCTTTAATTTTGCCTCATTGATATTTCCTTCAGGCCTATCTTAACAAGTTAACGACATGGCAAGAGTCTTCCCTTTACTTCTCATAATCAGACGTCAGCCTTAAATTAAAAACTTGTGGGAGTGCATAAAATGAACAAAAAAATCGGTTGTGCGTTAAAAATTTTCAACTGTTTGAGCTCGCGAAGCGAGTGAGTTTTGAAAATTTAGCATAACCGATTTTTTTGGACTTCCAGCGCGTGGGGTTCAAAGGGGTGGTTTAAGGAGGGGGAAAGGGGCCTCGCAACGCCCCTTAACCCCCTCCTTATATATGGATAAGACCGTAGGTATTAAATAATTTTCATTTTACACTTGACAAATAAAAATTATAATAGTATAGTCGAACCATATTGAAGAGGCGATAAAAATGAAAAACTTAAATAACTTTAAAAATTTCACAAGCCAAGCATTCTGTTGTTGTTCTATAAAAAATTTTATAGGACTTATTTGAATGTGAATCAATATTTTAAACTTTTTATTAGATATTAAGAAAGATTTTAAGAGTATATGATTTCATATACTCTTTTTTTTATGGATTTATTGGAGGAAAGAAAATGACAAAATTATTAGAGACAGTTGGACAATCAAAATTAGTACAATTAGAAAACATTGGTGGAGGAAAGATTTTTGTAAAGGTAGAAAAATCTAACCCAGCAGGATCAGTTAAGGACAGGGCTGCTCTTTACATGATCAAGGGTGCCATCGAAGACGGATCATTAAAGGAAGGCATGGAAATAGTTGAACCAACAAGTGGCAACACAGGCATCGCCATTGCCATGATTGGTCGTGCACTTGGTTACAAGGTAAATATTGTAATGCCAGAGTCTATGTCAATTGAAAGAAGAAGACTCATTGAAGCCTTTGGAGCTAAGCTAATCCTTACAGGAGAAGGTGGAATGCAAGCAGCTGTTGATAAGGCAAAAGAACTTGTAGCTACAGGTAACTACTTCATGCCAAACCAATTTGAAAATAAATACAATGCTGTGGCTCACGAAGAAACAACTGGCCCAGAAATTTATGAAGACCTAAAGGACATCTCAGGCTTTATAGCAGGAATTGGAACTGGCGGAACTGTAACAGGAGTTGGAAGATATTTAAAATCAAAGGATGAAAACATAAAAGTTTGGGGACTTGAACCAGATGAATCTCCACTTCTTACAAGAGGTCAAGCTGGCGGCCACAAGATTCAAGGGATTGGAGCAAACTTTGTGCCAGGAGTCCTAGATACAAAATTATTAGACAAGACAATCACAGTTAAGTCAGAAGAAGCAATAGAAATGGCAAGAAGACTTTCTCGTGAAGAGGGACTACTTGTTGGCATATCAGCTGGTGCCAATGTTGTAGGTGCACTAAAAATGCAAGAGGAGCTTGGTGGAAATATTGTCACAGTAGCACCTGATACAGCTGAAAGATATATGTCCACCGACCTTTTTAAGAATGACTAATTATTTCAAAAGGATTAAAGAATATGGGGAATTTATTTTATTAAAGGACCCAGCCTGTAAAAGTTTATTCGAAGCAATCTTTATGTATCCCATAGTTTCTTGCATGGTTAGGCACAGAATTGCCCACTACTTTTACCAAAAAGATCACACTACACTTGCAAGATGGATTTCACAAAGGGCCAGGAAGAAAACTGGGATTGAAATTCATCCTGGTGCCAAAATTGGCAAAAACCTCTTCATTGATCACGGCATGGCTGTGGTCATTGGAGAGACTGCCGAGATTGGGGACAACTGTCACATGTACCACAACATAACCCTTGGTGGAACAGGCAATGAAAAGGAAAAGAAAAGACACCCCACAGTAGGAAACAACGTCATAATTGGAACAGGAGCAACAGTCCTTGGTCCAGTAGTCATTGGCGAAGGAGCAAAAATTGGGGCAGGCGCCCTGGTACTTAAGGACATCCCTGCCAACTCAACTGCAGTGGGAGTTCCTGCTGAAGTAGTTAAATTTCACGACCCAAGTGAGAATAAGTTCCACTAAACTTTTTATAAAAAGTTTTTAAAAACTAAGAAAATTTTTTATATTATTAAATTTTATTTTATGGAGGTAATATGTTTAAAATAGGTCCCCATCTTTCTACATCAAGGGGCTACACCAATATGGGAAGAGATGCCCTAAAAATTTCTGCCACAACTTTTCAATTTTTCTCAAGAAACCCAAGAGGTTCCAAGATGAAGAAATTAGACGAAGAAGACATAAAAGGACTAATGGACCTTGCAAGAGAAAACAATTTTGGTCCCCTACTTGCCCATGCTCCCTACACCCTAAATCCCTGTTCATCAACAGAAAGTGTAAGAGAGTTTGCCAACCTAGTCTTGGCAGAAGACTTGGAAAGGCTCAGATACTTTGAAAACACCTACTACAACCTTCACCCAGGTTCCCACACAGGTCTTGGCATTGATGGGGCAATAGAAATAATTTCAGCCCAATTAAATTTAGTCTTAAGAGAAGACCAAGAGACCCTAGTCCTCCTTGAAACCATGTCAGGCAAGGGTACAGAAGTTGGATCAAAGTTTGAAGAAATTGGAAGAATAATAGAAGGAGTGAACTTAAAAGAAAAAGTTGGAGTCTGTCTGGATACCTGCCACGTCCACGAGGCCGGCTACGACATAATAGATGACCTAGATGGAGTCTTAGAAGAATTTGATAAATATATAGGTCTCGATAAACTCTACGCCATCCACCTAAACGACTCCAAAAACGAAAGAGGAGCCCACAAGGACAGACACGAAGTCATAGGCAAGGGAAAAATTGGCCTGGAAGCAATCGAGAGAATAATAAACCACGAAAAATTAAGAGACCTTCCCTTTTATCTTGAAACCCCCCAAGACCTAGAAGGCCACAAAAAAGAAATCGAACTCTTAAGAATCCTTCGCAAATAATATTTCAAAAATTAGTTATTAGTAAAACCATCCACAAATTAAAAATCAAAAAAGAAAAGAGAACTCACAGTCAAAAATGAGTTCTCTTTTTTTATTTAACAAATTCTTTTAATTTTTTCAAGAGAAAATCTAAATCTTCTTTACTGTGATTAGCCATAGGTGTTACTCTTAGAATTGCTTCATTTTTTGGAACTGCTGGAAATCTTATTATTGATAAAAATATTCCAGAATCCATTAGTTTCTTGAATATTTCCTGAGCTCTTTTTTCATTTCCCACTTTTATAGGAATTATATGAGAGTTTCCACCAATATCAAAATTATTTTCTTCCAGCTTTTTCTTTAAATATGAAACATTATCCTTCAACTTATTTATATTTTTCTTATTAGACTTAATATAATTTAAAGATTCTAAAATAATTAGGGTGTCAACAGGGCTTATAGAAGTCGAAAAAATAAATTCACGACTGGTGTTATAGAGGTACTTCCTCATTAAATTTGATGTCAAAAGAGCCGCACCACTTGCGCCCAAGGCTTTAGAAAATGTTACAAGCATTACATCAGGATAAGTTTTATATATTTCTGTTATTCCTTTTCCATTTTCTCCTAAAATACCAAATCCATGTGCATCGTCAACATATGTCAAAGCTTTATACTTTTCTCCTAATCTACAAAACTCATCAAGAGGCAGAATATCTCCATCCATGCTAAAAACACCATCAGAAACTAAAACTTTATTTCTATTAGGATATTTTTTTAATTTTTCTTCTAAATCTTTAAAGTCCAAATGCTTATAAACTTCTACTTTAGATTTGCTTAATCTAATCCCATCTATTATAGATGCATGATTTTTTTCATCAGAAAATACAATAGTTTCATCATCACATACTGAAGTTAAAAATCCAAGGTTAGCCATGAAACCACTTGAGTATACAAGGCTATTTTCATATCCAATAAACTCAGCAAGATTTCTTTCCAAATCTTTGTGAACTTTGTGGCTTCCAGTTGTTAGTCTAGAGCCTCCACTGCCAAGACCAATACTGTCCATTCTTTTCTTTACTTTTTCTAAAATTTCTTTATTTTCTCCAAGTGAAAGATAATTGCTTGAGGAAAATAAAAGATATTCCTTTGAATCAATCATACTTTGTGCCAGTTGGGGACTTTCAAAAATTCTTTCTTCTCTTATAAGATGTTCTTTTTCAAGTTTTTGTAGTTTTTCTTTTATATAAATACTATTCATGTACTATCACCAACTGATTTTTCAAATAATCTATAGTATTCTCAATTGTGTCAAGGCGAGGATCATAGAGAAAAACTCTTCCACCATTTAAATCTCCTCTCTCCTTTAACTTTGTAATTCTAATATACTCCTTTTTATTGGCTAGGTATCCAGTGACATAATCAGGATCATCTGAAATGCAAACCTCTCCGATTATTGCCTTTGCATTTAAGGTTTTTGTTGCAAGACAAAGAGCTTCTTTAAAATGGTTTTTATTGGAGATATCTCTCCTGCTAGCAAAATCCATATTTGTTACTCTGACTCCCTTGTCT
The DNA here is from genome assembly GCF_900454685.1 of Peptoniphilus harei. Classification (GTDB taxonomy): domain Bacteria; phylum Bacillota; class Clostridia; order Tissierellales; family Peptoniphilaceae; genus Peptoniphilus_A; species Peptoniphilus_A harei. The sequence goes on along the minus strand of NZ_UATM01000032.1, from coordinate 947,687 downwards.
AAGTCGCCTTCCATTCTTTCTAGGCTTAAAATATTTAAAATTATAGCTCCCCTCATATTTTTCGTATTAATTAACAAGTCTATAACTATTTGAGGATTCTCTATCCCCATAGAATTCAAAAGTTTTTCCATTACTACAAGTCCCTCTTCTTTTGTATCCACTTCTATAGTCTTAGTCTTTAAAGCCCTTATGTTTATTATGTCCTCTTCTCTAACTTTATTTATTTTTATATTCACAAAATCTGCTTGGCCTCTTGAATGATTTAATCCTCTTGATGCAAGACTGTTTATTATATTTAAAAGATCCTCTTCATCAACTATACTTTCAGCCCCACCAATATGTAAGTTCTCTTTATTATTATTTTTAGATGCTCTCATCTTAACACTATACTTCAAATTCTTTCCTCCAAAATATTATATGTTAACAATCTTTCATAAATTTTTTCATAAAATAACTTTGCTAATACACCACTGATTATCATACCTGGAAGGACAGGTATCAAAAGGCTTATAAGTGGTAGTCCTAATAATTTTGATAAAACTATTCTCGATAGACTTGTCCCAAAAGAAGATGCAAATAATAGGCAAAAGTTTTTATTCTTTATTAGCAGTATAAAGACAAGTACACCTATCCTAAAAACCAAGGCCACAATAATTCCATAAATATTTGATATACCCGTAAAAAAAGATAAAAAGGATCCTATTAAGCCAGCTAAAATATAAATTTTGGGATCAAATGTCATTGAAATTAGTACTGAAATTGGTGCAGACATTTGAAATTCTGCACCTTGAAAAATACTTGGAATTTTTATAAGACTTGTTAAAAAAATTATAGTCCCAAGAATTGGTATAAGAGTTAGTTCTTTAATTTTCATTTGTTATCCTTGTATTGTTTTAAGTTGACTATGTATCTATAAAAAAACTGCCCCGTCTGGGACAGTTCTTTTAAATTCTTATAAAATTTAACTAAGTTAAATTATTTTACTTCTACAGTTGCTCCAACTTCTTCAAGTTTAGCTTTGATTTCTTCAGCTTCTTCTTTTGAAGCGCCTTCTTTAACTGCCTTAGGAGCTCCGTCTACAACTGCTTTTGCATCTTTAAGTCCAAGTCCAGTAATGTCTTTTACAACTTTGATTACTTTAACTTTTTCTTGTCCTGCTTCAGCAAGGATTACATCGAAGTCAGTTTTTTCTTCAGCTGCTGCTGCAGGAGCTGCGCCACCTGCTGCTGGAGCTGCTGCAACTGCTGCTGGAGCTGCTGCTGATACTCCGAATTCTTCTTCTAGAGCTTTAACTACTTCTGAAAGTTCTAATACTGTAAGTTCTTTAACTTGTTCAATTAATTGTTCTACTTTTTCTGACATTTTATTCCTCCGTAAATTTAAATAATAATTTTTCTTAATTTTCTAGCAAATTAAGCTGCTTCGTTTTCTTTCTTGTCTGCGATTTGTGCAATAACTCTTGCAAAACCTGATAATGTACCATTTAGTACATTTGCGAATCCTTGGATTGGAGCGTTTAAGCCGCCAAGTACTTGTGCAACAAGAACTTCCTTGGATGGTAATTTAGCAAGTGCGTCGATTTCTGGAAGTGATAATACTTTTCCATCAACATATCCTGCTTTAATTTCTAATGCTTCATGATCTTCTGCAAACTCTGATGAAATTTTTGCAGCTGATGCTGGGTCTTCCATACCAAATGCAACGGCACTTGGTCCCTTTAGAAAGTCTTCTAAACCTTCAACACCTAACTCTTCAAAAGCACGTCTCATCATTGTGTTTTTGTAAACCTTGTAATCAACATTTGCTTCTCTATACTTAGCTCTAAGTTCAGTTACTTCTTCAACTGTTAGACCTCTGTAGTTTACAAGAACGATAGATTGTGCTCCTTGAATTTTCTCTTTAATTTCATCTACTAGGGCTTGTTTTGATTGTAGTTTTTCTTCTTTCAATTTGTCACCCCCAAAATAAAAAAATCTCACGCCGCCGTGAGATGTGAAAATCAAATAAATCCGAATTTCAAACCTCGGTAGGATTTATGGCAGGGCCACCTACTGTCTGCGGCTTAGTAACATAAGTATTATATATAGTCTTTAGTTTTTTGTCAATGCTTATTTACATTTATTTTAAATTTCTTTCTTTATTTTTATTTTATTCTTATGTCCTAGTTATTATATAGGATTGGATTAGATTTTTAAAGTTTTCATCTATCTTCATAGCCTATAAAGTTTTATTTAAGACCCTTGTATAAAATTTTCTCTTATTTATAATGTACTTTAATCTTTAAAAAATATTCTTAAGGCATAATTTTTCATTAAATTATAAAAATTTATGAACTCATAAAATATTGCAAGTTAATAATTTTTTATTAAGTCATAATTAATTGTGAAGTCACAATTATTTCTTAAGTCATAGTTTTTTATTAAGTCACCATTAAGTTTTTAGTCCCAATTAATTCTTAAGTAACAATTACTTGTGAAGTCATATTTAATTCTTAGGTCTTAAAAATTTTACAAATCATTTATATTTTACATCTCACTAATTTTAAATTTTTACCCTTATCTCAAAACTTGTATTAAAAAGAAACCAAAACTTTATTAACCTTATCTCTTTTCCTTTACAATATATTTTCCTTATCTTATAATGTTATTTGCACTAGGGGTGCCAGAAGGCTGAGATTATACCCTTTAACCAATCAAGGTAATGCTTGCGGAGGGAAGTGTCTAAACCTCTTTAAGTATTTGTGCAAAGGAGGTATTTTTTTATGCAAAAAACAAATAAAAATTGGACAACAAAAATGTTAGTTGAGGGAGCCGTTTGTATAGCTCTTGCTCTTATTCTTCGTACTGTTAAACTCTATCAGCTGCCTAATGGTGGATCTATTACTCCTGGCAAGATGATTCCACTAATTATTTTTGCCCTAAGGTATGGACCAGTAAAAGGCTTTGTTGTAGGTGCAGTTTACGGTGTCATGTCTATTATTCTTGGCGGCAGTGTTTATCACCCAGTCCAAGCTATATTAGACTATCCTTTGGCCTACGGTCTTCTTGGACTTGCAGGACTCTATAAGGATGAGTTTGAGAAAACTAACTCTATTAAGACAATCCTACTTGGATCTCTTGTAGGAATCCTAGGCAGATTTGTTTGTCACGTCCTATCAGGTGTCATTTTCTTCAAGGAATTCACACCTGCTGGTATGAACTCTTGGGTTTATTCAATAACTTACAACGCATCATTCTTATCAGTTGATTTTGCCGTTACAGTTTTTGTAATATTCCTACTAAGAAAGTTCTTAACTCGTGACTTACAAAAGCTATAAAATTTTATATTAAAAAAGGACCTAAGTTTATAAACTTAAATCCTAAAAAAACCCCTCGCTTCATAAGAAGTTAAGGGGTTTATTTATATTTACTGTTTTATTTTTAATAATATTTTAAAATATTTTCTCAACTTTTGACTTTATTATTCCTACATAATAGATTTTAAGAATTTTTTAGAGCTGCGAATTTGAAAAATTCTTTTTTTATAATCTTATCTACACTCTCACAGACATTTCAACTTTTAAGACTTAATTTTTCATAGATTCTAAACCCAAAAGAAATTCGGCGTCTTAATTCTTTACAATAAAAAATAGTGCAAGATAGAAATTACTTCCAATCATGCACTATTTATGTTATTAAAAGTAGTCAAGCCACTTTTTTATATAAACTTGGAAAACTCTCATTTAAAATAAATTTTAAATGGAAAGATTTGTTTTTTCCACCGGGCTACTAGGATTAATCTCAAATTGACCTACTAAAACAGATGATACTGTTGTGGTAATTAGTGAGTAAATTAATCTAGTGAATGGAATATAAGTTAAGGACATTACTAAGACTATTACGTCCATTAGTAAGTAGGCGTAAGAAATATTCATCTTAGTCTTGTTTGACACTACAAGGGCCAGGGCATCGTCTCCACCTGTGGCTCCTCCTTGAGATACTACAAGTCCACAACCTAGTCCAATTCCAATACCTCCAACTATAGCTGCCAAAAGTGGATAGCTGTAAAGATTAGGGAGTATTGGTCCCATAATGGAAAATATTTTATAAAAAACGGCAAATAATATAGAAGCTAATAAAGTCTTTCTTAAAAATGCCTTTCCAAAAATATTTATTCCAATAATTATACAAATCGCATCCATTATTAAACTTAGGATCGATGGGTTTATACCAAGGGTCCTATAAAATAATATTGCCAGTCCTAGGATTCCACCTTCTGTAATTTGAGATGGGATATGAATGTTTACAACTGTAAAAGCCTCAATCATAGATCCTAAAATAATACTAATTAATCCTGCTCTTGTTAATTTTAACCAAGTCAGCTTTTGATTTAGCATTTTAACACCTCCTTAATATTTTGCAATATTAGAAGGGTATCCAACCAACAAAAAAAGACTGCTGTCGGTCGTAAGGATAACCTTCGTACTTTTGCAATCTCGTGGTGTTGATGCTTTTTATTTGCTGATTTTTTCTTGTAAAAACTCTGAGCATAATAGTTACTTTTTCGCTTTTTATCTGCCACATCAGGCATATAAAAGGCTCTTAGTCGTAAACTTTAGCATCAGATAAAAACTACCTGAAAATTTCGGTAACCACCGTAAAATACTTAAATCAACTTCAATATTATAAGTTTTTATTCTACAAATTGCAAGTATTTTTAGAAAATAAAACCCCTTAATTTTTTACTATTTTTTTATTTCTCATAAAAAAAGACCTAAGTTTACAAACTTAAGTCCTAAAAAAACCCCTCGCTTCATGAGAAGTTGAGGGGTTTTATTTATCTTAGGTGTTTTTATTTTTCCATTAATTTTGAACCATTTACTTTGATTCCAGGTCCCATTGTTGATGAAACTGTTACTGATTTTAAATAACGACCCTTAGCAGCTGCTGGTCTTGCTTTAATAATAGCATCTGCAATTGTCTTGAAGTTTTCAGCAAGTTTGTCAGCTCCGAAAGAAACTTTTCCGATTGGAACGTTGATAATAGCAGCCTTGTCAACTCTATATTCAACCTTACCAGCCTTGATTTCTTTTACAGCTTGTTCTACATCAAATGTAACTGTACCTGATTTAGGGTTTGGCATAAGTCCCTTTGGTCCAAGAACTCTACCGATTTTACCAACTACGCCCATCATATCTGGAGTTGCAATAATTACGTCAAATCCAAACCAGTTTTCGTTTTGGATTTTTTCAACTAATTCTTCTCCGCCAGCGAAGTCAGCACCAGCTGCTTCAGCTTCCTTAATCTTGTCTCCCTTAGCAAGAACAAGTACCTTAACTTCTTTACCTGTTCCGTTAGGAAGTACTACAGTACCTCTAACTTGTTGGTCAGCGTGTCTTGGATCTACACCAAGTCTCACTGCAAGTTCTACTGTTTCGTCAAAGTTTGCCTTAGCAGTTTTTGTAACTAAGTCAAGAGCTTCATTAACATCATATAAATTCGATCTATCTACAAGCTTAGCGCTTTCTTGATATTTTTTACCTCTTTTTGGCATATTTACCTCCTTCGTGGTACCTACGGCTCAGCCTCCCACTTATCTTTCTACTTCTATACCCATACTTCTAGCTGTACCAGCGATCAATTCAACAGCTGCTTCTAAGTTTGCTGCGTTAAGATCTGGCATCTTAGTTTTAGCTATATCTTCAACTTGTGCCTTTGTTAGCTTTCCAACTTTTTTCTTGTTAGGTTCACCACTAGCTTTTGGCAAATTAAGAGCTTTCTTAATAAGCACTGCTGCTGGTGGAGTCTTAGTGATAAAAGTGAAAGAACGATCTTGATAAACTGTAAGAACAACAGGGATAATCATACCTGCTTGATCTTGAGTCTTTGCGTTAAATTCCTTTGTGAACTGCATGATGTTTACACCATGAGGTCCTAGTGCTGTACCAACTGGTGGAGCTGGTGTAGCTTTTCCTGCAGGAATTTGTAATTTTACTAATGCTATGACTTTTTTTGCCATTTTATTTCCTCCTTGTGGTAATGCGGGTTTACCCTCCCACACATCTCTTACTCTTTAATAATTTGATTGAAATCCAATTCAACTATTGTATCCCTTCCAAACATGGAGATACAAACTTTAACTTTTTCCTTGTCGTAATTGAAGTCGTCAATTTTACCCACCAAGTCTTTGAAGGGTCCATTTATAACCTTGACTAACTCCCCTATCTCGTAATTATCGAATAACTCTTTGTTATCAGTAACTCCAAGTAGTAACACTTCTTCATCAGTTAGGGGTACAGGCTTAGATGCAGGTCCAACGAAACCAGTTACACCTCTTGTATTTCTTACAAGATACCAAGTTTCGTCATTCATAATCATGTTTACAAGGACATAAGATGGGAACATCTTTCTTTCCTTTGCCTTGGACACGCCATCTTTTGTTTCCACATAGTCTTCCATAGGAATCCTAATGTCGAAGATGACATCTTCCATGCCACGATTGTGAACCATAGCTTCCATATTTGCCTTTACCTTTTTTTCATAACCTGAATAAGTGTGTATTACATACCATTTTGAAGCTTCATTGTTGTTAAGCTCTTGTGTATCCAACTATAACACTCCAATCAATAAATAAAACCAAATAAAAACATTATGATCTTATCATATGCTAGTAATAGTAGTGATGACAAAATAACTGCCACGATTACTATAATAGAATATTTGATTACAGTATCCTTAGTAGGCCATACAACTTTTTTGAATTCAGATTTCACACCTCTAAAATATCTACCTAGACCGCCTTTTTTCTCTTCAGTCTTAGGTGTAGTTTTAGTAGCCATAAATCCTCCTTACTTAGTTTCCTTATGTGTTGTATGTTCTTTACAGAATTTACAATACTTTTTAAGTTCCAATCTTTCAGTAGTATTCTTTTTGTTCTTATATGTCACATAATTTCTGTTTTTACATTCTGTGCACTCAAGTACTACTCTATCTGCCATAAAAACACCTCCAGTGCTAAAAAAAAGAGCCGCCTTTGGCTCCTCCTAATTTACTCAACAATATTATCACATAAGACTTCTTTTGTAAAGATATTTATTGTAAATTTTCTCTATTTTTTAAGCTTTTGTCCCATTAAAGTTTCCTAACAAAAAAATGATTTTTTATACTCAAAAAATTAAATTCTTAGATATATTTTTGTAGAAAAATAAAGAATCTAAAAAGAAGCCCTATATTAAGTGGGAATATCTTTATAAGTTCAGGTAAATATCTAATCTCCTGCAATACTTTTTTAATAGTTTCCTTTTCCCTTTGACTAAAAGTAGCTACATATTTTTTATTTAACAAAAATTGTCCAAAAATTAAAATAATCCCCAAAAGTAGACTTATAAATCCTGTCATCTTATTTATTTGTGCCAATTCAATATTCTTTTCCATAAAAAGATTTTGACAAAATACCGCAATCCTCATGGATATTGTTGAATTTAAAAAATAGTGAATTATTACAGTACAAGTGATGTTTTCTGTTATTGCATAAATAATTCCTAATGCAATACCAAATAAAAAACCTGATTTATATTTTCCGTAATGAAATAGTCCAAAAACTATTGCCATAACTAGGATTCCATAATCTCTTGAGACGTTCATTAACTTCCTTTGTACTATATATCTAAAGATATACTCTTCAAATAATACAAATAATATCATTGTAATGCTTACATATAAATCAATAGAACTAGTGGAATCATTGCTCATTTCTTGTAAAGCATCCAAATTTGTTGTTAAAATAATAATTCCCTGATAAATAAAAACATATTTTAAAAATAAAATTAACTCTTGTACTTTTATTTCTTTTATTCCCTTGATTAAATCTTTAAAAAAATCCCTAATATGGATACCAAATAAACAACTAAATCCAATAAAAATTGAAATAGGATTTAAAAGAGACCTAAATACAAAAAAAGAGTATGAAGTTCCTTTAAATTTAACTGATGCCAAAAAAACAAAAATAATAAAAGAAACTATTACTGCATATCCAATTTTTTCTAAAATTTTTTTCCTATCTAAATTCATTGTATAATCTCCTTTTTTATTTTTTTGTGATTTTAATTACCTTTCTCTTTCGTAAAGTTTTCTAAAATCAAATTCATTTGATCTAGCTTTTCATAATCAAAAATTTGCCAGTGGTGAGGAAGTAATAAATTATATGGTGGGAGTGAAAATCTCTTGTCTATTAAGAGAATCTTCCCCCTATCATCTTCTGTCCTTATGACCCTGCCTGCTGATTGGATGACCTTGATCATGCCTGGATAGATGTAGGCGTACTCGTAGCCCCTTGAGTATTTTTTTTGGAAGTGGGACTTTAAAATATTTCTCTCGTAAGAAAGTCCAGGCAGGCCAACACTTATTATGGCAACTCCCCTTAGTCTTTCCCCAATTAAGTCTATGCCTTCAGAGAAAACTCCTCCCATAACTGCAAAGGCCCTAGTTGATGATGAGAAGGTAAAGTTGTTTAAAAATTCTTCCCTCTCTCCTTCTGTCATTTCTCTTTCTTGCTTGATGACATCTCCATAAATTTCTACATATCTCTCATAGACTGCTTCCATGTAGGAATAGGATGGGAAGAAGAAAATATAATTGCCATCATCTTGGGAAAATTCTCTGAGGTTATCAATTATTTCGTCAATTGATTCTTCCCTGTCCCTATAAACTGTAGAAATTTTATTGTTGCGAAGGACTAAAAGATTTTTTGGGTCAAAGGGAGATTCAATCTTATAGTAGGAAGTTTCTTCGTCTGCCCCCAGAAGTTTTCCATAATACTTAATTGGGTTTAGGGTTGCAGAAAAAAATATGGAAGACCTTGGTGCCTTCAAAATATTTTTAAAGATTGGAGCAATGTCAAGGGACTTTATCCTTATCTTGTCCTCGTCCTTTATGGAAACAAAATCCTTGTTATAGTACTCCAAAATTTTGATGTAGTTAAAGAGGGCAAAATAAATATCCAAGGCTTCTTCATAATCTTCTTGGTCCTTGTCCTTGGTCAAAAAGTCGTTCATGGAAAAAACTGTCTTCTCCACTTCCCCATTAAATCCGATAAAAGACTCATAAGAATAAAAAGTCTTGCGTGAGTCCAACTTTTGAAATTCTTCAAGGGCTTGAGTCAAGTGTCTTCTCGCTGCCTTCCTCTTTTTTGGCAAGATCTCCCTTAATCTTTCAAGGTCAGGAATAGAAACTTCTGCCGAATACATATCCCGCCCCCTTTCAAGGAGGTTGTGGCTCTCGTCAACTAGGAGGGTGAACCTCAGCATGGAATTTTCAAAAAATCTCTTTAGATATACTGTTGGGTCAAATATGTAATTGTAGTCGCAGACAATAAAGTCAGAAAAGTCTAGTAGGTCAAGCTGGTATTCAAAGGGACAAACCATGTGGAGCCTTGCAAACTTTTCAATATTTTCTCTTGTAAAGTTGTCGCAGGCATCAAAGATGTCGATTATAGCATCATTGACCCTGTCAAAGTGACCTTTGGCATAGGGACAGTCCTTGGGATTGCAGGCGACCTTGTCGTTGATGCAGATCTTGTCCTTGGCTGTGACAATTGTAAGCTTTAACCTGAGTTTTTTATTTAAAAGTCTTTCAAGTCCGTCCTTGGCTGCGTTTTTACCAGTAGACCTTGCCACAAGGTAAAAGGCCTTGTCAATCTTGTCCTCTCCCATGGCCTTAATTGTTGGAAATATTGTGGAGATTGACTTGCCAATCCCCGTTGGGGCTTCAACAAACAGTTTATTTTCATCATCAATGGTGTTATAGACTGCAACAGAAAGTTCTCTCTGCCCCTTCCTAAAGGACTTAAAGGGGAATTTTAATTTTTTTATAGACTGGTCCCTTGTGTCCTTCCACTCAACTATCCTTTTTGAAAACTCAAGATATTCCACAAGAGTTCCCATGAAAAAATCACGAAGTTCTCCAAAAGTGAAAGTCTTTTTTATGTTTAAAATTTCTTCTGACTCCAACTGATAGTAAGTCAGCATGACATTTATCTCATCAAGTTCATGGTCCTTGGCATAGATGTAGGCATAGCACTTGGCTTGGGCCCAGTGCATTATGTTTTCTTCTTTCTCAAGGTCCTCTAGCTCCCTTGTAGTTGATTTAATTTCATCAACTGTCACTTGGTCTGTGACCTCAATCCCATCGGCACGGCCCTCAACAGTAAAATTTATTCCCTCAATTTCTTCTGTGGTCCTCAAAAAAACTTCTGTCAAGAAGTCCTTGGAGTATTCTCTTTGGACCTTTTGATGTGCCTTGATCCCTTCCACAGCCCTCTTGTTGGAAAAGAATCTCCTGTCTATGTCGCCAGACCTCTTGACGAATTCTATTAAATTTCTTACAGAGATTCTTACTTCCTTCACAATAAATCCTTTCTATTATTTATAAGCTTATTCTAAATCTAAAAAATCAAGTTGCCTTAGGGCTTCAAACAAAATTATATTTGCAGAGTTTGATAGGTTCAAACTCCTGCCAAAGTCTTTTAACATAGGAATCCTTATGGCATTTTCATAATTTGCAAAAATTAAATCTTCTGGCAGACCACGAGTTTCTGGACCGAAAACGATAAAGTCCCCATCCTTGTATTCAACATCTGTGTACTTTTTCTTTGCCTTAGTCGAAGCAAGGTAGAAGTTGTTATCAGGATACTTTTCCACAAGTTCTTCATAGGAATCGTAATAAGAAATATCCACAAGATGCCAGTAGTCAAGGCCTGCCCTCTTTAGATGCGTGTCATCAACAGAAAAACCCAGGGGCCTTATGAGGTGGAGCCTTGACTGTGTAAGTCCACAAGTCCTAGCTATGGCACCTGTGTTAAAGGGAATTTCTGGTTCATAAAATACTATATTTAACATGATTTATCTCCTTCTAAAATTTCTATGGCACACTTTATCCCGTCAAGGGCAGAAGAAATTATTCCACCAGAATAACCTGCTCCCTCCCCAATGGGATAGAGGTTTTTATATTTTTCGGTCCTGTAATTTTCTCTCACAATTCTCACTGGGGAAGAAGTCCTAGTTTCAACACCAGTTAAGATTGCATCGTCACTTGCAAAGCCCTTTACCCTCTTGTCCATAACCTTTAGGGCATTTTTTATAGCCTTGTTAATAGATTCTGGATAAATTTCATTTAGGTCGGCAAAGACATATCCTGGTATAAAAGTCGGCTTGACCTTACCAAGCTTTTCTGTAACTTTACCTTCCATAAAGTCCCCTAGCCTTTGGACTGGGGCCTTGCCTCCTCCCATTTCATAGGCATTTTTTTCAATCTCATTTTGAAAGTTCATGCCAGCAAGATTTCCCTGACCATAAATTTTTTCGTCTATTGTTGCAACTACAGCCGAGTTAGAATTGTCCCCATCCCTGTCGTGGTAGGACATTCCATTTACGCAAACTTGTCCCTCAATGGAAGAGGAGTTGACAACATAGCCACCTGGGCACATGCAAAAAGTATAAACTGAATGATCAAAGTCCTTATCAGTTACATTTAATTGATAAGTTGCTCCTGGCAGTTTATCTGAATTCATCCCAAATTGAGCAAGCTCAATATCCTTTCTCAGGTGTTCAATCCTAAAGCCAACTGCAAAAGGCTTAGACTCAATAAGTCCATGGCCATCTAGGGTCCTAAAAGTGTCACGTGCAGAATTTCCAAGGGCCAAGATGTAGGCATCGGCTTTATAGTCACCCTTGTCGGTTATAATTTTACTAACCTTTCCTTCTTCAAGCTCAAAGTCCAAAAACTTCTCGCTAAAGTGGTAGGTCCCACCTAAGTCTTCAATTTCTTTTCTCATGTTTTTTATGACGTCACGCAAGATATCTGTCCCAATGTGAGGCTTTTGCTCATAGAGAATTTCTTCTGGAGCACCATGGTCAACGAAGATATCGAAAATCTTACCCATCCTCTTGTCCTTGGAACGTGAAGTCAACTTTCCATCAGAAAAAGTTCCTGCTCCACCTTCCCCAAATTGGACGTTGGACTCCTCATTTAAGACTCCTTTTTTGTGGAGTTCTTCAATGTCTTTGACCCTTTCGTCAACTGGCTTCCCCCTCTCAATTAGGGTCACTTTGACACCCTTCTTTGCAAGGAGGTAGGCTGCAAAAAGTCCTGCAGGTCCAGTTCCAACAATTACTGCTGACTTGACTCCATTTTTGTTTTCAACTTGAAGCTTCTCTTCCTTAAAGACTGCCAGATTATTCTTAAGTCTCTTTTGGACTTTCTTGTCTATTTCATCAAGATCTAAGCCAATGACAACTTGGTAGACAAAATTCAATCCCTTCCTTGCATCGAGAGATTTTTTGTAAATCTTAAAGTCAAAATCCTTCTTATTTATTTCTTTTTCTATTTTCTCCCTCAAAAACCCTTGGTCCTTGTCATAGGGAATTTTTATATTTCTTAAAATTATCATTTTTTCACCAAGGACATTATAACACGAAAAAAGTCTCTTTTATCAATTCTCACAAATGCTATAATGAAAGAGGAGGTAAATATGCAAAAAGATTATTCATACATAAAAGTTATAATTATTGCTGTCCTTCTCGCCCTTTTTGTAAGAAGCTTTCTTTTTAACGTGGTGAGAGTCCAGCAAACATCAATGTATCCAACAGTGAAGCCCAATGACATAATCCTCTCTTCTTCCCTCTACAGGTTCAAAAAAGATTACAAAAGAGGGGACATAATTGTCTTCAAGTCTCCTTCAGAGAAGAAGATGTTAATCAAAAGAATTGTTGGACTTCCTGGAGAGAAAGTCGAAATTTACGACGGATCAATTTACATTGATGGAAAAATTTTAGAAGAAAAATATTTTGAGGAAAAACCCTACACCCTGTCTCCCACAAGAGTCTTTAATGTAAAAGAAGATGAGCTCTTTGTCCTTGGCGACAACAGAAGCCCCAGAGGGTCTGTTGACTCAAGAGAATTTGGACCAATTAAGATAAAAAGTATAAGGTCCCATCCCTTCTACAGGATTTTTCCACTAAATTCAAAAAAATTTATAAATAATTATTAAAAAAGAGACCTCACTGGGTCTCTTCTTTTATTTTAGGAAGTCTCACATCAAAGACTGTCCCCCTTATTTCTCCATCTTCATTTACATTGTCACTAATCAGGACTTTGCCGCCTAACTTTTCTACAATATTTTTCACAAGATTTAGGCCAATTCCATAGCCACCAGTCTTTTTATTTCTCGATTCATCTATCCTATAAAATAAATCAAAAACTTTTTCCCTATCTTCTTCATCAATCCCAGGGCCTGTGTCTTTGACATACATAAAATAATTTTCATCATCTTCAGAGAAATCAAAGACCACATCTCCTCCATCTCTATTGTAAGAGATGGCATTCTTCCCAAGATTGTAAAGAACCCTCTCCAAGAGGATATCGCTGGTGTAAATTTCTTTACTCGCCACTTTAGAAATTATTCTTATACTTTTATCTTCAGCTAGTTCTTCCAAGTCAAAGGCAATTTCTTCCACCAAGTCTCTTATGTTAAAATTTCTTAAAACTGCATTTTCCCTTCGATTTAAAAATAAAAGTGACTCAATAATTTTTGAAATCCTGTCGATATTCTCATCAAAATTTTCCAGAAGTTCCTTTAATTCTTGGTCTTCAATTTTATTTTTCATTAGATAAATCTCAAGAGAAGACTTCATAACAGCCACTGGGGTGTTTAGCTCATGGGCAATAGATGATGACAGGGCCTTCTCCCTTGCATAGGACCCATAAATCTTATCCATAGACTTTTGAAAGGCAAGAGACAGGTCACTAATCTCCTGTGACTGACCAGGCATGTAGATATTTTCTTGGTTCCTTACATTGTCAATGTCAATTTCTTGGACCCTCTCCTTTAATTCCTTTAAGGGCTTAAGGCTTCTAGAAACTAAAAAATAATAAACCAAGGACCCAAGGGCAATGGTAGACCCCATAACTATTAGGGAAAAGTTTTTAATCTCCCTTGTGGACTTTAACTTTGAGTCTTCAAGGACAATAAAATAATCTTCATTTCCCCTCTTTGTCTCTTCCACTATAAGTTTTTCCCCTATGTCTTGGATTCTCTTTTCCTGATACCTTCCAATAATATAATTGGAAGTCGCCGTCATTATAATAAAAATTAAAATAATTGAAAGGATAAGTTTGAAGATAAGAGTATTCTTCACATTTTTAATTTTCTTCATCAATAATGTAGCCCTTTCCAATTTCATTTCTTATAATATTTTTGCCAAGCCTGTCCTTTAGCTTTCTCCTAAGAGCAGACATGTGAACCCTCACAACATTGGAGAAGAGGTCCACCTCATCATTCCAAACATGGTCCATTAACTCTTCAGCAGTTACATACCTTCCCAAATTAAAAAATAAATATTCCAAGATCCCAGCTTCCTTGGCAGTTAACTTTAGAGGCTCTTTATTTATTGTGAAGGTCCTCTTTATTGTGTCAAACTCAACTCCATGGGCCCTTATAAGAGAGTCACTAATTGAGGTCTTACGTCTCAAAAGGGACCTAATCCTCGCCTTTAATTCCTCAAAATGGAAGGGTTTTAAGATATAATCGTTGGCTCCCAGATCAAGTCCCCTAACCCTGTCGTCAACATCTGATAGGGCAGTTAACATTATGACATTGACCTCCTTGTCACGGTCTCTTATCTCTTCCAAGATTTCAAAACCATTCTTTCCAGGCAAGTTTATATCCAAGATTATAAGGTCATAAGAATTTGTAAAGGCCATAAAGGACCCCTCATCTCCGTCTAGGGCAGTATCAACTGCGTAGCCTGAGTGAACTAGACCTTCCTTGATGGACTTTAAAAGTTTTTCCTCATCTTCAACAATTAAAATTTTCATTTTTCCCTAACCCATTTTTCATGGTAGACCTTGTAATTTGGATCTTTTATTTCTGTCTTATCAACTAATTTGAAATCGTCAAAATCTGGTATAAAGGTATCAGCACCTTCCACTACTGTGTCCACTCTTGTCACAATAAGTTCGTCAATCCTATCCCAAAGGAGTTTGACAATTTCTGCCCCACCAATGACAAAGACTTCCTTGTTTGGATATTTTTTTATAATTTCATCAAGCTTTTCCTCTGAGTCTACGTAGAACAAGTCTTCCTTATCTTCTTTCTCTGACCTAGTGAAGACTACAGATATCCTATTGGGAAGTTGCCTTCCAATATCGTCAAAAGTCTTACGTCCCATTACAATAATATTATTTGTAGTGTAGTTCTTGAACATCTCAAGGTCATCATCAACAAACATAATTTGCTCGCCATCTTTGGCAATGGCATTATTATTATCAACTAAAATTAGTAGTTTCATTTCGTCCTCCTTTAATTGTCCTTAAAAATATAATATCCTAGAAGTCTCACTATGCCTAGGATTTTTTATCTTCTCTTCCTATTTAAATTTTAAATCAAATTTTCACTTGTAATTTTTTTCATTGTCTGCTATACTAATGTTGTTATGGCGACATAGCCAAGTGGTAAGGCACGGGTCTGCAACACCCTTATCACCGGTTCAAATCCGGTTGTCGCCTCCATAATAAAAAGTCTACTGAATTTTTCAGTAGATTTTTTTTTGCATTTTTTTATTTTTTATAAGTCATGAATTCTTTAGTCCCAATAATTTCTTATTAGCTCAATCTCCCTTATAAATTTAACTTTAGTCAAGAGACTCAATAGCTTCGAGGATATTCCCATCGGGATCATAAAAGTAAAGGGCCTTGCTCTTGCCAAAGCCATATTCTGTGGAGTCAAAAACTTGTGGCGAAGACATGACTCCTACTCCCTTATCAAGTAAGTCCTTATAAAATCCTTCTATATCTTCCACCCCAAAACAAAGTTCTGATATTGAAGTCTTAAAAAGTGAAGGCTCATCATCTTTAACTTCTCCTCTTTCAAACTCAATAAGTTCAACATCAGGACAGCCTTCTCCTGTCATGGGACTTAGGTAGGCAACCTTGGCCCTTATGTCTTTGCCATTGAAGAGCCTGTCTGTTGACTCACCCTCCATATACATGTATCCCTTGTAGTCAAGTCCAAGGACATCCCTATAAAATTCAATTGATCTGTCAAGGTCCCTAACCGTTAGTCCAATGTGGGCTATATTTTTTATCATTAAATTACCTCCTTAAAGGTCTTCTTCCTTAATGATAACAAGTTGCTAGGTCCTAGTCAAAATTGGACCTGGTTTTATTGAGATTATTACCATAAAAATTAATATCTTATAGAAATTTATAATTTCAAAAATATAAGTTGATGGAAACTTGGGAAGTCACAAAAAATTGTTAATCCATAAAAATTTACTAAATCACAAAAAATTACGAAACTACGAAAAATTATTAGGTCATAAATTTTTATAAACTAGTAAAAAATTATTAAGTCATGGAAATTTATTAACTAATAAGAGTTTTCTAAATCATAGTTACTTATAAGCCTACAAAAAATATGACCTGAGAAAAAATTCCCAGGTCACAAGTATTTATAAAGTTACAAAGATTTAATTAACAATAACTTATAATTAATAATTAAAAAATCCCTTCCCAATAAAAATAAACACAATAAAAAATCCACCGGCGTAGCCGGTGGTTTTGCTTTTGCGGTCCAAAGGACCTTTTTTACTAGCTGCGCCTCAAGGACGCTTGTGGTTTACCACTTGCAATCTCTACTTGCTAACCCCTAAAGTGGTCTGTATTGTCCATGGTTATCTGACCACTTAATTCATCTTCTTTAAGTTGGTTGTGAATATACTCTTTTATTGCTTTTGTATTTTTGCCTGCTGTATCTACATAGTATCCTCTGCACCAAAATTGCCTTCCCCTATATTTGTATTTTAAGCTACCCCATTTGTCATATATCATTATGCTGCTTTTCCCTTTTTAAAAATCCCATAAAACTAGACACACTCAATTTTGGTGGTATCTCTAGCAACATGTGTACATGATCTGGACAAACTTCTGCTTCTATTATGTTAACACCCTTCCAGTTGCAAAGCTCTCTTAATATTGCACCTATTTCCAATCTTTTACTTCCGTAAAATACTTTCCTTCTATATTTTGGAGCGAACACTACATGGTATTTACAATTCCATTTTGTGTGTGATAAACTATGTGTATGATTTAAATTCATAAAAAACCTCCTGTTATTTTTGTGTTCTGGTAAACCACAAATTTATTTTAACACGGAGGTCTTTTTATTTTTTGTTATTCATCGCTAAAGCTAAATTGAACCCCCGGTCCAACCGGGGGTATTCTAATTACAAAAAAACCGCAAGATAACTTGCGGCTTTTTTAGCATTTATTTAACTGTAGGGATTAATACCATCCTCTAAGTTTCATAGCTTTGTCAATTGATTGGATAGCGTACATGTAAACTCCTTCTCTAGGAACTACATCAAATTCGTCACAAACGCCGAATACGCCTTCGATAGCTTTCATCATGTCAGCTTCTTGTTTTTCTTCTACTTCAGCTTCTGTCCAGTACATTCCGTATTGGTTTTGAACCCATTCGTAGTAAGAAACTAGAACTCCACCAGAGTTAGTTAAGATGTCTGGAGTAAGTTTGATTCCTCTTTCAGTAAGAACCTTGTCTCCTTCTGGAGTTGTAGGACCGTTAGCTGCTTCACAAACTAATTTAACATTAAGTTTTTGAGCAACGTCACCAGTAATTACGTTTTCTAGAGCTGCTGGAATTAAGATATCCCATTCGCCTGTCCAGAAATCATCAGCTGAGATTTGTTTTGCATCTGGGTAGCCGATTAGTGTGTGGTGTTCGTTCTTGTAATCAAGAAGTTTTTTGAAGTCTAGTCCATTTTCATTGTATAGAGCGTAGTTTCCTTCTTTTTTGTCCCATTCAGCTAGAGCGTAAACTTTTCCGCCTTGTCTTTCAATGTTTTTAACTGTGAAAGATCCAACGTTACCGAAACCTTGAACTGCAATCTTAGCGTGTTTGAAGTCAATTCCTTCACGTTTAGCAGCTTCTCTAGTTACTACTGCAACACCAAATCCTGTTGCTTCGTTTCTTCCTTCAGATCCACCAAGTCCAACTGGTTTACCTGTGAAAGTTCCTATATCTTGTCTGTCTCCGCTTAGTTTGATGTATTCATCAATGAACCAAGACATAATTTGTCCGTTAGTGTTAACGTCTGGAGCTGGAATATCAATTCTTTCTCCAAGGTATTTGTGAAGTCCTCTTACCCAACCTCTTGAAAGTTGTTCTAATTCTCTATCAGAAAGTTCTGATGGGTCAACACAAATTCCACCTTTTCCTCCACCGTATGGAAGGCCAAGTGCGCCACCTTTGAAAGTCATCCAAAGTGAAAGAGCCTTAACTTCGTCAAGGTTTACATTTGGATGGAATCTACATCCACCTTTAGCAGGACCAACTGCTGTTGAGTGAGCTGATCTCCAACCTTTGAAAACTTTAACTGAACCATCATCCATCTTTACTGGAATAGAAATTTCAATTACTCTTTCAGGTTCTTTTAGAATTTCATAAACAGCTGGGTCACAACCTAGCTTGTCACATGCAGCCTTAACTTTTTGTTGAGCTGCTACTAACGGATTTAAAGTATCTGTCATTTTTAACACTCTCCTTTATGTATAATCATGATAACCATTTCTTACAGTCTTAATTATAGCAAATAGAAATATTAAGTTCAAGCAAGGCCACTAAGTTTAACTAATTGTTTGAAATTATAATTTTAGTTTAATCATTTTATTTTTTTTTGCCCTTATTAATTCAATTCGTAAACAATGGCCCTTTTTTTATTATTTTTAGTCTATATTTTTATTCTTAAGAAATTTATCTTTATACTTAAAAAATCTTAGATTTTTCAGTCCTGTAATCATTTTCATTAACTTGCTAAAGCCTTAAGGCTCCAAGCTTTCTCATTACATTTTACCAATTTTTTCTCCATATAAGATCCTTCTATTTAATAAATTTATAGCTTATAATTTCCTTTAATATAGTGTATCATAACAACTGAGGTGATAGTGTGAACTTACAAAAAGTTAGTCTAAAGGACTGGTTTTTTTCTAAAACATTTGGCAGGAAATTGCTTTCTGTAATCTTTTGTAGCATAATAACTGCCTTTTCAATTACATATATTATTAAACCCAACCTACTTATATCGGGAGGACTCACAGGTCTATCAATTTTGACTTCCAATGTCACAGGCCTTAGCCTTCCCCTACTAGTCTTCTTGTTGAACCTTCCAACATCAATTTTAAGTCTCATATTTTTAGATAAGGACTTTACATTTTTTTCAACCCTTGTAATTTTTCTTCTATCTATGTTCATTTCCTTTTTCGAAAAACTTGCCCCAGGATTTTATCTCACTCAGGAGCCCATCCTTGCCTGTATCTTTGGTGGCCTCTTAAATGGAATTGGCGCAGGCTTTGCCTTTAGGAATGGAACATCAACTGGTGGTCTCGACATAATAGCCGCTATATTAAAGAAGAAATTTAACATAACTATTGGCAACGTCCTAATGGCCATTAACCTCATAATAGTTTCTTGCCTTGGTTACCTTTACTCCATTGACAAGGTTCTATTCACACTTATCCTAATGTTTATTAACTACACTGTTATTGATAGGATCCAATTGGGAGTTGGCAAGCAAAAGCAAGTCCTAATTATTTCTGATTATAATGAAGAGATTGCAAAGGAAATTTATGCAGAAGTCCACAGGGGAGCAACTTATATTAAGGGAGTGACTTCCTACAAGAAGAAGGACGTCTACATCCTCTACGTTGTCTGCTCTTCAAGACAACTTGTCAAGCTTAGGCAAATAGTAAAACACACTGACAAGGATGCCTTTGTCACAGTTTCTGACACATCAGAAATCCTTGGCAATGGCTTCAAGGAAATTTCAATTTAATTTTACGAAATAAAAAAACCACGATTATCAAGTCGTGGTTTTTGTTATTTTTACAAGCTTATTTAGTTTTTTAATTTTCTAGTTTTTCATGGCTCCATAATAATCTACAAAGTCACATTTTTCTATAAATTTATTAAGATTTACAAAGTCACATTTTTTTCACGACTTTATAATAATTTACTAACTCATAATTTTTCATAACTTCATAATAATTTATAAAGTCACAAACATTTATAAATTCAAGCCATTTGTCCTGCTGCCAAGTAAATCCAAATCAAGACCCAGTCGTAAATCATGTGGACTAGGTAAGTCACTGTCAAGTTCTTTGACAAGACATAGGACATGGAAAGTCCAGTTCTAATTATGGAAATCACAAGGACTGCCTGGACAATGTTGAAGTTGTAAGTTGAAAGGTGCATGGCCCCAAAAATCACTGATGACACAAGTATTGCCACAAAGGTCTTTAACTTATCATTCTTTGTCCTCATCTTGTTAATAACAAACAAGAAGGGGATGATAAAGATAATTTCCTCGGCAATAAACTGAACCATAGTGGAAACAATAAACCTCTTTATATTTTCATCAGTCAAAATATCAAAAATTGGATTAGCTGAACCTTGGACTCCCATTTGAGCCATTACAATTGATGCAAAAATTACTGCCACAAAAGAAAATCCAAGTCCTATTAATATATATAAGAGGTCTTTCATCTTGAGGGGCAAGAAAATTTTTAAAATAAATCTCCTGTCCACCACCCAAAGGGACATTAGGGACAAGACACTTATCAAAAGGGCCATGAGGATTTCATTTTCAATCCCAAAAAGAGCAAAGACCAAGCTAACTAAGAAGAAGGACCCTATGGCAAGGAAGAGGGACAGGACCCACTTCCAAGTCTTGGCTTCTATTCTTGGATAAGTCCTTTTATACTTATTCAAATTCAATCAGCCCTTCTTCAGTCAAAAGATATTCCAAGGCTTTATCATAATCTTCGTGAACAAGGCTTTCCACATATTGGTCAGAATATCCAATCCCCATCCTCACTGTGTCTACCTTGGCGAAGAACTTGTCATAGTAGCCTCCACCGTAGCCAAGCCTGTATCCTTCCTTGTCAAAGGCAAGTCCCGGTGTAATAGTTAAGTCCACATCTGTCACTTCATCTCCAGATTTTGGTTCCAAGATTCCCATCTTGTTTGGCTCAAGGTCATCAATCCCCTTTACTTCAACAGCAATCATCTCACTGCCCTTTACAAGGGGAACTAAAAGTTTCTTCCCATCAGCCAAGATGTCTTCAATTATTCCTCTTGTATCAACTTCAGACTTATAAGAGATAAAAACAAAAACAGATTTTGCCTTCTTGTAGATATCAAGTTGTCGCAAGTTATCTCTTATTAGCCTATCCTTACCTTCCTTGTCCTCAACATCTGCTCTTACTTTTGTATATTTCTTTCTCAATTCTTTTTTATCCATTAAAATTCTCCTTGTTCTCACAAATCTCTAGGTAATCACAATTCTTGCAGTCACTTGAAGACTCATAGTCCCCAGACCTTATAGAAGAAGCCAGTCTCCCTATCTCATCTTCAAATTTATTTAGGAGTTCATTTAAGTCTTCCTCTGTGAAATAATATTGTCCCCTATCGTCCTTTGGCAGGATGTCGGAATTTTTTATCACAGTGGAAACTTCTCCCCTCTTGACTGACCCGTAGGCCGCCATCGATATATTCTTACCCAGTTTTTTTCTACCTATAGCATAAAGAGGCATTTGGAAGGACTTTAGCTCTTCAATTTCTTTTTTCTTTTTCACCGAAGACCTCTTGTAGTCCATGAGGATTTCATTGTCACCAAGGGCATCAATCCTGTCAATCCTTCCCCTTATCTTTAGACCAGCAATTTCAGTTTCAAAGCCCTCTTCAAAATAAGCTGGCTTGTAACCATACTTGGCCTGGCCCTCCAAGTCCTTCTTTATATAATCTCCAAGGATCCTTTGAGAATTTAGGACAGAAACTTTATCCAAGAAGGAAAGATCATCAAAGTCTCCAAGATTTTCAACTTCCAAAATAATTTTTAACAAACTGTCTTCATTAAAGTCATCTTCTTTTTTGAAATACTTTTCCAAAACCCTGTGGTATTTTTCTCCCAGGTCAAGATAAAACCTGTCTTCATAATCTTTTTCCAACTTGCCTATCCTGTAGACCCTCTCAAAGAGAAAGCGTCTCGGGCAGTCCTTTAGGATGTCAAAGTCCGTTACAGAGTAAGGCCTTTCAGAAATCTTCTTGTTAATTTCCCCAAGCTCTCTATCATCAATTATATAATTGTGGTCCTTGACCTCCCTTGTCCTGTAAAGCCTTCCCGTCTCATAAATTTTCTCAACTTCAAGGACTTCTAGGTCCAAGTCAAAAATTAAAGAGTTTAAGACTTTTGAAAAACCTCTTTCCCTATCGCCAGTTAGGATCAAGACCTTTTCTGCCACAAGTAAATCATAAATCAAATAAAAATAGTCTCTCTTAAAATTATCCCTTACAAGTCCAAGGTCTTCCATGGCCCCTTGAGTCTCCTTCTTGTAGATGAAATTTGCCTTCTTGTCCTCTTGGTAGGAGTGGTCAAAGCCTATTAATATTAAATTTTTAAAGCCCCTATAATAATTGGAAGCCTGACTTGAGATTTCTAGACCTTCAAGGTTTTGGACCTCATCAAGCCTAATCTTTTCCATATATTTTTTTAATATCAAGACAAAGTCATCAAGGTCTATGGACTCATAAAAATCTCCCAAGCCCTCCATTTTTATAAGGACCTCATCAAGTTCTTCCAAAAATCTCCCGTCACGTCTTCTTGGACTTTCAGGATTTCTCTTTAAGTCATTTTCAATTTTTCCCCTGGCAGTCTCCAGATAGTTTTTGAAAAATTCCAGATAATAAGTCACATCTTCCTTTTGAAGAATATTCTCATCCTGAAGAAGTTGGACTCCACTTAAAAAATCATCCAGTTCTCCCTCATTTAGCCTAAGGTCCTTGATCCTAGAAAAATCTATGTCTCCTAAATTTTTAAAATTATAGGCCATAAGACTTGCTTCTAGATTTGTGACATCAAGTGGCAAAGGGAAATAGGAAAGACGAACTCTTTTCAAGGTATTTTCCTTGGACTTGTCGAGAAAATAATCTAAAAGCGTGATAAATTCCCTTTCAAGTAGGGACCTTTCCTTCCTTGGAAGGTTAAATTCTAGACCTTCAAAGCCTTCCCTTTGGCGAACTTTTTCTGAAAGACTAGGAGAACCACTTAAAATTGTCAGGTCACTAACTTTTTCTTCCTTTAAAAGTAACTTCAAGTTAGAAAAAAATAAGTTATAAAAATTATCTTTTGAAGACAATATTTTTATCTTTTCTCTATCAATTTCCTTTTTGTAATCAAGACCTTCTCTTTCCTCAAGTTCAAAGCCAAGGCCTTGCAAATTTTTTATAAGTCCATCCACAAGGTCTGACTCCATAAAATTAAAGGGGATGTCTATAAAAATATTTTTCCCATCAAGTCCCGACAAAATTTTTATTATCTCTTCTTCGGACTTGCCAAACTCCAAAAATCCAGAAATAATTATGGTGTCAAACCTAGTCCCCCTAATGGCCTCTTCCTTGACTCTCCCGTAAATGTCAAAGGACCTGGCTGCAAAATATTCCCTATAAATATCAAAGACTCTCCCCAAATCTTTGAAAATTTTCCCGGGAATCTTCTCAATATCACTTGATCCCAAATAATTTTCTGCAATGTCATCAAAAAAATCCAAAATTATATCCACAGTTTCTGGAAAAATTTTAAGATCACTTAAGTTTTCCTTGAGAATCTTTGAAAGGACAAGGTATTTTAAAACAGAATCAGGCCTCTTTGCCCTATTTCTTCTTCCAATTCCATCAAAGGTCTCGAACTCAGTCTTATTTATGTCCATGCCCCTGCCCAGCATGTCCCTTATGTAAAAATTTATGGCAGATTGAGAGGGCAAGATAAATAAAGTCCTCTCGCCCTTTAATTTTTCAAATCCTAAGTCTTCCCTGGGAGACCTAAAAATTATTTTCTTCATTTAATAAATCACCTAAATTTATCTTAAAAATATCCTCGGCTATGGTCTTCATCTTTCCATCAGGTAGGTAGACAAAGGACTTGTCTTTTAGATTTTTAAAATCATCTGACTCAAAAACTATGGCATAATTGTGGAGGAACTGCGAGTCCAGTCCCCTCTCCCTAAAGACCTTGTTGGTCCTAGGGTCCCCATACTTCCTGTCCCCAACAATGGCGAGGCCCTCTTCCTTCAAGGATGCCCTAATTTGGTGGGTCCTGCCAGTAATTAGGTTGACAGAAAGAAATGAGTAGTCTTTGTTAGACTTAAGGACCCTAAACTTTGTAAGAGACCTCTTGCCCTCATCTCTTGAGGCCTTTTTCATGACATTGTTCCCAGTCTTTTTAAGGTTGATGTCAACATCAAAATCTTTTTTGACTTCTCCAGCCACAAGAGTGACATAGAGTTTTTTTATCTCCCTATTTTTTATGGCCTTATTCAAGTCCTGCAAGGATTTCAAATTCTTTGCCCCAATTAAAATGCCAGAAGTGTTCCTGTCAAGCCTGTTGACAAAGGCAGGCCTAAAGGATTTCTCCAGCCTTGGATTATAATCTCCCTTGGCAATGAGATAGTCCACCATCCTGTCAAGGGCATTGTCCTGGTATCCCTTAGAATCATTGTGAGTGAGCATGTTGATGGGCTTCTTCACAAGTATTATGTCATCATCCTCATACAAAATATCTGGCAGTTTAGAATTTTTTGACTTCCTTATATCTTTTTTGAACTTCTCAATAGTTTCCTCTGCCAAAAATAATTTTATCTCGTCCCCATCACTTAAGATGTCCTCGGGCTTGGCCTTCTTCCCATTGACTTTAATGTTTTTCTTTCTCAAATTTTTATAAATAAAGGAAAGAGGAGCCTTTTCAAAATAGATTTTCAAAAACCTATCCAGCCTTCTTCCCTCGTCATTTTTATTAATAATAATTTTTCTCATAAAATCTCCAAACTTTTCATTTTAAGCCTTTGCTGATATAATTATATCAAAACATGATGAAAAGAGGTTTATTTTGAATAATTTTAACAAAGGCAAGCTCTTTTTTATTAAACTCTGCCAAGTTTTATTATCAATACTTTTCTTCTTATTCCTAATTTTTGTAATCAAGTGGAGGATGGATTCCCTTTACCTAAATTCAATTTCCACAAAAGATATAAAAATTGGAATAGTTGACGAAGTTAAAAAAACTTATGGAGAGATCCTTGTAGCAACAGGCCTAAGAGAAGAAAAAGCTGTTAAGCCCGTTGTCCTATTGGATGAAGATAAAAAAGACGAAGAAGATGAAAATGTAAATACCTTTACAGTTCCTGAAGGAACAAATCTAGATAGCCTTGGAGAACTTTTAATTTCCAAGGGTCTAATCGCAGACATGGCAACTTATAAGGACCTTGCAGAAGATATGCAAATTGGGGACAAGATTGTCCCAGGAGCCTATGAGTTTGACAAGGACATGAAGGTAAAAGAAATCCTTGCAGAAATTGCAGGCATTGAACTCAAGACTTACAAGCTAAACATAGCTGAAGGCGAAGGACCTGCCCAAGTAGGCAAAAAGCTACTTGACCTAGGAGCCATAGAATCAGACAAGGCCTTCGTGGAAGAATGCAATAGATTGGGAGTCGCTAGCTTCCAACCAGGCGACCACGAATTTACCATGCCATCAAAAGTAGAAAATGTAATAAGAGAACTTACACAAAATTAAAAAAATCATAACCACCGGCTGAGCCGGTGGTTTGTTTTGCCCCTATAAGGGGCTGTTACCGGCAGCATTCCATGCTTCGAACTTTCTTTCTCGTGCACCAATTTTCACAGCTGGTGCTAAAGCACCTTATTTTTTGCTTTTGTTTACTTGCTCACCCGTAAACGGGTCAACAAATTCTTTAATGCTTATTTGATCTGCCATGTAATCTTCTTTTAATTGATTTTTTATATATTCTTGTATCTTTTTCACATTCTTTCCTGCTGTGTCTACATAGTATCCTCTGCACCAAAAATGTCTATTTCCATATTTATATTTTAAGTTTGCATGCCTATCAAATATTATTAGACTGCTTTTTCCTTTTAAATATCCCATCGTTTGAGATATGCTGTATTTTGGTGGAATTTCCAACAACATATGGATATGGTCTGGACAGCATTCCGCTTCTATTATATTTATTCCTTTTCTATCACATAAATCTCTTAATATTTTTCCTATATCTTGTTTTAATCTTCCATATATTAATTGCCTTCTGTATTTTGGAGCAAATACTACGTGATACTTACAATTCCATGATGTATGTGATAAACTATTTTTATCCATTTTAGGATACCTCCCTTTTCTATTTATGCTACTGCCAGTAACATTAATAGTTTATCACGGGAGGTTTTTTGCTTGAAGCTAAAGCTTATTTTCCTACCACCAGCATAGCTGGTGGTTTATTCATACTAAAGCGTACAATGAGAAAAATCTGTAGGAAACTACAGATTTTTTTATTTTTATAAAATTGTAAAATCTTAAAAAAAAGTTTTTAAAAGCTGACGCTTTTATATGTCTTATTGGAGGGGCTTAGGGGCATCGTGAAGCTTATAAGTAGAGACTTCGTCTTTAAAAACTAAAGCTTTAGATTGCTTTATAAAGATTTCATCTTTTAAAAAAACTTTTGTAAAGCAGAGCTTTACGGTTTCATATTGGAGGGGATTTATACCCATTCGGGCACGAGTGGCTTATTAGATCGCCCTTACCTGTGCCTGCGTGGCATCCCCTCCAAACCTCCCCTGAACACCCCCAACGACCTGGCAGGGGCCTTTGCCTACAACCCCGATCGGCAGCCATCCTAAAAATTCAAAACTTGCTCGCTTCAAATTGTTTCAAGCAAAAAACTAATAATCAATAGAGTCGAAACCACCTGACTCTTTTTTTATTTGCGAGCTTCGCGTGAACCTAATCAACTCAAAGTTCGCTACGCTCCTTTTCCTTGTAAGGTTCATCGACTGAGCAATAAATTGCTCAAGCACATTGAATTTTTTGACGGCTGTCTTGCCTTTCGGGGTTCTTCTCCTTATGTTTACGGTTTTACCTCTACATGGTTTTAAACTTATGTAAAGTTACTTAACAAAACATAACAATCTTAATAAATCTTTCATTAAAAAAACTTAAACAATAAAATGTTAAGCTTTATCTTTTTATAAATTTCTATTTAATTGTGACCTTGTATTTTTTTATAACTTCGTGACAAACTATGACTTAAGGATTAAATGTGAGCTTGTATTTTTTTATGACTTCTTAAGAAATTATGACTTGATAATTAGTTGTAGGGTGATAACTTTTCACAACTTCACTACAAAATTTAACTTTTGGTTTAAGCCGTGAGCTGATCGAGTGCCCCAGCTTGTTAAAGTCTAATAGGGTTGTAAATTTTGCCAATAAGCTAAATAGTTATAAGTTAGTAAGCAAAAAGTTCGGAGACGTTAAAAAAATTTCACTGTTTGAGCGAAGCGAGTTTGAAATTTTTAGTCGGAGGACTTTTTGCGTATTAATGGTTTAGGCCCCTGCCAGGACGAGGGGATAGGGGGGAGGTTTAAGGAGGGGGAAAGGGGCCTCGCCCGCCCCTTGCACCCCCTCCTTATAGAAACTTAAAACCTTAGGTTTTAGAAAAAGATTCTAAAGATTAAATCTTTTATTAGATTCTTAAAGACTAATTCTTTTCCCCATAGTCATATGGAGAAATTTGTGATATATTTTAAAAAAAAGAAAAAGGAGTACACTATGCACAAGAATAGAATTTATAGACTTATAAATAAAATGGAAGAAGAAAATCTTCACCACATGATAATCTCAGATCCCTACGCAATTTTTTATCTCCTAGACAAGATGATTGAGCCAGGCGAAAGAGCCCTTGCCCTCTACATCCACAGGGATGGGGACGTAAAACTCCTTATCAACGAGCTCTTCCCTCAAGAAGAAGAGGCTGGCGTGGACTTTATTTGTTACAACGACATAGAAGACGGAATCGAAAAACTTTCCAAGTTTATAAAAGATGACGAACTTATAGGAATCGACAAATTTTGGTCTGCAAAGTTCCTACTAAGATTACAAGAGATCTTCCCAGACAAAAAATATGTAAATGGATCAACAATAGTTGACCATGTGAGGAGAATTAAGGACGAGGAAGAAAAACAATTGATGCGTGAATCCTCTGCCATCAACGACAAGGTCATGGAAGAACTTATCCCTTGGGTGGTGAAGGGCCTAAGCGAAAAGGAACTTTCCCAAAAGTTAAAGGAAATCTACAAGGCTAACGGAGTAGAAGAAGTTTCCTTTGAACCAATCACAGCCTACGGAAGATCAGCAGCAGACCCCCACCACTCCACAGACAAGACTAAGGGAAAAGTCGGTGATTGTGTAGTCCTTGACATTGGAGGAATCTATAAAAATTACGCATCAGACATGACGCGTACAGTTTTCATTGGAGAGGTAAGTGACCGTGCCAGAGAAATATATGAAATAGTAAAAGAAGCCAACCTTAGAGGAATTGCAGCAGCAAAGCCTGGCAACAAGATGTCAGACGTGGACAAGGCCGCAAGATCTTATATAGAAGAAAAAGGCTATGGCAAATACTTTACTCACAGGACAGGCCACTCCATAGGACTAGAATGCCATGAAGAAGGCGACGTCTCATCAGTAAACGATAGCCTCATAGAAGTAGGACAAATCTTCTCCATAGAACCAGGGATTTATCTATTAGAAGAAGGAATTGGAGTTAGGATAGAAGATTTAGTCTTGATAACAGAAGATGGGTGCGAGGTGCTTAATAAAGTCTCTAAAGAGTTAAAAGTAGTACCAATGAACTAAAGAAAATTTCTTTAAGAATTTTTTGATAAAAGGATTTATTTAATAAGGTTTTTGTAAAGCCAAGCTTTACTATTCTTTATCCGGAGGGGGTTTAGGAAATCAATATAAAAGTTTTTAAAAGCTGACGCTTTTATATTCTTTATAAGGAGGGGGAGCCAGGGGCAGGCGAGGCCCCTGATCCTTAAACCTCCCCCCTATCCCATCGTCCTGGCAGGGGCCCGACCCACTAATACGCAAAAAGCCCTCCGACTATTAAATATAGGAACACAAATTGTCGCAAGCTCCAATTTGCGAACTGACCTACCAGCAATTTGCTTCACAAATTGGGTTAGGTCATGTCAACTCACTCGCGACCTTTGTCCGAACAGTGAAATTTTTTTAACTTCTCCGAACTTATTGCTTACTAACTTATAACTATTTCGCTTATTGGCAAACATTAAGACCGTATAACATTTCAACAAGCTGGGGCACAATTGCCAAGCTCATAACTAAATAGAAAATTATAAAAAGAAGAAGCTTGATAAAATTTATTAAGTTTCTTTTTTTATTATATTACATTGAAAAATATGTGTAATATAAGTATAATTACCTTAAGGAGCTGATGTTATGTCTAAAGTAAATTTAACTATTAGTATTGATAATAAGGATAAGGATTCTTTTAACGATTTGGTTTCCCAATTGGGTTTAAATGTTTCTTCAGCAATTAATATGTTTATTAAACAATCTGTGAGAGACCAAGCCTTACCTTTAAATCTAACTTTGAATCAAACCGATTTAGGAGCTTCAAAAAGTTTAGATGAAATTGCGGATAGCATTATGACTAAATATGATGAAGCTTTTAAGGAATTGGCAAAATGATTTATATTAATGTAGATGAAGTTATAAAACTTCAAGAAAAAAGTATATTTCTCTATGGTGGATCTTATGGAATAAGGGAAATGAACTTACTTAAATCTTCTGTCGAGAGTGTGTTCCAAACTTATGATGAAGTGGAGCTTTATCCGTCTACATTAGATAAGATAATTCAGGTTTCATATTCACTTATAGAAAATCATTGTTTTATCGATGGGAATAAAAGAATTGGAGTTATGGTGCTTTTGTACTTATTAGAAATCAATGAAATTCAACATAGTTTGAGCAATAAGGATGTTATTGAAATCGGACTTAAGGTAGCTAGTGGAGATATGGGAAAAGAAGAGTTTAAAAAGTTTGTAAAAGAAAGGTTATTGTAAAGATTTATTTTAAGAAGTCTTTCTAAAGCCTAAAGTTTTAAATTTCTATAAGTGGAATCACAGTTGCAAAGCTCACAATTGAATAAAAACTTATAAAAATATTAAGCTTAATTCTTTACTGATTAAGCTTTTTTTAATTCGGAAGTTAAATTAGATTATTACGTTTTGTTAAGTAACTCAACATAAGTTTGAAGTCATGTAAGGGTAAAACCGTGAACTAAGGTTGAAAAACCCCATAAGGCAAGACAGCCGTTAAGAAAATTCAATGTGCTTGAGCAATTTATTGCTCAACCGATGAACCTTACAGCGAAAAGGAGCGAAGCGAACTTTGAGTTGATTAGGTTCACGCGAAGCTCGCAAATAAAAAATAGAGTCAGGACTTTCTAACTCTATTGATTATTAGTTTTTGTTTGAAACAACTTGAAGCGAGCAAGTTTTGAATTTTTAGGATGGCTGCCGCTCGGGGTTGTTGGCAAAGGCCCCTGCCAGGTCGTTGAAGGTGTTGGGGGTGGCCCGGAGGGGGTACCATCCGGCACAAGCAGGACCAATCGAAAGGTCCTAACCCCCTCCGGAAAAGGGATAGTAAAGCTTGGCTTTACAAAAACCTTATTAAAGAAAAAACTTTTCTCCCTTTTTATAAAAAAGGACAAAAAAATAACCAAGCCAAAGCTTGATCTAAATTCCTACATAAAATAAAAATAAAATTTTAAATTATTTTTTCAAAATAAAACAAAAATACAAAAGAACCCATAAAAGAATTCTTTCCAGAGTTTTAAATTATTTTTCCAAAATAAACCAAAAACCTCTTTCCTCGAGTTTCTTAAACTCGAATCCCTTCCCTACTTCCCAATATCCTCAAGGGCCTTGGAAAGGTCCACAATAACTTCCTTTAGCTCCTCCATCTTTTTCTCCAACCTCACCAAGAGGTAACATGAGATGGCAATGGGAAAGCCAATGTTTGAAATGTTAGCTATTAAATCTTCCATCATAACAAACCTTATTGAAGAGCTTCTTCTTTTCTAGTGACTATCACTGACCCATTATAAGTCTTGATAAGACCTAGCTTACCTGAGACTAACTTGTTGTTTATGATATTATCAGTTACCCTCTTTACATCAGTCTCAACAATACCCTCTTGAGGATTTGAGATAGTTAAAGTCCAAGGCTTTCCGCCTTCATCAGTAAAACTTATCCTAAGTGATTTAGTTTCCTTCATAAAATTCTCCTTTCATACCAGTGAAACGCTCCAGCATCTCACAAAACAATAACTACAAGAACAAGACCAAGTCTTATTCAACCTTTCCTAAAATCTCTTCTGTAATTAGAGAAGAAGTAGCAAAGTCACCTTCAACAATAGGGTTGAGGTCTTCAGAAAGCTTATATAAATTATCCTTAGAAGCCTCAGAGTTAATACCACTGATTGTTACAGTTCTCTTCTTCGCCTTGCCAGAAGACTCATCAGTAAAAACTGACTTTAGCATTAGCTTAGATTCCTTAACTTGAACAGCCATTATTTTCACCTCCTACTATCTATATAGAATAAAATAAGAAAAGTTGCTAGGGTAAAATGAAATTATTTTAAAAAATTTTAAAAATTATAGAGAAGCCTTAAATTCCCACCACTTCTTCCAATTGTTATCAGACATAGAGCGGGGACAAATCTTGTGAGAAGCATCAAAGTGCCTTACCACCCTGTCAAGGGGAATATTATAAAAATCCATTAGAAACCTAACAATCTTTCTAGCATTCTCAAGAGCAGACTCATAATTGCCGTCCCTGTTGATGCAGATCTCCACCCCAATAGAATTAGAATTAGTGATCCCATACCTGCCATGACCATCGCCACAATGCCAAGAAGCATTAGCAGTCTCAACAGTCTCCACAATCCTCTTGTCATCCACAAAATAATGAGCAGAAGCCTGCCTGTTGCCACCATTAAAGTACCTGTAGTGAGCGATAGCATCAGCACCTACATTAGGATTGCCAGTGTCGTGGACCACAATATACCTTGGCCTTGCCTGACCCTGTCTCTTCATATAGTTGTAACGAATGAGTTTCTTTTCAATCAACATAAAATCACCTCCTATTTATAAGAATTTAAAATAAATTTACGCATATTCTCAAGACCAGTTCGCTTGAGGTTTACCACAGTCCACTTAGAAATGCCAAGAAAATCTGCAATCTCACTAAGACCTAGCCTTTCATAATAAAAGAGCCTTACAACAGTCTCCTGCCTTGGAGTGAGAGACTTCATGGCAGCCCTCACCAGGGCTGACTCCTCAGACTCCAAAAAGTCCCCCTCGATATCCACACCAGCATCGAGAGAATCCAAAATAGATTGGCCTTCCTCATCAGAATCATCATCGTGAATATCCATCTCCACATTAGTCAGGTACTTATAATTATTAAGATAAGTGTATCTCAAAAACTCCTTGACGTACTTCAAGAAGGACCTCTTCCCGTCAAAATCATCGAGACAAACAAGGACCATGACCCTGCCATCAGAATAAAGATCCTCAAACTCTGAATAAACTGGGCAATACTTCCTAATAGAAGACCTAATGAGGGGGTCTAGCATATGGAGAATCTTAGCCCTGGCTCTTTCTTCGCCGACAAGGGCGGACCTAAGGACCCTGT
Organism: Peptoniphilus harei; assembly: GCF_900454685.1. Lineage (GTDB taxonomy): Bacteria > Bacillota > Clostridia > Tissierellales > Peptoniphilaceae > Peptoniphilus_A > Peptoniphilus_A harei. Next base: position 915,011 of record NZ_UATM01000032.1, on the reverse strand, counting down.
TAAAATCATCATAAGAAGTTTTTTCAAAAGGCCCAGGCCTTTTGGAATCTCCATTCTCCTTAAACTTATCAAAAGAATTAGAGTCCTTGGATCTAGTCACAAATCTTTCATTAATTAAACTTTCACTTTCAATATTCTTTTCATTATTAAAATTATCTTCTCTAATAACTTTCACATCTTCCTTTTCAAAAAATTCCATTTACCACTCCTCCTTTTTTTTATTCTTGAAAATATTATAGAACTTTTGTTTTGGCTTGTCAATCATTTGTTTAAACTTATTTTCTTTATAGAAAAATAGGAAAAGAATCTTTTGAAAATTATGGTAAAAGCTTCGCTTTTAAAGAGGTGTTTTATAAAGCCTAAGGCTTCTATTTATCTTTTTTATGTAAGAGATTTTGTCTTTAAAAAATTTCATAAAACCTAAGGTTTTGATTCTTCTTATTGAGGGGACTTAAAGAAGTTTTCTTTAAGAAATTTTTGTAAAGCTGGGCTTTACTATTTATCTTATGGAGGGGATTTAGGGCGTTTCGATTCGCCCTTATCCCCTCCATACCTCCCCTTAACACCCCCAACGACCTAGCAGGGGCTCGGCCCATTAATACGCAAAAAGCCCTCCGACTAAAAATTTCAAACTACTCGCTACGTTTCACTTCGCTCGCTCGAACAGTGAAATTTTTTTAACGTCTCCGAACTTTTTGCTTACAATCTTATAACTGTTTAGCTTATTGGCAAAGTTTATGACCTTATAAGACTTCAACAAGCTGGGGCGCTCCATTAGGTCATTTTTTGAGTATAAAGTTGTAATTCGTTGTGAAGTCACAAAAAAATTACAAGCTCACATTTAATTATTAGGTCATAGCTAGTTGTGAGTTCATAAAAAATTCCAAGCTCACACTTTTTTATTGGGTCATATTTTGTTATAACGTCAGAGTTTTTTATTAAGTCATAGAAAAATAGAACTTCACAAATAATTATGAAGTAATAAAAAAAAGAAGCCTAATCGATACAGACTAAGCTTCTATTGGTTTTAAACTTTATTCAATTTATTAAGCATTGGTAAGTAACTCAACATAAGTTTGAATTCGTGTAATGGTAAAACCGTAAACTTAAGGAGAAAAACCCCGTAAGGCAAGACAGCCGTAAAAAAATTCAATGTGCTTGAGCAATTTATTGCTCAGCCGATGAACCTTACAACGAAAAGGAGCGTAGCGAACTTTGAGTTGATTAGGTTCACGCGAAGCTCGCAAATAAAAAAGAGAGCCAGGTAGTTCTGACTCTATTGGTAAATTATTTTAAGTTTATAAAAGTTTTTAGCGAGCAAGTTTGACATGACCTTACCCAATTTGCAAAGCAAATTGATGGTAGGTCAGTTCGCAAATTGGAGCTTGCGACAATTTGTGTTCTTCTATTTAATAGTCGGAGGGCTTTTTGCGTATTAATGGGCCGAGCCCCTGCTAGGTCGTTGGGGGGTGGTCAGGGGAGGTTTGGATGGGATGCCACGCAGGCACAGGTAAGGGCCATCGAATAAGCCACTCGTGCCCGAATGGGTATAAATCCCCTCCAAGAGCAATTATAAAAGCGTAGCTTTTAAAAAAACCTCTTTCCAACTTTCTTTAAAGAAAAAATAAAGCAGACCTCAATCTGCTTCGTTTTTTATCCTATTCCATGTTTTGTTGAATATTTCTGTGTACTTGCTTATTATTTCTTTTCTTAACTCATCAATACTTTTTGTGTCATTAGAATCTTTATTCTCTTCACTATCTTCATCTTTAACAAAGTTCAATTCAACATTTAGTCCCTTTAAGTTTGCGTAATTATACAAGAGCTCTACAGCATCACGTTCATTTTTATTCTCATTCTTTTTCTTCTTTTCTTTATCTTCTTTCACATTTAAGTTGCTAATGATTAGGTAATAGAGTTCCCTTGCCCTATCTTTTTTATCCTTAAACCTATTAGTTACCTTAGGATTGCTAGTGATAGCCAAGAACTCTGCTAGGGCTTTTTGCATCTTATGTAACCACTCTATCCTCTCCCTAGTCACTATCTCCTTGTAAGTTTGTTTCTTGTTAAAGTAAAAGCCGACAAAGACACCAGTCACTGTAATAAGAGCTGACATTATTAAGCCCAAAGACTCTCCTATCTTGTTGTCTGGTATTAATTTTAAAATATTTGAATTATAGTAAAGAAAAATAAACAAGATCAAAATTGAAATAATGAGAGTGAATATGTAGATACAATAGGATTCTATAAAGTCACAGATAGGTTTACTTTTACATTTTTCTTCTGAGTCTTTCTTTTTACTTTTACAAAATATGAAAATAATTAATGAAACAATTATAAGAAAACAAAATCCATGTAGCTTTAAAAAATAAAAAATATTTTCACACATTTTCATATCAACTCCCTCTGCCCTAATTCTACCAAAAAAATATATATGTACAAAAAGAAAAACCCGAGAGTTTCCTCTCAGGTTTTATCTTTAAAGCTTAATCAGTTAGACTAATTATTTTGCAGTTACAGTTTCTGTAACATCAGCAGCTAAAGTAACAACTGATTCAGTTGAATTAACTTTAACAGTTACTTGTTCTGTTGCTGCATTAACTTCTTTGATTTCATAAGAAGCTCCTGCTGGTGCAGTTACTTTATCAAGGTCAGCTTTAACAGCTTTCTTAATATTTTCAGCATTTACATTTGCATTTTCTACTTTGTCATATTTAACATTTCCTAATGCAGTAGTAATTGCAGCTACATATTTGTCATATGCATCTTGTTTTTCAGTCTTAGCTAATGCTTTTTCAGCTGCTTCGATTTTCTTGTTAAGATTATCAATTCTAGCTTGAAGATTTACTTTATTTTTTGAAGCAATTAGTTCATCAACTAATTTTTGAGCTTTTGCTACTTCTTCTTTAGCTGCTTTTACTTCATCTTCAGTAGTTACTGTTTTGCTATAGAAATCTTTAGTTGCTTCTGTAGCAGGAACTACTTTTTCGTTAAAGTATTTTTTAAGTTCTTCTTTTGCTGCTTGTTTTTCAGCGAAAGTTGCATTTTCTACAGCATCAATAACTGTATCAATATTTTTTGTAGAAGTTTGTTCTTCCTTATACTTAAGAACAGCTTTTTCAAGTTCAGTTAAGTTCTTGTTAGCTTTTGGAGCGATTAGAACATTTTTGCCATCATTTAACATGAAGTCATAAGCTCTAACGTCATTTTCAAAGTTTTTGTTTTCAGCTTTGAATTTAACATCTTTACCAACATATGCTTTTAGAGCATCTGCAAGTTCTCTGTCAACTTTGTAAGTCTTAGTTGTGTTGTTAAGACCTGCATCCCAGTTGTCAGATTCGATCTTAATTTCAACTTGTTTTTCTCCAACCCATTTGATTGTACCAACAACAGTGTGATCTTCAATTCCTTGTACTACGTTTAGTACAGAACCAGATTTATCAAATAAATCTCTTGTGTCTTTTGAATCATCAAGAATTGATACAATTTCGATGTCTCTAGCATCTTTGTTGTTAGCTGTGAATTGTAGATAGTCACCCTTAGCTAAATCTTTGTATTGTTTAGCGTTAAAGATGTCTGCATCGCCAACATAAAGAAGAGTTTCGTTTCCGAATCTGTCTTCAACTTGGATTTCATCGTTGTCAAAGATTTGTGCAACTTTAACTACAGGGAATGCTTTTTCATCGCTGTGGTCAAGAAGTCTGTCGATAACGTCTCCACGAGTTTCGATAACGTCAAGTAGGTCACCGTAGTTTAGTGGGAAGTTAGCTTTGTTAAGAACGTTGTCTCTGTCGTAAAGTTTTCCATCAGTATCTTCTAGAGTAGAAGAGAACTTAGAAGAAGAAGAGTTAATTACTCTGTATCTGTCTCCATCGTTGTCTTTAGATACTACGTTAAATACGATAACTTTAGCAGTGCTTCTTTCAGAATCGAAAGATTTTACAGCTGATTTGTGATTATCTGTGTCGAATCCTGCATAAACGTTAGGAATCTTGTAGTCTTTTCCATAGTTGTGGAAACCGATTAATGAAAGTGCTTCATTAATGTCTTTAACTTCTCTCATAATGTTGTTGTATGGGTTAGCAACATAGATTTCAGTTTTGTCGTTAACTTTTAGGTTAGCTAGTTCGTTTCCATTAGCTTTGTGGAATTTGATATAGTCTGCTTTAGTCTTTGAACCGTTAAGAGTTACAGTAGCATATGCTCCGTCAACTTTCTTTTGGTCAAGATCTTTTAGAGATTCAATGTTCTTGTAGTAGTTTGTTTCTACTGTAGCGTCAGCAACGCCTTCCCAAATGTGGTTGTCAGTGTCAAGAAGTTCTCCTTCTTTGTCTGTTCTTGCAAGCACTTCTGGGTTACCAAGTTCGATAATGTGAGTTACTTCGTTCTTGTCGTTAGTAAGGATTCTTACTAGAGATCCTTTGTAAAGATCAAGGTTGTTAAGGCTGTTAACTTTAACGATTTGTTTTCTAACGTTAATACCATCAACGATTACTGTATCACCAGTGATAGTGTATTCTTTTTCGCTATCTTGGTTAAGAGTAAGTTTAGAGTTTGTTAGGTTAGAAACAATACCTCTTGTTTCGTTAGCTGGAACTCTCTTGAATTCTTTCATTGCATATAGAGCATTGTAAACCATAGTGAATGCGTCTGCTCTGTTAGCTGCTTTGTTAGAATCAACAACGTTTACGTCGTCAAGAATTCCTAGTTGAGCTGCCCATGTCATCCATGAAGTTGCCCATTTAGCGTTTTTAACCATGTCTGCTGTTAGGTCTTCTTTAACAAGAACTACTAGCATTTTAGCTAATTCAGCGTAAGTTACGTCGTTTTCTGGCTTGAATGATCCATCAGGATATCCTGCTAGCATAGCAATTCCGTTAGCATCAGATGGAACTGTAGTTCCTACTGAGATAACTCCGTTTGCCCAGTGCTTAGCATCTACGTCAGAGTAGATTTTCATTGATCCTTGTAGTTGTTTTGCTAATTCTTCATTACCGTTAGCAAGTACAAGTAATCTTGTGATTTCGGATCTCTTGATGTTTTTATCAAGTCCGTAGTTTCCGTCTTCGTAGCCTTCAACAAGTTTTTTGTCGATTACGTATTGGATTTTGTTATCTTTTCCAACTACTTTTTCAACTTTTTCTCCAGCTTCAGCTTTTTTAGCTTCTGCTTTCTTTGTTGTTTCGGCGAAGACACTTGAGAATGTTCCTAGTACCATAACTAGTGCTAGTACTAGAGAAATAATTTTCTTGTTCATTTGTCTTTCGACCTCCTTAAAAATTTTGTAGATTCTACAAAAGTCTCAAACTTTTGTCGCCGAGACTGAACTATCTCGACTATATAGAGGTCGACAAATAAATATCGCCTTTTGGTTTTATTTAGTTGTCATGTTCCTCTTGTGTCTCTATTATACACTAGAAATTTGCTTTGTAAAATTACAATTACATTACATAAAGTTTATAGATTGTCATGTTTAACAATATCTTCTTAACTATGTTGTGATTGTGTTTTACTTAGCGCTTTTCTGCGCTAATAGAGGCGGTCTTTTTTGACCGTATGTAGAATTATAACAAAAGGGTTACAGGATTGCAATTTTTATTTTCTTTTCTTTGGGAAAGAAAGGAAAGGGGAAAAAGAAAGTTTTGGTTAAAGAATTTTTCTTTAAGAATCTTTTTGCAAATTTTTTGTAAAGCCTAAGGGTTTTTGATTTATTTTTTGATTTCTTTCTATAGTAAGAAAGAAGAAGAAAGACTTCGTCTTTATGAATCTAATAAAAGATTTCATCTTTAAGATCCTTTTTTAAAACCTAAGGTTTAAATTCTTCTCTTGGAGGGGACTTATACCCATTCGGGTACGAGTGGCTTATTCGATCCGCCCTTACCTGTGCCTGCGTGGCATCCCCTCCAAACCTCACCTGAACACCCCCAACGACCTAGCAGGGGCCTTTGCCTACAACCCCGAGCGCCAGACAGCCTAAGTAATGTGAGAAAAGTTTACAACTTTAAAATCTAATAAAATAATGCCCTATCTTTAAAAGTTTTATTAAAAGCTGACGCTTTTATGATTGCTCTTGGAGGGGCTTAGGGGCATCGTGAGGCCCCTTTCCCCTCCAAACCACCCCCTTCACCCCACGTACGTTGAGTCCAAAAAAATCTGCCATGCTAAATTTTCAAAACTCATTCGCTTCGCGAATTCAAACAATTGAAAATTTTTAACGCATAACCAATTTTTTTGCTCATTAGATACACTCGATCAGATCACTGCTTAAGTATAAAGTTATAGCTCTTTATGAAGTCATGGAAGCTTATAGCCTCACTGCTCATTATTAAGATGTAGTTCCTTATGAAGCCATAGAAGTTTATAAACTCATAGATAATTATTAAGCTGTAAAAAAGAAGAAGCTTAATCAATACTGACTAAGCTTCTTTTGATTTGCAAGTTTTTAATCGTTTTTAGGTTTTGTTAAATAACTTTACATAAATTTGAAGCAGTGCATAGGTAAAACCACGAACTGAGGGAGAAAAACCCCGTAAGGCAAGACAGACGTTAAAAAATTCAACTGTTTGAGTTAAGCTATTGACTTTATGAGTAATTGAAATCAAATCTTAATTGATTGTTAGTTTTTAAATTTCAAAAGTGTAATCTTAACGAGTTTTGAATTTTAGGCTGTCTGCCGCTCGGGGTTGTTGGCAGAGGCCCCTGACAGGTCGTTGGGGGTGGTAAGGGGAGGTTTGGAGGGGACAAGGGCGAATCGAAACGCCCTAAGTCCCCTCCAAGAGTAGAATTAAAGCCTTAGGCTTTAGATTTCCCCTTGACAATATGTCTTATACACCATATTATATTTGTATAAGAGGTAAACTGGTATGTATGAAATTATATTTTATGATAAGGAAGATGGCAAAGTTCCTGTTGAAGAATTTTTAGATTCTTTAAGCCCTAAATTATTGGCGAAAACTTTAAAAGATATCGATCTATTGGAAAAGTTTGGCAATAATCTTAGAGAACCTTTTTCAAAGAAGTTAAGTGATGGTATTTTTGAATTAAGAACAAAACAATCTAGTGACATAACTAGGATCTTTTATTTTTTTATTTTTGATAAAAGAATAGTTTTAACCAATGGTTTTGTTAAAAAGAGTAATAAAACTCCAAGATCTGAAATTGAACTTGCTATTAAATATAAAAAAGATTTTGAAAGGAGATTTTTATGAGAGCTTACAATGATTACAAAAAGGAAATTTTAAAAAATGATGAAATTAAGTCAGAATATGATGCACTTGCTCCGGAATACGACATTATAGAAGCCATGATTATAGCTCGTAATAATCTTAATCTAACACAAAAGGACTTGTCCGAAAAAACTGGGATTAATCAAGCAGACATCAGTAGAATTGAAAATGGTACAAGAAATCCAAGTCTAAAAATGTTAAAAAAACTAGCAAGTGGACTTGGAATGCAATTGAAACTTGAATTTAAAGGTTAATTTTTATTTTAAATTTTTATATTATATCAAAAAAGCTACGCTTTTGTTTTCATTTGCGAAAACAGCGTAGCTTTTTTGATTTGGCAAGTTCTTTAAAGGCTTTGTCATACTTATCCATAAGCTCACCTTTTACATTGTCTAAGTTTTTATAAGCTTCTTGGGATTTTTCCATATTTGTGTCAGGTCCATCAGCCAATTCTTTAAAAGCATCAATGTGTTCTTCAACAAATTTTTTAGCTTCTTCAAAGACTTTATCTTCTTCTTTATTAATTTTTAATTTTTTTATCCATGTTACACCTCGATATTTATGAAGATGGACTTGGCATTTAAAAGGCAATTTTATTTTAGAAAAATAAATTTATTCTATTTCCTCATCTTTAAGAGGAGCAACTGCATCTAATTTTACGCCGAATAATTTTTCAAAGTCCTCTTGTGAGACAAATTCTTCATTTTTTGCTGATTTTAGTCGTGAAATTGCAAGCTTTATGTCCATTTCATCTTCAAGTGAGTCAATTTCCCTATTTTTAAATGAATTCTCTTCAATTTTTCTAGTTTTTTTCAAAAAATCACCTAATTTTTTCTTTAAAAGCTCTCAAATTCGAGAGGGTTTTAAGTCTAACTTTGAAACTCTTATTCCTTGTCTGTTTTGGAAGAGATGCTTGCCAGTAGGTCTTTGACTTCTTGGAAGGATAGGCTGCTGCCTTCAATTTTTAGGGACTCGTAAGTAAATCTAAGTGCAAAATCTTCCTCTATTTTCTCAAGGATAGATGGTGAAATATTTTTTATATCTATTCTTAACTTATCAAGTGCTTGATCAATTTCCTTAAAACTTTCCAAGATTATCCCCCCTTCACTTTTTCTTTATTATATTCTATTTGCCGAGATTTTGACAATAATGTCATAAATACTAAAAAAAGCCCAATCAATAAACGATCAAGCTTAATATTTTTATAACTTTGTCTTCAACTGTCAACTTGGCAATGATGCCCCAGCTCGTTGAGATGTTATAAGGTCGTAAAGTTTGCCAATAAACCACAAGTTAATAAGGCAGTAAGCAAAAAGTTCGGAGACGTTAAAAAAATTTCACTGTTTGAGCGAAGCGAGTTTGAAATTTTTAGTCGGAGGACTTTTTGCGTATTAATGGGCCGAGCCCCTGCTAGGTCGTTGGGGGTGTTAAGGGGAGGTTTGGAGGGGATAAGGGCGGATCGAAACGCCCTAAATCCCCTCCAAGAGAAGAATTAAAACCTTAGGTTTTATGAAATTCTTTAAGCCCCAACTTCTTAGCAAGAAGTGAAAAAGATTCTTTTCCATATTTTCTATAAAGAAAAATAAAAATCTTATTTTTCCATTAATTTTTGAAATTCTTCTTTTAAAGACACCTTTATCTTGATCCCAAGTTCCCCAAAGACTTCATCCAACTTCTCATATAGTTCTAAGAAGTTTTCGTAGGATATGTTGTTCCCCATGTGGCCTATCCTAAATACTTTTTCGAAGATGTCACCTGCTCCCTTTGATATTAGTATTCCCTTGTCTCTCAAGGCTCCGATGATGTCTTCTGCTATATAACCTTCTGGCACCATAACTGCTGTCAATGTATTGGACCTTGAGTCTTTGGCGTAGAGTTCGAAGCCTGCTTTTTCAAATATTTCTCTTGTGACTTCTGCGTACTCTTTGTGGAGGGCCAGAGAGTCTTTCTCGAATAGCAAGTCTAATGCCAAGTCTAGGGCATAAGTTAAATTTTCGTTCATTGTGTATGGGAAGGCAAATCCATCGGAGTAGGCGTAGTAGTTTTCAAAGCTCATATAATATGAAGGAACTTGTTTTTTTCTATCTCTTATGGCCTTCTTTGCCCTCTCTGATATTGTGACAAGTGTTAGGCCTGTTGGGGCTGAGATGCATTTTTGGCTTCCTCCTAGGGCGATGTCCACCTTGTAGTCGTCAAAGTCAAATTCTTCTCCCCCCATGCCTGACACTGTGTCTACTACTGTCAGGATTCCGTAGGAATTTAGGAGCCTGCAAATTGTCCTGACGTCGTTTGTGATGCCTGATGGGGTTTCGCAATGGACCATGGTTGCCACTTTGAAGTCGTGGTCTTTTTCTAGGAATTTTTTTAATTTTTCTATGTCAAATCCTCTTCTAAAGTCGTCTTCATATATGTAAGACTCTCCTCCGTAGAATTTTACGAAGTCGGCAAAGCCTGCTCCAAAAACTCCGTTGTTAAGGACAAGGACCCTGTCGCCTTCTTCTACTAGGTTACATATTGCTCCTTCTAGTCCTATCATTCCTTCGCCAAGCATGATAAAGGATGTGGCTTCTGTCTTTAGGAGTTTAGAGATTTTCTTTTCTACTTGTCTGTGTTTTTTCTCATATTCTGGGTCTATGTCGGGGTTGGTAAGGGACTTCCCCATTACTTCCATTACTCTTTTATCTATTGATGTTGGGCCTGCGCAAAGTATTTTCATTTTTTACCTCTCTTTTTTGCAATTTTTGTAAAAGTTTTCTTGTGTAAATTATATTATAAGGGACAAAAAAAACAAGCTGCCCTTTGACAGCTTGCTCTTTTCTTTTATTTTTCTTTAATCTTTTAATCTTTAATTCTTAAAGATTGGTGAGACTTTTTTATAAACCAACATCATTATTGCTGATGTTGTGAAGCCTTTTATTAGGTTAAAAGGTAAGACTGAATAGATCATCATTGAGAAAAGGCCTGTAATCCTTGGTGTGATCGCTGCGCCCATTCCTATGATTGCGTCCATTGGCATTACCTTGCCATAGAGTGGAAAGACTATGAAGTAGTTGGAGATCATTGCAAGGGCAGTCATAGCAAGGACTCCTAGAGTCAAGGACACTACTGCTCCCTTGTATGTCTTGTGCTTCCTATAGAAGTGGGCTGACACAAAGGCAAAGCTGCTGGAGATGATGAAGTTTGATAGTTCGCCAACTCCTGCTGTCATTGTTCCCTTAAAGATGATGTGCATTATGTTTTTTATAGCTGCGATTATGATGCCATAGGCTGGTCCCATTGTGAAGGCCCCCAATAGTACTGGTAGGTCTGAGATGTCTAGCTTCATAAAGGGTGGTGCTACAAAGGTAAGTGGTAGTTGAAAATACATTAGTATAAATCCTATCACTGATAGCATTCCAATTTTCGTCATGTCTTTTGTTCTTAACATAGAACTTGAATTTACTTTGTTCATTTTACCTCCTGTTGGGGCATAAAAAAACCCCGAACCTTCGGGGCATGAAAGTTTAAATCATTCTCTCATCCAGACTTTACTGTCGGTATTGGAATTGCACCAATTCAGCTTTCGCTCGCGGACTTTACCGCCGGTTGGGACTTGCACCCTTCCCTGAAGATTTAAAATATTTTTTATTTATTTCTTAATTTAATTATAACATTTGTGAATTTTTTTGCAAGGTTTAAGTGGACTTAATTTATATTAAATTGATGAAAGTTTTCTTTAAAAATATATAAAAAAGTTTTTTGTAAAGCAGGGCTTTACGAATCAGTCTTGGAAGGGGTTATACCCATTTGGGCACACAGGGGGCATCGTGAAGTTTGTAAAGAAATACTTCGTCTTTGTAAATCTTTTTGTAAAGCAGAGCTTTACTATTCTTTATCCGGAGGGGGTTAGGACCTTTCGATTGGTCCTTCCCCCTCCGGGCCACCCCCAACACCTTCAACGACCTGGCAGGGGCCCGGCCCATTACTACGCAAAAAGTACTCCGACTAAAAATTTCAAACTACTCACTTCGTTCGCTCGAACAGTGAAATTTTTTTAACGTCTCCGAACTTTTTGCTTACGACCTTATTAGCTTGTGGTTTATTGGCTAAGATTATTTCCTTATTAGATTTCAACGAGCTGGGGCATCATTGCCAAGATAACAATTGAAGATAAAGCTATAAAAAAATAAAGCTTAATCAATGAAAGATTAAGCTTATTTATCAAGAGTTTTCTTATTTTTATTATTGTCCTTGGACTTGTGGTTGTGCTTGGACTTGTCTGCCAACTACTACTTGGCCCCCAGCGTCATTTATCCTCTGAGTTGCTGAGTTATAAACTATAACTGGCATGCCAGTAAAGGTTTGTGGATATAAGTTCTTCATAACTCCTGGTGGAATGTTGATACAGCCGTGTGATCCTCCAGACTTATAAATATTTCCTCCAAAGGATGATCTCCAACTTGCGTCATGAAGTCCTATGCCTGACCAGTTTATTGGCGCCCAGTAGGAAACTTTTGAACGATAGGTTTCGCCTGTTAGGTACCTATCCCTTTCACGAGACCAAATCCTGTCTGTCCCTGTTGGTGTTCCGTTCCCCCTATTTGGGTTACCTGTAACTACATTTGTCTCAAGTTGCAAAGCTCCGTCCTTGTAGTACCAAAGTTTTTGTCTTGCAAGATCTACTTCTATGTAGGTCTTGCCAATATCATCAACTTTTCTTGAAACTGCGTCTTGCCTGTAGGCAGGTTTTACTGTGACAGGTTCTTCCTTGGCGAGGGCTTCTTTTACAATTTCCCTTGTGCCTGGCCTATCTGTAAGCCAACCGTAGATACCTCCGTCCACCTTCATGAGGCCAAGGCCTGTGGAGTTAAAAATCCTATTTGTCCTATAAGTGTCATACTTGGCAGCAAGTTTTTCCACGAAATGTTTTAGTTTTTCTTCGTCAAGGGCAAGGGTCCCGTCATCAGTCTTGGAGTACATGGCAATTATCCCCTGGCCTGTCACTTCTTCTTTCCTGTCGTCAAAGTCAAAAGTTATTTTTTTCTTGTAGACCTCTTTATAGGAAGCAAGTTGATTTTTTATATATTCTGAGTCCTTAGTTATATTTGGCTCTTGGTAAAGATTTTCCTCTTCAAGGTCAAGTTCTTCTTTTTTATCTCCAAAGTGACCTAGGACGGCATTTTTAAATTCATCCATTTTTATAAAGTTGCCGTGAACTTCATCTTGGATTTTAAATTCTCCATCTTGGTAGACGACTTTTGCATCTTGTGACTGGTCCTTTTGGCCCAAGACTGGCTTTAAATTTTTTATTTTTTCATCAAGGGCAACTTTGTTGTACTGCAAGTCACGGTCTACTTGGTAGTGCTTAGGCACAAGGGAAGCCACTGGCCAATAAAAGGCTGTCTGATCTATGGATTCACTTCCTATGGAGTCTATGTATCCAAAGTCCTTGGCAGCGATCTTGTCGTTTAAGTTCTTGTCCTTTGAAATTATTTCTAGTTCAAAATTTCTTGAAAGGTCTTCGTAGTTCTTTTTAAGTTCAGATTTTTTTACAAGTCCAAAGTCTCTTCCATTGATGTAGGTCCTTGGCATGTATCTGTCGCTGAAGAAGAAAAGTCCCACCATGTATATAGAAATTATTAAAATTAAGATTAATGCAAAAATTATTTTAAAAGTTTTTTTCATAATTCCTCCCTTCCCTATTATACTCGATAAATTTTTCTTTTTATGTAGGTTTTTATAAATGTAAAGTATTTGTAAATATTCTTTTGCTTTGATTTTATATCTAAAAAATGAGCATAAAAAAACTCACAAGCTAACTTGTGAGTTTAATGTTGGTGCGGGAAAGAGGACTTGAACCCCCACTCCGTTGGAACTAGATCCTAAGTCTAGCGCGTCTGCCAATTCCGCCATTCCCGCATGAAGTTTAACAACAAAACTTATTATACGCACTTTTTAATATCTTGTCAAGACTTTTTTTAAAGTTTTTAAAATATTTTTTGAGGAACTTTTCTTCCTCTCTCAAGTGCTTCTTTATTATAACAGGTGGATTTAAAAAAATCTACAATATTTTTAAAATTTTTTTATTTTATTTTTACATTGGTGAGTTTTAACTTTGTATTCCTTTTTGTACTACACTGTACTATAATAAGTTCTTAATAAGAAAATTCAATTTCTTATTGACTCAAATGAAATGACAAAAGGAGGAATAAAGATGAAATTAGGTATTATTGGAGCTGGAGCTGTTGGCGAGATCGTAGCCTACACTTCTGCCATGAGGGGAATTGCAAGTGACGTTATTATAAATGATGTCATAAAAGAAAAAGCAAGGTCCCAAGCCATTGACTTAAATGATGGAAGACTTTTCTATCCAAAGGATGTTAAGTTCAGGGCTGGCGAATATGAAGACATGGCAGACCGTGACGTCATAGTAGTTTGCTCTGGCAAGATTCCTGAAGAAGATAGACTTCACGAGCTTGAACTAAACAAAAAAGAAGTTGGAAATTACATTAAGAGAATTGTTGATGCAGGCTTCAAAGGAATCTTTGTCGTTGTGACAAATCCTGTAGACATTATCACATATGAAGTTTATAAGGTTTCTGGATTTGATGACTCAAGAGTTATTGGATCAGGTACATTTTTAGACTCAGCAAGACTTCAAGTTGTAATTGCCAATAAACTTGGCATCTCTCCAAAGTCTGTCAACGCAACTGTCCTTGGCGAGCATGGCGAAAGTCAATTTGTCCCATGGTCACAAGTTATGATAGATTCCATGCCTTTTGAAAAATATAAAGATCTTCACCCAGAACTTTTTGAAGACTTTGACAAGGACCAAGTTGAAGATGACACTCGCCGTCGTGGTTGGGATATCTTTAAGGGCAAGGGATCCACTCAATATGGTATTGGCAATACAGTAAATAACATCTTGCAAGCAATTGCCAATGACGAAAAAATTATTTTAAAGGGATCTGCACTAATGGAAGGTCACTATGGCCTTGAGGACCTATACATCTCAACTCCTATTAGGATTGGCAAAAATGGTATTGAAGAAAAGTATGAACTTGACTTAACAGAAGAAGAATTGGGTAGACTTAAAAAGACAGCTGGTGTGATCAAAGACCACATTGCCAAGTTAGACCTATGAGATTATAAAATTAGAAAGAGTTGATTTTGTGAAGTTCAATGAAAAGTTTAGACAATTTATGATTGGAAGGTATGGCCAAGACCAATTGGGCAGGTTCATCACCTTCCTGGCCCTTGTGCTTTTAATAGTAAACCTCTTTGTGAAGAAGGCAAGCCTACCTACTATTGCCCTAGTCCTTATAATTTATTCCTATTATAGGGTCCTCTCACGAGACATCAATGCAAGATACAAGGAAAATCAAAAATTCTTAGACACTATTGAGCCACTGAGAAGTAAGTTCTTCACTTCAAAGAAGAGATATGACAATAGAAAGACTCACAAGTACATCAAGTGCCCTTCATGCAAATTCAAGATGAAGGTCCCAAGAGGCAAGGGCAAGATAAGAGTCACTTGCAAATCTTGTGGCAACAAGTTCATAGTCAAATCTTAAAAGTTCCCTTAGGGGGACTTTTTTGCATTAAAAAATCCCCTAACTTTAGAGGGGATTTATTTATTTACATCTTAGACTTATATTCCTTAAAATCTTCTATGGATTTTTCAATTAAGCTAGGATCTTCAATTAAATCATAAACTGTTGTAGCAATTATTTTTGCACCGTACTCCACACAGTCGTGTGCTTCTTTTTCTTTACCTAAGTCCACAAATTCTTGTGAGTGAGAAGCTGTTCCCTCTGGAACAAAAGCAATTCTAGCACAGGATCCTGGCATTAAATAAGTCACATTTCCAAAATCTGTTGACCCAGTTTTTTCTCTTGCTCCTTTTATTCTTGGAGCACCAAGATTTTCAGCATTATTCATTATTAAGTCATTTAAAATATATGCTGGTATCTTTGATTCAAGTCTTCTATCTTCTCTTATTTCATAAGTTGTTCCTGTCATAAGAGCAGCACCTTTCACAATATTGTCAAATCTTTCCACAACTTCATCTAAATATTTTGAGTTGTAAGATCTCAATGAGAAATGACCTTCAGCTTCATTTGGTACAACATTTGCTGGCCCAGGAAGGGTTTGAACTGTATAGTGCATTCTTGTATCTTCTTTAACATGTTCTCTTAAAAATTCTAGACCTTGGAAAGTTAAAAGAAGTGCATCAAAGGCTGACCTTCCTGCTTCTGGCTTAAGGGCTGCGTGAGAAGATTTGCCAAAGAACTTCACAAATCTTGATGATAATGCCATTGATTTAACATCAACTTGTGTTGCTGGCCCACCATGCATCATAAGAGCTAAGTCTATATCTTTTAGATAACCCTCATCAAGCATAATCATTTTTCCTCCGCCGCCTTCTTCAGCAGGTGTTCCATAAACTATCAAGTTAAAGGGAAGATCTTTCACCGCATTTTTTACAGCTACTGCTGCTCCAATTATTGAGGGACCTTGCATTTGGTGTCCGCAACCATGTCCCATGGGAAGTGCATCATATTCACACAGGAGTCCTATGTTATATTTGGCATCTCCATTAGAATATTTTGCTCTAAAAGCAGTGTCCAGACTACCCAAACCTCTTTCAACTTCAAATCCATTTTCTTCAAGATAGTCTTCTAGAAGTTTACTTGCAAAATGTTCTTCAAAGCAAAGTTCTGGACGATCAAAAATCTCATCTGACATTTCAAACAATTTATCTTTTATTTTATCGATTTCTTTTATAATTAAATCTTTCATTTTTCTCCTTTACTCTTACTTAAAGGTTAATAGCTTGTGCACCTATCATCATAACAGAACCAACTAAAATCCAAATTCCAAATAGCTTACCCATAAATACCATCCATTTGTCATAAGGTATGTCTGTTGCTCCTAATATACCCATTAGTGCTGTAGAAGTAGGAAGTACATAGTTACAGAATCCATCCCCAAAGTTAAATGCTAAAACTGCAGTTTGTCTTGTAAGTCCAATAGTGTCTGCTAAAGGCGCAAATATTGGCATAATTGCAGCAGCTTGTCCACTTCCAGAAGTTATAAACATATTAACTAATAAGTTTACGATGAACATCATTGGTCCCTTTAAAAATTGAGGGAAGAAGTTGAGCCAGTTTGACATAGCATGGATACTAGTATCCATTATATTACCAGCATCGAGTACTCCTGATACAGTTCTTGCAAGTCCAATAATAAGAGCTGCACCAATCATCTTTTTAGCACCTTCAACAAAGTACTTTGCAATTTGTGATGGTTTGAATCCAGCAGCAAAACCTGCTACTATTGATAACCAAACAAACACAACTGCTGTCTCTTCCAATTTCCATTTTAATTTTACTCCACCGTAAACTATAAGTCCTAATGCAGCAAATAATGAAATGATAACAGCCCACTTTCTTGCGTTCATTGGAGAGTTAAATTCATCGTGAGAGTCCACGTCCTTAACTCTAAGCTTATCTAATTCATACATTGGACTTAGTTCAGGATTTTTCTTAATCTTTAGAGCATACTTAACCAAGTATAAGTTTGTAACAATATAAAAGACTATAAAGCACACAACTCTATAAGATAAGCCTGAATATGGTGGTAGACCTGCAATTTCTTGTGCAACTATTGTTGTATTAACGTTTAAAGTTCCTGTTGAGAATCCTACTGCTCCACCAAGTAAGATTATTGAAGCACCTACTATGGAGTCGAATCCCATTGCTAATGCAATCATAACCATGATTGGAGCAAATCCTATAAAGGTGTTAACACCTTGAGTAGTACAAATAAGTCCAAAGATGAGAGTTAGTATTGGAATGAAAAGATATTCTTTACTCTCTGTCTTTTTAGAAACTGCTCCTATTAAGGATTGTAAAGCCCCACTCATTGTTATTATATTGAAGGAAGCTCCTGAAAATAAAATTACAAATATTAAAGTTGCTGCCTTATTAAATCCTTCCAAACTAATATTAAATATTTTTAAAGGATTTACAGGGCTCTTTTCAATATAGTGAAAGCTTTCTGGATCAATTACTTTCACTCCTTGAGCATTTTCAATTCTTTCATAGGCTCCAGCTGGAATAATCCAAGTTAAAGCAACTGCACATAAAATAATAATCATAAGAATTACTAAAGTATGTGGAACCTTTTTCTTTTTTACTTTTTCCATAAAACACCTCTTTTTTAAAATTACACAATCTTCTAACATTTTTTGATAGAAAATTTTACTAAGTAAACATTTTCACATCATTAACTAAATTTTATCAGCCTCGCTTTATCACTACAAATACTTAAATTGTTATATACATTATATAATATATGATATAATATCTTCGGTGATATAAGTGCTGGATAATAAAAAAATAGAAATTTTAAAAACCATTAGAGAATGTAAAAGTATTAGTATGGCATCAAAAAAACTTTTTACAGCTCAACCTAACCTAAGTAGATCTTTGAAAAATATTGAAAATGAAATAGGCTTTATTATTTTTGATAGGTCAAAATCTCCTCTCATCCTAACTAAAGAAGGAAAATTACTTTTTGACTACATAGATAAATTTGAAACTTTAGAAAAAGAAATGTATAAAAAAATAAATGAATCTAAGAGTTCAAACAATTCTTACATTAGAATTGGTTCTTTAGCTTTTATGTCTCAATATATAATTCCAAACATAGTTCCAAAATTAATAGAACTTTATCCTAACTTAGAATTAAGTTTGACAAAATATGACTCATCATCTTTTGAAGAAGCCTTGCTTAATGATGAGATTGATTTATTTATTACTAACAGGAATATAAACAATAAAAATTTACATTCTGTTTATGCTTTAAATGACAATATTTATTTTATGGTTCCAAAATCTATTTATAAATCAGGCAAAAATTCTTTATTCGATTATTCAAAAGAAACTTTTTTCTTACTCAATACTGAAAAGAATCTAAGGAAATCTGTAGATGATATTTTCAAAAGCTATGATTTTTACCCTTCCAAGATTAAAATTACTTCTAGCATTATGAATTCTGTCAGCCTAGTTAGAGCAAATAAGGGAGTAACTTTTATATATGAATCAGCTCTTAAAATGATTAACTCCACTTCCTATTGTGATTTTGTAAAAATCGAAGGAGATTTTTCTGCAATTACTATTGTCTACAAAAATCCTGAGATGGAAGAATTTGCTCACAAGTTATCTACAATAATAAAAGATTATGTTTCAAAAAAAGTTATTGTTTAAAATCAAAATAACAAGTTCATAGTAAAATCTTAAAAGTTCCCTTAGGGGGGCTTTTTTATTTTCCCTAATTCTTAAGCTTTTTGTAAGTTTTTAAAATTTATTTAATGATATAATTGTATAAAGGAGTGATAACATGAAGAAGAAGCTTTTGTTTTTATTATCTTTTCTTTTACTCTTCACTAGTGTCTATGCTAATGGAAAGAAAAAGATGACTCTTAACATCAATCACATTGTCTTCGAGAAGGACTTTGTTGTTAAGAATGACAGGATCCATATTCCCCTAAGACTTGTGTCTGAAAACTTAGGTGCTGACGTCAACTGGAAGGGCGACACAAAAGAAGTGGAGATTTTAAATCAAGGCAAGAAGATTGTTTTTTACATTGACTCCAAGGAGTACAGGATTGATGATATGGTCTTTACTATTGACTCTCCAACTTTTATCCTTGATGACACTGCTTATGTGCCTGCAAGGGCTCTTGCCAACGCCATGGATGCTAAGCTTGAGTGGAATGAAAAGGAATTTTACTGTGCCATAAATAATGGCCATGAAATTGATCCTACTCGTGATATTGATTTATCTAAAGATGCCAAGGACCTTGCTATTATTAATAAGATAAGAAGGGTCACTGACCTTGAAGGCTACTTAAAGGATGGTGTCATGAGGGTAGAAGAAGTTGATGATGGCAAGGTTTATGAATTATTTTTAAAGGATTATGAAAAGAAGAATTTATCCATGAGATTTATCTTTGATAAAAATAATAATTTAGAATTTTACAAGTTTTACTACTTCCCTAATGAAAAATATCCTTTCTTGGAAAAGCACTTAAGTGAAAATGAGTCGAGGAAAGTTGCCCGTGACTTTATGGACCTTGTGGGAAATAAAAAGAGGTTTTTAAAAGAGAGCGAACTCAATAAATACCAAAAAGCTTATCTTCCTGATGCTGGTACCTATGTTTTCTACACTAATTCAGGCGATGTAAATGTAGATGCAAGTGGCGGTTTCGTTTACGCTTATTCCAACAGCTAATGTTACAGAATTATTAAAATTTATAAAATGAATCGCTAATTTGCCTACTTTAATTGATTTATTGGGTGAATTCTGTATAATAAGGTTAACTTATATTTTAGGAGGAAAAATTAAAATGAATAAGAAATTAACATCACTATCACTAGCAGGAGTAATGCTATTATCTACTGCAAGCCCAGTATTCGCTGAAGTTACTGAAGCTGTTAAAGACGTTAAAGAACCAACTAAGATGGAAAAGGTTCTTGAAGAAGGAAAAGAAAAAGTAGCTAAGGCTGAAGAAGCTGGCAAAAAAACTGAAGAAAAAGCTTCAGAAAAAATGACTGAAGCTAAAGATGAAGCTAAAGAAAAAGCTGAAACTGCAAAAAAAGAAGCTAAAGAAGTAAAAGAAGAAGCTAAAAAAGACGCTAAAAAAGTAGAAGAAAAGGCTGAAGAAAAAGCTAAAGAAGTTAAAAAAGAAGTAAAGACTATTGACGTTAAGGCTACTAACCAAAAAGTTAAACTTGACGGAAAAGACGTTGTTATCTCTGGATACAACATTGACGGTTACAACTACTTCAAACTTAGAGACCTAGCTGCAGTTCTTAAGGACTCTCAAGCTAAATTCGGCGTTGACTACAAGGACGGAGTTGTTTCTCTTACTAAGGCTGCTGACTACAAGGTTGTAGAATCTGACCAAAAACCAGTTAAGGCTGAATCTAAGGGTATGCTTACTAACGACAAGGTTCTAGTTGGAGATAAAACTCTTACTGCTACTGCTTACAAGATTGATGACCTTAACTACTACAAGTTAAGAGATCTTGGAAAAGAACTTGGATTTGGCGTTGGTTATGACGAAGCTACTAAATCTGTTCTTCTAACTTCTGTTGTAAATGAAAAAGAAGAAGTTAAGGAAGAAAAAGTTGCTCCAAAACTTGAAGAAGTTAAAGAAGCTATCAACAAAGAATTAGCTAAAGAAAAAGAAGTTCGTGCTTCTGAAGAATACAAAAAAGCTACTGACGAAGTTAAAACTAACTACGAAAACGCTGTTGCAGCTGGTAAAAACATTGTAGCAGACAAAGATGCAACTCTTGAACAAGCTAACAACGAACTTAAGGCTCTAGTTGAAGCTGTAGAAAAAATTGGCCTAAAGGCTGAAGCTAAGATCGAAGAAAAAACTGAAGAAGCTAAAAAAGAAATCAAAAAAGACGTTAAAGAAGGAAAAGAAGAAGTTAAAGAAACTGCTAAAGATGCAAAATAATTTAACTCTTATATAAGGCCGTGGAAGAATCCACGGTCTTTTTCTTTTGCTTTCTTTATAAATTAATTTTTGTAAGTTTATAAATATTTATGACTTCATAATTTTTTTTAAGTTTAATAATATTTGAAAGATTAAAAAAATTTATAAGCTTATAGGTGTTAGGATGCTTATGAATACTTATAACTTTATAAGTATTTGTGGCTTCCTAGTTTCTAACAACTTGCTTAATTATAGATACTTTATAAAACTTTATAAGTTAAAATAAATTTTCCATCAAAAAAGATTAGGTCTCAAAACCTAATCTTTTTTTATTTTTATTTATATGCTGTAATCGTAGTTTAAAATCTTGGACCTGGCTTCACTTACAAAGTAAAGAGAGCCTGTAATTAAAATCAAGTCGCCATCCTCATAAGTTTTTTTATAATAATCCAAGGCTTCATCAATGGTCATGACCTGACCCTTAAGTCCATATTCACTTGCCTCACGACTTAGTTCTTCTGGGCTTGTCCCCCTCTTGTAGTCCAAGTTTACGAAGACAACTTCATCGGTGTAAGAGGAAATTTCTTCTAGCATCTTCTTGTGTTCCTTATCAGCCAAGATTGACATAATGAGGTGGAGCTTTTTGAATTTAAAATTGTCTAAGGATTCAACTAATCTCTTGATTCCATCAAAGTTGTGGGCACCGTCTAAGATTATAAGTGGGTCTCTTGAGACAATCTCCATCCTTCCCTTCCAAGTTGAAGTTTTTATTCTCTTTTTAATGTCATCAAGAGAAATTTTTAAAATCCCCCTCTTGTTTAAGAGGTAAAGGGAATAAATTGCTCCTATGGCATTCTCCACTTGGTAGTCACCAATTTGTGTGAGCTGTAAGTCCTCTTCTTCCCCATCTAGTTTTAATTTAAAGTCAATTCCCCTTAAATCAGATTTTAAAATTTCACTTTCAAGGTCCTTGGTGTAGAAGAGTTCGGCAGACTTTTCTTTGGCTTCTTTTTCTATTACTCCAAGAATTTTTGGATCTCTGTTTGTGGTTACTACAAGTCCATCTTCTTGGATGATACCAGCCTTGGCATCGGCAATTTCTTCTATGGTATCGCCAAGGTATTCCATGTGGTCCATGGAAATTGACGTGATAATAGAAATTAATTTTTCACGACTTGTGAAGATATTTGTAGAGTCTGCACGACCACCCATGCCAACTTCAAGTATAGCAAGGTCTACCCCTTCTCTTTCAAAGTAAATTATTGCCATAATTGTCAAAAATTCAAAGAGGTTGAGGTCGCCGTATTCTTCTACAATGTCTTTTTCTTTTTCAATTATAAAGTCTCCAAGTTCTGCAAAGTCCTCTTGGGAAATTTCTGTGTCCCCAATTTTTATCCTGTCGCAGTAGGTTATGAGGTGGGGAGAAACAAAGGACCCCACCTTGTAATCTTCCTTTAAGATGTCCTTGATAAAGCTAACTGTAGACCCCTTGCCGTTGGTCCCAGCAATGTGGATGACCTTTAAGTTCTTGTGGGGTGATCCAATATTTTCTAAGAAGGCCTTGATCCTCACATTGCCCTTGGACTTGAACTTGCCAATCCTGGACTCTATGTTTTTTACAACTTCTTGATATGTCATAGGTTCTTTTCTACCTTTGCAATTTGTCCTTCAACTGTCTTTAGGATCTCTTCGTACTTAATTACTTTTGCCTTTTCTTCTTCGATGAGTTTTGCTGGTGCCTTTGAAACAAAACCTTCGTTGGCAAGCTTGCCCTTGGCTCTTTTTAGTTCGCCCTCAGCTTCCTTCTTGTCCTTTTGAAGTCTCTTTAGTTCCTTTTCAAAGTCCACAAGTTCCTTAAGTGGAAGTTGGATTTCTGCCTTGTCGAGAACTATGGCAATATTTTCTGAATTTTTCTTGCCTTCGTCATCTGTAATTTCTACAGAGTTTGAGTAGCCAAGATTTAGAAGAAGTCCCTTCATTTCTTCAAAGATTTCTCTCACTTCATCGTCCTTAGTGTAGACAAGAGTGTTTGACTTCTTTGAATTTTCTATATTCATTTCGCTTCTTGCATTTCTGATTTCACGAATGGCATTTTCAATATATTCTGTTGCCTTCTCTTCTTTTTCAAATACAAGGTCTTCATTATATTCTGGCCAAGAAGCAAGAATCAAAGCTTCCTTCCTGTTAGGTAGGGCTTGCCAAACTTCTTCTGTGATGTATGGCATAAATGGATGGAGAAGCTTCAAGATGTTTTCTAATACATATAATAAAACTTTTACTGTGTTTGTTTTTTCTTCCACATCGTCAGAATATAAGACTGGTTTTACAATTTCAATGTACCAGTCGCAGAAGTCAGACCAGATGAAGTCGTAGATGTCGTCTGCTGCAAGTCCAATTTCGTACTTGTCAATTTTTTCTGTAATTGATTTTATAACTTTTTGTAGTTTTGAAATTATCCACTTGTCTTGGTAGTGAAGCTTAGCTACATCAAAGTTGGAATCTTCGATTTCATCAGACATGTTCATCATTAAGAATCTTGTTGCATTCCAAAGTTTGTTGGCAAAGTTCCTGTTTGCTTCAACCCTCTTAGTGTAAAACCTCATGTCGTTGCCTGGTGTGTTGCCTGTTACAAGGGTAAATCTAAGAGCATCGGCACCGTAGTCTCTAATGATGTCAAGCGGGTCGATTCCGTTGCCAAGAGATTTTGACATCTTTCTTCCTTGGTCATCTCTTACAAGTCCATTTAGGAATACATCTTTAAATGGAAGCTTGCCAGTTTGTTCTAGGGCAGAAAATACCATCCTGATTACCCAGAAGAAGATGATGTCGTAGCCTGTTACAAGTACATTTGTTGG
This sequence comes from Peptoniphilus harei, assembly GCF_900454685.1. Classification (GTDB taxonomy): domain Bacteria; phylum Bacillota; class Clostridia; order Tissierellales; family Peptoniphilaceae; genus Peptoniphilus_A; species Peptoniphilus_A harei. The sequence continues at coordinate 891,435 of NZ_UATM01000032.1, read as the reverse complement.
ATAGAAGTATTCATACTCTGGAGTCTTTTCTGGCCAACCAAGAGTTGAGAAAGGCCAAAGGGCTGATGAGAACCAAGTGTCAAGTGTGTCTTGGTCTTGGGTATAAGTCTTGCCTTCGTATCCCTTAGTGTTTGATGGGTCTTCTCTTGAGATTACAATTTCATCGTCAGTATCAGAATACCAAACTGGAAGCCTGTGTCCCCACCATAATTGTCTTGAGATGTTCCAGTCACGAATATTTTCTAGCCAGTTTTCATAAACTTTTCCAAACCTTTCTGGAACAATGTTTAGGTTGCCCTTCCTGTATTCTTCAAGGGCTGGCTTAGCAAGTGGTGCCATCTTAACGAACCATTGCTTAGAAATCAGTGGTTCAATAACTGTGTGACATCTTTCACAGTGACCAACAGCGTTGTGGTGGTGCTTCTTGCCAATGTAGAAGCCAAGTTTTTCAAAGTCTTCTATGATTTTTTCTCTTGCTTCATATCTTTCTAGGCCTGCGTAGGCTCCAGCATTTTCATTTAAATATCCCTTGCCGTCCATAATTATATTTTGGCCAAGGTCATGACGAGCTCCAACTTCGAAGTCGTTAGGGTCGTGGGATGGAGTGATCTTTACTGCACCAGAACCAAAGTCCATTTCAACATAATCATCAGCAATAATTGGAATTTTTTTGTTGTCCATCACTGGGATCATTACGTACTCACCAATAAGGTCAGTGTATCTTTCATCTTCAGGGTTTACTGCAATGGCAAGGTCTCCTGGGATAGTTTCAGGTCTTGTTGTTGCAATTTCAATTCCACCTTCCCTGTCTGCAAAAGGATACTTGAAGTACCAAATATTTCCATCACTTTCTTCGTGTTCAACTTCTGCATCAGAGATTGAAGTTTCGCAAGATGGACACCAGTTGATGATCCTGTTGCCACGATAGATAAGTCCCTTGTCATAAAGTTCTATAAAAACTTCTTCAACAGCGTTGGAAAGATTGTCGTCAAGTGTAAAGCTTTGTCTTGACCAGTCGCAAGAAATTCCCAGCTTCTTAAGTTGGTTTACAATGTTGCCACCGTATTCGTGAGTCCAATCCCAAGCGTGTTCTAAGAACTTTTCTCTTCCAATGTCTTCCTTGTCTATGCCTTCATTCCTAAGCTTTTCTACAACCTTAGCTTCTGTGGAAATTGATGCGTGGTCAGTTCCCGGTAACCAAAGTGCAGAGTAGCCCTGCATCCTTTTTGTCCTAATGAGGACGTCTTGGATTGTATTGTTAAGGGCGTGACCCATGTGAAGGTTGCCTGTTACGTTTGGAGGTGGCATTACTATTGAGTAAGGTTTTTTGTTTTCATCAACCTCTGCCCTAAAGTAATTATTTTCCATCCAATAGTCATAGATTTTTTCTTCAAAATCTTTTGGATCATAGGTTTTGTTTAATTCTTTCATTTTTCCTCCTAATTTATAATTTTTTCATTATTTACAATTTTATAAAATTAAAAAAATAAAAAAGCGTCCTCCATCCCTAAGGACGAAAGACGCGGTACCACCTTAATTTTTATTTTTCAATAAACACTCTATAATCTTTAACGAGATAAGTCGTCTCTGGCTACTAATTTCACCAAAGAAGCAAAAAAAGCTACAATTGTAAAGTTTATAAGGACTTCTCAGCAACCAGTCCCTCTCTATCTATAAATTTTTACAATCCTCTTTTTTATTGCTAATTTATTTTTCTATTGTCAAATTTTGTATAGGAGTGAGGTAACTTGTATAATCATTGTTTTCTACAACTTCTACTTGCTTTAAATATATGATTACCTTATCGTACTTATCAATCCCACCAATTTCTTCTCTTACATTTTGATGATCTTCTGGCTCTGAAGAATTTACTCTTACCTTTAGTTCTTTTATTTCATTTCCATTTTCATCTTCAAATCCTAAGATGTAAGTAGATTTCATTAAATTTTTAACATTGGAATAGGTGTTAATATCTAATACCAACTTGTCACCACTAAACCCCTTTGAGTTTATGACTGCTCCAATAATTGTCACATCTTCTATCTTGTCATCCTTTTCTGGCTCTTTAGCTTCACTTCCAAAGCCAAAAGCTCTTGCTGCATTGTCATAATCTTTCTCAAGGTCACTTTTTACTGATGAAGATTCAAAAATAAAATTCTTGGCACTTAAAATATCAGAAGCTTGGAAGGTAAATTCAGAATCTGGCTCCACCTTTGGATATAAGACCCCGGAATCATCAGACCCACCAATTATTCCTATAGCACCTGCATAGTCTGCTTCTTGATTATTATTTTTTTCTCCATCTCTATCTTTATCAGTATTTTTATTATTTGTGGTAAAAATAGCTGTCGGTCCATCTGCCTTACCGATAATCTCTGCATTAGGATTTTCTCTCTTAAGTCTTGCCTCGTTCATCTTGCCTTGAATGCCTGGATAAGCAAAATATCCTCCAAGAAGAATCACAGCAAGAACAAGAATTATTTTCTTTGCCATAAGGCACCCCCTAATTAATATAAAAGATACCACAAAAAATCTTTGAAATCAATAAATACTTGATTATCTAGGGATAAATCCAACTTTTTTATAAACCTTTCTTAGGGTTTTGTTTGCAAGGTAAGATGCCTTTTCTGCACCTTCTTTGTAAACTGATTCAAGATAGGCCTTGTCGCTCCTTATTTCTTTAAATCTTTCACGAAGTGGTCTTAGACCTTCAACAACAACTTCTCCAAGGTCTTCCTTGAAGTCTCCGTAGCCAAGGTTTTCGTATTTCTTGACAATTTCTTCTGGGCTCATGCCAGAGAAGGAAGCGTGAATGTTAATAAGATTCTTTAAGCCTGGTTGGTCATCAGAATATCTAAACTCGCCAGATGAATCTGTGACAGCTCTCTTGATTTTCTTTCTTGTGTCGTCTTCTGAATCAAGAATTAAAATAAATCCATCCTTATTTGAATCAGACTTAGACATCTTTGAAGAAGGATCCTTAAGTGACATTATTCTTGCCCCAACTTTTGGTGTCAAAATTTCTGGAATTGTAAAAGTTTCAGAATATCTTGAATTAAATCTTTGGGCCAAGTCTCTTGTAATTTCTATGTGTTGCTTTTGGTCTTCGCCTACAGGAACGTAAGATGTGTTGTAAAGCAAGATGTCAGCTGCCATTAGGACTGGATAATTTAAAAGTCCTGCTTGAACATCAGTGTACTTGCTTGACTTGTCCTTGAATTGTGTCATCCTTTGAAGTTGTCCAAGGCCTGTCATTGTATTTAGGACCCAACCAAGTTCAGCGTGAGCCGGCACATGGGATTGGATGTAAATAATTGACTTCTTTGGGTCAAGTCCTGCTGCAAGGTAAAGGGCAAGGACATCAAGTGTGTTCTTCCTAAGGTCCTTTGGCTCTTGTGCCACAGTGATTGCGTGCATGTCAACGATACAGTATAGGCAGTTGTATTCATCTTGAAGGCCAATAAAGTTCTTTAGGGCCCCAATATAATTTCCAATAGTGAGGGAACCAGAAGGTTGGATCCCAGAGTAAACTATTTTTTTATCTTCCATTTTTTATCTCTCTTTCTTTTTTCCAAATAAAATATAATTAAAATACTAATAATTTCAATAAAGGTCACGAGGATGCTTCCCTCTGGCCCATAAGTTTTGTCGTACAAGTTGTAATTTAAAATTTTAAAATTAAGTAAGCTGTCAAAGCCGCTAAAGCCACTAACATTTAGTCCGTAAATCATTGCCATGGAAAAGTTCCAGCCGGCGTGGACTCCAGAAGTCAACATAATATTTTCTGAATAAAATAACAACTTTGCAAAAAATATTCCCACCAAGATTGTGTTTAAGGTAGATAAAATTGTCACTCCTTCATTGCCCAGGTGCAAGAGTCCAAAGAAAATTGATGGAAGTAGGATTGCGAGCCTTCTTCCATAATTGTTATAGAGAACTCTTGTTAGGATTCCCCTTACCAAAACTTCTTCAGATGTTGACTGGATAAAGAAGGCCATGAAGTAGGCAAGGAAAATTAAATTTAAATTGCCTAAGTTAATCCCCTGGTATCCAAGGGCTCCCCTTCCCATGTCTAGCAAAACATAGATAGAAATTTGTAAGAATCCAAGGAAGAGTCCAAGTCCAATGTTCTTGGCAAGACCTTCTCTCTTGAAGAAGATGAAGTCCATCTTCTTTTTCAAAACATATTTTACAAATATTATGGCAGCCAGTAGTTGACCTGTAGTCCCCATTAACATTATTAGGTTTGCATTTTTATAATCATCATTAAAATAAGTTTGCCCGTAAAAAATTAGGGACAGGGCCAGCATAACCCCACTAGTGAAGATGGCAATTGCAAAGAGCAAGACAAAAAGCTTTAAGATAATTTTTAAAAAATTCTTTATTTTATTTTCCATAGTCTTATGTCTTATCTCCTCTTAATGTCTTCCCATCTTTCATTAACCACTTGTCTTACTTCATCTTCATCTAGCTTTACTATTTCCCTATCTTTCATGATAAAGTTGCCGTCGCAGATAACTGCTTCCACATCAGATGAATTTGCTGAATAAACTAGGGCTGAGATCAAATTGTTTCTCGGTGTGAAAGAATTTGAATCTAAATCAAAAATTGTTAGGTCTGCAAGGTAGTCTTCCTTAATCAAACCAAGATTTTCAAAGCCAAGGGCCCTTGCTCCATTTACTGTTGCCATTTTTAAAATTTCTATAGCTGGCACAGCCTTTTCATTCATGGTAACAGCCTTATTTACAATGCCACCTATGTGCATTTCTTCTACAAAGTCTTGGTTGTTGTTTGATGAGTCGCCGTCAGTTCCCAGTGCCAAGGTGATATTGTTTTTTAATAATTTATCAACTGGTGTGAAACCACTGGCAAGTTTTAAGTTTGATGAGGGATTGTAAACTGGGAAGAATTTTTTATCCTTAACAAGTTCAATTTCTTCATCAGTGATGTGAACGCAGTGGGCTGCAATAATTTGGCTATCAAGCATGCCTAAGGAGTTCACATATTCAATTGGTGTCATTCCATATTCTTTTTTAGAATTTTCAACTTCTGTAAGAGTTTCAGAAAGGTGGATGTGAATTATCTTGTCATATCTTTCCCTTGCCCTTTTTGAAATTTCCTTTAAGAATTCTGTTGAACAAGTATAAATTGCGTGTGGTGCAGGGACAACCCTAATTCTCCCATTAGCTTTCTCCTGGTAGTTCTTGTAAAGGTCGTCAAATTCTTTAAGCTTTGCTTCTCCTTCTCCGTCAACATCTGTCATGCCACGAGTTAAGACTCCACGAATTCCAGCTTCAATAGCAGCATCCCCAACCTTATCCATTTCGTAATACATATCACAGAAGGAAGTGACACCCGACTTTATGTTTTCAATAATAGAAAGCTTAGAAGACCAATAGATGTCTTCTGGGTTTAGCTTTGCTTCTATGGGCCAAATTTCATTTTCAAGCCAGTCCATAAGTGCCAAGTCGTCGGCATAATTTCTAAAATAAGACATGCCAAGGTGGGTGTGGGCATTTACAAAGCCTGGAGTTAAGAGTTTGTTCTCTCCATCAAAGACCTCATCTGCATCAAGCTTTAAATCTTTTCCAATTTTTTTTATTTTATTTTCTTCTATAAAAATATCTGCCTTATCGACAATTTTTTCATTCTCTATATCCAAATAAGAAATATTCTTTATAAGTAAGCTCATAATTCCTCCAATACTATTAATATTATAACAAAGTTTAAAATTTTTTTTCTAATTTATTGCAATTTACCACTTCCACAAATTTAAACTTTGGTATAATGACTTTATGATTGGAAATTATTTAGAGTTCAATGTATTTTTTGACATCATCGGGACAATTGCCTTTGCAATTTCCGGTGCCATACTTGGTTGCAAGAAAAAGATGGACATACTTGGCGTCATAGTTCTTGGTCTTGTCACTGCCCTTGGGGGAGGCTTTGTTCGTGACTTGGTCCTTGGCATCAATCCACCAAATATGTTTCAAAATTCAACTAACGCAATCATCTCCACTGTCTTTTCAGTTCTAGTTTTTATGTTTTTCTATTTTAGGAAAAACTTCACATCAAGACAGGTCCTAATCTTTATGAATGAGTTCATGATCCTTAGCGACACAATTGGTCTTGCGTCTTTTACTATCACTGGAATGACAACTGCCCTTTCCCTAGGTCTTGATAAGAAGTTTTTGCTCATCTTTGTTGGTTCCATAACAGGAGTTGGCGGCGGAATGATTCGTGACGTCTTGGCAGGCACTATCCCCTTTATCTTCAAGGAACAAATTTATGCCGGCGCCTGCATCTTGGGCTCTATAGTTTTTCTTCTCACGAGAAATTTTTTAGGCGACCAGGTTTCCATGATAATTTGTTTTTTTACAGTTTTAATATTTAGACTCTTGGCAGTGAAAAAGAATTGGAACCTGCCAAGGATTAGTGACTAGGAGGAAGAAATGGCAGTAGCAGAATTAACACTTATACCTATAGGAACAAAGACAACATCTGTGAGCAAGTACATTGCAGGTGCCCTTGACTCTATTGGAGAAGTTGATGGACTAAGATATGAACTAAATCCAATGGGAACGACAATTGCCCATGACGATTTAAAAGTTTTATACGATGTAATAAGAAGAATGCAAGAGTCAGTTTTTGATGCAGGTGCAGACAGGGTCTACACTGTTGTAAAAATTGACGACAGACGTGACAAGGACTATTCCTTTGAAGACAAGGTTACGTCTGTAAATGAAAAGAGAAAAAATAAATAATTTTTTAAACCTCATCGACTTTGATGGGGTTTTTTGATATTTTGTTAGTGATTAGATTTTACTTGTGACTTCATAAATTTTTATGACTTGGGAATTTTTTGTCACTTTATAAATTTTTTGTAACTTCATAAATTTTTATGACTTCACAAGTTTTTGTCACTTTATAAGTTTTTATAAGATTATAATTTTTGATAACTTAGGAAGTTTTTATAAGCTAAAAATCTTTTTATAAATAAGGAGGAAATATGTACGAAGGTTTTTTGACAGATGTTAAAGGGATAAAACTTGGTCACGCAGAAGATGAACTTGCCCTTACTGGGACAAGTGTTATCTTGTGCGAAGATGGTTTTACTGCAGGAGTTGATGTTCGTGGAGCAGGACCTGGCACTCGTGAAACTGATCTTCTAAGAGCAGAGAACTTGGTCCAAAAGGTCCACGGAGTTTTCTTAACTGGCGGGTCTGCCTATGGTCTTGATGTTGGCGGCGGCATCATGAAGTTTTTGGAAGAAAAGGGCGCAGGCTTCGACGTGGGAGTTGGAATAGTTCCCATAGTTCCTGGCGCAGTCCTATTTGACCTTGCAGTGGGCGACTCAAAGGTCAGACCCGATTTTAAAATGGGATATGAGGCTGCGAAGTCTGCCAAGGAAAAGGATGAAACTCAGGGAAACTTTGGGGCAGGTTGTGGCGCCAGCGTTGGAAAAATCTTGGGAAATGACTTTGCCATGAAGTCAGGCATAGGCCAGTCCTCTGTAAAGGTTGGCGACCTTGTTGTCTCTTCTATTGTTGCCCTTAATGCCATGGGAGATATTTTTGATTATGAAGAAGGTAAGAGAATTGCTGGAGTTTATGACAGGAAAAATAAAAAATTTTTAGACACTTGTGCCCTTTACGAAAAGCAGCTTAAAGATTATAATCAATTTAGCCCTGCCAACACTACAATTTCTCTTGTTGCAACAAACGCAAGGCTTACTAAGGCAAACTGTAATAAGATCTCACAAATGGCTCATGATGGATATGGAAGATCAATTAACCCAGTCCACACCATGAACGATGGAGATACAATATTTACACTTGCAAGCGGCCAAGTTGAAGCAGATATAAATTTAGTTGGAATTCTCGCTGCAAAGACTATTTCTAGGTCTATTGCCAATGCAATTTATTCAGCAGAGGATTCAGGTGGGCTTGTAAGCTATAGGACTATCAAATAAAATTGATGGAAAAATGAAGGGTATCTACACGAACCCTATCGGAGGTAAAATGAATCGAAACACTGAACGTAACAGAAGGCTAGTGATAGCTGCCATGCTTGGTGCCATCACAGTTGTTCTTAGTCTAACTCCCCTTGGACTTATTCCACTGGGAGTTATCAATGCAACTACTATGCACATACCAGTAATTATTGGAGCCATAGCAGAGGGACCTGTGGTGGGAGCCATGGTTGGACTTATCTTTGGAGTGTCATCACTCTTAAATGCAATTTTAAGAAATGCAAGTCCCGTTGCCTTTGTCTTTTACAATCCACTAATTTCTGTCTTGCCAAGAGTTTTAATTGGGATAACTTCCTATTACTCTTATGCTGCAATGAAGAAGATGGAAGACAAGAACTTGAGAAACTTAACTAAGGGACTTTGGGGACTAATTTCAATTTTCTTAGTTTACTTACTTTATAAGAATATTAAGACTGGTGGATCAACACTAAATATTACTTTTGTAGTAATCCTACTTGCCCTTTGCCTTGGATTTTTAGTTTACTCTTTCAAATCAAATGAGAAGGACTTCCCTATTGCCATAGGTGCCTTTGTGGGATCAATGACTAACACAGTCTTAGTACTTGGTGGAATTTATCTAATTTATGCCAAGAGATATGTTGAGGCTCTAGACATTCCACTAGAAAATGCAAAATCAGCAATCCTTGGTGTGTCAGTTACATCTGGAATACCTGAAGCTATCCTATCTGTTATAATTACTACAGCAGTTATAAAAGCTTTGAAATCAAGAAGGGGTTAATATGTTACTTGCAATTGATATAGACAATAGGACAACGGACTTCGCTGTCTTCAGTCAAGATGACTTAATCGATAAGTTTTCAATTACAACTGACAAAAATAGGTCTGTGGTTGAAATTAAACTCACGATTAAACTCATACTAATGGATAAAAATATAGAACTCTCTGACATCAATGAAATAATTATTTCAAACGTGGTGCCAGAACTCTCTTCTTCTTATGAAATAATCTCAAGAGAACTCATTGGCAAGAAGCCAATTTTTATCTCTGCTGGAGTCAAGACTGGTTTAAACATAAAATGTGAAAGTCCAAGAGAAGTAGGCTCAGACAGGATCATAAAGGCAGTTGCTGCCACAAGAATCTACACAGAAAATATAATAATAGTTTCTGCATCATCAATTACAACAATTGACTATATCAATGCAAAAAAAGAATTCCTGGGAGGACTAATCCTGCCAGGAATCAACTTGCTTCAAGATTCACTTGTGAGAGGTAGTGCAAAGCTCCCTCATGTTGAATTAAAAAGGCCTGATGATGTAATTGGTAAAAATACTGAAAAAGCAATCCAAAGGGGCCTTTACTACGGCTACAAGAAGGCTGTCCTTGGGATAATTGATGAAATAGTAGAATCTTATTCTCTTGCAAAAGAAAATACAAATATTTTAATCACTGGACCCTATGGCCATCTCTTAAAGCTATGTAAGTACGACTTAATAAGAGACGACGACCTAGGCATCTACGGACTTAAAATTATTTACGACCTAAACAAAAATAAGGCTTCATGATTTATGAAGCCTTTTTTCTTACCTATATTTTTCTAAATCTTTAATGTCCACTTTATGGAAGTTTACCTCAAAACCTGAAAGGTCTACGATCTTTTCCATAGTAGAACGGAACATATCAATGTCACCAGTTATATAAAAGTCAATGGACCTATTGGGAACTTCCTCATGGTCCTTTTCTATTTTCAAAATGTTCATGGCATCAAGGACAGTCTTGTAGGCTGGGTCAACCATTAAAACTTTTTTGCCTTGTTTTTTTAAGACCCTCTTAAAGGAATCTTCCACTAGGGGATAGTGAGTACAACCGAGAATCATTGTGTCGAAGTCGTAGTCACCAAAGTAGTCTAAGTACTTCTTAACAATCCCGTCCATGTATTCTTCTTCAAACTCGCCTCTCTCAATGGCAAGAGTTAGGTCAGGACAGTAGACTGATTTAAGTTCAATAGATGGATCCATAGACTTTAAGACCTTGTCATAAACGCCACTCTCCACACAAGACTTTGTTGCAACAAGGGCAACCTTCTTAGTCTTAGTCCTCTCAAGAGTGTTCTCACTACCTGGTTCAACAACCCCAATAATCGGATACTTGTATTTTTCATTGGACTCCTTGAGGCCGTGGCTTGTTGCAGTATTACAAGCAATTATAGAAAGGTCCACGTCAAGATCTTTGAAAAAACCCATAACCTCCATTGTATAATTTTTAATCTCTTCGTCAGTCCTGGCACCGTAGGGCATCCTAAGAGTATCCCCAAAGAAGACGAAGTTTTTATTTTTTATTTTATTTAAAGCGACTTTTAAAACAGAAAGTCCACCTACTCCGCTGTCATAAAAGCCAATCACATTATTTCCCATTCAATCACCAACTCTTTTATATAATACTATAAAATAAGAAAAACAAAAAGAAGAATCTAAATTTCTTCCCTTGTTATAGTTTTCCGTTTTAGACCATGTGATTAATTATATAAAATATACCATTCTCTATCAAGTTAGGTATAACGCAATTTTAGATTAATTTATTTTGTTTTAAATTTTAATAAATTGTTCACAAAAAGTTTCTTCCGAAGATTGATCATTGTAAGTAATTTTTATTTTATTTTTTTAATTTTCCTATTATATCATAATCTATGTTTAAGCTTCGCACATTAAAAAACACTCTTAAAAAAAGAGTGTTTAATCTTAATTTCAAAATTTTAATTCTTGGCGATATTTACAATAGCTTCAGTTAATAGCTTAGAAAAATTTAAATTCAATTTATTACCTAGGTCATTACTCCACTTAGGTATAGATAAGGTCTTTTTAACAAGCTCTTGGCTTCCCAAATAATCCTTTAAATCAACATAGACAAGAGAAATAAAGGACTTTGAATAGTCATAAAACCCATCAAATTCAGGATCATCTTTAAAGGGAAAATTATCTTCAATAGACAGATCACTTATGGCTGATTGTTTTGGCAAAGTATCTCCGCCTTCAATTATAGAGCCCGCCATTATTCCCAAGTAATCGCTAGCCATCAATAAAGCTTCTTCTATTGAATCACCTTGAGTGCCTGCTCCTTCAATATCTGGCATATAAACATAATAACCTTTCTCTTCTGGACTATAATAAAAAATAGCTGGATAAGAAACTAACATAATTACCACCTCTCTTGTTATAAGAAGTAGGGCTATTTCAGCCCCGCCTCTTTTAGTATTCCACGCTCAGTTCCCTTTTGAAGTTCCCCATGTGGAATAATGATTGGTCTTTTTAGGCCAGGCTTTGTCATTTTTACATGACTACCCTTGCCACCTTTTACTACTTCAAAACCATTCTTTTTAAGTATCTTGACCATTTCATCTTGTGTCATCGGCATGTATACCTACCTCCTGACAGTTTTATTTTACCACGTAGTCATACGTAGTGTCAATTTTAAGCTTAAATTCTACACTACTTACAGTCATGTTTATATAATTATTTGTAACAAAAAAAGCACCCTAACATTATCGTCAGTGTGCTCTTAATAATATTTTTCTAAATCAAAATATCCTAACTCGTAAGCATCCTTGCCTTTATCTAAACAAGTTAATATTATCTCTTTTTCATATTCTCTTGATATTCCCATGTTTGGGAATAAATCTCCAAACCTAGCGATATACTCATTTTCTAATTTTTCCATAATACTTTCACTTATCATCTTTACTCCTTTTATCCTTTAGATTTTATGAACTTTCTTTTTTCAAATTTAAAATATAAAGCAAAAAGCCTGCGAACATTGCATTCACAGGCTTTTAAATGGTGCACCTTTACGGACTCGAACCGTAGGCCCACTGATTAAGAGTCAGTTGCTCTACCAACTGAGCTAAAGGTGCAAAACTTATTAACTTGTCTGTACCATCAGTACAACAAAGATAATTATAAATAAAAAAAACACTCCTGTCAAGTGTTTTTTTTATTTTATTTTCTAAACATTCTATAGTCTGCTTGCTCTTCAAACATTTCATAGATAGCTTCAATGGTTCTTTCACTTGCTTCTCTAGCTTCCTCAGGTTTTTTCTCTTCGATTAAATTATAAATTTTTTGCAAATTTTCATAGTGTCTTTGATAATTTTCTTTATTTCTAAAAATAAAATTACCAAACCTATAAAGCCTTTTGTTGACCATTGTCATAACTTCAATTAATATTTCATTATTTAATGACTTAACAAGAGCCATGTTCCATTCAATGATTAAGTTTTGGGCAAGTTCTTCCTCATCATTTTCAATGGCAAGCCTAAGATCTTCGTTGACCTTTTCGAAATATTTTGTCTTTTCTGTTAAGCCCTTTTCTGCCAAGAGTTCAACACAAAGAGGCTCCAGCGACTTTCTAACTATATAAAGATTTTTGGCTTCTTTGACAGAAATTTTTGAAACAATATAAGATTTTCTTGGAAAACTTGTAACAAGTCCTTCCTTTTCAAGTTTTTTTAGGGCCTCTCTAACTGGTGTTCTAGATACATCGAGTTTAGAAGCGATTTCCATCTCAATAAGTTTGTCTCCTGGCAGTAATTTATTTTTTAAGATTTTATCTTTTAAATCTCTATAGACCATATTGCTAAGAGACTTCTTATTAGATTTCGTGTCCAAAAATCTCACCTCCTATTTACTAAAATATTTTCCTCAGTCTGGGATTTTTCTTTTTTTCATTATACCATAAACTCAGTAGTTTCATATATTAAATTTTTGAATATTTATAATTTGACAAATGTTTATCACTCTCATTTTCGGGTAACATAAGTATAGGCAAAATTAAAAGAACTTTAAATTGGAGGAAAATTTATAATGAATAAGAAAATTTTAATGACAACACTTGGACTAGGACTTGCACTAACACTTACTGCTTGTGGACCAAAAAACCAAGCAATGGATCTAGCAAATTCTAATGCTAAGAACACTAAGGTTGAAGAAAGTGCTAATGCAAATAAAACAAATGCTAACAAAAATGCAACTGACAATAAGGCTGATGCACAAACAAAAGAAGAAACAGCTGTAAATAAGGGAGCTGTTGCTAACCTAGACCCTGGTATTGCTTTTGACGGATTCAAAAAACTTCATGCAGATGCTAAGATTGAATCCTTCCAACTTGATATTGAAAATGGAAAAGCTTACTACAAGGTTAATGGTTATGATGCTGAAAACGAATATGAAGTTACAGTTGACGCAGTGACTGGCGACATTGTAAAGGACGAGTTTGAAGCAGAAAACACATCAGCTAAGACAGCTGACCTACAATTAGAAATGATCGAAGCAGTTGACAAATACATGGCAGAAGCTTTAAAGGACGCAGGTCAAGGCTATGAAGCTGGAGAATACGAAGTTGAATTTGACAACGGAAAATATGAAGTAAGTGTTGAAGTTGTTAATGGAAACAAAGACATCACTTACACTTACGACTATGAAACAGGTAAGTTAATAGAAAAAGATATGTAATATTTTTAAGAGAGGGCTTGGCCCTCTTTTTTTTATGATTTTTTATTTCTTTCAAATAATTTCTTCCTGTTATTAAAATAATTTTTGTATATAATTATTGTTAAGAAGGCAGTTTTTTGCAAAATTTTATTAGGAGTATAAAAAATGTTAGAAAGAAAATTTGTTATTTTTTATAAAAGATTAAAGAAGTACCTGACAAATCTCATAAGCCAAGATATTTTTATTAGGCTCAGCTTAAACATAATAGTTCTTTTCTTTGCCATAAAAATTTACAAGACCTTTGATCTCGATGAATACTTAGATATAACAGTCTTTACTGCTGCCATAGCTATCCTCTTGATTGACTTTTTTATTGTTACAATTATAAATTTTGTTTCTGTGAAGAAAGAAGACTCCTTAAAAACTACTGATGATTACAAGTCTCTGATAAAAAAGTATCCCCTTGATAAAAAGTACGGTTACTTTTATGAATTTAAAAACACCAAGCTAGATAAAATTCCTTCAAAAGTTAGAAGAAAGTTTTATGAAGATGATGATGATTTTAATTTTAATGAAGATCAAGTCTTCCCCATAAGAAAGTTGGCTGACTGCAAGGGCAAGGAAATAAGTTTGAGAGATAGGGAAGAAATCTTTCAAATGGAAGAAAGCTTAAAAGAAAATTTAAATATTTTAAAGGATGTTCATAAGAATTCAAATATTTACAACAACAAGTGTATCAGGCTTGATGATCTTACGGAGCTTGAGGACAAGGTCGTATTAAAAACTTCAAGGACAAATTACTTTGACTTTTGTGCATCAAACAGGATGATTGATTACGTCCACAAGAACAAGAGGACTATAAGAGATGACTTACTCTATGGTCCCCTCTTTCCAAGTCTTTCTGAATCTCCTTTATCCAATCTCTTGGGCTTTAACTGCTCAGTTGTTACTAGCGATGGTTACTTGATCTTCATCAAGAGAGGTTCCAATGTTTCCATTGAAAAGGACAAGCTTGGCCTTGGAGTCCAAGCTTCTGTTAAATACATGTACACCCACGCTGAAGAGGGCAAAAAAATTATCGACATAGAAGATATTTATAGGTCTGTTGAAATGGAATTTGTTGATGAGCTGGGAGTGAGTCTCCATAGTCCAGAAAAAATCGGCAAAAACCTAGTTGATGTTTACTACGATTATGTGGAGGGCAAGCCTCAACTTTATTTTGAATTCTTCTTAGATAATGAGGACAAAAATTCTAGCCTAAAAGAAATTTCTGCTTATCTAGCAAAAAAAGATAAGTCCATGATTAAAGACGGAAATTCTATCCTTGCAATTCCACTTAAGAAGGCAGAAAATATTTATATCTCATCCTTTGCCCTTGCCTATGAAGACCAATATTATTCAATGGTTCCTTCTGCCTCCTATTGTGTGGCGAGATTTTTAGAAAATATAAGATAAAAAAACCTGGGTTATTGCCCAGGTTCTTTTTTTACTCTCAAATTATAAATTATAGATTTCTTCAGCAGGAAATATTTCGATTTCTTTAAGTGAATTAATGCGACTAAAAAACTCTTCTTCTGTCATAGTCTCTGCATGGTCATCATCAATACAAGTATATTTGGATAGACCATCAATTTCGTCTATAATCTTTTTCATATCATACTTTGTCAAAGGAAGTTCACCGTCTACTTACAGTCCAAGACCTGGCGACACATCAAAAAGTCTTGGGTAACTAGCAACAATTAGGTGGGCATCTGGACCAACCTTCTTAAAGTATTCGTCGCTCTTCCCTTCATTTTATATCTCCTTTTCAAATAGTATTTTTGTCTTAATTGTATCATATAAAAATTTTAAGTTTGTAAAGACTTATAGGCTTAGCAAGCTAACACTCAATAAAAAATTTATGTCTTCAAAAAATTCTAAGCAAAAAATATACACAAAAAAACTCTGGCATCTCTACCAGAGTTTCTCTATTATATCTTATTCATATTTTCCGTGACAGTTTTTATATTTTTTTCCACTTCCGCAAGGACATGGATCATTTCTTCCTACTTTTTCTTTTTTTCTAACGTAAGGTTTTTTCTTTCCGTCATCTGGATTTACAGTTTCAACTTCCTTTGCTACCCTAACCCTTTGTACTCTTTCAGGGTTAACTACGTGGTAAAGCATTTTAACTGTGTCTTCTTTAATTGATTCGTTCATTGCTTCGAACATATCGAAGCCTTCTTCTGCGTAGGCTCTTACTGGGTCAGTTTGACCAACTGCACGAAGTCCAATTCCCTTTCTTAGTTGATCCATTGCATCGATGTGGTCCATCCACTTTTGGTCAACATTTTGAAGAAGGGCAACTCTTTCAATTTCTCTGAATTTTTCTTCGCCGAAGTCTTCTTCTTTTTCTTGATATTTTGCATCAGCAAGTTCTTTTATATAAGCCTTTAGTGAATCCACTGTAGGATTTTCAAGTTTCTTTAAGAAGTCTTCTTCAAAATCAAAAGTAGCCACACCAAAGTTTCTTATTGATTCAAAGTCAAGATAGTTTTTGTTGTTATCATCTAGCTTGTTGTAGAAGTCAATAGTCTTATCTATTACATCATTTCTCATTGCAATGATGTCGTCTCTTAGGTTTTCACCTTCAAGAACTCTTCTTCTTTCTGCATAGATAACTTCTCTTTGCTTGTTCATAACGTCATCATATTTTAGGACGTTCTTACGAATACTAAAGTTGTTACCTTCTACTTTTCTTTGAGCTGACTCTATTAGTCTTGTAAGGATTTTGTGTTCGATTGGTTCGTCTTCTTCTGGATCAAGCTTAACCATTGTGTCTTTAAATCTGTCTCCAGCAAATAGTCTAATTAAATCGTCATCTGCTGAGATGTAGAATCTTGAAGAACCTGGGTCTCCTTGACGTCCTGAACGACCACGCAATTGGTTATCAATACGTCTTGACTCGTGTCTTTCTGTACCAATAATTCTAAGTCCGCCAACCTTCTTAACTTCTTCAGCTTCCTTGTCTGTTTCAACCTTGAATTTTTTAACAAGAGCTTGATAATCTTCTCTTGCCTTAATGATTTCTGGGTCATCAGTCTTGAAGTATGAGTCTGCATATTCTAGCATTTCATCTTCCATGCCTTGCTTCTTAAGTTCCTTCTTTGCAAGATATTCTGGGTTACCACCAAGTACAATGTCGGTACCACGACCAGCCATGTTTGTGGCAATAGTAACTTGACCGAAACGACCTGCTTGGGCAACTATTTCAGACTCTTGTTCGTGATTTTTGGCGTTTAAGACATTGTGCTTAATGCCAGCACGTTTTAAATATTTAGAAAGAGCTTCAGACTTGTCAATTGACACAGTACCAACTAGGACTGGTTGACCTTTCTTATTTGCCTCAGCAATTTCTCTTGTAACTGCCTTGAATTTTGCATCTTCATTAATATAGATGTGGTCATTGTCGTCATCTCTTTGCACAGGTTTATTTGTTGGGATTTCAACAACGTCAATGTTATAAATATCTCTAAACTCGCCTTCTTCTGTCATAGCAGTACCTGTCATACCAGCAAGCTTATCATACATTCTAAAGTAGTTTTGGAAGGTAATTGTTGCAAGAGTCTTTGATTCAGCTCTTACTTCTAGACCTTCTTTTGCTTCGATAGCTTGGTGAAGACCTTCGGAGTATCTTCTACCATACATTAGACGGCCAGTGAATTCGTCAACAATTATTACTTCGCCATCTTTTACAACATAGTCAATATCTCTGTGCATTGTACCTGCTGCCTTAAGGGCTTGGTTGATGTGGTGAGATAATTCCATGTTTTCTGCATCAGATAAGTTTTCAATGCCAAAATATTTTTCGGCCTTAGCAATACCCTTGTCAGTAAGAGTTGCAGTCTTATCTTTTTCATCTATTACATAGTCTACAGTTTCTTCTTCGAATTCCCTGTTAAATCTTTCAAGATCAATTTCATCTTGAGACTTGATTCTGTGGCTAAGAGTGTTTACAAAATCTCTTGCCCTAACATATAAGTCAACAGATTCATCACCTTGACCAGAAATAATAAGAGGTGTTCTCGCTTCGTCAATTAAAATTGAGTCAACTTCGTCGACGATACAATAGTGAAGTCCTCTTTGAACCATTTCTTCCTTATATATAACCATGTTATCTCTTAGGTAGTCGAAACCAAATTCGTTGTTAGTACCATAAGTGATATCAGAATTGTAAGCAGCCTTCCTGTCCTCTTGGTCCATGTCGTGGATAATACATCCAACGCTAAGACCTAGGAATTCATAAACCTTACCCATCCAGTCCCTATCACGGCTAGCCAAGTAGTCGTTGACAGTAACAACGTGAGTTCCCTTGCCTTCAAGGGCATTTAAGTAAGCTGGAAGTGTAGCAACAAGTGTCTTACCTTCACCAGTTCTCATTTCTGCAATTCTACCTTGGTGAAGAACAATACCACCAATAACTTGGACCCTAAAGTGCTTCATGCCAAGAACTCTCCAAGCAGCTTCTCTTACAACAGCAAAAGCTTCTGGAAGTAGGTCATCAGTTGTTTCACCATTCTTAATTCTATTTTTAAATTCTTCAGTTTTATTTTTAAGCTCGTTGTCTGAAAGCTTTTCCATCTCACCTTCGAGACTCATAACTTTATTTACAAGGGGCTCGATTTTTTTAAGTTCCCTATCGCTGTAGGTACCAAAAATCTTTTCCATTAAACCCATTTTACCACTCCTTTTACCTGACGTATTATTCTATCATTAAATGGCATATTTTACAATAAAAATCCCGTTCAACACATCTCTATAAATTATATTGTTACTAATATTTAATGTCAATATAAATAGGCTAATTACTTAATTTAAATAAGTTACTCTCATGTGAAACTATACAAAATTAAAATTTTATTATAAAATGTACTAAATGATGAGGAGGTTAATATGATACTAGTAGTTGACTTTGGTGGCCAATACAATCAGTTAATAGCAAGACGAATAAGAGATCTTAACATTTACTGCGAAGTTGTACCATACAACAAGGCCTTAAAAGAATTAGAAAATAGAGACAACGTTGAAGGAATAATTTTTACAGGTGGACCTAACTCAGTTTATGAAGAAGGAGCACCACAAATAGAAAAAGAAATCTTCGACAAAGGCATACCAGTACTTGGACTTTGCTACGGAATGCAAATCATGGCCCACACACTTGGTGGAGAAGTTATAAAAGCACCAAAAGAAAGAGAATTTGGAAAAACAGAAATCGAAACAAAAGAATCACCAATCTTTAAAGACCTAGCAAAAGAAGAAACAGTTTGGATGAGCCACGTGGATAGAGTTAATAAAGTTCCAGAAGGCTTTGAAATAATAGCAAAGAGCGAAAACTGTCCAGTAGCTGGCATGGTAAATGGTGAGAAAAAACTTTATGCACTACAATTCCATCCAGAAGTAAACCATTCAGTTCACGGCAAAAAAATGTTAGAAAACTTTGCAGTAGAAATCTGTGGAGCAAAAAAAGATTGGACAATGGAAAACTATGCAAAAAAATCCATCCAAGAAATAAAAGAAAAAGTTGGCGACGGAAAAGTCCTCCTTGCCCTATCAGGTGGAGTTGACTCATCAGTAACAGCAGCCCTACTATCAAAAGCAGTTGGCGAAAATCTAACATGCATCTTCGTTGACCACGGACTAATGAGAAAAGACGAAGGCGACGAAGTAGAAGAAGCCTTTAAAGACTCAGGCATGCACTTCATAAGAGTAGACGCAGAAAAAAGATTTTTAGATAAACTATCTGGTGTAACAGACCCCGAAAGAAAAAGAAAAATCATTGGTGAAGAATTCATAAGAGTTTTTGAAGAAGAAGGACAAAAAATAAAAGCAGTAGACTACCTAGCACAAGGAACAATTTACCCAGACGTAATTGAATCAGGACTAGGCGACTCAGCAGTAATAAAGTCCCACCACAACGTAGGCGGACTACCAGACTTCGTAGACTTCAAAGAAATCATCGAGCCACTCCGCATGCTATTTAAAGACGAAGTACGTGACCTTGGAAGAGAACTAGGACTTGCAGACTACCTAGTAGACAGACAACCCTTCCCTGGACCAGGACTTGCCATAAGAGTAATGGGCGAAATCACAAAAGAAAAATTAGACATACTTCGTGATGCAGACAAAATCTTTAGAGACGAATTAGAAAAAGCAAAACTAGAAGACATCAACCAATATTTCGCGGTCCTAACAAACAACAGGACAGTAGGAGTAATGGGCGACTTTAGAACTTACGACTATACACTTGCCCTTCGTGCAGTGTCAACAACAGACTTTATGACAGCCGACTTCACAAGAATACCTTGGGAAATATTGGATAAGGTGTCAAATAGAATAGTAAATGAAGTAGACCACATAAATAGGATAGTATATGATATAACATCAAAACCCCCAGCAACAATTGAATGGGAATAATTGCAAAATTTTCTAAAATGGCTTAATTACAAGCTATAAAGAGAATGAAAAATGGCTACTGGTACTCAAATGGTACTGGAAGCTAAAAAGAATAAACTAAATAATAGTTCCAAATGGTTTACATTTGGACAAAATATTAGACCGTAGCTTCAAACTGCGGTCTTTTTGAGTGTATATATTGTACATAATTTAGCAAATAAATTATGCGACAATAAAATGTCGGTTTGAATTCTCGTACTGTCGCCAATATGATATGATAATTATGTTAGAGGAGGACTGCAATGAACCTATATATAGAGTCAGAAACAATGGAATTAAAAGAAAAATACACAGATACAATTACAAAGGAAATAGTATCTTTCCTTAATAGTGTAGGAGGATCAATTATTATCGGAGTAAAAGATAATGGTGTTGTTGTCGGTGTAGAAAAAGTTGATGAAGTTCTTAGAAAAATATCTGATATTATAACAACTCAACTAGAACTGAACCCACAAGATTAAATCAGTTCAGAGCTTAAATTTGATGAAGGGAAAACTTTAATAGTAATTCATTTAAATAAAGGACATTATCATATTTATTGTCAAAAGAAATATGGATTTTCTTCCACAGGATGCACAATACGAATCGGAACAACCTGTAAAGAGATGACACCAGAGCAGATAAAAATTCGATATGAGAAAAAATTTATAGATAATGAATACATGCTTAAGAAAAAATCAAATTCATCTGATTTATCGTTTAGGGAACTTAAGATATATTATTCGGAAAAAAATTATCATTTGGACGATAAATCTTTTGAAACTAATTTGAATTTAAGAAATGAAGCCGGAGAATATAATTTACTGGCAGAACTATTATTTGATAAAAATAATATTCCCTTTATTTTTGTGAAATTCCAAGGACAGAATAAAGCTTCTATATCTTAAAGAAGCGATTATGGGTATGGATGCATATTAACGACTTGTGGAAAAATAGAAAACAGATTGCAGGCTGAGAATATATGTATTTCTGATACGACAGTAAGACCCAGAGAAGATACATATTTATTTGATTCTAAATGTGTTAATGAGGCAATTTTAAATGCTTTAGTTCATAACGATTGGACAATCACTGAGCCACAGATTTCAATGTTTAATCATAGACTTGACATATTATCGCATGGTGGTCTTCCTGATGGAATGACAAAAGAGCAATTTTTTGATGGAATAAGTAAGCGTAGAAACGCAATATTGATGAGGATATTTCTAAATATGGGACTAACTAAACACACCGGACTTGGGATTCCTACGATTATAGAAAAATATTGTAAAGATGTTTTTGAAATTGAAAGCAAATATATTAGATGTACTATTCCTTTTAATCAAGAAGTAGTTGATCAGATAGACAATAAAAATGTCGGTTTGAATGTCGGTTTGAATAAGACTGAAAAGAAAGTGATTGAACTTTTGATAGAAAATCCAAGCTTAACATCAATTGAACTTTCAGAAAAAATAGGTGTAACAAAGAGGACTATCGAAAGGACATTCAAATCTTTACAAGAAAAGAAAATGATAGAAAGAATTGAATCAAAGCGTGATGGCATTTGGATTGTTATTGGATAAATAAATTATATTTATAAAATAAAATTTATAAGAGCGATTTGTTCAAATAATTTCCAAAATTCTAAGTAGAAGCAATATGAATTGACACTAAATTGATATTGCTTTTTAATGTATTATTGAGGTATTAAAATGGATATAAAAATAATGAATTGCAACAATGTAGATGAAGGAAATATAAAACTAATTGAAGGAAGACTTAATATTAAATATGCCATTAATGGTACAGGTAAGTCAACTATTGCAAAAGCTATAGAAGCAACTATAACAGACGATGAATCAAAAATGAAAGAATTACTTCCATTTAAGTATTATGATATAGACAGCAAGCATGAACCAAAAATTACCTGTAATGAAACACTTAATAGCGTTGCGATTTTTAATGAAAAATATGTTTCAGATTATATTTTTCAACCAAATGAGTTAATAAAAAATAGTTTTGAAATTTTTATAAAAACTAGTCAATATGAAAATCATACAAAAGAGATAAAAGAACTTTTAAAAAAAAATAAATCTAACTTTTAAAGAACATCCAGAATTAGATGATTTAATAAATTCATTTCAGAACTTTATTTCTGGTTTTGGTAAAGCTAAATCAGGATATTCTGCAGCTGGCTCAATTGCTAAAGGTATAGGAAAGGGAAATAAAATAGAAAATATCCCCAAAGGTTTAGAAGTATATTCTAGCTATTTAAAACATGAGAACAATGTTAAATGGCTTAAATGGCAAATGGATGGTAAAAGTTATTTAGATATGGATAATATATGCCCTTATTGTGCGAATGAAGTAGAAGAAGTTAGGAAAAAAACAATTTTAAAAGTTAGTGAAGAATACGATACAAAATCTGTTGAACATTTAAATAAGATGTTGGAAGTCTTTGAGCTTTTAAATCCATATTTTAGTATAGAAACAGAAAAAAATAAAAGAAATCACTAAAAATGCTACAAACATATCTGAAGAACAAATAAACTATTTGACAGAAATTAAAAAACAGATTGAAGTATTATTGACTCGATTGAATGGATTAAAAAACATAGGCTTCCACTCGTTAAAATATTCAGAGAAAATTGCTGATGAATTGAATAAATATAAGATTGATTTATCCTATTACTCACACCTAAACTCTGAGTTGACTATGGAAAAAGTTAGAGTGATAAATTCTAGTTTAGATGAAGTTTTACTAAAAGCAGGACAGTTACAAGGTGAAATAAATAAACAAAAGAAGCATATCAAAGAGACAATTGAAGAATATAGTTCTGAAATAAATGATTTTTTATATTATGCAGGATATAAGTATAGAGTTTCAATTGAATATGATGATGTCAACAACTATCACTTAGTTTTAAAGCATATAGATAACACGAGTAATGTTAATTCAGTGAATAATCATTTAAGTTATGGCGAAAAAAATGCATTCGCTTTAGTTTTATTTATGTATGATATATTGAGGACAAATCCTGATTTGGTAATATTAGATGATCCGATATCATCATTCGATGGGAATAAAAAATTTGCTATTATTAATATGCTATTTATGGGCAAAAAATGTTTAAAGGATAGGACTGTTCTTTTATTGACACATGAATTTAATACTGTTATTGATTCAATTAAAAATATGAGTCATCTATTTAATCCAGCACCTAAAGCTGCATTTCTATCCACAAATAATGGTGTGTTATCAGAAAAAAATATTAGTAAAAATGATATTAAATCTTTTGTTGATATTGCTAAATCAAGCATATCATCTGAAATAGATATTTTAAATAAACTTGTATATATGAGAAGATTAGAAGAGATTCAAGACAAAAATTCATTCTCTTATCAATTGATATCAAATCTCTTCCATAAAAGAGAGGAACCTATATTTAAATATTTCGATGCATCTTCGGGAAAAGAACAGTGTAGGAAAATGAAAAATGAAGAGATTTGCAAAGCAAGTGATGAAATAAAAAAAATTAATACCAGATTTCGATTATGAAGTTGAGTTAAAGAAAACACAAAATAAGACTATATTAAAGAATTTATATGCAGACAGTGAAAGTAATTATGAAAAATTGCAGTTGTATAGAATTGCATTTAATGACAACCATGATAATGATGTTATAAGAAAATTTATAAATGAAACTTTTCACGTAGAAAATGACTATTTATTTCAATTAGATCCAAGAGAATATAACACCATACCTCAATATATAATTGATGAGTGTAATAAAGAAATGCTTTAGATATAAGAGAAAATGAATTAAATAATTATTTGATATACTAATGCTGATATTAATGAATTAAAAATTAGTAAATTTTAAATATTTATGTAATGATGAATTTAAAGTTGTAAAATCACAACTATATTCTCAAAAAGAGTTTCTCCGGTACTGGGACTGGGACGGGACTAAAAATCTAAAAATGCCCTATAATTAGGTGGATTTATGGATATTGTAAAAAATAGAATATAGTATTTTGAATGGTTTGGGATATATCGGACGTTTAGAAAAGAAGAGTGGGAATAAAAGTTAATAGAAACTTACAAGACCTTAGTTACGACTAGGGTCTTTTTTGTACTAAAACTTTTTTAGTTGAATAATAATTCTTTATTTCTGTAGTAGATTTAAAAAATAAGTTATAATTAATTCAAATTGAAGTTTTAATATTATAAGTTTTTATTTGTTTTTGAAATATTTTTGAGGTGAGTTTTTTGAAATCAAATTACGATGGTGTGAAATACTATGGAATTAATGACCTATCTTTAGGATTTTATTTAGATAAATCAGAGAAAATTATAAGAAATAATCCAACCAGCTCAAAGATTGATGATATTAACGTTATTTTAGAACTTTACAATATTTATTTAATTTTTAAGAGTGGTTCAAAACTTCAAAGTTGGAGTGAAGCTACTTATGATGAATTAAAACGTTCTACTTTAAAATTTATGCCTTTCATAAGTTCCTATTTTTCTAAAATTAAACCTGAGAATTTAAGATTGATATATTCAAAAATCAGCAATCAATACATTGATGATTTTTGGTCTCTCTTTGATAAATATAATATTTTTGAAAACATAACAAACGAGACGTTTGAAAATTTTTTAAACTATGAAAAAGTTCACTTATCCTATCTTTTAGAGCACAAAAATCTTGTGAATTACTTTGATAAAGAGATTGCAAATTATATGCGACTCTCGAATTCAACTGCTGAAATACTTATAGAATACAGACTTGTTGAAAGAGAAGACAAACCTATAAAATATTTCTTACCAAAGTCTTTAACAATAGAACAACAAATAGATATTGTAAATGGCTATATAAACTCTCAATCATATAATCCAAATTATCTAAAAATAATATTTAATTCGGGTTCAAATAAAGATTTTCCAATAAACGATTTAATGAGATTAAATGCTAAGAAAAAATATGAGGAGAATATAGATAAAGTATTTAATTCAAAATCAGGTTTTAAATTTGGTGCAGAGGTAGAATTTAGCAACACTACTGATATTGTTGAAGTTCGTTCTTATAATCCTTTAGTACCTAGGTTTATTTATAGTAGTGATTGGATTAAGGATAATTTAGATAATCCAACTTTATTAAATAATTTCATTTATCTATTCAACTATACAGATATGTTTTTTAGGTCCAACTTTCCATCTAAAGAATGTGAGTTTTCACCTCTAGAAAAATTTACGGGTTTAAAAGGTATTAAGTATTATGAAAAAGGAATTGCTTTCTCACAAAAAGAAATTCTTCATTCCGTACAAATTATTGCTTATGAGAATGAGTTAAAGAAATACAATGTAGAAATAGAATTTTTGTTTAAATGGTTTTTTGAAGATTACCTAAAAGATGAATTTGAAGTGTATGGATTTAAATTTTCTCCATGTTCGGAAAATTCCACATACCTAGAAAAAGTTAGAAATTTATGTTCTGAGATGGACTCTTTATTAAAACAATACAATTTATATGTTAATTACAATTCAATAGATAGAGAACTTATCGAAATTTCGCGAAACTCTGTTTCCTTGGATAATCTACCCAGTTTCTCGTCAAGTAAATATGGATATATTTTAGATTCAGAGCTTATTGGTATATCTAATTTGCTGTACTCTGATCAATCAATTATTAATCATACTTCAGTTGAAAAAATGCAAGATAATTTTGAACAATTATTAAAACACAAAAAATTAAAGATATTAGACTTTAGTAATTATCAGATAGAAACTTTAAAGTACCTAAAATCCAAGAATATAATATATGAAGATTTTTATGGATATTTAAACTTAAATAATGATTTATGTAAAATATTGAAAGATTTTTACTATAATGAAGTTTTATGTTTAAATTATTATAAAAATAAAAAAGTTCTAAACTCTTTAATTAATGATAAAAAAATTATTATAGAAAATAAGCTTTTTTCTAAACCAGAACAAAATTATTTGAACTATGTCCTTAATAATCGCAAATATGACAATGGTTTATCGATAAGAAATCGATATTTACATGGTAGTAATACCAACGATGTTTCTGATCATAAACAAGATTACTATACAATACTAAAAGTTTTCGTTTTGATAATTATAAAAATCAATGAAGAGTTTTGTTTAAGAGAAAATTTCTAATCAGAGTTTAATTATCTATTTATATGAATTTAAAAAGCAGAGTCTATCCAAAATTTAGACTCTGCTTTTTTTATTTATTTCTCATTACTAATTATTTCTTTTAACCTTGGCTCAAGTCTGGATATTATTCCAGTAACTAAGGCATTTCCCATCATAAAATATCTATTTCTTCTTGGCATTGTATCTGTCCAGTTAGGTGGAAACATTTGAATTAATTCGCACTCAACTGGAGTTAAAATTCTATATTTTTCAATATCTTTGTCATAAATTATATGCGACGACCTATTCGTTGTCCCTTCACTCGTAAGCATTGTTCTTGCAGGTTCATCTACATTTTCTGGGAAAGACATGGAACCTTCACTATAAATATATTTATGTCCATTTGCTGAAGTTCTTTCGATTCTCTTAGAACCTTTTAAATACTTCCATTTTTCAAGTTTTTCATCTTCTACAACAAATTCATCTAATGAGGTATTATATCCTTTAGCTTCATCTAGAACTCTTGAAAGTGTGTATTTGCTTTCTGATATTGGAATAATTTTAGAATGTTCGATTTCTCCATCAATCATTATACCTGATTCTAAAAATTTTCCATTATTAAAATTATTTGAAACATCTAGGATATCTTCATAATTATTTAAATTAATTGTTTCATGTTCTTTAATTTCTTCTACTGGGAATAAATCATTGAAAATATTCTTTTCATTTAAGTTTAAACTTCCTTCTTTTACCCATTGAGAAAATTGTGAATTATTTTTATAAGCAAAAATAAAAACTCTTCTTCTTTTTTGTGGCATCGAATAGTCCCCAGCATTTATAACTCTCCACTGAGCATCATAGCCTAATTCATTAAAAGTTTTTAACATTATAGCAAAGTCTCTTCCCCTTTGAGATGCTGGGGATTTCAAAAGTCTATCAACGTTTTCTAACAATATAAATGGAGATTTTTTTCAACTATTACATCTTTAATATCCCAAAACAAAACTCCCTTTTTACCCTCAATTCCCATTTCTTTAGATAAAGACCTAGCAACTGAATAATCTTGACATGGAAAACCACCAACCAATAGGGAGTGATCCGGTATTTCTTTTTTGTCAACTTTGTTTATATCTACATTTGAGTTTTTTTCTTCACCAAATCTTTTAACATAACACTCAAAAGCTGGCTGCATTTTTGTAGATGGTTCAAATTGATTTGCCCATACAAATTCCCAATCTCCTTTTTCAATTGCCAAACCATTTTCATCTATTGAGTCAATATGATTTAGTCCTACCCTAAAACCACCAACCCCTGCAAACAGTTCTGCTACTGTCAATTTCATCTATTCTTAATCTCTCCTTATATATCACTAACAATTTTTGCTATATAATCGTTATTTAGCCAAAAACATTGGCTAGTCATCTTATCCCCATTAGGCAATTCATCCATGTCGCTATCTTTTCCATTTCCATATCTTCTTCCATTTATTACATAAGCGCTTTTACTAGCGTGTGGCCTCATGTGGAATATCTTTGTATCTGTTTTCTTAGGCAAGTCATTTTTAACAATTTGTTTTCCATCTTTTTGCCTGCTTAAAGAAAATTTTACACCATTTATAAATTTTTCTTTATATGCATTCCATTCATTCTGTCCAGTTGTTTCTAACTCATCAATAGGCATATTCCAAAACTTAGATCCTGCTAAAGCATATTCACCATTTTTATTCTCTTTAAATACTACAAATAAAAAACGTGTTGTTTCAAAAAATTCATATTCATAAGAACTCTCAAAGTCTTGTTGAACAAAATCTTTTATATTAACTTTTGGAAAAGACATACTTTCCTTTGGTTTACCATTTTTCTGTAATCTAATTGTTTTTATAACAATGCTAGCCTTTTCAAATTCTTCAGAATTTTCTGTGTGAACACCTAAAATTCTATTAACTAAAGTTTTATTTATTTGTTTTGAAGTATTGTCTGTAGGTAAATTAAAAATTGTACAAAGTTCTTTTACGCTAAATCCCTTGTATTTATTAATTTTTGATATTACTTGTGAATCAAAATTTCCTTCTTTTAAATCCTCTTTACCAAAAATAGAATCATAACTCATTAATCCTGGCTTCACATATGAATTTAAAACATATGTCATATAAGATTGCTTAAAAGAAAAAGCTCTTCTTTTAGCTGGAATATCTGGATTATAATATTGCGGCTGTAAACTTTTCTTAGCTGTTGTCCCTTTTGTACATGCTCCAAGATACTTTGTATCACTTTCTGATAATTTGTGTGCATTACCAGAAACTACTTTTTCAACTATCGTCTTATAGTCTTCTAAAATGATTTCTAAATCTTTTTCGCACAAGTCACTATAAAGTTCATACAAATTTACAAAATCTATTTCATTTTCTATTCTTGGTTGACCCTTTAATCTGTGATACCAAACCATTAATATTTTACATATTTTCTTTTCTAGGTGGGAACCTTCGAACTCCAAATCAATAGGCTCATAGTTAGGAATCATAGAAATTACAAGTCTTTCTCCTGCCCTAATTCCCTTTTTAGTCTTTTCATATGGAGTTGTCTTTAATTCTACTCCAGCCTTATAAAAGTCTGGCTCTGGACTAGAGTTTGGTTTGTAAAAAAAAGTAATGCTCTTCTAATAAGTTTCCTAGCGATCCTTTTTTCCTTGGGTTATTGTAACTAACAACTTCTTCCTCAAAAAAACTTCCATTAGAATCTTCAATATTATTAGATAAAACATCTACAAATCTCAACCCAATTAAATTTTTTGCATATCTTAATATATCTCTTGGACTTGAATCATCATATGGTAATTTTTTCATTCTATGCCCTCTCTTTAAAGAAAATAAAATAAATTTCAAACATTGAACTCATTCAAGTAATAATTATATCAGATATTCTACATTCTAAAAAATCAATTATTTTACAAGTTATTCCCTTTCATCCTATAATAAATCTAGGTGATTTTTGAAATTTTTTATTCTCATTTTATTTTTGATAAATATTTTTTACAACTTCTCTCTCAAGAGGAAGAATATTGTATTTGTTAAGCTTGAGAAGAAGTTTTTATTTATTATTGGTCTCTTTGGTCTTCTTGTCCTCTTTATGACTTATCGGTTTTCTTCTAGGTCGACACTAGACTTTCTTTTGGCCCTATCATCTATTGTTTTACTTTTTTCTATCATCTCATCCCCTGGTATAAGGGCTGATGGCCTTAATATTTTTATGTGGTCTACGACTATAATTAAGTTCGCTCCTTTTGATAAAATCGAAAGTATCAAAATTGATTCTTTTTACGATGACAAAGTTATTCTTAGTCTTCATACTTTTTCTAATTTACACAAGTTTACTTTTGATTCAAAATATAAGAATGAAATTGAAAATTTAATTGAAAATTTTTTATAAATAATAGGTCGATTAAAGTCGACCTTTTTTTATTTTTTTAATTTTAAGTTTTGTCTTCTATAAATTTTTTTATTTTTATTTTTTTGTAGTACTTCTGTTTTTTTTTCAAGATTTCTTTCTTCCTCTCTTTTTATAAGTCTCTTTCAATTGACAACTGGGCTAAATAATTGTATAATCGAAAAAATTACTTTTAACATTTTACTTATATATGTAAGGTTTTTTTTGATAGTTATTAATTGAGTTTTAATTCACAATTTTTTGATTTAAGAATTAATTTCTAATTCACAAATTTATTTGACTTAAGAATTGAATTTTAATTCACAATTTTTTTGACTTTAGAATTATTTTCTAATTAACAAATTTATTTAACTTAACAATTAATTTCTAATTATAAAATTATTTGAAATAACAATTAATTTACAAATCAAAAATTTTTCATTTTGTTAAAAGTTTTTTACTTATTTACATTTACTACAAAGGAGAAAGAGATGAAAGTCGCAAAATTTGGTGGCAGTTCACTTGCCGATGCTCGCCAGCTGAAAAAAGTTAAGGATATTATTCTGGAAGATGACGCTAGAAAGTACATCGTAGTTTCTGCGCCTGGAAAAGGAGTTAACAACAATCACAAGGTCACTGACCTTCTAGCAATGTGCCATGAGCTAAGTGCGCACGAATTGAATTTTAATGAAGTTTACAAGATCATCGAGAATGTTTTTAAAAATATTGTTGATGATCTTGTTTTGGATATAGACATTGATAAGATTCTTGCCGAGGTCAAAGATGAGATTACAAATGGAGCAAGCTACGACTTTGTTATAAGCCGTGGCGAGTTTATTAGCGCCCAAGTCCTTGCAGCCTATCTTGGCTTTGACTTTGTGGACGCAAGGGACTTAATTGTATTTACAAATGGTGTCGTTGACCTTCCTAAGTCTGAAGATAAAATTAAGGACATTCTCACTAAACATGAGAATGCTGTTGTCCCAGGTTTTTATGGTGAGAACGAGGAAGGCAAGGTCAAAACTTTTTCTCGTGGTGGGTCTGATGTAACTGGTTCTATTATTGCCTCTGCCCTCGATGCTGAAATGTATGAAAATTTCACTGACGTGTCTGGCTTTTTGGTTGCTGACCCAAAAATCGTCAAGGACTCCTCTCCTATTGGGACAATTACTTACAAGGAGTTGAGGGAGCTTTCCTACATGGGAGCCAAGGTCTTACACGAAGAAGCCATCTTCCCACTCAGGGACAAAAATATTCCTATAAATATAAAAAATACTAATGCCCCTCACGAAGAAGGAACTTTGATTCTTTCTAAGTGTGACATAAAAAATAAAAATATCTTAACTGGTATTTCGGGCAAAAAAGATTTCACTGTTATAAATCTTGAAAAGGTAAATATGAATACTGAGAAGGACTTCTTCAGAAAGCTAACTACAGTTTTTGAGTCCAATGATATTTCCATTGAGCACATGCCTTCAAGCATTGACTCTGTTTCTGTCCTTGTGGCAGATTCCTATATCACACCAAAGCTTGACAAGGTTCTTGAAGAGTTAAAGATTTATCTAAACGTAGACAACATTTCTTGGGAAAGGGACATCTCCCTCATTGCCGTTGTTGGTCGTGGCATGATCAATGAAAAGGGCGTGTCTTCTAGGACTTTTACTGCCCTTGCAAGAGAAGGGGTTAATATAAAGATGATTAGCCAGGGTTCCAGCGAAATAAATATTATTATTGGTGTTGAAACTCAAGATTTTGAAAAAGCAATTCGCGCAATTTATGAAGAATTTTATAAGGAGGACTAAGGATGAAGGTTAATGTAGCAGTTGTTGGTGCAACTGGACTTGTTGGAAGCATGATGTTAAAGGTTTTAAGTGAAGAAAATTTCCCAATTGACAATTTATACTTGTTTAGCTCAAAAAAATCGGCTGGCAAAAAAATTGAATATTGTGGCAAAGAATACACTGTTGAAGAATTAAAGGAAGATTCCTTTGAAGGAAGGGATATTAAGATTGCCCTCTTCTCTGCTGGTGGCTCTGTAAGTGAAAAGTTCGCTCCTATAGCTGCTAAGGCTGGAGTAACTGTTGTTGACAACTCATCTGCCTTTAGGATGGACCCAGAAGTTCCACTAGTTGTTCCAGAAATTAATCCTGAAGATATTAAGGACAACAAGGGAATTATTGCAAACCCAAATTGTTCAACTATACAATCTGTACTTCCACTTAAACCAATTCACGACAAGTACAAGATCAAGAGGGTAATTTATTCTACTTACCAATCTGTTTCTGGATCTGGCATAAAGGGAATCTCTGACTTAGAAGAAGGCACTCAGCTTGCCTACAAGTATCCAATTAAGAACAACTGCATTCCACAAATTGATGTCTTCTTAGACAATGGTTACTCCAAGGAAGAAATGAAGATGATTAACGAAACTAAAAAAATCCTTCACGACGACTCTATCCTTGTTACTGCCACAACAGTTCGTGTCCCAGTTAAGTTCTCCCACTCAATTTCTATTAACGTTGAAGTGGAAAATCCTTTTGAAGTTGATGATGTGAAGAAAATTATTGGAGACTACCCTGGCATGGTACTAGAAGATGATCTTGCCAATGAAGTTTATCCAATGCCTTTAATGTCAGCTGATAAGAATGAAGTTTTTGTTGGCAGGATTAGACGTGACTTCACTGTAGAAAACGGCCTAAACCTTTGGTCTTGTGCTGACAACATTAGGAAGGGAGCTGCAACTAACGCAGTGCAAATTGCTAAAAAAGTCTTGGAGGTTTAAGTTGAAAATTGCAATAATGGGCTTTGGCACTGTGGGAACAGGTGTCGAAGAAATTTTATACAAGAAGAGGGAGTCCCTCTTAAAAAATAATTTTGATATAAAAATTGAAAAAGTTTTAATTAGAAATAAAAATAAAAAAAGGTCTCCCCTTGATGGTGACCTTGCCTTCACAGATGATTTTGACGAAATTTTAAATTCTGATGTGGATACAGTTATTGATGTGACTTCAAGTCTTGAAGAAACTTATGAGAGAATTGTTAAATTAATGGAAGCTGGCAAAAATATTGTAACTGCCAACAAAGCCGTAGTTTCAAAATACTTTGAAGAGTTAAATGAACTTGCAAGAGAAAAAAATATTTATTTTTCTTATGAAGCTGCAGTTGCTGGTGCAATCCCAGTAATCCATCCTCTAATGGAAGAGGCCTTCTTCAGCGAAATGAATAAGATCCAAGGAATTTTAAATGGAACTTCCAACTACATCCTTTCAAAGATGGAAGTTGAAGGCTCATCCTATGACGAGGTCTTAAAAGAAGCCCAAGAGCTTGGCTATGCAGAAGCAGATCCTACTGCTGATGTTGGAGGCTTTGATGCCATGAGAAAGATAAGAATTTTATCTTCTCTTATTTACAATTCAAATATCAATGAAGATGAGATTTTTACTTTTGGCATTGAAAATGTAAAGAAAGCTGATTTTGATTTTGCAAAAGAAAGAGGCTACTCCATTAGGGTCCTTGCCAAGTCAGAACTAGCAAATGATAAGATAAATATTTCTGTGATTCCTACTTTTGTTAGGGATAATTTCTTTGCAAAAACTTTTGGTGGAACTAACGGAGTTAAGGTCTGGGGAGAAAACTTCACTTCCTACGAACTCAAGGGTCCTGGAGCAGGCAAGCTTGAAACTGCCGATGCAGTTATGCGTGACCTTTTGAGAATCCTTGCAAAAAGAGAAATAAAAACTTTTTATGACGCAGGAAATTCCTATGAAGTTGAAAATAATTTGGAAAACAAATTTTATGTGAGGACTTCTGAAGTCTCTCCTGAACTAAAAGACTTAATAGAAGAAGAAAAAATTATAAATGACGAACACCTAATAATTACAAAAAAAGTTTCCCTTGATAACTTGAGAGCTTCCCTTGGTAATCTCGACAAAGTTTTCTTGGCAGAAATTGAGGAGGATTTATGAAATTTTTATCAACAAGAAATTCAAATTTAAAAATTTCTGGCAGAGAAGCCATTGTCAAAGGAATCTCTGAAGACGGCGGTCTCTTTGTCCCAGAATCCTTCCCTGCCTTTGACATAATGGAGAACTTGGACCTGTCTTACACAGACTTGGCCCACAAAATTCTTTCACTTTATCTCACAGACTTTGACAAGGACGACTTGTTAGGGCTTATAGAAAAATCCTACGCATCCTTTGAAGATGAAATTGCAAAAGTTTCTTACCAAAAGGATTTTTACCTGGAACTTTATCATGGCAGGACTTCTGCCTTTAAGGACTTTGCACTTTGCCTTCTTCCAAACCTCTTGGCCTATGCCAAAAAATCTCTTGGTATCAAGGACAAAACCCTTATTTTGACTGCAACATCTGGCGACACAGGTAAGGCTGCCCTAGAAGGTTTTTACAACACAGAAGACATTGACATCTTGGTCTTATACCCAACAGAAGGTGTGAGTTCCATCCAAAAGGCCCAAATGGATACAACAGGATCTTTAAATTCAAAGGTTATTTCCATTGATGGCAACTTCGACGATGCCCAATCTGCTGTGAAAAAAATATTTAACGATGAAAAGATAAAAGAAGAGCTTAAAGAGGAAAATATTTATCTTTCTTCTGCCAACTCCATAAACATTGGCAGGCTCCTTCCCCAAATCATCTACTATTTTTATTCCTACGCAGACTTAGTCAAGAATAAAAAAATAAGTGGCGGAGAAAAAATCTCCTACTGTGTTCCTACGGGAAACTTTGGAGACATCTTGGCGGGATATTACGCAAAGGAAATGGGACTTCCAATAGACAATCTTGTCATTGCATCAAATGATAACAATGTTTTGACAGACTTTTTCACTAGTGGAAGATACGATGCCAACAGGGACCTTGTAAAGACAATTTCTCCTTCCATGGACATCTTGGTTTCATCAAACCTTGAAAGACTAATCTTCCACAAGTCATCTGATGAAGTCGTTAAAGAAAAAATGGCTGACTTAAAAGACAAGGGTCTCTTTGAATTTAAGAGCGACTTCCATGAATTCTTGTGTGGTTTTGCCAAGGAAGATGAGACAAGGGAAACTATTAAGAAGGTCTTTGAAGAAGAAAATTATTTGATGGATCCCCACACAGGAGTTGCAAAAAATATTGTAGACAAGCTTGGACTTCATAAGACAGTAATCTTATCAACAGCAAGTCCCTACAAGTTTTCTTCTACAGTCTTAGGAGCTTTAGGGGAAAATCTTTCAGATGATGAGTTTGAAAATATTGATATCCTTCACGAAAAAACTGGAGTTAAGATTCCATCTGAAATTAAAAAATTAAAAAATAAAAAAATTCTTCACAAGACAAAAATTCTTAAAAATGAAATTGAAGAAGAGGTCTTAAAATTTGCAAGACGTGGCAAGAGAATTTCCGTCCCAGCCACTTCAGCCAACCTTGGACCTGGCTTTGACGTCCTTGGTCTTGCCCTTGACCTTGCCAACACTTGTGAGTTTAAGTTAAGTGATGACAAAAATGAATTTGAAAATAATATAAATTCAAATTTAATCTACAAGGCCTACAAGTATGCCTTTGACTTCTATGGAGAGGAAGCCCTTCCTGTGGACTTTAATGTGGACACCAATGTTCCACTTTCTCGTGGTCTTGGATCATCAGCTTCCTGCATTGTCATGGGGATCATGGCTGCCTTTGATGTCATGAAGAGAGACTTTGACAAGAAGGAAATTTTGAAACTTGCAACAAAGATGGAAGGCCACCCAGACAATGTAGCTCCAGCAATTTTTGGCAATGCTGTGGCATCAATCCTAAAGGATGATCAAGTTTACCTAGAAGAATTTGAAGTTTCAAATAATTTTAAATTCTTGGCAATAATTCCTGACTTCAAACTTCCAACAAAAGAAGCAAGAGATGCCTTGCCAAAGACTTACTCAAAGGAAGATGCTGTCTTTAACCTTTCAAGACTTTCCATGGTAATCTTGTCATTAATCTCTGGCAATGAAGAAAACTTAAAAGTTGCCCTTGATGATAAAATTCACGAGCCTTACAGGTTAAAATTAATTCCAGAAATCGATGATATTGAAAAAATTATTGATGATTCAGAAGCACTTGGCCACTACCTAAGTGGTGCCGGATCCACTATTATGGTGGTCTTAAAGGCAGACGACAATACTTCAGAAGACCAAATCAAAAATAAATTAGATAAGCTTTCAAATTCTTATGAAGTAAGACTTCTTGATATTGATGAGAAGGGTGCCTTCATAATTTAAAAATTAATTTTACAAAAAGTTTATAAATTAAAATTTTTAAAGCAAGGCCGTATTGTCGACCTTGCTCTTTATTTATATGACAATTTCTGGTAAAATAATTCTAAATTATTTTAAAAAAATGTGAAAGGAGCACTCATGAAAAATTTTAAGGTCAGAGACCTTGTCATCACTTCACTATTTATTGCACTTGTATATGTATTCACTTGGCTGGTAAAAATCCAACTCCCCTTCTCCCCCAACGGAGGCCTGATTCACTTGGGCAATGTCCCCTTCTTCTTGGCTGCCATATTTTTTGACAAGAGAGTGGGCATGACAGCAGGAGCTTTGGGCATGGGCCTATTTGACTTAACAAGTGGATGGATTCTTTGGTCACCAATGACTGTGATCTCAGCCCTAATCATGGGCTACATCTTAAACAAGATGAACTACAAGAAGCACAATCTTAAAAGTTTAATTACATCTTTTATACTTGTTGCCCTTGTAAAAGTTGTGGTTTACTACATAGGAGAAATTTTTATCTTGTCTTCACTTGTCGCACCCCTTGCGTCAATACCAGGCAACCTAATTCAAATTGCAGTTTCATCTGTCATAGTCCTTGTGGTTTTTAAACCCATGGAAAAAGTTTTTAATAACATAAGATAAAAACATAAAAAAAAGATAGCTAGATTAAATTTTCTAGCTATCTTTCTTTTTTTATAAAATTTTCTTTTAGTCTCTATAATCGATTTTAAAATAATCTAAATATGCCTTAAACCTATCTTGTGCTGAAAGACAAGTTTCTACCAAGAATCCTCTTTCTTTTTTGTATTCTGCAAGTCCCCTATAATAGAAAAATTTTAAGTCTTCGCTAATTATAAAGGGAACAAAGTCATACTTGAGACACTCTTTAAAAATAATAAGCCTTCCGACTCTACCATTCCCATCTTGGAAAGGATGAATTTTTTCAAACCTATAGTGGAAGTCAATTATATCTTCAAGTCTTTTCTCTTTCTTCTCATTGTAAGAATCTAGAAGTTTTTTCATTTCATGTGGCACATCTTCAGGCGAAGTCGTTTCATTTCCACCAACTTCATTTGGATAAGCCTTATAATCTCCAACCCTAAACCAATCTAGCTTGGAGTCACTTGTGCCAGCTTTTAAAGCCTTGTGAAGGTCTTTTATATAAGCTTCTGTCAATTCTTCGTCGTAGGAATCTATGACCTTATCAATTGATTGAAAATGATTTAAGGTTTCTATAATGTCATCGACATTTACTGATTCATTGACACCAAGGGTGTTGGTTTCAAATATCATCCTAGTTTGGTCTTCAGTCAACTTGCTTCCTTCTATGTGATTAGAGTTGTAAGTGAATTCAACTTGGAGTTTGTGATATATTCCACCACTTATTTTATTGTTTTTTTCATATTTTAAAACGTCTAATAATTTTCTACTCATAGGATCCTTACATTCCTTTAATTAATATTCACTAACCAATCGGACAAAATATCAAATAGATTTAAACTATTTTAAAAGATATAAAAAAATTTAATCTAAAAATTATCTTGGATAATAACTTCCCTATTTTTATTTATGTCCTCGGCCTTCTTTAGCATTCTCTCAAGGTCTTCCTCGTCAAAATCGTAAACAGAGTTACAGAAGTAGCAATTCACTTCTGCCTTCTTGTCTTCTTCTAGAATTTTTTTAATTTCTTGTGGTCCAACTGACACAATGGCATCTTCAACTTTTTCACGAGAGCAGTTGCACTTGTACTCAATTTCTCTCTTTTCAAGAACCTTGTAGTTCATGCCTTCCATTAAGATTTCAATTAACTTTTCTGCATCGTGGTACTCATCAATCACTGAAGTTACGTTGTTTAGCTTTTTCAAGTTTTCCTCTAGCTTTGCAATCTCTTCTTCCCTACAGTCTGGCATTAGTTGAACTATAAAGCCACCTGCTGCCTTGATTGAATAGTCAACATCAACAAGGACTCCAAGACCAACTGCTGATGGAACTTGGTCTGATTGCAAGAAATAAACTGCAAGATCTTCTGCGATTTCACCACTTGTCAGGTTAACTGTTCCTGTGTAAGGCTTCTTCATTCCAACGTCCATTGTCATAGTTAGGGTTCCTTGGCCAACGGCTCCAGCAACATCAATCTTTCCGTCATACTCTCTTATTGGAAGGTCGGCTCCTGGTCTTGAAACGTAGCCCTTTACATAACCGTCGTTTTTACAAGTTGCAACAATTGGACCTGCTGGACCATCTCCATTTATGGAAATAGTTACTGAATCCCTTTCATTTTTTTGCCATGATCCAATAATTGCTGTTGCAGTTAAAACTCTTCCCAGGGCTGCTGCAGTTGTCTTTGATAGTTTGTGAATCTTTGCTGCCTCTTCAACTACGTCAGTTGTTATGGCAGTAGAAATTTTTATAGTTTCTGTCTCATCTATTGCTCTTAAAATATATCCCAAATTTACCTCCTTGCGGCTATTGTGTATCTAGAAGTTTCATCACTTGCTTCTTTAAAGTCATAGTCATCATAAACTTCCATATCACAAAATCCAATTTCTTCTAAAATATTTTTCACATAAGAAAGGTCATAGGCCCTCTCTAGGTGCTCTTCATAAAATCTCTTGTAATTATTGTCTTCAGTGTTTCTGAAAAAATTAACTCCATAAGTGTTTAGCTTTGATTCTTCATCAAAAATATTTTCCCAAATATAGAAGACATCTTCAACTTCGTCAACAGTTACAGGGTCAATGTTCTTGAACTTGTACTCTGTGTTTAAGTCAAAGATAAAAATCCCACCATCTCTTAAGTGGTCATAGGCTGATTTTAGGGCAGCCTCAAAGTCTTCCCTCTCTATTAAATAATTTAAGCTGTCACCAACTGAGACTATGGTGTCATAAGTTGATGGGGCAGAAAAACCTGCCATGTTTTGCTTAAAAAGTCTTAAGTTCCTACTTCTAATCTTATTTTCACAAACTGCCAACATGTCCTCTGAAAGGTCAAAGGCATGGACCTTGTAGTCCTTGACTAGCTTTTCTGTGAGACCTCCAGTCCCACAGGCCATTTCTAAAATTAAGTCAGCTTCTAGAGATTTTTTCCCCAGAAGCTCTCCTATAAATTTATAAATTTTTTCGTAGTCAAGGTCATACATGAGCTTGTCGTAAAAATAAGCAAAATCTCCGTACATCATGATCTAGCTTCAAGCTCCTTCAAAATTTCTTGTAATACCCTAGTGGAATTTTCGTGGATGACTACATCGGCACGCCTATCCATAGGTGTTGGGTCGTTGTTTATTATAATCAAGTGGTCCACATAGTTTGGCAAGAAATTTACTGGTGAAACTGTAAGAGATGATCCAACTACAATTAAGGTTTCAGTAGAGTCAAGTTCCCTTGCTCCCCTTTCAAAATCATCTGGCATCATGTCGCCAAACATCACAACATTAGGTCTGATCACTCCACCACATTCATCACACTTAGGTGGAATTTCTCCAGCTTCAACCTTTTCTCTCATTACAGTAAAAGGATATTCCTTACCACACTTCATGCAGTGGGTTCCACGAGTTTCTCCGTGAACTTCGTAAATATTTTTAGACCCAGCCTTGGCATGAAGGTTGTCAATATTTTGTGTGATTATACCAGCAAGATAACCTTCCTCTTCCATCTTGGCAAGAGCCTTGTGGCCTCCGTTTGGTTCTTGGTCATTTAAGTCTTCTAAAATCTTGTAGCCTTCCTTATAAAAAATTTCTGGATGGTTTAAAAGTCTGTCCTTGGAAAGGGCAAGGGCTGGGTCCATCTTGGAATAATATCCAGATGATGACCTGAAGTCAGGAATACCTGAATCTGTAGAAATACCTGCGCCAGTTAGGGCAAAAACTTTCTTTGATTTTAAAATTAAATCTGCTGCTTCTCTAATCTTATCCATATCCTATCTCCTTAAAAAACAATGTAGTGATAGATGAAATACAAAATCACAAGGGCAATGAGAGGAACAAAGTTGAATAAATCAATTGCTTCCACGTCCCTATATCTTATCTTAACCTGACCTTCAGACTTGTTCTCCTCCTTCAAACTTTTCATGATAAACCTGCCAAGGATTATTGAAAAAATTGAAAGGACAACTAGAATTATAATTATTGAAAGCTCAAGAGATCCTATCTCACGAGAAAACTTCGTCTGTCTCAAAAAGTTAAAGACCCTTTCGTTAACGTATCTTGCCGACAAAACTGCAAGAACATTGTTGACAAAGTGGGCCAAGATTGCAGGCAAAATTGAACCTGTGACTTCAATTAAACTTGCAAACAAAAGTCCCAACAAGAAGGGTGCTATAAAATTTTGGATATCAAAGTGGAAGAGGGCAAAGACAAGGGCCGATACCACTATGGCAAACCTCTCTCCATAAACATTGTAGGCATTGGTAAGAGTTCCTCTAAAGAAAACTTCTTCACAAATTGCCGGCACAAGGCACATGAAAATCAAATAATTAAAAATTGGAACATTTTGTAGCATTAGCTCCATGGGAAAATTTTTGTATTCAATAAAATTTGAAAGAAGGGACAAAAATACTCCGTTGAAAAGCAAGATCACAGGATAAATTAATATCACAAGGATTATTGTAAGTCCCAGGCTCTTCATTGGGGCCTTCTTGATCTTTAGGACCTCTTTTATTCTTCCTGTTGAGGAAATTAAAAGGGCTGGAATCAAAACTATACCCACTTCTGTTATAAAAGTCCCCCAAAAGCTAAAACGTTCCTGGATGTTAAATCCAATTGTCAAAAATATAATTGCAAGGACAAGGGTCAAGGAGTTGACACTCATCACATTTAAAGTCTTCTTCTTAAAGTTTTTCATTTTTTT
The DNA here is from genome assembly GCF_900454685.1 of Peptoniphilus harei. Lineage (GTDB taxonomy): Bacteria > Bacillota > Clostridia > Tissierellales > Peptoniphilaceae > Peptoniphilus_A > Peptoniphilus_A harei. The sequence continues at coordinate 850,800 of NZ_UATM01000032.1, read as the reverse complement.
CTGTGTAAGTGTAAATGTAAGGGACATTTCTGTAGTGGTCCCCATAGTTTAGGCCGTAACCAACTATAAAGAGGTCCTCGATTTCAAAGCCAACGTAGTCGGCACTTACATCTGCCTCTCTCCTTGAAGGCTTGTCCAACAAGACACAAGTCTTTAAAGTTTTTGGCTTGTAAGTCATTAACTTTTCCTTCACTGCGTAGAGGGTGTTGCCTGTGTCCAATATGTCGTCAACTATTAAGACATTTCTGCCCTCGATATTAGTGCGAAGGTCTGTCAAGAACCTAACTTCTCCACTTGAGCTTTCGCTATGACCATAACTTGAAGTTGTCAAAAAATCTATTTCAACTAATCTATCTATCTCTCTAACTAAGTCTGCTGCAAAGATAAAACTTCCCCTTAAAAGAGAAATAACTACGAAATCATCTTCGAAGTCTTTTTCTATCATCTTGCCCAGGCTTACAACTTTTTCTTTGATCTCTTCACGAGAAAATAAAATTTCTTTTTCCATAATTCCTCCACCTACATTATATCAAAAACTTGTAAAAATTCATCTTTAATTGCCTTTATGAGCCTGGCTTTGGTATAATTACTTGGAAGGTGATCTTATGAAAAAAAGTTCTTTTGAACTTGCATTAAATAAATTATTAATCCTCTACATAATAGATAATTTCAATCACAGGCTCAAGGAAAATGACCTGTCCTATTTTGTATTGGATATTGAGCTCTTTAATTATTTTTATTTCAAACAATATTTAAAGGAGCTAGAGTCAACAGGCCTTGTCCTCTTTGACGACGATAAAAAATATTATCTTTCAGAAGATGGGACAAAGACCCTAAATATTTTCTATGAGCAAATACCTGAAGAGAATATAAAATTTTTAGACGAGAAGATGGAGACCTACCACCACGACTTGCTCTTAAAAAATTCTGTATCAGGTCAAGTCATTGAAAGAGATGGAAGCCACTACGCTCATTTAAAAATTAGGGATGACGAGATTGATGTTCTTGATTTAAAAATTGAAGCATCAGACCCCACTATGGCGAAAAAAATAACCGCCAATTTCAAAAAAAATCCTGAAGATATTTATTCAGAGATCTTGAGAATTTTGACAGAAGAAGACAGTAAATAAGCATAAGAAAAAGGACCGCGAAGGTCCTCTTTTTTTGAGATTTGGAAAAATATATTTTTACTTTTTTATTTACAAATTTATTTTAAATTGCGTAGTCCCTCATATTTCTTCCTGCAATGGCAACTGTTGAGGCATTGTGGAGGAAGGCTGAACGAGTATTTGTCACGTAACCCAATACTCCTAGGATAATTAGGGCCCCGTTAAATGAAATAATTTCCCTGTAATTTCTGTGGATCCTTCTCTCAAGTCCTCTTGCAATTTTTATTGCATCAACAAGTTCCTTTAAGGAGTCGGACTTAATGGATATGTCTGCAATTTCTTTTGCTATGTCTGCACCTTCATGCATGGAGATGCCCACATCTGCCGATGATAGGGCAATGGAGTCGTTGATTCCGTCTCCAATCATGACAACAGTCCTGCCTGCTTCCCTTTCCCTGTCTACATAATTTTTCTTGTCTTCGGGCAAGACTTGTGACTCATAATAATCAAGTTCAAGCTCTTCTGCCACAGCTCTTGCAGAGTTCTCTGCGTCGCCAGTTAGCATGGCAATTTTTGTAAATCCAAGTTGTCTTAGGGCATCAATAGTAAGTTTTGCATCTTCACGCACTGGATCTTTTATACAAATTACTGCAATTAATTTCTCATCATAGGCTAGGTATAAGAGTGAGTAGTCTTCCTTTAACTCTTCAATCTTATCTTCTTGGGCCTTGTCGATTTGAATCTTTTCATCTTCAAGTATGAAGTGAGCCGATCCAATTAAGGCAGGTCTTCCCTCAATACTTGATTTTATTCCATGAGCCACAATATATTCTGGCTTCGAGTGCATCTCTTCATGCTTGAGGTCCTTATCCTTAGCGGCCTTAACAACTGCATTGGCAATGGAATGTGGGAAGTGTTCTTCAAGACAGGCTGCAATCCTTAGACATTCATCTTCATCGTGGTCGTAAAAGGCAATTACCTTCTCAACCTTTGGCTCTGACTTTGTAAGAGTTCCAGTCTTATCAAAGACTATGGAGTCAGCTTGGGCCAACTTTTCAAGATACCTTCCACCCTTTACAAGGATTTCTCTTTCTGATGCCGACGAAATTGCCTTCATTGTTGCAATTGGCATTGTAAGTTTTAGGGCACAAGAGAAGTCCACCATTAAAAAGGACTTGGCCTTGATAAAGTTTCTTGTCAAAAGATAAGTTAGGCCTGCCCCAAGGAAGGAATATTTTACAATAGAATCTGCAAGAGATTCTGCCCTCTTTTCTGCAAGGGATTTGTTCTTTTCACTTTCTCCAATTAATTCTATTATGTGGTTGATTCTTGAGTCGTCATATTTTTTTGCAGTCCTCACTAAAATGGCTCCCTCTTCAAGGGCAGTGCCTGCAAAGACAGTCTTGCCTTCAGTCTTCTTAACAGGAAGTGACTCGCCAGTTAGGGATGCCTCGTTGACCATGCCGTAGCCCCTAATTATTTCTCCGTCAACAGGAATAGTTGACCCCATGTCGACTTCAACAAGCTCGCCAATTTCTACATCTTCAAGCTTCTTTAAATACTTCTTATCTCCATCAAGAACAAAGACCTTATCAACGTTTAACTTCAATGACTGAGCCAGGTTATCCTTGGACTTCTTTAGGGTGTAGTCTTCTAGTTCTTCGCCAAGTTCTAGTAAGAACATAATGCTGCCTGCATCAGCAAACTCTCCATCCAGTATCGAAACTCCAATAGCTGTGGCATCCAGTAGACTGACGTCAAGTTTTCTGTTCTTAAGACTTCTTAAACCAGCCTTGATGTAAGGGATTGATTTTATAACTACGCCAAGAGGTCTCAAGGGCATTGGCATAATTTTTGTAAAGAAAATCCTCCTATACATTGCATCACGCAAGATATGAAAGACTTCCCTATCATTTTGTGGGACAAAGTCTGAATCATCAATTTCAAAGTCATCTAAGTCACTTAAGTCAAAGTTTAAGATAAATCTTGCTATCTTTGGCAGAAATTTTTCTTCATAAGATACGACTATAGAATTAGCTAGGGGAGAAATTTTACAAAACTTAACTCCCTCAAGCTCTTCAATCTTGTATTTTAATTTATTTACATTGGATTCTGGCAGGATCCCTTCATAGGTGAAGCGAGTCCTTCCAAGAGTCCTACTAGCAATAGAAGCAATCATTTTAGTCTTCTACTTCTTCTTCAACAACTTCTTCTTCTACTTCTGCTTGGGAAACTTTTTCTATATCTAATTGAGCCTTTCTTTCAGCTTCCTTCTTTTCATCTTCTGCCTTTTTTACTTTTGCTTCAGCAAGAATGTCTTCACTAGAAACTTTTACAGCTTCAAGGTTTTTGTCGATACCTTCTTTGATTTTTAGGCCACCAGCTACTGTGTTAACTGCTAATTTTTTTGCAGTTTCTGATGTAAGAATTTTTCCACCAAGAGCACCTGCTACTAAACCTAGTCCTAAATTAATTAATCTCTTGTTCATAATATCCTCCTAATAAAATCTATTTTAAGGATATAATAGCATTTATTTTTTTTATTTTTTAAGAATATAAATCTTAATATTTTTAAAAAATAAAACAAAAAAGGACCGCGAAGGTCCTCTTTTTGTGTCTCTAAAATTTATGAAATTAATTTTTCTTTGACTTCTTTAAAAGTAATTCAAAGGTCGTTCCTTTACCAAGTTGTGAATAAATCTTTACCTTTCCGTCTATATTTTGCAGGATGTGTTTTACTATGGAGAGGCCAAGACCTGTTCCACCAACCCTACGTGACCTAGACTTGTCTACCCTGTAAAATCTTTCAAAAATCCTTGCAAGGTCTTCTTGAGGGATTCCAATTCCTGTGTCAGCAATGTGAACCTTGTAATTCTCCTCTTCTTCAGAAATTTTTATGTCAAGCCTTCCTCCTTCTTTGTTGTACTTAAGTCCGTTGTTGATTAAGTTGGAGAAGAGCTCCCAAATCATAGTCCTGTTTTCAAAAAGACTGCCATCCCCCTCAAAGTTAACCTTAATATTTTTTTCTTCAATTAAGCCTTCATAGCCCTTTAGGATTTCAGAAATTATTTCCCTTAGGTCAACTTCTTCCTTGTCATAGTCTCCTGCATTTTCAAGGCCAGAAATTTTCATAATGTCTTCCACAAGACTTAGTAGTCTCTTGGAATCATTGTAAATTAATTTATAAAAACCTTCCTTGTCCTTGTCTTCTACCAAGTTGTTGACAAGAAGTTCTGAGAAACCAGAGATTGATGTAAGGGGAGTCTTTAACTCGTGACTAACATTGGATGAAAATTCTTCACGAAGTCTTAGGGCCCTGATTTCTTCCGTCTCATCAATAAATAAGATCAAAAGTCCCCTAACCCTCTTGTCTTCAAAGACTGGATTTACGTAACACTTGTAGTCCCTGTTGCCAATTCTCGTTATGGCTTCAGTGCTCTTGCCCTCAAGGGCCTCATCAGCCATTTTTAAAATTTCTTCATCTCTAATGAGATTTATAATATTTTCTCCAAGAATGTCTCTCTTTGAATTAAAGATTTCTCTTGCAGAGTCATTTACTGTCAAGAGATTTTTGTTTTCGTCAACAATAACAAGGGACTCCCTCATATTTTTTAAAATCGTATTTATTGTGTCTCTTTCTCTGGCAATCTCCTTGTAGTTTTCATCAATAGTTAGCTTTTGCCTTTTAATCCTATTTATAAAGGGACTAATCTCTGGAAAAATATTTGTGTCAATATTTATCAAGTCTTCTTCAAGATTGTTTAGTGGATCAAAGGTCTTTTTGGTTAAACTACTTGAAACAAAAGCTGCAACAACAAATATCACAAGGGACATTAATATATCAAGAGGAAGGACCTTGGTGAAGGCACCAACTAAGTTGTCCATTTCTCTTGAAATCCTAATCATATTTCCATCATCAAGCCTTAGGCTGACATAGTAGAGGTCCTTGGATAGGGTGTTGGAATATCTTTCCACTTGCGCGTAGCCAAGTTTTTTTGCTTCAATAACTTCTGGCCTGTCCTTGTGAGATGGCAAGAGTTTTACATCCTTCTTTGAATCATAAAGGACTTCTCCATCTTCTCTTATCAAGGTTATCCTAAAGTCTAATTTTTTATTTGCAAGTCCTTCCAAGTAAGCAATGTCATCTTCATGCTTGTTGAGACTTTCTCCCATAGTCATGACAATGTTTCTCAAGTCCTCGTTGGACCTCTTGGCGTAACCAGAATAAAATACAAACATGGAAGCCACAGTTGATAAAAATAAAGTCAAGAGGGCAATTCCAAGGAGGTATCTGAAAAATCTTTTTTTCATCTCATTCCTCCTTGGTCATCATGTAACCAATTCCCCTAATGGTTTTGATGCATCCCCTCTTGTCACCAAGCTTATCTCTTATTAACTTTATGTGCATGTCCACAGTCCTAGTTTCTCCCTCATAGTCGTAACCCCAAATTTCTGTCAAGAGTTTCTCACGAGAGATAACTATGTCCTTATTTAGAATTAAATATTTTAAAACTTCATACTCCTTTAAGCTAAAGTCAACTTGAGCACCATCAATAGTGACAGACCTGTTCTTGTCTTTTATAACAATCCCATTGTAGTCAAGGACTCCTGTGTCCTTTGGCTTTTTGCTAGCTCGTCTTTCCACTGCCCCAACTCTTGATAAAAGTTCCATGACAGAGAATGGCTTCTTGATGTAATCGTCTGCTCCTTCGTCAAGGGCAGAAATCACGTCGTATTCTGAAGTCTTGGCAGTTATCATTATGACCCAGGTGTCAGAAGTTTCTTCTCTCTCCCTAAGCCTTTTTAAAATCTCGATTCCGTCCATGTCGGGAAGCATTATGTCAAGGAGGACTAAATCAGGCCTTTTTTCTTCAAGAACTTTAAAGAAGTCCTTGCCCTTTTCAAAGGCTCTGACCTCGTAACCCTTAGTGTTTAAAGAGTATTCAATTAATTTTAAAATCGATGTATCATCTTCAACAAGATAAATTAGCATAAAATCATCCTTATTTTTTGATTTTTAATTAGCTTCTTGAACCTTCTATAGTAAAGATCACCCAGTAAGCAATGTTAACTCCATGATCAGAAATTCTTTCCAAGTACTTGGCAATCATTATATAATCAATGGCAGCTGCTGGATTAAAATCTGACTTTATTATATCAATTAATTGGTCTCTTATCATTACAAAATAATTGTCAATAACATCATCTTCGTCATCAATTTTCTTTGCAAGATCAAGATCTAAGTTTACAAAGGAATCAATGGACCTATTTAAAAGATTAACTGTTGCCTCTGCCATTTCCTTTATAAGAGGTAGGCTTGTAGTGTCACCGTCATCAGCTAGGCCCATGCAAATTTCTGCAATATCTCTTGCGTTATCCCCAATTCTTTCTAAGTCAGTAATCATCTTTAAGGCAGAAGAGACCCTCCTAAGGTCACTTGCTGCTGGTTGTTGCTCTACAAAAATTTTAAGGCATTGGTCTTGAATAATTTTTTCGTATTGGTCTGTTCTCTTTTCATCTTGGATGACTTCTTCTGCAATATCCTTGTCCTTTTCATCTAAAAGTGAAATTGCCTTTTTAATTGCAGATTCATTTAAACTTGCCATCTCTAAGACCAAGTCATTTAAGTGCCTTAATTCATCATCAAATCTTTTTCTCATTAGCCGAACCTTCCTGTTACATATAATTCTGTTTTTTCTTCCCTTGGGTTTGTAAAGATATCTACAGTATTTCCCTTTTCAACAATAACTCCATTTAAGAAGAAGGCAGTTTGATCTGAAATTCTTGATGCCTGTTGCATGTTGTGGGTTACCATTACAATTGTGTACTTGTCCTTTAAATCTTGGGCAAGGTCCTCAATTTTTCCTGTGGAAATTGGGTCAAGGGCAGATGTTGGTTCGTCCATTAATATAACTTCTGGATTAACTGCAAGAGCTCTTGCTATACAAAGTCTTTGTTGTTGCCCACCTGATATGGAAAGGGCAGACTTTTTTAAGTCATCTTTTACTTCATCCCAAATGGCAGCTTGCTTAAGTGATGACTCAACAATTTCATCAAGCTCAGCCTTGTTTTTTATCCCATGGGTCTTTGGTCCATAGGCGATGTTTTCGTAGATGCTCATTGGGAACGGATTAGGTTGTTGGAAGACCATACCCACTCTTTTCCTAAGTTTATTTACATCATAATTCTTGGCGTAGATGTCATCGCCATCGAGTTTTATTTCTCCATCAATCTTGCAGCCAACAACTAGGTCGTTCATCCTATTTAAACATTTTAATAGGGTAGACTTGCCGCAACCTGATGGCCCAATAAAGGAAAGAATTTCTCTTTCTCTTATGTCTAAGTTTATATTGTGAAGAGCTTGAAAGTCTCCGTAGAAGAGATCAAGATCCTTAACGCTCATTTTTGTATTCATTATTCAACCTCACTAAGTTTGTTTGCAAGTTTTGTAGAAGACCAGTTTATTATTAAAACTAAAATCAAGAGGACCATGCCAGTTGCATAGGCTTCTCCAACGTGCTTTCCTTCTGATGAAAGAACGTACATGTGAAGAGCAAGAGTCCTTGATGATGATCTAATAGATGTTGGAAGAGATGTTGCTGTTCCCAGTGTGTACATAAGGGCAGCAGTTTCTCCAACTACACGGCCAACAGATAAAATTATGCCTGATAAAATCCCTGGGATTGCTATAGGAAGTACAACCTTAAAGATTGTCCTAAGCTTACCTGCACCAAGGGCAAGGGAACCTTGTCTCACTGATGGGTGAACTGACTTTAAAGCTTCTTCAGTTGACCTGATAATAATTGGCAAGATCATTATAGAAACTGTTAGAACACCAGAAATTACTGAAAATCCCATTTTTAATTTTAGTCCAAAGAATAACATTCCAAAGAGTCCGTATACAATGGAAGGAATACCTGCAAGAGTTTCTGTTGCAAGTCTTATTGCCTTTACTAGTTTGTTTTCCACCCTTGTGTACTCAACTAAAAATATTGCAGTAAAAATTCCAATAGGTGATGCCAGTAAAATTGAAAGGACAACTGTTAAAAGTGTTGTTACAATGGCAGGACCCATGGATAGATTTTCTGTTGAATAGTTAAGAGACAACATACTCGGTCTAAAGGATAGGGCTCCCTTTACTACAACAAATATAACTATAAAGACTAGGACTCCAAGAGTCATAGCTGAAAATAGTCTCGTTGTTATTTTATAAAAGGACATCTTGCCAACAAAGTGAAGTCCAAGAATTGAAATTATAAATAGGGCCAAGAGACCTAGGGCAATTATTTTAGTCATTTTTTTCCCTCCTGTTCTTAACTATGAAGAAACTTGTATTTATTATTAAGATAAAAATAAATAGGACTCCTGCTGTTGCTATTAGGGCTTGCCTGTGGTCGCCAGCAGCGTAAGCCATTTCCAATACAATATTTGTAGTCATAGTTCTAATTCCCTTGAGAGGGTTAAGTGTAAGTCTTGTTTGGTTACCAGCAACAAGGATTACTGCCATAGTTTCACCAATGGCACGACCAATTCCAAGTATAATTCCTGCAAAAATTCCTGATCTTGCAGCAGGTATCATAACTCTTGTTATAGTTTCATCGTGAGATGCCCCAAGAGAAAGTGAGCCTGAGTAATAAGACTTTGGCACAGTTCTAAGTGAAGCTTCTGCCATAGAAATTATTGTTGGTAGGATCATTATTAAAAGCAAGATTGATGCACTTAAAATATTCATCCCATTTCCACCAAAGATAGACTTGTTAATAGGAACAATAATTGTTAGGGCAAAGAAACCATAAACTATTGATGGAATCCCTGTCATTAAATTAAGTCCTGGTTTTAAAATTTTGTAAAATTTTTTGGGACAATCAAAGGCCAAGTAGGCTGCCACCATAATGGCAACTGGCACTGCTCCCAAACAAGATAGGGCTGTAATAATTATTGAGCCAAGAATCATGGATAAGATTCCATAAGTTGGCGGTTGATTCATAGGTGCCCAAGAGTCGTTAAATATAAAATCCTTCACTCCAACTTTACCAAAAAATTCTATTGAATCTTTGAAGATAAAGGTACAAATTAGGAGTAAGAAGAAAATTGAAAGTACAGAACAAAGTAGGAAGAAGTACTTAGATACTTCTTCCCACGAAAATGTCCTGGTCCTCTTGTCATCTCGAGGGGCCTTTATATTAATATTTTCCATTTTATTTCCTTTGCATTTTTTATTTTGCAAGTCCTGACCACTCAGTTAATTCTCCAGTAAAGATTTTTTGTAAATCATCCATAGTCACATCTTCACAAGCATTTTCTTTATTTACAATAACTGCGATACCATCTCTTGCAATAACTGTGAAATCAAGAGCATTCTTTTCTTCGTCCTTAAGTTCTCTTGATGCCATACCAATTTGTGCAGTTCCTTCCATTGCAGCAGTCATACCAGCTGATGAACCATTAGATTGGATATCAATCACAACATTAGGGTTCTTTGCCTTGTAAGCTTCAACAAGTTTTTCCATAAGAGGAGTAACAGAAGTTGAACCTGCAACAGTTAATTTTGCATCGCTATCAATTGGTTCATAAGTTTCGCCCTTAGCGTCTCCAACGTAACCTTCTTCTTCACAAATTTTTTGTCCTTCGTCAGACATGATAAATTTAACTAAGTCCATTGATTTTTCATCTACATCTTTTTTGTAAGCTAGGTTAAAAGGTCTAGAAAGCTTATAAGAGTTTGACTTAATGTTTTCTGGAGTAGCTTCAACTCCTTCAACCTTTAGAGCCTTAACATCGTCGTTTAAAGATCCAAGAGAAATGTAACCAATTGAACCTGCATCATTTTGTACAGTAGTAAGAACTGCATCAGTGGAAGATTGAACAGCAGCTTCTTCATAAGTCTTGTCAACTTCCTTGTCGCCTTCCTTAACAAGAACTCCTGTTAGTTCAGTGAAGGCTGATCTTGTACCTGAACCTTGTTCTCTTGATATAACGTTAATTGTTCCAAGATCTTTTCCTTCTGCACCTGCAGCTCCACCAGCATTAGCAGTGGCATTTTCCTTTTTATTTCCTCCACAAGCAACAAGACTTGCACCTAGAGCAAGAACTACAGCAATCTTTCCAAAACTTTTTAACTTCATTAATTTTCATCCTTTCAAAACTTAATTTTATTTTTTATTTCATGGTCATTATAATTTTGATTTGTAAATTGCCAAGATGTCTTTTGTAAATTTTATGTAAATTATTTTGATTTTTTTGAAAGGAAAAATTTAATAAATATTCAATCAAAAAAGAGACTCGAGTTAACGAGTCCCTCTAATTTTAAAATTGAGCCTTCAATTTTTATAATTTTAATAATCTTAATACTTGTCTAGGTAATATTTTGCACCAAGCTTATCCCAAGACAATCTTGTATTAGAATTTTCTAAATAATAGATTCCAGCAATCGCATATGAATCTCGACCAGCAAAAAATCCAGTAGATCCATAGGTTTTATGAGATTCTTCTACTACTAAAGCATTTTTATCTTTATCATAATATCCATATTGTTCATCAAAAAATTCAGAGCTTCTGTCTGATGATAATATCGTTCTGTTAGTTAATTTATACCTTCCATTTCCTAAGCTTGTAATATATGTGTAAGTATCAATAGGGTAACTGTTTCCATCTGCACCATAACTACTAGGACCATACCAGGACCCTACAAGGACATCATCTGTAGAAACAACATAATGTTCATCCTTAAGTTGTTTTTCTTTGGCAACATTTGATTCAGTTTTTTTAACATATACAGTTTCTTCCTTTGGTTGAACTGTTGGTTGAGTGTAAGTTGTTTTGTTTGTCTTATAAGTTGTAATATTACCAAGTTTTGATCTTCCACTTGTTCTATAGTTATCAATATCAGTAAATAATAGAGTTAATAAGCTCTCCATACTGTCAGCTTCTAAAATCTTTTCACTGTTTATTGTTAATTTATAAGTAACAATGTTTATTGTGTAGTCAGTAATTACTGGATTAGCACCTTCATAATAATAAACTACCTTGTAATTTTTGTTATATACAGGATTATCACCAATATATACTGCTTTATAATCCTTAGAATAATCTACTTTTTCACCAAAAGATTCGGCGATTGCACGAAGAGGTACGAAAGTTCTATCATCTTTGATTTCAGCAGGTGCGTCTAAAGTAAGAACTTTACCATTTACTTTCATCTTGTTTGAGCCAATAGTAAGTTCAACATTTGTGTTACCATTTTTCATTATTACTTTTTTATTGGCACCATCCCACTTAACATCATATCCTAGTTCTTCAGCAATAAATCTGATAGGTACATAAGTCCTAGAATTTTTGATATAAGGATATACATCACTATACACGATATGATCATTTACTATTATTCCATTTAAAGGTATATCTTTTACAGGGTGTCTTACTGCGAATACATTAATTGTAGAAAATAGCACTAGTAAAGATAAAAACAATGAAATAATTCTCTTGCTTTTTTTCATAAAAACCTCCTTAAATTTAAAATAAAGCAAAAAGTTAACGTTTACATCTAAGTCAATTGTATAGGAATAATAAGTTTGTGTCAATACACTAATCCGATAAATTATAAATAAATAAAAATATTTTTGTCTCGATATCTCAGCTAATTAAAATTAAAAAAGAGTCAGTAATTTTAAACTGACTCCATCTTTATTTTCTTTATTTTTAATCTCTTTATAAAGAGTTTTGTATAAAAAATATTTTTATAAACTCCCTAGTCTTCTATTAAAAATCCCATTTCCCCCAAGACAACTTCTATCTCTTCCATGACTTCTTCATTTTCTGCTACAACTGTGTGATAGTGAACTCCACCAGTTAATACATCAAGGGGTTTGGACTTTTCTTCATCCATCTTTTCTAAAAATATTTTGACATCCCTTCTCGATGAACAATTGAGATCTTTTTTTATTTCACCATAGACCTTGTGGTGGACAATGACGTCCTTAACAAGTCCTCCCATGTCAACAATGGCTTCTAATTCTTTTTTTATGTCCTTGTCACTGTGCTTGACCTTGAAAACTTTTTGGGTCCTGGCTTCGTTTAGATAGTAGCCCCTATTAGTTGACACAATGTCCTTGCCAGAGGCCCTGAGTATTGCCATGTCCTGGACTATAACCTGTCTTGTTACATCAAACTTTTTTGCCAGATTTTCTCCCGACATGGGCTTTTGACTTTCGTATAAAATTTTTAACAAGTCTTCTCTTCTTGATTTTGGATCCAACATATTTCCCTCAATAGATTTTCAAATTTTTCATGGATAGGTCCAAGACTCCTGCACTATAAGTAATTGCACCTGAAGATATATAATCAATATCTAGGTCCCTATAAGAATTAATATTTTCAAGACTAATGTTACCCGAACACTCAATGATGGCTCTCTTATTAATTATCTTGCAGGCTTCTTTTATCTCTTCTATATCCATGTTGTCTAACATTATTATATCAGCTTTTGCCTTCAAGGCCTCCCTCACTTGGTCAAAATTTTCCACTTCGACTTCAATTTTCTTTACAAAGGGATTGAGACTCTTAACTTTTTCCACTGCCTCTCTTATCCCTCCCGATGCATCTATGTGGTTGTCTTTTAACATAATTCCATCAGATAAATTGTACCTGTGGTTATATCCTCCACCAAGAGTCACTGCATATTTTTCAAAAATCCTCATATTTGGAGTTGTCTTTCTTGTATCAAGAATTTTTACATGTTCGCTGTCTAGGGCGTCAACCATTTTTTTAGTGTAAGTTGCTATCCCGCTCATCCTTTGCAAGAAATTAAGGGCCGTCCTCTCTCCCTCAAGGATTGCCTTGGCTCTTCCCCTTATTTTTCCTACTAAGTCCTTGTTATTAACCTCATCACCATCAGAAAAATAAAATTCAAAGGTCACATCTTCGTCTAAAAGTTCAAATACCCTCTTAAATACATCAAGGCCTGCAAGAATTCCCTTGTCCTTTGCAATTAAATTTACTTCAGCCTTCTCATCTTTTAAAATTGAATCTGTTGTTATGTCACCACTAGTCATGTCTTCCCTTAGGGCAGCAAGTATATACTTGTCAATTAAGATTGGCTTTAGCTCTCTCATCTTCTCTTATCCTTTCAAAAATAATTTTTTTCATTTCTTCTTCATCAATATCCATTGTATCAATTTTGAAATTTATTTCTGCATTGTCAAATTTATTTTTATTTAAGAAATCTGCCAAAATCCTCCCAAAAACCACGCACTCAAGAAGTGAATTGCAGGCGAGTCTATTGGAGCCATGGATACCAACATTGCCAGCTTCACCAACAACAAAGAGGCCTTCTAGGTTAGTCCTTCCCTTTATGTCACAAAGAATTCCTCCCATAGTGTAGTGTTGGCAGGGAACTATTGGAATATTTTCATATCTTGGATCAATTCCTCTGTCCCTCAACTCATCAAAAATCATTGGAAATCTCTTGGGAATTTTTTCTTCTCCAAGGGGCTTCATTGACAAGTACTCAAAGTCCACTCCTTCCTTTTCCATTTCTTCTCTTATGGCTCCCGCAACAATATCCCTTGGCTTCATTTCATCTGTGAACCTTTCATCCTTGTGGTTTAGTAGTAATGCCCCTTCGCCCCTTGCTGATTCAGAAATTAAAAGTTGCCTTTCAACTCCTTCTTCATAAAGTGATGTTGGATGAAACTGAATGTAAGAAATGTCCTTAAGCCTTACTCCATTTTTTATTGCCATGGCAAGTCCGTCTCCTGAGATATGAGGAAAATTTGTTGACTTGTCAAAGAGTCCACCAAGGCCACCAGTTGCAAGGGCCACATTAGTTGAAATAAAAACCTCATCGTGAGACCTTGCCCCATAACACTTGCCATCTTTTACAATAAGGTCAAGTATAGGCGTGTTTTCAAATATTTCTATGTTAGGTCTTTCTCTTAGCCTTTTATATAGGACATCCAAGATTCCCTTGCCTATTTCATCGTCAATGTGAAGGCCCCTTGATGCTGAGTGACCACCCTCTCTTGCATAATCAAGTCCTCCATCCTTCTTTGTGAACTCAACTCCCAGGTCCATTAAAAACTCAATTGCCTCTTGGGACTTGTCCACCATGGTCTCAACTGACTTTAAATTATTCTTGTAGTGGCCAGCCTTCATAGTGTCTTCTATAAAAACTTGTCTGTCGTCACCATCTCTTAATACATTTATCCCTCCTTGGGCAAGATAAGAATTTGAATCTTCTAACTTTTTCTTTGTTACAAGACCAATCTTGTAATCTTTACTCAACTCTAGGGCAGTGCTGACTCCAGCAAGTCCTGAACCAACAATTAAAACATCAAATTTTTTCATCCTATGCACCTAACTCCAACATTTTTTCTAGAGGTTTCAAAGCTTTTTCCCCAATTTCTCTTGGAACTTCTACTTGATTTTTATTTTCTTCTAAGACTTCAATAATCTTATCCAAAGTTAATTTTTTCATATCATCACAAACTGGTCCCTTGGCAAGCTTCCTAAATTTAACATCTGGATATTTTTTCTTTAACTCAGTAAAAATTCCTTCTTCAGTTACAACTAAAACATCATCATACTTACCTGCTTCATTAATGATTGCCTTTGTAGATCCAATGAAGTCAGCAAGGTCCAAGACTTCTTTCCTACATTCTGGATGAGCCAAAATTTTTACCTTACCCTTGTAAGCTTTCACATCCTCAAGGTCTATCTCGTCGTGAACAGGACAGTAGCCATCATTTAAAATAACATTTTTATCTGGCAAGGACTTCTTAATATAAGCCCCAAGATTTTTATCTGGAACAAAAAATATATTTTTTTCTTCTAATTTATTTACAATCTTTGCAGCATTTGAAGATGTGACACAAATATCTGAGTAGGCCTTGATCTCAGCAGTAGAATTTATGTAAGTTACAACTGCTAGGTCATCGTAGGCCTCTCTCATCTCCTTAATTTTTTCAACGCTCACCATGTGGGCCATGGGACAGTCTGCTCCAAGGTCGGGCATCAAAACATTCTTGCTTGGATTCAAAATCTTAACACTTTCTCCCATGAAGTAGACGCCAGCCATAACTATGGTTTCTTCCTTGAGTTCTGTAGCTTTTTGAGCTAAGAAGAAAGAATCTCCTATGTAGTCAGCCACGGCTTGGATCTCTTCATCAACATAGTAGTGGGCAAGTATGACAGCATCTCTCTCTTCCTTTAATTTTTTTAATATTTCAATTTTTTCTTCTAAACTTAAATTTTCTAAATTTTTCAATTTCACCAATCTCCTAATAAATTTTACTTAAAATTATATTACAATGAAGCAGACTGGACAAGTCAAGTGTATATACACTTACCTTTTATAGGCAAGTGACTTTATAATTTATTATTATCTTTCTAAGAAAAATATTTTTAAAATAATGACTGAGTTTATTTTTACCAACTTGCTTTTATTTCTAAAGTCCAATTTAATTTTCACTTTCAAATAATTTTTAAAATCTCTTTATTCTAAAGCTTTTGTTATTTAAAATATTTGAAGGGTATCATAGTAATATAGGATGTCGTTTTAAAGTAATAAAGGAAAGTGATCTTATGAAAAATGATGCTTTAAGAAGAAAAGAACACGAAGCTGTTAGATCAGGCGTTGGTTATTACGACTTTACTCACCAAGTCCTAGATGTTAAGGGCAAGGATGCAGCAAAATTTTTAGACAAGATGTTTGTAAATGACATTAAAAATATGAAAGACACTCACGCTCTTTACACAACAATGTTAAATGAAGAAGGAAAAATTATTGATGACGTAATTGTATTTAGACTAGAAGCAGATAAATTTTTGATTTCTACTCTCTATATAGACAAGATGATTGAATGGTTTGACAAATTTAAGGATGGCTTTGACCTAGACTACAAAAATATCACAGACAAACTCACAATGTTTGCTATTCAAGGACCAAAATCCAAGGACCTTGTAAATAAAATTGTGGACAAGGACATTTCAGATTTAAAATTCTTCACAATTGAAGACAACTCTCTTGGCGATTTGGACCTTATGGTGGCAAGGGCAGGCTTCACTGGAGAACTTGGCTACGAACTTTACGTTCAGTCAGACAAAAAAGATATATTAGAAGAAAAGATAAAAGAAGCTGGAAAAGAATTTGACCTCGTAAACATCACAACAGATGTAATAATTGGCAGTCTTCCTGGCGAAAAAAGCTACGTTCTTATGAGTGACCTTGAAGGAGCAAACCCACTTGAAGTTGGTTACGGCTGGACAGTAGCTTGGGACAGTGACTTCATTGGAAAAGATGCTCTATTAAAGGCAAAAGAAAATGTAACTCGTGATCTCTTTGGCTTTGAATTATTAGAAGACGTCCAAGTAGAAGCAGGCGACGAAGTCTTACTTGACGGCAAGATAATCGGGAAGGTAACAAAATTCACTTACGGTTACACAGTAGAAAAATTCATCGGCTACTGCATGATAGAAAAAGATAAGGCAGTGGAAGGCAAGGAAGTAGAAATAAAAACAAAAGCAGGAAGCATCCAAGCAAAACTATGCGACAGGGTCTTCTACGACAAGGAAAACAAAAGAGTAAGAGGATAAAAAATAAATAAGAGAATAATTGGAAGTATAAAAAATTAAGGAGCCTAAAAAAGGCTCCATTTTTGTTGCTTAAACTACAATTTTAAAAAGACAAATATAAACTTTTTGAACGCAGATAAAAAAATACCCTTCCACTTTTTCAAGTGAAAAGGGTATTTTTAACAAACATCTTTAAAATGAACTCTTACTTATTTTTTCTTCTTTTTACTTCAAATAATCCTAATAAGGCAGAAGAAGCTACTGCTAATCCAGTATATAAAGCTATTCCTGGATCTTGAGTCTTTGGAGCTTTATTACCATCATTAACTGACTTATTTTTTTCTACAAACTCTTCTTCATAATTTTCAACATAATCATTTTCATTATTTGTAGATTCTTTTTTGTCTTCAGCATTTAAACCTTCAGATTTTTCAACTTTATCTGTAGTTTTATCTGTAGCATTAAGTTCCTTATTGTTATTTAATTCTTCTTGTCTTTCTTTAACTTCTGTTGTTTCTATAGTAGAAATAACTCTATCAGAATTTTCCACAATTGTTACAACTGGAGTTCCTTTATCGTGATGTCTATTTTGTCCAGATGGGAAAGTAGAATCATGCTTATCTATTTCCTCATAAACATAAGTTACATATAAGTTTCCTTCTACAACTTTTCCATCTGTATCAGCTGAATTTCTTCCCATTCCTATAAATCTAAATCCATCAAAACTCTTTAGATCAGTGTAATAATTTTCGCCTACAGGAGCATTTCTCTTTACTACTCTTTCACTTAAAATTCTGCCATCTTCTGTTACATATTGTACATAAACATTTCCAGTATTTGGCTTTGGATCTGGATTTACTTTTGTCTTCTTGTATACATAAGTTACGTGTTGGTCGCCTTTTACAACTTTTCCATTTGCTGGGGCTGAATCTTTTGCCATTTCAACAAATTCATAACCGTCAAATGTTTTTTTGTCTGTTGTATATTTTGTTCCAACTTCTGCGTTTACTAGAACTTCGCTTTCTGCTTCTAGTTCTTTTCCGTCTTCTGTTACGTATTTTACGTATACATTTCCTTTTTCTTCAGCTGGTGGTGTTACTTTCTTCTTGTAGATGTGTTTTGTATTACCTTGTTCATCTTTTTCGGTTCTTACAAATTCATATCCATCGATGTCTTTCTTAGGATTGTCACCCTTTGTAGACTTAGAAATTTCTTTACCGTTTTCATCAACAAATTTAGTTATTTTTTCAGACTCAGAAGCTTTCTTTCTGTAAACATATATTATGTTGCCATTAGAATCTGTTTCTGTCCTAACTATTTCATAACCTGGAATTGCTTTACTTGGATTTCTACCAGTTAGAGGATTGGATAATTCAAGCCCGTTTTCATCAATGAATTTAGTAACTACTTCTTTAGAAGGAGTAGGTAATTTCCTGTAGATGTGAGTTGTATTACCTTGTTCATCTTTTTCGGTTCTTACAAATTCATATCCATTTATAAGTGATGAATCATGTGTTCCAGTCTTATCAGCAAGTATTTGATTACCATGAGTGTCTACAAATCTAGTTTCAACGCCTTCAGTAGGTTTTTTACTATAAGTGTGAATTGTGTTACCATTTTTATCTTTACTTGTGATTATAAAGTTGTAACCTTCAATGGTTACTGGATCTTTTGTTCCTTCCTTTGGAGGAAGTAGTTGATTTCCATTTTCATCAACATATCTAGTCTCTATTGATGGGGTTGGATTTTGTTTAAGTCTATAAACATGAACAGTATTTCCATCCTTGTCTTTGTAAGTCTTTACATACTCGTAAGCAGGAATATCTTTTTTATTTTGCTTTCCTTTTTCTTCAAGAGCAAGAGGATTTCCATTTTCATCTACATATTTAGTAACTACCTCTGTAGTAGGAGGAGTAGTTTTCTTCTTGTAGATGTGACTTGTATTACCTTGTTCATCTTTTTCGGTTCTTACAAATTCATATCCATCAATATCTTTTTTGTCTTTTGTTCCATTTTCTTGTGGAGCAATAGTCTTACCATTTTCATCAACGTATTCTGTAACTACATCTGTAGGTGGTGTCACTTCTTTTTTCTTGTATACATAAGTTACGTGTTGATCGCCTTTTTTAACTTCTCCATTTGCTGGATCAGATTTTTCATCCATTCTTACAAATTCGTATCCGTCAAATGTTTTTTCTTCTGTTGTATATTTTGTTCCAACTTCTGCGTTTACTAGTACTCCACTTTCAGGTTCTAGTTCTTTTCCGTCTTCTGTTACGTATTTTACGTATACACTTCCTGTTTCTGGTTTAGGGTCTTCTTTTGGTGTGAATTCCCATTTTCCTACAAAGTGTTCATCTGCTCCATCGATTGTTGCATTTGATCTGTCGTAGCCTTTGAATGTCCATGTTCCTTCTGATGTTGTTACCTCTTTTTGTTCTGGTTCTGTTGGTACGACTGTGTTGCCATCTACTTTTCCTGTTTGGTCTTTTGGCAATAATGCTTTTACTTCGTCTGGTAAGTCTTTTCCAGCTGTTCCTGATTTGAATTCGTGAGTTACTTTGTATTCTTTTGGTTGTGGTTCTTCAT
This sequence comes from Peptoniphilus harei, assembly GCF_900454685.1. GTDB lineage: Bacteria > Bacillota > Clostridia > Tissierellales > Peptoniphilaceae > Peptoniphilus_A > Peptoniphilus_A harei. Next base: position 831,532 of record NZ_UATM01000032.1, on the reverse strand, counting down.
CTTTTGTGAATACCCATGTTCCTGTTACGTGTTCGTCTGCTCCATTGATTTTTGCAGTTTCTTTATCCCACGCTTCGAATGTCCATGTTCCTTTGTTCACTTCATCTTTTACTGGAGTGAATTCTTTTGGTGATGGAACTGATTTACCATCTGCTAGATTTTCTACTGTTTTTGGTAGTTGATCTTTTACGCCTTGTGGTAATTCACTTGGTGTTCCTTCTGCTTTTGATGGTTGGAATTCGTAGTCTACTTTGTATTGTTTTTGTTCTACTGGTTTGTATACGTAGATTACGTGTTGGTCGTCTTTTTTAACTTCTCCATTTGCTGGATCAGATTTTTCATCCATTCTTACAAATTCGTATCCGTCAAATGTTTTTTCTTCTGTTGTATATTTTGTTCCAACTTCTGCGTTTACTAGTACTCCACTTTCAGGTTCTAGTTCTTTTCCGTCTTCTGTTACGTATTTTACGTATACACTTCCTGTTTCTGGTTTAGGGTCTTCTTTTGGTGTGAATTCCCATTTTCCTACAAAGTGTTCATCTGCTCCATCGATTGTTGCATTTGATCTGTCGTAGCCTTTGAATGTCCATGTTCCTTCTGATGTTGTTACCTCTTTTTGTTCTGGTTCTGTTGGTACGACTGTGTTGCCATCTACTTTTCCTGTTTGGTCTTTTGGCAATAATGCTTTTACTTCTTCTGGTAAGTCTTTTCCAGCTGTTCCTGATTTGAATTCGTGAGTTACTTTGTATTCTTTTGGTTGTGGTTCTTCATCTTTTGTGAATACCCATGTTCCTGTTACGTGTTCGTCTGCTCCATTGATTTTTGCAGTTTCTTTATCCCACGCTTCAAATGTCCATGTTCCTTTGTTCACTTCATCTTTTACTGGAGTGAATTCTTTTGGTGATGGAACTGATTTACCATCTGCTAGATTTTCTACTGTTTTTGGTAGTTGATCTTTTACGCCTTGTGGTAATTCACTTGGTGTTCCTTCTGCTTTTGATGGTTGGAATTCGTAGTCTACTTTGTATTGTTTTTGTTCTACTGGTTTGTATACGTAGATTACGTGTTGGTCGTCTTTTTTAACTTCTCCATTTGCTGGATCAGATTTTTCATCCATTCTTACAAATTCGTATCCGTCAAATGTTTTTTCTTCTGTTGTATATTTTGTTCCAACTTCTGCGTTTACTAGTACTCCACTTTCAGGTTCTAGTTCTTTTCCGTCTTCTGTTACGTATTTTACGTATACACTTCCTGTTTCTGGTTTAGGGTCTTCTTTTGGTGTGAATTCCCATTTTCCTACAAAGTGTTCATCTGCTCCATCGATTGTTGCATTTGATCTGTCGTAGCCTTTGAATGTCCATGTTCCTTCTGATGTTGTTACCTCTTTTTGTTCTGGTTCTGTTGGTACGACTGTGTTGCCATCTACTTTTCCTGTTTGGTCTTTTGGCAATAATGCTTTTACTTCGTCTGGTAAGTCTTTTCCAGCTGTTCCTGATTTGAATTCGTGAGTTACTTTGTATTCTTTTGGTTGTGGTTCTTCATCTTTTGTGAATACCCATGTTCCTGTTACGTGTTCGTCTGCTCCATTGATTTTTGCAGTTTCTTTATCCCACGCTTCAAATGTCCATGTTCCTTTGTTCACTTCATCTTTTACTGGAGTGAATTCTTTTGGTGATGGAACTGATTTACCATCTGCTAGATTTTCTACTGTTTTTGGTAGTTGATCTTTTACGCCTTGTGGTAATTCACTTGGTGTTCCTTCTGCTTTTGATGGTTGGAATTCGTAGTCTACTTTGTATTGTTTTTGTTCTACTGGTTTGTATACGTAGATTACGTGTTGGTCGTCTTTTTTAACTTCTCCATTTGCTGGATCAGATTTTTCATCCATTCTTACAAATTCGTATCCGTCAAATGTTTTTTCTTCTGTTGTATATTTTGTTCCAACTTCTGCGTTTACTAGTACTCCACTTTCAGGTTCTAGTTCTTTTCCGTCTTCTGTTACGTATTTTACGTATACACTTCCTGTTTCTGGTTTAGGGTCTTCTTTTGGTGTGAATTCCCATTTTCCTACAAAGTGTTCATCTGCTCCATCGATTGTTGCATTTGATCTGTCGTAGCCTTTGAATGTCCATGTTCCTTCTGATGTTGTTACCTCTTTTTGTTCTGGTTCTGTTGGTACGACTGTGTTGCCATCTACTTTTCCTGTTTGGTCTTTTGGCAATAATGCTTTTACTTCGTCTGGTAAGTCTTTTCCAGCTGTTCCTGATTTGAATTCGTGAGTTACTTTGTATTCTTTTGGTTGTGGTTCTTCATCTTTTGTGAATACCCATGTTCCTGTTACGTGTTCGTCTGCTCCATTGATTTTTGCAGTTTCTTTATCCCACGCTTCAAATGTCCATGTTCCTTTGTTCACTTCATCTTTTACTGGAGTGAATTCTTTTGGTGATGGAACTGATTTACCATCTGCTAGATTTTCTACTGTTTTTGGTAGTTGATCTTTTACGCCTTGTGGTAATTCACTTGGTGTTCCTTCTGCTTTTGATGGTTGGAATTCGTAGTCTACTTTGTATTGTTTTTGTTCTACTGGTTTGTATACGTAGATTACGTGTTGGTCGTCTTTTTTAACTTCTCCATTTGCTGGATCAGATTTTTCATCCATTCTTACAAATTCGTATCCGTCAAATGTTTTTTCTTCTGTTGTATATTTTGTTCCAACTTCTGCGTTTACTAGTACTCCACTTTCAGGTTCTAGTTCTTTTCCGTCTTCTGTTACGTATTTTACGTATACACTTCCTGTTTCTGGTTTAGGGTCTTCTTTTGGTGTGAATTCCCATTTTCCTACAAAGTGTTCATCTGCTCCATCGATTGTTGCATTTGATCTGTCGTAGCCTTTGAATGTCCATGTTCCTTCTGATGTTGTTACCTCTTTTTGTTCTGGTTCTGTTGGTACGACTGTGTTGCCATCTACTTTTCCTGTTTGGTCTTTTGGCAATAATGCTTTTACTTCGTCTGGTAAGTCTTTTCCAGCTGTTCCTGATTTGAATTCGTGAGTTACTTTGTATTCTTTTTGGTTGTGGTTCTTCATCTTTTGTGAATACCCATGTTCCTGTTACGTGTTCGTCTGCTCCATTGATTTTTGCAGTTTCTTTATCCCACGCTTCGAATGTCCATGTTCCTTTGTTCACTTCATCTTTTACTGGAGTGAATTCTTTTGGTGATGGAACTGATTTACCATCTGCTAGATTTTCTACTGTTTTTGGTAGTTGATCTTTTACGCCTTGTGGTAATTCACTTGGTGTTCCTTCTGCTTTTGATGGTTGGAATTCGTAGTCTACTTTGTATTGTTTTTGTTCTACTGGTTTGTATACGTAGATTACGTGTTGGTCGTCTTTTTTAACTTCTCCATTTGCTGGATCAGATTTTTCATCCATTCTTACAAATTCGTATCCGTCAAATGTTTTTTCTTCTGTTGTATATTTTGTTCCAACTTCTGCGTTTACTAGTACTCCACTTTCAGGTTCTAGTTCTTTTCCGTCTTCTGTTACGTATTTTACGTATACACTTCCTGTTTCTGGTTTAGGGTCTTCTTTTGGTGTGAATTCCCATTTTCCTACAAAGTGTTCATCTGCTCCATCGATTGTTGCATTTGATCTGTCGTAGCCTTTGAATGTCCATGTTCCTTCTGATGTTGTTACCTCTTTTTGTTCTGGTTCTGTTGGTACGACTGTGTTGCCATCTACTTTTCCTGTTTGGTCTTTTGGCAATAATGCTTTTACTTCTTCTGGTAAGTCTTTTCCAGCTGTTCCTGATTTGAATTCGTGAGTTACTTTGTATTCTTTTGGTTGTGGTTCTTCATCTTTTGTGAATACCCATGTTCCTGTTACGTGTTCGTCTGCTCCATTGATTTTTGCAGTTTCTTTATCCCACGCTTCAAATGTCCATGTTCCTTTGTTCACTTCATCTTTTACTGGAGTGAATTCTTTTGGTGATGGAACTGATTTACCATCTGCTAGATTTTCTACTGTTTTTGGTAGTTGATCTTTTACGCCTTGTGGTAATTCACTTGGTGTTCCTTCTGCTTTTGATGGTTGGAATTCGTAGTCTACTTTGTATTGTTTTTGTTCTACTGGTTTGTATACGTAGATTACGTGTTGGTCGTCTTTTTTAACTTCTCCATTTGCTGGATCAGATTTTTCATCCATTCTTACAAATTCGTATCCGTCAAATGTTTTTTCTTCTGTTGTATATTTTGTTCCAACTTCTGCGTTTACTAGTACTCCACTTTCAGGTTCTAGTTCTTTTCCGTCTTCTGTTACGTATTTTACGTATACACTTCCTGTTTCTGGTTTAGGGTCTTCTTTTGGTGTGAATTCCCATTTTCCTACAAAGTGTTCATCTGCTCCATCGATTGTTGCATTTGATCTGTCGTAGCCTTTGAATGTCCATGTTCCTTCTGATGTTGTTACCTCTTTTTGTTCTGGTTCTGTTGGTACGACTGTGTTGCCATCTACTTTTCCTGTTTGGTCTTTTGGCAATAATGCTTTTACTTCGTCTGGTAAGTCTTTTCCAGCTGTTCCTGATTTGAATTCGTGAGTTACTTTGTATTCTTTTGGTTGTGGTTCTTCATCTTTTGTGAATACCCATGTTCCTGTTACGTGTTCGTCTGCTCCATTGATTTTTGCAGTTTCTTTATCCCACGCTTCAAATGTCCATGTTCCTTTGTTCACTTCATCTTTTACTGGAGTGAATTCTTTTGGTGATGGAACTGATTTACCATCTGCTAGATTTTCTACTGTTTTTGGTAGTTGATCTTTTACGCCTTGTGGTAATTCACTTGGTGTTCCTTCTGCTTTTGATGGTTGGAATTCGTAGTCTACTTTGTATTCTTTTGCTGGAACAATACCTGCATCTACATTTGTGATGTTTTCATTTGCTTCTAATTTAATTACATCTGTTTTTCCTGTTTTTGGATCTAGGTCTGAATCTTTATCAGCAGCGCCTTGTCCCTTTGTTGTAAGAGTTTGACCGTCTTTTGTAACTACTTGAACAACGTATTCACCTGCTGGCAAGTTTTCAAATTTGTAATTACCATTTGCATCTGTAACTTGGTCTTGAACTAGATTTCCGTTAAAGTCTTTAGCTGGACTTCCATCTTTATCAAGAAGTTTTACTGTTACTCCTTCAACTCCTTTTTCTCCTGCATCTTGGATTCCATTAGCATCTTCATCTAACCAAACTCTATCTCCAATTGATGATGGTTTTAGTAATCTTAATGAAATTCTGAATTTGTCCCAGTTTGTTAAATTATTATATGTTTTATTTCCAATTTGTATTTTTTCAGTATTAATCACATTCAGACCATTTATTCCATCACCATATTGTGAGTTATTGTTATTAGTGAAGAAAACTCTACTTGTTCCGTATTTATCTGTTGGAAAAGCAGAATATGGAGTAGCATTGTGATAAAGCTTTAATGATACTTCTTTAAATGTTCCCTTTAAGATAACACTTCCTGTACCTGCTGGTACTAATTTTGGACTTGGATATCCATTATTTTGGATGTGTTCTCCTTGTGTTAGCTTAGCATGTGTAAAAGTATTTCTATTTTTTACCTTAATCGTATTATTAGTAACTTCTAAGTTAGAATTTGAAGCTCCCTTTTCAAATGAAACTCCATCTGTGATTAGCTCTATATCAGTAGAATTAAATGATCCTCTACCAAGTACAGCCCCTGTTCCATTTGAATATTGAAAATCACCGAATGCGTTAACGTATCCGCCTAGTCCTGATAAGTCTAGTACTGGGTCAGTTACTGTTTTATCAAATGTAAGTGTTACAGTTCCAACTTCAGCACGACCGCTATAATTAGCTTTTTGATATGTGTTTAATTTACCACCAACACCATTACTTGCTTGGGCATTAATTGCTAAGGCAGGAATTGTTGATGGATCTGGATTGGCGTAAAACATATCAGATGTTGCAGCATAATCTGCTTGGTGTTTTCCGTTACCAGATAAATATGATGCTCCATCATTTCTATCAGCTTGTTTAACAAATTTTGCTGTTACACCTATGTTTCCAACTTTAGCTTTTCCTGTAGAATAGGCTCTAACGCCATCTGGAACTGAAAATTCAGTTGTGATGTCATTTGACATACGCCAATCAGTATTTACATCAAAATCTTTATCATTTATCTCTGCAAATACGCTAAGTTTATCTGTTGCAAATACTCCAACTATCATGAGCATTAAAATAAGCAACGAGATTATTTTCTTATTCTTTTTCACTTTAATCCTCCTTTTTATATTGCAATAAGTTTTTATCACAATATATCGTTTGCTGTCTTTACTGTTCTAGATTAAATTTCTAAAACATTATATATATTATATTTGTAAAACCAAATATCAAACCTCCTTGTTTTTAAAAATGAATTCACTCACCTAAGCTAATTTTACTACATTATTCAAGTATATAAAAGGTTCTTCTAGTTTTTTTGTACATAAATCAGTTTTTTTTGTTATATTAATAATTTTTATCAAATATTGTAAAATTTATATAAAAAATTCCCACTAAAAAAGCAAGTGGTCTTTAACACTTGCTTTTTATTTTTCAATATTTTTTTTCAAATCCTATGTCTCATCTTATTCATTTGACTTCAAGGCATCTATGGCCTTTATCTTCTTTATCTTATAGTGGAAGATTATCATTATAAATGTATTTACAAGGGCTGTTATTATTCCTGCCAAGATAAAGGGTCTTGGGCTCAAGTCTTCTGGCAGCATGGCCATAAAGGGAACTACTATTTGTAGGACAGAGTAATGGAGGATTTTTCCAACGCCCAGTCCAATTATGATTCCAATTATTGCCAAGATATAGGTTTCCTTGTAAATGTATGATGTTGTCTCTCTTGGATAAAAGCCTAGAACTTTTATTGTTGAGACTTCTCTTATTCTCTCTTCGATGTTTATGTTTGTAAGGTTGTAAAGGACTACGACTTCCAAAATTGTTGTCACTATTAGGATAATTATCTCAACCTTAGTTATTGAAAACAGGAATTGATTCAATACATCCTTCATGTCACCAACATTTCCTATATTAAAGACTGACTTCTTTTCTATTGTTGACTTTATAAAGTCATCCTTGTCAAAGCCTTTAGGAACTTTTATTAGGTCTGTGTTGGACTTGAATTCTGATCCTGTTACTTTTTCAAAGTAGTCCCTGTCCATGTATACATTGTGTCCAAGATAAAATTCACTGATGCCGGCGACTTCTACTTCGAATTCATTTCCATAGACGTCTCTAATTTCTAGTGGGTCGCCAACTTTTAACTTTTTAAGTTTGGATAGTTTTTCTGTGATTATAACTCCCTTTTTTGGAAGCTCTAATTCTTCTCTTGTGTCCTTGTCAAAGAGAGCCACGTAGTTTTTGAAATCTTCCTTGTCCCTTGGGACTATAACATTTACTGACTGGTCAATTTCTTTGTAATCAACTGTAAATAATTCTTGATAGGACTCTGTGTAGTCCAAGTTTTTCTCTGCCAAGGACTTCTTGTATTCTTCGTAAGAGTCTTCATCTAGGTCTTTGTCATAAAGTATTGACAGGTCGTACTTCAAAATATTTTTAAATTGTAGGGTCTCAACGTCCTTTACTGATTCAGATATACCAAATCCAAGTACTAAGAGGGCTGCACAACCCATTACTCCCACCACTGTCATGAACATCCTCTTTTTAGACAAGAACAGGTTTCTCGCTGTTACCTTTGCTAAAAAGCTCATCCTACTCCAAATAAGGGGAATTTTTTCCAAAAGGATCCTGTTTCCCTTAGATGGTGCCTTTGCTCTTAAGAGGTTGGCTGTCTTTTCATCTAGATTTTTATTGACACTTATCATGGCAGCTACGCTTGTGAATAAAAATCCAATGACAATAGCGAAAATAACTCTTAGTGGAAAGATATTTATTAATAGTTTATTTTCAAAAATTGTCTTTGTTGAGTAGGCGTTTCCAATTATATAGGTCAAGATGTAGGAACCAGAAATTGCTCCCAAGGTCCCACCAATTAAGGAGGCAAGTGATCCATAGAGGAAGAACTTCCTTCCAATTTCTTTCTTGGTATAACCCAAAGCCTTGTAGGCTCCAATGACAAGCCTGTTTTCGTCGACCATCCTAGTCATTGTAGTGAAACAAACTAGAAGGGCAATGGCAAAGAAAAATATTGGGAAGATAAAGGAAAGGCCGTCAACTCTCTTTGCGTAGTCAAGATAGGTGTTGATGTCTTGCGACAAGTGCCTTGGTGTAATTGTATAGCGAGGCTGTTTGATTAAACTTAGATATCTTCTTCCATCTGCAATTTTCTCTCTTGCATCAGAAATTTTTTCTTCAGCCTCTTGAGACTTGTCTTGGTATTCATCTTCTCCCTTTTTCAAATCTTTTTCTGCCTTGTAGAGTTTTGACTTGGCATCATTTAACTGGTCTTTACCAGTTTTTAATTCTTCATCAAGTCTGTCTTGGCCCCTGTCCAGTTCATCTCTTCCAGACAAGTATTTTTCTTTGGCTCTTGAAAGTTTTTCCCTGCCTTCCACATAGTCATCATACTTTTCCTCGTATTCTTTTTTTCCAGACTCATAGTCAGCAGTTCCCTTATTTAATTTTTCTTCGGATTCACTTATTTTATTTTTTGCTTTTTCTAATTCTTCTCTTGCATCTTGAAGTTTTCTCTTGTTTTTCTCGATTTCATCCTTGCTCTTGGCATATTCCATCTCTCCCTTTTCTGTCTCTGCAATCCCCTCTTCAAGTTGCCTATTTCCCTCTTCTATTTGCTTCTTGCTGGCATCAAGAGTAGCCCTGGCTCCTGCAAGTTTCTTTTCATTTTCTTGGATAGTAGCAATACCAGCCTTGCCTTCCTTTAATTTTGCCTTTAAGTCAGACAAGTTGCCTGTGATTCCACCAGGGACTTCCTTATTTATTTCTTCCACTGCCTTGTCAATTTCTTCCTTTGATGTCTTTAGGAAGTCTAATTTTTTATTTAAGGCAGCCTTGTTCTTTTCAAGTTCAGATTTTTTTCCTTCAAGTCCTGCAATTTGTCCCTCTATATTTTGTCTATCTTCATCAGACAGGTCAGGATTATTTAAGGAGTTTTTCAAGGAAGAAATTTGTCCATCAATTTGTGAAAGGCCACTATCAACTTGCTTTATTTGTGAGGAAGTTTTTGCAATTTCATCTTCAATAGTCGGAAGTTTTTTTACAAGATCTTCTCCAGCTTCCAAGGCCTTGTCTAGGGCGTAGATTTTTTCCACAGCATCTTCATAAGATGAAGCCCCCATTTTGGAAACTAATTTATTTTTGCCAGCTTCAAGTTGAGCCATACCAGACTGGTATTCTCTTTCTCCTTCTTCATACTTTTTCATTCCGTCGGCAAGTTTTTTTCTAGATTCTTCGATCTTGTCCCAGCCATCATCAAGCTTTTTCCTTCCCTCAGCTAGCTGGTCTTCTCCCTGTCTTAGGGCTTTTTCTGAAGCTTCCACTTCTCCAAGACCTTTTTGGTACTTTTCCTTGCCCTCTGTCAGCTTCTTTCTTCCAGAATTTAATTCAGACTTGGCATCATCAAGTTTCTTCTTGCCATCAGATAATTTTTCGTAACCATCAATTAACTTTCTCTCACCATCATCTATTTCCACAGATGCCTTGTAAAGCTTGTCCCTATTTTTAGAAATTTCCGACTCCGCCTTGTTCTTTTCTTCATTGTACTTGTCAAGGCCTTCCTTGTAGTCGGACTTCCCCTTGTTTAGGTCTTCTCGCCCCTTGACTAGCTTGTCCTTAGCATCAGATAACTTAGTTTCTGCATCGGTGATCTTGTCCTCTGCGTCAGTGATTCTATCTGAGATTTCTCCCTGGATTGAGTCAAGTCTTTCCTTGGGTCTAGACTTCAAGTCAATTTTAAGAGCCCTTTTCTTCTTATCCATGTAGTCAATATAGTCCTTGTCAGAGGTTTTTAAGCCTTCAGTCCCCAAAAATTTTATCTTGGCAAGAGTAGGGTCACCAGAAAAATTTCCATCGTCAATGAAGGCAAAATAAGAAATTTGCCCGTATCCTCTTTCTGAATAAGTTGCATTGTTCTCTTGGAGAAAGTCCAAAGAATTTGCAAATCCAACAACCTTAAAAGAAAGTCTCTTTAGATCATTGTCCTCATCATCGTCGTTATCTTCCTTAAAGCTTATTGTGTCCCCAATTTTACTCCCAGTTTGTTTCATTCTGGAATCCAAAATAATTTCATCAGGTCCTTCAAGTTCTCTTCCCTCAATTATTTCTGGTTTGGAAATTTCATAGGGCATGTTTAAAACTTTTATAACAGTTGGATCTCCTTCAAGAAAGACATCCTTGTCATAACCATACTCCAGCTCCTTGATATCCTCTTGGTCCTCGATAATTTGTCGGTCCTTAGCTTCAAGTCCAATGGGAACGGAAACCTTTAGGTCCTCTTGATTTAATTTTTCAATTTTATCATCAATTGTATTCCTCATAACCTTGCCTGTGGAAATAAGTCCAATCAAGACAAAGACTCCGAGGAAGACAATTATCATTATTGAAATAAATCTCGGTAGAGAATTTTTTATCTCCCTGAGATTATCCTTGTCGCGAGCTTTCACCCTCCACCTACCATTCTATATCCATTATGTCCCTTGGGTCGTCGTTGATAAAAACATCCTTGACCTTGGCGTCAGAAATTTCAATTAGCCTGTCTGCAGAATTTTTAATTGCAGAGTTGTGAGTTATTAGGACCACAGTTGTGTCCGTTGTCCTAGTAAGGTCCTGCAAGAGCTTTAAAATTTGCTTGCCTGTCTTATAGTCAAGGGCACCTGTTGGCTCATCACATAAGAGGAGCTTTGGATTTTTCGCAATTGCACGGGCTATTGATACCCTTTGTTGCTCTCCACCAGATAATTGTGACGGGAAGTTGTCCATCCTATCTCCCAGACCAACAGATTTTAAAACTTCAACTGGGTCCTTGGCATTTTTTACAATTTGACTTGCAAGCTCAACATTTTCAAGAGCTGTCAGGTTGGGAATCAAATTATAAAATTGAAAGACGAAGCCCATGTCGTAACGTCTGTAAGTTGTCAGTTCTCTTTCCCTATATTTCGCAATATTTTTCCCATCAACTAAGAGGTCACCAGATGATGCCGTGTCGAGACCTCCTAAGATATTTAGAAAAGTTGACTTGCCGGCACCTGATGCACCTAGAATTATTGCAAACTCATTTTTTTCTATTTCAAAATTTAATTTATCATTTGCCATGACAGACCTTTCGCCAATCCTGTAAACTTTTGAAAGGTCCTTAACTTCGATAAAAGCCATAATATCACCTGGGCTTATTATATCAAAAAATATATTTTTTTTAATCATTAAGTCTGATTTAAATGTTTTTAGCTTTTATAATTTTTTGTTTATTAATTAAAAAGCAAATCTTTTGTTGTAAGAGATTATTTTATTTTGTATGCTTATATTATAAGTAAAAATTATTATATGTATTTTAAAGATAAAGGTGATTTAGAATGAATGACAAAAGCAAAAAAATTTTAAAATATATAGCTATTTATTTAATAATCTATCTACTTTATAAAGTATCTTATGCAAGCAGAAGTCACATAGCTTTTAATGTATTTGACGGAAAAAATCATACTCTTAATTATTTCATAAGCTTACTTACATTTAACATACTGGGAATATTTTTAATAAAAAAGTCTATAATAGGACATAATTTTTATCTCATTTTAATTTCATTTAATGTCATAGATGCAATAGGTGCATCAGGTGATATCGCTTATTCTCAAAATGACAATTATTTATTTTTTATAATTCCATGTATATTTATCATCTTTGAATGTTTTCAATATTATAAAGAAAACAAAAAATTAAAATCAAAATAAATTTTCACAAAAAACAAGCACTCAATATTTGAGTGCTTGTCTTAGTTTCTTATCAACTTCTCTTTTCTTCATTGTCTCTCTCTTGTCCCAAAGCTTCTTACCCTTGGCCTTGGCAATTAGGACCTTGACCTTGCCCCTCTTGAGATAAACTTTCAGGGGGATGATTGTGTAACCATCCTGAGTCTTAACTTTTTCAAGTCTTAGGATTTCATTTTTGTGCATCAAAAGTTTTCTCTTCCTCATGGGATCCACATTGTAAATATTTCCCTGCTCGTAGGGTGAAATGTGCATACCTGATACAAAAATTTCTCCCTTGTTGATGTCACAGTAGGCATCCTTGATGTTGACATGGCCTGCCCTTATGGACTTGACCTCAGTCCCAACAAGTTCAATCCCTGCTTCATAAGTGTCCTCTATAAAATAAAGATGGCTGGCTTTTTTGTTGTTTGCTATTGCATCGTTTTTTTCCTTACTCATCTTCATCACCTACCATTTTAAAATCAATGTTGCCCATGTTGAGGTCAACATTTACAACTTTTATTGTCACATTGTCGCCAATGTGAAATTCTTTTTTCGTCCTGTAGTCAATGGCCCTGTAGTTGTCTTGGTCAAATTCGTAGTAGCCGTCCATGGTCCTGTAGCCCACAAGCCCTTCTATAAGGTTATCTAATTCCACAAACATTCCAAAGTTTGTGATAGAAGAAATCCTACCCTTGTAGACTTCTCCAATTCGCTCAGACATGTATTCAGCCATCTTAATGTCTTCAACTTGTCTTTCTGCTTCTTGGGCAACTTTTTCTGTCTTAGAAACTTGCTCTGCTATGTCTGGCAAGATTGCTTTTAAGTTTGTTATGTCGCCCTTGGATAGTTTTCCCTCAATTTTCTTTTTTATAATCCTGTGGATTGTGAGGTCAGCATATCTTCTTATTGGAGAAGTGAAGTGGGAGTAGTGGTCAAAGGCCAAGCCAAAGTGAATGTCATTTACTTCAGAATACCTTGCCTTTGCCATGGACCTTAGGGTCATAGTTGAGACAAACATCTCTTCCTTGCTTCCCTTTACCTTTTCAAGGAGCTTTTGCACATCTCTTGGTTCAACTTTTTCATCAAAGTTAATCATGTAGCCAAGAGGTCGCAAGTAGGAGTTGAGTTCTGAAATCTTTTCATCCTTTGGTCTCTCGTGAATCCTGTATAAGAATGGAATTTTCTTAAAATAATATTCTTTTGCCACACAGACATTGGCCATAAGCATAAAGTCCTCGATGAGTTTGTTGGCAGTTCTCCTGTCCCTCTTGTGGATATTTTGTGGCCAACCTTCCTCGTCAACTCTAATAATAACTTCCGGTATATCAAAGTCTATGGCGCCACCCTTTTCTCTCTTGTCTTCCAAAATTTTTGCAAGTTCATACATCTTGTCTAGGGTCTTCTCAAGTCCCTTAAGAGATGGATGGGAAATATTTTTTTCTAAGTAGTCAGAGACATTTTCATAAACAAGTCTCCTCTTAGAATTAATTACAGACTCAAGGATATCATATTTTACTACTTCGCCCTTCTTGTCAATTTCTGCAAGGACTGAAAGAGTTAATCTATCTACTCCTTCATTTAGGGAACAAATTCCATTGGAAAGTTCAAAGGGCAGCATTGGTATAACCTTGTTTAAAAGATAGACTGAGTTTCCCCTCTTGAAGGCTTCTTCATCTATTGGAGAGTATTCTTCAACATAGTGGGACACATCGGCAATGTGAACTCCTAAAATGTAGTTGCCGTTTTTTGCTACTTCAAGAGAAATTGCGTCATCAAAGTCCTTGGAATCGGCTCCATCAATTGTAAAAGTTGTGAGGTCTCTTATGTCCCTTCTTCCCTTCAAGTCCTCTTCTCTAACTTTTTGTGGAAGGGCCTTTGCTTCCGATAGGGCAGCCTTTGGAAATTCCATGGGAAGGTCAAGGCCTGCAGCCACAGAAAGAATATCGACGTCAGGATCATCTGGATATCCCAAGACTTCTACAATTCTTCCCTCAGGTTTTTTATTGGCCTCTGGCCATTTTTCTATTTTTACAACAACCTTTTGACCGTTCTTCGCCCCATTAAATTTCTTCTTTGGAACATAAATATCCATGGCCATCTTGCTCTCATCTGATACTACAAAGCCAAAGTCCCTTTTGTTTTGAAAGACTCCAACAAATTTTGTGTTTACCCTCCTCACAATAGAGAGGACCTTGCCCTCTGGCTTGTCACCAGAGGACTCCCTATATCTTCTTACGATTACCTCATCGCCATTTAAAGCTGAGTTAAGGTTGTTTTTTGATATATAAATATCTTCGTCAAGATTTTCGCTTATCAAAAATCCAAAACCCTTGGCATTTGTTTGAAGTTTTCCAAAAAAGAATTTGTCATTGTCCACAAGTCTATATTTCTTCCTGTGGTCCATGAAAATTAGGCCCTCGTCTTCAAGTTCCTCTAGAATCCTATTAAATTCTTTTTTCTCCTTACTCTTAATTTTAAATAACCTAGCAAGCTCATCTTTTGTCCTTGGCTTTGACTTTTCAATAAGTTCTAAAATCTTTTCTTTAATCATTAAATCTTTGCTCCATAACTTGTCATATTAAATAAATTTGAATCAATGGAATAGTTATTTGCAGCTCTCTCACTGTGTCTTTTCTTGCCAAGTTCAATTAGCCTTGTGATTAGGTCTTTGATCATAAGTCCCTCAACCTCGTAGAGGTAGAAGGCAATAGAACCTGGAAGAGTGTTGATTTCATTTACATAGGCCTTGTCGCCGTCAACTAAGAAGTCAATTCTTGCAACACCTGCACCATCAATTGCTGAGAAGGCTTTTTTTGCAAGTTCTTTAATTTCCTTTTCAAGCTCAGGCTTAAGTTCTGCTGGAAGTTTTTTGTTTTGGTGCTTTTGAGATGATTTAGCTCCCTTAGAACCAGAAACATACTTATCTTCGTACTTTAAAAGGTCCTTAAAACCAAGAGGTTCTTCTGCTGCAGAAACTCTTAAATCATCTTCATAACCAAGTACTGCCACGTTAATTTCTCTTGGGTTAACAACAGCTTCTTCAACAATAATTTTTCTGTCGTAGTGGGCTGCAACTTCTAGAGCCTTTGAAAGGTCAAGGGCATTTTCAACTCTTGAAATCCCTATTGATGAGCCAAGGTTAGCTGGCTTAACAAAAAGTGGGAAGTTTAGGTCCTTGCACTTTTCTATAACTCCCTTTAGGTTTTTAAGTTCTTCTCTGAAGAAGTACTTATATCTAGTCATTGGGATGTCTTCTGATTCAAAGACCTTCCTCATAATGACCTTGTCCATACCTACAGCAGCAGACATAACTCCGCAGCCTGTGTAAGGCATGCCCATAAGTTCAAAAAGTCCTTGAGTACATCCATCTTCACCAAAAGTTCCGTGGAGGGCAAAGAATATGCCATCAATTTTTTCGTAAACTTCTACTGAATCGTATTCTGCCTTAAATAACTTCTTTGGATTGTGCTTCACATAGTATAAGTTTTTGTTGCCATATTCTGGCTTGAAGAAGACTTCTACTCCATCGTGGAAGTCTTGGTCCTTGTAGGACTTGAAGTTCTTTAGACTTTCTCCTGACAAGAACTTGCCATCTTTTGTAATATAAATTGGAATAGGATTGTACTTGGACTTATCCATATTTTCAATAATTTGCATTCCTGTAATAACAGAAACTTCGTGTTCAACGGATCTTCCTCCGAAGATTACACCTATATTTTCCATTTTTTCACTCCTCATTGTAATTATCAGGAAGGTCATTTTCAAAGAGAACGACATCTCCCGCCATTGAAATCTTTGCGAGAACCTGAGTTGCCTCGTCTAGTGAAGAAACCCTATAAATTTTTTCTTCATCAAAGTTTTTATCCTTAAGGCCTTCATAGATTGGAAGAGTTCTCTTTTTGCCAACTAAAATTGCAAAATCAAGGACATCTGCCATAACTTGACCTATTTTTCTATTTTCTTCTTCTTCCATATCTCCAAGCTCAACCATGCCTGGTGTTATTATTATCTTCCTGTGGTCCTTAAATTCTCTCAAAACATCGAGAGCAGCCCTAAAGCCCACTGGGTTTGAGTTAAAGGCATCGTCAATAACTATGGTGTCATTTGATGACGGAATAAGTGAAAGTCTGTGTTCCACTGGCTCAACCTTGGAGATTCCTCTTTGGATTTCTTCTAGACTAAGTCCCAAGACGTGGGCAGCAGTCGCTGATGCAAGAAGGTTGGAGATGTTGTGAACTCCAAGAAGTCTTGTGGAGCACTTAATTTCTCCTGCCCCCTTGATGTGGAGGACAAATTCTGATCCTCTTTCATTTACTTTTATGTCATCTGCATATACATCTAGCTTGTCAAAGTCCTTAGTTCCATACCTATAAGTCTTTTTCTTAGTCTTGTCTGCAAGGGGTTTGACATAGTCGTTGTCGTAGTTGAAAATTGCAATCCCATCTTCTGGTAGGTCTTCAATTAACTCGTACTTTGTCTTTTGTATATTTTCAATTGTCTTAAAGAGGTGCATGTGAGTTGGCCCAATAGCAGTTATTATCCCAATATCTGGTTGGACAAGTTCTGCAACCTCGTGGATTTCTCCAGGGACCTTGGCACCAAGTTCTGCAATAAAAACTTCCCTGTCACTTTCAAGTTCATTGTTGATGATCTTTGAAAGTCCCATAGGTGTGTTAAAGGATGATGGTGTGTTTTTTACCCTTAGGCCTTCAGATAAAATTGTATCTGAAATAAATTTAACTGAAGTCTTTCCAAAAGACCCTGTAATTCCAAGGACCTTTAGGCCATCTTCTTCCTTGAATTTTTTGATTTTTGCCTGAGCTGACTTGTAAAAGCCCATGTTTATCTTATCTTCAGTAGGTTTTGCCCACTTGTTTGTCAAAATAAGTAGCCTGTATTGGTAATAGTAAATTAAAAATGACAAGATTATTGTCACTAAAATTGAAAGAACATAGGATCCTGATCCATCAAAAAAACCCAGCGAAAAAACAACTACAAGGACAAAGGCAATATAGTTTACAAGCTTGTGCTTCTTTAAAAGTCTCTTTGCCCTATCAGTCCAAACTATAGGAGTCTTTTGATTTTTGTCTAGCTTATAAACTAGTTTGTTCATCTTTTCCTTGTTATTCTTCAAAAATGTCTTGTATTCATCATTGTCGTAGCCCTCTAACTGGAGCATGTGAATGGGAAAATTACTCCTAATTAGGGAATAATAAAGTGCCACACATATAATTACAAAATCTATTAAAAAAATTGGCAGTCTCTGTAAAAAATATTCCATTAAAATCTCCTAATCTAAAAACGAATTGATAACTGCATTAAACTGACCGAACTTGTCAAGGTAGGAATAGTGTCCAGCACCCTCTAAGACAACTAGGCCAGAGTTTTTTATCTCTTCTTCAAATATCTTACCCATGTAAAGGGGAGTTGCCTCGTCCTTGTCTCCCCAAATGAGGAGGGTTTCTGCCTCAATGTTTTTGAATTCTTCCCTTGTGGACTCATTAACAACCTTTACAAAGCATTTTCTCATAATTCCATCTGCTGCCTGATAGTCATCTGACCCGTGTTTTTTATAAAACTTTGCCATAGCCTCTTCATTATTGCCATGAGTTAGCATATAGAACTTTTTTGCTGCCTTAAAGGAATAGACCTTGGTATAATAAGAAAGCTTTCTCTTGGGAAGGACTCCTGATGCGTCGATTATTATAAGCTTTTCTACCATTTCCTTATTTTTTGATCCTAAAATCGTAAGGGTCTTGCCCCCAAAGGAGTGACCAACAAAGGTTGCCCTATTGATTTTAAAGTGGTCTAAGAACTTTAAGAGAAATTCATAATAATCATAGGTCCCCATGACTTCTTTTGGGTTTTCACTGTCCCCAAAGCCTGGTGCATCATAGGCATAAACTGTGTAGTCTTCGGGGATGGCATTAAAAATTGGCATAATTGACTCAATATATGCACCCCAACCGTGGAGAATGACAAGGACTTTCTCGCCGCCCTCCCTCTTTATATATGCAGTTTTTATCCCGTCTATTTCAACAAATTCTTTATCTATTTTCATCTTCATCTTCTTCTATAAAAATTATTGAGCCCTGGTCTTCTTCATGGGAAGTATCTTTTTCATCCCTAACAAAAATTGAAGAAGAAGCCTCATATCCTGGGCTAGTCACATCTTCTGTAAATTCAATTCCAGAAGTCTTTTCACTTAGGTCAAGGCCCATCTTTAGTGAAGAAATTCTTGACTCTAGCCTATCGATCTCCTGCAAGGTCTCACTAACATCGAGATCAGACCCCTCTCCCCTAAGGGACTTGTATTGGTGTCTGCCAAGCTTTTCAAAGGCTTCGCTAAGTTTTCTCTCTTCATTTAAAAGTTCGTATCTCAACCTTGCTGTCTTTTTAATTTCTTGTGATTCGTTCACAAGTTTTTTCTTTAGATAATTTAAATTTCCAGCTAGGTCATTTAAATTGCCATCAAGACTGTCAAAAAATCCCACAATATCACCTCGAATCTATGTTATTATACCAAAAATCTCTAATCTTTTAAATACTGCCCTTGTTTTCTTTCCCCTTAATTGGGTAATAAAAGATTGGAGGGATAATATGGAAAAATTAACTTTATATGTAGGAACAACTTGCCCATTTTGTAAAAAGGTAGAATCTTTTATGGAAGACAAGGGCATTGATTCTGTAGAAATTAAAAATATAGACGAAGACAAAGAAGCACGTGAATACCTAATTGAAAAGGGCGGCAAAAAACAAGTGCCTTGCCTATTCATTGGTGATAAGCCTCTTTATGAATCACTAGATATTATTAAATACCTAAAAGAAAATGTAGCATAATATTTAAACAAAAGAAAAGACAGGGATTGGCCTTGAGTTCAATCTCTGTCTTTTTTGTTTCTTCTTCTGTTTTTCTTTCTCTTTTTTCGCGATAACAATATATTTTTTGACTTAGAAATAGTGTAAGAATTTAAAATTAAATTAATAATATTGCATAGGATTATTATCTTTATGGCAAAGATCCTTGGCATAAAATAGCTTGTAACAAAAATCAAACTAATAATGCTAAAGATGTCCACAAAATATTCCACATACATAGTCATGGAAAAAATTGTGTTTTCTGAAAATTTCAAGTTGACAGAAAGCACATTAATAAAAAATAAAAGCATGATAAAGGAATAAGTAACTATGGAAATATTAATGCTGGCAGTCAAAATGTAAATCTGTAGCATAAAAAACATAGAAAACTTAACCATGAGAAGTCCAATTTCATAAACTTCAAGCTTTAGCTTTTGAGATTCGTAAAGCTTATCAATGTCCCATTCTTCCATTAGGGCATTTAAAATCTTTGTAGTCTTAATCTTTTCGCAGATCCAAGATGGCAAAAGACTCAAGATAAAAATGCTAACGACAAGACTCTTTAAGACGTCAAACAAACCTGTCCCTTGAAAGCGTCTAAAGTAGTTAAAGGTAAAGACTATAAGTCCAATAAGGGCAGATATTGATAAAATCTTTAAAAATGCCTTAAAAATTTCATAGTTCTTCCCACTTATGAGAAAATT
Organism: Peptoniphilus harei; assembly: GCF_900454685.1. Lineage (GTDB taxonomy): Bacteria > Bacillota > Clostridia > Tissierellales > Peptoniphilaceae > Peptoniphilus_A > Peptoniphilus_A harei. Next base: position 812,025 of record NZ_UATM01000032.1, on the reverse strand, counting down.
GCCTGGTTCGCTATAGGCTCCTGCAAACTCGTAGGGGTTTCCCATCCTATTTAATTCTTTTTTTATATCTTCTTCCGTGTAAATTTCCGGAAGTCTATCTCTCAGTATATCTAAAAAATCCTCTTTGGCAGCTTCTTGCTTGTCATAGGGAATGTATCTTTGCAAATAATAAATATATCTATCGACGAGTTCATGTTCATTTAATTTCATAAAATCATCCTCGTTTATATTATAAGTTAAATATTGGTTCTTTTAAATGAATAATATTAAATTTAAAAATTATTTTGACTTTCTCTCTACAAGTTATAAATTTTAATTTTCTTGTAGATTTTTCAAAGGTAAATTTTTTAAAATTTAAAATTTTCTATAAATCAAAAATTCCAATAAAAAAAGTCCTGTTACCAGGACTCTCTTAATCAAGTACATAAACTTTTACATTTCTTCTGCCAAAATTTCTAGCTTGGGCACTTGTGCTGTAGAATAAGTCAATTCTATTTCCCTTAATTGCTCCACCAGTATCTTCTGCTGTAGCATATCCGTAAGTTGCAAAGCCGTCCATACTTTCGATGTAAAGCTTTGAGCCTAGTGGTATAACCTTAGGGTCAACTGCAACTGCCCCAACTCTTGCTCTTGTTCCCATAGCAGTTTTTGAACCTGCTGTAGGGTCGTAAGCAGTAGCTTGCATAACAATTACTCTCTTAGCTGACTTGCCATTAGGAGCTGCAGTTCCTTTTTTAGTTCCAACTTCAACAACTTCCTTTACAGGCTCCTTTGTAATTTCACTTTTTATAACTTCAGTTGATTCTAAATTTCCATTTACATAAGTGTTCTTTAGGTTTTCTAGCTTTTCTCCAACTTGTCCCTTAGTGATTACATTTTTTTCACCTTCAAACATTTCATTGTTTTCACGAGTTTCTGTTTCAAAAGGAATTTCTAGCTTGTTTTCTATGTTTTCTTCAACAACTCTGTCGATCTTGATTTCCATTCCTTCTTTAGCAATTTCGTCAAGTGGAAGAGAAACCCTATCAAGTTTACTTAGTTTAATGCCAAGATTTTCAAGTACATCAGCAACTGTGTAGCCATTAGCTTCGGCAATTAAAGTCTTGTTACCATCTTTTATGTGGTAAGACTTTGGTGAAGTAATCACAATCTTTGAATCCTTAGTAATCTCTTCATCAAGGCTTGGGCTTACAAGGTCCTTGTTCTTAAGAACAATGCCTTCTTTTTCCAAGAAGCTGCCTACTGTCTTTTCGTATGTAAATACTGTCTTTGTTTGTCCGTTGATATTTAGTTCAACGTCTTTGCCTAGAGCCGTGCTAAAACCCATTGTTAGGATTGACACAAGGGCCAAGGCTATAAGTATAAATTTCGCATTTCTAAAAATGTTCTTTTTACTCAAAAATATTACCTCCATAAATTCAGTTACAAGTTTGTAAATTTTGTTACTACTTTGTAACCTCTTCTAACCTTTAAAGAGTATATTAAAAAATTTAAGATTTGTCAATTTTTCTGTAACTTTTTTGTAAATCTCCTATAAATTGGCTTGGTTGAGCCATTCTATAATTTGAACAAAATAGATGTATTTTAAATCAAAAATATCTATAGGCTGAAAGCAAGTAATATAGCCATTCTTCTCCTTATATTACATTTTTATTACAAAAAACCTTGACATTTCTATGCTTTTTTGTCAATTTTTGAATAAAAATTTATTATTTACACCTAAAATTTGTCTCGTAAGTCTTTTATAATTTCTAATTTATTAACCAAGTAAAAAATATTTTCTTTCTATAGAAAACTTATTATTTTAAATTGAATTAAAAATTAATTTTAATCTTAAAATGTATAAAATTTATTTTCCTAAAATGTTTTCAATATAAAATAGAAAATAAAAAAGCTTAAAAAATTATTATCCACTTATAATTTTCTAAGCTTTTTTTATAAATTTTAAATTAAGACATTAGGTTTTCTACAAACCTTCTTGCCATCTTGGCAGTAAATCCCCAGATAATTTCATCTTCATATTCATAGAAGAGGACTTCTTCTCTCCCCCTCTTAAACTTGTAGTTGACTCCATTGGGTATCAAGTGATAAGGAAACTCCTTGTTCCTTTCAACCCTTAAATTGATCTTATAGGATTTTGGTTTAGTCTTTAAAAAATAAGAAAGAGGAACTGTAAAAACTTTTTCCACCTCATCTTCAGATGGAGAAATTTTATCAAAATCCTTTTTGATTTCTCCAACAAAGGTGTAAATAATTGCTGCATAGGGATTGACCACAAAGTCTCCCTCAGAATAAATTTCAATTTCCCTTCCTGAAATCAAAAGCTCTTCTGCAGTCTCTCTAACAGCTGCCTCTCTTGGACTCTCTCCCTTTTCAATCCTTCCCCCTGGAAAAGAAATTTCACCAGGTTGATTTCTAAGAGTGAAGGCCCTCTTCTCAAAGAGAAGGTGAATTTCCCCGTCTCTTTTTATAAGGGGAATCATAACGGAAAACCTATTTTTCACATCAACAGGCAGAGGCTTTCTTCCTTGGACCTTGGCTTTAATTTTTCTTAAATTTAAGTCTTGGTCAGTTGACATTTTCTATCTCCCTCATAAATTCTTCTACTGTATAAACTCTAAATCTGTCAATTTTCTTCCTATTACCCTCTTTTTCCAGAAGCTTATATAGGAGCTCATCATACCTAAAGTTCTCTGACATCTCCAAGTCTTCAGCAAGCTTTGGAGCATAATCCTCAAAAATTGTCCTGGCAAGCTTATTTTCGCTTTCATTGATTTTATCCTTTAAGAGCCTGTAAATATACTTTAAGCTCTCTTCTTCATCAAGGGGCATAATATAATATTCTTCACCCCTTAGGCCCTTAACAGCACGAAAGGCATCAAAATAGCCAAGTTTTATCAAGTCATCGGCCCTGTTCTTGTCAAAGCCAAGAGAAGACCCTAAATCATGACTTGGCTTAATAATATAATTTGCCCTCTCAATATTTTTAAGAGGAGTCTTAGAAAGTCTAACTAAGACAATGTCAGTGTCGTCATCAATCATCTCCATGGGAGCTGGTGATGCAAAACCTCCGTCAATAAAATACTTGCCGTGAAGACGTTGTAGCTTGAAAACAGGAAGGTAACAAGAAGCAATAATATAGTCCTTTAAAAGTCCCTTTTCAATATCTTCCTTAAATAGTCTATCAACCTTGAGGTCAGACACATTTACTGTGCAAATTCCAAAGTCCACATCAGATTCCCTTAGTTTATCTTCATCTATAAATTGATCCACCAACTTAAAGAGAGGATAAGGTGACCTGGTTAGCTCTGGAATCCTGATATCATGTTTACGAAGCTTTTCCACTATTTTTGTAAAAAGATTTTCGTCTCTCTCTATTTCTTGTAATTCATTTTCAAAAGCCGAAAAGTCTAAAGACTTCCAAGCCTTAAAACATTCATAGGCATCCCCTTGGGCAAACATAGCTCCATTAAAGGCACCTATGCTAGTTCCAACAATTTTTGAAAAGTCGAATCCCATTTCCATGAGGGCGAAGTAGGCGCCTACTTGGTAGGCACCCTTAGCTCCTCCACCTTCGAGGACTAATGCCCATTTTTTCATTTTACACTTCCTAATTCAGATGTACAGTGTGGACATCTTGTTGCATTAATATCAATTTTAGACTTACAGAAAGGACATTCCTTTTCAGTTGGAGCTGGAGCTTCTTCTTCCTTCTTGAATTTGTCAGTAACCTTTGCAATTTGTTTAATCATTAAGAAAATAACAAAGGCAATAATCAAGAAGTCAAACACTGATTGTAAAAATATTCCGTACTTAACCTCAGCAGTTCCCACTGTAACAGCAAGATCTTCGAAGCTAACTCCTCCAAGTAAGATGCCAATTAAAGGCATTAAAATATTTTCTACAAGGCTTGAAACGATTTTACCAAAGGCACCACCTATGATAACACCCACAGCCATGTCCATAACATTACCTTGCGCTATAAACTCTTTAAATTCATCAACAAAATTCTTCATTTTTCCTCCTTTAATTAAAATAATATAGTAAAAATAATTTCTTACTGATATCTATTACCCATATTGAAGATAAAAAAACTATAAATAAAAAATCCCAAGCCAATTACATGACTTGAGACAATTTCTTCTATAATATATTGATTTTTTATCTTTAAGTTAAGCTTCAATTTCTTTTCCTTCTTCCTTACTTAAGAAGACATCCACCAAGGCACCTCCAAGTATAAATGCCATGCCTATTATTACATTTCTTGGAGGGACTTCTCCATTAAAGAGCAAGACCCAAATTGGATTTAGAATTGGTTCTGCAAGTGCAATTATAACTGCCTTCTCTAACTTGACCCTTCTTAGCCCCCAAGAGTAAAGAGCATAAGAAAGTCCTGAAATTGAAATTCCCGCCAAGACAATTAAAATAATGTCAGAAATCTTTGTGGGTGGATTCCCAAAGTTAAAAAGAAGAGCCAAGGCATAAAGACCACAGCAAATTAAATTTATAATTGAAACTATGCCAAGGGGGTTTCCTTCTTCAACCTTTTGTAAAAACTGCGAATAGCATACAAAGGACAATCCTATGGCAAGTCCTGTTAGTATAGCTAGGTAATTCCTATCCCTAAAGATCCTCAAAATATTTACTATAACTCCAATAAATATGAAAGTGAAGACAAGTATATTCTTCTTTTTTATATTTTTATATTTAATAAAGTTATAGGCAATTAGATACATTGGTGCTGTATATTGTAGAGAAATAGCCATAGCCGAAGTTGAAATCTGTGTTGTAATTGTCAGTGTCAACAAGAATAGTGACATTGAAACTGCCGCCAAGACTAAATATTTTTTTGGTTTAATAGGCTTGGATTTAATAAATCCTGATAAAAAAATAAATCCTCCAGCACTTCTTATTAGAGTTATCCAAATTGCACTTGCATCAACAGTCTTTACAATAAAACCCGACAAGCTCCAAAGAACTACTGCAATAAAAATTGAAATATAACCTTTCTTTTCATAGCTCATAATTCTTCTCTATTTAAGAGACTCCACCTCCTAAGATTTCAGTAATTAGGTGTTGTATTCGTCAAAATAAAAATAAATGGATTTTTATCAGACTTTCCTAATTAATTGATTCTAGTCTCTTAGTTATTAAATATATTGTGCCAAAATCATTTTATTAATTACTAATAAAAATATAATAAGGAGACGAGCCTGTTAGCAGCCTCGTCCCTGTCAATTTCATTATTTCTTTAACAAACTTATATTTATCAAAATGTCTTCTTACTTAAGCTATTTCTTTTAGAAACACTTTAAAAGATTCATAAAAATTTATCACAGATGGAATATTTGCTGATTCAGAAGGACTGTGAAGACCTGTGTGATCTGGCCCAACACTAATAATATCAAGACTAGGCTTCTTGTTTATTAGATATCCTGCTTCTAAACCGGCAGGTGAGACTTTTATTTCTAATTTTTTATTGAGTTCTTTTTCAAAAATTTCCTTATAGATATCTCTTAATTTGCTATCAGGGTTAAATCTCCAACCTGGGTATTCTGCATAGATCTTTACATCACCACCATATATATCCGAAATCGTAGAAATTTTATTGTAAGTGTATTCTACTTGAGATTTTTCCATAGCCCTTATCTCATTAATAAATTTAACACAATCATCTTCAATTTTAACTTCGCCTAAATTATTAGATGAAATAACTACATGATTTTTAGGATCTACTTCAAAAATTCCATTAGGATATAATTTTATAATATTTATTATCTTATTAAAATCTTCAGAATTTATTGCTTCTTGTTCAGAGTTTGACTCTTCAGAATTAACACAAATAGTATCTGAAAAAGAATTATATTCATAATGAAGCTCTCTTTCAAAGTTATCAAGAATCTTGTCTATTTGATCTTTATCCAAATCTGTACTAATAATTGCGTAAGCTTCTCTTGGAATAGCAAGTCTAAAAGTACCACCATTGATGTCCAAAATTTCTATATTATCCTCAAGTTTTTCTAATAGTCGAGATAAAGTTATAATAGCGTTACCTCTACCTTTTTCTATATCTTCTCCAGAATGTCCTCCTAAAAATCCGCTAACTTTTATTTTTAAAGTATTTTTGAATCGTCTTTGTTGTCTGTTGATTTTTAAAGAGAAAGTTACTCCAGCTCCACCATTACTTCCTGCTATAATTTCATCATCTTTACTATTATCAATGTTGATAGCTCTATTTCCTATTATCCAATCCTTTGATAGATTATTTACACCGCTAAAATCATCTTCCTCTACAGTGGTAAATATTGCTGTTATTGGAGGGTGTGACGTTTCCTTATCTTCTAAAATCGACATTATTACTGCCACACCAATTCCATTATCAGCACCAAGAGTTGTCTTTCCACCTGTATTAAGTTCATCTCCGTCAATTTGAACAGGGATAGGATCATTATCAAAGTCAAAATCAAAGCCATCTTGCTTTTGACAAACCATATCTAAGTGAGCTTGCAAGATTAATTCTTCTTTATTTTCTCCACCATTTTGACCATCTTTTAAAATTAGTAGATTAAAATTATCGTCTTGTTTAACATCAAGATTAAGTTTTTCTGCCCAATTTTTTAAATAATTTGACACTTTTTCTTCTTTAAATGATGGTCTAGGAATTTCTGTAAGCTTTAAAAAATTGTTAAAAATTTGAATTTCCTTAAGTTCATTGATTGAGTTATATTTTTTCATTATTACCTCCTAGAATGGTCCAAGGCCAATGTTTACAGCAACAATACATGCTACAATTCCTATTAGGTACCATAATAAAACTAGTTTCCAGAACCATTTAATCCACTTTCCATAAGATATGTTCATCATTCCAAGAGCAACCATTATTGTAGCTTCTGCTGGTGAAAGCAAGTTAGTTATTCCATCACCCATGTGGAAAGCTAGTGCAACAGTTTGTCTTGTTATACCAAGAACATCTGCCATTGGTACCAAAATAGGCATAACTAGTACGGCTTTTCCTGAACCTGAAGGTACAAATAAGTTTATTATTGATATTACGATAAATGATAATGGAGCAGATACTATAGAAGGAACATTTGCTAAAAATCCTGTTAAAGCATGTACAATAACATCAAGTATATGACCATCCATCATTACTATTGTCAAACCTCTTGCTAAACCAACACATAAACAAGGATATAGTAAATCAGCAGCACCATTTACAAAAGCATTCACTCCTTCGTTTATTGGTTTACCTGAAATAATTGTTATAACTATAGTTAATAGAATAAAAACTGCTGCCATTTCTCCTAAGTAAAAATGATATACAATTACTCCATAAATAATTCCTATAACAGCTAATACAAAAGATAACAATACCAATTTATGTCTTGTGGAAAATTCAACATCTGTAGAAATTTCTTCCCTATATTTGCTTGTCTTATCTTCTTCATATGATAATGATAGCTGAGGATTTTTATGAATTTTATCTGCATATCTATATATATAAGCAATTGTCACAATAAGTGCAACAACCCATATTACTAATCTGAAACCAATTCCAGAATATGGTGGTAGTTCTGCTATTTGTTGAGAAATCCCTAAAGTGAAAGGGTTCATAACTCCACCTATATAACCAACAGCAACACCACATATACCTATTACAACACCTGTTATAGAGTCAAATCCTAAGGCCAAGCACAAAGTTATTTGCATTGGTAAAAAAGCTAGACACTCTTCAAAGTTCCCTAGAAAAGCTCCTCCCAAAGCCCACAAAGTTACGAAAAATACCACTACGAGTTTTTCTTTTCCCTTTAACTTAGTTGCTGTTTTTGAAAGCAATGCTTCCAAAGCGCCTGTTAAATTAAGTACTCCAAAAGCTCCACCTATAATTAATAGGAATGAAGTTATTTCAGAAGAATCAACAAGTCCTTGATGGACAGAAGATAGCACTTTCCAAAGACCAACTGGTGTATTTTCAATATAATGGAATGAACTTGGATCAACCATTTCTCTACCAGTTTCAGGATCTAATATCCTTGTGTATTCTCCAGCTGGAACTAAATAAGTTAAAATTGATACAACTACCATTAAAATGCATATTAATAGTAGAGCATCGGGTGATTTGAATTTTTTTAATTTTTCTTTTAATTTACTCATTTTAATACCTCCTAAATAAAATATAACACCCTTAGAAACACAATTATAATAATAGTGATTGCAATATACTACTTTCACTAAATCGACTTTCAGGACAATATCAAACAATAACTAATATAATTATTCCTTTTAATTAATTCTTTATATATTTTTATACTCAAAATATTGATAATAGGATAATTGTCCTCTTTCTCTACAACAAAACTCATTTTCTTATATTTAACTTAATCCCCCCTTATAATCACAAAATCCTAGACTTGTCTTTTTACAATAAATAAAAATAGTCATCTAGGATTAGGAATCAATTCTGATGTTAAAATTCATATCATATACTGTTATATATTTAAATATAATGAATTTTCTCAACTTCCTTTAGACTTACTTTTATATAAAAAGTTTTAATATAACCTTTTCCCATAACTCAGACTTATTTTATAAATCTTTTTTATGTAAATATTTTTTACTAGTGCTATTTTGCATTATCTAATAGATAGTCAAAAATTTCTAAAAAAGACTTTTCGTGTGAGTCTAGGTCCAATTTATCTCCTTGGATCATGGCCTCGTAAACATAGGACTCGTGCACGCTTATGATTATCTTTAGGGTTATATCAGATTTTTTATCCTCTATTGTCCCTTCACTAACTAGTTGGTCTACTATTTGCTTATCTCTAGAATACATATTTCCCTGAGTCAAGAGACCCCTTAGAAGCTCATCGTGACCCTCAAGATCGTCAGGAAATATATCATAGTATTCTTTTATAACTTCTAATAACATAGGACTGTATTTTCCAAAAAACATATTGTGAAATATAACTGGCGACCTAAAGGCATAGTGGTTAAAAGTTTCATAAACTGTCCTATACTTTTCTATAGTTGTCATACCTTTTTTTATATTTCTTGCTAAGGCAGATGTATATTCTCTCAAGTACCTAATTGATGCAAATAAAATTAAGTGTTCTAAATCTTCAAAGTAGTAGTAAAGCGTTGCTGAATTGTAGCCTGCCCTCTTAGCTATTTTTCTTATGGAAATTTTATCTATATCGTCTTCCTTCATTAGGTCTTCTGTAGCCTCAATGAAGCATGTCATGACTTTTTTCTTTTTTTCGATAACATTCATAACTTTATCAACTCCTTTCATATTTTTAATCACGATTAATTAATTTCAATCACGATTATATTATCTAATATTTACTTTGTCAACACTTTATTAAAATAAATTTATAAAAAATAGAAAAAGACCTAGGAGTAAATCCTAGATCTTTCGTCATCCAACACTTTCAAATTTGTTTTAACTTAACCTTATTCTTATTTATAAGTTCCATGGCGTAATCGTCTACCCTATAGGCTTCGTGGTATATTATTTCTCCTATGCCTGCTTGGATAAGAGCCTTGGTGCAATTGAGGCAAGGGAAGTGTGTTACATAAGCCTTGGCTCCCCTTACTGATATTCCTTCTTTTGCACAATACAAGAGGGCATTCATCTCTGCATGGATTGTTGCTATGCAGTGGCCATCACGCATTGTGTGGCCGACTTCGTCGCAGTGGGGGTTGCCTGTTACTGATCCGTTGTAGCCTGTTGAGACTATCCTGTTGTCAGAGTTCACAAGGACGCAACCCACAAAGGCCCTGTCACAAGTGGACCTTGTTGCCACCATTTCTGTTATTTCCATAAAATATTCATCCCAAGATTTTCTCATTTTGCCTCCTTTGCAAGTTGATCTACAAGTTCATTGTACTTGACCCCAGAGTGGGCCTCTACTTTTATAAATTTTACCTCCAGCTTGTCCTTTATGGAATCATAAAAGTTTTTGTAGTAAATTGTTCCTTCTTTATTGGTCTTCCAAAAGCCAAGAGCCCAAGACCTTATCCCCTCGTAGTCGTAGTGTAAATAGATTTTTTTCTTGCCAAGCTTAACTGCCTCTTCCATGGCACGCATGGCTCCCTTGATTTCTCCCGATACATTCCTCATCTCTGAGTCCTTGAAAAATCTCTTTGAATAAGTATATTCTTCTTCATCGTTAAACATGTAGACTCCATAGGAGTGGGACTTGTCCTTATTCCTGTAAGACCCGTCAACATAAACTACAAGTTCATCTTTTTCTGCGAATTCTTTCTTCTCTTCTTCTACTTCATTTATAAAAGCTTCTGCATCCTCACGAGTGGAAAACTTTTTGAAACTTGCTCCCTTAAAGCCCATAGTTTCTCTCTTGCACTCATCCCAAGTGTGATAGATGCCAGGATTTCTTCCTATTCTAACTGCGTAATACTTCATATTCACCTCAAAATTTTGTCATTTGTCAACTATGTCTACTTATTATATAATTAGAAGTAATTAGAAGTCTACACTTTTGGAGGTAAAAATGAACAAAGAACAATTTGAAAGAATGAAAAATGGCAAGGGCTTTATTGCTGCTCTTGATCAATCTGGTGGATCAACACCAAAGGCCCTATTAAATTATGGTGTTACTGAAGATGCTTATTCAAACGAAGAAGAAATGTTTGATAAGGTCCACGAAATGAGAAAGAGAATTATAAAAGACGAAGCCTTTACATCTGATAGAATTTTAGCTGCAATCCTATTTAAGGTCACTATGAATTCTAAAATCGATGGCAAGTTCACTGGTGACTACCTTTGGGAAGAAAAGGGCATAGTTCCAATCCTTAAAGTTGACGAAGGCCTTGATGTAGAAAAAGACGGCGCTCAACTTATGAAGCCTTTCAAACACATTGACGAACTTCTTGAAAATGCTAAGGAAAGAAATATTTTTGGAACTAAGATGCGTTCTGTTGTAAAGGAACTTAATGAAGAGTCTATTAAAAAAGTTGTTGAACAACAATTTGATTACGCAAAGAAAATTTCTGCAGCAGGTTTTGTTCCTATTATCGAGCCAGAAGTTGACATCCACGCTAAGGACAAGGCTGAAATAGAAGAGGTTCTTAAAAAATATCTTGTGGAAGAACTTAAAAAATTAGACAAGGAAACTTATGTAATGTTTAAGTTAACTCTTCCAGAAAAAGAAAATCTTTACGAAGACCTTTACGACTTTGACCAAACTGTTAGGGTTGTTGCTCTTTCTGGTGGCTACTCAAGAGATGACGCCAACGAAAAACTTAGAAAAAACAAGGGCGTAATTGCTTCTTACTCAAGAGCCCTTACTGAAGGTCTTAATGTAAATCAAACTGATGAAGAATTTACAAAGATGCTTGATGATTCTATCGAAAAGAATTACTCAGCTTCAGTTGAAAAATAAAATTAATTATTAAGCCTCTGATTTCTTCAGAGGTTTTTTTGTGTGTTTTTTGCTTAACCACTCTTAAATGCCTTCTTATTGACATTGACAGGCCCCTAATGTAAACTATTTCATAAGCATATTTTTCTTGGAGTATCGAAATTAAGCCAAGAGATTTATTTTTAATTAAGTCCCAAGAGGACTAAAGTTAGGAGAAGAATTATGGATGACAAATTAAAAACTCGTGATGGTTTTAAAAGTAAGTGGGGCTTTATCCTCGCCTGTATTGGCTCTGCCGTTGGCATGGGAAATATTTGGCGCTTCCCAACAATGGTCTCAGCCTATGGAGGCATGACCTTCCTCATACCCTACCTTATTTTCGTAGCCCTCATTGGTTCCACTGGAGTTATTTCAGAGATGGCCCTGGGAAGATCTGCCCAAGCAGGTCCAGTTGATGCCTTTGGCGACTGCACAGAACTCAGGTGGCAAAATAGGAAAATTGGAGAAATCATTGGACTTATACCAGTCCTTGGTTCCCTTGCCCTTGCCATAGGTTACACTTGTGTCATGGGTTGGATTTTTAAATATACATATCTTGGAATCTCTGGCAATCTTTATGAGCTAGGCCAAGACATGGATGCAATTGGTGGAACTTTTGGCCAAACTGCATCAGCCTTTGGGGCAAATATGTGGATAGTAATTGCAATTATTGCAAGTTTTGCCATTATGGTAATGGGAATTTCTGATGGAATTGAAAAGGCAAACAAGATTATGATGCCTACACTTTTCATTCTCTTCGTTGGACTTGCAATTTATATCTTTAATCTTCCTGGATCCCACGAAGGTTACAAGTATATTTTTTCTGTGAATCCTGAAGGACTAAAGAGTCGTGAAGTGTGGATTTATGCCTTTGGACAAGCCTTCTTCTCCTTATCAGTAGCAGGCAATGGAACAGTTATCTATGGGTCTTACCTACCTAAGGATGAATGCATTCCATCATCAGCAAGAAATGTTGCAGTCTTTGATACCATAGCAGCAATGATGGCGGCAATAGTAATTATTCCAGCCATGGCAGCAGCATCAGCTGAACTTGACGCAGGTGGCCCTGGTCTTATGTTTATATATCTTGTAAATGTCTTTAACGGCATGCCCATTGGAAGAATTGTGGGAATGATCTTCTACATCTGTGTTCTTTTCGCAGGACTTAGCTCCATAATAAATCTTTATGAAGCTCCAGTTGCCTACTTCCAAGAGAGATTTCATTTCTCAAGACCCCTTGCCACAGTTATAATCCACATCATAGGTTGCACAGCAGCTATAATGATTCAGGGAATAGTAAGTGGTTGGATGGACGTAGTTTCCATTTACATTTGTCCACTTGGCGCAGCCCTTGCAGGCATAATGTTCCTTTGGATTGCAGGAAAAGATTATGTCCTTGCCGCAGTAAATGAAGGTTCTCCAAAGGGTATTGGATCTTGGTACTACCCACTTGCAAAGTATGTATATGTAACAGCAGCCATTGTTGCCCTAATAGCAGGCGCAAGACTAGGTGGCATTGGTTAATAAAATATTGAAAATAAAAAAAGTGTTGGCTTTTGTAATAGCCAGCACTTTTCTTTTGCATATTTTTTCTTAAAAATTATCCTTTTTATTTCTAAATTCTATAAACTCATCTAAGTCCTTTGCCAAGAAGAAAGGATTTATTTTTTTCTCTTTTCCTATTGTAGATGGAAGTGTAATTTTATCTTCATCTCTTAGTTTCCTTACCCTTTCATATTCCCTATCCAGGTCCTCATTAGAAATTATAGACTTGGCAAATTTTAAATTGGCAAGAGAATACTCATGAGCAGGATAAACCACGGTGTCGTCAGCTAGGTTTTTTAACTTCTTAAGTCCTTCGTAAGCTTTTTTATAGTCCTTAGTGAAGACCCTGCCACAACCTGCTAGGAAGAGGGCATCGCCGCAGAATAAGTTACCATCAACTAAATAAGAAATGTGATCCTCAGTGTGGCCACCTGTGGAAATAACCTTGAAGTCTTCTCCGAAAATTTCAAATTCGTCTCCATCCTTTAAAGTCACATCGTTATATTCACTGGTTTCAGTAGGTCCATAAACCTTGGCTCCGTATTTTATCTTAAGCTCGTCAACACCACCAACATGATCCATGTGATTGTGGGTTAGAATTATATAGTCAAGTTTTTTATTCTTCAAATGATCTATAACAGGACCTGCATCGCCAGGATCAACAACAATAAGCTTGCCATCCTTCTCAATAGTCCAAATATAATTGTCGTTAAAAGCTTTAATAAAATTAATATTCATAAAACACCTCATAATATTCTTACTCTTATTGGTGGGATTTAAACATAGATTGAGTTTTGCTTGTCGAAAATCTGTGTTCCTTAATTTTTAGCTGGATAAGGTTCTTCATCAGCTTTACCTTAAATTAAAAAGACAGTCAACTTTGTGACTGCCTTTAATTATGCTTTTTCTTTGCTTACTTAATCCGACTCGCTTGAAAATGCACATTATTCATTCGCATTTTCTACGCTCGCTGGATAAGGTTCTTCATAGCTTCAGGCTCCTTTCAGTCGCCTTCAGCTTGAAGACCGTAAAAAAGTAGCCTTATGGTTTTAAGACTACGTTTTGTTTTTTTATTTAATTTGTTTCAAGATATCCGACTCACTCAAAAATGTTCCCTATTCGGTCACATTTTTTTCGTTCGCTGGATAAGATTTTTCATCAGCTCATGCGTCGCTCACGCTTGCATTCGCTGTGAAAACCAGAAAAACCGAGACTCGTCTCGGTTTTTCTTATCATTACATCATACCCATGCCTGGATTCATTGGAGGCATTGCTGGTTCGTCTTCTTTTATGTTTCCTACTGCTGCTTCTGTTGTCAAGATCATTGATGCTACACTTGATGCGTTTTGTAGGGCTGATCTTGTTACTTTTGTAGGGTCTACTATTCCAGCTTCTTTCATATCCACATATTCTGACTTGTAAGCGTCAAAGCCTATTCCTCTATCTTTTGTCTTTACGTGTTCTACGATTACTGAGCCTTCTAGTCCTGCGTTTTCTGCTATTTGTTTTAGTGGTTCTTCTAGAGCTCTTAGGATAATGTTAGCGCCTGTTTTTTCGTCGCCTTCTAATTCATCAACTACTTTTGCAACTGCTTCTATTGAGTCGATTAATACAGTTCCACCGCCTGCAACGATTCCTTCTTCTACTGCTGCTCTTGTTGCTGCTAGGGCATCTTCGATTCTTAGTTTTCTTTCCTTAAGTTCAACTTCTGTTGCTGCCCCAACTTGGATAACTGCAACTCCGCCAGAAAGTTTTGCAAGTCTTTCTTGTAGTTTTTCTTTATCAAATTCTGAATCTGTTTCTTCGATTTGGTTTTTAATGTGGTTAATTCTGTTTTCTAATTCAGATTTTTCCCCAGATCCATTTACAATTACTGTAAGTTCTTTTTCAACTCTTACTTTTGAAGCTGATCCAAGCATTTCTACTGTTGCATCTTTTAGGTCTTGACCTAGGTCAGATGAAATAACTTGTCCACCTGTTAGGATTGCAATGTCTTGAAGCATGTCTTTTCTTCTGTCGCCATAGCCTGGAGCCTTTACTCCAACTACATTAAGTGTTCCTCTAAGTGAGTTAACAACTAGAGTTGCAAGTGCTTCACCGTCAATATCATCTGCAATAATAAGAAGTGGTTTTGATTCTTGAAGAACTTGTTCTAGTAGAGGAAGAATTTCTTGGATATTTGAAATCTTCTTGTCTGTAATTAAAATATATGGGTCTTCTAATTCTGCAACCATCTTGTCAGAATCTGTTACCATGTAAGGAGATAGGTAACCTCTGTCAAATTGCATACCTTCAACAACGTCAAGGCTTGTTCCCATTGATTTTGATTCTTCAACAGTGATAACTCCGTCGTTTCCAACTTTTTCCATTGCTTCAGAAATAAGTTTTCCAACTTGTTCGTTAGCAGCTGAAATAGAAGCAACTTGTTCAATAGCTTCCTTAGATGAAACTTCAGTTGAGAAGTTCTTGATTTCTTCAACAGCCTTATCAACTGCCTTAGCGATTCCCTTTTGAAGAACCATTGGGTTTGCACCTGCTGCAAGGTTTCTCATACCTTCTCTAATGATAGCTTGTGCAAGAAGTGTAGCTGTAGTAGTACCGTCCCCTGCAACGTCATTAGTCTTAGTAGCAACTTCCTTTAAAAGTTGTGCTCCCATATTTTCAAATTTATCTTCACATTCAATTTCTCTTGCAATTGTAACACCGTCGTTAGTAATAAGAGGTGTTCCATATTCCCTATCTAAGATAACATTTCTTCCCTTAGGTCCAAGAGTTACCTTTACTGTATCAGCAAGAGTGTTAATTCCTTTTATTAAGCCTTTTCTAGCATCTTCTGAAAATTTAATTTCCTTTGCCATTTTATCTCTCCTTATTTAATAAGTCTTATTCAATAACTGCCAAGATGTCTTGGAACTTAATTATAGTGTACTTTTCGTCGTCAAGTTCAATATCATTTCCTGCGTATTTAGAGAAAATAACCTTGTCTCCAACCTTAACAAGTCCCTTCATTTCTTCGTCTGTATCTAATTTGTTGCCAGTTGCAACAACTTCTGCGATATTTGATTCTTCCTTAGCTGAAGAAGGAAGAACAATACCAGAAGCAGTAGTTTCTTCTTTTTCAATCTTTTTAATGACGATTTTATCATCAAGTGGTCTTAACTTCATTTATATAAGCCTCCTAAAATCTAATCTTATTTTTTAGCACTCACATGCCTCATCTGCTAATACATATATGATAACTCAAAGGAAAGATTTTTTCAAGTAGTTGGGGGAGAAAAATATTTTAAAAGCTTTGCTTTTATAATTGCTTTTGGTGGGGCGTATACCCATTCGGAACGCAGGGGGCATCGTGAAGTAGATGATTAAAGACTTCGTCTTTAAAATCTAATAAAAGATTTCATCTTTAAAGTCTCTTTGTAAAGCTAAGCTTTACTATTCTTTATCCGGAGGGGGTTATACCCATTCGGGCACAAGTGACCTTTCGATTGGTCCTTCCCCCTCCGGACCACCCCCAACACCTTCAACGACCTGGCAGGGGCCTTTGCCAACAACCCCGAGCGGCAGCCATCCTAAAAATTCAAAACTTGCTCGCTACAAACTTTTAAAAATTTAAAATAATTTATCAATAAAGTCAGAAAGTCCTGGCTCTATTTTTTATTTGCGAGCTTCGCGTGAACCTAATCAACTCAAAATTCGCTTCGCTCCTTTTCGCTTTAAGGTTCATCGGTTGAGCAATAAATTGCTCAAGCACATTGAATTTTTTGACGGCTGTCTTGCCTTACGGGGTTTCTCGACCTTAGTTCACGGTTTTACCTCTAGAATGTTCCTAATTTATGTTGAGTTACTTACCAATACTTAATAAGTCGAATAAAGTTTTGCATCAAAAAAAACTTAACCAGTAAATAATTAAGCTTCATCTTTTTATAACTTCATATTTATTTGTGAAGTTGTATTTTTTTGTGAGTCCGTAACAAACTATGACTTAAGAGTTAAATGTGAGTATGGAATTTTTTATGACTTCTCAACAAACTGTGACTTTAGAATTAAATGTGAGTATGGTATTTTTTATCACTTCTTAACAAATAACAGCTTCAAACTTAAGACGTAAACTAATGGAGTGCACCAGCTTGTTGAAGTGTGATTAGTCCATAGACTTTACCAATATACCGCAAGCTAATAATGCAGTATGCAAAAAGTTCGGAGACGTTAAAAAAATTTCACTGTTTGAGCGAAGCGAGTTTGAAATTTTTAGTCAGAGAGCTTTTTGCGTATTAAAGGGTCGAGCCCCTGCCAGGTCGTTGGGGGTGGTAAGGGGAGGTATGGAGGGGACAAGGGCGAATCGAAACGCCCTAAGTCCCCTCCATATGAAGAATAAAAGCCTTAGGCTTTAAATAAATTTATTAAAGATAAAATCTTTTAAAAATCTTTTTTTTTACTTTTCCCCATCCCCCTCAAGCTCCAAGAGCCTCCTCTTGACCTCTAATCCCCCAGCATATCCTCTTAGACTCCCGTCACTTCCTATTACCCTATGGCAGGGTATTATCAAGGAGATTGGATTGTGACCTACTGCTCCTCCAACTGCTTGGTTGGATACTCTCTCATACTTACCGCTTTTAAGTAATTCTTCTCCCACTTCTTTATAGGTCCAAGTCTTCCCATAGGGAATCTTAAGCAAGACTTCCCAGACGTCTTTTCTAAACTCACTTCCACTTACTTTTATTGGTGGAAGAAAGCCTGGATCCTTACCAGCAAAATATTTATCCAACCAATCTTCTGTAAGCCGTAGTATTTTAAATTTTTCTTCATCAAAATCATCTAATGATTTTAATTCAATAAATTTTATCTCTTCATCTTTTAATTTATCTTCAAATTCTTTTTGACTCTCTAGATAAAGTCCACGTAAATTCTCTTCATCAAATATTATTAAAATTTCTCCCAAAAGAGACTTGTATATCTTTTTATAAAGCATGAAACCTCCAAAAAATTATAAAAAAAAGGAAACCCCATTGGATTTCCTTATACTAATTCTATAATTGAAATTTCTGCGCCATCTCCACGTCTTGGACCCATCTTTAAAACTCTAGTGTATCCACCGTTTCTGTCAGCATATTTTTCTGCGTATTCGTCAAATAATTTTGTAACAACATCTTCTGAATAAATATATGCTAAAGCTTGTCTTCTTGCGTGAAGATCGCCTCTTTTTCCAAGTGTAATCATACGATCAGCAATTTTTTGAACTTCTTTTGCTCTTGTGTGAGTAGTTTCAATTCTACCTTCAGCTAAGAGAGAAGTAACAAGGTTTCTAAGCATTGCCTTTCTATGACTTGAATTACGGCCAAGTTTTCTATTTTTTGCCATAATGTCCTCCTTATTCTTCTTCAGGTTTGAGGCTTAAGCCTAACTCGTCAAGTTTTTCAGTTACTTCTTGGAGAGATTTTCTACCAAGATTTCTAACCTTCATCATTTCACTTTCAGTTTTATTAGTTAGTTCCTCAACACTATTTATGCCTGCTCTCTTTAGGCAGTTGAATGATCTTACAGATAAGTCTAATTCTTCAACTGTCATTTCGAGAACTTTTTCCTTTTGATCCTCTTCTTTTTCAACCATCAGGTTGATTTCACTGACATGTTCTTTTAGGCCAATGAAGAGTTCAAGATGTTCTGTTAAGATTTTTGCTGCAAGAGATGTTGCTTCGTCAGCCTTCATTGAACCATCTGTTGTAACTTCAAGGATTAACCTATCGTAGTCTGTCCTTTGTCCAACTCTTGTGTTTTCAACCTTCCAGTTTACTTTTTCTACAGGAGTGAAGTTAGAATCCATAGGTATAATTCCAATTTCAGTTATTTCATCTTTTTTAAGTTCAGAAGGTTCGTAGCCTCTTCCTTTTTCCACCATCATTTCAAGATAAAAATCAGCATCATCATTTAGGGTTGCTATATGTTGATCTGGATTAATAATACTTACATGTGGTGCAAGTTCAATGTCAGAGGCTTTAATTTCTCCCTTGCCCTTTTTTTCTATTACTAGTTTTACAGGCTCATCTTCAGTCATCTTTAAAACTATAGATTTAATATTTAAAACTATTTCAGGTACATCTTCCAATACTCCTGGAATTGTATCAAATTCATGTTCAACGCCACGTATATTGATAAAAGATACAGCTGCGCCTGGTAGAGAGGAAAGTAACACTCTTCTTAAGGAATTTCCAATAGTGATACCAAATCCAGCTTCTAAGGGTTCAACGACAAACTTGCCATATAAACCCGATTCATCTAATTCTTCAATACTAATCCTAGGTTTTTCAATTTCAATCATGGGTACCCTCCTTCTCGGTCAATAGTTTAGACTCTTCTACGTTTTGGTGGTCTACATCCATTGTGAGGAATTGGAGTAACATCTTTAATCATTGTTACTTCAAGACCTGATGCTTGAAGAGATCTAATTGCAGCTTCTCTTCCTGAACCTGGACCCTTAACATATACGTCAACGCTCTTTAGTCCGTGTTCTTTAGCTTTTTCAGCTGCTTCTTGTGCTGCCTCTTGTGCTGCAAAAGGAGTAGACTTTCTTGAACCTCTAAATCCAAGTTGTCCAGCACTAGCCCAAGATATAACATTACCGTTAATATCAGTAAGAGTAACCATAGTGTTGTTAAATGTTGAAGCTATATGTGCTTCGCCTTTTTCAATATTTTTACGTACACGTCTTCTAGCACGTGTAACTTTTTGTTTTTTTGCCATTTAAGTCCCCCCTTACTTACTCTTAGAAACAAGTTTCTTAGGACCTTTTCTTGTCCTAGCATTTGTCTTAGTCTTTTGTCCTCTTACAGGAAGACCAGCTTTATGTCTTCTTCCACGGTAGCAGTTAATTTCACGAAGTCTCTTGATGTTCATAGCAACATCACGACGTAAATCACCTTCTACGTGGTACTTATCAATTTCTTCTCTAATTTTAGCAAGTTCTGCTTCTGTAAGGTCTTTAACACGAGTGTCAAAGTCAATACCAGCTGCAGTTAAAATTTCTTGAGATCTGGGTTTTCCAATACCGTAGATATATGTGAGTCCAATTTCAACTCTTTTTTCTCTAGGTAAATCAACACCGGAAATTCTAGCCATAATTACCTCCCTTATCCCTGTCTTTGTTTATGTTTCGGATTTTCACAGATTACCATTACTTTTCCGTTTCTTTTAATTATTTTGCACTTTTCGCACATCTTTTTTACAGATGGTCTTACTTTCATTTAAATGCCTCCTGACTCTGGATTATTTCTTTCTCCAAGTTATTCTTCCTCGAGTAAGATCATAAGGTGAAAGCTCAACTGTCACCTTATCACCAGGAAGAATTCTAATATAATTCATTCTCAATTTACCTGAAATATGAGCGAGTATGATATGTCCATTTTCAAGTTCAACCTTGAAATGAGTATTAGGAAGAGCGTCTACAACAACGCCTTCTACTTCAATTACATCTTCTTTAGCCATATTATTAAGGATCCTCCTTTAGCTATAAGGTAATAGTTTCTTTCTAATATAGGTGTCGCTGAAGTCACTAACCTCAGTATCAATGACATCCTTATATATATAAAGATGTTTTACCTTTTTTTTCTTTGGTCGATCTAGCTTTCTTAGTTTTCCATCAACGAGTAAGAGAAGGTCATCATCAATGATATCCATTATGATATAAACCTTGCCCTCATCCCTACCTTTTTTGGATCTTACCACTTGTCCCTTCAAAAGACTAAATGTTTTATCCATGAACTATTCGAGACCAATAACTATATCGTCAAATACTTTATCAATATCCTTGGCACCGTCAATGTCTATTAATAGATTTTGAGCTCTATAGTAGTCAATAAGAGGTGCTGTTTGATCAAAGTAAACAGAAATTCTAGTCTTTACAGTTTCTTCAGTATCGTCATCTCTTTGAATAAGCTTAGTGCCGTCTTTATCACAAATTCCTTCTTCCTTTGGAGGATTGAACTTAACGTGATAAGTCATTCCACAAGTTTTACAAACACGTCTTCCAACAGCTCTTTCAATTAAGATTTCTGGATCAACAGAAATATTAATTACCTTAGTTAGCTTGTCATCATTCTTGTCTAAGATTGAGTCAAGACTAACAGCTTGAGCTACAGTTCTTGGGAAACCGTCTAGTAGAAATCCTTCTTTAGCATCCTCCTTGTTAAGTCTGTCTTCAACAAGTGCAATAACAAGATCATCAGGAACTAAAAGACCCTTGTCCATATAGGACTTAGCTTTCTTTCCAAGTTCAGTATTGTTCTTAATATTTTCTCTAAAGATATCTCCAGTTGAAATGTGTGGGATATTGTATTTTTCAACAATATATTCAGCTTGTGTGCCTTTTCCGGCCCCTGGAGGTCCCAATATAACTAATTTCATAATTACCTCCTACTTATTCTTTAAGAATCCACGATAATTTCTCATGATTAATTGTTGTTCTAACACCCTGTGAATTTCAAGCACAACACCAACAACGATGATAATTGATGTACCACCATAGTTAAATTGTAGTCCTGAAATAAGTGTTAAGATTGTTGGAAGAACTGCAAGTATAGAAAGTGCAATTGCTCCCGGCATAACTAATCTATTTAAAGTTCTACCTAAATAATCACTTGTAGGTTTTCCTGCTCTAATACCACTAATAAAACCACCATTAGCTTGAAGGTTCTTAGAGTATTCAACAGTGTTAAATTGGATTGTAGTGTAGAAGAATGTGAAGAATACAATAAGAATTACAGTAAATATTATATAAAGCACAGCTCCTGGTCCACCAGCTGGTGTTAACCATTTTTGAATCCAATTTCTAGTTGATTCACTTGTAAACATAGCAATAGTTGCTGGAATAGCAAGTAGTGAGTTAGCGAAGATAATTGGCATAACACCAGTCATTAAAACCTTAATAGGAATATGAGTGGATTGGCCACCGTACATCTTTCTACCAACAACTCTCTTTGCATATTGTACAGGAATTCTTCTCTCACCTTCAGTAAGTGTTACTACAAAAGCAACAATTGCGATTGCAATTATTACAAATAGCACTAAGAAGATTGGGCTAGCTTTTCCTGCCTTAACAAGAGCAACAGATTGAGCTATATCAAGTGGGAATCTTGAAACGATACCTGCAAAAATTAATATTGAAATACCATTTCCAATTCCGTGTTCAGTAATTTGTTCTCCTATCCAAATTAAGATCGCTGTACCTGCAACTATTGATAGGATAATAGTTACATATTCAATAGCACTTGTTGCGTTAACTGCTTGTCTAAATAGACCAAAAGTATAACCAATTGCTTGAATAAGAGCGATAACAATAGAAAGGTATCTAGTGTATTTTGCAATAGCCTTTCTACCAGTTTCTCCTTCTTTTGCAAGAGATTCCAAGGATGGAATAGCAATTGTCAAAAGTTGAAGTATGATTGATGCTGTAACATATGGATAAATGTTAGCAGCAAAAATAGTAAATCTTCTAAAGTTTCCTCCTGCCATTAGGTCAAGGAAGGAAAAAATTGATCCGCCTGATCCTGAAAAGATTTGTGAAATCACTTGTGAGTTCATATAAGGAACGGCGATATGTGATCCAAGTCTATATAATAGAAGCATGAAAAGAGTGAAGAGCATCTTCTTACGAAGAGATTCAACCTTCCACGCATTTCTAAAAGTGGACAGCATTAAATCACCTCGGCCTTTCCTCCGCAAGCCTCAATTTTTTCTATAGCAGATTTTGAGAAATGCTGAGCTTTAACAGTTAATTTAACATTTAATTCACCATCTCCCAAGATTCTAATTCCGTCTTTAGCCTTACCAGCTTTAATATATTTATTTTCGATTAAGAATTCAGGAGTGATTTCAGTTCCTTCTTCAAATACATTAAGATCAGCTACGTTTAATACTGCATATTCTTTCTTAAAGATATTTGTAAATCCTCTCTTAGGAAGACGTCTGAATAGTGGCATTTGTCCACCTTCAAATCCAGGTCTTACTCCGCCGCCACTTCTAGCATTTTGTCCCTTGTGACCCTTGCCGGAAGTTTTACCAGTACCGGAACCAATTCCACGACCTACTCTCTTTCTAGCTTTAACTCCGCCGCCTTCGTTAGGTCTTAAGTCATGTAACTTCATTAGGTACACCTCCTTATTCTACTACTTCGATCATATAATCGACTTGTTTTAACATTCCTCTAATTTGAGGAGTATCATTTTTTTCAATTACTTGGTTTACTTTTTTGAAACCAAGAGCTTTAATTGTTTTTCTGTGTTTTGGCACTTTACCGATAGGACTTTTTACAAGTTTTATTTTAATTGTACTCATGATTTTCCTCCTATCCTAAAATTTCTTCAACAGATTTATTTCTAAGTTTTGCAACAGATTCTGCAGTCTTAAGAGACTTTAGACCTTCCATTGTTGCATTAACGATGTTTCTTGGGTTATTTGTACCAATGTTCTTAGTACGAATATCAGTAATACCTGCAAGTTCGCATACAGCACGCACTGCACCACCGGCAATAACTCCTGTACCTTCTCTTGCTGGTTTTAAGAATACTTTACCTGCACCATAAATTCCAGTTACTTGATGAGGAATAGAAGTGTTTAGTAAGTTAACTCTTACAATATTCTTTCTAGCATCTTGTGTTGCTTTTCTTATAGCTTCAGGAACTTCAAGAGCTTTACCAGTACCTACACCAACGTGTCCGTTTTTGTCACCAACTACTACAAGAGCTGAGAATCTAAAGTTTCTACCACCCTTAACTACTTTGGCAACTCTATTAATAGCTACTACTCTTTCTTCAAGATCAAGTTCTGCCGCATTTATTAATGAACGCTCCATTACTTCCTCCTTCTTAGAATTTTAGACCAGCTTCTCTAGCTGCATCAGCAAGTGCTTTGACCTTACCGTGGAATACATATCCACCTCTGTCAAATACAACTTCTTCAATTCCTTTTTCTTTTGCCTTATTAGCAATAGATTCTCCAACAGATTTAGCTGCTTCAATATTTCCAGTGTTTTCTAGGTTTAATCCCTTATCAAGTGTAGATGCACTTGCTAAAGTATTGCCAGCTTCATCATCAATTAGTTGAGCATAAATATGTTTAGATGATCTGTAAACTGAAAGTCTAGGCTTCATAGAAGTACCGGAGATATGATTTCTAATTCTTTTGTGTCTTTTAATTCTGTTTTCATTTCTATTAATCTTTTTTAACACTTAAATTCTCCTTTCTTACTTACCTGTCTTACCAACTTTACGTCTTACATGTTCATCAGTATATCTAATACCCTTACCCTTATATGGTTCAGGTTCTCTGAAGCGTCTAATGTAAGCAGCATAAGCGCCAACTTGTTGTTTGTCATTACCTCTAATAATAATTGAGTTAGGAGATGGAACTTCTACTTCAATACCTTCTGGATCTTCTAAATCAAGAGGGTGAGAGAAACCTAAGTTAAGAGAAAGAACCTTTCCCTTCTTAGCAGCTCTGTATCCTGTACCGATTATTTCAAGAGATTTTGAATAACCTTCTGTAACGCCAATTATCATATTTTCAATTAGAGTTCTAGTTAAACCGTGAAGTGCCTTAATTCTTTTAATATCATTTGGTCTTTCTACAGTGAGAACTCCGTCATTTAATTCTATTTTTAAATCTTTATCGAAAGATTGTGTTAGTTCACCCTTTGGTCCCTTAACAGTAACTGTTTGACCGTCAACTTTAACATCAACGCCCTTTGGGATTTCAATAGGTTTTTTGCCAATTCTTGACATTTTTCACCTCCAAATTACCAAACGTAGCAGATTACCTCTCCGCCAACTTTATTTTGTCTTGCCATTTTATCTGTAATTATTCCCTTAGATGTAGAGATAATTGCAATTCCTAGTCCACCTAGAACTTTAGGAACATCGTCGCACTTAACATAAACTCTAAGTCCCGGTTTAGATATTCTCTTTAAACCAGAGATAACTCTTTCACCGTCCTGAGAATATTTAAGATCTATTTTAATAATTCCTTGTTTGTCATCTTCAACAACGTCATATCCTTTAATATAACCTTCATCAAGAAGAATCTTTGCGATTTCTTTTTTGATGTTTGAGCAAGGAACATCAACAGATTTGTGTCTTGCATTATTTGCATTTCTAATTCTTGATAGCATATCTGCAATTGGGTCTGTCATCATATCAGTTTGCCTCCTTTCATCTAAGGCTTATTACCAGCTAGCTTTTCTTACGCCAGGGATTTGTCCTTTATACGCAAGTTCTCTAAAGCATATTCTACATATTCCATATTTTTGTAAAACTGAATGTGGTCTTCCACAAATTTTACATCTTGTATATTCACGAGAAGAATACTTTTGTTTCCTCTTTTGTTTAGCAATCATTGATTTTTTAGCCACTTTGTACCTCCTTAAGCCTTAGCAAAAGGCATTCCCATCTTGTCTAGGAATTCTTTAGCCTCTTCATCAGTTTTAGCTGTAGTTACTATATTGATGTCCATTCCTCTAATTGTGTCTACCTTATCGTATTCAATTTCTGGGAAGATAAGTTGTTCTTTAAGACCTAGTGCATAGTTTCCTCTGCCGTCAAATGCAGTTGGCTTAACACCTCTAAAGTCTCTTACTCTTGGAAGAGCAACGTTCATAAGCTTATCTAAGAAATCATACATTCTTTCGCCTCTTAGAGTAACCTTAACACCAACGTTTTGACCTTCACGAAGTTTAAAGTTAGCTATAGATTTTCTTGCCTTAGTAACAAGTGCCTTTTGACCTGAGATAAGAGTTAGGTCTTCAACAGCTGCTTCTAGAGCCTTGTGGTTATCTTTAGCTTCGCCAAGACCAATGTTTATAGTGATCTTTTCAAGTTTCGGTACTTCCATAACGCTTGAATAATTGAAGCGTTCCATTAGGTGGCCCACAACTTCTGTCTTATATTTTTCTTGTAATCTTGAAGTCATTATTCTACCCCCTACTTAATGATGTTTCCGCTAGATTTTGCAAATCTAACTTTCTTTCCGTCTTCAAATTTATAACAAACTCTTGTTGCCTTTCCTGATGCACTGTCAAAGTACATTACATTAGACACGTGAATTGGTGCTTCCATTTTTTCTATTCCACCTGGTGCTTGAGGTCCTCTTGGTTTCATGTGTTTAGTAACAACATTTACCTTTTCTACAACTACTAAGTCTTTCTTAGGAATTGTTCTTAGGACTTTACCAGTCTTGCCTTTATCTTTTCCGGCTATAACTTTTACGATGTCATCTTTTTTAATTCTCATATTACACCTCCAAATTATAGTACTTCCGGAGCTAGAGAAATAATCTTCATGAAGTTTCCAGCTCTAAGTTCTCTAGTTACAGGTCCAAAAATACGAGTCCCAACAGGGCTTCTATCGTCTTTTATTACAACAGCTGCGTTGTCATCAAATTTGATGTAAGATCCGTCTTTTCTGCTAATACCCTTGTTTGTTCTAACGATAACTGCTTTTACAACAGCTCCTTTTTTGACAACGCCACCGGGTGTTGCATGTTTTACAGAACATACTACAATGTCGCCAATGTTAGCTACTCTTCTATTAGTACCACCAAGGACTTTAACAACAGATAGTTCTCTTGCACCTGAATTGTCAGCAACACGCAATCTTGTTTCTTGTTGAATCATGTTATTCTCCTTTCAAGCTAAAATTATTGAGCCTTTTCAATAATTTCTACAAGTCTCCATCTTTTATCTTTACTTAGTGGTCTAGTTTCCATAACTTTTACGCGATCACCAATACCACATTCATTATTTTCATCATGAGCCTTGAAATTAGTAGACTTCTTAAATCTCTTTTTATAGATAGGATGAGTCTTTAAAGTCTCAGTTTGAACTACAATAGTCTTATCCATCTTATCGCTTACAACAATACCTGTTAAAGTTTTTCTTGAATTTCTTTCCATGAGATTAAGCCTCCTTTCCTACTTCAAGTTCACGTTCTCTAATGATCGTTTTTACTCTTGCTATATCTCTTTTAACACTTTTAATACTTGATGGATTGTCAAGTTGGCCAGTTGCCAATCTGAATCTCAAATTAAAAAGTTCATTTTTAAGTTCATTAACTTTATTATTTAAATCTTCGCTTGACATCTTGCGAATTTCATTAGCCTTCATTTGAGTCACCATCCTTATCTTTCATAACGAATTTTGTTCTAATAGGGAGTTTCATGGATGCAAGTCTCATAGCTTCTCTTGCAACTTCTTCTGAAACACCACCCATTTCAAATAAAACTCTACCTGGTTTAACAACTGCTACCCAGTATTCTGGTGCACCCTTACCGGAACCCATACGAGTTTCAGCAGGCTTTTCTGTAACAGGTTTGTCTGGGAAAATCTTAATCCAGATATTTCCACCTCTACGAATATATCTTGTCATAGCACGACGTGCCGCTTCTATTTGATTTGAAGTTATCCAACAAGGTTCTAAAGCTTTTATACCATATTCGCCGTATGCAAGCTCATTACCACGCATAGCCTTGCCCTTCATTCTGCCTCTGTGAACTTTACGATATTTTACTCTCTTAGGCATCAACATGACTATTCCCCCCTTCTTTAAGACTCTTTATTTCTATTGTCTCTTCTATTATTTCTATTGAAGTTATTGTTTCTGTTATCGCGTCTCTTGCGATTTCTGTTATCTCTATTATCTCTAGATCTTCTTCCTCTTTCTTCAGTTAGTTCAGGAAGAACTTCACCCTTGTATAGCCATACCTTAACACCGATTTTACCGTAAGTTGTATCAGCTTCAGCAAAACCATAGTCAATGTCAGCTCTTAAAGTTTGTAGAGGAATAGTTCCTTCAGAATATCCTTCAGTTCTTGCCATGTCAGCACCACCAACACGACCTGAAACAGAAGTCTTGATACCAAGTGCTCCTTGACGCATAGTTCTTTGGATTGCTTGTTTCATAGCACGTCTAAATGCAACTCTTCTTTCAAGAGCTTCAGCAATACCTTCAGCAACGATTTGTGCATCTAAGTCTTGGTTTTTGATTTCTTCTACATTTATTACAACAGATTTACCTGTAAGTTTTTCAATTTCAGTTCTTAGTTCTTCAACGCCTGCTCCACCACGGCCAATTACCATACCTGGTTTTGCTGTGTGAATAGAAATCTTTACTCTATTAGCAGCTCTTTCAATTTCGATCTTAGAGATACCTGCAGCATAAAGTTTTTTCTTAACATAATTTCTAATCTCGTTGTCTTCAACTAAAAGATCGGCAAAATTTTTCTTGTCTGCGTACCATTTTGAATCCCAATCTTTGATTACTCCAACACGAAGTCCATGTGGGTTTACTTTTTGACCCATTCTCTACCTCCTTACTCTCTTTCTGCTACTACAACGCCAATGTGACTTGATCTTTTTAGAATTGGATAAGCCATTCCCTTAGCCTTAGGACGGAATCTTTTCATTGTTGGGCCTTCGTTTGCGTAAGCCTTTTTAACATAAAGATCTCCTCTGTCTAGGTTAAGGTTGTTTTCAGCGTTAGCTACAGCTGAATGTAGTACCTTATATAGTTCATGAGCTCCTCTTTTGTTAGTAAACTTTAAAATAGAGAGGGCTTCATCAACGCTTTTTCCGCGTATTTCTGCGCAAATATAGTTCACCTTTAGAGGTGATATTCTTACATATTTAGCAATTGCTTGTGCTTGCATTATAACCCTCCTTACTTAAGTGTAGTACTCTTTTCGCTCTTGCCGCCATGGCCTCTGTATGTTCTTGTTGGAACAAATTCGCCTAATTTATGTCCTACCATGTCTTCAGTAATGTATACTGGCACATGTTTTCTGCCGTCATGAACAGCAATTGTGTGAGAAACAAATTCAGGGAAAATAGTTGAGCGACGAGACCAAGTTTTAATTACTTTGTGTTCGTTTTTATCATTAAGCTCGTCAACCTTCTTTAGAAGGTGTTCATCAGCAAATGGTCCTTTTTTTATTGATCTACTCATTAATACCCTCCGATTACTTAGTTCTTCTTCTTACGATATACATATCAGATTTTTTAGATTTCTTTCTAGTCTTAAGTCCTAGAGCTTTCTTGCCCCAAGGAGTCATTGGTGAAGGTCTACCAATTGGAGTTCTACCTTCCCCACCACCATGAGGGTGATCAACAGGGTTCATTGCAGATCCTCTTACGTGAGGTCTTTTTCCAAGATACCTGCTCTTACCTGCCTTACCTAAAGTGATAAGTTCGTGAGAAATGTTTCCAACTTGTCCAATAGTTGCCTTACATCTTTGGCTTATTAATCTAAATTCACCTGAAGGAAGTCTAAGTTGAGCGTACTTACCTTCTTTAGCCATAAGTTGTGCAGATGATCCAGCAGATCTTGCGATTTGGCCACCACGTCCTGGAGTCATTTCTACATTGTGAACAGTAGTACCAACTGGAATGTCAGCAAGCATTAGTGTGTTACCAACTTTGATATCTGCATCTGATCCAGATTCAACTATATCTCCTACCTTTAAACCATTTGGTTGGATGATGTATCTTTTTTCACCATCAGCATAGTTTAGAAGTGCAATGTAAGCTGTTCTGTATGGATCGTATTCAATAGCTGCTACTCTTGCAGGAATATTGTCTTTATCTCTCTTTAAATCTATAATTCTGTATTTTCTTTTAACTCCGCCGCCTCTGTGTCTACTAG
Organism: Peptoniphilus harei; assembly: GCF_900454685.1. GTDB lineage: Bacteria > Bacillota > Clostridia > Tissierellales > Peptoniphilaceae > Peptoniphilus_A > Peptoniphilus_A harei. The sequence continues at coordinate 782,378 of NZ_UATM01000032.1, read as the reverse complement.
TAATTCTACCGTGAGCATTTCTACCGGCAGTCTTGTTGATAGTTGTTAGAAGAGATTTTTCAGGTGTTGTCTTAGTAATCTCTTCGAATGAAGCAACTGTCATTTTTCTACGGGAAGGAGTTGTAGGTTTAAATCCTTTAATCGCCATTATTAATACCTCCTACTATCAAATAGAATCAAAAAATTCTATCGGCTCTGAGTCATCAGTAAGCTTAACTATAGCTTTTTTCCATGAAGGACGTCTTCCTTGATGAACTCCTTGTCTTTTAAGTTTACCACGCATATTCATTGTATATACTTTTTCAACCTTAACGCCGAAGATTTCTTCAACAGCTTCTCTGATTTCAGGTTTTGTAGCAGTTTTAACAACTTCAAAAGTGTATTTATTTTCTGCCATCATGTCCATACTTTGTTCAGTGATTAAAGGTCTTTTTATAACGTCAAATTTATTCATCAGTTAAAAACCTCCTCAACAACATCAAGTGCAGACTTTGTGATAACAAGGTTATCGTACTTTAATAAGTCGTATACGTTAATGTCTGTAGCTCTTGATGTTTTAACACCAGCGATGTTTCTTGCTGCTCTTTGAACATCTTTTTCGTCGTCATTAATAACTACAAGTGCCTTGTTGCCAGCACCAATGTCTTTTAAGATGTTAGCAAAAACTTTTGTCTTAGCTTCTTCCATTTGGATAGAATCTACAAGAATCATTTCGCCATCTTGTAACTTGCTAGTAAGAACTGACTTAAGAGCAACTCTTCTAGTCTTCTTAGGAGTTGTGTAAGAGTAATCTCTAGGTTTCTTAGCGAAAACAACTCCACCGCCTCTCCATTGAGGTGATCTAATAGAACCTTGTCTTGCACGACCAGTTCCCTTTTGTCTCCAAGGCTTTCTTCCGCCTCCACGAACTTCAGCACGTGTCTTAGCAGAGTGAGTACCTTGTCTATTGTTAGCCAAAATATTTTTAACAACTAAATAAACAGCATGAGTGCTAACAGGAGCAGCAAATAGCCCTTCACTTAGTTCGACTTCTTCAACAGGATTTCCCTTAATGTCAATCATTTGAATTTTAGGCATTTTTTAACCTCCCTATCTTATTTAGTCATTTTAACAGTGCTTTTAACTCTAACAGTTCCCTTCTTAGGTCCTGGGATAGCACCCTTAACTAAAATTAAATTTTTATCTGTATCTATTCTTACAATTTCTAGATTTTGTACAGTAACTCTTTCGTTACCCATTTTTCCAGCCATTCTGTGGTTTTTCCAAACTCTTCCTGGATAAGAAGCAGCTCCCATACCACCTGGCATTCTGTGGAATTTAGAACCGTGAGTTTCTCTACCACGACCGAAGTTGTGACGTTTGATAACACCAGCAGTTCCCTTACCCTTTGAAGTTCCAACAACATCAACGTGTTCTCCAGCTTCAAAGATATCTACCTTTATTTCATCGCCTAGGTTGTAAGATTCTACATCATCAGTTCTAAATTCTGAAAGATGTTTTCTGTATCCTACACCAGCCTTGTCAAAATGTCCCTTCTCAGGTTTGTTTAATCTTCTTTCTTTAACCTCTTGTGTTGCAACTTGGATAGCATTGTATCCATCACTTTCAATTGTTTTCTTTTGCACAACAACATTTGGTTCTACTTCAATAACTGAGACAGGAGTGACAGTACCCTCTTCATCAAAAATTTGGGTCATGCCAATTTTTTTACCTACTAAATATTTCATGTTGCACCTCCTAATATTTACAGCGGACTTCTATAAGTAGAAGTCATATAAAGCAAAGTTTTAAAGTTTAATTTCAATATCTACACCAGCTGGTAGATTTAACTTCATAAGTGAATCTACAGTCTTTTGTGTAGGGTTTAATATATCAATTAGACGCTTGTGAGTTCTTTGCTCAAATTGTTCTCTTGAATCCTTGTACTTGTGTACAGCTCTTATAATTGTGATGATTTCCTTTTCAGTTGGAAGAGGAATTGGTCCAGAAACTTCTGCACCGCTCTTCTTAGCAGCATCAACAATTCTTAGTGCTGAATTGTCAAGTAGTTCGTGATCATAAGCTTTAAGTTTAATTCTAATTTTTTGTTTGCCTTTGTTAGACATATTTACCTCCTATTCGCTAAAGCCTTACTTGCGAATGGGGTTATCGATACACGCACCCTGGTGTGTAAACAGGGCACAATAGAAAAAAATAACCCTCGCCCAAGTCCAGCTTGGACTTCTCTGTCATAATTACCTCGAAACTCCTTTTTTTCAACAAAATCTCAAGCAACTTATGACTTCATCGCAACATTCTTTTTAAACGCTCAAATATTATATAATAAAAAATCCCACTTGTAAAGGAAATTTACAGGTTTTTTTGAATTTCTTCAGATTTTTTTATTATATTAATATTAGCAATAATTTTTCGGCCTAATTTATAGGCACTCTCCTTAATATAGTCTAAAAGTCTTATATTTGCAAGACTTTATCTATATTTATAAAAATATTTTTAATTTTCTTTCTAAGATTAATAAATTATTTTTTAAAGTTATTTTTTCTAAGACTTAATAACTTCTAAAAATTTCTTCCTATTGTATAGGCTTTTATTTTTTAACCTAAATTAGTAAAATAATTTTTTTCTGAGTGGATATAAAAAATTCCCACAAGTTTTCAAATCACAAAATTTTTTATTAGACAATCTTATGCAGGACTCCATATTATAGAAAGAATTAAAAAAAGTATGGCAGACCACCATACTTTTCATACACTTTTTATTACTAATTTTATTTTTATAGCTTTAATTTTTAAAAAGATCACTTGGACTTAGTCATTAAATAATTGTAGGCACCTAGGGCAGCTGTTGCGCCAGATCCTTCTGCTATGACAATTTGCTTAAAGGCTGAGTTAGTGCAGTCCCCTGCTCCGTAAACTCCTTCAAGGCTTGTAGCCCCAAACTCATTTACAATAATTTCTCCACGAGAATTTTTTTCCACCATGTCTGCCCACTCAGTCATTGGCACAAGTCCAACTTGGATAAAGCAACCTTCAGTCTTTTCTTCTATGACTTCGCCACTTATCCTATCCTTGTAAGAAATTTTTTCTAAAACTTTTTCTCCAGTCAAGGCTTGGGTTTCTGCATTAGTAACTATTCTTACATTTTTAAATTCCCTTAGCTTATCTTGAAGAACCTTGTCTGCCTTTAGTTCTGGCAAAAATTCTAGGACTAGGACTTCCTTGGCAAGGCTGGCAAGATCAATTGCAGCTTCTATACCAGAGTTGCCTCCACCTATTACTGTTACCTTCTTACCCTTAAAGAGTGGTCCGTCACAGTGAGTGCAGTAGGCAACGCCCTTGTTCCTAAATTCTATTTCTCCAGGAATTCCAATTAACCTCCACTTGGCACCAGTAGCTATTATAATAGTCTTGGCAAAGAGTTCTCCTTTATTAGTTATAACTTTTAAAGCTTCGCCTTCTTCTATACCAGTTACAGATGCACCTTCAATAATATCAACCTTGTACTTATCCAGATGAGCCTTCACATCATCCATGTAGTTTGGCCCTTCTGTGTACTCAATACCAGTGATGTTTTCTATCGAAAGAGTTTCCTTAACTTGGCCACCAAATTCTTCAGCTACAAGTCCAACTTTTGTTCCTTTTCTCGCTCCATAGATGGCTGCTGTTGCCCCACCAGGGCCTCCACCTATTATCAGGCAGTCATAAAGAGGCTTTTCTTCAAACCTTAGGTCAACTTCTTCCTTCTTTATCTTATTTAAGATTTCATTTAAGGAAATTTTTCCACTATTAAAAACTTCTCCATTTACATAAGTTGTTGGCACCGCAAGTACACCAAGGTCTTCAACATAGTCAGTGAAGACAGAACCGTCCACCATTGTGTGGGAGATCTTTGGGTTTAGGACTGCCATAATGTTTAGAGCCTGAACTACTTCAGGGCAATTGTGGCAGGATAGGCTGACCATGGTTTCGAAATTCATTTCATCCTCTATTTCCATAATCCTTTCCCTAGTCTTGTCATCAATCTTTGGTGGGCGACCTACAACTTGTAGGATGGCAAGTATAAAGGACTCAAACTCGTGGCCAAGGGGTATGCCTGCAAAAATTATTCCACTGCTACTATCTGATGAAAGGCTAAAGCTTGGCTTAAACTTTAAGTCAGCTTCTTCAACCTTAATCTTATCTGTAAGGCTTATTACTTCATCAACAAAGTCCCTTAACTTTTTAGAATTTTCTGAATCATCAAGGCTAAGAGTAATTACAAGCTCTCTCTCGAGAAGTTGTAAATATCCCTTAACCTGATTTTTTAAATTTTGATCTAACATTAGATCTTGCCAACTAGGTCTAATCCTGGAGTTAAAGTATTGCCAGATTGTTTCCATTTTGCTGGACATACTTGGCCAGGATTGTTTCTTACAAATTGTCCTGCACGAATCTTGTCAATAACTTGGCTTGCGTCACGGCCAATTCCATCTGCATTGATTTCCAAAGTTTGGATCACTCCATCTGGATCAATTATAAAAGTAGCCCTTTGTGCAAGGCCTGCTTCTTCATCAAGGACATCAAAGTCTCTTGCAATTGACTTGTGAGGGTCAGCCAGCATTGTGAACTCAAGCTTACTAATAGCTTCAGAGTGGTCATGCCATGCCTTGTGAACGAAGTGAGTGTCAGTTGACATAGAGTAAACTTCAGCTCCCAGTTCCTTTAACTTTGCATATTGTTCTTGCATATCTTCAAGTTCAGTTGGACATACAAAAGTAAAATCAGCAGGGTAGAACATTAAAACTGTCCATTTGCCTTCAAAATCTTTATTAGAAACTTCTACAAACTCTTCCTTGCTAGGGGCATAGCCCATAGTTTTAAACTCAGGTATTTTCTTTCCTATTTGTGACATATTGTCCTCCTTATATTTTTAAAGTTTATTTGATATTCTCTATCAATTTATCTATACCCACAAAAACCGGGGATTTTTAAATATATCATCTTTTTAATCTTAACTCTCCCCTATAAAATAAAAAAAGAAGTATGACCTCCATACTTCCAATATATTTTCTATTTTAAATTTTCATCTTTTATGCCAAGAGGTATTACCCTCTCATAGGTCTTCCCATCAATTTGAAACTCTGAAATACTTACATCAACAGAAAAAGATTTTTTTAAGTTTTCCCTTGTGAGGACCTCCCTAGTTGGTCCAAACTCATAGGTCTTGTCATAGCTTAGCAAGAGGCACTTGTTGGAAATGGAAAGGGCATGGTCTGGATAGTGGGTGTTCATTACTATAATGACACCTGACTCTGCCAAACTCTTTATCAAATTTAAGATTACCATTTGATTCTTGTAGTCCAGGCCACTTTCTGGTTCATCCAAAATTATAATCTGTGGATCCTTCATAAGACTCCTTGCAATTAAGAGCATTTGAACTTCTCCCCCACTCATCTGGTCTGATACCTTGTCACGCAAGTGATAGATTCCTATGGACTTCATAACTTCTTCTGCCCTTCTTAGGTCCTTGTCCCTTGGCTTCTCAAAGATTGACATTGAAGAAGTAGAACCAAAGAGGACCATCTCAAGGCCTGTGTAGGCAAAGGCAGAAGACCTCTTTTGAGGGATATAGGATATTTTTGACCAAAGTTCTCTCTCTTTAATAGAAGAAATATTTTTCCCATCTAAAAAAGTTCCACCGGATGTCCATGGGAGTAGACCTGTCAGGCACCTTATGAGGGTAGTCTTTCCCACCCCGTTGGGTCCAAGTATAGAGAGGACATCAGAGTCTTCAAGAGAGAAATTTATATCCTTCAATATAAAATCAGACTTTTTAAATTTAAAATTTCCTCCAGAAACTTCTAGCTTCATTTAAAAATCCCTCCTGACCTTCTCATTAAGATTATAAAAATTGGTGCCCCTATAATTGCTGTTAAAATTGAAATTGGAAGCTCAATTACCGAAACTGTCCTCGATAGTGCTTCGATTAGGATCATAAAGCCTGCCCCAAAACTTATTCCCAGGGGCAAGGTGTAGAGGTTGTTGGACCCCACCATCAACCTCACAAGATGGGGAATAATCAAGCCGATCCAACCAATTTGCCCACAAATAGAAACTGAGGACGCAGTTATAAGGGTAGCTGCAAGTATAAAAATCAACCTAGTCTTCTTGACATTTATACCAAGTGACCTGGCCTCGTCTTCTGAAAGTGACAAGAGGTTGAGGCTCCACCTCATCTTGTAGATTACAATCATAGAAATCAAGATAAGGGGACCTGCCAAGGCTAGGTTCTTGTAAGAAGTCCTACCAAAGGACCCCATTAGCCAGTAGGTGATTTGTGGCAACTTGTCCATGGGGTCAGCTGTGTACTTAAGGAGGGAAGCCAGGGCATTGGCAAGAGAAGAGACAATTATCCCTGCCAAGACCAGCATTATCATAGAGGTCTCGTCCCTCTTCACAAGATTAATTGTCATGAGGATTGAAAGGAGTCCAAAGACCATGGCAAAAACTTGAATCCCCATGGTCCCAAGAGAAAATATTATACCTAGGACTGCCCCAAGGGATGCTGCCGATGTAACCCCCAAGATATCTGGGGTTGCAAGAGGATTTGAAAAAAGTGCCTGGAAGGCAATCCCTGCGGCAGTAAGTCCTCCCCCAACAATGAGGGCTGTTAGGACCCTTGGCAGCCTAATATTTATAATTAAAGACTCCATAAGGGGATCAACTTGCCCTCCACCTATTAAATTTTTAAAAAATAAAATAATTTCTGCTATTTTAATATCCATCCTCCCCATGGAAAGACCAATAAGGCCACAGGCCAGGGGAAAGAAAATTAAAATAAAATAAACATAGGGATGAAGTCTCCCATCATCCCTAGTCCAAAAGTTTTTTGTCATATATTAAACATGTCCTCGATTTGTTCATCTGTAAGTTCATAATTGTACCACTTAGCGTAGTAGTCCTTGATGACCTTATTTAAGTCGTAGTCCTTAAAGGCTTCAGGATAAGTTTCACTTGCAAGCCAAGCTAAAACTAGTGGAGCATCTGGGTTTGGTGTTAACCAATTCCACATACCAAGCTTTGAATTGTAAACTCTCTTATCCTTAACAGACTTTAAGTTTGAAAAATCAAAACCTTCAACAGTGTTGTTGTAAACTTCTTCCCTCTTTATATCCAATAGACCAGGTCCATCAAGGTAAAATACATCAGGATTCCACTTGTAAATTTCTTCCACATTTACCTTTGCATAACCCTTGGCATCTTGGGCAACATTATTTACCCCAAGTCTCTTTAGCCAGAAGTCTCCAAAAGTTCCCTTACCGGCAACAATTGGTGTACCTTCAACATATTTCCAAAGGATCATACCACTTGGTCTGTCAGCTTCAGGCACTGTGGCAATTCTCTTTTCAACATCTTTTACAATGTCATCGCCTGCCGCCAAGAAATTATCCATCTTGCCTTCTTCGCCAAAGACATCTTCAAGAAGTTTTAGCCATTCGCCATATCTGTTAATAGGGTCAGCTGGAGTGTCTGCTCCCATAGTTACAAAACCTACACAAGGAACTCCAGTCTTTGCCAACTTTTCATAACGGTCTTGGTTCTTAGCGTTGTAGAAAATTACATCTGGCTCTAACTTAATAATTTCTTCCACGTTGATGTCAGATTGACCTTGAACTGTGTTTGTTGTGTCAAGAAGTTCAGGTGCAATATCTTGAAGAACTGTGTTAGAAATAACTTGTTTTAGTGAACCAGCGTAACCAACAATGTAAGGAGCCTTACCTTCATTGTATGCCATGTAAGTAGAAAGAATTGGCACTTGGTCAATTACAATCTTTTCAATCTTATCTGGCACTTCAAGTTCACGACCTGCGTGGTCAACTATCTTATGACTTCCAGTCTTTTCCTCAGTGGCAACCTTAGTGTCATTGACTTTTTCATTTGCCCCATCATTAGTCTTTTGAGCACAGCCAGTCATTAAAAGACCAACCATTGTAGCTATAAGCATAAGGCTGGAAAACTTTTTAAATTTTTTCATCTTATATAAACCTTCTTCCTATATAAAAATAATAAACTTCCTCTTCCATTATAATACAAGCAAAAAAAATTTTAAGTACCTTATGAAATAAAGTGAATTTATTTAAGGTTTTTTTGATTATTTTTATCACTTATAAAAATTTTCTTAATACTTTCGCCATTTTGGGGTATGATATAAGTATATTGAAGTAAAAATATTTTAGGAGGAACTATGAAAATATTATTATTAATGAAAATTGTTCCTGACACAACAAATGCAAAAATCGATCCAGAAACAAAAAACCTCAAGAGAGATGGAATCAAAACAGTTATTAACCCATCAGACCTTTGTGGTTTAAAATTTGCACTTAATGTCAAAGAACAAGTGGAAGAAGAAGTACAAATCGACGTGCTAACTATGGGACCACCAGACGGAGAAAAATACCTTCGCGAATGTATCCAAATGGGTGCAGAAGAAGCTTACCTATTAGAAGGAATAGAGTTCAAGGGTTCTGATACCTTTGCAACATCCTATGCCATAACAGAAGCCATTAAACAAATTGGCGAATACGACATCATCTTCACAGGTGACCAAACAATGGACGGAGACACAGGACAAGTTGGCCCACAAATCGCTGAAAGACTTGGCATGAACCAAGTTACTTATGTATCAGACATTAACTACAAGGACGGCGAATTTGAAGTTAAGAGAAAAGTTGCTGACGGAACTGAAACAGTTTCCCTAAAGGCACCTTTCCTTGCATCAGCACTAAAGGGTTCAGTAAACAAACCTTCAAAGTTTGCCCTAAAGAGATCTAAGATTGCAAAAGAAAAAGAAATCCATGACCTAACTGCAGACAAACTTGGACTTGACCTTGATAAAATTGGACAAAAGGGATCCCTTACAGTTGTAAAAGACCTTTCAGCTCCAGACAAGTTTGAAACAGGCAAGATAATTGATGAAGGTTCTGCTGACAAGAATATAGACGCAGTTATAAAGATAATCGAAGATGCGAAAGTTTTAGTGTAGGTGATAAAATGAAAAAAGGAAATATTTGGGTAGTAAACGAATCTTCAGAAGGCTCACTTTCACTTATAACTAAAGAAATAATGTCTATAGCGAGAGAACTTTCTGATGAATTAGATAGAGAACTTGTGGCAGTAGAAATTGGTCACAATAATGATGACAAGGCAAAATTATCAGGCAACCTTGGAGCCGACAAGGTAATCCAAGTTTCTGATGAACTTCTAGAAAATTACAACACAATGGCCTATGCCAAAGTATTAGATGGTCTAATGGAAAAATACGATCCAGCAATTGTTATGCTTCCAGCATCCCATGATGGACGTGACCTTGCAGGTAGGGTTTCAGCAAAAAGAGGAGTTGGACTTGTTGCCGACTGTTCCAGCGTTGAAATAACTGAAGACAAGGAAGACATCAAGTGGATAAGACCTTCTTTTGACGGAAAACTATTCTGCGACGTAAGAATCACATCCGAAACCATGATGGCTACAATTGGTAGAGGTGGCTTTGTTGAAGCTCCTTTCAACGAATCAAAAGAAGCAGAAGTAATAAAAGAAGATGCAAATATTACAGAAGACGATATTAAGACAAAATTCATTGACTTCGAAAAAGAAGAAATCAATCCACTTCTTGACAAGCTAATGAATGCAAAAGTTGTTGTATCAGGTGGTAGAGGACTTGGCGGACCAGAAAACTGGCACCTAGTAGAAGAACTTGCAGAAGCACTTGGCGGTGCAGTTGGAGCAACTAAGGCTGTAACTGACCTTGGCTGGTGTGACAAGGACCTTCAAGTTGGTGTAACTGGTGTTCAAGTAAGACCAGACCTCTACATTGCCCTTGGACTTTCAGGAGCAATCCAACACACTAAGGGTATGGAAGACTCAACAACTATAATTGCCATCAACAACGACCCAGACGCTGCCATCTTTAAGACAGCCCACTACGGAATTGTTGACGACTTATTTAATGTAGTTCCTGGATTAATAGAAGCAATAAAAAATAGAAGATAATGATAAAAAAAACCGAGACGAGTCTCGGTTTTTTGGTGAGAATAAAGGAACACAGATTTTCGACAAGCAAAAATCTGCGGGCAAACTTATCAAAATTTCTTGGAGAAATTTGATCAAGTCTCAGCCATGTGACCGAATAGAGATCATTGTCTAGTGAGTCGGATATTTTGAAATAATATAAATTAAAAAAGCTTGGTGAAATTTTACACTCACCAAGCTTTTTTAATGATTATACCTATTGAGGGAGACAATAGGCCTTTATATACATATTCTTTACTTATATTTATCTTAATCAAAATAACATCTCTATAACTCTCATTGCAACAGGCATTAGGATTACAGTCACAAGACCTGCCACTGCAATAGAAAGTCCACTCATAGCTCCTTGGATTTCTCCAAGCTTTCTCGCTTCAGAAGTACCAACAGCGTGAGAAGAAGTACCAATGGCAACTCCTTGTGCAGTTGGGTCCTTGATCCTAAAGAGTTTCATAATAAGTGGAGCGATTACTGCGCCAGTAACCCCTCTTATAACTACAAGAACAGCAGTTATAGCAGAAGCTCCACCATACTCTTCAGAAAGAGAAATTGCAATTGCTGTTGTGATTGATTGTGGAGTTGAGGATACCACAAGATTTTCGTCAATGCCCAAGAAGCTTGAAGCGAAAATTACAAAAAATATAGCAATAGCAGAACCTAAAATTGTTCCAGAAAGAATAGGGATTAAGTTCTTCTTAAGTTCTGGAAGGTTTTCGTACAAATCAACTACCATGGCAACTGTAGCAGGAGCGATAAAGAACATAATAAAGTCCCCGCCTTGCTTGTAATCTTCATAGGGAATACCAGTTACCTTTAAAAATAATATACATAGGGCAATGGATATTAAAAGAGGATTGGCCAAAGGAGTCTTTAGTTTCTTGTTGATCATCTTACCAATTTCAAAAGTCGCAAAGGTAAGGATGATACCAAAATATTTATTACTAAACATCTTTCCTCCTTTGTAAAAGTTCTATAATCTTGCCAGTTAGGCCCATAGTGATAGCAGTACCAATAATAACTAGTCCAACTAGTAGGCCTGCTTGGCCCTTTATCTCATCATAGCTATTGATAATACCAACACCAGCTGGCACAAAAAGAATAGCTAGGTTTTGTAGGATACCATTTGAAGTCTTTTTAACATCATCTGGCTTAATAATTCCTACTGCAAAAGCAATAAATAGATAGATCATCCCATATACCGCTTCAGGTATTGGGAAGTTTATCAAGTGTCTTGTCGCTACCCCAAGCATTAAACATACACAAAGTATGACAAATTCCTTTAAATAATTCATAGGTCACCTATTAAGCGTTAGCTTTTATTTTCTTAATTTCTTCAATAAATAGTGGAAGAACTTGTTTACAATCTCCAACAATTCCAATATCAGCCATATCAAAAATAGGAGCGTCTTCGTCCTTATTGATAGCTACGATAAAGTTTGAGTTTTCAATACCAGAAACGTGTTGAACAGCACCACTTACACCACAACCGATGTATAGGGCTGGAGCAACAATCTTACCTGATTGACCAATTTGTGAAGCCTTTGGAAGTACACCATCGTCAATAACTGGTCTTGTTCCTGAAATTGGAGCACCAAATACGTCAGCAAGTTCCTTTACAAGTGGGAAGATTTCATCAGATGATGCACCCCTACCACAAGTAACAATAATTGGAGCATCTTCAAGGTTAATTAGTCCTTCATTTGCAGTAACAATATCCTTGATAACTGCCTTTAGGTCCTTAACTTCATCAATATTTTCTTCTACAAGATTGCCTGCACCGTTAAGGTCGTCTCTCTTGTCAAAGGATTCTGCCCTTACAACAGCAATTCTTGGAGCCTTTTCGATTTTTGATTCAGTTAAAACAGTTGCACCATAAGAAGGAGTTACATAGATTATGTCGTCACCTTCGAACTTAATGTCCATTACGTTAGTAATAGAAACTGTGTCAAGACTTGCAGCAGCATAAGGAGCTAGGTCCTTACCGTCAAGAGTTCCTGGGATAAATATGTCTTCACAGTCATATTTTTTAGAAACTTCAACAATAATATTTGCGAAGTCTTCTAGGTTATAAGCTTCTCTTTTTACAAGTACAATTTCTTCTGCTCCAGCAGCCTTTAGCTTAGCTAATTCATCATCAGCAAGTTCAAAATTAATAAGAGCAACTGACTTGCCACCCTTTTCTTTTGCGATTTCACTTGCCTTAGAAAGAGACTCTAAAGAAAGTTTAATAGGAGCAGCGTCTTTAATTTCTATATAAGTTAATATATTTTTCATCTTTTCCTCCTATTATAAAACCTTTTGTTCTACCATTAGGCTAATAGCCTTAGCTACAGTATCTTCAACTTCTTCTTCTTGGATCTTAACTCCAGCTTCCCTCTTCTTAGGTTCGAAGTCCTTAATTTCTTCAAGAATTGGGCTAGAAGTTGCTTCTACTTCGAAGTCATCAATCTTTTGTCTTCTTGCAGCCATCTTAGATTTTATAGTAGGGTATCTTGGCTCATAATCTGGTTTAGCAATTGTTACAACAGATGGAAGAGAAGTTTCAACTTGTCTATATCCACCGTCTATTTCTTGCTTAGTTACAAGCTTGTCACCGTCTTTTTCCATTGCAATAACAGATGTAACAACACCAAGACCGTTTTTATTTGCATAGTAAACTCCAACTTGTGAAGCTTCTGCATCTGTAGTTTCTTTACCGAAGCAAATTACATCAAAAGCACCAAGTTCTGCTTCTAATTTTTCCTTTGCTCCCATTAGAATTTCAGTTATAGCCTTAGCATCAAGCTTTCTATAATCATCATTCTTAACTAAGTAAGCTTTGTCAGCACCAACTGCTAGACAGTTTTTAAGAGAGTTCTTAACTCCTTCATTTCCTATAGAAACTACAACTACTTGACTTTCTTCGTCTTCTTGAGCTTCCTTTAATCTTACAGCCATTTCTAGGGAGTAAGTGTCGAAAGCATTAACAACAGGCGTGATATCAGAGATAGCAGCTCTGTCCTCTTGGACAGAAACTGCTACTGAATCATCAGGCACTTCTTTTATAAATACTAGAATATTCATTATATAATCCTTAACCTCTCAATAAATTATTAGAAACTACAATTCTTAAAATTTCGTTAGTACCTTCAAAAATTTGGAAGATCTTAGCATCTCTTAGAAGCTTTTCAACAGGATATTCTCTTGAGTATCCATATCCACCAAATAATTGGATAGCATCTTCAGCAACTCTCATAGCTATATCAGAAGCATAGCATTTAGCAATTGCAGATTCTCTATTATAAGTTAGTCCCATGTCCATTCTAGTAAGAGCGTTAGCAACCATTTGTCTTGCAACTTCTGTTTGAATGTCCATATCTGCTAATTTAAATTGGATAGCTTGGTTCTTGTTAATTTGTTTACCGAATTGGATTCTTTCAGTTGTATATTTTTTAGCTTCGTCAATACCTCTTTGAGCAATACCAACAGCGATACAACCCATCCAAGCCCTTGCTTGGTCAAGAGTCTTCATTGCTATAGAGAATCCTTGTCCTTCTTGGCCAATAAGGTTCTTAGCAGGAATTCTACAGTCTTCAAGAACGACATCAGTTGTGTTTGAAGTTCTGATTCCCATCTTGTCTTCTTCCTTACCAGCACTTAGACCAGGAGTTCCAGCTGGTACTAGGAACATTGATAGGCCTCTAACACCTTGAGACTTGTCTGTAGCTGCAGTAATACAGTAGTAAGATGCAACAGCACCGTTAGTGATGAAGCATTTTCTTCCGTTTAATACGTATTCGTCACCGTCTTTTACAGCTGTAGTAGTTCCTGCACTAGCGTCAGAACCAGCACCTGGCTCAGTTAGACAGAAAGCTCCAAGTCCACCTTCGAAAGTTACATCAGCAATATATTCCTTTTGTTCTTGGTTTCCAGCAATAAGAACTGGTTTCATACCAAGACCAGATGCAGAAATAGTAGTAGCAAAACCAGCGTCAGCCTTAGCCATTTCTTCAAATAGGGCAGCTATATCAACCCTAGAAAGACCAGGTCCACCTAGTTCTTCAGGAACTTCAAGGGCAAAGTAACCTTGTTCCTTTGCCTTTTCATAAAGTTCTTCTGGGAATTCGCCAGTCCTATCTGCTTCCTTACAAACTTCTACAACTTCTTTTTCACAAAAATTTCTAATATCTAAAAGTAAGTCCTGTGCTTCTTCTGAAATTAAATATGGCATTAATTAAAATCTCCTTCTATTAAACAACTTTATCTGGGTTAAGAATTAAGTTTGGATCAAATACTTTCTTGATTCCTCTCATAAGCTCAGTGTTAACTTCGCCTTCGAATTCGTGTAAGAAAGCCTTCTTACCGTATCCAATACCGTGTTCACCAGAAATTTGTCCACCAAACTCATAAGCCTTCTTGTAAATGTCATTCATGAATACATCAACTTGCTTAATAAATTCATCTTTTTCCATGTCATTTGAGCAAGTGTAAATGTGTAAGTTACCGTCACCAGCATGACCAAAAGACTTAACTTCAAATGGGAAGTCCTTTGCTCTTTCGTTTACATAGTGAACATACTTAGCAATCATGTTGATAGGAACAACAACGTCACATTCGTCAAGAAGCTTAGTTTGAGATTCAATAGCTTCTAGGAAAGAAGATCTAGCAGCCCAAGCTTCCTTCATCTTGTTTGGAGTATCAGCAACTAAAATGTCAATTGCTCCAGCTTCCATAAGAACTTCAGCAGCTTGTTCAACAATATCGTTAAGTGCATCTTCATCTTCATCATCAAAAGTGATAAGAAGGTAAGCACCAATTTCAATTCCTTCTAATTCCTTAGGGAAAGTTGACTTTCCAATATAGATTTCTGACATGTCAACAATTTCTTTTTCCATGAACTCAATAGCTTGAGGATTTAAGTTAGCCTTAAATAATTGTGGAACAGTAGAAATACAAGTGTCAAGATCTTCGTAAGGAACGATTAAAGACATAGTTTCCTTAGGAGCTGGGATGATCTTAAGAGTAAGCTCAGTGATAATACCAAGAGTACCTTCAGAACCAATCATAAGGTCCTTAAGAGAGAAACCAGTAGAAGTCTTAGAAACAGTTGCACCAAAAGTAGTGATTTCACCAGTTGGAGTAACAACTTCCATAGAACGTACATAGTTTCTAGTAGTACCATACTTAACAGCCCTCATACCACCAGCGTTAGTTGCTACATTTCCTCCTAAAGTAGCAAACTTTTCACCTGGATCAGGTGGATACATGTAACCCTTAGATAGGCAGTCTTCAGCAAGGTCGTTTAAAAGAACACCAGGTTCAACCCTAACAACCATGTTTTCTTCATCATAATCAAGAATCTTGTTCATTGATTGCATGTTAATCATAACTCCACCGTGTCTAGAAACACCAGCACCAGTAAGACCAGTACCAGCACCTCTTGGCACTACAGGAATCTTATTTTCATTACAAATCTTTACAACCTTAGCGATTTCTTCAGCATTAGTTGCGTCAACAACAAGTTCAGGTTGTCCTTCACCGTAAATAGGCATTTCATCGTGGAAGAAGTCGATGTTGATCTCTTCACCAACGTAAGTCTTGCCTGATACAGCATTTTTAATTTCTTCTATTACGTTTTCTGTAACAGTATTATAATTTACCATTTTTTCCCTCCAATAATTCATTAAAAATATTATTGTCTTTATTATATAATGGACAACTTGAAAAAAATTGTTTTCCCGCTTGAAATCTCTTGAATTTTTTCGACAATATTTGACTTTTATTCAAGCAAATAATATAATTATCTTGTATTTATAAGAGATTGGAGGGATTTTATGTGGCAATATAGACAGGCCTTTAAGACATTAGTGGACCTGACAAATACAAAACTTTCCACCATTGCCTTTACCCTAGGTTATGACATATCCTACATAAGCAAGTGGAACAGTGGAAGAAAGCTGCCATCATCAAAGAACATCTACACAATAAATAGGAAGCTGTCCACCCTATTTGCCAAAGCCATAGTAGAAGAAGACAAAATAGATGACTTTTTCCTTGCATTCAACTTGAATAATAAGGAAATCTTGACTAAAGAGTCAAAAAAGGCCCTAGAAGTCTTGATCTACAAGCTCCTAAACGAAGCCTACATGAACTCCAACCAGGACCTTCCCATGGACAAGGTCTCAAATACAAATCTCATCTTCAAAAACTCATCAATAGACAAGGAACTAAAAGAAATTTTGGAGAAAACACTTGGGAAAAAGAAAAAAGTTGACATCTGGGCAACTTTTGACATAAATAGTCACTTCGCCCAAATCCTCTTGCAAGTTGGCAAAAACATGGATAAGGACGTGGAATTCAACCTCCACCTCCTTTGCAAAAAAGAAGACCTAGAAGACTTTGATATCCTAAAAAATATCACAGACAACTCTAGGATCAACATAGAGCTTTATGAGGACCCAGGCCTTGACTACAACTTTATCCTAGTAAGAGATACTGCCTACTTCATTCTTAGAGAAGAAACAACCTTCTCCTTTCTTACCCATGGAGAAGAACTAGACACCCTCTTTGAAATCACATCTTTTATAATGGGCCTTTTCAAAGACCTCAACAAGATAATAATATTTTCTCAGCCAGAAGAACTAGCAAAGTCCAGCTACAGGAAGTACTTCTACTCAGATAGCGACTTCCTCTTCCTATCTAACTACGGCTTTGAATTCTTATTACCCAATCCAATCATCGACAGGATAATCCAAAAAATTGATGACGAGAAAGACTTCAAGAAGGCAGAAGCCGAGAACATCAAGCTCCTTTGGGAAGAACTCTTCGCCGATGCAGAGATCAACTTCTTGACCACAAGGACCGGACTCTTGAAATACTTCGAGACAGGAGAAATCTACTACTGCTCCATAAGGGCAAGGCTCTCCATCGAGGAAATCGAAGCCCACTTGAATAACATAATCTCAGTTATGAAGAAAAACAAAAACATAAACTTCTACATCATCAAGGACAACAGGACCCTCCAAGCCATGGGCCTAGACAAATTTAACTTCTTCATAAACGAAAACAACATGTTCTTCAAGAAGATAGACGATGATGGAAGGCTCACTTCAACATCCCTTGTCACCGACTCCAAAATTCATCACAAGATCCACGACAGATTAGAAGAAATAATGGAGTCATCCTACAGCCAGAAGTATGAAGTAGATGACCTGGAAAAACTCTTCCATAAATACGCCCAAGTCTTTAAAAAAATGTCTCACAAGGCATAAGACTAATGGGAAGAAATTATCAATTATTTATTTAGAAATTAGTAAGAAGAAAATTTAGATTAATTAAAACAAATTTATTTAGAAAAAACATCGCTTAAAAATATTTATTTAGAAGAAATCAAATTAAAAATTTATTTTAGAAATTATTTTAAGTCTTAATAATAAGACAAGACTTTAAGAAAAATAATAACAAGCAAAAAACAATCACTCTATAAAATTAACTAACCAAAAACGAAAACATACTAGAAAAAGCTATGAGGATAACCCCATAGCTTTTTTTTCTTGGCTGAGACTTGATCAAATTTCTGCAAGAAATTTAGATAAGTCTGCCCGCAGATTTTTGCTTGTCAAAAATCTGTGTTCCTCTATTATAACTCGATCAAATTTCTGCAAGAAAATTTTATAAGATCTTCAAGAGACTTGCCAAAAATTCTTATTCCAGAAAAAAAAAGCATCCCTTTTTTATAATCTACTACCTCTTTGCCAATAATATCCTATTTTAAATCTTATCTTTCCGAAATAATTATATCTTTTTTCAAACTTATTTTTCACCTGAGAAATAAATAAGAGACTCGATTTCTCGAGCCTCATAGTTTTGTTATTAGGGACCTATTACTTAATTTCAAATACCACTTGTGCAATTTGTGCCCTTGTTAATTTTTCTTTTGGCATGAAGTTCCCATCATCCATTCCCTTGATTAGACCTAGTCTAACCATTTCTCTTACAGATTCCTTAGCCCAATCTGAAATATTTTTTTCATCTTTAAAGCTAATATTAATATTCTCTTCTTTGTTATTTATCTTATGGACCTTGTTGAATCTTGATAAAAAGGCACACATTTCTTCTCTAGAAAGTTCCTTGTCTGGCATAAATCTACCGTCGCCAAATCCACTTGCTATTTTATTTTTATAAGCCCAATCAATATATGGTGAATAATACTTGTTTGCATCGATATCATCAAAGACCTTGTCCTTATACTTACTTGCATCTACATTTGCAAGCCTACCAAGTATAGTTACAAATTCAGCCCTTGTTAGACTCTTATCTGGCATAAAATTGTCTAAGTCAGCAATATCTTTAAAATAATTTTTATCTACTGCAGAGATAATAGCCTTCTTTGCCCAGTGATTTTCAATAGAAGTTGGATTTGATTTATTAGATGAGAAGATACTTGTGCTTTTGCCATTAGAGCTTGTCACAACCTTACTAGTCTTTTCATGACTTCTCCTTCTAGGAATACCCTTATCCCTATTATCTTCCCTTTCAATAGAATTATCAGATGGCTTATTCTTATCTGATGGTCTATTTTCATCAGACGGCCTATTCTTATCTTCCTCTGATTCATCCTTGTCCATATCTTTCCAGGAAGCTGTAATAGTTATATCTGAAGCAATTATAATTTTATCTCCTGGCTTCTTCTTGTCTCTATTTCCAGAAACAATCCAACCATCAAAAACCTTTCCATTTGGTGCAGTGAAGGTATTTTCTGGAAGCCTTATTTCTTCCTTATCTCCAACATTAATATCTGGTATCCTTCCACTTCCACCATTTGATTCAAATTCAACCCTGTGTCTAATTTGACTAACTTCTTCAAAATTTGGAGTGATTTCAATATCCTCTTGACCTATAAAGATGTGTCCTGGTTTTTGATTTATACCTCTTACATTCCATCCTATAAATTTTTTACCTTTTTCTTCTTGTCCATTAAATTCTGGAAGTACAAAATCTTCGCCTTCTTTTACATGTACTTCTTCCCCATTAACCTTTATCCTTATATCTTTGTTTTCTACTTCAGTAATTGTATCTGAATTAAGGTCAATAGAGTAAATTTTGACACTTGTGTTTCTTGCATAGTCTGAAGCTACTACTTTTATTTCAACTTTTCCATCTTTAGCATAATCTTTAAGATCTTTACTTTGGTCAAAGTCTATTCCATTTGCGTAAATTTTACTGCTTTCTATACGGCCAGGTTTGTCTTTATCTCTCTTGTCTGTAACCTTTAAATAAACTTTTTTATCTCCATAGTTTAAAGTAATCGGGTTATCTGAATTATCATCCATAGATAATTTTATTTCTGGTTTGACATTGTCTAAATAAATCCTATATTGTGATAAAATTCCACCTTCAGGGCCATTTAATTTGTAGTCCTTAGCAGACCAATCCATTACATCATTGTCCCTTACATCAAATGTAACTTCAAAATCCTTTGAGTTGTCAGATTTCAAATCACCATAAATTAAATATTGGTCTACCATTGATTCATTTATTCTAAGGTGCCAGTTGAAGCCACCCTTATCTCCAATCCTTCCTCTTAGGGTATGTGGACTCTTCCTAACATAAAGTTCTCCTTTTCCTCCATCACTGTAAGGATTAAATGTATCTTGGTCCATGTCTAATTGAACTCCATCCCTATCGATGTAAAGACACTTGCCCATTTCTTCAACTAAGTTTTCTTCTTTAAGCTCTTCGCTTCCATCTAACTTGTAAATTTCATATCTAATTACATTAAAGCCATCAAGACCTCTAATATTTGCGTCAAAAACTTTCAGATCCTCATCATTATTTATGAAATCTTCTCTATAGTTAGCATCTAGACCTGTCTTACCTGGATTTCTGGAGATAACTCTAACTCCATAACCCTTACTTATCCTAAGTTCATCTTTTACCAGATAATAAACTTTTCCATTTTCATCCCTTTTCTCTTTAAGTTCGCCACCTAGTTCAGCTTTTCCAAGTTCAATAATGCTTTTTTGTGAAGTTAAAAGTTTTGGTTTTTGCTTTTTCTCTACGCTATCATTTATTTCCTTTGGCATCCTGAGGAAAATACTCTCGCTTCTCTCATTTCCATCTACTACATATAATTCAATGTCTCCTTGTAGTCAATTCCCTTAGTATTATCTACATCATCCTTATTTCCCCATAGATTAAACTTGAAAGAGTGAGTTTTTTCATCATAAGAACCAGGAACCCTCTTTAGTTCTTCTCTCTTGTTGGTTTTTGCCATTCTTGTAGATCTAAAATAGATTTTTGCATCAGGAGATACATTTTTTACATATCCACTTAAGTCAAAGCCTCCCCTTTCGTCAGGGACAATTTTCCCAACATAGCCCATAGTCTTTAATGCTGCAAGATCCTTATCCTTAAACTCCATTGGGTCGCCATTAGAATATTTAGAAGGAATACCATATTCATCTACTGAACTTATATCTCCATAATCATAATCTATACTTGTATCTCCAGTAAATGGATTAGTAATCTCTATTTCTTTTGGCTTTATAATTCTCCTTGTGTCCTCTTCAGAAAGAGCTTTTACATAAGAATTATCATCAAGTCCTACTTCAGGCTTTTCACTAATATTTTCTCTATTATTTTTTTCTAGATCCTTCTCATTCTTGTCTTCTTTGTCATCTTTAATTTCTACATTTTTAAGTTTAGATGCATCAATTTCTCCAAGCTTAGTATTTTCATTTCCTTCCAAATAATAAGCAAGTTTTCCATCAATAACTTTATCGTCAAACTTAACCCTGTAAAGATTAGTGAAGTTAGACGCTCCATCAAGCGCAGCCACCTCTAAGGTTTTGCCAAGAAGATTTTTATTTGCTCCAAGAATTTTGTAGACAGAGTTTCCTTCGCTATCAATTTCAAAACTTCCATACTTGTCAACTTTTCCAGTGTTTACTACCTTTAAATTCTCCTCGATTTCGCCATAATCATTTACAAAGGCAGCACCAGCAAACCAAACCTTGTTATTAGTTACTGTAAAATCATCAGGATTCTTTTCTTGATCCCTTTGGAATAAAGTCTTACTGTGATCGTTTTGAACATTGTAAGTATCCTTAACTTTTAAGATAATCTCATCAGGATTATCTGCATTTAAGCTGATGATTTGAGGTGGAGTCCTATCAATTTTTACAGGAATATAAGAAACTTGATAAGGATAATTTGGAGAAAGTCTATATTGAAATTTATAATAATATTGTCCTTCTGCTATAGGATCAAATTTTCCTTCCACATAATTTGGATCATTCTTATCTTCTGCGTGAGGATTATAAATCAATCCGTCCCATCTCAAATCTCCATAGACTTTTAATTTTGATGACTTAATTCCCTTAGCATCACTTCTCTTAGAATTTAAAATTCCCTTTATAAAATGATCCACTGTAATTACCTTGAGGTCTTTTTGATCTTTTTCATCCATAGTATTTACAATGGAAATTTTGCAATCAGAAGCTGATCTTAGTATCAAAGGACTAGGAGTAAGCCCCCTGTCAATTTCATTTCCAGAAATAATTTTACTTTCCCCACTAGAATTCATATTGAAGTCTTGTGAGTTATTAAAAGCAAACAATTCAGGGTCTTGGTCTAGAGTCTTATTTTCAGTTTCCCTATTTTGAATTACACCAGCTGGTTTAAACAAATCTATACCATGTTCACCACCACGACCTTTGTTTAGAGTGCCAGGAATTTTTGGATTGCCCTCATCATCATAACCTACAATCCCCTTAGACCTAGAACCATCTTCCCAGGCCCACTTATCTATAATAGGCTCCTTATTCCAATTTCCAGCAAAACCCATCACAGGCATTGAAAGTGAAGGTTGTGGATCTTTTACATTCTCCTTCTCTTCCTTAGATTCAAAATTAATAAAGGCCTCTACGAACATATCCTTGTCCCTTGCTTCTCCAACATTAAGAGTAGCACCTAAGTTAAATGAACCCCTTGCAGGGATTGTAATTTCGTCTTGTGCAAAACTTATACTTGCTCCCTTGACCTCTTTAGGATGAATCTCTGCAATATTTTGGATACCATCCTTACTAGCTTCATCCTTATATTGCTCATCTAATTTTTTCTTATTAACTTCTCCATCAGTAGTCACCTTCGAAGAAGAAACTTTAACAGTAATATCCCTGTCAGAAGGATTGTCTATATTTATAGTAAAATCTTTTTTGTCAGACTTTATTTCTTTAAGAGAAACTGCTCCATAGGAGTTCATTTCTCCCACTGAATCTTCCACCTTATATGACACAATTAAATTATTTTTCAATGCTCTCTCAACATTAATAAGACCAGATCCTTGTTGTCTTGGAGATGCAAATAGATAATTGCCCTTGCCATCATCTGTTGTTGGATCAATCATTGGTCTTGAAGTATTCTGAAGCATTATTTTAGTAAGAGAAGTTATATCAATTCCCCTTGCCTTAATAACAGGTTCCTTGACAAGTTCCTTTACCCTTGGTCTAATTAATACAGTAGAAGCAGAAACAACAGGCGCTGCCATAGATGTTCCTGACATATATTGATAATTGTCCACCCCATCTATCTTGTTTAAAGTTGAGTAAATATTCTTACCTGGAGCAGATACATCTGGCTTTAACATCAAGTCTATTCTAGGACCCCAAGAAGTTGAACCAGCAGGCACATTAGTGTCTTCCCATGCAATCTTATGATCCAAGAATTTTATACTAAGCTCTTTTTCCTCTCCAAGCTTAGGCTTTTTAGAATTATACTTCTCCATATCAATTCTATAGTCAGAATTCTTTGACTTGAAATCCTCTTTTTCATCAGGCTTCCTGCCGCAAATCATATCCCAGATTAACTTACCATCCATACCTGATACAGAAAAAACAGGAACTCTTGTATTTTCATCTTCTTCATATCCCATGGCAGGAATATTTTCCCAATCATCTCTGTTGTAATAGGACACAGTATTGACTACAACTACACCCCTTGCTCCCTTATCAAATACCTTCTTAAAAGAGTATTTTAAATCCTTGGTATAGATCCTATCCATTACAACAATCTTATCTTTTAAATCCTTACCAGCAATATCCTCATCCTGGCATTGTCCCAAATATATGAACTTGTACTTATCTTGTTTAAAATTTCCCTTATCGAAGAAGGCACCAATTTGTGAATACCTAAAATCCTTGCCTCCAATATTTACACCTTCATATTCGATTTTTGTGTTTCTAGAAGAAGCAACAGCAATAGCATCTTCATGAGCCGCTGTCCTAGTGACATTACCAGTATCAGTCATCTTAAGAGAATTATTCGCATACCTGTCCCATGACGAGCTAGAAGATGAAGTTGCATAATTACCTGTGGCTACACAAATAGGAATTCCTGCCTTCCTAAGAGACCTAATAGCTTTCCAGTACTTTTCTCCAGCCAAACCAGTTCCTGTGAAGCCAGAAGAAACAGAAATAACATCAACATCATGTTTTATACAGTCTTCAAAGGCGTGAAACATAGTCTCATCACCAGCAAATCCATCGCTTGCATCTGAATACATCTTGTAAGAAAAAAGTTGAGCATTAGGAGCAATACCCCTAATTCCCTTATGGGCCTTAATATCTTCATCAGTATCATTAGCAGCCAAAATTCCAGCAATGTGCATGCCATGTGGGTCATGATAATCTGAACCATCATCATACTTCTCTGTTGTTATCTTGCCACCATTTAAGTAATTAAAAGAATGTGGCACCTTATCAGAAAGCCAAAACTCCTTATCAGAACCTTTTAGATCATTCTTTTTTAACTTTAGAGAATTTTTAGCATCATCATCAATACGCATAGCCTTATGACTTGCATCCATACCCGTATCAATGTTGGCAATAATCATCCCTCTACCATCATAGTTCTTGCCAAGATTTGCATTAATTGCATTTAAACTTTTTAGGTAGTCACTTGCCCTGTCGACACCAACAAGTTTTCTTGCATTTTCCATAAGAGGAACTAACTTGCCAGCCCTTTCAACGTCCTTTACACCCTTGATGCTTTTTAGTTTATCAAGCTCTTCAGGATAAGCCTCAACAGAAACAGCCTGGAACAAAATATCGTACTCATAAAGAATTTTTACATCCTTAATTTCTTTTAAGCTATGTATGACTTGATCCTTGTTGGCCTTATCATCAAATTCTACAAAGTAAACTACCTTTTCCCTCTTAACCTTTACGCCAGCTTCCTCTTTTTCAAAATCTTCAAGAATTTTACTCTTCTTAAGATTCATTTCCTTTTGACTTCTTACAATTCTTTCAGTCTCGCTTAAAGGCTTATTAATATTATTTCCTTCAGCAAAAACTCCATTAAAAGAACTCATTACAAAAATTAAAGATAAACCTAAGGATGAATATCTTTTTAAATTTTTATTCATATTACCTCCAAATATTTATAAATAATAACGCTTATCATTATTTGCGACCTTTAGATTTTAACACATTGTTTTTTGAATTTATATAAAAAAAACCAATAATTTACAACATAATTTTATAATCAAAAAATTAAAAATTTTACTCACTTTTTATCTTGGTAAAAGGCTTAAACAAGCCAATATAATTTTTTTTAAAATTATTAATCTTTTAATATTATTACCGGAATTTTTATAAGGCCAAAGAGTTCTAAAGAACAATAAAATAATCTTCCATATCTAAAAAATTAACTAAGCAAAAACAAAAGTAAAAACAAAAACATACTAAGAAAAGCTATGAGGATAACCCCATAGCTTTTTGCTTTCACGAAATTTTATTTATGATTTATAAATTTTAACTTGCCTTCCTTGTATTCCCTGTACTTTCTTTCAAGATACTCAATATTCTTGTCACTATAAAAAAGATTTTCTAAGATCTCATCAGGTAACTTCCCATCACGGACAATTTCTTTAAGGAAAATATTTATTAAATCATCAATACTGTTACCCTTGTCCTGACACACCTCATTAACTTCTTCTAAAATTTCATCATCAATATCAATAACTAATTCAGCCACAGAACCATCCCCCATCTCTTTACAAGCATTTTATATCACATGAAATTAAAATCAAGATAATTTTTATTAAAAAGCTCTTTGCCAAGAATATCCTATGTAAAAAATTGCCTTGTTTTCAAATCGAAGACCTTCACCCAAAATCGCATTGTTTGAGCGATAGCGAGTTTGCGATTTTAGAAGGTCGAGATTTAGAAAACATCAATTTTTGGAATGAGATATTCGGGCAAGAGCTTTTTGCTTGTCAAAAATCTGTGTTCCTATATTATATCTGGATAAGATTTTTCATCAGCTCATGCGTCGCTAAAGCTAGCATTTGCTATGAAAACCAGAAAAAGTAGCCTTATGGTTTTAGACTACTTTTTGTTTTTGTATTTAATTTATTTCAAGATATCCGACTCACTCGACAATGCTCCCTATTCGGTCGCATCGTCTTCCTTCGCTGGATAAGATTTTTCATCAGCTCATGCATCGCTAAAGCTCGCATTTGCTGTGAAAACCAGAAAAACAGAGACTCGTCTCTGTTTTTCTTATCATTAAAAAGAGCCTGGCTGTTGCCAGGCTCTTCCCATCAAACTACTCCTATCTTCTCCTAGCCCTTCTCCTAGAAGACCTAATATATCCCACCATCCTAATAAAAACTAGGACCATGGCAATCCATCCAGCAAGAGTAATTCCATAAATTCCATATTTTAAATAGTTTACTTCTGTCTTATCTTCCACCACAGGTTTGACCTCAGTCTTCTTCTCCTCAACCCTCTCGGCATTAATAAGTAGCCTCTTAGGTCTTGGCGGCCTCTTTGGATGACATGTTAAAAGCGTCACCATGTCCTTACCTGCCACTGGAAGGATAGACTCCCAGTCACTAGGAGAAATTATATCAGTCCCAGTGACCCTGTATTCAAGCAGACCTGTGCGACCGTCAATTAAAATCTCATCTCCAACCTCTAGCTTGTCAACATTGTAAAACATGAGGTCACCCCACCAGCCTCTGTGGCCGGCTATGACAGACCTAGTTGACATCCCACCAAGGGGAAGACTTGTCCCCTCAACTTGGGCCACACCCCAGTCAAGATGGTCATAAGTGGCATCGAGATAAATCGGCTTCTTCATGTCAAGCTTGGGGATAATGAGATAAGCAAAGACCTCGTCCTTGTCAATTCCCTTGATATCGTGAGCACCCTCATATTCCTCATTGTCAAAGGGGTCAATAATATTGCTCTCCCCCTTGACAACCTCCTTGTTGTAATCAATCAAATCATCAGTCACTTGACTATCCTTGGCCTTAAAGGAAGCATAATTCTTGTCTGCCATTAGCTCCCTATAAGACATGGAAGTAAAGGCAAGTAGGGGCAAAAATATCCCCAACAAGATAAAGATATATCCAATTATGACCCTTGACTTAGCCTTCATAACGTCTCCTCCTGCGTCTTCTAATATAAATAAAGATAATGATAATAAGAAGAAGAATAACAAAACCAGGCACAATTAAGTCCTTGTAGTTAAACTTAGCCTTATCTTCAGCCTCTTCCTTTTCCTCTGGCACATAAGGAATCCTGTGACCACGAACTAAGAGCCTGTGAGAATTAATCATGTAAGGCGTACAAGTAAGTAGAGTCATATAATCCTTTCCCTCAACAACTAGGACAGGATCAAAATTCCACGGCTCAATAACGAGAATTTGGTCCACCTGATAGGCGAGAGTTTCCTTTACGTTAGTGTAGTAGAAAACATCTCCCACTTCCATCTTGTCAAGATCCCTAAAGAGCTTGACTTGCGGAAGACCCCTGTGGGCAGTGATAACAGAGTGGGTAGACTTGCCCCCAATAGGAAGAGAAGTCCCCTCCAAGTGACCACAGGCCTTTTGGAGGACATCCTCAGAAGTACCAGCATAAACTGGAATTTGTTGGTTGATCTTAGGCACGTCAAGATAACCAATCTTCTCCCTGGCCTCTAGCATACGGGCATAATTTTCCACACCCTTCTTCTCCCTGTCAGTGTAGGGGTCAGCCAGCTTAGATGGGTCCAAGGTTTCATTATAGGCACGAGCCAGGTCAATCCTCTCGTCAATCTCTTCCTGACTCATCTCATCAACAGCTTCCTTGAAGTCCACAATTTGGTTGTTGTTCTCCACAGTATAATACCAGTTGGAGATAATGGGATAAGAAGCAATCAAAAAACCAGTGATAAATAGGAGGATAATCTTCCAATTCCTTTTAAATTTTTCCTTCATGGTCTCCGCCACCCTTCTTATCACTTAAATTACCATTAGCATTATCACTAGAATTCACATTTGAATTCACATTTGAATTCCCATTAGAATTCCCATTAGAATTCCCATTAGAATTCCCATTAGAATTCCCATTAGAATTCTCTTGGCCCTTCATCCTTGCCATCTCAATATTTCTTAGCCTATCAGCTTCCCTCTTGGCAGCCTTCTTCTTCCTTCTCCTATCAAGAATAAACCTCAATAAGATTATTATAGCAAAAATTAAGAGAATGATAAGTCTTTTATCAATATCTAAGTTCTTGCCAACATCTTCCCTCACCTTGTCGTCCTCTTCAGGCACATAAGGAACCCTGTGACCACGGACAATAAGCCTGTGAGTGTTGATCATAATTGGCGTACAAGTAAGAAGCGTTGCATAGTCCTTGCCTGGCACCACGAGAAGTTGTGAAAAGTCAGAAGGATCAATGACATCAATGTGGTCCACTTGATAGGCCAAAACACCACCAATGTAGTTGATGTAAAACTTGTCTCCCATCTCCACCTTTTCCAGGTCCGTAAAGAGCCTAGCAGAAGGCAGACCAGAGTGAGCCGTTATAACAGTGTGAGAAGACTCCCCACCAATAGGAAGAGAAGTTCCCTCCAAGTGGCCAGCCCCCTTTTGCAAAATCTCCTCATTAGTCCCAGCATAAATAGGCAGGTCCACATCAATAGACGGCACCTCGACAGTACCAATCTTGGTCCTAAGCTCTAACATCTGAGCATAATTCTCTATGGCCTTGTGCTTTTCCTCTTCACTGTAAGGGTCCTTGGGAGTCACATTCCCCAGATTATCATTATAAATCTGAGCCAGCCTAAGTCTTCTTTGGATTTCCTCATCACTTAAGAGGTCCCTGGCTTCCTTGTAGTCGGCAACCTGGTTGTTGGCCTCAATCCTGTAATACCAATTAGAAATCAGGGGATAAGAAAGAATCCCCAGACCCAAAACAAAAATAAAAATAAATAACTTATTAGATTTTTTCCTTTTTTTACTCATCTTTTCACCCATAAAAAAGAGGCTCCCAAGGAGCCCCTCTTAATTCTTGTCCTTGATCATAAACCTACCCAATCCTATCATAATTGCACCTGCAATCACAAGCACAATTAGGGTAATATCCCCAGTCTTTGGAATAGGTGGCTTAGTAGTATTCTCTATAATTAGGACTTTTTCAAAAGAATTGTCATTAATCTCAAATTTTAAAGAACCCTGTAAAAGAGTATAACCATCAGGAGCCTTAGTCTCCCAAATTTCATAAGTACCATAAGGTAAGTCTCTTACAAAGAACTTGCCGTCATCTCCAGACTTCAAAACAAGATCCTTGCCATCCCTTTGAACCCTTTGGTCCTTACCCTTGACCTTTTGTGTGATGACAAACTCAGCACCACCAAGGCCCACATCTCTCTTTTCATTAGTCTTATAGAAATTATAAGACCCAAGTTTCTTCTTGTTAAGGACACTTAGCTTGGCAGCTTGCCCTTCGAAGATAGTGAACTGACTCATCTCATCCACAATCTCATAACCAAAAGGCGCCTCAATTTCCTTGAAGAAGTAAACCCCAGGCTCAAGATCCCTTATAACAATAAAACCATCCTTGTCAGTCTCAAAGACCTCCTCAGTCCCCTTAGGGTCCATAGTGTAGGCCCTTGTCTTCACCACATTACCATCCTCATCAAGAAGTTGGAACTTGGCACCAACAAGACCCCTTCCCTCGTCACTGTACTTAAAGAGACGAACAGAATTAGGTGGAGTCGGTGGCTCATGAGGTGGCTCTTCTGGAGGTGGTGGTGGAGGTGTAGGTCTAACCTTTAGCCCCCACTTTAACTTGGCAATATTAGTCTCTTCCGGACTAAAAACTGCAGACTCAATAATGCGGTCCTTGTCCCCCAGCTCCCTGATATAATAAGTTCCAGGCTCAAGATCAAGAGTAACCTTATAATCATCCTTTTCCTTAGGACTTACAATCCACTTGTCTGCCTTATTAGCAAGTTGTCTGTCCAGTTCTTCTTCACTAAGCTTATCAAGTATAGTCACAAGATTGGTCTTATCCATATTAGTATCAATAAACTTGTCATTGATTTTCCAAATACCAAGAGTCCTGCCTTCCAGGTCCTCTTTGCTTAAACTTTCCCTTGTCTTAATATCGATGGTAACAGATGATGCTCCTAAAACATTAAGAGGTAGGAAGACCATAGTTACCATCATGTATAAAATTATTAAATCTTTAATTCTCTTCTTCATCTCTACCCCTCTATCATAATATGTAGAGGAAGGGGTTCCCCCCTCCCATTAGATTTAAATAATTAAACCTCTTTGAGAAAAGTATCTCAAAATATCTTACTTAATTAAATTAAGCTTCTTCTCTATTTCTCTTCATAGCAACAACAGCGCCAGCCATTAGAGAAATACCAACGATTGTGAATAATACAGTACCCATACCACCAGTTTGTGGGATAGTTACTTTCTTGTTGACTAATCTTTGAGCTTGAGTTGTATCAGTTGTTGTTGAATCAATTGTAGAATTTTCCCCTGTTAAAGTTAAATTATTGTAAGAATCTTTATTAACAGTGAATGGGAATTTTTGTCCATCAGCAGGAATTGCATATCCTTCTGGTGCTACAATTTCGTGTAAGTTATAATCTCCAAAATCTAGTCCAGTTATTTCCATGTAACCTTCACTGTTTGGAGTTAATACAACTAGATTATCATTAAGCTTATCTTTTGTTCCAAATCCATCTTTCCATTCATATTGAATAGAAGCTTTTTTCTTTAATCCTGCGATTTCTGTTGCTTTTTTATCAATTGCTGCTTTCTTATCTGTTCCAGTTTGACCTTTTTGTTCTTCAGCACTTAAAGCATTATATTCATCTACAAGTGTTTGTAAAGCTTCTTCTGCAGTCTTTAGAGCAGTTTGATCAGCATCTGCTTGTTCAGCTGTCTTGTAGTATAGATATTTACCATCATTATTAGCAATTAAGAATTTACCACCAACTAGACGATTAATATCTGTATTGTTGTCATCAGTCTTAACAAATCTGTATCCTCCAGATGTTACTGTTACTTCTGGTGGAGTAATTGGATTAGGGTTAGGGTTTTTCTTATTCTTGATTACTAAATCACCATTTTCATCATGTGAATAGTTAGGTACCCAACCTTTTACTTCTTGTTCCACAACTCTATATTTTTCATTTTTATCTAGACCTTCAAATTTTCCAGAAGTGTTAGTTGAATCTAATGTTAATGCTTTACCTGCTACTTCTTCCCATTTATTTGTTTCAGGATCCCATTTTTCAAGTTTAAGAGTGATAGTCATATTTTCTGGCCATGTTTCTGTACCAGTACCATCTCCACCAACAAATGATTTGTCTACTTTGATTTCAGTTTTATCTTTTTCTGGAATTGGGTTTTTATCTCCTGGTTGTGGAGTGTATCCTGGTTTATTTCCATAGTGGAAAGAAACAGTGTTGGTTTCTGGGTCTACTGGTCCAGTTAAACCATTAAGAGTTGCTGAATATTTTAGAGTAAATTCAACTTTTTGTGCTGCTTCGTCAGCTACTTTATTATATACAGTTTTTCCATCAATAAGCTTTACGCCATCGCCTTTGTTAAGTGTTTTTTCTAATACTTTTTTAATACCTGAATCAGTAAGTTTTAATACAAAACCATTATCAGAGTTTTCAACTTTATAATCATCAGTTGTTAGTCCTAAGTCTGTATTTTTATCTCCATAAGTTGCACTTAAAACAACATCTTCATTATAAGTTAGTCCTTCACTCATTCTATCTGACCATGCTAGCATGATTTCTTTTGAACCAGCAGGAATTGGAGTCTTAACAATATAAGGTACCTTTGCACCTTTATCTAATGTGTAAACCTCATCTTTTCCATTTTGAGTAATTGTAACATTATGAGTTTCATTTTCATTTGCTTCTTTGTCTAGTTCCTTAGTTGTATCTTTTTCATCAGTTGTATTCTTTGGATAAATATTAACATCATCCATTTTTGCACCATTATCATCATAAATAGGTAGTGTTATCTTAAATGGTACAGCCATAGCACCAGTGTGATTTTCTGGTGTTTCAGATTCTACAAAATAATATGTTCCATCTGCTAAATTAGAAAGAGTAACTAGACCATTTTCATCTGTAGCTGCAGTTTCAGTTCCTTCTAATCCAGAAAGTTTACTATCTTCTGCGTCAATTAAAGCTTGCATTTGATCAACAGTTTTTGGATTAGTCTTTTCAATTTCTGCTAATTGTTCTGTAGTAACTTTCCAATAAGTGAATTTAACACCTTGTAACCATTTAGGGTTTTTACCATTGAAATAGTCTTCTCCACCAAGTTGTTCTAAAGTCAATTCTTGTCCCTTGTGATCTTTTTCTGTAACGCCATCAAAATCGTCAAGTTCAACTTTGTGAATTTTAAGATTTGTCGTTCCGCCAGCTGCTAGTGCTGTTAGTGGAGAAAATACTCCCACTAGCATCACTAATGCCATGATTAGTGATAAAATTTTCTTTTTGTTCATAATATAACTCCTTTGTTATTAATTTTTTATAAAAATTTGCTTCCGCAAATTATTACCTTTAATTTGATTATAAAAATCAGTCTTACTTTACTATATTATCTGATGACTTTTTATCTTTTTAAATCTTCAATTTCTATGTGCTTAACTATCTCATCTTTTATAGTTTTTGCAATAGCTTGCATATAAGCCTCTTCTTTAAGAGACTCAAGTATTTGAATCAAAATAACAATGGTTCTAAGTCTGTTATTTATTTCATCATCATTTGATAAATTATTCTTCTTTATTTTTTGTTCTAAATCATATTTTATTGTTTTGTATTGATTTAAATCGTTTATCAAACCCGCCATTTCATACTCTGCTTTATCTAAGTAAGCACATTGAACTTGTTCGACAAGATATTCAAGGTCAATTGTTTCATCCACCGGTTTTGGCTCATCTCCATTATAATCCTGTTTACTTAAAGAGTATTTCTTTTCATTCATATAATCATATAAATATTCATCTTTATTAATTTTAAGACCTTTTCTTATATCACTTTTAATTTTCATTTTAACCTCCCGGTTTCTAAACTGTATCTCAATTAAAAACTGCACTCTTTTTTGTAATTCAATCTCTAATTAAATACGAGTTCAAAATCATTCACTTAATCATATACAAACTATAATTGTCTTATTAAATTAAAAGGTTCTAAACTGATTTAAGTCAATAAATCATTTACTTTTATTATCTAAAATTTCTGTAACTTTAATAGCATAATCTCTAGTTTCAGATTTTTTGTCAATTAAATAGTCAACATTAACATCGAAGTTTCTAGTTTCAGGAACTTCAACTATGTCTTCCTTAATAGCTTCAAGAATATAAATAGCATGATTTATAACCTTTAACTTATTATGTTTCGAGTTTCTCAAAAAAATACTTACAACTACAGGAGAGTAAAATAAAACTATTAATATAATTATTAAAATAAGAAAAATTATATTTCTGACTATAAAACCCGAATCTTGCCCTGTTGAATGTTCAAGTGCAGCAAGAAGATAGGCTAATATTATAGAAACACTTGTTGCTAGAATTGACAGAAAACCAGTAATGCGATCTACACTCTGCGAACTTACTTCAATGTCAACCTTATATGTTTTGAATGATATTAAGTCTTCTACTAGTTTTTCTTTATTAATGTTTTTAAAATTTTTACTATCCGTGTAATTTACAGTTACATATTCTAAAATTTCATCCGTGTCGTAATATTTTAAATCCTTCACTTTGTCATGAGCTAATTTGCAAGGAACTCCAGTGTTAAGTTCATTGATTGCTGTTAATATCTTTGTTAAAAATATAAAAATTCTGCAATTTATTATAAAATTAATAATTTTCTTGTACTTTTCATTATAATTTGCTTTTTCAACTGTATTATTTTTGATTGATTCTCTTTCTTTCATAAACCATCACTTTATTCTTTGAATATTAGATGATTATGAATGAGAGAGTGGGTGCGTGGCCCTTTCATCTATGAGGGTGGACCACCGGACTTCCCTCCACCACTCTCTATTCATTTAACATTGATTTTGACTTGCACTTTTCACAAGTACTTTACGGAGGGTGCCTCTTCTTGTCCTTAATACTATTAATCATAGGACAACCACCTTCTCTCGTCGGCCACGAGGCCCCCTGTCACAAAAGTTTCCGCCTTACATTTTCTATAAAATTTCAGCCTTAGAAGATTAGATCTGGCATCCTTAAAACTACTCGCCATAAGAGGACTTTTCTTCTTGTCCCTATAACTATTCATCATAAGAAGACTTTTCCTGGTGTCCCTATAACTATTCATCATAAGAAACACCCCTCTTCCTGCTGTAAACATAAGCCGCCGCACTCATAAGCACAAGCCCAGCAAGAGTAAATATCAACGTACCCCTACCACCAGTAAGAGGATATTCCGCCTTACGGTTTTCCACTTGGATAGGTGATTTAGAATCAATATAAGATCCTTCATTGCTTGATATGTTCGTTATATCAAGCCTATTTGTTACTTCGTCAATCATTGTACCAAAAGCATTGATATATACATCAGATTTTGGATTTACTGGACTTGTTGCATTTTCTTTAAGTTTTCCAGTAAATTCTACTACTAGAGTTTTATCTGTAGATAAATTGCTTCTACCTTCTTGATCTCTTGTGTAGTTAGTTCTTCCATACATCTCTCTTATTGAGTATTTAAGTGGATTAGTAGTTGATGTTACAGTGTAATTAGTTGGAGTAACTGTCTTAAAGTCAGCATCTTTCAAGTCGTTAATAGTTTTATCCTTATCAAGAACCGCTACTTTAATAAGTTTAGAAGTATTAGTTTCTTGAACATTCCAACCTTCTACAAAAAGTCTAAGGTGTGAATCATATTCGTCAAAGGTCCATTTACTGTTGCCTGGATTTATAACAAGTCTTTGCTTAAATGTTCCCTTGTCCTTATCCACTTCAAGGATTTCACTTGTTATCATGCCATTTGCACCAATAGTCTTGCTTGCCTTTAATGGGTCTTTTTCAAAAACTTGAAGTTTTCCATTTTCTAGCTTAAATTCCTTGATATATCCAGGGAATTTACCATAGCCATCTGGAGCTTTAGTCTCTTCAAGTGCGTAGTAACCGTCTTTAGTTAGGTTTAGACTAAATTTACCATTTTCACCAGAAGTTACTTTCATAGTTTCCTTCTTGCCTTGTGCATTGGCTACTTTGTAATCAGTGTATTTTCCATCTTTTGATTCTTTATAAAGAACTTTGAATACTGCACCATTAAGCTTCTTAGATTTATCGTCGCCATCTACTTTTTCAAATTCGAATGGTTTGTTGTTTACAATGTTGATTGGAATAGTTCCGTCAACTGGTTGGAAGATTTCTTCAGTACCCTTGCCATCTGGAGTTGGAACAGTTACTTTGTGATAAATCTTTCCAGAACTATCTACTTTAAAGTAGGCAACTGCTTTTGTTGGTTTTATATAACCTTCAGGTGCTTTTGATTCTACTAGCTTGTAGTAGCCCTCTTCAAGTTTTTCGTAAAGAACAATTCCGTCCTTGTCAATAAATTTTGCATTTCCTTTAGGAGTCCAAGTATCGTTTGGCTTTTCTACTGTACCACCATTCTTGAATAGGGAGAAGGATGCTGTTAATAGCTTTCCATCTTTATCTTTAATTAATTGACCATATGGGTCAACTTTCTTGAACTGAATCCTATTAGATGGGTTAACTGCTTGGATAGTTAAGTCAGCAGAAGCTGTATTTGCATTTTTGAATTCGAAAATCCAATCTGTTCTAGATACACCTGGATACTTCTCTGTAATATATCTTCCATATTGATAACTATAGAAAGTATTGTAATTGTATATGTCTGATATACCATTATAAGATAATAGATTTTCAGTATTCATAGTACCTGTAACTTTAATAATCATTGGACCATATGGGTCTAGTTTTCCTATTTGCTGTTCTTTTGTTGATTCATTAGCCCTTATATCAGTTGGTGGCATACCGCCAACTCTTCTTAAGTTTGGACTGTCTTCATTAACTGCGAAAGACTCTGGCATACTTTGAGCTATTGCATAATCACTATTATCCCTTAGTTTATAATAAGTGAATTGTAAGTCTTTTACATCTATACTTGGTGTGTATTTGAAGTATAAATCTTTACCGTTGTACTTTCCATCTCTATTTACATAGAAGTAATGGACGAACTCACCTGTTTTTGGATTGTAATGGTAAAGCTTAGATGCCATATTAATATAGTTAGTGTAATCTGTTCTTTCAATTGTATCGACAACATATTTTACTTCTATATTTTTATAGTTGTCCTTATTATTTCCAAGTCCTACTCCAACATATTGATTTCCTGATGTCTTAACCTTATCCAATGTTATATGAGCGGTAATCTTGTTTTCAAAGCTCAATAACTTATATTGCTCAGCATATTTTGTGAATGTGTAAGTTATTGTTCCTGCTTCTTTGTCATAGTCTGCCTTGGCTATTGTACCGACACCGTCTGCAAAGAGGTCCATGTTTCCTACCTCATCTGTTCTAATACCTACAAGGTCCATATTGTCAGATAGTTTTAGTACGAAGTAGTCTCCAGGTTTTATCTCAATATTTGGATCAAGTTTAAATTCGTTATCAAATTCCAAACTTTGTCCAACGTGAGGTCTGACTACACTATTTCCTTCTGATGATGTTACTTTTGCATCATCTGGGTCTGGTCTAACAACTTTAAGTTCAGATTTGCTTAGAGTAATATTATCTGTTAAGTTTTGACCTGTCCTTGCTATGTCTCCAGAATATGGGTCTAGGTCCTTACCACCAACTGTGAAGTGCCATACTTGGCCAGTGTTGATATGACCAGATGGATTTTCTACTTCTCTTAGTTCGTAGTTACCAACTGGAAGACCGTCTATTACAAGTACACCCTTTTCATTTACAGTACCTTCATAAACTGCATCTTTTACAGGATTTCCGTCTTTATCCTTCTTACCACTAGTCCTGATAGCTTGGAATTTAGCTCCAACTGTCAATTCTCCACTAGCATCTGCAGTTGCTCCTAAAGCATTTCCGTTTTCGTCAATTTTTTTGATAGTGACTTTACCTTTACCAGGTTTTTCGTTCAATATCTTACCCATGTTCTTAGCTGTTGCTGCTGTTACATAGTCAACTAGTGAACCACCTGATGATCCTGCTTTACCATATTCTGCTACATAACCGCCTTCTTTGTATTCTAGGGTTATATAACCTTGGGCACCTGCAATAATTCTACCCATTGGTTCATTTGATTCTGGGTCTATAAAGTTTGCAGTCTTTAGTGGTATTTCCTTTGGATTTCCATCTTTATCTTTAACTTCACTTAGAATCATACAAGTATCCATGTTGAACTTATCTGTATTTACTAATTCGCTAAAATTATAGACTTTATTATCTGGATCGCCTTTTATCTTAGCCTTAGCATTATTAAGTTCTATTTTTTCTTCATTGTATGGGTCTATTATTGTTAATTCAGTTAACGCTACTTCCTTTTTAGTCTTTGGATTTATGATTTTTCCAGACCTTGTATCAATTTGTTTGATTGTAAATTGTAGAAGTTCTCCTTCAATTGGCTTGTAGCCTATTGGTGGTGTTACTTCTAATAGTCTGTAACGACCTGGTTCTAGTCTTCTAAATCCAAAGTAACCATTGAAGGCTGATGCTACATAAGATTCATCTAGATCATACCAGAAGGAACCTTCTCTCTTTTGTAGCTTAAATACAGCACCTTCAAGTCTGTTGTTATTGTAGTCTTCTTCTGTTCCATCTGTTTTTAGTTTGGCGTGCTTAGAGAAAGTAATATTATAAGTTTCATCTTCGTTAGTTATTGTCATTCCATCTTGAGGAATTGTCTTTATACTATCTGAAGAATACAAGTCTTTAATATTCGCCTTAGTATATGAAGTTTGGATTGGTGTGGCATTTTTGATATTTGAGTTATCAACATTTGATGCTAGTACAATGCGGCCTGCATCGTAATAATTACCTGCTATTGTGGCACCTTTTCTTAACCAAACATCATATTTTTGCTCGTCAGAATTACCATAGAACCATTTCTTAGCTTCTGCTTCTCCATAAATACTTGAATAATAAGCGTATAGGGCTTCCATACCTTGTTGGTAAGCTGCGTCTCTCTTAGTTTGGAGACCGCCTGTGTTTCCAATGTCCTTATCAACCTTCCAACCTAATTTTCCATTTTTATAAGTTCTTTGAGCAAATACCCATTCTCCTGCATAGAAGTCTACCTTAAGTTCTATTTCCTTTAGGTCAACTATGTTGTCGTCGTAGAATCCTTCAATATCTATGAAGTAAACTCCATCATTTGATAGGTTGATTTGGTCTTCGTCAAAGCCCCAGTCAAATGGTCTCCACCTTGCAGTGTTAACAACTGATACATTGGATTTTCTTAAGTCATAATCTTTTAGAACATCATCAGGGGTTAAGTTGTCTGCTGGGTTTGCAACTTTATAAGTTGTCCTATAAGCAGTCTTTACACCACCACTTGTTGTCTTTGGAGGTTGTGAAGGTGTATCAATTTCTTCTCTCTTTGTTGTAGGAGTTATTTGGACGTTTATCTTGTCAGCACCTTTGTATCCTCTAGTATCTATATAGATTCTTTGGACGAAAGTCTTATTAACAGGGTCAATATTTTTAATTATTGACTTATATTTAATTGCATCAGTTGAACTAGTATTATCTCCTGCCTTTGCCCCTTCAGATGATAGATATGAAGTAGATGTGTGTTTTGGACCACTTTCTTTAATAACAAGTTGTCCTCTTTCTTCTACTACTTGTAGTTTCCAAGGTGCTGCAGGTTTTTTGTAACCAGCTGGCGACTTAGTTTCTGTTAATAGGTAATTACCAACTTGTAGCTTGATAGGTTTATTGTTTTCGTCAACAAATACTACATTACCATTTTCATCGGATACTGCTTTTGCAATTATCGTATCTGTTCCGTCATCTTTCTTTAATTCAAATTCTGCACCAATTAGACCTATATCAGCATTGTTCTTCTTATAGATTTTAAGTTCGATACCTGTTTGTGGGTTGGTAATTAATGCAAATTTTCCTTCTGGAATTTCAATTTCATCCTCGCCAGGTTTTGTTCCACCATCTTGAATAAAGTTTGCAGAAACATTTACTACTGATTTAGGCATAGTAAACTTGTTGTCTGTAACTGTTATAGGGTTACCACTTGCATCTGTAACAGTATATGAGTAGAATGTATATCCCTCATTGGCTGTAGCTGTAAGAGTAACTTCTTCTCCTGCTTTTGCAGTTAGCTTGTCAGCTTCAACTTTACCATTGTTTGAACTTATAATGTTTATATCAAAAGCGTCTGGTTCAGGCTTAACAATATTTACATTATAAGTCGTTGTTTTGCCACCATATGTTATGGTAAGTGGCATATCTTGTGCTTCTTTTGCTGAACTAAATCCTGTTACCATACCAGGGTTTACAGCAATTGTTTGTTTAGTACCATTAGACATCGTTGCTTCGATTGTAAGGTTTGTTACATCTAATCCTTCACCAACTTTGTAAGTTGTCTTGTGGTTTAAACTATTAACTTTTATACTCTCAAGATTTACTGGAGCATCCTTCCATTGAGCTACAAATGTGTAGTCTCCACCAATTTTAATAAATCCTCCAGGTAGGTATACACCCTGATATCCTTTTATTGTCCATCTTAAAAACTCTTTTCCAGCTGGAGGAGTAAATTCACAATTTGGTATTCTGTATTGATAGCCATTATATACTTCTTGGTTCTTCATTACACCAGATCCACCATTTGGATCGAAGCTTATGATTGATTTATATGGATCTCTAACAAAAGTTGCTGAGACATCTATATCCTGATCCCTAACGGTAAATGTTGCTTGATTGTTAACTACTCTTTGTGTGAAATCCCATCCACCTATTAATAGTTGGTTTAATTTATATCCAGGTTCTGGCCTTATAGTCAATGTAAACTGTTCACCAGTTACTGCTGAAGATTTATTACTTGTTACCTTACCATTTTGAATATTAGGGTCAATGGTTATTTTATAACCGGAAATTGCTTTGTCTTTCCAAAGTGCTGTAAGTGTTGTATTAGCACTTACTTGGATAGTATCTCCTGGTTGATATTCTTTTCCACCTACTGACCAAGCTTTAAATTCTTTTCCAGCTGGTGCTGTGAATGTAGGACTTGGTAGTTTGTAATCGCCTTGTGGAACAGTTTGACTTTGCATTGTTCCTGATCCACCATTACCGGCATTAAAGTAGATTGTCACATCGGTATTTAATTTCTCAAAAGTATTTGTTACTATTACATCCTTATCTGGCATTCTAAAGCTAAATACATCTTGTGCTATTACATTTCCATCTTTATCAGTAATTTTATTGCCTGTCCATTCGTATCCAGGGTCAGGTACTATATTTAGGCTGATTTCTTTTCCAGTTTCTCCATATTGTGGAGCAGTTACACTACCACCTGTTGATTGTTTGATTGTAATTAGGTGTTTGTAGTTGATTTTATTTGCGCTGTTGTAAGACTCGTTTGCTGTAGCATATTTCCAATAAGATAGAGGTGGATTTTTTTGCCTGTCGTATAAATAATAAGCTTCTAAACCTAAATTTGAGTTGTCAGTGTAGTCTACAGTGAATTCAACAGCATACTTATCAGTACTCCAAGGGAAATTTATAGTATTACCTGTGTAGTAGTTGTCACCAAAAGGTCCGTTATGATTTATATCAGCTCCATTAGCTTGTAAGTTATCTATAGTTGAAGCATTTTTAACTTTATAAACTCGGATATTCTTAGGAGTTATTGAAGTGCCATTAGCTGTGTGGTAGTTTAGCATAATAGGTTTTTTACCTAATGTCTTACTTCCATCAATTAAGAATACTTGTGTAAATTCCTTAGTATCTTTATTGATTCTAGTAATTTTAGTTTGGATTCCATCTTCATCTTGGTGGCTTGCTATTGTAGATTTATTTGGATCTACTTTTTGCCATCCACTAGCTCTTTGAGCCTCTGGAAGTGGATCGTCAGAAATTTCTAATCCTGAATTTGTTCCTAGTGCAAAGTCTCTGTTGTAAGCAACCATTGCAATTTCACCAAAAGTCATTCCATCAGCTAATTGGTTTTCAAGATTGTTTTCTCCATATACTGCATTTATATTTTGTCTTATATATTCTTGATTTATTTCTGCTTGTGATCTAAGAAGAGATTTTTCATCAGCTTTTGAAGTTAATCCATATTGAGCTGACCTTAGGCCTTGCATTTGCTTTGCAAGTCTAAGATTTCTAACTTGTTGTGCTTCAGTTGAGTTAGGGTCTCCTACTGTTAGGATTGTGTTTGCAGCTACTGGTTCAAGTGCTGGTTGTGCAGCTCTTTCTTCTCCAGTAGTATTATTTGTGTCCTCAGTTTTAGCAATTTGTTTGATGAAAACTTTTCCTTCATCTGTTATCCTAACTGACCAATCATTATTCGCTAGTTCATAACCTGGAGCTGCTTTATTTTCTTCTAACTTATATGTTCCTGGTGTTAGCTTGTCGAAAGATATCATTCCATTAGAGCCTGTTGTCATGAATCTTTCATCCTCGCTAGGTTCTGGACCTGTTAGCTTAAATTCTGCTCCTTGAATAGCTTGTGCAGCATTAGTTTCTTTAACCTTCTTTAGTTTGAATCCAAATGTTTTTGATTCATTGGTTACGTCTAAAGAGTTATCAGCTATATAAGAACCTTGGATACCTGTAGACTGTTCTAGTACTGGTCCTGATTCTTTTATTATATTAACTTTTTCGTAGTAGTCAGACTTCCAATAGGTTGTACCATTTTCAACCCAGTCCATGCCTGTACCAACGCCGCCAGTGTCTTCATTGTATGGTACCTTAATATCTACAACTATTGGTTTGTTAGTTGCTGGGAAATCTAGGCTTAGTCTGTCTGGTTCTCCATACCTACCTGCTACTTTCTTAGCTGATCCCTCTACAAAACTAGTAATGTTTTCTGCTTTGTAGTCAGCAAGTCTAATATCTTCTATTTCACCTGTGACAGCTTTATCTAGTTTAAATACTTGATAATCTTTTCCAGCTTTTGCATTACCCTTATACCAATCCATATTTGGATATTCTATTTTTTCTCTGTGGATTGTAGCAGTTGTTTTTCCCATACTTTCTGCTTCTGGGTTTAGGACATATCTTTGGATAACATACTTTTCAGTTTTATTGATACCAACTATTCTTGTTCCCATTTTAAATGGTGTTGGGAAGTTTCCAGTCCAGTCAGTACGTCTATTATCATATAGATTCCAGCCATCAAGGCTTCTGCCTGCTACGTTAACCCAGTTAACATTCTCTTTTTCTAGGATTGAACCAATTGTTTGATCGGATTTTTCTCTATAGTTATAAACTTTTTTGTTGCCTTCAGCATCAACTACTAAAACCCATTTTTTATCGAGTTTTCTGTAGCCTTCTGGTGCTTGAGATTCTTCTATAATATAGGTTCCTTGAGTTAAGCCTTCAAATTCAACGATACCATTTTCGTTAGAAGTAGCTTCTTTATTAATAGTATTGCCGTCTTGTCCTTTTATTGTAAACTTAGCTCCTGGAAGAGCTTTTCCAGTGGAATCCTTCTTATAGACTTTGAAGTTTCCTCCACTTGGTTTATTGCTTACAGGTATTATTATAGTGTCTTTTCCTGTGAAGCTTGTTCCACTTCCACCTACTTCATTTATAACTACATTTCCTGTGTCATATACTATTACTTGCCATCTTCTATTTGACTTAACAAAGCCATTTGGAGCTTTAGATTCTTGTAGTGTATATACTCCTGGTTCTAAGTCATTAAATTCTACTAGGCCGTCAGAACCACTGTACCTATTAATTATTTTACCTTCTTTGTTTTTTAATTCAAAAATTGCGTCTGGTAAATTAGTATTATCAACTTCATTGGTCTTTTTGATTTTAAATGAGCCTGGTTGGTAAGTTTTATTTATCAGTTTAATTTTTTGGGAATAGAATTTAGGAATTTCTTTTCCCGTTTCTGATCCTATTGCCCAGTTATAGTTACCTTTTTGGTAAGAGCCTGTGTGTCTACTGCCATTTGATAGATAGTATCCTGACCATAGGTCTTTGAATCTCTGTTTATCTGTTACCTTAAAGGTTTGGACTATTACATAACCTTCATTTCCACTTACTCTAGGTAGGTCTATTTCAAGTGGGTGCTTGCTATGACCGTAGTCTAACAAACCCTCATATGATTTTAGATATTCAGGTTTATAGGTAACCCTTACTTCTCCACCAGATTCTGAGAATCCTTTTTGTGGATCTACATTTGATTTCGAATAAACTCTAATATAATCAAAAGTATCTTGTTCTGGTCTTATACCATAGGATAATGGCATTAGATTTTGTTTTCTATTTTGGTCGCCATATACCTTGTATACTTTTAGGTCATCAAATCCAAAGGCTGGATATCCATCTGCACGATAGTATTCTAGACCTGGTCTTGGTTTTTTCATCGACAACCAGTCAAGTCTAACTTTTCTTGGTCCACTAGACAAATTAGTTGGGTTGTAATAAGAAACAGCCTTCATGTAGATTTCTCCATCGTCACCCTTATAAATGTCTGTTATATATTCACTTGTTAGTGGTCCGCCTCCACCTTGGGAGTCATAAGCATAGTAGTCAGTCTTTACATTAAAGTTTAATGTCTTATTGCTAGTTGCTGCATTTGGATCGTCTGGATCTACTGTTATCTTAAAATCATAACCATTTGTCTTGTTTGTTTGAGTCGCATAGTACTTGTCTGGGATAATACCTACAATTTCCAATGACGCACTCACATCAGTTGCATCTTTTACAAAAACATAGGTCAAAAGATTAGTGTCGTAGTTAAAGTATGGTTTTGCAAGTAAATTGCCATCACCATCTTTAAGGTCTGGTATTTCGTAGACATATCTCTTGAAGTCTAGGTTAGTATCAAATTGGATTTTGAACCTTCCACCTTTAACAACATTGCCAATAGTATAAGTACCATTATATTTGTAAGATTCTATACCATAGGCTTCCCAAATGCCCTCTTGCCATCCAAGACGGCCATCATCTGGTTGTGTTTGTTTTTCTTGTAGCTTCATGCTTTGGTTAAGAACTGTTACATTGTAATTAGTAGTATCTTGTCCTACCTCT
The DNA here is from genome assembly GCF_900454685.1 of Peptoniphilus harei. Classification (GTDB taxonomy): domain Bacteria; phylum Bacillota; class Clostridia; order Tissierellales; family Peptoniphilaceae; genus Peptoniphilus_A; species Peptoniphilus_A harei. The sequence continues at coordinate 738,795 of NZ_UATM01000032.1, read as the reverse complement.
ACATCTTCTAGGATATAGTCTACACCATTTATTGGTGTACCATTACCATCTTTGAATCTTGCCTTGTAAGTTACCTTGCCATCTTCAGATACATTTACATCAAATACAACATTTGAATTTTTGTATCCTTTAGGCGCTTTCTTTTCTTCTATAGTATAGTTACCTGGAGCTTGATGACCAAAGGATACAAGTCCCTTAGTTTTTCCTTCACCTTCAGCTTGTGACTGAACGTCAATTATTGGATTTCCATTTGAATCCTTTAGGGTAAATGTTGCACCACTTAGGCCGTCAACTTTATTTTCATCAAGCTTAGTAAGTTCTATTGGTGATTTTTGAAATGCTTCGTTGGTAATAGTAATCCTTGTTATATCACTTGTAGGGTTTTCTCCTGTAGAATCTGATGAGTTTTTAGTTGACAGACCAATTATTTCTTGCATCTTAGCTTCATTTGCAACACTTGAATTATCTGTCAACCAGTCATAGGATACCGCACTTGTGCTAGTACCACCAGTTGCCTTTACTTTTACCAAGAATCCCCAATCATTTCCAAATCTTGAAGCTGGGAATTTGATTTGGTAACCAGTTTTACCTGTGTAAGAATCTACTACTTTGTCTTGTCCTATAATTTTATTAGCGTGATCTTTGTTTAGAACTTCATTTCCCTTATATGTGCCCGCAGTCTGCTTTTGCATTATGTTTCTAGTAGTGTATCTATCTCCAGGGGCTACATCTAGAACTTCTACAGTGTCAATTTTTCCTCCACCTGCTAGGTTAAGATTTAGTCTTGTGTCTTTATCTGTACTTCCACCATAGCTATTTGCTTCTGGTTTTAGATAGATATAAAATTCTACATTTCCCTTTTCATCAATGCTACCATAGTGCATTGCATTCATGTAGGATGGATATGATGGGTAGTAGTTGTGTCTTGTAAGAACTGTGGCTACTTTTCCACCTTGCATAGAAATATTATTTCCCGATACTGATACAGTACCATCATTGTGGACTGTGATTTGTTTAGGCTCTTGGTCTAATTTGTATCCAGCAGGTGCTTTGTTTTCTATTAAGTTATAAGTTCCTGGACTTATGTTTTTAAAGTTTATTTGTCCATTAGCGTCTGTTTGTAGTTTTAAAGTTTCTCTTGGGCTTTGAAGTGTAAATTCTGCTCCTGCAAGTTTCTTATTAGGATCCTTGCTATCTGTTTTTATAATAGTAAATGAGGAATCTGTTTCATCTGTAGATTCTGTCATAACATTATAAAGATTATATGCTCCATCTTCTAGGGAATAGTAGTTATACTTTTCCTTGTAAGAATATTTTGTTTCATCTATAGTTGGTCCTTCTGGGAAAGTTTGAATTATATTTGGAGTAATCTTTGTTTCTGATCCATCGTTTCCTATTGTCCATGTTTTAACAGCTGGGATATCAAAGTTTCTATCAGCTTTACCTATTTCTCCTTCATCAACTGTTATTGGACTTGATAAAGGATTTCCATTAGCATCTTTAACTTCTATGGTTTGTTTAGGCATTGTTTGAGTGCTATCAATACCAGACCAAGTTTGTTTTATCTTTATTGGTTGGTATTTGTTGATGTTAACACCTGAAAGTGAATAGCCGGCTTCTGAATCTGTTATATCTGTGTTAAATTCGTAAACTGCAATTCTACCTGGAAATTGTTGGTCTGATGGATTTTTTCCCTTTGCTGGAATTGTTTTATTAAGGTCTGTCTCTCCTATTATGACCTCCATCTTACCATCACCTGGGTTAAGTCTATAAACAGCCATCTTTGCTGATGCTAAGGTTTGATCTCCTGTCAACTCTCTTGTAGCTAAAGGAAAGCCTATAACAGGGTCTACTTTTTTAGTGTTATCACCTGTTGACACTTGGTCTGTTACAGTCCATTTAGCTGTTGTATCAGATGAAAATTCACCCATAATTGTTGTTCTATTGTTAACGCCCACACGCTTAGAAGTTGTATCTTCCATATAAGACTTGTTATCTGCTGCGTCATAAACTAGTCTTACTGCTCCTGTTTTCTTCTTATTTAAAAGAGCAACTGATAGGTCTAGGGCATATTTTTCTTGAGGATTGGTTATCTCTGTTTCAAATGTGTAGCGAACCTCTCTTAAAGATTTATTCAAAGTATGGTTTTTAGATGCTACTATACCAAGCTGACCTTCAATTTCATTTTTTGTTAGGCCATCTGCCTCAGTTCTAAGCTCATCACCATTTAATAATAGGTCGCTAAAATCTCCTAGACCAGATCCTTTAACAGTAGTAGCGTTTGAAGATAGACCCAAAGCTAATAAGTCTTTAGTTGATGTAAATGTAACTGACCAATTTACTGCTACAAGTTTTCCATCTTTTACAACGGGAGTTCCATGAGCATCCATGTAAACCTTATAGTCAGACCCTGGTTCTACTATTTGTAGAACTTCATGTCCGCCTTCTTCTGAAATTCCATTTACTATGTCACCATTATTATTAACCATTACTTCTGGAAGTTTTACTGGTCTAACTACGCCTAGTCCAGAAATAGAATTGTTAATAGGGTGAGTGTCTTTTATTTTGTCTAGTTCTTTTATTTTGTTAACATTATAGTCGACATCTATGACTATAGGAATTTGTAGGTCTTTTGCTATAGGGTTTTCAACTGTATATTTAATTGTATTCGTACTTTCGTTGTACTCAGGTTTCGCTAATACTGTTCCATCGTTTACAATGTTTGGAAGAATAGTACCTGTTTTAACAGTAAGTCTTGGGTCTAGCTTGATTTCAAAAAATTGTCCTGGTTGAATTGCTCCAGTAATAGTTGATGTATCAAGTCTAGTCCTGATCGTGAACTTTTTATTTTCTAATTCTTCCGGGCTTGCTCCAACAGGATTAGCCATCAACATATCTGACCTGAAGTTTTCTTCCCTATCTCTTTCAATAAGTTCTTGGAAGGCTTCTTCGTTATCTGCCATCAGTTTGGCTTGGTCTTCTCTTGACAAGTCGTACTTATCTTCGAAAGTATCAAGTAGGGCTTGAATTTCTTCTAGACCGTTATCTTTGTTTTTAAGTGCTTTTTTAAGTTCTTTGTCTGCTTTTTGTAGGTCTGTAAGTCCAAGGCCTTCTTTGATTTTTTCTAGTAGACCTTTTTCTTCTTCATCTTCTGTAAGATCTTCTGTCTTATTTTTATCTTCTAATTTATTTGATTTTTCCTGGTTTAGACTTTTTTCTGATTCTTGTTTTTGTTGGTCCCTTAGACCCTTTTCTTTTAACTTTTCTTCTAATAGCTTTTCTAGCTCGATTCTCTTTTGGCGAGCGTCCCTATATTCTGCTTCGGCTGCTGCGGCTTCGGCTTCGTTGGCTCTTGCTGCTTGTGCTTGTTTTTCTGCTTCGATTCTCAAAAGCTCTTGTTTTTGTTTTTCAAGTTCTGCATTTTCTTTTGCAGCTTGTTCTTCTTTTGCCTTTGCTTCTTCTGCAGCTTTTGCTTCTGCTTCTGCCTTTGCTTTTTCTTTAGCCTTGGCTTGGTCCGGTTCATTCTTCTTTGTGTTTTCAAAGAATTCGTAATCGTTCTTTGTTTTCTTAGCCGGTATTAGTTCAGGAGCCTTGCCTGTTTCTTTAGGCTTGTTAGAAGAATTTTTATGTACTTCTTCTTTCTTATTTGAATTAGTCTTCCTAGTATCCTTCTGACTGGTCTTCTCGGCCGGCTTATTAAATAGTTCGTCGGAAATCTTTTTCTCAATCTTATTTGAATTTGAGTTTTCATAATTGGTATCATCTACTAATCCTGCAGCCAGTGCTGTGACTGGACTAAATACCTCCAATATCATTAATAATGCCAAGAATAGGCACGTAAATCTTTTAAAAATATTATCCATTTTCTTTCTCCTATCTCTTAATCAGTAATAAGTCTTTACTAGGAAATATGTAACTCTCTAGTAATGATATATACATTCTAATACAAGAATAAAAAGATATCAATACCTATTTTGTAAATTATCCTTCGCCAATGGCTTGTTTTGGTCTTTCTTGAATACTCTCGAAGAATCTTTATTTTTTATTCATGTCTTATTATCAATGTTTCTTATGTAATACTTTTGTAACTTTCCCTAAATATAGCGCTTTCCTATATTTACTTATTTTTAAATATTTATATATGTATTATATAAGTATATTTTTTGTATTTATTTTATACAATTTTTCTTCAAAAGAAAATTTTTGATTTTTTTATTTTTATGATTCTATATTGTGATTCTCTCTGGTTTCCTGGCCTATTTTTTTATTTTTGTAAAACTCTTTAATTTTTATGAAATCTTTTCTCCATAGATAAAAATACAAGAACCTAATTTTGATATTATTTATCTATTAAATATATTTTTACATTCTCTTTAATTATTTTTTTAATTATTAGACTTGTAATATTTCTATTAATTTTTATTACTCCTGTAATATGATTTGTATTTTTAAAATATTTCCCGTATAAATACATGTATAATAGAAAGAATTTTACTTTTTTGCTTTTAATTTTATTTGTGAGTCTGTAATTTTTAACCACTTAGGAAATATTTGTAAGTTTTTATTTTTACATGAGCTTCCTAGTTTATTGTCATTTAGATCTTTCTCGTCTATATCTTATTTTTTATTAACTCTTATTTGCTTGCAACTTATAAAATAATTATCAAGTCAAACTTAACTACAAGTTATAAAATTATTTTGAGGTCATATTTGTTTGTGACTTAATAATTTATCATCAAGTCTTATTTGCTTATGACTTAAGAGTTTATCATCAAGTCATACTTATTTGTCACTTTAGAATTTATTAGTGAGTCCAACTTGTTTGTGACTTAGGAGTTTTTTATAAACTCATTTTTCAATCAGGAACTTATAATTTTTTGCTAGGTCATAGGACTTTATGACTTCAAAATTAATTTGCTCTTTAATCTTTTAGGTCAAGAGTAGACATCCGCTAGTTCCCTTCGGTCCTTCTCTTTGGCATATGGTCGCAGATAGGTCAAGCAAAAAGCACTGCCTCTCGACAGTGCTTTTCTTCTATTATATAGTCTTTTTAATTGTTTATAAGATTCTAATATCTTACATCTTATTCGTACCTAAGGGCTTCGATTGGGTCTAGCTTGGCTGCCTTGTTGGCTGGATAGTAGCCGAAGAAGATTCCTATTAGCATGGAGAATCCCACTGCCACCACAATTGATCCAAGGGATGGAAGTGTTTGGAATTCTAAAAGCTTGGACCCAATTAGTCCTATTATGGTTCCCAGGATTATGCCGAAGAATCCTCCAATAATACAAATTATTACGGACTCAATGATAAATTGCTTTCTTATATCGCCTCTTGTTGCTCCCAGAGCCTTTCTTATTCCAATTTCCTTGGTTCTCTCTGTCACAGACACGAGGAGGATGTTCATTACGCCGATTCCTCCAACTAAGAGGGAGATGGCTGCTATGGCTCCTATGGCAACTTGAATGGACCCCATAGCGGAGTTCATTTGTGATATTTCGCTCTCGGCTGAGTAGTGGGCAACTTCTGCTCGTGGGTTGTCCTTATAGAATTTGGCATTTAAGTCATCAACTAGAGCCTTGGCATCTTCTTCTATAGTGTCGGGGTTTTTTAAAGTCATGGCGATGTCGTAGTAGGATGTCCTTGGTTCTGTCAAAAGTTCTCTGTCCCCTGTTGTCCTTGGGATGTAAACGGATGAGCTGGCCCCATTAAGTGATTGGCCCATGACCTTCATCTCTTCGTACTCATAGACTCCAATTATTGTGGCAACTAGGAGTTTACCATTGACGTCAATTTTTACTTCTTGGCCCAAGGCTTCTGGTGCTGGGACCTTGTAGATTTCTTCAAGGACCTTGTCTGATATTACTGCAACAGACTTGCCCCTTGCCACGTCTTGGTCATTTAAAAACCTTCCGGCAATCATCTTGAGTTTGAAAAGATTTTTTTCGCCCTCTGATGTAGAAACTATGGATACTGGCTCCTTGTCTCTCCCTTCCTTGACATAGCCTTGGCCGCTGGCTCCATGGTAGACTAAGTCTTCAATGGTCCTGCCCTTTTGTGCTTCTAAATAGTTTATTATGTTTTCTGAGAAGTAGTCGGAGTCGGTGAGTTCTCCCCCATCGTAGTCGGCATTTTTTGGCTTTACATAAATTTGGACTGCTGTGTTGGCTATGGAGTCAAAGGCCTTGTTGACTGACTTGGTGAGGGCATCTCCTATGGTTGTGATGCCGATTACTGACCCGATTCCAATTATTATCCCTAGCATGGTTAAAAAGGACCTGAGCTTGTTGGACCTAAGTCCCTCAAGGGAGAGTTTTATTGTTTCTAATATATCCATTAAATCTCCTCCAAAAGTCCGTCAGTCATCTTGTAGATCCTGCCAGCTTCCTTGGCCAGTTCCATGTTGTGGGTGATGATAATTATTGTCCTCTTGTCTTCCTTGTTGAGTTTGTGGAAGAGGTCCATAACATTTCTGCCAGTCTTGGAGTCCAGGGCTCCCGTTGGCTCGTCTGCCAAGATGATATCGGGGTTATTGGCCATGGACCTGGCTATGGCAACTCTCTGTTTTTGTCCACCTGATAACTCATTGGGAAGGTGGTCCATCCTGTCCTTCATCTCCACTATTTCAAGGAGTCTTTCTGCCCTCTCTGCCCTTTCCTTTTTCCCCACTCCTGCATAGGTCATGGGAAGTTCTACGTTCTTTTGGGCATTGGACCTGGGTATTAGGTTGAAGTTCTGGAAGACGAAGCCAATTTTTTTGGACCTGTAGGCTGAAAGCTCGCTGTCCTTTAGGGTGGATATGTCGACTCCGTTGAGTTCGTAATAGCCTGAGGTCTGCCTGTCGAGTAGACCAATGATGTTCATTAGGGTTGACTTACCTGATCCCGACTGGCCCACAACTGATACGAAGTCGCCGTCATTTACTTCAAAGTCTATGCCGTGGAGGATTTCCAATTCATTTTCTTTTCCTATATTAAAGGACTTTTTTATGCCCTCCATTTTTATAAGCTTGCCTGTCATTTTATAATAACTCCTCCGGCTTCTGCAGTGCTGGCGTCTACACTTTTTTCATCTCCATCACTTTCTTTGGAGTTTGGGTCCTTCATAAGGGTTAGCTTTGTTCCTTCTCCATAGCCTCCTGATGTGGCAAGGACCTTGTCGCCAACCTTTAGGTCTTTGGACTTGATGGCAGTTTCTGCGTCATTTTCAAGTCCCCTTATGACTTCTACTTTTTCAATTTGGTAGTCATCCTTACCAATGTTTTTTAGACCAAGGACATAGGACTTGCCATCTCTCTCGAAGATTGCATCACTTGGCACCTTGAAGGTGTCTCTTTCTTGGCTGAGGATGTATTTTACCCTAAGTGTCATGCCTGGAGCAAGCTTTTCTTCTTGTCCTTCATCTATTTCTATTACAGTTTTGTAGAGGACTTCGCCAGACTTGTTGTCTTCAGAAACTGGCATTGGTGCTGGGTCAATGGAGATGACCTTGCCCCTAAAGACTTCTCCCACAAGGGAATCTGATGTGATCTCAACTTCTGTACCCACACTTATGGAGTTCTTGTCGTATTCCTTGACTTGGGATTCTATCCTAAGCTTGTCTATAGTTTCGATCTTGGCAAGATAGCCTGTTGGAACTTGGCCTTCCTTGGCTGGGACTTCTGTCACAGTTCCGTCTGCTGGTGCCTTGATCATGACCTTGTCTAGTTCCTGACTTAGATTTTCGATTTCCACATTATCAAGATTGTTTGCTCCAGCCTTGGCTGTGTTTAGGTTGTCTCTTAGGCCAGAAATTTCGTTGACAACTTGTTGTTTTGTTGATTCTAGATTTTTCTTGGCATTATCATAGTTGTTCTTAGCAGTTTCAAGGTTCTTCTCTAGAGTTTTTAACTCGTCGTCACGAGATTTTCTTGCCTTTAGGGCCTTGTCTGCATCGGCATAGAGGTCTTCTTTTGCCTTTCTCACTTCAAGTTCTGTTGACTCCACTTGTTTTACCTGGCCTTCCACTTCTTTTTCAAGGGCTTCGGCTTGAGAATCGTATTTTTGCTCGTCAGCCTTGGCAGTGGCAAGGTCTTCAGATATTTTTCCTATTAGGATTTCTGTTTCTGATTGTTCTCTTGTTAAGTTTTTTACTTTATTTTGCAATTCTTTTATTTCTTCTGTAATTTTGTCAGAATTTGAATTTGCACCACTTGTCTTGTCATCTACAATTCCATTTTCAATTGTGCCTGCATTTATAGTTTGCGTACCCTTGTCTATCATATTGTTTTTAGAAGGCTTATTCTTAGAAAGCTCTTCAGCTTTTTGTCTTCCTCCAGCTAAAAGGTTCTGTTGTTTTTCTGAAATTTTAGCTTGGGTTTCAGATATTTCAATCCCAATTTCTGTAAGTCTTCTCTTGGCATTGTCAAGATCTGACTGCAAGTAGTCCTTGGACCTGGAAGAGTCTCTTGCAAGGGACCTATTTTCAGCAATTTTGTTCCTATTGCTATTTAGGTCTTCCACAAGTTGCTTGTATCTTAGGTCAGTTGCTTCTTCTTGGTGGGCAAGATTTTGCCTGGAGTCCTTCTCTGCAACTATGCCTTGGTTGTATCTCTCGTCTATACTTCTCTTGAAGTCATTGTAGGATTTCTCTGCGGCAAGGTATTGGTCCATAGCTTGAGTTAGGGAAGTTTCTGCAGCAACAAGGGCTGGATTTTTACCAGACTTTTGACCAGTCACTGCTTCAGAAAGTCTTTTCTTGGCAGCAGAAATTTGTGCCGACACATTTTTGTCTGTGGCCTCCTTTTGGGCCTTCCTTGACTTTAGTTGTTGCTCTATGCTTGAGGAGTCAAGCTTGGCTATGACGTCGCCCTTCTTGACCTTGTCGCCAACCTTTACATTGACTTCTGTCACTGGAAGGGACTTTTCAGCAAATACTTCCACTGAGTTTGATGGAACAACCTTTCCCTTTTCGCTGACGGAGTTTGTCACGCTCCCCTTCTTTAGGGTCACAACTTGGTTTTCAGAAATTGTTTCTCCCTTTCCTCCACCAAGGCCAGCAAATTTTGGTATAAGTATTAGGGCCAGGATGAGGGCCAGTCCTCCTCCTGCTAGGATTTTATTTCTTCTATTTTTAAGTATGGTGTCTTTCGCTTTTGTATAAAATTTTTTCATATCTACCTCCATGCTTAATTATATATTAAGTTTTTCAAGAATTACAATAGTAAAGACCTGCAAAAGTCTTTCAAATTTATTAAGATTTGCCTAAATTTCCTTGAAAGATGTCTTGGCTTAATTATAAAATAAAAAGTATAAAGCTAGAGTAAAGAAAGTCAGGGAGGTGGAAAATGCTAGAAATTTTAATTTTAATTTTATTTATGGTGAATCTCTTCATAGCAATAATTTTTGATATATCAATTGTCCTTGCCCTCTTTTTGAATTTGATTCTCCTAATAATTTACGCCTTTATAAAAGACTACAAATTAAAAGAAATTTTTCACATGGTCTATGAGGGACTCTTGGACACAAAGACCATCCTCTTTGTCTTTATGTTAATTGGAATGATAACAGGTATTTGGCGATTATCGGGGACTATTGCCTACATAATTTATAAAGGGACTGGGCTTATTGCCCCAAAATTTTTCTATGTGGGAGTTTTTATTTTTAACTCTGCCATTTCAGTCTTAACTGGGACAAGTCTTGGAACTGCTTCCACTTCTGGCATAATTTCCATGTCAATTTCTACCGCCATGAACTTCAATCCCTATATCACTGGTGGGGCAATTTTGTCTGGCTGCTATTTTGGCGACAGGTCATCTCCAATGTCAACATCAGCCCTATTGGTTGCAACTCTTACCAAGACTGACCTCTATGTTAACTTGAAAAATATGTTTAGGACCTGTGTCATTCCCCTAGTTTTGACCCTAATCACTTTTCAAATTTTTAATTTTGGAATTGATGCCGAGATAAATTCTCAAAGTTTGAGGTCCATTGCCAGCATTTTTAATTTTAATTTCTTCTTAGTGGTCCCAACTCTTTCCATAATCATCTTGGCTATATTTAAAGTGGACATTAGGATCAACATGGTAATTTCCATTATAATTTCTATTTTCTTTGCAATAATCTTTCAAGATGCTAGCCTTGGAGAAATTTTTAAGGCCTTGATTTTTGGTTTTCACATTGACTCTGATGTGGGACCACTAGTAAATGGTGGCGGCCTTCTATCTATGAGAAAGATGCTACTTATTGTAGGGATTTCATCTGGCTACTTTGGTTTTTTCAAGCACACAGACCTCTTAGTAGTTGTGAAAAAATATGTAAACATCTTGTTTGAAAAGCTACCCGACATGGTGGTCATGTCCTTTATTTCATTTATAATCGCAGGTTTTTCTGCTAACCAAACCTTGACCACTATGATCACCTACGAAATGGCAAGGGAAAATTATAAGGACTCCTACAAGTTAGCCCTTGATCTTGAGAACTCTGCAATTATGACTCCACTTTACATTCCCTGGAACATAACGGGCAGGACCCCTCTTGAAATGGTCGGAGGACCCATTGGGGCAATTTTATTTTCCTTCTACCACCACTACATTGTACTGGTGAATACGCTGGCATCTAGCGTGGAATTTTATAGGAGTAAAAAAATAAATTAAGATATGAAAAAACTCAGGCTTATAAAACCTGAGTTTTTTTTATTCTATATCTTTGTAAAAGTTCTTGGTTTAAGTTTATTTTCTATGGCTCCAAGGGCGAAGTCTGCCAAGACTGCCATTAGGGCTGTTGGGATTGCTCCTGCTATTATTATAGGGCTTCCGTTGGCAACTGTGATCCCCCTTGTGATTATATCTCCAAGGCCACCTGCTCCAATGAAGGTTCCCACTGCCGTAACTCCTATGGCAAGAACAAGGGCATTTCTTATGCCACCCATGATTATGGATATGGCAAGGGGAAGTTCTACCTTTTTCATTATTTGAAATTTCGTCATCCCCATTCCCTTGGCTGCATCAACAAGTTCTGGTGTCACTGAATTTATTCCTCCAACTGTGTTTTTTAATATTGGAAGGATTGCGTATAAGAATACTGCAAAGACCACTGTGTTTGGTCCCGTTCCTATTAAAAACATGAGGATGGCAAGCATGGCAAGGGATGGGATTGTCTGCATTACATTGGCAATGCTTATTGTAAGTCTTGATAATTTTCCCTTTCTTGCAACTGCAAATCCAAGTGGTATTGCAACTATTGATGCAAAGAGAACTCCGTAAATGGAAATTAGAAAGTGTCTAATAAATTGTTCAAAGACATAGGACGCGTTCTCCATATAGTAAATCATTACATCAGACATTTTTTCCTCCTTCCACTGCTTCCTTGTATTCCTTTATCTTTTCTTGATCAACTTTTACATCTTCAAAGTAATTATGCTTTTTCAAGAAGTTTTCTGCCACTAGTGCTGGCATCTCCAGGTCTTCGTCTGCTTGACGGTTTAGTTCTTGCATATCTTCTGATGAGATTTGACCCACAAGCTTCATCATTATGGTTTCAAGCTCTGGATATTTTTCCACAATTGCCTTTGACAATACTGGTGAGCAGTCATAAGGTGGGAAAAGTCTCTTATCATCTTCTAGGACAACTAGGTCATAGGATGAAATCTTTCCGTCTGTGGAATATCCAAGGACTAGGTCCATTTCTCCACTGGCAAGGGCTGTGTAAACTAGGCCAATATCCATGGGATAAACTGTTTTAAAGTCAAATCCATAGATTTCTTTGAAGGCCTTGTAACCGTCTCCCTCTCTCTTTATCCAAGCTGTGTCAACTCCAACTTCGAGATTGTCCTTTAGCTTCTCAAGGTCAGAAACTTTTTTAAGATTATTTTCTTCTGCGAATTTTTTTGTAACCATAAAGGCATAGGTGTTGTCAAAGCCAAAGGATGGGTACCAGTATCTCTCCCACCTCTTGTAGTATTCATCCATAACAACTCTCTCTGCCTCTTTTGGGTCCTTGATAGGGTCCATGCCAAGTTCCCCACTTAGGGCTGTACCTGTGTACATGGCACCAACTATGTTTACATCTCCCTTTAACATGGCTATGTGGTTTAGGACAGATGATGACAAGTTGGTAATAAGTGAAACGTCTATGTCGCTGTGGTGTTCTATCATTTGCTTTACAACTTCTCCCAGGATCTGTCTTTCTGTGTTGGATCCCGTTGCCACAACTACGCTAGTCTTGGTGTTGCCACCAATTCCCGGTAGTGTGCAGGATGTCAAAAAGATTGGAAGTATAAGAAATATTAAAAGAAATGTTTTAATTTTTTTCATTATGCCACCTCACTTTTCTTATTGGGAGATAGTTTTTCTTCTAGGATTCCAAAGAAGAAGTCCACTATTATGGCCATAAGGGTAACTGGAATTGTGCCCCAAACTACCATTGGCATTATTGCGTTAGTAAGTCCGTTGAAGATAAAGTCCCCAAGTCCACCTGCTCCTACATAGGCTGCAAGAGTTGTCCAGGCAAGGACGTAAACTCCTGAAAGTCTTATACCACCCATAATAACTGGCATGGCCATAGGAATTTGGACCTTAAAAAGTATTTGGGACCTTGTCATCCCCATTCCCTTGGCTGCGTCAATTAGGTTTTCATTTACTCCTGCTATCCCAAGATAGGTGTTCCTCATAATCGGAAGCAAGGAGTAGATAAAAAGTGAAACTATGGCTGGTTTCTTTCCAACTCCAAAAAGTGGAATCATAAGTGCCAAGAGGGCAAAGGATGGAACTGTTTGAAGAACTGATGCTATTGCCATGACAATTTTCGCTGCCTGCTTGGACCTATTTAGTAAGATCCCAATAGGAACTGCCACTAGAATTCCAAGGGCTAGTGAAATCGCCGCAATCATAAGGTGCTCCATGGACTTTGAAAATATTTCTCCGCTATTCGCTAATAAAAAATCAATCATTTTTATCACCTATTTTCTTAGGTGACTCACCTGATGCATCCTTCATAAGTTCAGACAAATTGTCCTCTTCGTAAATTTCCTCAACTTCTTCCTCTTCTTCATTTTCCCAAAGGTTGGTGTAGATTGTATCAACTACTGATGCCCTGGTAACAAGGCCCACGAGTTTGTTCTCATCGTCAACTACTGGAAGGTTCTTTATGTCGAGATTATAGATGTCACGAATGGCATTCATGATAACTGTGTCCTCTTCTATGGCATAGACCTTGTCCATGACTTCGTCAAGGGGTTTTATGTGCTTACCAAATTTTCCTATGTCAAACATACCCACTGCTCCAAGTAGGTGACCTTCTTCGTCAGTAACGAAAATCGTGTCGACTCTCTTGTTCCTCATAAGGGCAAGGGCATCGTAGGTTGACCTGTCACTTGTTAGGGAAACTGGATTCTTAAGCATTATTGTCTCAACAGTCCTATAAGAAGTCTTGGCCTCGTTCATCTTTTCTTGGCCCAACATTTCTTCTACGTATTTTGATTTTGGGTTCTTAAGTATATTTTCTGGTGTATCAAATTGTTCAACATGACCCTTCTTCATGATGACTATCCTATCTGCAAGTGAAAGAGCCTCATCCATGTCGTGGGATACAAAGACTATTGTCTTTCCCATTTCTCTTTGAAGTCTCTTCACAAGTTTTTGTAGTGCATCTCTTGTTATTGGGTCAAGAGCACCAAAGGGTTCGTCCATTAGGATTATGTCTTGGTCTGCTGCCAAGGCCCTTATTACACCAATTCTCTGTTGTTGACCACCAGATAATTCTGATGGGTATTTTTCTAAGTAAGATAGTGGCAGGTCAACTTTTTCTATTAAGTTCTCTGCAATTGGTCTTAATTTTTCTTCGTCCCACTTAAGTAGCCTTGGAACCAAAACTATGTTGTCGTAAACTGTCATATGGGGCAAGAGTCCAATTTGTTGGATTACATATCCAATTTGTCTCCTAAGATCAACAGCATCCATATCTTTGATGCTGACTCCGTTAATGAGGATCTCGCCTGATGTGATTTCGTTCATCCTGTTTATCATCCTCATACAGGTAGTCTTGCCCGATCCACTGGCTCCAATAAAACATATAAATTCGCCATCCTTGAATTTTAAATTTATATTTTCAGCTGCAACCTGATTACCGGGATAGATCTTACTGACATTTTTAAATTCAATCATTAACAATCTCTCCTTTAATCAATTTTCTCAGTATCTTTGAAAATTATTTCAATTCTCTTTCTCTTCATAATTTTTTCAACTATATCTATTATACCCAAAACAAGGAAGTTTGAAAAATCCATTCCTTTGGTAAAGTGTTAGTGCTTTAATTAATTTGAAAGTAAATTAACATTTTTTATTGTAAAGGAGCTTATTATGGCTAACGATTATCACGAACCCGCTAGTGAAATGACGAAGAAGCAAAGGGAAATTGTAAGAGCAATTAACTCTCTAAAAGAAGAAATCGAAGCAGTTGACTGGTACTACCAAAGAGTTGCAGTTACTGATGACAAAGAACTAAAGGAAATCATGTGGCACAATGCCGAAGAAGAAATTGAACACGCAATGATGACACTTGAATGGCTTCGCCGCAATCAAGAAGGTTGGGACGAACAAATGAGGACTTACTTATTCTGCGAAGGCAACATAATGGAAGCAGAAGAAAATGCCAAGGAAGATGACGACAATGAAGAAGATGATGATAAAAAATCTTCTAAATCAAAGAAAACTACAAAGAAAAAATCTAAATAAGAAATAATTTTTTGCATAAAGAAAGACTTCTCACTGTGAAATGAGAAGTCTTTTTGTTTATATTTTTTTCATTCTTAAGTCTAAGTTCTTTTCATTGATCTTGTACTCTGTGTACTCTTTTATGAGGGCGTAGATTGTTGATGCAAGTGGTATGAAACCCCACATGCCAACAACACCAAAGAGTGAACCACCAATAGTGATTGCCACAAGAGTCCAAAGAGATGGAAGTCCAACTTCGTTTCCCACAAGTTTTGGATAAACTAGGTTTGACTCAACTTGTTGCAAGATCACAATCAAGGCTATAAAGATAAGTCCCTTTGTTGGATCTTCGATTACAATCATGACAAAGGCTATGGCACCACCAAGGAAGGGGCCAATAATTGGAACAAGGTCTGTCACTCCAACTATTACACCAATTGTGGCTGCATTTGGCATCCTCAATACTAGGCAGCAAATAAAAGTTGCTATACCTATAAAGGTTGAAACTGTAAGTTGTCCCCTGATGAAACCAAAGAAGTTTTCATGTAAAAGGTGGGCAACGTGTAAGATTTTATTTGCGACCTTGTTGTTAAAACATGAGTAGCAAATTCTTGTTGCTTGGTAACCCAATCTTTCCTTGTCTGCAAGGATGTAAATTGATGTGATAAGGGCAAGGAAGAAGGAAACCAAACCACCTAATATACTTGATGCAGTTGAAAGTGCAGAGTTTAGTATGTGTGATGAATTTTCATCAGATTTCACAAAGCCCTTGACCCTATCAAAGATTTCATTCCAAGACAAGTTGTCGTATTCTGCTTGGAGTCTGTCTGAATAACTATTAAGGTAAGGTATCTCTCTTGTCTTATCAATTGCCATTTGCAAGAAACTTGGAAGGGACTTCCTAAGTTCGTTAAAGGAATTAATAAGTTGTGGAACAATTATTGCCGTAATGATAAAGAAAACAAGGATTATCACTATAAAGGATAGGGCAATGGATATTGTCCTCTTGTGCTTTTGAAATTTTTCATTTTGTATCTTGTCAAAAACTTTTCTCTCTAAAAAGTTTAGGGGTATTTTCATTATAAAGGCAATGACTCCTCCCAATATAAAGGGAGCGCAAATGCCAAGTAAGACTCCAAGGCCTGAAAATATTGACCTTGAATTTACGAATAAGTATGCCACAAATAAGAGGGCAAGTCCTGTCAAAAATATCTTCTTGTAGACATCTGTCTTAAAGGTCAATTTTGACGGGATATTTTTTTCTTTTATTTCTCTTTTATCTTCCATATTTTGTTTTTCCTCTTTTCTTGAAACTAGAGTCCAAAGTAGTCTTCAAAAAATTTTTTCTCTATGTTTTTTGTTCTATTTAAGTAAATCTCTAGGTAGTCATAAAAGAGAGAGCCCTTATCTATCTTGGGGTTTTCTCTCTTTGTCCTTTGAAGATAATGAACCCTGTGAGGGGCAGGAAGTCTTGATGACCTTCCCTTCTTTTCATAAACTTCATGACCTTCTGGATTTAACTCAATAATAATTTCGAAATTCTTGTCACTAGGTCCTTCCTTTTTCTTGTAGTCAATGTCAAGTTTCTCCTTTTTATTGGGACTTGACTCAAGGGGGATTAGGTACCTAACAGGATTTAGAGCAAGGGAGGTCTCTTCAGTCTTTTCTTCAAAGGAAATAACTCCAGAGTCCAAGTCTTTTTTTAAATTTTTTAGCCTTTGCCCTTCATCCATGCTTTCAAAATTCTTGTCCTTCAATTTTAAAATCCTCTCAATACATCAGGTCTAAAAGACTTTTTCTTTAAAGTTTTTTCTATTGCACTAATTAAGCCTTCCCTATCTTCATTTAAAGTTCCTGCAAGTAGAACGTAGTTGGAAGCGTGGTTGGACCTAAATACTGTACCTTCAGAGTCAACGTGCTCCAAGAATATCTTCATCTCTTCAAGGATTTGACCTGCATCTGGCATCTTGAACTTGCCATTTACATAGTCTTCATAAAGAGGTGTGTTCTTGTAGATCCTCATTGTAAGATAACCCAAGAAGTCTGGCTTAGTTTCTGAAATTAGTTTGGCAGTTCCAATGGCATTTCTCTCCATGCCCTCTACTCCGCCAAGACCTGCAATGATTGTGATGGAAGTTGTAAAGCCAGCTTCCTTTGCCTTCTTCATGGCAGTCACATATTCTTCATAAGTTACACCCTTATTAATTTCTTTTAGGAGTTCTTCGTCTCCTGTTTCAAAACCAATGTAGAGCATCTCAAGTCCTTCAGCCCTAAGTTCTTTTAATTCTTCTAGGGACTTCCTATTTATATCTTGGGCAGTTGCATAGGAAGAAACCCTCTTTACATTGGGATAATATTTTTTTATTGTCCTTAGGATTTCAAGAAGGTCTTCTGTCTTTAAAACTAAAGCATCCCCATCTGCCAAGAAGATCCTTTCAAAGTAATCTCCATAGGAACTCATTTCTATTAGGTCCTTCTTTATGTCTTCAAGGGATCTTATCCTAAAATCATCTTCCTTGTACATGTAGCAAAAAGTACAGTCGTTGTGAGAACAACCCACTGTAGCTTGAACTATTAATGACCTAGCCTCACTTGGCGGTCTAAAAACATTTCCGTAATACTGCATATAACTTCCCTCTCTTTTTTATTTTAATTTTTTCCGTGCTTCTTTAATAAGTTGTCCTTTAGTTGCCAAAGTTCTTCTGACAAGTCAACAATATATTGATTTGGATTGTCAAGCCTCTTTGTTTCTTCCCAAAGGGTATCAAGTTCGTCCTTGGCCCTTTGTCTTATTTCGTCAAGACTTGGCATCTTGTAAACAAGTTCTCCCTTGTCATAAATTTGAACAAGGACCTTCTTAACTGTGTAGTCTGTAAGAGTCTTTCTCTTCCAAGTGTAAATTGGGTGGAAGACTTCGTAATTGTCCTTAGGGATTTCTTCATCTCTTAGGGCAATGACGTCACCCATGGCCTTACCCGTTTCATTTTCATAGAATCTGTAAAGTTCCTTAAAGCCTGGTGTAGTAATTTTTGTCACGTTTTCAGAAATTTTAATCTTTGGAGTTATTTTTCCATTTTCATCTTCTGTGGCAACAAGTTTATAAACTCCACCAAAAACTGGTGATGACTTTGATGTGATTAGTCTTTCACCAACTCCAAAGGAGTCAAGCTTTGCTCCTTGGTGGAGGATTGTCCTAATTGTGTACTCGTCTAGGGAGTTGGATGCCATAATCTGAACATCTTCATAGCCTGCGTCATCAAGTATCTTTCTCGCCTTGTTGGAAATATAAGTGATATCTCCAGAGTCAATCCTTATTCCCTTAGGTCTAAATCCACGAGGGACAACTTCTTCGTCAAAGACCTTGATGGCATTAGGGACACCTTCCTTTAAGGTGTCGTAAGTGTCAACAAGAAGCAGGCAGTTGTCTGGATAAACTCTTGCAAAGGCTCTAAAGGCTTCTAGTTCTGTGTCAAACATTTGAACCCAAGAGTGGGCCATTGTTCCAAGAGCTGGCACCCCAAACATCTTGTCTGTCAAGGTGTTGGCTGTACCTGCACAACCACCAATGTAGGCTGCCCTTGCTCCAAGATTGGCTGCAGAATATCCTTGGGCCCTTCTTGATCCAAATTCAACAACTGGTCTGCCCTTGGCTTGCTTAACAATCCTTGATGCCTTAGTTGCAATCATAGATTGGTGGTTAATTGTAAGTAGGACCATAGTTTCAAGCATTTGTGCTTGGATTGCTGGACCTCTTACTGTTAATAGTGGTTCGCCAGGAAAGGCCAAGGTTCCCTCTGGCATTGCCCAAACGTCACACTTAAATTCAAAATCTCTTAAATAAGTTAAAAATTCTTCGTCAAAAATTCCTTTTTCTCTTAAAAAGTCTATATCTTCATCAGAGAAGTGAAGATTTTCCATATACTCGATAAGCTGTTCAAGGCCTGCAACAATTGTGTACTCTCCATTGTCAGGCACCTCTCTAAAGAACATGTCGAAGATAACAGTCTTATCCCTTAGTCCTTCCTTAAAAAATCCATTTGCCATTGTCAGCTCATAGAAATCCACAAGCAGAGTGTAATTTTTCTTTACATTATAATTTACCATTTTATACTTCCTTTTCTTTCAACTAGCCTAGCTAGTTCCCCTTAGTTAATTACATAAATTATATCACAAAGGCCTTTAATTTTATAATTTAATGAACTTTACCTATATATTCCCAAAAATATTTTTATAAAAGACTTCTTGTGTTATAATTTTTAAGCAAAATTTTTAATCGGGATTTTATTTTCATTAGGAAGGTCTTAAAGATTTAGACTTTCTTATCAATAAGTAAATAACTATGCTATAATAAAAACAGATTGGTAAAGGTGAAATTTTTTGGAAAAAGTTAAAAGTATTGTGGACATAGAGAGGTCCCTAATAAAAACTTATAGGAGAGATATTTATAAAAAATTCGTCAAGGGAATCAACAATTATGAAATGATTAGCCCTGGCGACAAGATTGCTGTTGCTATATCAGGAGGCAAGGACTCCCTAACTCTTGCCAAGCTCTTGCAAGAACTCAAGAAGCACAACAAGGTTCCCTTTGAATTAGAATTCATCGCCATGGATCCAGGTTATCTTCCTGAGAACAGGGAAAGGCTGGAGTACAACTGTGAAAAACTTGGGATACCCGTTAAGGTTCACGACTCTGACGTATTTTCTGTTGCAGAAAAATTGTCTGAAGGCGGATCAACTTGTTACATGTGTGCAAGGATGCGTCGTGGCAACTTATACAACAGGGCCCAAGAACTTGGTTGCAACAAGCTTGCCCTAGGCCATCACTTTGACGATGTCATAGAGACAGTTCTTCTAAATATAATTTATGCTGGCGACTTCAAGACAATGATGCCAAAGTTAAAGTCTAAAAACTTTGAAGGTCTTGAACTCATTAGGCCCATGTATCTTGTAAAGGAAGAAGCCATAATTAGGTTTATGAAGTCAACTGGCCTTACTGCTCTTGACTGTGCCTGCACAGTTACCCAAAAGAAGTCTGGCAACAAGAGATTTTTTATAAAAGACCTCATTGAAGAGCTAAAAAAAGAAAACAAAAACGTGGACATCAACCTCTTGCGTGCAACAGAAAATGTCAACATGGAACAAATTCTTGGCTACAAGGAAAAGGGCGAGAGACACAGCTTTCTAGAGTTTTATTAAAATTATATTAATCCTGAATTTTATTGGGATTATGGGGTAAGAAATAATTTGTAATATTAACTATCTTAAATAAAAAGAACAAAGACTTAATTAGGTCCTTGTTTTATGAAAATATAAGGAGGATATATGGAAAATTTATTATCAGTGCCTATTAAAGATGATATTTATTTCATAGGTACAAATGATAGGAAGACAGAACTATTTGAAGGAATGTGGCCACTACCAAAGGGTGTTGCTTACAACTCTTTTGTTTTAAAGGGAGAAAAAAATATACTTTTCGACCTAGTAAGAGTTAACACAATTGACGATTACATTCAAAAGATCAATGAAATTATTGGAGAAAATGAAAAAATTGATTACATAGTAATCAATCACATGGAACCAGACCACACATCTTCAATTAAGTCAATCTTGGATATTTATCCAGATGCAAAGCTTGTTACAAACAAGAAAGCCGTTGCAATGCTAAACAACTTCTACGAAGTTACTGACAACATCATAGAAGTTAAGGAAGGCGAAACTCTTGAACTTGGGAATAGAAAACTTACTTTCTACATGACTCCAATGGTTCACTGGCCAGAATCTATGGTTGCCTATGAAGAAGCAACTAAGACTTTATTCTCTCAAGACATCTTCGGTGGCTTTGGAACACTTGATGGTGGAATCTTCGACGATCAAATCGAATACGATTCAAACTATCTAGAAGAAACTACAAGATACTTCATCAACATCGTTGGTAAGTATGCAAATCAAGCCCTAAAAGCCCTTAAAAAACTAGAAGGTCTTGATATTGAACTAATTTGTCCAGACCACGGACCAATTTGGAGAGAAAACCCACAAAAGATTATCGACATCTACACTTCACTAGCTAAGCAAGAAACTATTGACGGTTGTGTGGTAATCTACGGATCAATGTATGGTAACACAGAAACAATGGCAGAAGCAGTAGCAAGAGGACTTGCTGAAGGTGGACTTAAAAACGTCAAAATTCGCGACATCTCAAAGACTTCAAACTCCTACCTACTTTCTGACATCTGGAGATACAAGGGAGTTATCTTGGGATCATGTTCTTATGACAACAACCTATTCCCACCAATGAACTACCTATTGACAGAAGTTTCTCACCAAAGAATGAAAAACAACTATTGGGGAATCTTCGGTTCCTACTCATGGTCAGGTGGAGCCCTAAAGACTCTAAAGAAATACATGGAAGAAGGCAAGTACGATGTACTTGACACTCAACTTGAAATCCAAGGTGCAGCAACTGACGAAGAATTAAAACAACTTATAGACTTCGGTAAGGAAATGGCTGCAAGAATCTTAGCAAAAGAAGATTAATAAATTTAAATAAAAAAAAATCTCCACTTATGTCACAACTTATGTCACATAGGTGGAGATTTTTTATGTAGATTTTTATTTTATTGTCGATTGTTTTTCCTTCTTTATTTTTTAAATTCATTATTCCATTATTCCTATTTTTATTTCCCTTGTAAACATATTTTATTTCCCTTGTAAACACATATAAAATACAAAAAATTTTAATTTTTTCTTTATAAATCATTTTTGTTATCTGTTTTTTTTATTTTTCAACTTTTTATAATCGCAAGCCTTATCTTCTTTAAAATTTTTTAAATTTCCACAACTAGCTTAAAAAATTCCACAAAAAAAAGAATGTCCTTAATCAATTATCTAAAGACATTCTTTTCAGATTCTTAATTCCATCCAATTAAAACTTTTTGGTTCAATCACATCAATCACCTATATTCTTCTTTTTACCATAGCCCTATATAAATTAACATTCCCGAGAGCTCCCAACTCTAGGACTCCCTGCCATTTATATAAAAACTGAGAGTAAATTAACTTAAAAAATTCAAACTATTTACCATCTTACTTTAATTACATCTTCAATTTCAGTTTATATAAAAGCCTCATTGAAA
Source organism: Peptoniphilus harei (assembly GCF_900454685.1). Taxonomy (GTDB): domain Bacteria; phylum Bacillota; class Clostridia; order Tissierellales; family Peptoniphilaceae; genus Peptoniphilus_A; species Peptoniphilus_A harei. The sequence continues at coordinate 716,973 of NZ_UATM01000032.1, read as the reverse complement.
TTAATAAAAGGCTAATAAAATTAATAAAATCAAATACGCTTTTACTTTTTTATTGGATGGAATTGTCATTGTTCACAAATAAGATAAAACCTTAGCAACTCTTTCTTGCTTTATCGCGTTAATCTTATTTGGTACTATTATTATACCACGTAATCTAAAAATGTAAACACTTTTTGCAAAAATTTTTAAAATTTTTTATAATTTTTTTATAGTATAATTTGACTTAGAAGGAGGCTATTATGAACACATTAATCGGATACAAAAAATGCAGCACTTGCAAGAATGTAGAAAAACTTTTGGAAGAAAAAAATATTTCCTATGACTATAGGGAAATCGACAAGGACCTACTAAGCGTAGAGGAACTGAAAAAAATCAAAGACCTAGCAGGAGTTGACATCTATAAACTTTTTAACTCATCAGGAGTGAGGTACAGAGAACTAAACTTAAAGGACAAGAAGAAAGACATGACAGACCAAGAAATTTTTGAGCTCCTATCAACTGATGGAATGCTTGTCAAAAGACCAATCCTTTTAAAGGACGACAAGGCTTACGTGGGACCACAAGTTAAAAAGTATTTAGAAAGTCTGTGAGATAATTAGAAGTTAATAAATTTTTTTATTTTAGAATAAGTTGAAAAAATTTCAAAATCACAATAATTTCAAAAGTTTAAATTAAACTTAAAATCAAAATGCTTTCAAAACTTTTAATTAAAATCAAAATACTTTCAAACTTTTAAACAAAAACGAAAATAAAAACAAAAGAAGTGCAAGAAAACACATCTTGCACTTTTTCTTTTTGACAATTTAAAAAATATAAAAGCACTATCTTGTGTCTTATTACAAGTTTAGTGCTTTTTAATTATTTTAATTTCTAATTTTTACTCGCCTTTAAAAAATTCGTCTATGTCTAGGGCGTCTTCGGCACTTATTAATACTGTGACCTTGTCGCCAAGTAGGATTACGTCATCGGCTCCAGGGACAAATTCACTTCCATCTCTCTCGATGGACATTATTATAAGATGTCTTGGAAAGTTTATTTCTTTTAGGGTTTTGCCCAGATTTTTGAAGTCGTCTGTGATTGTGTATTCAAAGACTGAATAGTCGCCAAGTTCTCTTTCTTTTGGACTGAGTAAATTCTTGTCCTTTAGTTGTCTTTCAAAGAGAGTGTCATAAATTGGTGCGACTTTTAAGGCTTCGGCAACGTAATAGGAAACCATTACTACAATGGAAAGGGCGATCAAGTGCTCAAAAGTCGATGTCATTTCTGATACCAAAATTATTGATAGGATTGGACTTCTCACTACTGATGCTAGGATTCCACTCATGCCAAGGATTATGAAGTTGATGTAAAAGGCATCTAGTCCAAAGGCATTGTGGACTGCAGAGAATATTAGGGCTCCACATGATCCACCTATTACAAGGACTGGCAAAAAGATTCCACCTTGGACTCCTGAACCATAGCAAAAGCTTGTGTAAAATAATTTTACCAAGAGGATTGCCAAGATATATTTTACGGCAAATCTTTCTCTTGCCATATTTTCTAAGAGTCCGTGTCCCCCACCTGTTCCTTCAAAAAACATAAAGCCTACAAGGATTGTAACTCCCATCAATAGGGCGTACTTTAAAATTTTTGAGTTTATCTTTTTGAAGAAATCTTGGAACTTTGTTATTAAGTAGTTATAAGCTCCTCCCACTAGGCCTGTCAAGATTCCTATTAGGATGGCAACCCAAATTAAATTCATGGGTAGGGATTCTGTGACAAAGAAGGTGAAGGATGTCTCTTGTCCCATTATTACAAAGGAAATGTAGTTTGCTGTTATTGATGCAATTAGGGCTGGCAAGAGGACAAATTTTGAATAGGTCTTGTGGAGTTCCTCTATTGCAAAGATGCAACCAGCTAAAGGTGCGTTAAAGGCCGCTGCAAGTCCTGCTGCTGCCCCTGCTGTTATCATGTACTTGATCTCATCTGGTGGCCTCTTTAAGATTTTGCCAAGTCCTTTGGCCGCTGCTCCACCCATTTGGATTGATGGGCCTTCTCTTCCCAGTGAAAATCCCATGAGGTTTCCCAAGCCTCCTCCAAGGATTTTGGATATGAGGGTTGGGACTTCTTCCATCCTAAATTTACCAAGGATTTCGCCACGAATTTGTGGAATTCCACTTCCTCCTGATAGGGGAGCCCATTTCAACAAGTGATGAATTATGAAGGAAATTATTGCTCCCAAGCCTATTAAAATTATTAGGGACCTTGGGTTAAATTCCCCGTATAGGAAGGACCTGTAGAAGTCCATTTTCATTATCACAAACCTATAAAGAACAGAGAATAATCCTGCCAAGGCTCCCACCATTAGAGAGTCTATTAGGATCCTAAATATCAGTTTGTCCTTCTTACTTATATCATTTTTCAAATTTTTCACCCCACATTAGTTCCTGCCAATCTTCTTCCTTTAATTTTAAAATTTCTATATAATTTTTTTCCCTTTCAATTTTTTCTGGGATTGTATAGAAGTTTAAGTTTATTTTTTTTATTTTCGCTCCATCTATATCAGCTATTAGCTTAAACTTCTTGGATCTCACAAAATTATAAAATCTGGCATTGATTAATGTCCTCCCATCGTGGTAGATGAGCTTGTTGGAATCGGGATAGTAGGACATCCTAAAGGGTCTGTCATTTATCTTTCCCCTTAGGGTCCTAAGTTTTTCATTTTCCTCTGGCTCGATGTAGATTCTAGTCTCTGGAAGTTTTATCTCTAAGTAGTCTTTTATAGCTAGGGCATACTTATTGTCGTCTGACTTTAGTTTCAAGAGATTTAGGTCATCATCTGTGTAGATGTAAAAGACAATTTGGTCCCTCTTATCTAGGTCATTTGAAATTTTTGCAAATTCCCTTCTCAAAAGTCTCGCAATATAAGAGTAAGGAAAACTATCTTCTTCATAGTAAAAGCCCTCAATTTTTTCGAAAAGGTCTTTTAGGTCCTTGGACCTCACCTTCAACTCGTAGGACTTGTCTGAAAGTTTCTTCACCTTAGTCCTTCTTATGGTCTCTGCCCATTCCTTTTTCACATATTTCTTAAGCTCTGTGTTTTTTTCAGAAAGGGAAACTGGTGGAAGGAAGAGTTTTTTGTTATTAATGTCATAGCCAAGGTCGGACATGACCTTGGAGTCACGAGACAAGTTCACCATGGTGTTCCTGTCAATGTAAAGTGGAAAATCTGACACGTCTTCTCTATAGAGATAGACGTCACTATTGACGATTTTTTCCCCGTAGGTCTTTATTTCATGGTCTACTTCTCTTCTCTCATGATAGTATCTTTCCTTCTTGTCAGGACTTTGGTAATTGATAATATTTAATTTATCATTTTTATTATCTTCAAGGCTAAGTCTTATTCCGTAGTCGCCAGTGGATTTGACCTTGTTAAAAATATCTGCAAAGCCAAAGTCTTGGATATTCTTATCAACAAAGGCAAGAATCCTGTCGTCAACGGTGTAGAGAATTTCTGCCACCACTTTTTTTGGATAGCGGTTAAAGTTATAGAGGGCAAAAAAAATTCCCAAGCAAAGAAGACTTATTAAAAATAAAGTTTTTTTCTTCATAGTATCACTGCTTTTCTTATATTAAGTATAGTTTACAATAAAGCCTGACTTCATTGCAATTAAAAAAGGCACCAAGCTGGTGCCAATTTGTCATTATCTATAAATTTTCATTTACATATCAAAATCTTTTCTCCATCTTCCAAATTTAAAGTAAAGTACCATGATCACAAAGTTTGCAAAATATGAAACTGGATAGATAATGGAAATTACTCTTATTGAATTGAATATTGGCATTGCAAAGTAAACCACTACAAGCCTAAATATACAAATTGTCAAAAGAGAAATGATCATAGGTCCCATTGCGTGTCCACTTCCTCTTATGAAACCAGAAATTGTTTCTGAAAGTCCAAAACACCAGATTCCAAGACTCAAAATCTTTAGGAAGTCGGCACCATAAGCAACTACATCAGGGTCTGGGTTAAAGATTGCTATTAGTGGACTTGCTAGGAAGTAGGCAATAAGTGATAGAACAAAGGAAATTCCAAATACAATTATTAGGGAGACCTTCATACCCTCACGAAGTCTGTCAAACTTCTTGGCTCCAAAGTTTTGTCCCGAGAAGGTTGTTGCCGCAAGGGCAATGGCTTGTAAGGACATAAAGAGGAAGCCATCAATCCTTCCTTCTGCAGCTACACCGGCTATGGCATCGGGGCCAAAGGAGTTAATCTTTGCTTGGAAGATTACGTTGGTAAAGGAAAGAAGGGCCGTTTGAATTCCCGTTGGGATTCCAACTTCAAAAATCCTCTTGGCTTCAAACTTGTGAAGTTTAATCTCGCTCTTTCTTAATTTATAAGATGAATCAGTCTTTAAGAGTGAGTATGTTACAAGTATTGCTGATGTAACTTGGGATGCAAGAGTTGCTATCCCTGCTCCTAGGACTGACATTTGTAAATATCCTACTAGGATTAAGTCAAGGACAATATTTACTACAGCTGACACACAAAGGAAGTTGAAAGGTCTCTTGGAGTCACCAGTTGCCCTTAGGATTGAGGCTCCCATGTTGTATATAAGTATAGGAACTGTTCCCAAGAAGAAAACCCTCATGTAGGTTGTTGCGTCCTGCAAGATTTCTGGTGGTGTATCCATTATCCTTAGGAAAAATGGTGTTGTTAGATAACCAAAGATAGTTATAAGGAGTCCCGACATAAGTCCAAGGAAGTAGGAGCAACCTACGGACCTCTTTAAGGCTTCCCTATCGTTAGATCCGTAATAAAGTGAAATTATTACGGAAGCACCAGTTGTAAGTCCAAGGAAAAGTCCAATTAACAAGTTGGACACTGGTCCCGTTGCACCAACTGCTGCCATGGGGTTCTTGCCTGCGAACCTACCCACTATCATAAGGTCAGCTGTATTGTAGAGCTGTTGCAAAAAGTTTGTGAGAAGTAGGGGGATGGCAAAGGCAATTATCCCCTTGGGAATGGAGCCTTCTGTCAAGTTTATGTTTCTGTTCATTTTTTTACTCATCTGCATACCTCACAATCCCTATATATATTTTTTTAAGTTCTCCAACCTTACTATTTAGGAGTTGGCCGTCTTTTATGTCTGATATGGCAAAGGTCAAGTTGCATCCAACACAAGCTCCATATTCGTCACCAGTGTCTGGGTCCATGCCTGATGGGATATCAACACCAATAATATAATTGCCATGAGCGTTTATAAGATTTATAAGCTTTTTATAGAAAGAATTTAGGGGCCTGTTTAGTCCAAGTCCAAAGATTGCGTCAACAGTAACTTCATTGACTTCTAGAGACTCTACTAGGTCCTCAAAATTATTTTCGTCTTCAATATATTTTATTTCAGTAAGTTTTTCTAAGATCTCAAGATTTTTTGCAAATTCGTTTGTCATCTTATGTCCAACAACAAAGACTTCAACAAGTTTGCCATTTAAGATTAGGTGTCTAGCTAGGACAAGGCCGTCGCCACCATTGTTTCCCTTACCGCAAATTATTGTGTAGGAATTGTACTGATTAATTTCACGATAAATTCCCATTCCTGCGTTTTCCATTAAAATAAGAGAATCAATTTTGTATTCATCTATTGTTCTCTTCTCTAGTTCCATCATTTTATTTTTTGAAATTGTCACAGTAATCCCTCCTCTATCTTATTATATGCTATTTGCTAAAAATTAAAACCTTATAAGCTTTATTTCTTCTTGTGAATTAAAATTTTTTCAAATTAAATAAAATTCATTAATATATTTAAAAATATTTTTTGTTTAGTAATCTCACAAAGATGATGGCATGGCTCTTATTAAGGCTTTTAAAATTTTAAAAATAAATTAACCCTCTCTATTGATATTAGATATCAATTGTCCTATAATTATCTTAAGCTAAAAAATTATAAAAATTACATAAATAAAATTTAAACAGGAGGAAAAATGACAAATTATCTTAACCTTGCACAAATGACAAGACCAGAGTTGCTTGAATGTGCCACAGAAATCTTTGAAAAAATTTCACCTTGCAGCGAAACTTCTTCTCTTGATGAGATGAAAAGACAAATGGAAAACTTAAACACCTTTCTTTATACATATTTTTTGATTACATATAACAAGGACCTCACATACTTACATGAGGCCTTTGCAAAAAGACTTGAAGGGCAACTTGATGAAGTAGACCTTAAACTATTGGGTCACGACCTAATAGAGGCCTACTCCAATTCTCTTTTAGACGCCATAAGTTTTTCTAAAAATGAAATTATTGACAAGGCCATAAAAATTATTAACGAAGAATACAACAAGGGACTTGGACTTGAAGACCTTGCAGATAAACTTCATCTATCAAAAAATTATCTCTGCTCACTTTTTAAGGAAGAAACTGGCTTTACCTTCTGCCAATACCTAAACACTTTAAAGACAAATAAGGCCAAGAAGCTTCTCCTAGAAGACAAGAAGACCCTCGAATACATTTCTTATGAGTGTGGATTCTCTTCTCAGCCTCACTTTACAATGACTTTTAAAAAGTATACAGGCAAGACTCCTAAGGAGTACAAAATGAGCCTTCTTGCTGGATAATAATTTATTGAAATCCTCTAATTTTTACTATATTATATAGGAATTGGAGGATTTTATGCTTTTTAATTCTTTTGAATACTTAATCTTTCTCCCCATAGTTGTAATTTTTTACAACCTGCTTAGGGGAAAATCTAAAAATATATTTTTGCTCTTAGCAAGCCTTACATTTTATAGCTTTTGGAATGTGAAGTACACCTTCCTCATGGTTCTTTCAATTGTCATCACCTACATGACGGGGATCTACATTGAAAACAACCGTGACTCCAAGACTAAGATGAAGCTTGCTGTCTTTTTGTGCTTTTTTATAAATTTGGGAATCTTATTTATCTTCAAGTACTTTAACTTTTTTATGGACTTGGCAGGGAAAATTTCTGGTGGCAACTTTAACATAGCCCTGGACCTCCTCCTTCCTGTTGGTATTTCCTTTTACACCTTCCAGGCTCTTGGCTACACCATCGATGTCTACAGGAAGGACCTTGAAGCTGAGAGGTCCCTAATTGACTATGCCCTTTTCGTTTCCTTCTTCCCCCAACTTGTGGCAGGACCTATCGAGAGAAGTACTAACCTTCTTCCACAAATAAAAAATCCAAAAAAGTTTTCTTATGAAAATCTTATAAGGGGCCTCCAGTTATTTTTTTATGGAATGTTTTTGAAGTTAGTCTTAGCTGACAGGGCATCAATTTTTGTAAACGACGCCTTTCGTAACTACCAAGATTATTCTAGGGGATTTTTATTAATTGGGGCCTTCCTCTTTACCCTCCAAATTTATTGCGACTTCTACTCCTATTCAATTATGGCAAAAGGGTCTGCAAAAATTCTTGGCATAGACCTCATGGACAACTTCAAGGAGCCACTACTTTCAAAATCCATTACAGAATTTTGGAGACGCTGGCACATTTCCCTTTCCACTTGGTTTAAGGACTACCTCTACATTCCACTTGGTGGCAACAGGAAGGGAAGCTTTAGGAAGTGTCTAAACCTCTTAATAGTTTTTCTCGTGTCAGGACTTTGGCACGGAGCAGAACTTTCCTTTGTCCTCTGGGGCCTTATCCACGGAGTCTTTAACGTAATCGAAAGTTTACTTGGGATAAATAAAAATAGGAAGTCAAATATTTTCTTGGACTTCTTTAGGAGGATCTTGACCCTTCTTATTGTTGTCTTTGCCTTTATCTACTTTAGGGCAGAGACCATCCACCAGGGAAATGATTACATCTTGGGAATAATCAACAATCCTTGGTCCAATAATCTCTTAGAAGAAATTACAAATTCAAAGTTTGGCCTTGCCAACCTCTATCCTCTTGGAGTGGGAATTTTTATCCTACTTGTCTTTGACATCTTAAAGTACAATAGGATAAATCTTGGAGAAAAAATTATAAGACTCGTCCTTCCAATTAGATGGATAATTTATATGGCCTTTATCCTTGGAATTATAATTTTGGGAATTTATGGTCCAGAATTTTCTGAGTCAGCCTTTATTTATTTTCAGTTTTAGGTGGTTAAATGAAAAAATTTTTAAGAATTTTAAAATCAATAGTTTTTCTTGGCATCTTAATTTTTGCCTGCCTACAACTTAATAACCTCTTTATAAGAAAGTCCCTGGCAAAACCCTGGGACATGGGCAATAAAATTGGCGGCTTCTTTAACGAGACTGAAGACTACAATGCCATGTTCTTTGGGACAAGTCATTCCTATTGCTCCTTCGAACCACTTTATATCTATGAGAATACTGGTATAAAGTCCTATGTCTTGAGCTCTCAAAAGCAGCCCCTAAAGATAACGGCAACTTATGTAAAGGAAGCCTTTAAAAGAAAAAATCCTCAAGTGGTCTTTGTGGACATAAACGCTGGGCTTTTTAAAATCACAGAGGACTTGGGAGTTGTGAATTCTTATGCCGACTACCTTCCCATGTCAGTTAACAAACTCAAGATGATAGGGACAAAAGTGCCGAGGGACCTAAAGGCTCCTGCCCTATTCCCCCTTGTTGCCTATCACTCAAGGTGGGACGAACTAAGGGAGGAAGACTACGACTTTGACAAGGAATCTTATGACGACTACTTAAAAGGTTACGTCCTATTAAAGGGTCAGAGCCAGGGCTTCAAGAACGATGTGATTGCAGATGAGGAAGAATTTCTAGAGTCTATAAAAAATTTTGACAATGATGCTTATCTAAACGAAAACTTAAAAGCAATTGATGAGATAATAGATATTTGCCAAAAAAATGGAGCCCAAGTTTACTTTGTTAAGACGCCAGTTTATGCCTACTCCTATTATGCTGACAACATAAAAGCTTTTAGCAAATACTTAGAAGATCGTGGGGCAAAATTTATTGACTTCAACGATTTTTCTCATGAGATGGGACTTACAAAGGATGACTTTTACGACCCTCAACACTTAAATGTCCGTGGTGCAGATAAGTTTAATAAATTTTTCATCGACTACATGAAGAGTGAAGGAGTCTTCCAAGAAAATCTTGCTGACGACAAGGCTTGGTTTGAAGACTTGAAAACCTACCATATAAATAAATCTTGATAGACAGAGCAGTTTTTGCTTTGTCTATTTTTTTTGTATCCTTTTTGTAATGTGGGTATATTCCTGCTTTTCTCTTAACATTAATATTTTTAAAAATAAAATTATAAGCTTTCTTCTATAACTTCTTGATTTTTGCTAAATATGATAATAGAATATGTTTGAGGAGGTTTTTATGACAATTAGAGATTTGGAAATTTTCATTGAAGTTTGCAAGACTAAAAACATGTCTAACGCGGCAAAAAATCTTAAGATTTCACAGCCAACTGTTTCACATGCCATTTCACAAATTGAAAATGAGTACAATGTCAAACTATTCGATAGGATTTCAAAAAAATTATACATAACAGATGTTGGTTTAAGACTTTACGATTTTGCCATAAATATTTTGGAGCAATTTCAAGATACTGTTATTTTCTTACAAGGTTCATCAACTGCACACAACATTAATCTTGGCGTAAGTTCAAACTTTAGCTCTCAATTTCTCCTAGAGATCATAGATGAATATGAAGAAAAAAAGGGAGACATAAAGATAAGAGTTTATGTTGACTCACGTGAAGAGATACTTAAGAAGTTAAATTCTGGAATAATTAACATGGCAATCATTGATGGTGATGCTGGTGTTGAAACAAATATTGCAGAACCCTTCTACGAAGATGAAATTTATATAATTTCGTCAAATCATTCTGACTTAAAGGAAAAACCAGTCCTAACTCACGATGATTTAAAGGACAAGAAGTTTGTCTTGGGTGACCTAGACGAAGCTTCAAAGAAAATTCTTTTCTCCTACTTGAGGGACAAGAATATACCGATCGATATTAAATATATCTGTCAAAACAAGGACATGGTCCTAAATATTGTCAAATCTTCTAATGCAATATCACTTGGTGCCAGGTCTTCCTTCGATGATGACGAAATTATTATGCACAAGGTAGAAGACTTAGCAATTTCTAGGACTTATTACATGGTTTATCACAAGGAAGCCTTCCTAAAGAAAAACCTAAAGAACTTTGTTCAATTTATTAAGGGCAAGTTTAAAGAACAAGAGTAAATGGAAGTTCAATTCTTAAAATTTTTAGAATCAATCCACTCCCCCATCCTAGACAAGGTCATGATTTTTATAACAAGTCTTGGCAATGGGGGAATCTTTTGGATTGCCCTTGGTCTTATTATCTTCTTCCAAAAAAATAAGGACTCAAAAAAGAAAGCCCTTAGTATTTTTTTAAGTTTGATTATTTTTTCTATTGTTGGACTTTTAATCTTAAAGCCCATCATTGGAAGACCAAGACCCTTTATGGTAGAAGCCTTTGACCTCTTGATAAAAGAGCCCATGGGTTATTCCTTTCCATCAGGCCACACAGGCTCATCTTTTGCTGCAGCCTTTACAATTTATTATTACAATAAAAAAGAAGGAGCCCTTACCCTTATCTTGGCTGCCTTAATAGGATTTTCACGTATGTATCTATCAGTACACTATCCAACAGATGTCTTGGCTGGTCTAATACTCGGATACCTGTCAAGTCTTGTGGCTCTAAAAATAATTAAAAATAAGTATGAAAAAACTACCTCATAATTTTTTAAGAGGTAGTTTCTTTTTTTGCAATCTTAATATTTAATTCTTCGCCAAGGCTTCCGTAGATTTCTTGGTATTCTTCGTAGACATTTTTTAGTCTATTGAGGTTGAAGTCAATGGCTTCCTTGTCCTCAAGCATGTCCAATTGATTGAGGGGAAATCTCTCAAATAAAATAGAAATTTCTATTTCAAGGTCTTCCCTCATTTTTTCAAGTTGGTCATTACTCATCTCAAGTTCTTTGGGCCTTTCCTTTTTTAAAAAGTTTTCAAGTCCTTCCTTGTCGCAGGCCTTAAAGGCATTTCTCGCTTGGTCGAATTCTTCAAGAGAAAAGTCGTAAAGCTTGGGACTGTAATAAAATATTGCTTCCCTAAAGAGGTCTTCCACCTGTCTTTGGACCTCATCGTCAGCTAATTTAAGCTCAGCTTCATAGTCTTGGTCTTCTCTTAATTCATCAAGGTCCTTTTTAAATTCTTTCTCTGCTTCTTTTTTTGCAAGGTCTGGAGAAAGTTTATCCAAGAGTTTCAAGTTTCTTCTAACTTTTCTAATATTTAAATTTAGTGTATCTACATAATTTTCTAATTCCCCAAAGATCTCCCTATACTTTTCTTCAGTCTTGGGGATCAAATTTATAAGGGTGTCTTCTCTCACGAAGATAAGCTCTGACACCAAAAATTTCAAATAATTTCTTTCCATATCATCACCTGTCTGGTCTTAAACTTTATTACAAGTCTTCCCCTATGTCAACATCAAAGACATTGTAGGAAAAAATTGGGACCTTCAAAAATCCCCTTAGGTCGTTGTAGTCAATGTAGGACTTGGTCTTGTTCCATCCATCATAAACGTGCAAGAACTTGACCTTCATCCCCTTGAATTTATAAATTGAATAACCTGAGATAACTAATGAATGGTTCTTGTAATAGCCTGATCCCAGGTTCATAACTAGGGGCCTAAAGTTGTCGATCTCATCCTTCACGTGGGAGTAGAAGTTGCCAAGGTAAATTCCCCTTGCCCTTATGTCAATTTTATTTTTCTTGAAATAAATATTGGCAATGTGGGAGATCATCACAGGAAGGGTCCCTATTTTTTTTGAAATAGCCATTTTTCTTGGCGATTGCAAAGACTTCATCATAGATTTCAAATTTGTCCTTGTCTCTAAAGTAATAGTTTATAATCCTTGTTAGGCTTGCTATGGTGCAGTTGTTGTGGCTGTCATCAAAGTCCCTTTGCAAGAAGTCTGGCAATTCTAAATCGCTGGACTCAATAAATCTTGCTCCATGATAATGGTCTTCTATATAAGTATTTAAGTTTGCAATTCTATTTTTTTCCATTTTTTCCTCCCAAGTCCTTTATACCCTTAGAAGAAATTATTATTAATCATATTTCTTTGGCCTGTTCATCTCTGGCAAATTCTTCCAATATTTTTTTGGCATGTTTTGCATCCTGAGTTTTTCATTTTTTCTCTCATCAATTGCAACAGCATCGTAGAAGGAAAGCCAGAGGTCAATATAAGAATCATCAGTCTTCATATCTTCTGACATTTCAAAGTCAAAGAAGTTGCCCCTCTCTCCATTGTAGATTACGGCCTTGCTGCGAACTATATCTGCAATTACAAATTTTTCATTGACTAGCCTTCTCTTGAAGTGCTTGTAGACAAAAATCAAAATATCATTTTGTGGTTCAAACTTGGCAAAGAGAAGGCCATCCTTTTCTTCAAAGCGAAGAAGTCCCTTGAAAGAGTGGATCTCTCCTGAGACCCTCTTTAATAAATTTTTGAATTCAACTAGGTCTTCGTCGGCACTTTCATAATAATAAAATCCATGGGTGTAGAGTTTTTTAAGGGTCTTGGCTATGGCCACTTCCTTTCTCTCGTTGTTTGCCGCAAATACCCTTAGGACTGAATCATAAAATGAATAGGAAAAGTTTTTTATTATTGAATCTCTAACCCTCTTGGCCTTGTCAATTTCTGTGGAGCACTTGATCCTGTCAGCCATAAAATTCATTTGACCTGACCTCTTAGTGATTAAGTCCACATCTTCTAGGACCTTGTAGGCATTAAAAATTACTGTAAAAAGTCCTTCTATTGTCCCGTCGTATAAGTAAATCATATCTATCACTTAGTCGAGAAAACTAAGTTGTTCTCCTCCTTCCCTCTCCACCATCAAAGACCTCAGGGCTTCTTTGGAATCAAATCTTCTCCCATAATACTTGCCTGAAATTGTTATAAAGTTTAGGGCTCTCTTAGTGGAAATCCTAAGCTTCTTTAGGTCTTCAAGAGACAAGTTAAAGGCTCTCCTAGCTCTCACAATTTTTCTTGCAGACTGGGGTCCAAAGCCTGGGACCTTTAAAAGTTCTTCAAGGCTTGCCTTGTTAATGTCAGTGGGATTACTGTAATTTTCTATAGCCCAGTCCATCTTTGGGTCAAGATTTAAGTCAAAATCTCTTTTACTCTCGCTTAAGAGTTCCCCTGCCCTAAAACCATAAAATCTCAGGAGGAAGTCTGCCTGATAAATCCTGTGTTCACGAATGAGGGGTGTCTTTATCTTTGGCAATTTGGAATCTTCTCTCACAGGCACATAGGCGGAGTAGTAGACCCTCTTTAGATTGTAATTATCGTAGAGGGACTGGGACCTTGTGAGGACATCCCTGTCGTGAATATCACCTGCTCCAACGATCATCTGACTAGTTTGACCTGCTGGCAAAAACAAGTCCTTCTTTGAAAATTTTTTATATTTTTTCTTTTCAAGCTTGTTGATCTTTAAGGTTTTGGAAACTAGGTCCATGGGCCTTGTTATTTCATCAAGACTTTTTTCTGGAGCAAGAAGGGCCAGGCTCTTTTCTGTTGGGAGCTCGATGTTTATGCTCATCCTGTCTACGTATCGGCCCAGCTCTTTTATAAGGTCTTGGCTGGCACCTGGTATGGCCTTCATGTGTATGTAACCGTTGAAGTTTTCTTCTTGGCGAAGCCTCTTTGCAACTTCTATTAATTTTTCCATGGTGTAGTCGCAGGACTTGAAGATACCAGAAGACAAGAAGAGACCCTCAATGTAATTTCTCTTGTAAAAATTTATAGTTAAATCAACTACTTCATCAACTGTAAAAGCCGCCCTCTTGGAGTCCACACTCTTGGCATTGATGCAGTAGTTGCAGTCGTAGATGCAGTGATTTGTAAAAAGTATCTTAAGAAGAGATATGCACCTGCCATCTTCAGACCAGGAGTGGCAGATTCCACTTTGGCTAGCGTTTCCTAGTCCACCCTTATTCTTTCTATTGGATCCAGAAGATGAGCAGCTCACGTCATACTTTGCAGCATCAGACAAAATTTTTATTTTTTCTTTTAATTCCATATTACCACCAAGGTCATTCTAACATCGAAACTTGTGTTTGTAAACAAATTTTCTTTTGTAGTTCTTTGTTTTGATTTCTTTCAATAACTTGTGGATCTTCATGAATTTTTTAAATTTTTAAATTTTGTATTGATTTATGATTCAATATCTTCTAAGACTTCATAATTCTTAATAACTTTATAATTTTCTATAACTTCACATTTTTCTATGACTTCATAATTTTTTATAACGCCAAAAGCTTTGAGGATTTCTCAAATTTTTATGACCTCATAAGTTACCAGAACTTCCTAATTTTTAAAATTAAAAATTCTCAATAAAAAAAAATCTGCCCGAAAGCAGATTAATTTTTATCATTTTCAATTAATTTATTATATTGAAAGCTTTCCAGCGTTGGAAATATAAGATGAAATTCTTTCCATAGCTGCAAGAGTTTTTTCATAAAGAAGTCCTGATTCAGGATTACAAATTTTTTCTCTCATCCTTATCATGTGGTTGTTCCTAAAGTCAGAAGCCTCTTTTTGAACAAGTTCATTGGACTCACGCATGAATACAACTCTTTGGTCTTTTTCCATGTCTCCGTCATAGGAGTGGAACATTTTTTCAATAATAGTATTTATTTCTCTCATTTCATCAAAAGTCACATCTGTGAAGAAAAGACCTTCGTCATTTTTTAACTTGGCAACTTCAGCAATATTTTTGGAGTGGTCCCCAATTCTTTCCATGTCTCTAGATATTCTAAGATAAGCTGCAAAGTTTGCAGAAGTTTCCTTATTCATTGGTAGGCCTAGTGAATCAATAATAAAGGCCGAAATTTGTTTGTTGAGGTAGTTAATAACTCCCTCTCTCCTAAATATTTCGTCGTATTTCTCGTCGTCAAACTCTCTTAAGAGTTCAACAGAGGACTCATAGTTCATAGTTACAATATCAAGTAGCCTTCTAACCTCTGCCTTGACATCAGTAAAGGTTGCTGGTGCATCCTTTGTAACATTTAAGTTGATATATTGTAGAGACATCTCTTCTTGTTCCTTGTCTATACCAGGAATAATCTTGAAGGCTAGGTCTGCAAGCTTCTTGGAGAAAGGAATTAAAATGATTGTAGTTGCAATATTAAAGAGTGTGTGAAGGTTGGCAATCTCTGCTGCCGGTAAGTTCCTTGAAAATCTTTCTACTATCTCGTCTATTGGGATCACAAAGGATACAAGGATAAATATTATTGTACCAATAATGTTAAAGAGAACGTGAACTAGGGCAGTCCTTCTTGCGTTCTTGGAAGATCCAACTGAAGATAAAACTGAAGTCACACAAGTACCAATGTTAAATCCTAGGATTATATACATGGCTGAGTGAAGTGATATTACACCTTGATTGGCAACGGCTTGCAAGATACCAAGAGATGCTGATGAAGATTGGAGTAAGGCTGTTATACCTGTACCTGCCAAAACTCCCAAGATTGGATTGTCAAACTTAGTCATTACAGTTGAAAATCCAGGATAGTCCCTTAGGGGTTCCATGGAGTCACTCATAAATTGCATACCCATGAATAAAAATCCAAGGCCTATAACAGCTTGACCTACGTATCTTTTCTTCTTACTCTTGGAGAAAGTGCTCATCAAAAAACCTATAAAGGCAATTATAGGTGCTAGGGTTGAAATGTTTAGGGCTACCAACTGACCTGTGATTGTTGTACCAATGTTTGCTCCCATAATAATTCCAACAGACTGATAAATAGTCATTAGGCCTGCATTTACAAAACCTACAACCATTACTGTAGTCGCTGAAGATGATTGGATAACTGCTGTGACAAGAGCACCAACTAGAATAGATTTGAAGAAGTTGGACGTCATCTTTTCAATGACAACTCGGAGTCTATCACCTGCGACTAGTTCGAGGCCCGAGCTCATCATTTCCATTCCATAAAGGAAAAGAGCAAGTCCTCCTAATAGTTCAATAAAATAATTAATTGACATAAGTCCTCCCAAATTGTATTTCAATTTCATCTTACAATATAATTTCTAATTTTTAAAGGAAAAGTAAAAAATTTGTAAAGAATTTGCAAAGTTATATAAAAAAAGACGGCTAAGCCGTCAAATTTTCTTATTTTAATTTGTATCTTTATTTTTAAATTTCTCTAGAAGCTTTTAGGTAAAAAGGAATTGCTAAGACTTGGGCAAAAATTGAAAGGCCAATCATCAGTGGAAGAGACTTAGAATAAATCACTCCAAGTATCCAGGACCCCAAGAACCAAAAAATTCCAAAGGAGCATTCAAAGATTCCATAGCCCGTTGCCCTGTTTTTCTTTGGAACCATAGAAGTCACAGCAGCCTTTAAGATGGATTCTTGAGCACCCATGCCTATTCCCCAAAGGACTAGGCCAAATAAAAGCGCAAGTTCACTTTTGAAGCCAAAGATGAAAAGAGAGAAGGGGGCAGAAATAATCGTTGAGATGACAAGGGCCCTCACTCCCTTTTTGTCATAGATGTGACCAAAGACAAGAGCAGCCACAGCATCCACTAACATGGCTCCTGCGTATAAAAGTGGTAGAGTCTCTTCACTTATTAGCCTAAAAGTTCCATAAGATCCTCCAAGGCCTGTAAAGTTTTTGGATATGTGCATGATGACAAGAGCGTAGTCCATAAAGCCAAAAGCAAAAAATGAAATCCCCACAATGTAATAAATAAAGGACTTCTTCATGACAAAGGCTTCTTCTTTTTTTTGCTTCAGGTTCAAAGGCCTCTGGGTTTGGAAACTCCCTCTTAGTTATGAATAAAAGGAGGATCGTAATAAAACCTGGGATTGCCAAGAAGGCAAAGGCAGTTCTATAAATTTCAAAAGTTGTGCCATCTGTTTTAAATAACATGACTAGATATAAAAAGACTGGTCCCAAGAAGGCTCCAATTTGGTCTAGCATCTCTTGGATCCCAAAGGACTTGCCAACTCCTTCTTGACTGGCAGCAAAGGACATTATAGTGTCCTTGGCAGGTTTTTTTATTGCCTTCCCCATCCTTTGGATGACAAGCAAGAGGGCAGCAGCTATCCAACCTTTTTCACCAACTAGGGCAAGGGCTGGCACTGCCAAGATATCTAATATGTAGCCAAAGATTACCATGGGCCAATACTTTTTCGTCCTGTCGGTAATTTTTCCAAAGACATATCTCATGGAGTAACCAATGAGTTCTCCCAGACCAGATATAAATCCAATAGTTCCTGCCGAGGCACCAAGTAGGGCAAGATAAGCTCCCCTAATGCTTGAGGCCCCTTCATGAGTCATATCTGAAAAGAGGCTGACAATCCCAAATAAAATTATAAAGGTCATGGCTCTTGAAAATCTTTTTTCCTTCATCTTCTTCACTCCCAAATTTTTCTTCCTTATAAATTTATTTCTTCTTAACAAAAACTGTCATGCCATTGACTATTATTGACCCAATAGTACAGACAAATAGGGCCCATCTTATTGTTGGGATGACATCAAGGGCACCAGCAATATCTTCTTTTGCCAAGAAATTTGCCCCCATATTGTAAAATCCAAAAATAGCAAGACAGGTAAAGGCCATGCTGAGGAACCTATCCCTATATGGATCCTTACCATTTAACCAAGCCAAAATATTTTTAACAGCAAAAAATATTGCAATAAGTCCACAAATAATTCCCATCTTATCCTTCTTTCTTTAAAAATTCTTCTCTCGTAAGTAAGTTTACATTTACATCTCGCCTCTCGTCCATGAGAGGAAGGTATTCATCTTTTATTACTTTTTGAGGAATAAAACCACACTTCTCTTGAACTCTCTTTGATTTTTCATTTCCTGTGTAGTAGGCACACCAAACCTTGGTCATGCCCAAGTCACAAAAGGCATATCTCAAGATTTCTCCAACTGCTTCCGGCATAAGTCCTCTTCCCCAAAATTCTTTGCCCAGCCAATAGCCAAGCTCGCACTCATCATCCCTATCTGTAAGATTTGTATCGCCTCTTAATTTCAATCCAATTGCCCCAATTGCCTTGTTGTCTTCTTTAAGAGCAAGGGCATAGATTTCTTCCCCTTTAAAAACATTTTTTATTATGCTTATGCTATCTTCAATAGTCTTGTGGGCAGGCCAACCTGCAACTGGTCCAACCTCAGGGTCCTTGGCATACTCAAACAAAGACTCTGCATCATCGAGTGTCCACCTTCTAATAATAAGTCTCTCTGTCTCCATATTTTTAAATCCTATTCCAATCCTTTGATTTCAACTCCATAAATCTCTCTTCATTGCCATCAAAAATTTTGCCCTTGAAGTCAACTTCATACATGACCTTCTTTCCCAAGTGTCTAAGGCTTATGATGGCCTTATTATTTTTATCTTCTACTTCAAATTCTTCTATTTCATTCCAAGGCATGAGGAAAAAGTCTCTCTTCATCGAATTAGAAATTTCACTTTCATAAAGGCCCTTAGGGCTAAAATAGAGGATAAAGGTCCTTGATGAATCAAAAGTGTAATAGATATTACTTAGGATCAATTTGCCCAGTCCTGTCTTTAGGTCATTGGCCTTAAAGGCTACAAGATAGTTGTCCTTATCTCCAAATATTTTTTCAACTTTTTCACTAAATTCCTTCTTGTCATTAAATAATAATCCCATAAAAACCTCACTTAAATATAAAAACTTCCTTGATATCCTTGCCCAAGACCTTTGAGATTTTGTAGGCTGTCTCAAGGGTTGGACTAATTGTGTTATTCTCATAGGCCATGATTGACCTCCTCTTAAGTCCCACAGCCTTAGCCAACTTGTGTTGAGAGAGCCCAAGCCCTTTCCTGTACTCAGCAATTTTATTTTCTATTACTACATTTTCTATTTCCATTAAATCACCTGACGCTTTTGGTTACATTTATAGTACCAAAGTATGTTCTTACTTTCAATATTTTCCAATAAAAAATCAGTGACTCCCATCACTGACTTATAAATTTATTTTATTTTTCCAAAGGTCTTTCCATTGTTTCTTGAGATGTAGTTAGATTTATTGTTATTTATGTCCTCAAAGTCCAAATGGATTAGGCCCTCATCATCCATCCTTCCAGAAACCTTTGGGCTTGTCTCTTCAAGTTCAGATATAAATTTCATCTTGTTACCAGAGATTCTTACAAGAAACCAGCGTGACCTTGCCCCTGCCCTGTCTACTTCTAGGAGACCAAGGTCAGAATTTTCTATTTTTATAGCGTCTTCTGCTTTAAAATTTTTTAAAATTTCATCTTTATTCTCTTTTTCTTCAAAATTTTCTTTTTCATCAAGATCTTCGAGACCAGTCTTTGCAACTTCATCTTCTCCTTGCTCATCAAAGCTTTCTCTTTCACTAATTAAGATTTCTAAAATATCTCTCGTGTCTTGGTCTTCAATCTCTTTTAAATCATCAAAGGTATTTTTTATTTCATCTTCACTTAACTTGTCCATAGTGATGAAATTTTTTCTGTAGACCTCATAAATTGGATCCATCCAACCTACATTTAAGATGTAAAAATTTTCATTATAATAGGTAAGTTTTCGATTTTCTTTACCAGAAAAAGCAAAGACTAGAAACAAGTAAGCCATTGAGATGAGGCAAAGTCCTATTAAGATTAGACCAAGAAGGATCTTTAAATACTTGTTAAACTTAAAATTTAAAATCCTATTAATAAAAAAAATTTGTAGGCCTAAGAAAACTAAGAAGCTAAGACCAAGCATGACGTTGTTAATTATTGGAATAAATTCAATTTTATTAACTAAAATCGAAATCCCAAGGACTTGCCCAAAGGAAAGTAAATAAAGAAAAATATATAAAAGTTTTTTATCTTTTAAAGTCATTGGCTCCCTCCTAAATAATCTTTTCTTACATTATAATATTTTAAAAAATTTTTGGGCAAAAAAATTAGGAGAACTAGTCTCCTAATAATTTTACATATTATCTTTTACACCAACAGCAACCATCTTTGCCTTGGCACGAACTTCGCCATCAGCTTCCATCACCATGTTAACAATTACCTTTCTCTCGCCAATTTCTTCAGCAGTAGCAGTAACTGTAACTTCCTTGTCCATTGGAGTTGGCTTTTTGAAGTCCACTTCAAGCCTTGCTGTGATAAATCTGCCAATAACTGTGTCTTCAGTAAGTTCAAGTCCAAGGTCCCTGTGCTTGAACCAAGCAGCTGAAGCAGTGCCGTGGCAGTCGAAGATCATGGCAATCATTCCACCAAAGAGGTTGGCAGGAACTCCACCAGTGTAAACTGAATCTGGAGTAACCTTTGCGATGCACTCACTTCCACCTTCTGATGGATAAGATCTTAGGTGCATTCCCTCGTGGTTCTTTGGTCCACAACCCCAACAATATTGAAATCTTTCGCCGTAAGTTTCTTGAATGGCAATTTTTTTATTTTCTGACATAATATCCCCCTTGAAATCTCATTTATAAGAATATTTTATCACATAGTCTTATTATTTTCTTCTTTAAGTCTTTCTTTAAGAATTTTAATTTCAGAATTATAAATTTTTATCCTTTTCATTAGTTATAGTAAATGTATCTTTTAAGTAGTAGATTGAAAAATATTTTGATAGGCCTTTTTGTTTTTAATAAAAATATGCTTTAACTTAATAAGCTTTCATTTTTATATTCTTGTTATTTCCCTAAATAGCTGGTATACTTTAATTAGCAAAAGTTGATGGAAAATAAAATAAGATAACTTACATATGGTTTTTTCAAAAAATAAAATAGATTAATATTTTTATCTTAAATAGTCTTTTATCAATTCTACCAATAATGTGTAGTATTAAATCTCGACCCAATCTTTAAAAGGAGAATTGAATATGGAAAAAATAAAAAATGCACTTATAAGTTCCCTATTAATTATGAGCCTTATTCCAACTTGTGTTTTCGCGGCAGGACAAGTTCCACCTTCTGCATCTGATAAAAATATCAATATTATGATCAATGGAGAAAGAAAAAATCCTCCTCAAGAAATGGGAAGCCCTTATCTTGACATGAAAACTCAAAGGACCATGGTGCCTCTTAGGTTTATATCAGAAAATCTTGGCTTTAATGTTGACTTCTTACAAAAGTCAAAGGACAACCCTAAGGGAGGAATTGTTATAAGGGACCAAAATAATGTGGAGATTAGAATGGAAATAAATTCTAAGAATGCCACTAGGATTACAGGTGGCAAAAAAGAATCTCTCGCTCTAGACTCTCCTTCTCTTATCTATGATGGTAGAACTTACGTGCCTATTAGATTTATATCTGAAGCTACGGGCTACCAAGTTTCTTGGGAAAAAGACACAGTTATAATTAGCAGTAATTGCCCTGTAATAAAGTCCATAGCTGAAGAAGAAACTAAAGAGATAGCAAAAAATTTAGAAACAGAAGATAAAATGCCTACTGGTTCAGTTGGCGACTCAAATAAATTTATGAAAAATCTAATGGACTACAGAACTTCCAAGGGTCTTGGCCAAGTAAATGAAGATAAGGATTTAAATAGGCTTGCACTTTTAAGAGCCCAAGAAGAATTAGACCAATTTATAAAAACCGGTGATGCTGATCACGAAAGTCCTGGTGGATACAACAAGGATTTAGGAGAAAACCTGGCTCTTTCACGTTACACTCTTGGAGCAAGAGATGGAGATCCATGTGACGGCTGCTTAAAAAGATGGAAAAATTCTCCTTGCCACAATGACAACCTCTTAAATAAAGATTCTAAAAGAGGTGGCTATGCTTGTGCCAGAAAGATTATTGACAATAAGGTTTACGAAGCTTCAATTTATCTCTTTGGATTTTAATTTAAAAACTAACGACTTATTATAAATTTTTACACTAAAAAATGGAGCCTAGGCTCCATTTTCTTTTTTTATAAATTTTTTACCTCATCTTTTATACTTACTCATCAATTAAGCCTTCCTTAATTAAAAATTCCCTTGCCACATCTCTTGCAGGTCTTCCCTTGACGTCAACTTCATAATTCATCTCTGCCATTTGATCTGAAGCGATTTTGCCAGCAAGTTTATTTAAAGCTTTCTCCAGTTCTGGATATTTTTCTAGACTCTCACTTCTCATAAGTGGAGCTGCTTGATAAGGTGGAAATAATTTTTTATCATCTTCCAAGACTTTTAACTTGTTGGAGATTATCTGGCTGTCTGTTGAGTAAACATCAGTAACACCTATGGACCCATTGGCTATTGCAGTATATCTTAGGGCTGGCTCCATGGTCTTCACATCAAAGTGAAGGTCGTAAAGACTTTTTAGTCCCCTGTTCCCATCTTCCCTGTCATTAAATTCTAGGGTGAAGCCTGCCAGGATAGATTTTTCTAATTTTTTTAAGTCAGAAATTTTTTCCAAATTATTTTCCTCTGCAAAGTCTTCTCTAACTGCAAGGGCATAGGTATTTTGAAATTCACTTGGGTTTAAGTAGGCCAAGTCATCTTGCTTTAAGATTTCATCTCTTGCCACCTTATAATATTTTTCTGGATCCTTTTCAATATCTCCTGGATCAGAATTTAAAAGTGTAGAAGTGATTGTACCTGTAAACTCTGGATAGATGTCAATACTTCCTGACTTTAGGGCTTCGTATAGAAAACTAGTCTTGCCAAAGTTTGGCTTTAGTTCAACTTTTATGTCGGTCTCGTCTTCAATTAGTTCTTTATACATATTGATTAAAATTTCTGGCTCGGCTCCAAGCTTACCAGCTATGACAAGGGACTTGTTCTTGTTTCCTCCAAAGGAAACAAAGGACATAGCCAAAAGAACAAGGGCCATAATAAAGGAAATTAAAATCGTCTTTAGCTTTTTATTTTGCAAGAACTTAATCAAGGCTCCAAATAAAACTGCAAGTAGGGCAGAAGACAAGGCTCCAATTAAAATGAGGGCCGAATTGTTTCTATCAATTCCTAATAAGATAAAGGATCCAAGTCCACCTGCTCCAACAAGGGCAGCAAGGGTTGCAGTTCCAATTATCATAATGCTTGAAGTCCTCACGCCAGACATAATAATTGGCATGGCAAGGCTAAGCTTATATTTTTTTTAATTTTTCCCACTTAGTCATCCCAAAAGCCCTGGCTGCTTCTTCAAGAGAAGAATCGATTTCTGCAAATCCAGTGACAGCTCCCTGATAAATTGGAAAGATTGCATAAATCACAAGGGCTGTTATGGCTGGCAGCTTTCCAATCCCCATAAAGGGAATAAAGAGTCCCAAGAGGGCAAGAGAAGGAATTGTTTGAAAAATTCCCGTAACTTGGAGGACCCCTTCATTTATTTTTTTGCGGTTGGACAAAAATATGGCCAATGGAATTGCTATTACAATTGCAATTACAAGGGACATCAGTGAAATCTGAAGGTGTTCAAGAAGAGAAGTGACCCATTGGCCCTTTCTCTCAGCAAATGTTGTAATCAAACTATTCATTAATCTCACCCTCCTCCTTGAAGAAACTTGCAACAAAATCATTGGCAGGATTGTTGACAAGGTCTTCTGGGCTTCCAATCTGGATAATCTTGCCGTCCTTCATTAGGCAAATCCTATCAGCAAGTTTTATTGCCTCTCTCATGTCGTGAGTTACGAAAACAGTTGTAATCTTGAAGTCTCTGTGAAGGTCTTTCACCAAGTCTTGAAGCTGAGTTCTCGATATTGGATCAAGGGCAGAGAAGGGTTCGTCCATTAAGAGGACCTTGGGGTTGGCAGCAATGGCCCTTAAGATCCCAATTCTCTGTTTTTCTCCACCAGACAAGTCTTCTGGCAACCTATTTTTATAAACTTTTGGGTCAAGATCAACTTGTCTCAAGAGGGAGTCCACCCTCTTGTCAATCTCCCTTTTATTAATTTTTTTCATCTCTGGAATTAGTCCAATGTTTTCTGCCACAGTGAGGTTTGGGAAAAGGGCAATCTCTTGCAAGACATAACCCATCTCAAGTCTCATTTCCCTTAGGGGATAGTCCTTAATATTTTTTCCTTGGAAGAAAATATCTCCCTCAGTCTGCTCTATTAACCTATTTATTAATTTAAGCGTCGTAGTCTTCCCGCTGCCACTGGGGCCAACTAAGACGAAAATTCTCCCTCTTTGATTTCAAAATTGAGATCATCGAGGACTTTTTCCTTCCCGTCGTAAGACATAGAAACGCCTTGGTATCTTATCATCATATTCTCCTTTGTTGCTAAAAATAACTTACTTAAATAACTTACCCCTGGACAAAAAAATAATTCACAAATCCCAATTTATCTGAGACTTGTGAATTTTATTTAAAATTTATTTTTTTCTTAGAGTCCTAAAGATAAGCGACTTAAAAAATTACATATTAGTAAGTCCACCATCAGACACCAAAATTTGTCCGTTGATGTTTGATGCTTGATCAGATGCAAGGAAAAGAAGATTTTCTGCAATTTCTTCAGCACTTGCCACCATCTTGTCAAGTTTTGGTCCCCTCATTACAACTTCCATTCCTTTTTCGTCGACATCATTAAGCTTTTCCATGATTTCTGTTGCAATACCACCAGGTGCCACAGCGTTGCAGCGGATTTTGTCATTGGCATACATGGCTGCAGTGTTTCTCACAAGACCATGGATGGCACTCTTGGACATTGTGTAAGCAACTCCTGCTTTGCCACCTCTTACACCTGCTATTGATGTTGTGGCAACAATGGATCCCCCGTCTTTCATTAGAGGGATAGCTGCTTTAAAGAGTCTAAAGGACCCCTTTACATTTACTTCGAAAATCCTATCAAAAGTTTCTTCTTGGCAGTTTGTTACAGGTTCAAACTTGTCCATTATACCAGCGTTGGCAATTAAAACATCAAGCTTGCCATTTTCACTTTTTACCTTTTCAAAAAGTCTATCCACATCTTCTTGTTTAGAAACATCTCCTGGCACAGGAATAATTTCTCCCTTGCAGCCCGATGAGTTGGCGTCTTCAGCTAGAGCTTCTAGCTTTTCCTTTCTCCTTGCAAAGGCATAAACCTTTCCGCCTTCACCTGCCGCCATAAGGCTTGCAGACCTTCCTACACCAGATGAAGCACCAGTGATAACAAGAACTTTATTTTCAAATCTCATAAGATCCTCCTTTGTTTACTTCATTTTGATTTACTATAATATCATTGTAACAAATTATAGATGGGGTTTTTATATTATTTTACCTTCTAAATTTATTCCCTATCTTAAAAAATTAAAGGGAAATATTAAAAATTCTCTCCCTCTATAATAAGATTCGTCCGATTCCAATCTGTGGTAGATGGTGTAGGAATAAAGGATTGCCTTGTAAGAAACTGTTCCACCGTCCTTGTAGCGATATCTTATTGGAAAGCACAAGATTAAAATGATTAACAAAATAAGAAGCTTTTTCCTCATAAAATTTTATCCTCTCTCAAAAATTTTTATGAAATGTATTCTAAATAGAGTATATTATTAAGACCACTTTAATTCAAACAAAAAACAGCGGAGCTTTTGACCCCACTGTTTTACAACTTAAATTTATATAATTTATTTCACCTAATATTTATCTAAATCACTTTTCAAAATGATTCTCGTAGTTATCTATTAAAAGTCTAAGTCTCTTAACTTCTTCTTCAAGGAGTTCTCGCCCCTCGTCGGTAATTTTATAATACTTCCCCTTCTTATCTACTTCAACTCTTGTAATCAAATCATTTTCTAAAAACTGGGCCAAGAGGGCATAGAGGGTTCCTGGCCCTAAGTTTATTCTTCCTCCTGTGATTTCACTTACCCAAGCTCTTATTTCTGCCCCGTTTCTAACTTGTCCTAATGCCAAGATGGTAAAGTACATGGGCTCTGTTAGGGTTTGGAATTGATCTCTTGCCATGCTTACACCTCCAAGATTTTTGCAATCTCTTCTTGGACCTTTTCATCCTCTAGATTACCACTTACTTCTAAGACCACATTCTTATATAAAATCAAATAGTCTTCTTGATCTGATGTGATATAAGTCCTGTCATAAGGATAAGTTTCAGAAATGTCTTTAACAAATTCAGCTCTATAAGGGCGCTTCATAGAATTTTTTAGAATTCTTTCAAATAAATTACCTGCAAGGTCCTGTGACTTTACTACAGTCTTTTTTATACCAAGATCATTTTTTTCTGATGAATAATAATCGCAGCTTTCTGTCAAAAAGCTTCTATTTTCCTTAGTCTTTATAAAATCTCCCACCACTTGGCTTTCAATCTCATTAGAAGTAGAGAATTTGTCGATTAAAGTAAATATAGATACATTGGTAATTAAAGAAATTAAAATTACCATTGAGATTAGAATAAATTTTTTCTCACCTCTTTTTATGTTCATTGTTTTAATTTTTTGCGATAGAAATAAACAAAAGAAATCATAATAAAAGTTGAGAGAAGACTTATTAGATGAGTTCTGTCACTAGACCCATCATTAGGAAGTAAAAATTCTGATCCAAAGGCAAGAATCATTAAAATAATTGGAGTATAAAATAATAAGACAAAGGCCTTGGAAAAAGTAAGTCTTGAAAATTTTATATCACTTATGCTTTTCACATCCTTGTTCCTCTTTCTAAAAAGTATATGGTCTCCCAAGGCTAGAGTATTGAAAAGAAAAAATAAAATAACAGCCGGCCACATAAATATTAGGTAGTTTGAATAAAATATATCCCTAGAAAAAAATCTAGAAGTTATAGAGAAAACTATAAATACAAAGAATATAAAAGTTATGCTAAAGGAAATTAGTTCTCCTTTGGCACCCTTATTTAAAATTTCAATTTCTTCCTTTTCGTCGTTATAAAGAGAGTCTTGACTTCCTTCATCAAGCTTGTAGATGTTTATGTTGTAGGTCCTGTCTACAAGATGCCAACCAAGGTCTTTTGCCATCTCATCAAAGTCCCTTAGTTCATCCTTAGAGAAGGCAGAAAAAGATCCTTCGTTAGGTGCAATAGAAACTTTGTATCTGGCATCTTCTGGTTCAGCTTTTTTAAACTTGTGGATGAAGGACAAAATTATTTTTTCAATTTGCCAGCCCTCTTTAGCCATGTCCTCATACCACTTTTCAACAAGTCCAAAGTTTGTATAAGTTAAATGTCTTGCCTTTAACATAATCTATCCTCCTTTAGTATCGACTATCGATAATTAGATTGTATATCGAGACTCGATAGATTGCAATAATACTTGAAATTTTTTATTTATAAGAATTTGTATTTCATCTTCTATTTCAAATTTTATCTCTCAAAGGATTTTTATATAAAAAAGATCCTTAAGATTTAACATCCTAAGGACCTTTGATTTTTTCTATTAAATTCTTATAAGTAAGTTTTTGTTTGCTATAAAAATGATCTTCAATGTCTTAAGTTAATATTCATAATTTTTTTGGCTCTTAACAAAGTCTGATCATTCTTCCTTATTTAACTTTACTGATTCCAAATGATAGTCCGATTTTAATTCCTTGAAAAATTTACCAATATTATAATTCCTATGGAAGGATAGGGTTGAATTAATCATTAATTTATCATCTATATCTTCATCAATTATCTCTAATTTTCTTACTTCCACGCCCTCTTTTGAAGCAAAATCTAGAAAGCCTTCTTCATCGAAATTATCAGTATCAAATACCATAATGTAAGACTTGGATATCCTATCATTTATTAAATTACTGATACCCTTTAATGAAATCAAGGTCACTAGACATACTACAGTTGCTATTATTGCTCCTTCATGAAATCCAATTCCTACTGCAAGTCCTATTGCAGCAGATAGCCATAAGGTCGCAGCTGCGGTAAGGCCTGACACACCGTCTTTTGTCTGAAGTATAGTACCTGCGCCCAAAAATCCAATTCCACTTACAACTTGACCTGCAATTCTTGCCGTATCTCGTCCAACGTCATCAGATATTTCACCAATTCCTTCTATTCCAATGAGCATAATTAAGCATGCACCAACGCTTACTATTATATGGGTCCTAAAACCAGCCGCCCTATTTTTAATTTCCCTTTCTATTCCAATAATGGCACCTAAAAAAGCCGCCAAAATTATTCTAATTGTTACTAAAAATATATCTATTCCCTTCCCCTACCTTCGATAAATGTTTAAATGATTTTTTATAATTTATTTTTGAAGATATGATCTTTACCATATTAACACGTTTACTGTCCTGAAATTATGTTAGAAAGTTGAAATTTTATTAAAGAATCTAATTATTATGAATTTTAAATTACTATTCATTTGTTAAATAGTGATACACTTCACCTTGATTAATTTCTCAATAAATATAACAACTAACTCCTTCTATATTAAAAAATATAGAAGTATAAATTAGATTGTCTAATAGTTTCGCTGACTATTTGGATATATCTTTTTAAAAGTTTCCAACACTTCTTTTTTGTCCGTAACAATAAAAATAGATGAAGAATCTTCTGCTACTATTTCAATTTCAGCTAATGGATGTTGGATTATAGAAACACCATCTTCATAGAGTTGATTATTGTCCCTTGCATTAGGAAGCCTATAACTCAATATTTCTTCATCTGAAATATTATCTGGTATTGCAGAGAAAACGGCCCATATCCATTGAAAATTTTCTTCATTTAAAGAATCTATTAACTTATCTGTGGACAATATTATGTAGTCCTTTTCATTAATTAAATTAAACAAATCTCTAGACAAAGGATACGCCTCAATATCTGTTATTAACCATTTGTAATTAACAATATATTTACCTATTGCATCTAAAATCTCTAAAAGATAAGAATATTCTTTTCTATCTCTTGTGGATATATATCTCATAATGCCCTCATATTCAAACTTTAATTATTTTATTATAATCACAATAATCCCAATTAAAATAAAAATAATCCCAATAATAAGCTCTACTAAGCCTACCTTCTTAGCATAGACTTCAGTCTTTCTTCCTGATTTAAATTCCCCTTCAAATCCATTAATCAAATTATATTTTTCTTTAAAATAAATTAAATATCCGAAAGTAATAAAAGCTAATCCTACTAGTATAAGTATTATTTTTAATAAAGTCATAAAACACCTCTCTTAAAACTTCTTAGATGGACAAGTCTTTTGTAATAATTATACTACAATGAATTCCACTACTTCTATTGACTTTTTTCTTAGAAAAAAATATAATTTAGTTAGAAAGTATGATTTTCTAACTAGGGAGGTTTTATTATGTTAGTTGAACTAAAAGCTAAATCACAAGTCACTATCCCAAAAGATATAGTAAGGTCCATGGAATTAAATCAAGGAGACCAATTCGAAGTAACTGAAGATAATGGAAAAATTGTGCTTGTCCCAGTTGCAATCTACCCAGAACATGTAATAAAAAATTTAAAGGCTGAAGTAAAAGAAATTAAAGAATCTATAAAAAATGGTGATCAACCAATCTTTGATTCTATTGACTCCCTATTTGAGGAATTGGACAAGTAATGTCATATAAAATTACATATTCGAAGGCCTTCAAAAAACATTACAAAAAACTATCTGACACTGAAAAGAAACAGACTAAAAAGAAACTCAAGTTTTTTGTAGAAAATCCTACTCATCCATCTTTAAGAACCAGGAAAATACAAGGTGCAGATGGAATATGGGAGTCTTCTGTTAACATGGATATTAGAATTATTTGGTTCTATGAAAATAATGAATTGATATTTCTTTTAGACATTGGACACCACGATATCCTGGACAAGTTTTCAATTCGTGTTTTATTATAGTTATTTAAATCTTTATATCCAAAATTCCCATATTTTAATGAGAAGTAGTTGGTAATTACAGCTCTTAAATAAACTTCTATATACTCCATCAAAGAAAATAAAATATGTCTAAGTTCCATGTCAAATAAATATAGGTCAACTATATTTTCAAAGGTAGTTCCATCTATGTACTTACCATTTCCTTTTAAAGTTACACTATAGGCTTTAATAAGTCGATACTAAGATATTCTGTTAAGCACACTTTTTGCATAATTTTTATCTTCTATTTCTAAACCTAAAGATATTAAGTTTTCTATTTATTTGCTTATACTTATGGGAGTTTGGTGGGGCTTCTTCAAATTATTTCTCCTTATAATCAAAAGACCCGACTTACACCACTTTAAGAGGCATGTCGGGTACTGTTGTTTACAAAGTATAGCATTAATGATAATTTGTCAATTTATTAGTAGATCTCATTTTACATCTTTTCTTCTTTGATATTCTACTTAAGCTCGAATCTCAAATTTACTCTGATTGTTTTCGATTATTTCCTATACTATTTATAAAAATTTTTATCTTTATTTATTAATCAATTTTATACTTTTCCCTCAATTTTTTGATTAAAATCCTCATTAGTCCAGCTATAGTTGAAGAATTTAAATACGCTTGTCCAAAATTTTTTATTAAAGATTTTAAGATTTTTGTAATTTCGTTTTTTCTCAGCTTCAACAAATTTAAGATAGCTGTAGATAAGATCATTAACATTTAGCTTTCCTTTAGCTTGTCTATTTTTTTCTACGCTTACTTCTTTTTTTGCTGATCCGATTAGTTTTTTCCAGAAATCTTTCATTTATTCTCTTTAAGCTTTAGTTTTATTTGCATAATAATTAAATAAGTCTAGTTCTTCTCTGCTTAACCCTTAATTTTCTGCTATAAAATTTTTAGAATCTTTTTTGTAGAAGCTTTGCTACTTTTTTGATTTAATATTTTTCTTCCAGGATCTTTTCTGCATCTTTTCTCGTAGGTTCTAATTTATCCTTTACTTCTTCTTTTTTGACTTTCTTTAATGAATTTTTCCTTAAGACAAAGTAGCTACTATGGAGGTTTTTATAGGTATACTAATTAATGTTTTATTCATAATGATTCCTAAAGTAAAATTTAGCCAAGGTATTTCAAGATCCTAGGCTTTCTTATAACAAGCTTGCGACCATATCGCCGTGCCTTTTTTCATCCTCCCTAACGCTTTCGATTTCTGGAAACTTTTTTGCTACTGGAGCATAATTTTCAGAAGCTTTATACTCACCCTTTACAATTTTTGGATATAATCTTTTTTTACCCATTAGCTTATAAAGGATAGGCATAAAGAAAGCCAAGGTTTTCTTTGGTTTTAAATTTTTCCTTGTAAATTTATGAAAAACAGCAGCATGATGACCCTCCTCTGCTGCAAGCTTTTTAAAAGTAGCCGCATCATTTTTATCCTTAACTACATCAGCAAGGCTTTGGTACATCAAAACTACATCTAATTCTCCTTGTTGAGATTTTAATAATATTTTCATATCTTCTTTACTTATAGTCATATTCTCTCCCCTAGTTTTTTATTTTCATTTTATATTGTTAAAAATTTTGATTTATTTTCGCTCCATTTATTATATGAATTTTTAGATAAAATGACAATAAAAACCCGACTTAAAACACTTTATAACATACGTCGGGTAATTTTACTAGTTACTGTTTTTTATTAAATGGGCAACTGATTATACATGACTTGAGTGGTCAGTGTGGATAAAATTTTAATTCTTAAAAAAGCTCGCATGTGGAAATATATATTCTCAATTATTTCTAAATTCTACTAGCTTTTAAATTAAGAGTATATAAAATTATAATTTCTTACACTTTTTGCATCAACGCTACACTTTCAACCCCTATGGTTATGGGGAACATATCCACGCTCGTAGATGGAAACATATCAAAGATTGGCTCTCGTTTGTAGGAACATATCGACTGTAATTATTTCATTTTCAAGCCTTTATCGATAGCTTCCTGAATAATCTTATGACAACAAACTCCCAACGGATTGTTTTCTTTACAATTAGGATTTTTCATTGCCCCAGTGATGGCATTTACTTCTTTTACGGATTTCGCGCCATGCTTTACAACTGCTTCAATTACCTGATTTTCTGTGACTTCGCTACAATAACAAGCATACTTAGGATCTGCATCTTTCTTAAACCAGATAGGAACTCTAACTTGGTCTTTCAAGAATTTTATTTCATTATCTAAGTTATAGTAAACAACGTCGCAGTCCTCGTTCATGCAAATCTTATATTGATCTCCGTTAACAGCATTACGATAATCATCTACCACTAGATGTTCAACAGTTACTTTACTAACGGAAATCCCTTCATTATTACATACAGGACAATTGTCTTTAATTTGATCCGGCTTTTCTGTTTTGCATCCACAACAACATTCATTATTAATCTTCATATTCTTAGCCTCCATATTTTCATTATAATTTCTTTTTTAAACTAGGTAAAACCAATTTCATATACTTGTCATTTATTAATAGCGTCAAACATTTTAGCTGGTGTTAATTTACTTAGCTCCCTGTTGTCAGCCAACGCATGTGTAGCTTTTTTGTGTATAAACACATCAGCGTCATGTTACCCATTGCTCGGCATTCTTCTAATGAACCCAAATACATGGAATGGCAACCCTTTTTTAGACAATTTATAACCGAACATTATCAAGCTTGAAAGTTTCTTTAGATTATAAAATATATTCTCAGACAATCAAGGGTAAAGGCTTCGCCCAAATTTCGTTGAAATTTGCCCTTGACAGTCTGTTCATATATTTTATTTAATTTATGAAACTTCCAGAGCTTTTTATTCTGCTTTTCTATATTCTACTGGTGTTTTATATCCTAAAGATCCATGAATTCTTAGGTTATTATACCAATATACGTATTCTGCTAATTTTAGATTAAGTTCTTGGAAATTAGTAAAGTTCTCCTGATATATGAATTCTGTCTTCATTACTTTATTGACTGCTTCGCTTACTGCGTTATCATATGGGCTTCCTTTTTTACTTAGCGATCTTTTTATCCCAAATACCTTTAATATTTCTTCTATTTTTATATTTTAAAATTCTCTTCCTCTGTCTGTGTGAAATATTTTTATACGATTTAGTGGCTGCCTTATTGAGTAAAATGCTTCTGCTACTAGATTTGCATCTTTGTTTTTACCTGATGAGTATCCTATTATTTCACGGCTGTTTAAGTCTATTATTAAACATATATAATTCCATGTTTTTCCTACTCTTACATATGTTAGGTCGCTTACTATTGCTTCTAAATAGTCTCTATTGTCAAATTATCTATTTAAAAGGTTAGGGATGTCTTCTTCGTTGCATTTGGATCTTATTACTTTATATTGTGCTACTGTATAGTTTGAGACTAGGCCATTTTTCTTCATTATTCGGCCTATTTTTCTTCTCGATATTTTATATCCAATTTTCCCTAGTTTTTTTTTATTTTGCGTGTTCCATAGTTGTTTCTACTTCTTCTGAATATTTCTTTTATTTCTTCTATTAGTTTTTCATCTTCATCTAATTTCACATCTTTTTCTTTGTTCAAATGATAATAGACTAAACTTCTTGTGACCCCAAGTAGTCTACACATTGCACTAATGCTATATTTATCTCGGTTCGAGATAATGAGGTCTATTTTTTGCCTAACAGTAGTGCAGCTTGCTTTAAAATATCATTCTCCATTTCAACCTGTTTCAATTTTTTACGAAGTCTGATTATCTCTTTTTGTTTCGCATCCACATTATCAAAATGGTTACTCTAAGCAGCACACCAACTATTTATTTTTTGAGTTTTAAACTTTGGTAGAAGTCTTGAACTCTTTATATTTACATAACTATTTGCCTCTATCACTACTATGACACGAAACCCTGCACAATGATCTAAAATTTTCAATTCTAACAAGTCTTTTTCAGTATTTTTAACTTCATAAAAATCTCTTTGGCAATAATGCCTAATTCTTCTTTAGTTGTTAAAATTTTTTATTTTACCATCATCGTTCCCCTGATTTTCAATTAATCTTCTTAGGTTATATAAGAAGTACATATCTTTTTAATCTTAAAGTTTTTAAGTCTTAATTTTAAAATTTTCAATCTTAGATATTATTTAAATCATTCCAAAATGCTCTAAAGCATCTTCGATTGCTTTTTCTTTTTCTTCTGGGCAATTTGGCACTCTTTGATTTTCTTTCTTACTAAAATTATAATTTTCTCTCTCTATTAGACCACGTTTCCTTTTTATTTGGGCAATATATAGGCTTGAAATTTTTAGTCCGTATTTATCTAACACATACTTTTTAATTTCTCCATAAGTTGCGTCTTTTGAAAAGTCAATTTCAGATAATTCATCTTCCCCTATTTCTATATCTAAATGATGTTCTGTATTTAGTTTGGACAACAGAGCTACCGTCTCCGCGTGCGTTGTCTTTTGCTTGGGTACATAATTTTTTATCCTCGTCATTCATGTAGGAACACAATTTATTAATGTCATTGTCTTTGGCATTTTTTCTTTTATCTTTGAAATTATTAGAATCTTGACTATCTTTAACTCCTGTTTTGAAATAGAATGTTAAGTCATAAGGATGAACTTTTCCGTCTTTATCAATTCTTCCCACCACGACTTTATCAACTATGCTTTCAAATACTGTTCTATTAAATTCCTCTATAATTTCTTTGTTTTCTAAGACCTTTTTAAATTGCTTTAATCTTTCTTTAATAGAGTTTTCATCTTTGATAGTTAGCTCTAGTGTTTTCTTTTCATCAAGTAATTCTTCTTTTTGTTTTGTAAGTTTTTTATACTTTTTAGCATAAACTTCTTCGTCTATACTATCTTCTAAATGAAGATCAACTAACTTTCTTTCTTGACTAATGATTCTGTTTAATTGGTTTTCTAACTTTTTCAAATCTTTGACTAAAGTATTATCATTTATTTCTTCTTCTACAATTTTTAAAAAGTCATCTATTACTGTTGAATCTGCATGGCATAATTGCCTATAGCTTTCAACAAATGCTTTTTCTATTGCTGCTTCTTGTATTCCTTTTGAATGAGGACAATATTTTTTACCTTTTTTTGTTGACTTTACACATTGCCAGTTAATTTTTTTGTAAATTGAACTTGTGTGCCAAGTTCTTCTTGACAGTATTTCGCCACAAAATCCACATTCCAGCATACTTGAAAAAGCGTATTGTCTTGATAGTTTTTCTCTTTTTCTATCCTTGTTAGCTATGGTGTTTCTGTTTTGTGCTCTCCTGAGTCTAATCTCTTGTGCCTTTTCAAAATCTTCTCTTGATATAATTGGCTCGTGATGATTTTCAATGTGATATTTATCAGATTCACCAAAGTTTGCTAGTCTTCTTTTTGTTATGGGATCAACTGTGAAGGTCTTTCCCATTAGTATATCACCAATATACTTTTCATTTTTAATTACTCCTAACACTGTAGTGTCAGACCATTTTGTTTTACCTCTAGGAGTGAGATATCCTTGTTCTTCTAATTCCCTGCCAATGACTGAACCACCATTGCCCTCTAAATATCTTTTAAAAATATATCTAACAATTTTAGCTTCTTCTTCATTTATAGATATACTTTTTGTTGTGGGATCATAATCATATCCGAGGCAACCTTGAAAACCAATAAGTTCCCCTTTTTCCATTTTCATTTTCAGTCCTTTTTTTTACATGGGCTGAGGTATTTTCTACTTCTTGTTGAGCTACTGAACTTAATATTGTTAGTAATAGCTCTCCATCCATTGTCAAAGTATCTATATTTTCTTCTTCAAATACTACACCAACATTGTTTTCCTTTAATAGTCTTACATACTTTAAGGTATCTAATGTATTTCTAGCGAATCTTGATATAGATTTAGTAATTATCATGTCTATATCTCCATTTTGACAATCGCTAATTAGTCTCATGAAATCAGCTCTTTTGGTAGCAGTTGTTCCTGTGGTTGCTTCATCTGCGTATATGCCAGCCAAAGTCCAGTTTTTATTATTTTTTATTAGATTTGTATAATAATCAACTTGCGATTTATATGATTCAAGTTGGTCTTTACTATCTGTGCTTACTCGACAATATGCTGCAACACGTTTTAAATCTAAATGTAGTGCATTTCTATTTCTTGCTCCTGTATTTGAAGCTTTTATTACTTTTACTTTAGTATTCATTTTACCTCCTTCCCATTTTGTATCTTTCTACAGTGTTATTATATCACAAGAACAATTACTTTCTATCCATCTTCTTATAATCATTTTCTAACCTGTTCTTAATTTTTGTATATTCCTTATCATTAATTAATTTAAGATCATAAAGTCTACATAACATAGCAACTCTCATACTATAAATCTTTATTGATTGCATTTTAACCTCCTATATAAGTTGATTTTTTTTACCTTGATAAGTGGATTAAATCTGAAATGTGCTAATTCCACATAAGCAACTTCAAGAATATTGGCACTTCAAAGTATTTTTGTTTTTATAGCAAGATGACAAAATACCCCTCACTTTATAAAGTGAAATTTGCCCTCTTTGGTAACCAGAATTTTTATTTTTCTATAATATTTTTGAGTTTCAATGATTAATTTAAGCATAAAAAAATGAGGACTTATGCTACTAGACATAAATCCTCTAATCTAAATTTTCCTGTTCAAAGACTTTAATATTTCTTTCTATCAATTATTTAATTTCCATGATTCCGCCTTAGCTTTTGCATTTATAAGGTCAGAATAAAGTCCATCATTCTTAATCAGTTCTTCGTGATTTCCACGTTCTACTATCTCTCCATCTTTTAAGACTAAAATCTGGTCAGCATTTCTAATTGTCTTTAACCTATGAGCAATCATTATTACTGTCTTATTCTTTGTTAATGATTCTATTGCTTCTTTAAGTTTATCTTCATTTTCTGGGTCTATATTTGCAGTGGCTTCATCAAAGATAATTATATCTGCATCTTTTAGCATGGCTCTGGCTATGGAGATTATTTGTTTTTCTCCACCAGATAGGCTTGCTCCACCTTCCCCAATAATAGTGTCATATCCATCCGGGAGATTTTCTATAAATTCGTGACATCTTGCTTTTTTAGCAGCTTGAACTACTTCTTCATGGCTTGCATTTTGTTTTCCAAATTTTATATTGTTTTCAATAGTGTCTTCGAAGAGATATACATCTTGAAATACCATGGAAATAGAATTCATTAAGTTTTCTATCTTATAGTCCTTAATATTCTTTCCACCTATTAAAATTTCGCCAGAATTTACATCCCAAAATCTTGCAATAAGATTGCAAAATGTAGTCTTGCCAGATCCAGATGGTCCTACAATAGCAGTCATGGTATTTTCTTTTATCTCTGCTGATACATTTTTTAAAATTGGTCTATCATCATAAGAAAAAGAAACATTTTTAAAGACTATATTGTGATTTTTTATTGGCTCTGTAATACTTCCTTCTTTCATATCTTCCATATCATTTACATAAGAATATGAATCTATTGCATTCTCAACCATTCTTAGCATTGCAATAGCAGATCCAGATGTAATAAGTCCGTCAAATATTACAAAACTTGCTATAAGTATCATAATAGTATTGACTATTTGACCATTTTCAACAAAATATAATTTTATTGAAATAAACAACATCAAACAAATTGTTATAGCTATTATGATTTTAGCTAATAAACTATATGGCATTATAGTTTTTTCTAAATCAAAAGAATATTCACTAGCACTATCAAAGCTCTTGTCAAGTTTTTTATTATTACTTCCTCGTAGATTATATGATTTTATAATTTGCATTCCTTGCAATGTTGATAAGACTTCTTTGGTAAGTGATACCTGAATCTCATGAATCTTATCTGCATTTTTACTTGACCTTTTTTGCATACGAGCAATGATCATTAAAAATACAATAGAACCAACTATTGCTACAATACCTACCTTATAAGAAAACAAAAATAAGGATAAGATAAAAACAATAGCATTAAGCATGCCACCGAAAACCATAATACACAAAGTTGGAACCCAAGTCTCTACATTATCTAAGTTAGTAGTCGCAATAGTTGTTAAATTTCCTAAACTTAAACTTGAGAAGAATCCCATGGGAACTTTTTTTATTTTTTCACCTAATTCAATTCTCTTGTGTCCAGCCATAAAATATCCGGCATGTGTTTGTTTGAGCATAGAGGAATTTTTTGAAATAATTACTCCTGCTATACTAATTAATAAAAATAAACTTGATATTCCTATTGTTTTAAAGCTTATATCCTTGTTTACTATCCCAAAAATCGCATAATAAATGGCTGCAAATTGTAGAGCATTAAAAATAGAACCGAAAAAATTAGCAAAGATTGATTTTTTTAGATACACTTGTTCTTCAATAGAAAAATTCCATATTTTTTTAAAAACACTAAGCATTTTCTTCTCCTTTCAAGGCAGTTTCCCAAAGATTGTGATAATCTTTTGATTCCTTCAAAAGCTCTTCATGACTTCCTTTACATGCAAGTTCTCCATTTTTAATTACAAATATATTATCTACATCTGTTATTGTCTTTAAACGATGGGCAATTATAATTAGAGTTTTCCCTTTGACAAGCTCTGATATTGCATCTTGAATCAAAGCCTCATTTTCAGGATCGATATAAGAGGTAGCCTCGTCTAAAATAACTATTGGAGCATTCTTTATCATAGCTCTTGCAATTGATATTCTTTGCCTTTCTCCTCCAGACAAATGTTTACCAGCTTCTCCTACTCTTGTATCATATCCATCTGACAACTTCATTATAAAATCATGGCAGGCTGCTTTCTTGCATACTTCAATTATTTCCTCATCACTAGCATTTTTATTTCCTATTCTGATGTTATCTTTAATTGACATATCAAAAAGAAAATTATCTTGTGCTACATAGGAAATAACAGTAGATAACTTTTCAAGGGACATATCTTTAATATTTACATTTCCTATACTTATAGAACCACTATCTACATCCCAAAATCCTGAAATTAGTTTTGCAATAGTCGACTTTCCCGAACCCGATTCGCCTACTAAAGCATTCACACTTCCTTCTTCTATATTTATATTTATATTGTTTAGGACTTGCTTATCTTTTTCATAAGAAAAATCTACGTTTTTTATCTCTATATTATAATTTTTTATATCCAAATTTTCATTTTTATGAGATAATTCTCTCGCAGAAAGTATATTTTTAATCTCTTCGAAAATAGTTGACATTCTTCCAATATCATCTTCAAAAGTCATTACTCTCATAATATTTTGGATAGTCCCAAAAGAAAGGATTATCAATGTTAAAAATACACCACCATCTAGTGAACCATTCATACAGAAATATAAACCAAATGGTATAATTGTCAAAATACCAACTGGAGCAATAGACATACTTATCGCATAGTCTCTTGTATTTTCTCCCATCCAATCATAATAGTAATTTGCCTTTTTATACACATTGTCCCTG
This sequence comes from Peptoniphilus harei, assembly GCF_900454685.1. GTDB lineage: Bacteria > Bacillota > Clostridia > Tissierellales > Peptoniphilaceae > Peptoniphilus_A > Peptoniphilus_A harei. The sequence continues at coordinate 677,753 of NZ_UATM01000032.1, read as the reverse complement.
TATTTTCTATAAGATTTTTCGCCTTGATTAAATGTTTTAATAACCTCTATTCCATTTATATATTCAACCACGGAATTATTCATATCTTGGCCAATTTTAACTGCTTGTGGAAACTTTACCTTCATTCTTTTCATCGGCCCTGTCATAAAAAATCCACCAATAACTAATGGAATTAAAGATATTAAACTTAGTCTATAATCTAAAATTAACATGTAAACAAATAATATTATAGGTCCGATTAAATTAGCTGTCATCTCAGGTATCATATGAGCCAATGTTGTTTCAGTATTATCGACTTGATTTACAATTATGTCTTTTAACTTACCAGTAGATTCATTCAATATATCTCCTAATGGCATATTAAATAATTTTTCCATAAGGCTTTTTCTTATATCTCGTATTATTTTATAGGCTGTTTTATGAGAAATCATTGTTGACAAAAACATAAACACTTCTTTGATTATAAGACATGAAAGTATCAAGAAAATTTTATTTATATAGTAATAAAAATCTTGGCTACCATCAATTAATGATATAATCATCTTACTTAGAATAATATATACAAAAAGATTTGAAATTACTCCAAGTATTGCAAACAAGACAGAAATAAAATATGGTGCTTTATTTCTCTTAATGTATTTTTTTAATAGATCCATAAATTTAACTCCTTTCATCATCTTTTTTCATTACATTTATAAAATAAGTCTCTATCATTTCAGTTAGATATATCTTATTTTTTGTAAAATTCTCACGTGCATTCAAAATTTCGCAAGCCATCAATCCAGAATTCATAATATTAATCATAAATTCAAATGTTTCATCAGAAGGTAACACGTTAAACAAAGTAGAAAACAATTCTTTAAATACTTGTATGGACTCTTTTTTTATTTTCACATATAATTCTTTCAGATCATCATTTTCTTTTAACTCACATAAAAACATAACATAAAGCTTTACATAATCATTATCTGCAAGTATCTTGTCTATAATCATTCTTGAAAACAACTGTGGACTTAATATTAATCCTTCATCATAAATTGATTTTTGAATAATATCTTTTCTATTTATATTACCTTCCATCATAATGTCGTATAAGATTTCATGCGTAGAACCATAATGATGATACAAGCCACCTCTAGAAAGCCCAGTAGCTTCCATAATGTCATTCATAACTGTATTTCTAAATCCCTTATCCAAAAAGACTTTAATAGCTGCTTGTCTAATCTGCTTTTTTCTTTCATCAGCTTCCATTTTCATTTCATAAATAACCTCCAAACCGACACTCTTGTCGGTATTATTGTATCAACTCTGATAATCATTGTCAATAGCTTCGCTTATACTTCTTTATTAATTTCTTTAAATGCGGTATAATTAACAGAAATTAATAAACGCTTAACGCTTATAACTTTAATAGCAAGCACAGTAAGTGAGTACCCACTTACGAAAAATTGATGAAGCAGAACCTTTAAGGACTGCTTCTTTTTTTATCAATTTTACCTTGTTAGGGAGAACCCTAAGACCCCAATATTTTATAATAAGGAGATATACTATGGATAATAGAAAAAGAAAAAATCAACTTAAAATATATTTAACAGATGAAGAGAAAAAATTTTTTGAAAAGAAAATGAAACTTGCTAATTGCAAAACTATGTCCCATTTTCTTAGAAAATGTGTATTAGAGAAAGAAATTTATGTAGTAGATTTAGAACCATTTAGAAACCTACAATGGCTACTTTCAAATGCAACAAATAACATAAACCAGATTGCAAAAGCAACTAATACAACTGGTGTTATTTACAAGGATGAAATTGAATCAATGAATAAACAAATAGAAAAATTGTCAAGAGAGATATGGCATATCCATTCCCTACTTCTTAACAAATCAAAAGAAAGTTCTGGTGATTAGTATGGCAATTACAAAAATACATCCTATAAAATCAACTCTAAATTTGGCAATAGATTACATTACTAAGAGTGAAAAAACTGATGAAAAAATCTTGGTATCTTCATTCAAATGTCATCCATCTACTGCCCATATTCAATTTTTGAAAACTCGAGAAGATAATGATACTAAGGGTACAGTTTTGGCTAGGCATTTAATCCAATCTTTTCTACCAGGAGGGGTTGATCCTATAAAAGCTCACGAAATTGGAATGGAATTGTGTAAGAAAATTTTAAAAGAAGATTATGAGTTTGTTCTTGCAACTCATATAGATAGAGGGCATATCCATAACCATATTATTTTTAATAATGTTAATTACAAGACTGGTAAATGCTACCAATCTAACAAAAAATCTTACCACAAAATTAGGTATCAAAGTGATGAATTATGTAAAGAAAATAAGCTTTCAGTCATTGATAAATACTATGAATCTTACAAAAGAAAATATAAAACTGCTGGTAAATCTTGGTACGAAAATGAGCAATTTAATACATGTACTTCTTGGAAAAACAGAATTCAATTTGACATTTATCATTTGATAAAATAGTCTAAAGCTTGGGAAGAATTTCTAAAGAAAATGACTGAGCTTGGTTATGAAATAAAGTATGGAAAACATATAGCCTTTAAGCAAAAAGATAAGCAGAGATTTACAAGAATTAAGATGATTGGGGATGACTATATAGAGGAAAGACTAAAAGAGCGTCTTACAGAAAATCAAACTATTAAAACCCCATCTATCAAAAAACGAATCGGAAATGTCATCAATATGAATACTAATACAAAGGTTAAATATATCGAGGGCTATGAATACTGGGCAACAAAACACAACTTAAATACAATGGCTGAGTCAGTTGTTTTCATCAGAGAACATGGCATTAACTCCGTTAAGCAGCTTGATGAATACAACAAGAAAAGTGCTGAAGAAAGACAGAACTTACAAGATAAAACCAAAGAAATTGACAAGGAAATGCAGGAGCTTTCTGCAACTATGGAGCAAGTTTATACTATCAAAAAGCATCGAGAATACTACAAGGAACATAAAGCAAATCCATCTGACAAGGCATTTTTTTGAGAAATATAAATCTCAAATCATTCTATACGAAACTGCCCTTTCAGAGCTTAAAAAAACCATTCTAAGCCGCCAAATCCAAAAGATATTTTGTCTAAACTTTATAAATTGCAAGAAAAAAAGAATACCCTTATGCAAGAGTACTCTTCTACAAAATCTGCTATGAACGAGCTTTGTCAAATACGAAAGAACTACGGAATTTACATGGGCAGGGAGATGGAGCGATAGCCTTTTAAATCTTCCTATTGTTTTAATAGAAATTTATGAATAGCTTCTAATGTAAATGCGTATGATAAAATTGACAAAAATATTACTATAATGCTAAGGAACATAACCGATTCAAATTGTTTTGTTTTAGCGATGAAACGACGAACTGATTGTATCGGTTTTTTCTTTTTTCTATCAATATAAACACTTATTACTCTAAGCAATAATATATAAGATATTAACTGTTGAATTACTCCTATAAATACGCCAAAAATTTTATATACCGATGCAAAAAGATTTCTTCCGTCTGTTATTGTTGCACTCATTGTTGTCGCCATTTCTTTAAGATTAAGTCCATAATATAATGTCAATGCAGAAACAACTATTGAAACTGCGATGAATTTAACTGTAACTTTTTGAACTTCTTGACTAATAGATATAACAAATAAAAATAATATACATATCATCAGTGGGATAAGTCCAAACCACTTTAAAAACAAAGAAATATAATCTACATATTCTTTGAAAAAACTAACTACTATAGAAGCTACAAACACTCCTGCAATAATTAGCAAAAAAACATCATTGTCATTAGAATTTTCACTTCTAACATTTTCAGCTCGTCTTATTGTAGTGTAATGATAATCTGGAGATTCAATAAAAGTGGTTTTAGTAGATATTTCTATCTTCGTATTAAACAAATTTAATATGATATTTTTAATTTTAGAAGTTAAAAATTTAACTTTGTTAACAAGTTTTATTATAAGTAAAATTAAAAATGATGCTATTAGTCCTTTGATAATATCTTCAGGTATTGCTTTTACCAATCCCCATAACCAATATATAATTGTATCAGGCATAGTCATCACTCCCTCTAATCCTTTTCTAATATCATATCTAATAATTATATACTAATGCAGTAATCCTAAATTTTTCAATGCCTCCATTAGCTTGAATCGGTATGTTGCCAAAATACATTGCTGATGTTTCTTGATAAAATCCCTCACAACAATATAATCTAAATAAATTAAGCATTGCCAACTCATATTCTTCTTTAGACAAACAAAGATGTTCTCGTACAACATTGCTATCTACGTACGAATTTTTTTATACCTAAGATTATTTCTATTCTGTATCCTAAGCTTCCCTCCTATACCACAACTGTTAATTTCTATTTCATATATCTTATCTTGATTCTCCATATCTCTTCACCTCTTATACTTGCTATAATTTTTATAAATATTCCATACCATTCCATTTACTGTCGATAGTGCAAAAAAACAAATACTATTCCCACTTAATTTCTTCATTAACTTTTTGGTGAATATCTACTCTATTAACAACATCGATTTCATTTACTAACCAACCATTTAATGTACAACTTCTGATAAATTCATCAATTCTATTAACTCCATTCATTTCTTTGAGTGTTACAACAACACCAAACCTAACTCCTATACCATCTTGAGGAGCTAATCGGTTATTTGTCTTTACTTCCATACCCCAGTTTTTATTTCTATAAGAGTCTTTTGGTATCATTCTTTTTGTAGCACTCTCTGCGATATACTTTACATTATCCCATTTTCTAAACTGCTTTCTGGCTTCACCTTCCAAAAGATAATTTCTTTCTCCCTCTAAAGTATCTTCCGTATTCTGTTTATCCCCCTTAATATCCTTGATTTTTTTATCATCCCCTATTCGCCCAAAATGTAAATTTAATTCCGTATTTGTATAATCAACACCTTGCAATCTATCACACAATGGAAAATAACACATAGTAGCCTTTGCAATATATGGATACTTATTATCCTTTAGAGGCACTGGAAAATCATAGCTATAAGTATTCCATTTTTCACTAACGTCTGATACCACAAATTTTATTTCATCATCTTTTGTTTGAATAATATCGTTTATATGAATTGGTACAAGTCCATGCCCATATAAAGCAACTTCCTCAGGAGTCGGTTTTTCATCCCAACCTCTTGCAGCGTCAATAATAATGGCTTTTGCAACTTCTCTATTAAATCCTATCACATCAATTAAATAAGATAATTTTCTCGCAATCCACGGTGCAGCATAAGAAGTACCAGCAACACTCGCAGCCCCTAAAGGTTCACAAACCCTAATGTACTCTTCTTCACTGCCACCATAATAGCTCACATCAGGCTTTGCATAAAAAGATAATACCAATCCTTTACGAGCATATTTAGTAGACAGACCATTCTTACTAACTGAATTTACAACTATACTATTAACAGAATCTGCTGGAGATCCTATTTTTACTATATCTGCACTTGGTTTATTTGTCCCTGCCACAACAAATATTACATTGTTTTCAAACTGAATTTTATCTAATGTTGCAGCTTCAGCAGAAATAAAGTTGTCATTAATTTCCTGATTACTACCAAGTGAAATATTCCAGACTTTTATATCTGAATTATTTACCACAATACTCTTTATTTTCTTTATTATTGAAAATGAAGAAAATTCAGCACCTACCGCTACTCCAAAATGCCTAACTTTAAACCTTCCACAGCCATCATCCAGCCAAGGATTTAATCTTGCTCCATCAACAATAATGGAAGATACTGCTGTCCCATGATTATAATCTTTTGGATTTTTTGGTATATCTTCTGAGACCATATCATGATATTCAACCCAATCACTAAAATAAACACTTTCATCAAATAAGGTATCTATCACCCCAATTGTTGGTTCAATAGTTGGGGATGGTATAGTTATCATTTTTGTTTGATGCTCATTGGTAAAATCATCAGGTGATAAACTTGACAAATCAACGGTTGCCATTGAAACAAGATAAGGTGCTTTTACTAAAAGTAGTTCTACCTGCTTTTCGTCTAAGTAAACAGTTTGATTATCTAAAATTCGGCTACTTAAAATATCTATCCCTAATCTTTCAAATAATAATTTTGTATCTTTTCTTACATCATACAAAGTTATAATACTCTGTTTTATATCTATCGTAGGTAACTCTACCTCAAAAGAATCAATATACGATACATCTGCAATCACCTGTTTAAATGTAGACATACTTACAGAAAGTTTTTTAAAAACCTCCGAATTAACAATACTTTTGTCTTTAAATTCGCTCTTGCTGATATTTCCTCTAAATTTTTGAGATAATATATTTGAAGTATTTACAATTAACTCTATACTTTTAGTTAAATCATCTTCATCAAGAAAATATGTTATTATATGCTTACTCTGATTTGAATTAAATTTTGCTCCAACAATTGCTTCATTAGAATTTGTCCCTTTAAAAAGTCCAGCAATTCGATTACTTTTCGCAACAATCTTATTATAATAAACACTAACCAAAATACCCTCAAACGGTTTTGTTTCTTTATCCCAAAATTCTTTAATCTGGATTAGCTGAGCTTTTAATCTTAATAAATGCTCTGTACTGACTTCCATCCTCCCATTCATGGATACACCACCACGATTACCATTTTTACTGGCTTGTACAAAGCGTTTCCCTTTTAATTCCAAGACATTATTCACTATCTACTTCCTCCTTCTTTAACTTTCTTGAGACAGAACTTTTAGACTCTCCTTTTAATTTTTCTATTTCTCTTACAGTGAAGCCTTCCTCATGAAGCTGGTTTATATCCTTGTGATCCAGATCTCCTATCAAGCTATTATATAATCTCTTAAAATAATCATACTCAGAATCAACATCACTAAATGCAAGTGATGTTTTTATAATGTTTTTCAATTCTCCAGGATAAGGTATTTTTTTTGCTTTTTTCAATATCTTTTTAAATAATCTTGTGTCTTTTGATATTCCTTTAAAATTCTTGATAAAAGAAGAAAAGTAATATTCAGCAACTTCTATTAAATCCTCATCGCTATACCTATTGAAATTAATAACAGCATCAAATCTCCTAATTAATGCTTTATCAAAATTTGAATATATATTAGTTGTTGCAATAAGCACTATTTCTTTATTAAGATCTGTTAATCTATCTAATTCTCTTAAAATTGTAGATGTTACTCTTCCCATCTCCCTAATATCATTAGAATTAATCCTATCTAAAGCAATAACATCAATTTCATCAAATAAAACCACAACCTTATTTGCATTTGGAAGCATATTTATTTCTCTAAATACTTTTACTATATTTTTATTAGTCTGTCCCAACTTGCTATCTATCAAATTTTCAAAATCCACTCTAAAAAGAGAGCGATCCAACAATCTTGCAACATTTTTTGCTGCTTCTGTTTTTCCGCTTCCCGGTAATCCTTCAAATAAAAATTTATTAATACCAATATTATAATTTACAGCATTAATAATACCTTTTATATCCTCTGTTATTTCAAGCGGTAAATTTAAAGCCTCCAAATTTCTTATTTCAACTTGCTTTAAAAACTCACTTTCAAAATCACTACTTTGTGGTGAATATAAATTTGATTCAGATATTAACCCCATAATATATTCAGATAACTGATAATCTCCTATGCTATCAAAATATCTTGCTATTGCTATAGCCTCATTTCTAAAGGAATTTTCATTCCTTTCCACATGGTATTTTATTAAATTCAAAACATTTTGTTTTTTCATATTGCCATACCTCCTAATTTCTTTATCATTATATCGCAAATCGGGACGTATTTCTACGTTTATGGGACAAATATTTAGATTTATATGTCTAAAGTTATATTATCCTTTCTTCATAAAAAAAGAGCAGCCTTATAAGCTACTCTTGTAGAAAGTACAAAATGGGTTAATTATATTTTTTGTGTTTCCTCATACCAGTTGCAAAACTACTCTTACGTTCATGTAGTTTTTTTGAGTCTTTTTGACGTATCCTTCTTCATCTTTATCGAAGACAAAATGCTTATAAAACTGCTTAAAATGCAGGATTTCTAAATTTATATCTTTTGTATCAACGCTATGGTCTCGACGTGAGAGGTTTTTGGGAACTGGTCTACTATCTCTAGTTCTTCTATTTCATAGCCTCTTTCTTTAAAGACTCCAAGGTCTCTTACTAAGGTTACTGGGTTGCAAGATATATATAAAAACTTTTCTGGGTCAAAGTCTATTATCTTTTCTATGGCTCTTGGGTTTATTCCTTCTCTTGGTGGGTCAAGGACTATTAGGTCAGGGTTCTTGTCTAGGTCGTCTAAGACTTTTAAGACGTCTGATGCTATGAATTTCACGTTGTCTATGCCGTTTAATTTTGCATTTTCTCTTGCTGCTTCTACTGCTTCTTCTACTATTTCTACTCCTATAACTTTTTTGGCTGACTCTGCTAAGACTTGGGTGATTGTTCCTGTTCCTGAATACAAGTCAAAGACCAATTTGTCTTTGGCATCAATTTTTTCTCTAGCCATCTTGTAAAGGACTTCTGCTGATTTCGTGTTTGTTTGGAAGAAGGAGAAGGGGCTTATTTTAAATCTAAGTCCAAGGACTTCTTCTTCTATATGATCCTTGCCGTAAATTAGTTTCATTTCTTCTGGGACTATGGCATCTGATAGGGCATCATTTATCACATGATAGATTGATACTATTTGTCCTTCTAAGTCCAAGTCTAATAAGAATTTTATAAAGGCTTCTTCATCGAGCTTGCTTTGGCTTGATGTTGAAAGAAGTACCATTATCTCTCCAGTCTTTGTTGCCTTTCTTATTAGGAGGTGACGGAGGAATCCCTCGTGTCTTTTTCTGTTGTATTGGACTTCGCCCAGGTCTTCGAAGTAGTTTCTCACTTCCGTCCTTATTGTATTGAAGTCATGGTCAACTATATTGCAGTCTGTAGTGTTTATTATTTCGTGAAATCTATTCTTCACGTGAAGTCCAAGTGAAAGTGGCCCACCCTTGTACTCGTCGCCAAAGGTATATTCCATTTTGTTTCTATAATGTTTGTGGACTGGTGATGGAATGATTTCAATTTCTCTTTCTATTCCATTTTCTTTAAATAAATTTTTTATTAATCCTTTTTTGTATTTAAGTTCATCTTCATAAGTTAGGGTTTGGTAAGTACAACCGCCACACTTTTCAAAATGAGGACATTGGCTTTCTATTTCTATGTCTGATTTTTCTATTATGCTAAGAAGTTTTGCCTTTTTTGATTTTTTTCCTCTTGCTTTTATTTCTACTCTTTGGCCAACTATGCCGCCCTTAAAGTGGTACTCTCTATCTTCAAAGCTTCCCCTTGATAGGTTTGGGAATCTCGATTCATCTATTTTAACTATAATGCTCATTGTGTCACTCCTTTAGGAAAATTATATCAAATTAAATATGTCGTCTCAATTTAATAAATTAAGAATAATTGGTCATAATTTTTAATTTTTTTATAGTCTTTAATTTATATTTTTTGTTTATTTGGTATAATACATTTGACAAGATTTTGCTGTGGGATTACCCACGAATTTTTTGGAGGTATTATATGAAAAAAACATGGTTGGTATTGCTACTTGCAATGCTAATGACTCTTACTGCTTGTGGCGGTAACAAGAAAGAGGCAACAGCTGATGCAGATGGCAATGTAATCGAGGATTTAAAAATCCAATTCGTTCCTTCTAGGGAACCTGACGAAATAGTAACTAAGACTGAACCACTTAAAGAAGTTTTAAAGACTAAGCTTGCCGAAAAAGGTTACGATGTTAAAAACATTGACATCACAGTTGGTACAAACTATGAATCAACTGGTGAAGCCCTAAGTGCTGGTTCTGTTGATATTGGATTTATTCCTGGTGGAACTTATGCTATCTACGATGATGGTGCTGAAGTTCTTCTTACTGCAACAAGAAAGGGTCTTTCTGTTGATTCTGAAGATCCAAAGGAATGGAACGACAAGAAGCCTACAGAAAAGGCTGAAGAACAAGTTGACTATTATAGATCACTTGTAATTGCTGGTCCTTCTGAAAAGGGTCAAGAACTTGCTGCAAAAGTAAATAATGGAGAAAAGTTAACTTGGGAAGACCTTGCAAGTGCTAAATGGTCTGTAATGGGATCATCTTCATCTGCTGGTTACATCTACCCTTACCTATGGCTACAAAAGAACTATGACAAGGGTCTAACTGATCTTCCTTCAGTTGTTCAAGCTGACTCTTACCCATCTTCTATGGCAAGACTTGCTTCTGGCCAAGTTGATATTATGGTAGGTTTCGCTGATGTTAGAGTAGACAATGCTGAAAAATGGCAAAATGAATTTGGCAAGACTAAGTCTATCTGGGATGAAACTAATGTAATTGGTGTAACTGATAAAATTTACAACGATACAATTTCAGTTTCTAAAAACTCAGAAATTATGACAGATGACTTCAAAAAAGCCCTTCAAGAATCTTTCATAGAAATCGGTGAAAGCGAAGAAGGTAAAGAAATCATAGCAATCTACAGCCACGAAGGTTACAAAGCTGCTGATGACAAGAACTATGATGGCGAAAGAGAAGCACAAAAATTATTAAGAGAACTTAAAAATTAAGAAAGGGCTTCATTAGAAGCTCTTTTTTATGAGGAGAATTATGATTGAATTTAAGAATGTAGATAAAGTTTATCCTGGTGGATTTAAGGCCCTAAAAGATATAAACCTTACTATTGAGGATGGCGAGTTTGTTGCCATAATAGGAAGGTCTGGTGCCGGTAAATCTACCCTAATTAGGACTATAAATAAGATGCACGACATTAATGCAGGGACTCTTACTGTTGATGGAGTTGATGTTAAATCTCTAAAGGGAAAAGAACTTCGCAAGTTTAGGAGAAATATTGGGATGATTTTCCAATCCTTTAACCTTGTTGAAAGAATTTCTGTTATCAAGAATGTAATGTCTTCTTTTGTACCTGATTTAAATCCCATCCAGTCCCTATTTGGAATTTATCCAAAGGAATGTAAGATAAAGGCTCTTGAAGCTCTTGAGCAAGTTGACATCCTTGACAAGGCCTTTGAAAGAGCTGACAACCTATCTGGTGGACAACAACAAAGGGTTGCTCTTGCTAGGACCCTTGTCCAAAACCCAAGCATTATCCTTGCTGACGAACCTGTTGCAAGTCTTGACCCTGTCACAGCAAGACAGGTTATGGATTATTTTAAAAAGATTAACGAAAATCTTGGAATCACTATCCTCTTAAATATCCACCACGTTGAGCTTGCCCTTGAATATGCCACAACTGTTCTTGGAGTTCGTGACGGAGAGGTAATCTATTATGGACCAGCCAAGAATGTGGACGATAGCGTTTTAAAATCTATTTATGGAGATTCCTTTGAAGAAATAAAATTGGAGGAAGTATGAGCCTCTACTACAAAATCTTTAAACCAAAAAAACACACCCTAAAGTCTGGTAAGGAAGTCTATGAGAAGCCGACTTTGACTATACCTATCCTTATTCTCTTGCTTCTTTTTACCATGCTTTCTGTAAGAGTTACGAACTTTTCAATGGCAACTCTCTCGAAAAATATTCACAAGCTCTTTGCCATTTTATCTCCAATGTTTAAGCCAAACTTTTCCTACTTCCCTTCAATAGTGGGACCACTTTTTGACACAATAAAGATGTCCTTCTTGGGATCCTTCTTGGGAGCAGTTTTGGCTATGCCCTTTGCCTTCTTGGCATCAAACAACATGGTAAATAACAAGGTCATAAACTGGATTGTTAAGTTACTTTTCTCAATCCTTCGTACCATTCCAACACTTGTGTCTGCACTTATTGCAACTTATATTTTTGGACTTGGTGCCTTTGCTGGTACAGTTGCCATATTTTTATTTTCCTTCTCCTATGTTGGAAAGCTAACTTATGAGCAAATTGAAACAGTTAACATGGGAGCCTTTGAAGCAATGATCTCCATGGGCTTCACTAGGACTATGGCCTTTTTTCAAATCCATTGTGCCAGAAATCCTTCCCTTTTATTTATCAACTGCCCTTTATAACTTTGAAGGTAACGTGAGATACGCTGCCATCCTTGGTTATGTTGGTGCCGGTGGACTGGGACTTCTTATTAACGAAAACATTAACTGGAGAGACTACAACCGTGTGGGCATGATTCTCTTGATGCTACTTATAACAGTATTTGTCATCGAAAATATCAGTGCTCACTTTAGAAGAAAGTTGAATTAATATGTCAGAAAAAGTAATAGAAAAACTAAAATCAGAACCAAAAAATCATGGCTATATCATAATGATTGTAGCTGTAATTTTATTTATGATAGTTTGGTCATCTTCTGTAATTAATTTTGAATCTGCAACAAAAGATGGAATGGGAGTAGCCAAAAATATTATCAAGGGAATCTTTAATCCCAACAAGGACATGCTCTTTAACCTAACGACGAAGGGAGTTCCTTACCTTTTACTTGAAACTATTTGTATAGCCTTCCTAGGTACCCTTGTAGGGGCAATAATTGCCATGCCACTTAGCTTTTTGGCATCATCAAACATTGTTCCAGCGCCTGTGGCTTATCTTGTTAGGATGTTTATTATCCTAATAAGGACAATCCCAGCTATTGTTTATGGTCTAATGTTTATTAGGGTAACAGGACCTGGACCCTTTGCAGGCCTTATGACTATGTCCTTTACATCTATTGGTATGCTTACAAAATTATTTTCAGATAACATCATGAACCTAAACAAGGCAATACTTGAGTCCTTCTCTTCCATTGGGGCAACAACCTTCCAAAAGATTCGCTTTGGTATAATTCCTCAGCTTTTTGCAAACTTTGCCTCAACAACAATTTATCGTTTCGACATAAATTTAAGAGACGCATCAATCCTTGGACTTGTTGGAGCAGGTGGTATTGGTTCACCACTTATGTTCGCCATCACTTCCTACAAGTGGAGCGAAGTTGGAGCAATCCTCTTAGGACTAATCCTTCTTGTCTTATTTATTGAGTACTTCTCAACAAAAATAAGAGCAAGACTAGTAGGTGAAAAATGATTTTAAAAATAATTCACACATCAGACTTGCACGGATATTTTTTCCCAACAGATTATCTCGATAGGGAAGAAAAAAATACAGGCTACCTTTCACTTTTAAATAATATAAAAAAAGACGAGAGGACAATCTTAACTGACGGAGGAGACATCCTTCAGGGATCTTCCTTCGCCTACTATGTAAAAGAAAATTTAAACTCTAATGTAGTGGCAGACATGATGCAAAATGTTGACTACTACACTCTTGGTAACCACGACTTCAACTACGGCTACGATTACCTAAGGACTTACGTAGAAAACATGAAGGGAAAACTAGTTTGTGCCAATGTAAGAGACAAGACTGGTAAGATTAAATTTGACCCATATTATGTAAAAGAAATTGACGATTACAAGATTGGGATTACTGGGGTTGTTACCGATTGGGTAAATCTCTGGGAGAGAAAAGAAAATCTCGTGAACTTTGAAATCACAGATGCCTTTGAAGGAGCAAAGAGGGCCCTTGAAGGACTAAAAAAAGAAAAGACAGATTTTAATATTTTAATCTACCATGGAGGTTATGAAATCGACCTAGAAAGTGGCAAAAAACTTTCAGAAACCACAGAAAATATTGGAGGAAAAATTGCAAAAGAATTGGACTTCAATATAATCTTGGCAGGCCACCAACACATGGAGATCGCTGGTTATATTGGCAATACCCTTGCCATTGAGACGCCAGCCAATGGGTCTAAGGCTGCCCTTGTGGAAGTTGACCTTGCAAGAAAAGAAATGAAGGCTTCCTTTATTGAGCCAAGGCTTGGATCAAACTTCCTTATAGAAAAATATAGTGATGTTGAAGAAGAAGTCCAAGACTATCTCGACCAACCAATAGCAGAACTGAGCCGTGACTACATGCCAGAGAACAGGATTAAGATGGCCCTTCATGGCTCAGACCTTGCAAACCTAATAAACAAGATCCAATTGGACTACACAGGAGCAGATATTTCTATCACTTCCTTTGCCAATGTCATCTCAGGTCTAAAGAAGAACTTGACCACAAGAGACGTCCTAAACACATACAGGTTTCCTAACACAACAGTGGTGCTTGAAATCGACGGCAAGAGTCTTAGAGAAGCCCTAGAACAAAACTTTTCCTACATCGAGTATGATGGGTCCTATAAGATATCAAAGAAGTTTTTAGAGCCAAAGGAAGAGCATTACAACTTTGACTACTTCTATGGCATAGACTTTGAAAAGGACCTTACACAAAAAGTTGGCGAGAGAATTGGCAAGATTTTCTTTGATGGTAAAGAAGTAAAAGATTCCGACAAGTTTTCACTAGTAATGAATAACTACAGGGCCACAGGAGCCGGCGGCTTTGATATGTATAAGGACCTCAAAGTTATAAAAAATTACGACAAGGAAACTTCAGAAATATTATTAGACTATTTTAGAAACCTGTAAAATATTTTCAATCTATAAAATTTATAAAAAATTTATCATGATAGGATAAAGCTTAACTAAGTACCAGAGGGAATTTTTATTTCCTCTGGTATTTTTTATTATTTTTTACAAGTAAGAAATTATATCTTAATAAATTAATTTTTAGACTTTAAAATCCTTTCCAACAAATTTATACAAAAAAATAAGACAGTTGCCTGTCTTATTCGTAAAGATTTCTGCCCCCAAATTTAATTTTGCTATTATTTAGAGCTTTCTTTTGTGGATAGTTGTAATTAGAAATCATTGACCTAAAAAGCGTAGCAGCTTCTGATCTCCTAATTGATCTTGTGGGATAAAAGTTACCATCAGAGTAACCTCTCAAGATCCCTGCGTCCACAAGGGCGCCTACATAGCCCCTTGCCGATGGGCTTATCCTTGCCCTATCGCCAAACTCATTTGTTGAACCTTCCCTCGGTGATAGCGAATACACATAACCAAGAATTTCTGCAACTTCTTCTCGTGTAATTTCCCTATTTGGATTAAGCCTACCAGTAGTTGGCTTAATGTAACCTGCCTTAATGCCCTTAGCTACATCATTGTAAAACCAATCAGATGTACTTACATCAGAAAAAGTCACAGTATAAGTTTTATCATAGCCTGCTAAAGAATTAACAGTTGCATAAAACTCTGCTCTCGACATGTTTTCATTAGGTTTAAAAGTCCCATCTTGGTAACCAGACATAAGCTTTTTGTCAGTAATAAAGTCAATTGAAGCTTCTGCCCAGTGGCCTCTTGTGTCTCTAAAAGTTCTTGCAGATACAGTGCTTGTCAAAATCAATGCTGAGGAGATAATAATCAATGAAGTCTTTTTAAAAATCTTCATCTTTATCACCTTCATCCTTATTATATATCAAAGTCATCTATATAACAGGTTTTCTATTTTAAGTTTCTGTTACAAAGAATTTTTCCCTGTAACAATCTTGCAACATTCGTTCGATTTCATATAAGCACATAAGTTGATATATTAATTTAGATTTATAAAAATCATGAAAAATAGCAAAAATCCATGACTTTATAAAAAATCATTACTTTCTTATAGACTCATAAGCTAATAAAATTTTATGAAGTCCTTTGACTATATAAGTTTCTATTTTTTTTATAGAATAGAAAAATTTATAAGCTTACAATTAAAGATAGATTAGATTTCTTTTATAAGTTCATATTCAATTGTGATGGTACAAAATTATTTAAAATATGTTTTTTGTTGGATTAAACATAAAATTAAACTTTGTGGACTTGCAAAGCCTTAACTGAAGTTTTTGAAAAGTAAATTTTTGAAAAATATAGGAAAAGAAGTATATATACTAAAAATTTTCTATAGAGAGATCTTTTAAATTTCACTAAATTAAAAACCCCCCTCTACAAGTCTTAAGTAAATTTAAATTTAGACAAATAAAAAGAGAACAGCTTATGTATCCAATAACTGTTCTCTAAGGGAAGAAAAAAGATGATGAAGTTTTCACTTCATGTATATTGTACTTTAGATAAGTATATTTGTCAACGCTTTTATGAAAATATTTTCAGAATTTTTTATATTTTTCCCTTTGGCTTATTTTCAATCTTATTCCACTCTTTATTATAAGCTTTTAAGAATATTATGAATATATTTTCACACGCTTCTCTATAAGCTTTTTTGTGGTAAAATGATAGGAGAGGTGATATTTTGTTAAAAGAATTAATTTTAAAAAGAAGAACTGTTAGAAAATATAAAGACAAGGAAGTTGACAGAGAAAAGTTAGAAGAACTTTTAATGTACGCTTCCATGGGACCAAGCAACGGCAACTCCCATCCAGTAGAATTCATAGTAGTTGACGACAAGGAAAAAATCGAAGAACTTTCCAACATGGATTCCTTTGCAACTCTTTACCTAAAAGAAGCTCCAGTAGTAGTAATAGTTATTGCAAACACAGAAATTTGTAAGACTTGGGTGGAAGAAGCATCGCTAACAGCAGCTTACCTACAACTTCTACTTGAAGAGGAAGGCCTTTCATCTTCTTGGATCAACGTTAAAGAAGGAAACACTGCCGGCAAGATTTCTTATGAAGAATACTTTGCAGAAAACTTCGGAGTGAAAAAACCTTACAGGGCCCAATGCCTAATCCCAATTGGCTACAAAAAATCAGGCACAAAGGACCACGAAGAATTTGACGTTTCTTCAAAGGTTCACTACAACAAGTTTTAATTTATGAAAAATCCGATTAAGTCGGATTTTTTTATTTGGATTTTTGTAATAAAAAAAGATCCACCCTTGGGTGAATCTCCACTCATAATTCTTATTTAAACAAGCCAACTATAAAGTCTATTAACTTTTCCAAGAAGCTCTTCGTATTTTCTACAGCCTTTTCTCCTTCTGGAGAGTTTAAAAACTTTGAAGCCTTGTCCTTGTACTTAACTGCTGTGTCAGCCATCCTATTCCAGTCAACGTCAGCATTCTTCATGTTGTTAAATAGTCCAACAAGCTTATCCTCTTGGCTCTTTGTAAGGTTGATGTTGTAGTTGTTAACAACATTCTCGATTATGACTCTAACTTCCTTTTCGTCCTTTGGCATATTCTTTGCCATGGCGTCCTTAATTTCATAAATTATGTCGTTAGTCTTTTCATCGCCAAGCTCTTCAGATAATTTTGTTTGAACAACAAGCTCTTCATTGGCGACCTTTTTTAGATCCTCTGGTAATTCCTTGCCAGTGTTTTCTTCATAGGCCTTTAAAATTCCAGTTAAGGCTGCAGTACCACTTACCTTTCCCGGTGCAGTTACATAAATATCAGCATCTTCAATGCCTACAGTGTTTAGAGCATTGATAAAGGCATCTTCCTTTACAACCCTGATGTTGTCTGAGAGTTCAATAGTTAGTCCACTTCCTGCTTTTTCATATCTAACAATAGCAGAAGAAATTGCCCTCTTGCCAATTTCCTTCGATGACAAGACATCTCCAAGATACTTGTATTCCTCTGCATTAGTTACCTCGATGATCTTTGCATCATCACTTGCATTCATCTCACGAAGCATTTCACTTTTTTGACTTTCCTTTAAATCGGCACCAAGTGTTACAATCTCTTCGCCTTCCTTGGCAAAAACAAAGCCAGGTAGAAGGGCAAGAGAAAGTGCCGCTGTTAAAATTTTATTTCTTATCTTCATAACATCCTCCATTTTTTCTTATCATATCAATTATATATGAATAATACTTAAAAAGTATGTGAAATTTGTCTGTCACTTATTAAGAATTTCTTAATAACTTATTATTTATGAACTTTAAAAAATTCTTTTCTATTAATTTTAAAATTTTTCACAAGAAAAAAGAGCCAGTCTCCCAGCTCTTGATTTATAATTTTATTCTTCATGAAATCTAAGCATATCTTCGAAGATAAACCACATGTCCTTGACTTCGTCTCTCTTTGAGGAGGAGAAGGGAATTATATTTTCCCTGTGCTTGACGCCAAGTTTTTTGGCAATTATTGATATGTGTTTATCTACTTGAGATTTTTTTATTTTATCTTTTTTTGTCGCAATCACTATACCCGAGAATCCTGACTCAATGATGTAGTCATACATTTGCTTGTCAAGGGCTGTCGGTTCGTGTCTTATGTCCACAAGTAGGATTGTCTCAACTAGGTTTTCTCTATTTTCAAGATACCTGTTGATGATGCCTGCCCACTTTTCTTTTTCTGACTTGGCAACTTTTGCGTAGCCATAACCTGGCAAGTCCACAAGACGCAAATCATCATTGACCCTGTAAAAGTTGATAGTCCTAGTCTTTCCCGGTGTAGATGAAGTCCTTGCAAGATTTTTCCTATTTAACATTGCATTTATAAAGGATGACTTACCAACATTGGACCTGCCTGCAAAGGCAAACTCCTTGATATTCGGGTCAGGATATTGCTTTTCTTCTACTGCAACTTTTTCTAGTTCTGCCTTATTTATCTTCATTAAAATCACCTATGGCAATCTCTGCAACTTCTTCGAACTTGGAAACTGGTCTCACATCTAACTTCTTAATTGCTTCTTCTTCAATTTCCTTTAAGTCCCTCTTGTTTTCTTCTGGAATTATTACAGTCTTGACTCCATATCTTTCTGCTGCCAGAAGTTTTTCCTTTAGACCGCCAATTGGAAGGACTTTTCCACGAAGTGTTATCTCTCCTGTCATGGCCACGTCGTTGTTAACTGGCCTCTTTGTTAGAGCAGATAAGACTGATGTCGCAATTGTAATCCCTGCTGACGGGCCATCCTTTGGCACTGCTCCTTCAGGGACGTGGATGTGGATGTCTGTGTTGGACCTGAAGTTTGGATCGAGCTTAAAGTCATCTGCCTTTGATGCAATATAAGAGATGGCAGCCATGGCTGACTCCTTCATCACATCTCCCAGCGATCCTGTTAGAGTTAGCTTGCCCTTGCCTGGCATAACTATCGTTTCTATGACAAGGCTTGTGCCACCAACTTCTGTCCAAGCAAGTCCATTTACTGAACCAACTTCAGGAGATTTTTCTGCTTCAGAAATCCTGAAAATTTTTTCTCCAAGAAAGTCCTCAATATTTCTTGTGGAAACAGAAACCTTATCTAAGTCTTCTTCCACAATTTTTAGGGCAGCCTTTCTCACAATTTTTGAAATTTGTTTTTCAAGTCCCCTAACTCCTGATTCACGAGTGTAGTAGTCAATTATGTCCTTTATGGCTCTGTCAGAAATACTAATATTTTCTTTCTTAAGTCCATTTTCTTCAATTTGCTTTGAGATTAAATATTTTTTTGCAATATTGAATTTTTCATTTGGAGTGTAGCCTTCAAGTTGGATGACTTCCATCCTGTCAAGGAGGGGTCTTGGTATAGTTGCTGTCGTGTTAGCTGTTGCTATGAAAAAGACTTTTGATAGATCAAAGGGAAGTTCCAAGTACCTGTCTGTAAAGGAATTATTTTGTTCGGGGTCAAGAACTTCTAGAAGAGCTGATGCAGGGTCGCCCTTAAAGTCGTTGCCCACCTTGTCTATCTCGTCAAATAAAAATACTGGGTCATTTTTGCCAGCCTTCTTTAAGAGTGAAATAATTCTTCCAGGAAGAGCTCCAATATAAGTCTTCCTGTGACCTCTTATTTCTGCTTCGTCAGTTACTCCACCAAGGCTCATGCGGACAAATTCTTTGTTAAGAGAATTTGCAATTGACTGCGCAATGGAAGTTTTACCAACTCCAGGAGGTCCCACTAAGCAGAGGATTGGTCCCCTACCCTTGTCGCCTGATAAAATCCTAACGGCAATAAATTCTAGGATTCTCTCCTTAACTTTTTTAAGTCCATAGTGTTCGTCGTTTAAAATTTTTCTCGCATCAGAAATATTTCTCTTTTCATCTCCAGACTCAAGCCAAGGTAGGTCAAGGATCCAGTCAAGATAATTTATTAAAAGTGAATAGTCTGGCGATTGTGAATTTAAGTTGCCCAGCTTATTAACTTCTTTAAGGGCCTTGTCCTTGACTTCATCAGGAAGGGCCTTTTCTTCAATTTTTTTCTTGTAGGACTCTGTTATCTCGGCCTCGTCTTCTCCGTCACCAAGTTCCTTGTGGATTACCCTTAATTGTTCCTTTAGGTAATATTCCCTTTGGACCTCGTCCATTTTCTTTTTGACCTGGTCATTGATGTTCTTTTCTATAGAAAGAATTTCAATTTCCTTCTTCATGATTTCATGAAAGGCCACAAGTCTCTCATAGATATCTGTTGTTTCTAAAATCCTTTGATAGTCTTCCAATTTAAAATTCAAATATCCCACAACTGTATCAATAAACCTTGATGGGTCCTCAGTGTCTGCAATATTTGAAATAAGTCCTGGGAATAATTTATCATCTAAAGATGAATAGGCCTCCAAGTCGCTAAGGGCCAGCCTAAGGGCAGCTTCAATCTCTTCATCTTCTGTGAAGTCACTTTCCTTGTCTTCAAGGATTTCAATTTCTGCTTCAATCATCTCTTCTGTGATATCAAGTTCAGAAATTTTTGCCCTCTCTTCACCTTCAACAAGGACCCTGACAATTCCACCAGGCAGTTTTAAAATTTGTTTTATAGTAGCCACAGTCCCAATTCCAAAGAGGTCTTCCCTCTTTGGGTCTTCGATTTCAAGTTCTCTTTGGGCCACCAAAAATATTTTTGAATCTTTCATCTCTGCTGCATCAATTGCGTTGAGAGAAATTTTTCTACCGCAATCAAAATGCATAACCATGTGTGGAAAGATAACTAGGTCTCGAAGTGGGATAAGTGGTAATTTAATTTTATCCATTTTTCACCTTCTAAAAAAGCCGTGGCAACCACGGCTAATTATTTATTTATTTTTTTATTAATTCAGCAGGTGCAGTTCCTTCTACTGATTCCTTTGTTATTTTAACTGCTTTGATGTCATCTCTTGAAGGAATTTCATACATTACATTCATAATTGTATTTTCGATAACGCCTCTTAATCCTCTTGCTCCAGCCTTCTTTTCTATTGCCTTTCTTGCAATATAGCTTAGGGCTTCGTCGTCAAAGATTAGTTCAACGTCATCAAATTTTAGAAGTTCCTTGTATTGTTTTACAAGGGCATTCTTTGGCTTAGTTAAAATTTCAACTAGAGCCTCTTCGTCTAACTCTTCAAGAGTAATAGTAACAGGTAATCTACCAATAAGTTCTGGTATTAAACCAAACTTTAATAGGTCTTCAGTTTCAACCTTTTGTAAAATATTTTCTTTATTAGCTTTTTTATCTACAATTTCTGATCCAAAGCCCATAGAAGACTTGGCAGTCCTGTTTTCTATAATTTTGTCGATTCCGTCAAAGGCACCACCAACAATGAATAGGATGTTTGAAGTGTCAACTTGAATAAATTCTTGTGACGGATGCTTCCTTCCACCTTGTGGAGGAACATTGGCAACAGTTCCCTCGATAATTTTTAGGAGGGCTTGTTGAACACCTTCTCCACTTACGTCTCTTGTGATAGATACATTTTCAGATTTTCTGGCAATCTTATCTATCTCGTCAATATATATAATCCCTTTTTCTGCCCTTTCAATGTCGTAGTCAGCATTTTGAATAAGTTTCAAAATAATATTCTCAACATCTTCGCCGACATAGCCAGCCTCAGTTAGGGTTGTGGCATCAGCAATGGCAAAGGGAACATTTAAAAGTCTAGCAAGAGTTTGTGCAAGTAGGGTCTTACCAGAACCTGTAGGTCCAATCATAAGAATGTTGGACTTTTGAAGTTCAATGTCGCTGCTTACCTTCCTATTTGATGAAATCCTCTTGTAGTGGTTATATACTGCAACAGCAAGAGCGCGCTTGGCGTCTTCTTGCTTTACAACATATTGATCCAAGATTTCTTTTATTTCAGCAGGCTTTTTAAGGTCAAAGTCCTTGCTGATTTCGTGAGGAACTTCATTTTCTAGGATTGTGTGGCATCTCTCAATGCACTCGTCGCAGATATTGACATTAGGTCCGGCAATCAATCTATTCACTTGGTTTTGTGTTTTGCCACAGAATGAACATCTTAGAATTTCATCTGTATTAGACATATCTCACCTCAAACCCTTTTTTCAATAACTTTATCGATTAAACCATAATCTTTAGCTTCTTGAGAATTTAACCAGTAGTCCCTATCAGTATCTCTTTCGATTTTTTCTAGGTCTTGGCCAGTTCTTTCTGCAAGAATTTCATTTAATTTGTGTCTAATTTTTAAAATCTTTTCTGCATTGATTTGGATGTCACTTGCCTGACCTTGAGCTCCACCAGATGGTTGGTGAATCATGATGTCAGAGTTTGGAAGAGCAAATCTCTTACCCTTAGCACCAGATGCAAGTAAAAATGCACCCATTGATGCTGCCATCCCAATACAGATTGTTGATACGTCTGGTTTTATATAATTCATAGTGTCGTAAATTGCAAATCCTGCAGATACAGATCCACCAGGTGAATTAATATAAAGTTGAATATCCTTGTTTGGGTCTTCAGCTTCTAAGAACAAAAGTTGGGCAACAATTAAATCTGCCATAGTGTCATTTACTTCGCCACTTGCAAAGATAATCCTATCCTTTAAAAGTCTAGAGTAAATATCGTAAGATCTTTCGCCCCTATTAGTTTGTTCTACTACCATTGGCACTAGTGCCATTTAATCACATCCTTGATTATTTATCTTCTTTTACTTCTTCTATATCTTCTTCAGTAACTTCCTTTGGCTCAACAAATTTTGCTTTTTCAACAAGAGTTTCAATAGCTTTTCTCTTTTCAAGGTCGTCTCTTACAACATCCTTGTTGTCGTTAAGCATGTATTCTCTCATTTTTTCCATGTGGTCTTTGTCGTCCTTGAAGTATTCTTCTACAACCTTGTTAACTTCTTCTTCGATTTCTTCATCAGTGATTTCGATGTTCATGTCTTTAACAAGAGCTTCTAGAGCAAGGTCGTTTTTAACAGTCTTTTCTGCTTCAGGTCTCATAGTGTTCTTGAAGTCATCAAGACTTTGACCAATCATC
The DNA here is from genome assembly GCF_900454685.1 of Peptoniphilus harei. GTDB lineage: Bacteria > Bacillota > Clostridia > Tissierellales > Peptoniphilaceae > Peptoniphilus_A > Peptoniphilus_A harei. Next base: position 654,712 of record NZ_UATM01000032.1, on the reverse strand, counting down.
TTAATATAGTCTTCAAAGCTAATACCTTGAGCTCTTAAGCTTTGGTCATAGTTTCTAATCATGTCATCGATTTGAGCGTTAATCATTCCTTCAGGAATGTCTGCTTCAATCATTTCACCGATTTTATCAATAGCTCTTCTTTGTTTTTCCATTTCAGAAGTTGTTTTGAATTCTTCTTCTTTTTTCTTTCTTAAGTCAGCCTTGAATTCATCAAGAGTGTCAAATTCAGAAATATCTTTTACAAATTCATCGTCAAGTTCTGGAAGTTCTTCATAAGAGATTCCGTTTAATTTGATTTCGAATTTAGCGTCCTTTCCAGCAAGATCTTTTTGGTGATAATCTTCTGGGAACTTAACAGTAATGTCAAATTCTTCGCCAATTTCGTGTCCAATTAGTTGTTCTTCAAAGCCTGGGATAAATGTGTTTGAACCAATCTTTAGGTCTTGGCTTTCAGCTTCTCCACCTTCGAAGTATTCTCCATCAACAGAACCCTTGAAGTCGATGTTTACAGTGTCGCCATCTTCTACAGCCCTGTCGTCAACATTGATAATTCTTGCGTTCATCGCTCTTTGATTTTCAACTTCAGAGTCAATAAGTTCGTCAGTTACTTCAATAGTTGGGTCTTCGATTTCAATTCCTTCGTAGTCTTTGATTTCAACTTCTGGTCTAACATCAACAGAAACTTTGATAACAAGATCTTCGCCCTTTTCAATGCTTTCTTCGTCAATGTCAATGTTTGGTTGGTCAACAACCTTAAGGTCTAATTCTTCAATAGCTTTTTCATATTCTTGTGGAAGAAGTTCGTTAATAGCATCTTCAAAGAATACGTCCTTGCCGTACATGTTTTCGATCATCTTCATAGGAACATGACCTTTTCTAAATCCAGGAATTTGGAAGTGTTTTTTGTTTTTCTTATACACTTCGTTTTCAGCTTTCTTTATATCTTCTCTTTTTAAAACAATGTCAAAAAAGACAGTGTTATTTTCTTTCTTATTAATTTCCATTTCAATTGCCTCCTCGCTTATCGCGTTTTTCACATCTCTATATTATAACATAAGTTATTTTAAAAACCTATTAAATACCCTTGTCCTTTAGTATCTTTGATAGAATTTCCATCTCTTCATCACTAAGAGTTACACCCTTAGACATCTTTTGGTGGTCTGGGTCCCATTCTCTTAGGTCATACTTAGCTGGTCTGTCGTTGAAGGAAACCTTGTTTAGTTCCTTAGTCCAGCCCCTAGCATTCTCAGATAGAGTTCCTAAGTGTTCAGTAATTTCAAATTTAAAATCGCTCATCTTACCTAACCTTTTCTATTTCACTTAAAATATTTTTGATTGCCTCGTCAGCTGAGATGTCAGAATTTTCCATTTCTCTTCTAGTAGAATATTCAACAATAGAATCTCCTGACTTCTTGCCGCAAGTAATTCTTAGAGGAATACCAATAAGGTCCCTGTCCTTAAACTTAACCCCAGGTCTTTCCTTCCTGTCATCAAGTAGGACTTCAACACCCTTAGCTTCAAGTTCCTTGTAAATTTTTTCTCCAAGAGCAACTTGATCTTCATCTTTAGTGTTTACTATAGTAACAATTGCTTCATAAGGAGCTACAGATATTGGCCAAATGATTCCATTGTCATCGTGGTTTTGTTCGATAACAGCTGTAACAGATCTTGTGATACCAACACCATAAGAACCCATGTAGAAGTAATTTGCCTTGCCATTTTCGTCAAGGAAAGTTGCATTAAGGGCTTCCGAATACTTTGTACCCAATTTAAAGATATTACCAACTTCAATACCTCTTGCAAACTTATATTCCTCATCAGTTCCCGGTACCTTGTCGCCTTCAGCAACAAGAAGAAGGTCATCGACAACTTCGCCTTCAAAGTCACGTCCGTAATTGGCATTGATATAGTGGTATTCATTTTCATTGGCACCAACAACAAGATTGTCCATTTCAGTAAGTCTCTTGTCAAAAATCATCCTTACATCAAGACCAAGAGGTCCAGTGTATCCTGGTTTAGACTTAATAGCTTCGATTTCGCTGTCTTCCATCATCCTAATGTCGTGTTCAGCAACACCTGTGTAAGAAACAAGCTTAGCAAGGTTGAGTTCCCTATCTCCAGGAATAAATACAAGAACAAGTTCATCGCCTAACATTAAATCAATTGCCTTGGCACATTTCTTTTGGTCAACCTTTAAGAAGTTAGCAACCTCTTCAATAGTGCTGGCATTTGGAGTGTGAACTTTTTCTAAGTCCAACTTGTCTTCAGCTTCAGGAAGAATATACTCAACAGGAGCCTTCTCTTCAGTTGCACCAAACTTACCAGACTCAGAATAAACAATTACACCTTCGCCTGTCTCAGAAAGAGCAATGAACTCGTGAGAACCAGTACCACCCATGGCACCATTGTCACCCTCAACAATCTTATAATCAAGCTCAAGTCTGTCAAAAATCTTTTCATAAGCATCGTACATATTCATGTAAGCAACATCAAGAGTCTCAGGTGAAGTATCAAAAGTGTAGGCATCCTTCATAGAGAACTCTCTTGCCCTATTAATACCAAACCTAGGTCTCTTTTCGTCCCTGTACTTAGTTTGAATTTGGTAAAGATTAAGAGGAAGGTCCTTGTAAGACTTGACTTCGTCTCTTACAAGAGTAGTAAAATATTCCTCAGCAGTAGGTCCAAGACAGAACTCCCTATCGTTTCTGTCCTTTAGCTTGAACATTTCAGGACCAAACTTTTCCCATCTTCCAGACTCTCTCCAGATTTCAGCAGGTTGGATGGCAGACATTAAAATCTCCATAGCACCAGCCTTATCCATTTCATCACGAACAATATTTTCAATTTTTTTAATAGATCTATAGCCAAGTGGCAAGTATGTATAGACACCACTAGCAGATTTTCTAATCATACCTGCCCTTAGAAGAAACTTGTGAGATGCAATCTCAGCATCTTGTGGATCCTCCCTAAGAGTTGGCATATAAAGTTTTGATAATCTCATATTACCTCCATAATAAAAGTATTATAATAAATAAAATAATATTCTACAAGTTTTTAGCTAAAATCTCATAGCACGCTATTTTCATTATACTATAAAGACTAGAAGACTTCACAAGATTGTTAGATTTATTTATAGGGTCTTGTAACTTTCTTCTATTATAAATTAATAATTTTTATAAAATGATAAAATTTTCTACATCTTATCCTTTAATGACTTCATAATAACTTTCCACTATATGTTTTTTTGCAACTTAATAAAATTTTTTAACTTCATAATTATTTACAACTTCATAAAATTTTTCTACTTCATAATTTTTTATAAATTCCTAATAATTTTCAACATCATAATAATTTTCCAAATCATATCTCCTAATGACTTAGTAAAAATCCTTAACTTTATACTAATTACTTGAATAATTTTAGCTTCTCCAGAATAAATTTCATAAGCTAATATTACTTAGCATTAACTAATTTCTATTTAATCTTTAAAATTTTTAACAACAAAAAACCTAACCTAAAAATTTTAGGTTAGGCATATTTTTAAAATATTTTAATTTCTTCATAATAAAGTTTGCGACAAAAATGGTGCTAAGGATGGGACTTGAACCCAAATTTCAATCCACGCACCCGTGAAGGGTGCGACTCCAGTGTCGCCTTGTACTGCAAAGAGTCGGCCATTGTTTCAATCCACGCACCCATGAAGGGTGCGACTCTCATTTTTATGGCGTCTTCCAACATATAGTTGGATTTCAATCCACGCACCCGTGTAGGGTGCGACTGTAAAATATTAAATCCTTCAGAATCTTCCCAATATTTCAATCCACGCACCCGTGAAGGGTGCGACTTGTTCAATCAAGAGGTGATTATACAGTATGAAAATTTCAATCCACGCACCCGCGAAGGGTGCGACCGTCAATATCGCATGTAGCTTTTTTTAAATCTTTATTTCAATCCACGCACCCGTGTAGGGTGCGACATGAGTCTAAAGATACTACTGTAGAAAAGGGACATATTTCAATCTACGCACTCACATGGAGTACGGCTAAATTTACCTTTTATTTTTTATAGTTAGGGTTTTCATTTTTGAAAATCTCTACCAACTCTTCTACTTCTTCCAAAGTCTTTGCATATTTCCTCGCAAATGTTCTCGCATTACCCTTATTACGACTATATCTTTTAGACTCCGGGTTATTCTGTTCCCACTTCTTCGTTGCTCGTCTTTGTGCCTCAGATGTTTTCAATTCTTTCAATATTATCATCTCCATTTCTTATATCAATTCATGCACCCGTGAAGAGTACGACAAACTACTATGAACTTAATTCTTGATGATACCAAAATTTCAATCCACACACACTTTTAAAGATTCGATCTAAAGAGATGATATCTTAAACGGTGCAATATCTCATATTCAGCACCAATTCCAATCACTACAACCCTAGAATAATTTACGTCATACTTTTAATAGCATTTTTCTAAATCAAAATATCCTAACCCATACGCATCTTTGTCCTTAGCTAAACAAATTAATATTATCTCTTTTTCATAATCTCTTGATATACCTATTGTTGGGAATAAATCTCCAAACCTCTCAATATAATCATCTTCTAAATCTTTGATATTTTTCATAATATTATTATATCTCCTTAAGAATATTGATCATTTAAAACCACACACCCGTGAAGGGTTCGACTAGTTTTGCTTTTGGGTGGGGTTCGGCTTCAGACATTTCAATCCACGCACTCACGGGGAGTGCGACTGGTCCCTTGGCCTCTTGGCGGTGCGGGGATCAAGCATTTCAATCCACGCACCCGTGTAGGGTGCGACTTACCAACCATAAGAAAACACGGAGCGTACATGACAATTTCAATCCACGCACCCGTGAGGGGTGCGACTGTACTTTATAGAGCAAACAAAAACCTCACACCTATTTCAATCCACGCACCCGTGAAGGGTGCGACATGAGTCCTATAATACTACACTAATGTATATTAGAATTTCAATCCACGCACCCGTATGGGGTGCGACAAATTACAAAAGATATTGATAATTTAATCTGTGAATTTCAATCCACGCACCCGTATGGGGTGCGACATCCTTATAAACTCTTCCCTACTGTGAGTTAGTTCATTTCAATCCACGCACCCGTATGGGGTGCGACGGGGCATCTTTGGAAATACCTTATGACCTACTTATATTTCAATCCACGCACCCGTATGGGGTGCGACGTCTTCATTATCTTTCAATTGATTTTCGACGATTTATTTCAATCCACGCACCCGTATGGGGTGCGACTTATTTTGATCTAATGTGCGTGATTTACGTGCATTAATTTCAATCCACGCACCCGTATGGAGTGCGACAGGTGCACAAGCGGCAATAATACCTGTTACTTGTACTATTTCAATCCACGCACCCGTATGGGGTGCGACTTATACCTCAAAAATATCTAGAACTTCAAGAGTAATTTCAATCCACGCACTCACGGGGAGTGCGACGGAATTGTATCTTATAAAAATTCCCATGGAAAATGATTTCAATCCACGCACTCACGGGGAGTGCGACGTTAATGCCAGTATATCTTTATCTTCAGTATCAAAATTTCAATCCACGCACTCACGGGGAGTGCGACTCCAAGTCTGGACTGATAGAGTCGGCAAGACTGATATTTCAATCCACGCACTCACGGGGAGTGCGACGTATGATAAATATATACACGTTTCTAATTGCGAAATTTCAATCCACGCACTCACGGGGAGTGCGACGGAATTGTATCTTATAAAAATTCCCATGGAAAATGATTTCAATCCACGCACTCACGGGGAGTGCGACGGGGATAGCTACATCAAGGCTATCTCCTCTAAAATTATTTCAATCCACGCACTCACGGGGAGTGCGACGCAAACCACGAGGACAAAAAAGTTTTAATTGACGATTTCAATCCACGCACTCACGGGGAGTGCGACAAATAGATTAAAAGATTCAGGTGAAATTTTATCAGATTTCAATCCACGCACTCACGGGGAGTGCGACGCCTTAAGCCACACATTACAGTTAGGACATAGAATAATTTCAATCCACGCACTCACGGGGAGTGCGACTTGGCAAGTTATAGCTAAGGCTTGTAGCCCTAATTGATTTCAATCCACGCACTCACGGGGAGTGCGACCACTTTGGAGAAAATACCTTGTAGCTTTCTGTTTATTTCAATCCACGCACTCACGGGGAGTGCGACTTTGGACTTTGACAACATAGCCGCAGGAGAAACCATTTCAATCCACGCACTCACGGGGAGTGCGACGAGATATTTTTGAGCAACAAGGTCAAATGTATTTATTTCAATCCACGCACTCACGGGGAGTGCGACGAGAACTTAGAAGAGCAGACCTCCCAGAGGTAAGAATTTCAATCCACGCACTCACGGGGAGTGCGACTAATTCTGCACTGAGGAATTTACGAAGGACGAAAATTTCAATCCACGCACTCACGGGGAGTGCGACATTGGTCCGAAGCTATAATTCTTATAATCTTTTTATTTCAATCCACGCACTCACGGGGAGTGCGACTATATCCATTTCCCACCACGTTTGGAAGATTTTTTATTTCAATCCACGCACTCACGGGGAGTGCGACATCGCTATTAATACATAACTCCATTGATAGAGAATTATTTCAATCCACGCACTCACGGGGAGTGCGACTCCAAGTTGTCAAGGTCGCTTTTAGTTCTTCTAAAATTTCAATCCACGCACTCACGGGGAGTGCGACCAGTAATGGCAGGTACAGTCGACCCTCCAACTCTTATTTCAATCCACGCACTCACGGGGAGTGCGACTTCAAGGTTTATAAATGTAAGATTATAACTTTTTAATTTCAATCCACGCACTCACGGGGAGTGCGACATGTAGATGATGTTTTAGAGTTTGCAAGTAAGACATTTCAATCCACGCACTCACGGGGAGTGCGACTTCTTACATTTAAAGGAATAATGGACGATGTTATGATTTCAATCCACGCACTCACGGGGAGTGCGACAACGGCGGTAGGATTGAGCCTTATTTTCAGATTTATTTCAATCCACGCACTCACGGGGAGTGCGACAAGCTATTGACCGAGCCTTTCCGCAGGATCAGGCATTTCAATCCACGCACTCACGGGGAGTGCGACCTTGACTATGCCAAACTTTTAAATGGGGAGCATAATTTCAATCCACGCACTCACGGGGAGTGCGACGAAAAAACTATCGAGGATAAATGGGCATGGGTAGAATTTCAATCCACGCACTCACGTGGAGTGCGACAGGGCAAAAAAGCCTATAAATACATTCTCTTGATAAATTTCAATCCACGCACTCACGGGGAGTGCGACCTTGACTATGCCAAACTTTTAAATGGGGAGCATAATTTCAATCCACGCACTCACGGGGAGTGCGACGAAAAAACTATCGAGGATAAATGGGCATGGGTAGAATTTCAATCCACGCACTCACGGGGAGTGCGACAAGTCTTTCAAAGCACCAGTCAGCACCTGAAAGGATTTCAATCCACGCACTCACGGGGAGTGCGACTCCATTTATTTTTTATTGTGAGGTCGTCATAAGAATTTCAATCCACGCACTCACGGGGAGTGCGACAAGGTTTGTGACATGAATAATTTAAACTATAACTTATTTCAATCCACGCACTCACGGGGAGTGCGACACTAAATGTAAAAGTCCAATATGCAAGAATAAAAAATTTCAATCCACGCACTCACGGGGAGTGCGACCTGGTCGCTGATAAGATTTGATAGGTATTGCTCCCAGATTTCAATCCACGCACTCACGGGGAGTGCGACGCTCCCAGGTATCCTGGCGGTGCGGGGATCAAGCATTTCAATCCACGCACTCACGGGGAGTGCGACGTTCTACAAAATACATATTGAGTAGTCTTAATATATTTCAATCCACGCACTCACGGGGAGTGCGACTTAAAGATGAGTCAGATACATGGTCTGATTATCAAATTTCAATCCACGCACTCACGGGGAGTGCGACTGTATTTTTTAGCCATTATCTCCTAGTAAAAAATACAGCTAATCATTTTTTGAAGAGTTTTGTCTCTTTTTTCTTTGTTTTTTGTGAGTTAGGTCTATACTTTTTATGTCCAGGTCCAAGTCTCATAATATTAACAAGTCTTTTTCTGGGTTATAGGTGTCATCTCTCCCTAGACTTTCCACTCTTCTTTCCCAATTTTTCCCTAAATTATAAATTCTTATGGAATCTTTTTGGGGATCTATTATTTTTTCTAATTTATTTTTTATTTCTACTAAGTCAGCTGGATATATGTTTAGTTCGAATACTGAGTTCTGTACTCTTTGTCCATAATCAAGGCATACTTTTGCAACTTGTCTCAATCTTTTCTTGCCAGCTGGCGTTATCGTCTCTACATCGTAAGTAATCAGCACTTGCATTTTATCCTCCTATCATAAAGGGTGGATAGGCTTCTATATCTCCTCTTAGGTAAGAGTTTAATAAAAGGGCCTGTACATGAGGGAGGAGTCCGATTTTTATATTTTCTTCTAGAAATGGATGGTAGATTTCTTCTTGTTCTCTCTTGTTCCAATTTTCTAAAACTACCTGTCTGCCCTTTTCGTTTAAGAGGGTTGCTCCATTTTCTTTCACTTCAAAATGATTCTTGTTTATTCTATTTAAGTTTATCATTGAAAGTGTGAACTTATCAACTAGAAAGGCGCGCATCTCCTCTATTATGTCAAGAGCCATACTGACCCTTCCTGGTCTATCTGTGTGGAAAAATCCTGCGTAAGAATCAATCCCAACTCCTTCAAGGGCTGCAGCAATGTTATTGGTAAGTAGAGAATAGAGAAAGGATATTAGGGCATTAAACCTATCCATTGGCGGTCTCTTGCTCCTGTCTATAAAGAAGAAGTCTTCTCTTTGTTTTATTATGAGTTCATCTAAGACAGAGAAGTATCCTCTTGCAATTATTCCCTCAATACCTCTCACACTATCTTTGTTTTCACAGTTTTTTATTTCTAGCATAAGCAGCTTTATTGCTTCTATTACTTCTTCTAATCTTTTGACATCTACCTTATCTTTATTGTCTAATTTTCCTCTTATTAAAATTTTTCTAGAGTTGTAGGCCTTAGCATAAATTATATTTTTTACAAAATCCAAGGATTCTTCTGATTCTTGCATCTTGTATTGTCTTTTTCTCGTGTAAATATTTCCATAAGAGGCTCCTATGACCCTTCCACAATATTTTCCATAGGGTGTGAAGAATGTTATTGCCACATTTTCTTCCATGCACATCTTCATGAGTTCTGGGCTGACTCCCATATAGTTGAAGCAAACTATTTGCTTTAAGATGTGTATGGGATACCTTGCGATTCTCTGTGAATCTTTGGTTATGGAAATATTTCTTCCTTCCTTTCTAAGATAGTAATCAGGATTTGTTACATATAAGGTGTTCAGTAATTTTTTCATAATTCTGCCCCATAAATATAATTTCCAACATTTTTCATCTTCTTTGTCAGCCTTGGATTGCACTCATTATACAGGGAACACATCCTGCAATTCTTATAATTTTCTGCCTTGGGGATAATCTTATTCTTGTAATAGTAGTGCATGTCTTGGGCTGCTTTTGTAGTTAAATCTCTAAGTTCTTCTGTAAATTCAACTTTTTCTCTCAAATCAGTTTCATTGTAGTAAAGATAACCGTAGTCTAACTTAATATTAAAGTTTTCTTCTATGCAGATTGCCTGAGCCATAAGCTGGGCATTGTCGTAGTTGTATTTTTTCTTCTTGCCTCTTTTATATTCTACGATTACGGGTAGCCACTTGCCCTTCCTATTTTTTAATTCCACTCCCTCATCTGATTTGTGAAATTCAATTGCATCTAGCCTGCCAGAAAGTCCCAAGTTTTTGGAACTCACTGACATGGCTCTTGATATTATAAGTTCCTTTCTCTTTTCTTTTATAAAAGGTTTATCTACCTTTGTATGGATGACTTGCCCCTCTGCTGTAAAGGAGTTTTCCGTCCAAATATTTTCAACATGGATAAGGGCCCACTGTCTCTTGCAAAATAAAAAATGTTGGACTCCACTTAACATTAAATATTCATCTTCAGGATACATTTTAAATTCCTTGAATGTGTTCTACTTTTAAGCCTTTTTCCTCATATTCCTTTAATTTTTCTTCATCAAGTCTAATATTATAGTCTTCATATTTTACCTTTAGGTCTTCTACATTTGGTAAATCATATTGTAATAGGTCTTTTATCTTTCCACTTGACACATCGCCAACCTTTGATGAGTGGTTAAACCAAAAGATATCTTTTACTTCCATGGATCCGTCTGGTCTTGCTGATGATACGTCATTTAAAAATAAAGTTTTTATACATTCTTTTATAGTTTCAACATCTTCTTCATCAAAGCCAGTTTTTTCTGCAAAGTAAGAGTTTATACTTCCATTAACTAAATATACTCCGTGGTCAACAAAGTGCTTTGTTCCCATAGTATCTGCACTTCTAGTTTTTCCTGCTCCTGGTTCCATTCCACTTATGGATTTAGTTATTTGCATCGTTGTGATTTCTATTGGATCAAGTGATTTTGCAATAGATATGGAAACTGGTCCCCTTATTCCAAGTGATCTTTTTTGATAAGTAAAGACTTGACCAAAGGACCTAATATCAAGCCATTTTTCATTGGCTCTTTTTTCAACTTCTTCATCAGATTCTTTGCTAAATTCATTCTCAAATCTTTTTTGAAGAGACCTAAAGCCATCGTCACTCCTGTCAAGAGACTTTACAAAGATATCGTGACCCATGTCCTGCATCCTATTTCTGATTTTTCTCTTTAAACAAACATCTGAGATTTCTCCAAAACCCCTGTTGTCAATTCTTGGCATATTTCCTGTTAGAGGATCTCCATTTGGGTTAGCTCCAGAAACTTCTATTGTAAAAATAAAATCCACCTTATTGTTAATCATTTTTTTCCTCGCTTTCTCTTGTAGTTTTTTTGTATAAGTAATCTAATTCTTTAATTTGTGCTTGATATCCAAATAAAAATCCCGAGTTCAAGGGTCTATTGGTTTCTAGGCCATTGAATTTGTAATTTTCCCCTATAAGATCAATTACATCTCCAGCTTCTCTTTTCAAAATATTTCTTATATCTCTAGTTCTTTCATTTGCATGCAACTTAAAATCATAGGGCTTGATTAAATCGCTAAGTCTCATGCTCATAGTAGCAGGTTTATTTAAATAACTTGACCAAAGTTTTTCAGCATTTGTTATTCTTTCGTCGTCTTTTTTTATAAGTAAAAGCTTCAGTTTTTTCGTATATAGCCAGAAGTCTACCAAATAAGTAAGACCTATCTGTTTCTTTTTTGTCTAACATATTGCTTTCAATCCCTTCCTTTTCTCTTAAAGCTGCCAAGGCACATAATTTAACTAAATTCCAATATTTTTCATAGTTCAGCCTATTTCTTATATTAATTTCTAAGGCATGAAGAATATTTTTAGGCATGTCCCTGCCTTCAACAATAGCCATTAAAATGTTTTTGTATTGATCTGTTGAAAAACTCTTTTTGGAAATTTCAAGACCTTTATCCCTCTCAACCCCATAAGCCGCTCTTATTAAAGTTATGGGACTAGGAGTATATTCACAATATTTTCTTTTTTCTTCATCATATCTAATCCAGCTATACTTATTTTGCCAGCTGATTAAATTTTCTTTTAATCTTGAAGCTTCCATCTCCCTAAAATATTTAAGAGCTACCCTACCATTGCTGACCTTATCAATTATTGCAATGTAGTACTTGGAAGTGTCGTCAAATAAAATTCTTCCACTAGTAAAGGACTTAACTATGTCCTCAGACCTTTTGTCTGCAATAGTCATAGAAATGTCTTTAGCTTCTTCTTTAGCTTTTTCCTTTAATTCTTCATTCGATGGGATAAGATTTTGTATATTTGTAAAATCAGTTTTGCCTGACCCTTCAATACTTGTTTCTGATTTTTTTGTTGGGTCCATTCCTGACTTATTTTGGATGTCATCAGAAAACCAACTCAAAACATAAGTAAATTCTCCAAGCCACCTAGAAGTATTTTCGCCATTTAAGAGGGCCTTTGCCATTTGTAAAATTTTTTGGCTCGAGTCCTTGCCAATTTTTATAGTTTCGTCAGGCTTATCAAACCTTCCAAGGAAGTTTTCATTGTTGGCAGTTATTTGAGAAATAAGTCTTGCTGAACCTATAAGGGGTTTGTGTTTTAGACACAAGAAGTCTTCTTTCCCCGATATGTTGCAAATTATTTTTTCAGAGTCCTTGTCCTTGGCAAAACTTTCTTCTGTGTATCTTATAAATTTTTCTTGTAAGTTTTTATTTTCAGACAAGCTTAGATTTTTCTTGCCCTCATAATCTTCTACTGCAAAAGTTAAAAATACTTTTGAAAAATCAATTTTTACAGTCTTGGCTTTCTTATCAGAATTGTCTACGTATTCAACATTTTTGTCTTTTGTGATTTTATAGTCCCTGTACAGTTTAGATAATATCTCTTCGAAAACCTTTTCTTTGACTATATAGTCATGGACAATCTCTACAAAGTCATCTCTGTCGTAATTAAGCCAAGATTCTTGCTGATTGATGTAAGCTTCGGACTTTTTTGTATTGTCTTGGATTACATAATCAAAGTTATCGAAAAGAGGATGGGGTGCAACCCCGCTGGACCTTGCTACAGAATCTTCTGTTACAGGAAAGATTACAAGGTCTCCATCACCTAAAAACTTTGCATCAACTAATTCACTTTTTTTATTAATAGTAATTTCTACAATATTCTTACCATTGGACTTCATGGAGTTGTGATAAATTGGCAGTATTAAATTCGATTTATCCTTTAAATCTCCTATTAAATTGTTTTCTAGTCCAAAGTTATATGAACTGTATAAGGCAGTTAAAAAACTCAATGTATCACCTCCATTAATAGTCTTCTAATTCTTGGTCTACTGTCCTAGTTAGGCCTGGCTCCTTAAAGGAATAGTTTGAAACTTCATTTATTATTGGGCAGTCTTCAGGTCTTTGAAAAATTATTCTTCCATTTTTCATATTGATTGGTCCATAGGCTGATCTCAACATTTCGCCAGACTTCTTAGGATAGATTAGTCCAACTAACATAAGACCAAAGCCTAAATTAGTATCATCGTAATAGCCTTCATCATTTTCATACTCTTCTTCTGTCAAGTATTCAATGTAGCCTTGGCATTCAGAAACTCCCAAAAAAATTGGTCTTCTGCCTCCTCTCTTAAGGGATCTTTCTGTTATGGCCTCATGCTTCATAAAGTTCCTATCATTTTTTAGGTCCTCCCTGTCTTCATTCCACTCAAAGTGAAATTTTACATAATAGCAGGGGTTAGAAAGATATGTGTAAGCAGATAAATCAGCGCTGTAGTCTCTTAAGAGAAGTCTCATTCCCTGAGTGTAGGATTCAATTTTATTCATTATCCTCACTTCGTCAATTACATTTGTGATTGTGGGTTTAAAATAATTTGCATCAATTATTCCCTTCAAACTTTCTCTAGTAGGAACGCTGTAAGAAATCTTCTCTCCCCCTGACTTACTTTCTGGTGAAGTGAATAGGGCCCTGTCACCATATACTTTTGCATAAAAGTATTTTGACTTATTCATAATTAACACCTCCTTTGATTTTTATTTACGAAAACGATATCATCTTTATCTAACTTCATGTTAATATGAAATATAAATTTTGTCAATGTTAATTTTATTTTTATTTTTTATTTTTTTTGATATAATTGTTTTATCAGCGAGAGCTGTGGATTGAAAAATGTTTATATGGAAGATAGACCCTATTATTAATAAGGGTCTTTTTTCTTTTTAATAACTCATAAATCCAAGCTCATCAAAACTTACCCCAAATTTTTCATTGTAATAAGAGTTTGGGAGAATATAAATGTATCCATCTAAAATATTGTCGCAGGAATTTAAATCTTTTTTATTAATAGAAACAGTGTGTCTCGAAAGTTTCTTTACTATTCTCTTTAACTCTTTCAAATTTTTTAGGTAATCTGGACCTTTTAATTCCTTTGCTAGATCCATCAACCTATTTAAATCCTCTTCAGTTTCCTCGTAATAGACGATGACACTTCTATTCTTGTCTTCGATTAAGTCAAAGTCCTTGTAGGCCTCTTTAAAGGATTGAAATAAGTCAAAGAAAATTCCCCTCTGTTCATCAAACAAGTATCCTGACTTATCTTCTAGTTCCTTTTTTGTCTTATTTAATTTTTTAAAATTACCTGAAACTTCTTTATTCTCAGCCAATAATTTTAAGACATCAGAATATTGGTCGTCCTTTAAATTGCTATAGAGTTTTTCAAAATATTCTTTTGTAAGTTTCTTTAAATCCAAGTCCCCCGATGACTTATTAATGGCAAATTTGCAGGCAGCCTTTCTTTCATCTACACCCTTTAACATAGAAGTTTTTTCTTCGTTTTTATCTAAGTTTATCAAGTAGGTGAAGGCAGACTTAAGATGTCCCTCTCTGTTGCACCTTCCCATGGCTTGAACTACTGAGTCCATGCCAGAAAGAGACCTTATGACAAGATCAAAGTCTACGTCCACTCCTGCCTCAATGAGTTGAGTAGACACGACGCAAATTTTGTCTCCATCTTTAAGTCTCTCTTTTATTTCTCTAATCTTTTTTAATCTGTCGCTGGCTGTCAAATTTGTTGTGAGATAATAGAGGTCCTTATCATCATAATTACTTTCAAGCAAGTCATATAACTTTCTCACAAGTTTTTTTGTGTTTAAAATAACTAGGTTAGACTTATCTAGGTTTTCCAAGACTAGGTCTCTTATGTCTTCTATACCGTACATCTTATTTATGTCACCATAAATTTTTAGCCTTGCCCTTTCAAAGGCTGAAAAATCATAATTTTTGTAGTCTATAATGTCTTCACACTGACCTCCAAAATTTCCATAAGAAAGTTTATGATCAAGATCTTCTAAGGCATTTGTAGGTTGAGTCGCTGTGGACAAAACAAAAGTCGCCTTCATTACAATTTTCATAAAGTTAAGGGCCAAGTTTGTCATGTATAAAAATTCTGTTGGGATAGACTGCCACTCGTCCAAAATAATTACAGAATTGATGAAGGACTTAAACCTCGTTAGGTTAGCTGACTTACCCTTAAATATGGAGTTATAAAATTGAACCATGGTTGTCAACACAACAGGCGAAGTCCAATCATCTAGGAGGAACTTCTTCCTTACTTGGTCTAATTCGTCGTCCCTATCATCAGTTTCGAGCTCATCTTTATCATCAACAACATTGGAGTGGTGTTCCAATACAAAATCATCATTGTTTAAGATTTCTCTCATTTCAGAGGCATTTTGCTCAAGGACTGACAAAAAAGAAGTAACATAAAAGAACCTCTCCTTGCCTTGATAGTTCATTTGATTTATTCCATAGCGAAGGGACAAGAGGGTCTTGCCTGCACCCGTTGGAAGGTCTAACTTATAAATTCCAAGCTCATCCTTCTTGGATCTCGTTAATATATCTCTGGAGATTTGATTTCTTAAAATATTTAATCTTCCCTCAGGCTCTCCAAAGGACTCGTACTTCCTATTGATTTTCTCTTCAAATTTCTTCTCAACTTGTCTTAACTTTTCTACATCTTCATCAAGTATGACCTTGTCGTAGGCATTTATTGTGTCTTTGATGTCTGCAGACTTTAGAATTGAAACTAAGAGCCTTATGAAAAGTGACTTATAAAAATACAGGGCCTCAGATTCTTTTTTATTTGAATATTCTTTGGCAGAGTCCTTTAATTTTTTTATTATTTCAAGATATTCTAAAAATCCCTTACAAAAAACATCTTTTATATAAAGACCTTGGGATTCATAAAATTTTTCAACTTCTTTATAAAAGTCATCAATAATAAGACTCTCTTCTTTATTCTCCCCAAACCTATAAGAAGAATTTTCAATTTTTTTAAGCCTATCAAGGCTAGTCAAGACATAGGCCATGTCTTCGTTCTTCCTCACCATGTCGTACTGGCCGTGGTGGGACATAATTGTGTAAATCAAAATATTTATATAGTCACTTAAGTCTAAAAATGCCAATCTATCTTTTTGCAAAACACTTCTCAAGTCTAAGATAGATTGTTCTTTACTATGGTGGATTTCTTCAAAAACAGAATGATAAACTTTCACGACAAATAGACCACCTAGGCTTGAGTGGTCTACTTTTTTATTTGAATTTTTTGTGATTTTATCTTGAAAATCAAGGCTGGCCTTGCCTATGTCGTGGAGAAGTCCTGTTAAGAAAGTAATATTTTCCATATCAACTTTCTTGCCAATTTTTTTTGCTTCATTTCCAGTTTCTAAAAGGTGGGCATAAAGTGTTTGTTTCTTTTCTCTCTCATCCCCACCTATGTGAGCGTACAACTTATCTAACATAAAACCACCTCAAATTTTTTTGTAATTGATCTTAAAAATATTCTTAATAACCCTTGTCGAAGTCTACTATATTTTTGAAGTCGCCGTCGTTTTTTAGGGCCTTGAGGTTTTGGTAGGCTGTGGCAAATTGTCTTGTGCTAAGGTCTTCGCAGGCAAAGGATATGTGGGGATAGATGTAGACATTTTCGAGATCCCAAAGTTCTGAGTCCTTGCTTAGGGGTTCTTCTTCGAAGACGTCTAGGGCTGCTCCCCTCACCTTACCTGCTTTTATTGCATCAACTAGGGCATCTTCGTCTATTGTTGATCCCCTTGAGATGTTCACAACTACAACTCCATCTTTTAATTTTGCAAATCTATCTGTATTTAAGATGTGGTGAGTTTTTTCTGTTCCTGGCAGGCACATGATGATGTAGTCCATGTCTTTTAAAATCTTATCTAGTTCTTCTAGTGAATAGACATTGTCAAAGGGCTCAACCTTTCTCCCGCTGGTGTTAAATCCATTTAATTCCATGTCGAAGCCCTTCAGTCTTTTGGCTCCTGCCACTGCAATAGTTCCTGTTCCCATAAAAAGTGCCTTCTTGCCATAGAGGTTGTAGGCAAAGGCCCTCTTCTTCCAGATCTTTTCCTTTTGGTTTTCTATATTTTTTCTGTCGTCCTTATTTATTTGTAGGAGTCCATAAACTATCCACTCTCCTATGGGGTCGTCGTAAGCTCCGTTGTTGTTGGAAAGAGTTATTTCCTTTTCCTTGATATAGTCCAAGTCAAGGAAGTCTATGCCAACTGAGGTTAAAAATATATATTTTAAATTTTTGTGGTCCTTGTAATTTATCTTTTTTAAATCTATGGCTCCAATCAAAATATCTTCGCCATAGTCAGCTTTTTCATTGGGATTTTTTTCATCATAGCTTAGGACTTTGTAGCCTAGTTTTTCTATTTTCTCTCCATACTTTCTTGCCAGACCCTGGCTCAATAAAACTTTCATTTCTACCTCCATTTATAATATTTATTCTTTAATAGATTAATTCGCATTCCAATTAAATTATAGGTCATGTGAGAATTTTAGTAAATAGGCGGCTTATTGTAAAAGTTTTTTAAATATAATATAATTAATTGGTAATTTGAAAGGAGTCTTTATGAGCTTTTTTAGAACCCTACCAACAAAGCTTAGCTTTAATACAAGTGAAAAAATTCAAATAGCAAATGCAGAGCTAACTTCAGGTGACTTTGCCCTGGCTATTGACGTCCTAAATGCTCAAGACTCTTTCGTAACTAATATTGAGTTTGCAGTAAAATTTAAGTCTATTGAAAGGTCTTACCTCTTTAATGGTCGTGAATTTTATTTTCAACAGGCCGTAAATATTGCTCCCTACACCCGTTACTTCTTAGATCCCTTTATTCTGGACGAGAGGTTTCACGACGCAAGGGCCATTGACATTTACATCTCAAAATATACTGCCGACGGAAAAAATATTACTTGTGATGACAAAAAATATGAAATAAACCTTCCCGTTATTCCTGAAAAGAAGAGGGCCCAAATAAAGGAAACCCTTGGCGAGGGAATAAAAACTTACGGGGAAAACCAAATGGATTTTTGGCGATGTGCCTGTGGTTTTATCAACGAAGATGAAACTAGTGAGTGTGAGTTTTGTGGAAGAAACAAGAGCTTTGTCCTAAACAATTTGACAGAGGCCCTTATTAATTCCAAGATTTTAAATGTAATCGAGAACACAAGGGCAACTGATGGTATAAATTTAAAAACTCTTGAGACCCACTTGACCCAAACCAATCTTTCAAAGATTGCTCCAACGACGGAAAGCTTAAAGATTGACAGGACCAATGAAGAGGCCCCAAAGAAACCTAAAAAAATTCCTTGGAAGAAAATATTTTTTGCCCTTATCTTTATTATCTTCTTGTCCTTAGTCTCTTTATTTTTAATTAATATTGCAAAGACATCGAGAAATAAAAGTAAAATTGAGGACGCAAGGAGTCTTGCCCTATCTGGCAGCTACCAAGAGGCCCTTGAAATATACAACGACGCAACAAGGGACAAGACTAGCCCAGAAATCTTAAACGAAATGGAAAAGATAAAGAAACTTGTGGCATCAGATGAATCTTATCAAAAGGCTTCCAGCTTCTTTGAAGAAGGCGACTACATTGACGCTGCCTACAACTTCAAAAAAGTTATCCAAGAAGATGAAAAAAATTATAAGCCTGCCCAAGACAAGCTTACATCTATAGAAAATATTATTTTAGACCAAGTTAAATCATCCTATGAAGAAAATAGGACTGAGGCTCTCTTACTCTTAAATTCTTATTTAAATGTTGTTCCTGAATCAGCAAGGGCTTCGAAACTAAAAAAAGAAATAGAGTCAGCTAATAAATTAAATGTAGACACAGAAGAAAGCCAAAAAGAAAACTTTGAAAAGGAAGAGAAAGATAAGGACTCAGCAGAAACTGCAAAAAAAGCTTCGGACCTCCTTCACACTTATAGGACCGTCTCAACAGAGAAAGCCAACCTAAGGGCCGAACCTAGCGTTGACTCTGATATCCTAAAAATTCTCGACAAGGGAACAGAACTTTACGTCCTTGAGACAAAAATCGAACAAGGACAAAGAATTTGGTGTCATGTCGAAGTTGAAAGCCCAATTTCACAAGAAACAATAAAGGGCTGGATCTCAAATAAAACACTAAACTAAGAATCTCCACAAGGCGTGGAGATTTTTTTATAAATTTTTTTAAAATAAATGAACCTTTTTAGGTCCTAAATAGTCTTATAAGTAGATGCATCTAAGAGAGGAGGATAAAATGAATCGTGAAATAAAATTTACAGAAGAAAATTTCGAAAAATTAAAAATTGGCGACAAGGATTCCTTTGACCTCCTTTACCAGGACTACTACCTAGTCTTATATAGGACTGCCCTCTTGATCTTGGGCAATAAGGAAGATGCAGAAGATGTCCTCCAAGACACCTTTGTTTCAATTTATAAAAATGCAAAAACTCTTTCTGATTTTGAAAAGCTAAGTCCTTGGATCTTCTCTATATTAAAGAACACTTCCTACACAAGATACAAGAAGAGAAAGAGGGAATTTCCCGATGAATTTGTCCTTGATAAGTCTGAAAATAGTCCCACCTATCTTGGAGAGGATGACTTTGCAGAAAAATCAGAAATTCAAGATGCCCTCATGACTTTAAAGGAAAAGGAAAGAGAAGTCCTGGTCCTCTATTACTACAACGACTTTTCCATAGAAGAAATCGCCAGCATTTGCAAGACCTTCCAGGGTACAGTGAAGTCTAGACTCTACAGGGCTAGAAGGAATTTAAAGAAAGAACTTTTAAAAACACAAGAAGAATATGAAGGAGAGTTATTATGAAAGATTTTGATAAGTATATAAAAAATGAACTCAATAAGTCTGTTGAAGATTCTTCTCCTTCTGATTATCTTAAAAATAAAATTGATTTGGAAATCAATTCACAAGGAGAAAAAGGAGAATTTAAAATGAAAAAAAGATTTGTATTAGTGGCAGCCGCTGCCCTTGTCCTTTCAGTGGGCGTATTTGCTGCAGGAAAAATTACTGGAACATTAGCATCTTCAACATCATTTTATAACTACACAAAATATACTGACATGGCTAAGGCAGAAAAGAAGGCTGGCTTTGAGGCCTATGCTCCAGAAAGTTTAGGGGACTATAAGTTTGACGGAATTAGAATGGTTGACATGGCAGACATGGACGACACTGGAGAAAAATTAAATAAGAGAAAGGCAATTGATGTAAATTACAAAAATGATGCTGGCGACATAGTAAGCCTTTCAATTGACAAGTATCCAGAAAATTCAATAGCTACTTCAGAACAAGCCCATCAAGAAATGAGAGAAATTAATGGCGTGCAAGTTTATTATTGGAGATTAGAAAGTGTCTTTTTACCAGATGAAAAAGATGCTACAGAAGAAGAACGCGAAAGATCAGAAAAAGATCCTTTCTTTAACCTAGCTATTGGCTCAGCTAAAAGAGAAGAAGACGCTTCAAAGCACCTAATCTTTGACTACAAGGGAGTGCAATATGAGCTAATGGCTGGAGATGATATGGACGTAAATGAATTTTATAGGATGGCAGAAGAAATTATAAAATAATTTTTTCACAGTTAATTAAAACATTTTTCTTATAAATTAAATAGTTGTAAAAAACTAAAAATCTAAACACCAAAAAAGGACCCTCGTGGTCCTTTCTTTTTTGTCTTTAATTTGCCCCAGTCATCTTCTTATACATTTCCACATTTGTGTCGTTTAAGAATTCGTAGGCTGCATTTATTTTTTGAAATTTTTCCTTGGCGCCCTCTTCCTTGTTTAGGTCAGGGTGATATTTTTTTGCCATCTTCCTGTAGGCAAGTTTGATTTCATACTTGTCTGCATTATAATCTACCCCAAGAGTGTCGCAGGCATTTTCGTATTGGTCTTTGAAACCGTAGCCTCCAGTTGATGATGAAGAGCCACCATAAGATCCACCGTAATTGTTGCCGTAAGACCCTCCTTGATTTTCATAAAATCCACCGTAGCCTGATTGCCTAAAGAACTCTTCAAATTGTGAGAAGTCGTCAAAAGTTGTCCAAGTAAAGCCGCCAAAGTCCTTAAACCTTTGTCTGTACTCTTCTTCTCTTTGCCTCCTCCTCTCTTCTTCTGCTTTAATTCTCTCTCTTTCCTTCTTTTCCCAATAAGCTCTTCCGTAGCCAGAGATATTTTCAAATTCATTTTCCTTGCCAAGGAGATAGTGGTCTGCCCTGTCGTAGAAAAATTCTGTCACAACATAGTGGGCGTACTTCAAGAAGGACTCTGACACATTACCAAGTAAGGGCACAAATATTGCCAAGATTATTAGGGTTGATAGCCAATCATTTTTCGCCAAGCCCCTCCAAGCAAAAGGGTTTAGGAGCAAAAATATTATTAAGCATCCTCCCATGGAAATTATGTACAAGAAAAATCTCCTCACTGCCGAGAAGAGATCAACAGCAATGTTTACTATTACAAGTAAGAGGGTCAAGATGAGGTCAAAAAATTTCCCCAGCCCCTTATAAAAATATCCTAAAAATTTATTCATTATTTTTTTCCTTTTCTATATTCTTCTAAAAACTTCTTATCTTCAATGACAAGCCCCCACTCATTTGCCAAAAATTCCAAGTGGTGGGTGAACTCGTGGAGGAGAACTTCTTCAAGCTTTTCCTTCAGCCTCTCCCTGGATGAATACCTATACATCTCCATAAAGGACCCGTAGTAAATTTTTATCATATTTCCAAGTATAGACCTTTGGTATTCTCCCATTATAAGGAGATCATCTGCTCGAGATTCTTCGTGGTATTTTTTATCCTCTGAAAGAATTATACCACCATTTAGATGGTCAAAGGCATAAGATGGTATGGACTCGCAGATGCCTTCCAAGATTTCTTCGACTTCGTCAATTCTCTCTAGGTAATAAGAGTCATATTTTTCTTCGTCTTTTAAGCCTGTGTCATTTTTATTTTCATTTTCTTCTTCATCTTCTGAATCTATATCTTCTTTAATTTTTTCTTGGACTTCTCCCTTATCTTCAAAAGCTTCATTGATTGAGCTTTCTTCTTTATTTGTATCTGGGCCTTTAATTTCTTCACTTGAATTTAATTTTATCTCATCTTCATTTTTTTCATAAATCTCTTCAATCAAGTCAAGAGGAAGGTCAAAATTATTTTCTCCATCGCTATAAAAAATTTTTCTGCCATCTGGGTCAAGCATCTTTTCACCTCCAAAATAAAAAACTGTAGAAGCCTACAGTTTTATCTACTTTATTTAATTATAATACCCAAGCTTAAAATTTTCTACACTTCTTATAGGTCATCACATTTAGCAAGAGTCTTTCCAGGTACTGATGATAATAATTTTTTTGTGTAGTCCATCTTTGGGTTTTCAAAAACTTCTTCTGACTCGTCATATTCCACGCATTTGCCATGATACATCACGAGAACTTCTTCTGCCACGTGCCTAACAACTGAAAGGTCGTGGGAAATGAAAATCATAGAAAGTCCCAAGTCCTTTTGCAAATCTTCCATCAAATTAATTATTTGAGCTTGAATGGAAACGTCAAGGGCTGAAGTTGGTTCGTCAGCAATAATTATCTTGGGGTCAACAGCAAGGGCTCTGGCAATAGAAATCCTCTGCCTTTGTCCCCCTGAGAACTCATGAGGATATCTCTCCATGTGGTATTCTGAAAGACCACAAATTTCCATTGTCTCCAAGACTTTTTTGTGGATCTTCTTCTTGTCCCTCTCTCCCAAAAGATTTCTTATGCCAGAGGCAATTATGTCCTTGCATTTTTTTCTTGGGTTAAGTGATGAATAGGGATCTTGGAAAATCATTTGGACGTCTTTCCTATATTCTTTAAGTTCCCTTTGGTTTTCTTCTAAAATATTCTTGCCCTTGTAAATTATCTGGCCTGTGGCATCGGGATAAAGTCCCATTATGCACCTAGCAAGAGTTGATTTACCTGAACCACTTTCTCCTACAACTCCAAGGGTGTGTGAAGTCTTTAGGTCAAAGGAAATATCATCTACTGCCTTTAGGACCTTCTTCTTGCCAAGATTAAATTCCTTGTTTACATTCTTAACTTGTAAAATTACTTTTTCTTCCATAATATCACCTGTACAAGAAGCAGCTGACCTTTTGGCCATTTACATCAACTTCTTCGGGAGCCTTCTCTTCACAAATTTTCATTCTCTCGTCACACCTTTCACAGAAGTTACAACGATCTGGAAGTCCTATTGGATTGGGAACTGATCCCCTAATTGTGTAGAGTTCGTCCTTCTTCTTGTGGGCACTTGGTATGGCCTTAATAAGTCCCCTTGTGTAAGGATGAAGGGGATGGGTGAAGATATCTTCTGCCTTGGCTCTTTCCACAACCTTGCCTGCGTACATTACGTTGACATAGTCTGCGATATCAGATACAACTCCCAAGTCGTGGGTTATGAAAATAATTGAAGTATTCATGTCTTCCTTTAACTTCTTCATAAGCTCCAAGACTTCCTTTTGGATTGTAACATCAAGAGCTGTTGTTGGCTCGTCAGCTATTAAAAGTTTTGGAGATGATGAAAGGGCCATGGCGATCATGATCCTCTGCCTCATTCCTCCAGAAAGTTCGTGGGGGTAAGAGTTGTAGACATCTTCTGCCCTGGGAATCTCAACTTTTTTTATCATCTCAATGGACTTTTCCTTTGCAGTCTTCTTGTCCATATCGAAGTGAGTCCTAAATACTTCTGACATTTGATAGCCAACCTTTAGGGCTGGATTGAGAGATGTCATTGGCTCTTGGAAAATCATGGAGATTTCATTTCCCCTTATCTTCCTAAGTTCTTCAGGAGTTGCTTCCAACAAGTTCTTACCTTCAAAATTTATTTCTCCAGAAATTTTTTCAAGAGATGACTTGTCGAGAAGTCCCATAATGGCAAGAGTGGTAACGGACTTACCTGATCCACTTTCTCCTACTATGGCAGTTGTCTTACCGTCACGAGTATTTATATTAACCTTGTTTACTGCTTTGACAATACCTTGAGAGCTTTTAAAAAAAACTTCAAGATCTTTTATTTCTAATAACATACTACCTCCTGAACTTTGGATCAAAGGCATCTCTTAGGGCATCGCCAACTATATTTAAGACTAAAATAGTTAGGGCGATGGCTATACCTGGGAAGAGAGTTATGTGAGGATAGTTCCTTATATAGGCCCTTCCCTCAGAAAGCATTTGACCCCACTCTGCTTCTGGCGGCATAATTCCCATTCCAATAAAGGAAAGAGAGGCTGCTGATAGGATTGCAGTTCCAACCCCAATTGTTGCTTGGACAATTATTGGGGCAAAGCAATTGGGAAGGATCTCTGCAAAAATTAATTTAAAAGTTTTTACTCCAGCAAGTCTCGCCGATTCTATATATTCCAAATTCTTAACAGACATAACCTGACTTCTTACAATTCTGGCATAGGATGGAACGGATGAAAGGGAAACTGCTAAGATTAAGTTTCTCATTCCACCACCAAGAGCTGCTGCAAGGGCAATAGCCAGTACAAGTTGAGGAATAGATAAAATAGTATCCATGACCCTCATGATTATGGCATCAAAGACTCCCTCATAGTAACCTGCAAGGGCCCCAATGATAACTCCTACAAATGTAGATATAATTACTGATGAGAATCCAATCTTAAGAGAGACTTGGGCTCCCTTTAGGACTCTTGAAAATATATCACGTCCAAAGTTATCTGTCCCCATTAGGTGATCTGAACTTGGCTTCAAGAAGTTGTCAGCTGGAAACTGCTCTGTGTAATCATAGGGCGCAAGATAGTCTGCAAAAATTGCTCCAAGTATTATTAAGATTAAAATCCCAAGAGCAACAACTGCAATCTTGTTTCTCTTATAATATTTAAAAAATGTTTTAAATCTCTTTAGCATATTCCACCTACTTGTACTCTGACTTAATTCTAGGATTTATAAATCCATAGAGAATGTCTACCACAATAGATATCACTGAGTAAACTATGGCAATAAGCATAATGGCTCCAAGGATTATTGGATAGTCACGAGTTTTTATGGAGTCAACCATTAACCTGCCAATTCCTGGTATGGAGAAAATTGTCTCTGTCAAAATACTTCCACCAAGAAGTCCACCAGCTTGAAGTCCAATAGTTGTTATAACTGGGACCATGGCATTTTTTAGGGCGTGAACAAAGATAATCTTGGATTTTGGAAGTCCCTTGGCATAGGCTGTCCTGATGTAGTCCTTGTCCAAGACATCTAACATGGCTGACCTTGTCATCCTCATAATAACTGCTGAAGATTGGAAGCCCAGGGCAAACCATGGAAGGATCATCTGTTTAATAGATGAAAAGCCTGATGCCGGTAGGACTTTTAACTTAGTAGAGAAAATTATTATAAGTAGTAGTCCTGACCAAAAGATTGGCATGGCTAGGCCTACCATTCCCACAGCTGTGATTATAGAATCAATGATTGTGTTTTTCTTTAGGGCTGCAAGGACTCCAAAGGATATTCCCATTACTACTGCAATAAGAAGGGCTCCGCCAGCAAGCTTAATTGTTGTTGGAAATACTCTTAAGAGGGCTGCAGTAACAGACCTTCCTGATTGGTAGCTTGTCCCCAAGTCAAAGTGGAGGACTAAATTTTTTAAATAATTCCCATATTGGACCAGGAAGGGTTCATTTAGTCCCAGACTCTCTCTTATAGCTTCTACTGTTTCCTTGGTTGCGTTGGGTCCAGCTGCTGCAAGGGCAGCATCACCTGGTGAAAGGTAGAGGAGCAAGAAGACTATAAAACTTACTCCCAAGAGAGTAGGTATTAAAATTAAGAGTCTCTTTAAAATATATTTTGTCATATCTAATCCTTTCTTTCCTAGAAAAGACGAAATTCACCAAATAAGAACTTGGTGAATTTCAAAAAAAATTAATTTTCTAATAATTTTACATCTTTAAGTTCTTGCGCATATCCTGGAAGTAGCTTAAGTCCTTCTACACTACTGTTAGCTGCCACAAGTGTTTCACCATAGCAAATGTATAACCATGGATATTCTTGATTTATAAGCTCTTGAGCCCTCTTATAGATTTCTGCTCTTTTTGCTTCATCAACTGTTGAAAGACCTTCCTTCATTAAATTATCAAGTTCTTCATTGCCAAAGTACATGTAGTTTGGTCCTTGGCCCTTGTTTGATGAATGGAATGGTTGGAAAAGTTCATAGTGAGCATCTACAATTGATGGGTTCCAGCTCATAATAAACATATTATGTTCTCGTCTCTTAAGTGCGTCAACAAAAGCACCCCATTCAAGTCTTTCCACATTAAGTCCAATTCCATATTCCTTTAATTGGGCTTGCATCATAGTTGCAACATTAACTCTTTGGGTGTTGTCAGATGTGTAGATTGAAAGATTTGTTCCTTCCCCCATACCTGCTGCTGCAAAAAGTTCCTTTGCCTTATCCTTGTTAACCTTATTTGTTTCAAGGGAATCTGCAATAGAATATTTAAAGTTAGGGTTAATTGGACTTGTTGCAAGATTTCCACTGTTCATATAAACAGTTTCAAAAATTGTATTCATATCAATGGCATTTACCATAGCTTCTCTAGCTTCCTTCTTGTCAAAAGGTGCCTTTTCCATGTTAAATCCAATAAAGTGAACTGAGTTGTCTAACTTTCTGTAAAGTTTTAATTCGTCATTTTCTTCGATATTAGGAATTTCACTTGGATCAACCTTATAAGCTAAGTCTACTCCACCAGATTCAAGCTCAATAATTCTTTGAGATGCTTCTGGAATAACCTTCATTTCGATTCCAGCAATTTGTGGCTTGTCTCCCCAATAGTTTTCATTTACTGAGAAAGTAGCGTGGTCATTTTGAATCCATTCGTCTAATACAAAAGGTCCTGTTCCCATTGGTTCAGTAGCAAGATCTGCTCCACCTTCAACATAAGCCTTTGAAAGGATTGAAACTGCTGGGTGAGAAAGTGAGTTTAAGAAAGCAGCATCTGGTTCAGTTAATTTAAAGGAGAAAGTCAAGTCGTCTTCTTTTTGATAAGAATTCTTGTCGATTTTTCCATAAAATGGTTTGAACTTGTCAGTTTCTGCGGCCCTATTTAGTGTAAATATTACATCATCTACTGTTAGAGGATCTCCATTGGAGAACTTAACTCCCTCTCTTAACTTTATCTTAAAAGTTTGTGGGTCTGGGTTTTCAATAGATTCTGCAAGAGAGTTTTCAATCTTCCCATCTTCATTTACTTTTACCAAAGTATCATAAACTTGGAGTAAGATATTTACAGCATAGTCATCATCTATTGAAGAAGTTTCAAGAGACGTTGTATCTTCTGAAACTGCAACTTTTAATATCTTTCCTTCTCCATCACCCTTGTCCTTGGAGGAGCAAGCTGTCATAAATAGGGAAAGCACTAAAAGCATTCCAATAATTATTTTTTTCTTCATTATCATCGTCCTTTCTTAGATTCTTTTGATATCGGCTCCAAGATTTCTAAATTTCTCTTCAATTTTTTCATATCCTCTATCGATGTGATGAATTTCAGAGATTTCAGTTTCTCCTTCGGAAACTAAGCCTGCAAGTATAAGGGCAGCTCCTGCTCTTAAATCAGTTGCAGCAACTTTGGATCCGTATAGTTTGTTCTTACCCAAAAGTATAGCTTCTCTATCTACTACTTTGATTTTTGCACCCATTTTCTTAAGTTCATCGGCGTGCATGAATCGATTTTCAAAAACTGTCTCTATAATAGAAGATTGTCCTTCAGCTTGAGTTAATAGAGCCATGAACTGTGCTTGTAGATCTGTTGGAAAGCCTGGATGAGGTAGGGTTTTGATTTCAATTGGTTTAATTTCATCTTTGCCTATCACCCTAACAGTATCTCCATTTTCAATTACTTGAGCACCAGTTTCTTCTAGCTTTGCTATAACTGGTTTTAAGTGGGAAGTAATAATATTTTCAATTGTGATGTCTCCACCAGTAATTGCTGCAGCTACCATAAAGGTTCCTGCTTCAATCCTGTCTGGAATAATTTGGTGAGTGCAACCAGTCAACTTTTCTACACCCTTGATCTTTATTGTAGAAGTTCCTGCACCTGTCACCTTGGCTCCCATTTTATTTAGGAAGTTTGCAAGGTCAACAATTTCTGGTTCCATGGCACAGTTTTCCAAAATAGTTTCGCCTTCAGCAAGAACTGCTGCAGTCATAATATTTTCTGTTGCCCCAACTGATGGGAAGTCAAGATAAATTCTTGTGCCAACAAGCTTGTCGCACTCAGCCATAATTTCTCCGTGAGTCATCTCTATATTTGCACCTAATGCCCTAAAGCCCTTTAAGTGTAGGTCAATTGGTCTTGATCCAATGTTACATCCACCAGGTAGAGAGTTGTGGGCCTTATTTAACTTTGCAAGAAGAGGTCCCATAACCAAGAATGATGCCCTCATCTTGCTCATAAGTTCGTAGTCAGTTTCATAAGAATTAAGTCCACTTGGATCAATCTCAAGTCTGTTGCCATCTTTTTCTATTTTAAGTCCAAGCTTTCTTAGGACTTCTGTAATTATTTCAACGTCCTTTAGCTCTGGCACGTCTTCCAAAATAATTTTTTCTGTGCCAAGAATAGTCGCTGCCAAAATTGGAAGAGCTGCGTTCTTCGCACCAGAAATTCTAACCTTGCCCTTTAGTGGGCCCTTTGATTTTACTAATATTTTATCCAAAAGGATTCCTCCCCTATTTTTATTTATATTAAATTAATTATATCATAGAGAATCTTATTATTTAAGGAATTAAAACAACGCCTATTAATAAAATATTTATTTATGATAAAATGAATTATTAGAAATAAAGGGAGGTTTTTATGAAGAAATTTATCCGTGAAAAATATAGGGATGTTGAAGAATCTATTTACGCTGTTGACTACTCAGAAATCTATGATGATTTTATCAACTTTGGCGTTGGTGACCCAGACCTTGCTACTGACGAAGCCATAATAAAGGAAGCCTACGACTCACAAATGGCAGGTCACACCCACTACGCAGATCCACAAGGTTACATAGGTCTAAGAAAGGCCATAGCAGACTTTTATAAGGAAGACTTTGGGGTGGCTTGCGACCCTGATGAAGTTATGATCACTATGTCAGGAACTGAAGGAATGTTTTTAATCCTTCAAGCTATCCTAGAAGAAGGCGATGAAGTAATGGTTCCTTCACCTTACTTTAGTGTCTACCCAGACCAAGTTGACATGGCTGGTGGTAAAACTGTCTTCTATGACACAAAGTTCGAAAATGATTTTGACATTATTCCATCTGAACTTGAAAAATTAATAAATGAAAAGACTAAGGCCATTATAATAAACACTCCCAACAATCCAACTGGGGCAGTTTATAGTGACGAGACCCTAAAAGAAATTTATGATCTTGCTGTTAAACACGACATCTTAGTGATTTGTGACGACATCTACACAATTTATTCCTACGAGTCTGCCTTCACTCCAATGATCAAGTGGGATAAAAACTTTGACAGGGTGATTTCAATCTCTTCAATGTCCAAGGACTATGTAATGACTGGCTGGAGGCTTGGTGCAATTGTTGCCCACAAGGACCTTATTAAGTCCATGACTTCCATTCACACAAACACAGTTTACGCAGTCCCAACAATTTGCCAATACGCAGGCGTTGTTGGCATCGAAAACAGGAAAAGAATCTGTCCGCCCCTTGCAGAAGAATACAAGGAGAGGATGTATCTTGCTTATGACAGGCTAAAGAAATTAAATCACGTTGAAGTTATGAGACCAAAGGGAACTTTTTACATCTTCCCAAAAATTTCTGTCCCAGGCATGACAACTGACGAAGTTGTAAAAGAAATTTTAGAAAAGGCCCACGTTAACTTAATTGATGGCAAGGCCTTTGGTGCTGCAGGCGATGGCTTTATAAGAATTGCCGTTACTGTTAACAAGGACAGGATCAACGAAGCCTTTGATAGGATAGAAAAATTAGAAATCTTTCAAAAGTGATTTTCTTTTGAAAAATTAAAAAAGATTAATAAGAATTAAAAATCCACGAAAAAAGACTGCGTCATAAAAACTCAGTCTTTCTTTATTTCTTATAAGTTTATAAATTACTTGCCCAACTTGTTCTCTCTTCCATAATAAAAGAGATATTGGTTGGCAAAGCCTGCGTTCTTGCCAAATACTTCTCTTCCACGCATGGCAATCTTTGACTTTGGTGTCACTTCTTTTAAATATAATTCCTCCATAACCCTCTTTATCCACACGTCAACTGGGAAGGACTCCTTCCTGTCAAAGGCAAAGAGGAGGATGCAGTCGGCAACCTTTGGCCCAACTCCTGGAAGGATTTGGAGTTCCTTTCTTGCATCTTCAAGATCCATGTCTTGAATTTTATTGATGTCAACTTGACCTGATGCAATTAATTTTGATGCTTCAACTATCCTCTTGTCACGAAAGCCAACCCTTGCAAATTCACGAAGGTCTTCTGGCTTGGCAAGGGCAAGCTGGTCTGGACTTGGGAAGGAATAGTATTTTCTATTCTCATCCTCTCCAAGATAGTCCCCATACATTTCCGAAATTTTTTCAATTGCCTTTTGGATTCTAGGTATTTGGTTGTTGGCAGAAATTATAAAAGAGATAATTGTCTCAAACTTGTCTTGGTTAAGGATCCTTATTCCCTTACCATATTCTGTTGCCCTTTTCATTACCTCGTCTTTGGAAAGTTCTTCCATTACTATTTTGTAGTCACGAGAAAGGTCAAAATAGTCATAAAAAATTTCCTCAAAGGACTTTTCATCTACTCCCTTTAAAATTATTTCATCCCCAACTTTTTTTTGCATTGGCAACTATGCCATGGGTTACAAAGGTAAAAGACCCGTCCTCTTCTTCGTACCACCTAAAGGCCTGGCCACAAGTGAAAATATCTCTTGGGTCAAATTCTTCTAGGTCAGTGATCTTGCAAAAGCCTTCATCAAAATTTATCTTCATCAATAAAAAACTCCTATAAATAAAAAACCTATTATTAAATAATAGGTCAGCTAATTTCTTTCATAAAATAAGATAGGGTTAGAAGTGAGTCGTTAAGTCTTATGTTTTCAACCACAATGCCTTCCGGTCCCTTTAGGTCGTAGGGTGCGAAGTTCCAAATTCCCTTTACACCTGCATCAATTACCCTATCTGCCACCTCTTCACAGACTTCTCTTGGCACAGTGATAATTGCAACGTCTACACCTTCATCTCTTATGTAATTTTCTAAGTCCTTCATATTACGGACCTTGATCCCACTAATGTCTTCTATGTCATCTTTAATGTCAAAAAGTGAAATGACATTAAAACCAGAATCCCTAAATCCATTGTATCTTGCAATGGCTTGTCCAAGTCTACCTGCACCAATTACTATACTCTTGTAAGACTTGTCTATTCCAAGAATTTTATCAACCTGGTCTTTAAGAGCCTTGGTATTGTAACCATATCCCTGTTGGCCAAATCCCCCAAAATTATTTAAGTCCTGTCTAATTTGCGAAGCAGAAAAACCAGTGAGGCCACTAAGTTCCTTAGAAGAAACTCTCTCCACTCCATCTTCTATGAGTTCTTTTAAGTATCTGTGATAGACTGGCATTCTCCTTATTACGGTTTCGGAAATACTCCTTGCATCCTTCGGCAAATTAACACCTCCTAATTGTTTATATTATAACAATCTTTCCATATTTTGTAAATTGTAGTTGTTTTTCTTTACAAATATTTCATTAGTAAAGCTAGAAAAACACTTAATGCTTTATTAAAAATTTACAATAAATAAAAAATAAGTTAACAAAATCTTTAGAATTTTTCTGTAATATCCTAAAGGATAGATTTATTATTTATACTATTTTTTTATTAGAAAGGAGAAATATGAAAATATTTAAAAAAACTTTTAGAAAAATGACTTTATCTTTTTTAGTCATATTACTTTTTATGTCCAATATACTTGTAAACACTTTTGCTCTAACAAGTAAGGACATAAAAATTCAAAGTTCAGGTGGCGGTGGAAGTATTAATTTAACAATTGAATTTCCAAAATTGTTTAGATTAAATCCTGAAGAGAACACAGAAATTTCAGTATTAGAAGGCAGCGGCGATGTATTTATAAATGAAGAAAAATTCGACTATACCCCAAAACCTTTACAAATTAAAACTGAAAATAATTCTTTTAACCTAAAAGTAGATTCAAATATAGATGAAGATATTATTGTTAATATAAGAACATCAACTTTTTCTTTAATCTTAGCTTTAAATACTCAAAATTCACATGCGTCAGTGACAAGTTTTGAACCCTTTATTGAAACTGATGAGCCTGATTATGTGGATGAAAATTTATCACACAATGTAAACTTTCGCTCATCAATAACTAACATAAATAACTCTCAAGAAGCAATGGATTTTATCCAAAAATCAAATTTTGCCTTCCCAAATAATGAGGTTAATGTCAATACTATTAAAGATCAAGTTGATCTATCCCTAGGAGACCAATTTGAAAATGAAATTATTTATAATAAAACTAAAAAATGTTATGAAATTTCAATTTGGTCAAAGAATGATAAGCAAGACCTAGTTAAAGAGCCTCTTTATATAAACTCTGATGTAAATATAAATTTTGATGACCCTAAAATATTGAGATATTCAAGTCTTAGACAGATAACAGAAAATGACTCTCTTATTGAAAATGGCAGTTTGAAAATTGAAAAAAATAACTCAAGTCCTTACGGTAATGTTGTGCTTCCAATATCAAATTACGGAAGAAACTACACTATTGAGGCTGAGGTTATCCACAACGGCGGAGCTAATAATTCAAGATGGATTGCCCTTTCCTACGGTCTTAAACCAATTAATCCAAATGAAAATACTTGGTCCTTTTGGCAAATGGCTATAAGAAAAAATGCAACTGCAACAAATGGTGTCGAGTTTGCCAACATGACCCCTTCAGGCAATTGGAATGTAAAAGCAACTAGTCCATATAAGGAAGTATTAAAAGACAATACTCCTTACAAGTTAACAATTGTAGTAGAAGGTAATGAAGTGAGAGAGTATATAAATGACGAACTTTTAGTTGTTTCAAGTCTTCCTATTGAAGATAGAGATGGAAAAATTGCTTTTTCTTATAATAATGCAAATGCTGAGTTAAAAAGTCTCAAAGTTACTGGTGAAATTCCGAAAAATCTTCCAAAAGAAATTGTCATTGACGATATCCAAAATGAATATGTAAGTAATATTTATCAACCAAAAACTCAAATTCAAATCCCACCAACAATTGTGGCAAATAATTCTAATAATTTTACCTCCTTGGCATCAGGAATTAAGAGACCAGCCACAATAATTTTTGATTTAGATGAAGATTTAAATGTAATAGCATCTAACGCTAAAATCCCTCTAGGTTCAGCTATTGAGTCTATAAAGAAAAATGCAATGATTGCCTTTAGAACTAATTCTGAAAGTACAGCTTTTAAATTATCAAGATTTATAGATAATAATAAAATTGTTGATGCTTTTATTATTTCTAAAAATCCAGAAATCATAAAAGAAATTACAAATCATACTGGCATGAGAGGCGTCTTAGATTTTACTGACAAGGAAATTTCAAGGGATAATTTAATTAATATTGTTCACGAAACAAATAAATCCAATTCAAGGATCGCTCTAATCCCACAAAAACTTGCCAAGAGAGAAAACATCAAATATATTCAAGCTAGAGCTATTGCAACATGGGTTCTTTCAGATTCGGAAGACAAGAGTCTCTATAACAATATTTTGTCTGGGGCCTATGGAATTGTTACGGAAAAACCACTTGACGCCATTAATTTTATTGAGTCTTTTAAGGATCCATCCCTTGGAAATATCTTGACTAGAAATACAATAATAGCGGCTCATAGGTCTGTACACACAGATATTCCTATTGATATTCCTGAATTAAATCTAAAGGCAGGGGCAAATCTACCGGAAAATTCTATATCAGCACTAAAGGCTGCAATGGCTATACATGCAGATGCTGCAGAGTCTGATGTGTATCTTGCAAAAGATAATGTACTTGTTATGAATCATGACGCAAGAACAGGTAGGCTTTCAAATAAAGATGTGCTTGTTGAAGACTTAACTTCTTCAGAATTAAAGGAAATTAAATACAAAGAAAAGCCTGACGAAGGCATAGCAACTCTAGATGAGTTTTTTGATGCTAGTAAGGACTCCGACATAATACATGTAATTGAAATAAAAAGTGGCAATCTAAATATTGGATCTTATTTAAGAGATACTGTTTATAAGCACAATATGCAAGACCGAGTAATTTTTATTTCGTTTAGTAAAGAACAATGCGAAAAAATGAGAGAATTTATGCCAGAAATATCTGTTGGTTATTTAGGTGGAGTAACTACTGCTATTACTCCAAAAACTTTGGCTGTAAAAAAACTTACAGAAACTTTAAGCCCTATGAATGCTTTTTTCAACAACAACATGTCACTTGCAAATTATGAACAAGCTCAGTTTTCTAATCATAGAGGAATTTTATTTCATCCATGGACTATAAGGGATAGAGGTATTTATGAAGAATATTTCAGTAAATCTTATCATGGTGAAACAACTGACTTTCCTTTCTGGGGCATGGACTATTTATCTTCTGTAACAAGCTCAAAAGATAATTATACTAAAAAAGAAGTTGATAATAATAATTTTATAGCAAAATCAAACTTTAAAAATGGAAATAGCATAGATCTAAAAAATCCTAAACTCATTAAAATTAAAGATCAAGAAAATTTATTTTTGCTAGGCGACTCCTATGAATTAAACAATATAGGCAAAAAATATACTGTTGTTTCTGAAGTTTTATCTTTAAAAGAAAAAGGAAATGAAGAAGCAGTTAAACCTAAGAATCCAGAAGAGCAAACTAATCCTAGTAAAACAGAGGATCCAACTTATCCAGAAAGCCCTCAGAATCCAAATAATCCGCTCCCTTTAAATCCAGAAGAAAATAAAGAAGATTACTATTACAATTCTATATTCGACTTTAGTAGACATGACCACCCAAAGACTTATCCTGTCAACATTAGCTTTAAGGAAGATAATAAAAACAAGAAAAATAATTATCCTCAAGACATAAATGGATACTGGGCAGAAGATTCAATTAAAAAAGTTTTAGATGAAAATCTAATGGAATTAATTAATTCTAACTTTATACCTAATAAAAATTCAACTAGAGCAGAAATTGTTAGAGCTTTGGCGAAACTTGAAAAAATTGATCTAGATTCTTATGATAAAAAAATCTTTAAAGATGTTGATTCTAATACTGAAATCGGAAAAATGATTGCTTGGGCTTACGAAAATAAAATTATAGCCGGTTATGAAGATGGAAATTTCAGAATGAATAATTCCATAACAAGAGAAGAATTTGCATCTATATTAAATAGGTATGTTGTAAATTTAAATAAAAAATTTCCTCTTGAAGAGCCTGTAGCTTTTACAGACTCAAAAGAAATTTCAACTTGGGCAAAAGATGATGTTAATAAAGCTGTAGAGAGAGGCTTAATCTATGGTTATGAAGACAAAAGCTTCAAGCCTAAACATAACATTTCAAGAGCTGAAGTTGCACAAATCTTTACAAATTTAATGAAATAGTTTTAAATTAATAAAAATAAAAAGAGTTCTACTGAAGATAGCTAATAAATAAGTAAGTCTTCTTGTAGAGCTCTTTTTTATATAAATTTATAAATTTAATCTTCCTCCAATTTTGCCTGTACCACAAGCCTTGTATCTCCAGGCGAGCAAGTTTGTAGGGTCAAGATGTCTTCAATCTTCTTTGGAAGATCTCCATTAAAAGTATTTTTTTCTTTTATATATCTAAGGAGGTCTTCTCCCTCTTCCTCAGTGTAAGATGGACTCCTAAACTTGTCATAGGGACTGGCATTATAAACTGCAAAGACCTTGTATTTTTTGTAGCCATCAAGAGAATAAATTTCTATAAACCTATCTTCTGCAAAAAATCCTTCTTCTTCATACTTGTGAAGGTCCTTAAAGTTTCCTGCCCTAACATTGTTGTGCCCGTAAACAATTGTGTTTTGATCAGAAAAGTTTTCATCGTTCCTGTAGTCCATAAAGATGGCACCAAAGACATTGTACTCGTCCTTGTAATTGTGGTTTAGGTAGTAGTCGTTGTCACTTCCCTTGACTATTGGATAGTAAATCTCAGTTCCGCCAACCCTTATCCAGCCAACAATAGAAGGATATTCTTTTCTCAAGTCCTCAATTTTTTTTATGGCTTCAAGATTTTTCTTTTCTTTCTCATCAACTTTTGGATCAGGAGTCTTTAGCTCTTCTCTTTCGAATTTTTCTTGAACTTCTCTTGTGGCGTCCTTAAATTCCTTGTCTTCCTTGTTGTAATTGTAAATCCTATAAAGACTTGTAAGCAAGATTATCACAAGGATGACTTCTATTATAGTTAAAATTTTATTTTTCATATTTTTCCTTTCTTATGGTATCTTATATTCTAATTTTTATTAGTTCAAGTTGTTTTTTAATTTTAAATAAGAATTGTATTCTTTATAAATTTGACAACTGGCTCATTTTTAACTTATTATTATAATATAGTTTAACGCGATAAATTGATGCAGATACTTTTGATAGAGGTGTTTTTCTTGAAAAAAGATAAATATAGTGAAATGAAAAAGAAAATTCCAAATATAAAAAATATAATGAGAATTAGACAAAGTAGAAAGAAAGGTGATATGGGTTATCTAGATTTTTTCATGCTTGGTTTTGGATCTATGGTTGGAGTTGGCTGGGCAGTTTCTTCTAATCGCTGGATAGCTCTAGCTGGTGGTCCTATTCCTGCCTTTCTTGGATTTGTAATTGCAACTATTCTCTTAATACCAATTGGACTATGTCACGGGGAGCTACTTGCCACCCTGCCACAGGCTGGTGGGGTCATGGTCTATACTAGTAAAGCCTTTGGTCGAAACTTATCCTTTATTTCATCTTGGTTTCTTGCTCTTTCTTATCTAACGATACTGCCTTGGGAAGCTATTTATATAAACACAATTCTTAAAAAATTAGTTCCTTTCTTATCTAGTTCAAAGGTCCTTTATTATGTAGCAGGTTATCCAATACAAGCATCTTCCATCTTTCTTGGTATAGGGCTTGCCCTTTTGTTATTTTTTATAAATTTTAAGGGGGCAAATTTTGCTTCAAAGCTTCAATCTATACTTTCTATTTTAATAATTTTAATAGGTTTTATAGTCATCTTTTTTTCCTTTAAAGTTGGAAGTGTTTATAATTTCTATCCACTCTATAAAAACGTCGGCGAGGGAAATCACTCTTCACTTTTTGGTGGAATAATAGCAGTTATTGTAATTGTTCCCTTTTTTATGTCAGGTTTTGACACTATTGCCCAATCTGTGGAAGAAACTTCACCCGATAAAAAATTTAAAAATGTCGCCATTGCCATGGTTCTGTCTATAGTAGCAGCAGGTGCTTTTTATTCACTTGTGATTCTTTCAACAGGAAGCGTGTCCAATTGGCAAGCCTATTCTCTTGCAAGTCCGCCTGCCATGGGATATTTGCTACAAGACGCTTACAGAGGAAGACTTGGTCTTATTCTTGATAAATTAATTGTAATAGGAACTGTCTCTGGACTTTTCTCAACTTGGAATGGAATGTTTATGGCATCGGCAAGACTACTTCAATCTATGGCAAAAAATAATCTTATTCCAAAGGTTTTTGCAAGGGAGCACGCTGAATATGGAACTCCTGTAACAGCTCTTGTTTTCTGCTTTTTCTTTGCTGCTGTCG
This sequence comes from Peptoniphilus harei, assembly GCF_900454685.1. Taxonomy (GTDB): domain Bacteria; phylum Bacillota; class Clostridia; order Tissierellales; family Peptoniphilaceae; genus Peptoniphilus_A; species Peptoniphilus_A harei. The sequence goes on along the minus strand of NZ_UATM01000032.1, from coordinate 616,902 downwards.
GTCCTTTTGTGGGCATGAATTTAATTGACCCCTTGACTAGTCTTGGTTCAGTTTCTTTTGTAATTGGATGGTTCTTAACTTGCCTATCCTTAGCTGCTCTTATTAATAAGGATAAGGATTATTATACTTCCTTTAAGGCTCCAGGTGGAAAACTAACTATTTATCCAGCAATAATAATTTCTGCTGTAATTGTAATCTCCACTTTCATACCAAAAACTCCTTCTTTTATGGGCTACACTGCCCTAATTATTTTCTTCTTTTGGTTACTTTTGGGATTAGCTTTTTTAAAATTTTATAATAAAAAAGATTAATATAAAAAAGAGAGATAAAATTTATCTCTCAATATTATACATAAACTCCTATAGCCAAAATTATTGAGGCAAGGGACATTAAAATTTTTCCTAATAGTATCAAAAAATTTTCCCATGACTTGTTTTCCTTATATATTTTATAATTTTCGGGGACTTGTCTTGCCCAAAAGATGGCAAAAATTATAAAAGCCAGGCATTTTAATAAATCCATATCAACCCTCCCTTATGTCAAAGAAATTTTCTGCTATCATGCACCTTATTGATCCGCCACCGTATTTTGAAATTGTGTCTACATCAACTGGCAGGATCTCATCCTGTTTTTCAATTTTTTCTCTATTTTCTTTTCTAAGATGATCATAGGCTGACTTGGCTATGACAAGGATATTTTTATCCTCTCCCTTTAATTCAAGGGAGTTTCCTGCAAAGTTATCAAATTCTTCCTTGTTAAGAGAAATAATTTCTTTTCCAGATTCTCTTAGGGACTTAAGAACTTCTTCTTTGTTTTCTACAATTAATTCATCTGCAATAATCGCAAATTTTTCTCCCACCATCATCATGACATTGGTGTGGTAGACATAGGTTCCCTTGTCTTTAGCCCTGAAATAAACTGGCTTTAAGTCAAAGCTATGACAGAATTTTAAAAATTCATCCTTGTCACATCTTTTCGAAAGACTCCCGTAGCAAATGTTGTTCCACCTGTCAATTACTACAGCCCCAGTCCCTTCAAGGACTTTTCCTTCATCATTTCTAAAGTCAACAACTTCTGCCCTGTCGTAGTCTAGAATTTTTTTAAGCTGTGGAAGAATTTTGTCATACTCTTCATTCCTGTTGTCTGTGTACATCTCAGAAATAAAAATTTTGCCAGGGAAAGTCACAAAGACATTGTTTGGGAAAATTGAATCTGGTGTCCTGTCATCAAAGTCACTAATTACATCAACTTGAATGTTTTTTGCCCTTAAACTTTCCACTGCCCTGTCAAATTCTCTTAGGGCTCTCTCTTGAATTTCTTCATCAGAAGTTTTCTTTGGGCTAACTTGGTAGACATTATCTGCCGCTGTTTCTATATTAAAATTAAAGGCGTAGGGCCTAACTAAAATTACTTTATTTGTTATCATTTCTTTCTCCTTTATATCAGTAAGATTAATTATAACAAATTTTAAGTAAAAAACCCTCCACTAGGGAGGGATAAGTTTTCGCTTATATTTTTAAATTTTTTACAAGTAATAATTTATTACATTCTCAAGAAGAAGGAGGTTTGTAATGCTTCCTATCCCACCGGGAACTGGTGAGAAGGCTCCAATCTTTCCCATAACAGCTTCTTCGTCAAGGTCTCCACGATACTTGCCTTCCTTGTTCTTTGAAGTCCCAATATCAATTACTACTGCATCTTCATTTAAGTAAGATTCATCAAGAACCTCAGCCCTTCCCATGGCAGTGAAGATTATATCGGCAGCTTTTGTGTGCTTCCTGAGGTCCTTGGTTCCCACGTGACAAACAGTTACAGTTGCAAGCTCATTAAGTAAAATCATGGCAAGGGGTTTTCCAACAACATTGGAGTGGTTAATGATAACAACATCTTTCCCCTTTAATTCATAATCATAAAACTCTAAAAGTTCGTGAGCAGCCTTCGGTGCAAGGGGAATAAATCCATCTAAGTGGCCGCTATAGACCTTAGCCCTATTAATGGGATTCATGCAGTCAATGTCCTTCTTGGGATCAAGGGCAAGGGAAATCACATCTTCGTCAATACTTTCTGGAAGTGGTCTAAAGACAAGTATTCCACCAATTTTTTTGTCTTGGTTTAAATCTTTTAGGCAATCCAAAATTTCATCTTGGCTCACATCTTCTTTAAATTCATTTACATCTACACTTACTCCAAGTTTTTCTGCAGATTTTTTTATTCCCTTTAAATAGGCAAGAGATCCATAGTCATCACCCACCCTAATAATAGAAATTATTGGCTTGTCCTTTAATTTTTTAATTTTTTCAACTAGGTCACCAGTCTTCTTTTCAACATAGTCCTTGGCATATAAAATTTTTGTCATGTTAATTCCTCTCTCGGGATATAAACTTCAACAGCTTCCTTTAAAATCTTTATCTTTACAGGAAGTTTTGGTCCCTCATCTCCATCTATATCAAGTCTTACTTCTTTATCATCTATTGAAGAAATCTCTGCTTCTTTAACGATGAAGTCCAAAACATTTTTGCCTTGCTCCACTTCTCCTTCTATTGAGTCTTTTAATAATTCAAGCCTATCTTTAATAGAATCCTTAGTTAGAATAAATAAATTTGCATATCCATTATTCATCTCTTTATTTTCAGATGTGAATTCAAGCTTTCCAATTTTATTTGAAAGTCCAACCATTAGGTGGTCTACTGGACCAGAATAATTTCCACCATCTGATTTAACGTCAAGATTATATTTTTCCGAGCCAGCTAACATTTCAATGGACTTTTTTATATAAGCAAGTCCTCCAATTTTTGACTTCTCTTCAGAAGAAACTTCATGAATTGCTTCTGGCACTGGCCCAATTGATGCAAAGAGACTAAAAATTTTATCGTTAACCCTTCCTAAGTCAATCTTTTCTGTCCTTTTAAAATCAAAAGACTCAAGTGCTTCTTCTTTATCTTGAGAAATATTAAGACTTTTGGCCAATAAGTTTCCTGTTCCACCTGGCAGTATTAGGAGTTTTGCTCTAGAATCAATATTTTTCATTCCAAGTAGGACTTCATTTACAGTCCCATCGCCACCATAAACTCCAATGGAATCTACACCTCTTATTTCTTCAACAAACTTTGTCCCATCTCCAGCTTTTTTTGTTTCTTTTAAGATAACTTCATCAAAATATTTTTTAAGCTTATCTTCTATTTTTCCAACAAATTCTTTCCCACTTTCATCCCCAGAATTTGGGTTGTAAATAAATAAAATTTTCATTTTAACATCTCTCTTTTACATCAATATACAATCATTCCACCGTTGGGAGAAATTATTTGTCCCGTCATGTAAGAATTTTTTTCTGAAACCATAAAGGCAACTAGTTCTGCAATCTCTTCTGTAGTTGCAAGTCTACCCATGGGTATGTCTTCTGATAAGATGCAGAGGTTGTCTGTCCCAATCTCTCTTGTCATTGGTGTATCCACTGCGCCTGGGGCAACTGCGTTAACTGTTATGCCTGAATAGCCAAGCTCTTGGGCCAAGGCCTTTGTCAGTGCGTTAATAGCTCCCTTAGTTGCAGAGTAGTGACTCTCCATGGACCCACCAACTATTCCCCAAATTGATGTCATGTTCAAGATTTTTCCTGAATGCTTCTTTAGCATATAGGGAAGGGCAGCATGGATTGCGTTATAAACTCCCTTTACATTTACATCAAAAATCTCGTCCCAAGTTTCTTCGTCAATATCTTGGAAGAGGGCGTAGGAAGAAATGCCTGCGTTGTTAATTAGGATGTCAACTCCCTTAAATCTTCTCTCTACTTCTTTAAACATCTCTTCAACTTCAGAAAATTTTCTTATGTCTGCTTTTATGGCAAGGGCGTCCTTGCCCATGTCTCTTATTTCTTTTTCTAGGTCTCTTGCTTCTTTCTCTGACTTGTTGTAGTTAATAATAATTCTGTAGTCTTCTCTTGCAAGCCTTCTTGCAATATCTCTTCCTATTCCACGAGAGGCTCCAGTTATAAGTACAGTCTTCATCTTCCCTCTTCACCAACCTTTACTTCATTATACCAAATTTATAAAAATTATTTTGCAAAAGAAAAAAGCCATGTCATTGACATAGCTTTTTAGGTAAATATGCTTTTAAATTATAGGTTTATTCTACCATCATCGAAGTCTTCTTCTGGGATAGGTTTCTTTACAATGTGTTTGTAATAGATTTTTTCAACTGCCATAGAAATAGCGTTGTCGCCTGTTACGTTACAAGCTGTACCAAAAGAGTCTTGAGTTAGGTATAGTGAAATTAAAATTGTAGCGAGTGTTCCTGATGAATCGATTCCAACTACTGGTAAGAATGGAAGGGCACTCATTACTGCTCCACCTGGCGCACCTGGTGCTGCAACCATAGCAACTCCAAGAACTGCGATAAATTTAAGTATTAGTGGGAAAGAGTGTGGCATATCAAACATTGTTAGTAATGTAAATACGCAAGCTGTAAGAGTAATCATTGATCCTGCTAAGTGAACTGTTGCACAAAGTGGGATACAGAATTCTCTAATTTGAGCTGTAACACCCATTTTTCTGTTACAAGCAACGTTAACTGGAATAGTTGCTGCAGATGATTGTGTACCTGCTGCTGTTAGGTAAGCTGGAACTGCTTCTTTTAAGCATTTGAAAGGATTTCTTCCTGTGTATGCTCCTGCAAGTGAAAATTGTACTATTAGGTATAGTAGGTGTAGTGCAATGATGCAGATGAAGATTTTCCAGAATATTCCAAGAATTGCAAATACTGAACCTGAGTATGATAGGTTACAGAAGTTACCAAAGATAAAGAATGGTAGTAGTGGAATTACAAATTTTGCTAGTACTAGATTTATAATTTCGTTGAATTCATTAATTGCTTTGTAAAATACTTCTCCAGATCCTTTAGCTCTTATAGCTGAAACTGTAAGTCCAATCATAAATGCAAGTACAAGTGCTGCTGTTACATCAATGAAAGGTGCTAGTGGAATTTCAAATAATGGTGCAACTTCATTTGCTGTTGCTTTTTGAATTTCTTCTGCAAGCTCTGGTCTAATAAAGCTTGGGAATATGTTTCTTGCCATTGTATAAGATAATGAACCTGCAATTAATGTAGATCCATATGCTAGAGCTACAGTTGCTCCTAAAAGTTTACCAGCACCTTCTGAAAGGTCTGCTATACCCTTAGATACAAAGGCAATAATCATTAGTGGGATTATAAAGTTTAGGAACTTTCCAAATAATCCTGATATTGTAATTGCTACTTGAGTTACAACTTCTGGTAAAAATTGTCCAACAAGAACCCCAAGTGCAATGGCAATAATAAGTCTAGGAATCAGACCTATTTTTTTCTTTTCTTTCATTTCCTTAATCCTCCTTAATATTTAAAAACTTAGCCCTGATTTCTTGGCCAGTTTTTGTGCCTGCTAATCCTCCAAGACCAGTCTCCCTAATAGATTCATGTAGCAAGTGACCAACTTCTCCCATTGCTTGACAAACTTCGTCAAAGGGAACAATTGATTTAATACCTGCTAGGGCCATATCAGTTGATATGAAAGAGTTCATAACACCTGATGCGTTCCTAAAAGTACATGGATACTCTACTAGTCCTGCTATTGGGTCACAGGCTAGCCCCATTACATTAATAAGTGTAATGCTGGCTGCGTTTAGTGCTTCTTCTGGACTTCCGCCAAGCATCTCAACTAGTGCAGCTGCTGCCATTGCGCTGGCAGATCCACACTCTGCTTGACATCCACCTTCAGCACCGGCGAATGTTGCATATTTACCAATAATTTGCCCTATTCCTATTGATGTCAGTAGTCCATTTATTAAAACCTCATCATCTAAGTCATACTTTTCTTTGGCTGCCATTAAGGCTGCTGGCATTATGCCAGAACTTCCAGCAGTAGGTGCTGCTGCAATAGTCCCCATGTTTGCGTTTGTCTCAGATGTGGAAAAGGCCATAGCCATTGCCCTAACTAGGAACTTGCTAGTTAAAGGGTCTTTTTCCTTTTGATAGTCGTTCATCATTTTTGCAAAACCGTCTATCATTTTATATTCAGTTTCAAAGGATTTGTCCAGTGTTTCTTGAGATGATCCTCTCATTACACCTAATATTCCCTTAAGTTTATCCTTCATCTCTTCTTCAGTCATATGAAGGGCCTTTGTTTCTTCCCTAAGAACTAAATCGTAGATGTGGATATTATCTTTTTTACATGCTTCAATAACTTCTTTAGCTGTATTTAACATTTAAACCTCCACATATTTTGATGTGATATATCTGGAATTATTTAACAATTTATCTACTAGATTTTTGTTTGCACTTTCATCTAACTCCACAGTTAGAGTTACAATATTTGTAAGCTCATCCTTAGTAGTGTTTATGGATTCAATATTGTAGGACTCGTCAGCAAGAATAGTTGACACGTCTGCTATTACACCCTTCTGTTCTGGATATTGGAATAAGAATGTAGGGAACTTGCCGTCATATTCTACTTCAATTCCATTGATGTCAACAATTATCATGTTTCCACCACCAATTGAAGACCCTATTACATATTCACTATCCCTATCCTTGTAATTAAATTTAATCTTAACAGTGTTTGGGTGATAACCTTCACCTAAATTCATTGGTATGAAGGAATACTTAATTCCCCTCTCATCTGCAATTTCATAGGCATCCCTAATAGAGCTATCGTAGGTTTTGAATCCCATTATTCCACCTAAAAGTGCCCTATCTGTTCCATGGCCCTTGTATGTAAAAGCAAAAGATCCATGAAGATAAAACTCAACGCTTTCATAATCATCTGGACATATTTTTGCAGCTAGTCTTGCAATTTTGCAAGCGCCTGCAGTGTGAGATGATGATGGACCAACCATTACTGGTCCAAGAATTTCAAACGAACTATACTCTTTCATTGGACTCCCCCTTATTTCTTAGACCTTATTTTAGCATAATATACTTAATTTGTGAAATGAATTTGGACCTAAAGAGTGGTTATTTAACTTATTCTTTCACTTTTATGAATGGATTAACAAAAGTTTGACTTTATCCCTTTGCTGTATTACAAACATTTGCAGCAAAACCAAATATTTCTTGCAAGTATATCATAGATAATATAGTATTAAATTATGAGGATATTATTTTCATTTATAGGAGGAATTTATGAAAGAACAAAACAAAAAAGTCAAAGACCAAAATGATGTCGGTGGCTTTCTGAAAGGTGTTGAAGTAATTGGTAACAAGTTACCTCACCCAGCCATAATTTTTGCAATACTTAGTGTAATCGTAATCATAGTTTCATATTTTGCAGCAAAATCTGGCATGAGCGTAACATACTTCGATGCTAAAGCAGGAGAAGAAGTAACTAAAGAGGCTGTTTCCCTACTTAACTGGGATGGTCTACGCTACATTTTTAACTCTGCAACTGATAACTACACAGGCTTTGCTCCACTAGGAACAGTACTAGTAGCTATGCTTGGTGTTGGTGTTGCTGAAAACAGTGGACTATTTGATTCCACTCTAAAGAAATTATTATCAAATGTTAACCCAACAGTTTTATCAGCTACAGTAGTTTTCGCAGGTGTTATGTCAAACATCGCATCAGACGCAGGATACCTAGTTGTAGTTCCACTAGGAGCACTTATCTTTGCTAACGCTGGTCGTCATCCACTTGCCGGTATAGCAGCTGCCTTTGCTGGTGTTAGTGGTGGTTTCTCAGCCAACCTTATCCTTGGTACAACTGACCCACTTCTTACAAACATCACAAACGAAGCCCTAAGAGCTGGTGGAATTGATATGGAACTAGCAGCAACTTGTAACTGGTACTTCCTATTTGTTTCAACATTCTTAATCACAATTGTTGGTACACTTGTTACAAACAAAATTGTTGAAAAGAACTTAGGAGAATACCACGGAACTTACCAAGTTGACGAAAATCCATTAACTGAACTTGAATTGAAGGGTCTTAGAAATGCACTTATAGCACTAATCATTTTCGTAGCTATAATGGCCTTCCTAATGTTCCCAGCAGGTGCTCCATTTAGAGAACTTGAAGAAGGTAAGAACGCAATGACTCTTAAGAACTTCTTAGGTCACGGACTTATCCCAGCAATGCTTCTACTATTCTTAGTTCCAGGTCTCGCTTATGGTAAGACAGTTGGAACAATTAAGACTTCACACGACTTAGTTGACACAATGACTAAGGCAATGCAAGGTCTTGGTGGATACATGGTACTAGCATTCTTTGCAGCACAATTCGTATCTTATTTCAATAAGACAAACCTTGGACTTATCCTTGCAAAAAACGGAGCAGACTTTTTAGAATCAATTGGACTAAATGGACTACCACTTCTACTAATGTTCATCTTGCTATCAGCCTTCCTTAACCTATTCATGGGATCAGCTTCAGCAAAATGGGCAATCATGGCTCCAATCTTCGTTCCAATGATGTATAACCTTGGACTTTCACCTGCACTTACACAAGTTGCATATAGAATTGGTGACTCTTCAACAAACATCATCACACCACTTATGTCTTACTTTGCAATGATCGTTGTATTCATGCAAAAATACGACAAGGACTCTGGACTTGGAACACTTACATCAATGATGCTTCCATACTCCATGTGCTTCCTAGTGGGTTGGTCACTATTAATGGTTGTATGGTACCTACTTGGAATTCCAGTTGGACCTGAAGCACCACTTCATGTACAAGACATGGTTTCAATGTTATTTATCTAAAATAAAATATTCTCAATAAAAATAAACCCGGTGGAAATTCACCGGGTATTTTTATGTCAGCTTCTATTAAATTGTAAGAAAATAATTCATGACTAGCTTCCAAAAAATTTAATTTTCAAATCATAAATCTTTATTTTTTTGTTAAAATAATACTATTCTTAATTGAAAGGAACTTATGATGAAACTTTTAAAAAATAAAAATTTGCATATCCTATATCTATTTGTCTTTATAGCACTTGCATTTGTAAACTATTTTTATCCAATAAATAAAATAGCTGTCTTGATATATAGTATTCTAAGCCTACTTATTTTAAGCTTTTTTGAAAAAATTTATAGTTTTAAGTTTAGTAACCATATAAAATGTCTTGCTATAATTTATATTATTTTAGTTTTGATAGAATTCTTTATTGAAGATTTTATTTCTCCAATGGCATCTGAATCACCACAAAATCATGTTTTTATTTTTCTTAGTTCCTTATCTATTTTAACTATTTATAAAATATTAAAATATAAGAAGCCTAATAAAAAAGGACGCTGTTAATTTAATCACAGCGTCTTTTTTAGCCTACACCAAAATCTGTTATTTCAAATAAAATATCAATTCTTGGATCATCTTCAAGATACCTGTATTTTTCTACGAACCACTTCACAAGATCTTCATCTCTTTTTATATCTGTGGAGTTGTTCATAAAAATATTTACTGTAGCATGAGAGAAATTTTTTATTATTTCCATGTCGCGGTCAATCATTTCTCTTGTCTGACCCTTTATGCCCACCATGACGCAGGGTGAGTCAAAATATTTTTTAACTTCCCTATAGTCTTTAAAGTTTGCACCTTTTTTTAGGACATTTTCCCTAAAGTCGTTATCAAAAGTTTCTATTCCCGTCTTAAAAGTTATGGGAATTCCAAAAAAGTCTCTTATCTCGTCAAGTCTATTCCTATAAATCCAGTGAGCTTCAAAAAATAATCTCTTTATATTTTTTTCTTCAACTACTTTTTTTATTTCTTTAAGCGTATTTTCTGTCAAATCAAAAACTGATGCAGAGTCAATCACTTCTAGGACTCCAAACTCTCCCGTGACATTTTTTAAGACTTCAAGATTTATCTCGTCTATCTTTTTATTATCTATCTCATTGTCTTCTATATAATCACAAAAAGTACACTTTCCCCACTTGCAAGGCCTTGCCTTTAAGAGGACAATTTCCCTCTTTGTCTTGTTTGTTATTTTTGAATACCTATTGATAAAATCATCTCCTTAAGAAGTTTATCTCTTATGACATTTTAACACAAATTTTTAATAAAAAATCTTCAAAGATATAAATGTTGACATGTCAACAAGTATTATTTATACTTAAATTTACATCAAATTAGTGGGGTGTTTATGCTAGATAAATTCAATTACTTTTCCAGCGAGATCTTTAATCTTGTAAAGAACTGGCAAAAGTTAGCAGGCCAAGTCATGAAGGACTTTGGCCTAAACGCAAGTCAGCTAATCTATATGCTGGCCCTTTACGACCACGACAAACTAAATTCTATGGAGCTTGTAAAAATAAGCGGCAAGGATAAGTCTGACGTGTCGAGGAACCTAAACCAAATGATAAAGTCTGGCATCGTAGAAAAAAAAATCAAACAATAAGAACAACTACGGAGGCAGCTTTTATCTCACAGAAAAGGGAAGGCTCATAGGTGCCAAGATAAGTGAAAGGACCATGGAATACATTGAGCTTGCAAACAAAAATATTTCAGGGGACAAGAAGGAAATTTTTTATGAAGTCCTAGGTGCCCTTTCAGAAAATATTGAGAACTTGACAGAAGAAAAACTTTAATTTGATGGAATTCAAATTTAGACTATAGATTTATAATTGAGAGGAAATATATGGCAGTAAAAATAATTGTGGGATCAACTTGTGATGTGGAAGAAAATATTAAGAAGGACTTAATAGTAGTTCCCCTTCACGTTACCTTTGGAGATGAAGACTTTTTAGATTCAGTTGATATTACAAAAGACGAATTTTATGAAAGACTAGAGAAGAAGGAAGAGTTTCCTATGACAAGTCAACCAACTCCTGTAGCCTTTATGGATATTTACAAGGAAGTAATCGATAATGGGGACGAGGCAGTGGTTATTGTCTTGTCATCAAAGTTATCGGGAACTTATCAAAGTGCCAAGCTTGCCAGTGAAGGCCTTGAAGATAAAATTTTTATAGTAGATAGTTTAAATGTCTCCAACGCAGAAGGTGCCCTTGTGGACTATGCCACAAGACTTGTAAAAGAAGGTAAGTCGGCGAGAGAAATAAAAGAAATCCTTGATGAAGCTAAGAAGAGACTTAGACTTGTTGTTTTAGTTGACACCTTAGAATACCTTGAAAAAGGCGGAAGAATTTCAAAGACATCAGCTCTTCTAGGAAACCTCTTCTCTGTTAAGGTCCTTCTTTCTATGAAGGATGGAGCAATTACATCTGTGGGCAAGGCCAAGGGAATAAAGAACGCCAACAATCTTTTCATTAGTGAAATAGAAAAGACTGGCTCCATTGACTTTGACATGCCAATAAAACTTGGCTACACAGGTCGAGATAGCAACAAAATTGAGAAATACCTAAGAGAGACAAAGAGTCTATGGGAAGATAAAATATCCTCACCAGAGTTTATACAAATCGTTAGCGTTGTTGGGACACACACAGGTCCAGGCGCCCTCTTCTTGTCTTACTTTAGTAAAGAAATTTAAGTTTTTAAAAGTTCCTAATTTTAGGGACTTTTTTTATTTACTTCAATAAGTTAAAGTCAAGCTAGATTTCTTTATCAAATTTGATTTCTATGGTAAAATATGGTGGATAGGAGTTGATTTATTGGAAAAAGAAACTGACTATAAGGGACTCTTTAGACTCTTCACAAGGTCTATTGTCATCTCCACTCTTGGAATGATCTTTCCCTTTCTCTATATTTTGTTTCCTTCTATGTATGTAGCTGAATCTGTGAAGGAAGGAATAATAAAAGTAATGGCAACACTTCTTGCTGTTGTACTATTACTTGGGGCCTTTATGGGACCTGTCCAAGCCATAGTTGTCTTTACAATCTTTGGTCCCTTCATCTTAATTTTTCACTACATGATAACTACGAAAAGATCTGTCTCCATGACTATCTTGGCGACATCTTTAATATTTTTTACATCAATAATGGTTCTATTCTTTGCCTTTGGGATCAATAGCGAAGTCCTAAATTCAAAGGAAACTATTAATGCAATTACAGAATTTTACAAAAATCTAGCAGGTGAAGATTTATTATCTTCAGGGACTATGGCGATTTTCACAGAAAATGTTGAACTTTACTACAAGAGGTTCTTGCAAATTCTCCCATCAGTCCTAATTATCACATCCCTTGTGACATCCTATATCACTTATACATGGGCTGGGAGGAGTCTTCTTGCAAGAGGAGTCTTTATTATTCAACCATCTTCTCTTGAATTCTTGAAGTTTCCAAGAGAGATTATAATCTTGTCTCTTGTGAGTCTTGCCCTATTTTCACTAACTGGCGACTACTTTGGACCCACAGGACAAGTCTTTATGATAAACCTAATGAATCTAGTGTTTTTTATGCTCTATGTATCTGGTCTTGCCATAGCCAAGTTTTATATGACGAGATTTGGAGTAAAGAGATTTTTACAATTTCTCTTAATAGGACTGAGCTTCACTATTTCATCTCTTCAGATTTTTGTGATAATACTTGGTGGTCTTGATCAAATTGTTAACTTTAGAAAAATTAAATAAGTGGGAATGCTATGAAAAATAATTATAATTTTAAAGATTTTCTTCCATTTTTTATTTTTGGAATAATACTTGTCCTTATCCTGCTCTTCCTTAGACCTCTTTATGGTCTTATTGGAATCTTGGGACTTGCTTATGTAGCCTTCTTGGCCTACAACAAAATAAATAGCAAAAATGAAGAAAATTTAAAAAACCTTGAAAACTTAAATAAAAGATTTGATTCCCTGACTAAGCAGGCAATCTTTGACATGCCCTTTCCCCTAGTTGTTACTGACGAAAAGGCAAAAATACTTTGGTACAACACACCCTTTATCAATCTTTTCAATGAAAAGGATGTAATTGACAGTGACCTTGAGAACCTAATTGGAGACATTGATATTGCCAATATCTTAAATTCCAATGGTGAAAGGACAATACCCGTTGAATTAAACAAAAGATTTTTTAACATCTATACAAATGTTGTTAAAAACAAGTCTGAAAAGGGAGAAGGCAGGTCTGTCCTCTTTTATCTAGTGGACAACACTGCCTACCAAAATTTAAAGGACAAGTACACTGATGACTTTGCCATTGTGGCAAAGGTGGAAGTGGATAACTTTGATGAGGCCATATCTTCTGCTCCGTCAGAAATCAGACCCCTTCTCATTGCAGAGATTGACTCAACAATTTCTCAATACTTTGAAGAGTATGATGCCCTTGTGAGAAAGTCTGATGAGGACCTATATCTTGTTGTTATGAACTTTAAGTCCCTAAGGGCAATTAAGGAAAAGAAATTTGATATCTTAGATGACTTGAGAGACCTAAACAAGGGGAACTCAATCCCCATTACTCTTTCCATTGGAGTTTCTTCTTTTGGACTTAACTTCAAGGATGCCTATATTGAATCAGACTCATCTCTTGACTTGGCCCTAGGTCGTGGAGGCGATCAAGCTGTTGTTAAGGTTGAGGATAATTATGAATTCTTTGGTGGAAAATCCAAGGCTGTTGAAAAGAGAAATAAGGTTAAGGCAAGGGTTATTGGTGAGGCTCTTAAACAATTAATTGAGAGGTCTGAAAATGTCTACATCATGGGCCACAAAAACCCCGACATGGATGCCATTGGTGCAGCTATTGGTTGTCTTCGTGCAACCTTAAACAGGAACAAGGAAGGCTATATTGTCCTTGAAAAATCCAACCCTTCTATTGACAATTTAATTGACAGGATGAAGGAGGAGGAACCAGAAATTTATGAAAAAGTAATTTCTAGGGAGACTGCTCTTAATAGGATTAAGCACTCTTCACTCTTGGTATTAGTGGATAATCACAAGCCATCCTTTACAGAGTGTCCAGAACTCTTGGACAAGACTAACCAAATTGTTGTTATAGACCACCACAGGAGGGGCAAGGAATTTGTGGACAATCCCGTTCTACAATATGTTGAACCCTATGCTTCTTCAACTTGTGAACTTATAACTGAAATGCTAACTTATATGTCAAGCGACTTAAACCTAACTCACTTTGAGGCCGACGCCCTAATGAGTGGTATAGTTGTAGACACTAAGAACTTCTCCTTCCAAACTGGTGTAAGGACCTTTGAAGCAGCTTCCGTCTTAAAGAGAGCTGGAGCTAACATGATAAAGGTAAAGGCCCTCTTCCAAGATGACTTGGACACCATGGTTTACAGGGCAGAAGTAATTCACAATACAAAGATGATCCACGACAATATTGCTGTATCACGCTTTGATAAGGAATCCAACAACTCTGTTCTCGTTGCAGCCCAAGCTGCCGATGCCCTACTTGATATAAATGGAATTGACGCATCCTTTGTTCTCACAATAAATGATGGCAAGACCCACATATCGGGAAGGTCTCGTGGAGAGGTTGTTTCAGTCCAACTTATCTTAGAAAAAATTGGTGGAGGCGGCCACTTGAATATGGCTGGAGCCCAACTTGATACAACAGACTTAGACGAAGCAGAAAAGATTTTAACAGAAGCTATTGACGAATATTTAACTGATAATAAAAGCGAGGAATAATATGAAAGTAATTTTAATTAAGGACGACAAAACTTTAGGTAAAAAAGGCGAAATTGTTAACGCTAAGACTGGCTATGCTAGAAACTTCTTGCTACCAAGGGGAATAGCTATTGAAGCTACTCCTGAAAACATGGAAACTTGGAAGAAAAATAAAGCAGAAGAAGAAAAATTAGAAAAAGAAAACCGCGCTAAGGCAAATGAAATTAAAAAAAGAATTAGCGAAATAACTTTAACTATTAAGGCTAAGGCTGGAGAAGGTGGAAGACTTTTTGGTGCCATCACTTCTGCTGACATTGCAAAGAAATTAAAACAAGAACACAAAATTGATGTTGATAAGAAGAAAATTGTCCTTGAAGAAAACATCAAGGAAGCTGGCATGAAAAATATTGACATCAAGCTTTACCCAGATGTTGTTGCCACTCTAAAGGTTAATGTTAGACCGGAATCTTGATCGATATGGAAGCAAAGGGAGAATTAAATTTTAATTCTGTTTCAAATTTAAAGATGCCTCCCCACAACTTGGAGGCAGAGGAGTCAGCTCTTGGATCTATGATGCTTTCCAAGGAAGCCATCACAACATCTATTGAGCTCTTAAAAATAGAGGACTTCTACCAAGAGGCCCATAGAAAAATATATAATGCCATCTTAAATATTTACAACAGAAATGAAGCAGCTGATGTTATAACAATTGCTGAGGAACTCAAAAAAACTGACGACCTTGAAGTAGTTGGAGGCATCACCTACCTTGCAGATCTTTCTTCAAATGTAACTGCAGTTTCAAATATTAAATACTACTGCAAGATCATCAAGGAGAAGGGAATCCTAAGGGAACTTATTGATTCATCAGACAAGGTAATTTCTGCTGCCTATTCTCCTGATGCCCAGGCAGACCTCATCATTGAGCTTGCAGAAAAATCTGTCTTTGAGATAACTCAGGATTCCACAAAGAATGGGCTTGTAAATATTAAAAGCATTGCCCTGGACTCCTTCTCTGAAATGGAAAAAAAGGCCCAAAACCCCAACGCCCTTACGGGACTTACAACTGGTTTTGTGGACCTCGACAGAAAAATTTCTGGACTTCAAAAGTCTGATTTGATTTTATTGGCAGCAAGGCCTTCCATGGGTAAGACTGCTCTCATGGTTAATATTGCAACAAATGCCGCCCTAAGAGGTGGGGCATCAGTTGCCGTCTTTTCTCTTGAAATGAGTAAGAACCAACTCTTCCAGAGAATTATATCTTCCACTTCACACGTTGACCTCCAAAAGGTAATTAGTGGTAACTTAAACGAAGAAGAGTGGACAAAAATAATCAACACCATGCCCATTGTGTCCAGCCTAAAAATGGAAATCGACGACACAGCAGGGATCTCTCCACTAGAGCTAAAGGCCAAGTGCCGAAGGATGAAGGTGGAAAAGGGACTTGATTTAATTGTAATTGACTATCTCCAACTTATGCAGATGTCATCAAGGTCTGAATCTAGACAACAAGAAATTTCTGCCATATCGAGAAACCTCAAGGCCATTGCCAAGGAATTAGAAGTTCCTGTCATTGCCCTTTCACAACTTTCTCGTGCCCCAGAACTTAGGACTGACCACAGGCCAATCCTATCTGACCTTCGTGAGTCTGGTGCCATAGAGCAAGACGCCGACATCGTAATGTTCCTCTACAGGGACGAGTACTACACAAAGGAAGAATCGGAAAAGCCAAATGTTGGTGAAGTTATTATTGCCAAGCACAGGAACGGTCCAACGGGAACTGTTGAATTGATGTTTAAGAAGGAATTTACAAAATTCTTGAACTTACAGAGAAGCGATTAATAAGTAAATAAAATTTTTAAAGACCCTTGCACAAGCAGGGGTCTTATTTATATTTTTAACCTATAATGTTATAATAGGTTTTGAAAAATATTGGAGGTAAATATGATTTTAGACTTAATAAAAGTAATCTTCCTTGGAATAATCGAGGGACTTACAGAATTTTTGCCTGTGTCATCAACAGGCCACCTTATAATTGCAGACAGTTTTATAAAACTTGAACCCAAGGCTTTTTCCAATGCCTTTAGCGTCATCATCCAGCTTGGTGCCATCCTAGCAGTAGTTTATCTCTACTTCTATGACATCAACCCCATAGCCAAGGGCAAGCTTGTCCCAGTCATTGGAGAAGAAAAGTACAATGAACTTAGCTTCAAGGAAAAGTTTAAGTACAGGGACCTTGAAACAATGAGGTTAATTGCAAAAATTATTGTGGGCTTCTTGCCGGCAGCCTTCTTTGGTTTCCTCTTAGATGACTTCATCGACGCCCACCTTTTTAACCCTATTACAGTTGCCATTGCACTTATCTTTTACGGAATAATAATTATTGTCATGGAAAAAAATAATAAGGACAAGGACTTTAAGTACGAGACCCTAAACGACATTGGTCTCAAGACCGCCCTCTTCATTGGCTTTTTCCAATGCCTTGCCATGGTGCCAGGCACATCTCGTTCAGCAGCGACAATTATAGGTGCCATGCTACTTGGTTGTTCAAGAACAAGCTCTGCCAAATTTTCCTTTTATCTTGCAGTCCCAACAATGCTTGGTGCCACTGCACTAAAGATCTTAAAAATTGGCTTTTCCTTTAGCCTATGGCAATGGTTCTTGATCCTAGTGGGAGGAGTAATCTCCTACATCGTTGCCCTTGTTGTTATCAAAAAATTCTTGGGCTACATCCGTCAACACGACTTTATCCCCTTTGGATATTACAGGATTGTCCTTGGTCTAGTGGTCCTATGCCTTGGCTTTTTCAATATAATTTGAGGTGAAAAGTATGAAAGATTTTAATGTTGGATTAATTCAGCTGCCTGCTAAGGGCAACAAAAAAGAAAACCTAAAGACTATGGAGGAATATGTAGCCCTAGTAAAAAAAGAAGGGGCTGATGTGGTTTGTCTTCCAGAAATGTGGAACTGCCCTTACCAAAATTCCTACTTCACAAAATTTGCTGAAGAGGACTTTGGCGAAACTTATGAAAAGATGAGCCAAGTGGCAAAAGAAAATGAAGTTTATTTAATTGGTGGGTCCATCCCCATCAAATCAGGCGACAAGATTTACAACAGGTCATATGTCTTTGACAAGAAGGGCCGAGAAATCTACAGATATTCCAAGATCAACCTCTTTGACATAGAGGGCTACAAGGAGTCTGACACAATTTCTGGTGGCAAGTCCCTTGGAGTTTTTGAAACAGAATACGGGACTTTTGGCCTTGCAATTTGTTTTGACTTGAGATTCCCTGAACTCTTCCAAACTTTTAGGGACTATGGAGCAGAAGTCATCTTCGTCCCATCAACCTTCATGAAGAAGACTGGAGAAGTTCACTTCCACCTCTTAAATAGGGCTCGTGCAGTGGACTCACAATGCTACGTGGTCTCTCCTGCCATAGCAAGAGATGATGACTTGTCAAAGAACGCCTACGCTCACTCTCTGATAATTGACCCAAGTGGCAAGATTGAAGTGGACCTTGGCGAAGACAAAAATTACTCAGTCTTAAAATTAGAAAATAATAAGGTTAAGAGGGAAAGAGAAAAACTTCCCCTTGAAGTATCTAGAAAAAATAGAAAATTATAATTTATAAAAAAGAAACTCTTACAAAATTACTTGCAAGAGTTTTTTTTACGCCTTGGAAGTTAAACAAGGCTTTTTTAAATTTTAAATTCCCTTAGTGTATAGATAATAAGAATAAAAGGCTGGAATTATTCCACCAAGTATAAGTGGAACTAAAAATACAATTTCACTTTTTAAAAATACTGAAACTATAAGAGAAATACCAATTATTACAAAGCAAATACCACCTAATCTGTGGGTCCTCCTCCAGTTCTCGTCACTGTTAAGGGTCCAAGGTAGCTTTATCCCCATAGTGTAGTTCCTCTTTGTCTTTGGAAGGTAGTTGCCAATGACGATAAATAAAAGACCAACAAAAAGTGGAATTATAATTGAGACATTTACATCCCTTCCCAGTCCAACCATGACTGTTATAGTGTAGACCACTATAATTATAGCTGGCATGGCAAGCTTGCTAAGTGTCATTAAGAAGTTCTTTTGCTTCTTGTTCCTTGGGTCGTTGTCAAGCATAAAGCACGCGAAGATATTCATGACTACAAGAAATCCATGGGTCAAGACCATGGCATCAAACTTGGAACTGTAGTCATCAGCTTGACCCTGGAAATTCCAGTGGGTTGGAAGCTCTGCTGGCATCTTGTCGTAAAACAAGATATTAAAAGTTATTAAAATTAAAATTGATGCAATTATAGAAATTATTGAGCTTTTCCTAAGCCTAAATTTATTTTTCATCTGGACCTCCTTTGAATTTCACAATCCATGTAAGTATTTCTTCGAAAACTGAAGTGTTGAGCTCGTAATAAATAAAATTTTTTTCTTTTTCTTCGTAGATCAGGTCTTGGTCTTTTAAAATCTTTAAGTGGTGGGAGATCGTCGCCTTGGAGAGGTCAAACTGTTCGGCAATTTCCCCTGCGTTCATCCTGCCCGACCTAAGCATATTTAAAATCTCCAGCCTAACTGGGTCTGACAAGGCCTTAAAGGTATCAGAAAACACTGGACCACTTCCCTTCCATTAATTCTATTTCGATAATTATCTAAATGGTTAATTTAATTATATAAAATTTATTTTTCTTGTCAAGACTATTTTGAAATTTGTCTAAATAGTTTAATAATTTTTGATTTTTAACTATAACTTTACAAGTCTTTTCTCAATTCACAGGTACTGTGATTCTTTTCAAAATCAATCTAAAATCTACTAACCAAGAAAATAATTATTACTAAAAACAACTTATAAATTTTCTATTCTATAAAATTATAATCTTTCACAAGTCAAAAATTATTTTCAACAACTTTGTCTTTCCCGCTCTAAAAAAATCAAAAAATTTAACTTTAATTAACTTTTCCCACAAAAAATAAAAATATAACTTATAATAATTAAAAGACTCTCCTTTTTCCTTACTTATGGACAAAGTTAAAGCTGACATCATTTCTAAGAATGAAATAGCTTCCAGTATGTGGTATAATTTTACCTGGAAGGTGAAATTATGATTCAAAGTTTAGTCAAGGCAGCCAATGTTTTAGACATCTTAAAAAGTGAAAATCGAGAACTTACAATTGCAGAAATCTCTGAATTTTTAAATATACCCCCAAGCACAGCCCACAGAATCCTGTCAACCCTAATTGGTGTTGGTTATGTGTCAAAAGATGAGAGGACTCACCTCTATGGCTTAGGGCCAGCCCTAATTCCCCTTGGGATCAAGGCATCATCCAAGCTGGATCCCCAAGCTGTTGGCAAGGCAGTCCTAGAAAAACTGTCTGATGTGACTATGGAGGATTCCTATTTTATTATTAAGTCTGGGGACAAGGGCCTTATGCTTTCAAAGGCTGAAGGCAAGCATTCCTTAAAGATTGTGGAAAATTTTGGAATAGAGATTGATCTCCACAAGGGTGCAATTAGAAAAACTATACTTGCCTTTCAATCTGATGATTATATAAACTACTACTTAAAAAAGGACCTTTCCGACTACCTTGACTCACCTGTTGACAAGGAAGCCCTGAGGCATGACTTAATGCACATAAGAAACAATAAAATTTCTGTCTCTGATTCAGAATACATTGATTCTGTCATTGGCATTGGTGCCCCTGTATTTAATTACAAAGACCAACTTGTTGGCGCAATTGGTGTGGTTATCCCCAAGGAAAGGATCACAGAAGAGTCCAAAAAAGATTATATAGAGGCAGTGAAAAATGCCGGCATTGATTTTTCAAAAAATTTAGGACATTCAGACTAATTTTAACTCTACTTTTAATGGTAGAGTTTTTTTTGTTGGAAATTTTTATTAAGTCACAATTCTTTATCAAGTTACAATTAATTATTAACTCACAAACTCTTATAAAGTCACAATTTTTCTTCAACTCATAATTTTTTATCATCTTACAATTTATTATCAAGTCACAAACTTTCATTAAGTCGTATTTTCTTATCAAGTCATAACTTTCCATTAACTTATAATTTTTTATAAAGTCATAAATTTTCACTTACTCACTTCTTATAATACCCCTCCAGATCTAGCTTCTTTTAAAGGTCTCCCTAATTTGATAAAATATATCCAGGAGGTCATTATGCCAATACTTAGTTTAACAAATATAAAAAAATCCTATATTGATGAAGAAACTATTAGAGACGGAAACCTAATAGTGGAAGATAAGGATAAAATTGGTCTTATTGGAATCAACGGAAGTGGCAAGTCCACTCTTTTTAATATAATTACAGAAAACCTCTCCTACGACGAGGGAGAAATTTTTAGGAAAAAAGATTTAAAGATAGGCTACCTGGAGCAACAGCTTAGCCTTCACACTGAAGGATCTATTTACGACAACTGCCTTTCAATCTTTGCTGACCTAATAGAACTTGAAAAAAACTTGAGAAATCAAGAGCACATAATTGCAGAAAATCCAGACAATCTTGATGAAGAACTCATGAAGTACCAAAGGCTCCAAGACGAGTTTCACAAGAGGGATGGCTACTCTTACAACTCCAAGATCAGGGGGACACTAATTGGTCTTGGCTTCACAGAAGAGGACTTTGACAAGGACATCTCCACCCTATCTGGAGGGCAAAAGTCTCGTGTGGCCCTGGCCATGCTCCTCCTTGAAGATGCAGACCTGCTCCTACTTGACGAGCCTACCAACCACTTGGACATTGGGGCCATTTCTTGGCTGGAAAAATACTTAAAGGACATTGACAAGGCCGTCATCATAATCTCTCACGACAGGTACTTTTTAAACAACATTGTCTCTAAGATTGTCCTCTTGGAAAATGGTGGAACTAAAACTTACAAGGGCAACTACGACAACTATATGAGGCAGAGAAAGAAGGACTTCGAAGTCCTAAAGAGGCAATATGAGGACCAGCAAAAGGAAATTAAGAGACAAGAAGAAATTATAAAAAGATACATGAACCTTGGCCGTGACAGGTTTATCAAGCAGGGCAAGAGCCGTAAGAAGATGCTGGATAAGATGCAGAGGATTGAGATGCCAACTTCCAACAAGAAGACCAATCTCCACTTCTCTCCCAAGAAGACTTCGGGAAGGGATGTCTTGGAGATTAAGGACCTTTCAAAGTCCTTTGGCGACCACCAAGTCTTTCATGACCTCAATGCTTTTGTCTACAAGAATGACAAGATCGGCCTAATTGGTCCCAACGGTGTGGGCAAGTCCACCCTATTTAAGATCATTGCAGAAGAAACTTCTCCAACATCTGGAGAGGTCAGGCTGGGGTCCAATGTGGACGTGGCCTTCTTCTACCAAGAGCTTGACAACCTAAGCCTAGACAAGACTGTCATGGATGAAATTTGGGACGAGTTCCCAAAGCTTGAGCACTTCCAAATTAGGAAGTACCTTGCAGAATTTCTCTTTGTGGGCGACGACATCTTCAAGACCATTGATGAACTTTCTGGAGGAGAACGAGGAAGGTTATCACTTTTAAAAATTATGCTAAAGGGGGCAAACTTCCTTGTCCTTGACGAGCCTACCAACCACTTGGACATTGACTCCAAGGAGATACTTGAAGACGCCCTCTTGAAATACGAGGGAACTGTACTCTCCATCTCCCACGACAGGTACTTTTTAAATAAGACTGTTGATAAGATTTTTGAGATGACTGAGTCTGGTATCAACACCTTCCTTGGCAACTACGATTATTATCTTGAAAAGACCACTGAAGTGGAGTCTGATGACGAAGACTACAAGTCCAGGACAGAAATTGAAAGAGAAAAGCGTGAAGAGAGAGAAGAACGCAAAAAAAATAAGGCCCTTCGCAAGGAAAAAGAAAAAATTGAAAAAGATATTTCAACATTAGAGGAAAAGTTATCCACAATTGACTCAAAACTTGCAGACTCTAACACTTACAGCGATTATCAACTAGCCAGCGATTTATCAATAGAGCGTGAAAGCCTTGCAAATACTCTAGAAGACCTTTATGAAAAGTGGATGGAACTTGAGGACTGACAAAAATCTTATCAAGTTTCTTTCCACAAGCCTACTTGTGATATAGACTTTATCCCCAGCTTTATCCACATTATCCACAAGGATATGAACATTTGTCTTGAAAAGTTCTGCACATTTCATGCACATTTTGAAAAAATTATCATAAAACAAGAAAAATTTGTAAATTTACAAGAATTTTAAGGGGATTTTATAAAATTTATACAATCTTATCCACAGTTTCATAAAAGTTATCAACTTTTGTGGGTAAAAAAGAAAAGAGCTAAGAAAAAGCTCTTTTTTTTGTGTAATTTTTCAATTTTCTGTGGATTGTTTGTCTTTAAAGTCTTTTTATCATGTCTTCTGCTGGATCCAAGATTTCTATATCAGTCAACTTTTTAAATTCCTCTTTCATGTAGGGGAAGTGGGTGCAGGCAAGGATAATTCCCTCAGGTCTTTCTTCCATCTTGTTAAAAAAGTTAAAGAGGTCTTTTAGGTCAAGCTTTTTTATAATTTCTTCTGGGGCAGTTTTCTTTTCGATTTCTTCAACAAGACTTAGGATCCCAATAGAAATTGTGTCCCTAAAATTCTTTTGGCAAAGAAGGGCATCAACTCCATGGGCTGATTTTGAGTTTGCTGCAAGGATAATTAACTTTTTATACCTAGAGTCAAGATCTTTATAAAAGTCCAAGGGAGTGATAATTTGGATGTTCTGGCGGCGAGATAAGTCCCCCAGATCTATTGATGCTGAAAGAGAATTGCAGTAGATAAAAATTTTCTCTCCACCAGACTTTTTTGCATCCACAATTTTTTCTTCAACAAGTCTTGTGAGTTCTTCTCTTGAATAATATTGAAGGAGGGATTGGTCCTTGGGGTTCTTGGAAATAGGATAGGATAGAGTTTCAAATCCCCTCTCCCTCAAGAGGTCCACTCCCATCCTTGTGTCTTCATGAGTTCCTGCGAATACTCCAACTTTCATCTTCTCACTCCTTAAAATAAATCCACTTTAAAGCCTTGGGCAAGACCTTGTAGTCTATCTCCCTTGCCCTATAAATTTCTCCGTCAATATTATATAAAAATTCTCGGTCTGATGAAATTACTCCAGACCTTGTAATGATTTCTCTCACTCCAGGTTTTCCCAGGTGGGTCCCCTTCCGATAAGATAAAAATAATTTTATTATCCCCCTTGGCCCCATTTCATTAGCCAAAATTAAGTTCAAGAGCCCATCATCAAGCCTTCCCCTTGGTGAGGGATTAAATCCATTTCCATAATAGGACCCGTTGCAAAGGGCGGATACCAAAAATCTCCCTTTGCTTTCTCTTTCTATATTATCTTCGTCCCAATAAGAAATTTTTAAATTTACAATTTCTAAATTCGCCACGCTCTTTATAACTCCGTAGAGGTAGGCAAGCTTGCCTGATATATCCTTCCTCCTCATGAGGTCATAGGCGTACTTCAAGACATTGGTGTCAAAGCCAAGGCTGGTTACATTTATGCAAGTCTTTCCATTTACTTCTACTAAATCAATGGGCGATATTTCATAATTTAAAATATTTGAAAGATCAAAGGGCCTGAAGTTCTTGGAAAAGTCGTTGCCCGTTCCACCTGGTACAAGTCCAAGGGCTGTCTCACTTCCCCTTAATACACTAGCAACTTCTGATAAGGCACCGTCTCCTCCCTTTATAAAGAGGAGGTCGCCGCCACTATCCCTAAAGTCTTCTGCAAAAGAGATTGTGTCCCCAGGCTTTTCTGTAATTTTAATTTCGTCTTCCTTAAAATATTTTAAAAGTTCCCTCTCAAAGTTTTTGTCACGGCCCCTGCCCGACTTGGAACTTATTATAAATAATTTTTTCATAATTCATCACTTATATTTTATTATAGTAAATCTTTAAATGTTTTCCAATAATCTCTCCTTAATTTGGGTAAAAAAGCCTTGGAGGGATATTATGAAATGGCAAGGTAGAAGAAAAAGTTCAAATGTTTCCAGGTCTAAGGGTGGCGGTGTTGCCCTTGGTGGCGGAGGACTTATAATTGCACTTATAGTTTTTTTAATAACAGGAAGTCCAAGAGATGCTATTAGGTCAGGTCTAGGCGGGGGAGTCCAAAACTCTCAACAGGAATACCAACTGTCTGATAGGGAGCAAACTCTCTACGATTATTCATCAGTTGTCTTGGCTGACACCGAAGATGCTTGGCACGAAATTTTAGAAAAAGAAGGAATAAGGTATAGGGAGCCCAAGATGGAAATCTTCAAGGGCCAAGTAAAAAGTGGTTGTGGTATTGCCAACTCAGGCATGGGACCCTTCTACTGCTCACGTGATGAGACTATCTACATGGACCTTTCCTTTTACGACTCACTGATAAGAGACTTTGGGGCTGACGAAGGAGACTTTATCCTCTCCTATGTTATTAGTCACGAGGTTGGTCACCATGTCCAAGAAGTTACTGGAATAATGAAACAATACCAAGAGCTTGCAAGTCAGATGTCTGAAAAAAGAAAGAAATGCCCTAACAGTTAGGCTTGAGCTCCAAGCCGATTACCTGGCAGGAGTTGTGGCAAGATACCAAAAGGACAAGGGCTATCTTGACCCAGGCGACATTGAAGAGGCAGTATCAGCTGCTTGGTCCATAGGGGACGACACAATCCAAAAGAAGGCACAAGGCTATGTAAAGCCAGAGTCCTTTACCCACGGATCCAGCGAAGATAGGGTTCGTTGGTTCAAGAAGGGTTACGAGGCTGGCGACTTATCAGATTGGGATACCTTTAATAGAAAAAGTATATAAAGTCATACCAGCCTAGGGCTGGTTTTTTCTTGCTTAAAAAGTCCTATTAATTTATAATTTCCTTAAGCTTATTATTAAGGACGAGGACCAAATGGAAAAACACTTTAAAAATCTTACAAAAACTTTATTTCTTATTATAAATCTTATTTTCTATAGGACTTCTCTTGGAAGCCCCACAGGCGACAAGGGCCTTTACATAT
Source organism: Peptoniphilus harei (assembly GCF_900454685.1). Taxonomy (GTDB): domain Bacteria; phylum Bacillota; class Clostridia; order Tissierellales; family Peptoniphilaceae; genus Peptoniphilus_A; species Peptoniphilus_A harei. Next base: position 591,399 of record NZ_UATM01000032.1, on the reverse strand, counting down.
TGATTATTTCTATTATCTTGACAGGTCGTCTCGACTATATTCTTTTAAATCTATATCCCAAGAAAAATTATAAATACACTGTGGTGGGCTTAATTGTATTTTTAAAGATTGGCCTTTCCATCTACTTTAGGGAGTTCCATTCCTTTGATATATTTGGAAGGATTGGGCTTGCAAGAGAAGCTGGCGGAGTTCTACCTGTGATTTTCAAGGATTTTTCTCCTGCCTACTTCCTCATAATTTTAGCTGGCCTAGGCCTTGCCTACCTGATAAAAAAATATTATTGGGAAGAAGCCTTTAATAAGAAAAGATTTTATAAAGAACTTGGAGTATTTTTTGCCATCCTCATCTTACCTGGACTTTTTATAAAGCCCCTAAGGGGAACAGAAGTCTATACTTCAACTTTTTTATCTCCTCTTTACACAAGAGTGGAAGCCAGGCAAGATGCCAAGTCCCTAGAAAAGACTGACATAAAAAAATACTTTTCTTTTCGAGGATTTAAATCCAATGAATTTACAGGACTTGCCCAGGACAAAAATATAATTTTTATCCAATGTGAGTCCCTGCAAAATGCCGTGGTCAATAGGACCTATAATGGAGAAGAGGTGACTCCCTTCCTAAACTCCTTGATAAAGAAGCAGGGTTCTATCTATTTTAATAATTATTTTGAACTCCTAGGCTTTGGCAACACATCTGATGCTGAGTTCGTCTCCATGACATCTGTCTATCCTACCCTTGACGGTCAGGCCTATTCTGTCTACAAGGACAAGAAAACTTATGGACTGCCAAAGATTGCCAAAAAGATGGGCTATGAAACTCTAGCCATGCACGGCAACACAGGCAAGTTTTATAATCGCCAAGAAATCTATAAAAATTTTGACTTTGACAGGATTTATCTTGGGGAGACTTATGACCAGACTGACCAAGTCATGATGGGCCTATCAGACAAGTCCTTCTTTGATCAGTCCTTTGACAAGATAAAAGAGATTGAAGATGAAGGGAAGAAATTTTTTGCCCTTATGGTAACACTTACAACCCACACTCCCTACAATCTGCCAGAAAACTTGCGTGAGATTCCAAAAGAAGCTGATGATAAGACGGACTTTGTCTACGATTATATTTCCTGTGCTCGATACACCGACAGGGCCATGGAAGAATTTTTTGGCAAGCTAGAAAAATCTGGCATCCTAGATAAGACTGTAGTAATTATTTACGGAGACCACCACGCCTACACCCTTAACAAGGAAAAGGATAAGGAGTCCATGGAGAGGTGGCTGGGACGTGAAATTGACTACGACGACATGATGAATATCCCCCTTGTCATCCATGTCCCTGACTTTAATAAAAATATTACAAGACACAATGTTGGCTCACAACTTGACCTCTATCCCACTATCTTAAATCTCATGGGCTGGGACAGAAGTGACATCCCTACATTTGGTATTGACCTTCTTGGTTGGGGCAAGGAAATAGAAAACAACGCAGTCTATCCCCAAACCTACCTCTTAAAGGGTTCCTATATAAATAGGGACCAGGTCTTCGAATACTCTCGTGACGGAGTTTTTGAAAATTCCAGATTAATTGACAGGAAGACGAGAAGGCCCCTTCCCCTTGACCAAGCAAAGAAGGAATCGGACTGGGCCAAGATTTGTATCGACTACTCTAAAAACCTAATGACCAATGACAATTTAATAGAATTAGTGGAAAAAAATAAAGAAGACTGATTAATTACCAGTCTTCTTTTCTTCTTTAAGTCTTAATATTCTAATAAATTCTAATATAAACAAGATTAAAATTCCCAAGAAAAATCCAGGGATTGAAAAATTATATAAATTTAATGGTGGATTTCCCCCAAGAGTTGTGGGGCCCATGACAATTGCATAAAGAGACCCTATTATCATACCAAGAATTAGATACATCATCTTGTCACGATTTTTTCTCAGCCTTTCTCTTATAATCCTTATGGACATTAAAATACCAAAGAATACTCCAAGGGCCATGACCACAAGGGGCATTAGCTTGTCGAAGTTAAACCTCATGACCTCTCCTAGGGCTTCCACCACAGGTATGTAAACTCCTGCTATGAGAAGAATTGATGACCCAGAGATCCCTGGCAAGACCATGGCAGATATTGCAAGTCCACCTGCTAAGAATAAATAAACATAGTCAAAGACATTGGGATTGATTAAGTCGAAGTCACCAATGAATTTTGATTTTCCCTTAAAAATTACCAAGAGGATAACTATAATTAGACCAATAAAAATAAAATAAAATTCTTCTTTATTGTCCCTTAAAATCTTTATCTCGCTGGAGATTAGAAAGGGAAGTGACATGAGGGTCAATCCAAGAAAGACTGAAGTCATAAAGTATATTTCCTTTTGAAAAAGTTCTGACAGGAAAAAAATACTCAATAAGAGGCCAAAGAGCCAACCTAGACCGAGATTAAAAAGATACTTAAAGGCTTCTTTCCTCTTTTCCCTTTGACCTCCAAAAAATTCGTGCAAATTATCTATAAATTTATCATAAAAACCTAGGATGAAGGCAAGGGTTCCCCCGCTGACCCCAGGCACAGAGTCGGCTATTGCCATGACCATCCCGTTAAAAAAATTAATTAACATAATTCCTCCATCTATCTATGATAACATTTAATTGTAAAAATTATTTTTAAAGAAGGAATTTTTACAAATTTTTAATATTCTTTAACAGATTAAATCTTTATCCTTTAAAATTCTTTTATTTAGGTATATATTAATTAATAAGATAATATCTTACTAACTACATAAAAATTTGACAAGGAGGATAAACATGAAAAATAAAAAATTTTTAGGGAGTTTAATAAGCATACTTCTTGGACTGGGACTTGTTACTTACACAAAGGACCCTTTCTTAAGCATCTTTATCTATATCTGCCTTGTAGCTATTTACAAGTTAATAAGAGCTTTGATTTTAGAAGCTAAATAAAGTCTAGAGGCTCGACAGAGTCTCTTTTTATTTGATTAAATTTAATAAATATTTTCTAATAATGGGTATAATATGCCTAACAAAATTTTAGGAGGAAATATGAAGAACATAAACGTAGACGAACCTGTAGCAAATCTCATTGAAAAATTTCCAAATTTAAAAAACATTTTAAAGGATTTAGGTTTTATTGAAATTACAAATCCCCTAGCCCTTTCTACTGTTGGAAAAATGGTTTCAATAAAAAAAGGAGCCGAAATAAAAAATATAGACTTGGATTTAATTAAAGAGAAGTTGAGAGAAGAAGGCTTTAATCTAGTTGATGTTGAAAATGTTAGTGATGATTCCAAAGAAGATAATGATAGACTTAGTCTCTTAAAATCCTATATCGAAAGACTTTCTAAGGGCGAAGACTTGGAAGCTGTTAGAAGTGATTTTGTAAAAAATTTTAAGGATGTCTCTTCAAAGGAAATAGTTGATGCTGAACAAGAACTAATTATGAGTGGCCTTCCCCTAGAAAAAGTCCAAAAACTTTGCGATATACATTCTGCACTTTTCCACGAAAGTAATATTGTAGATGAGAGTCAAAAGGATTTGGGAAAAATTCCAGGTCATCCTCTAAATATCCTAAGTATAGAAAATAAAAAAATTAAATTTTTAGCTGATGAAGTCAAAAATAGCAAAGACAAGTTAGCTAAGATAAGAGAGCTTTTAAAAATAAATTCTCATTACGGCAAAAAGGCTGGACTTATTTATCCCCTTTTGAAAACTAAATATGATATTATTGGTCCCAGTGATGTTATGTGGGCTGTCGATGATGAAATAAGAAGTGACCTGTCACATATTGTAAAAGCAAATTCTTATAATGAGGAAAACTTAAATAAGGTTTTAGATAGGATCTATGAAATGATATATAAGGAAGAGAATATCCTCTTCCCACTTTTAAAAGAAAACTTCACAGAAGAAGAGTGGAATAAAATCTATGGCGACTTTGGAGAATATGGACTAGACCTAGTGGATGATTTCCCGCTTTGGAAGGACTACAAACCCAAAGAAATCCTACCAAAGGAAGAAAATTCTTATGGAAGTCTTGAATTCGAAACTGGAAGTTTAAAGATAAAGGAAGCCCTTCAAATTTTTAGGACCATTGATGTAGAGCTAACCTTTATAGATAAGGATGACTTTGTTAGGTATTATTCTGAGGGAAAGGACAAAATTTTTCCTAGACCTAAGTCTTGTTTAAATAGAGATGTAACTTCTTGTCATCCTCCAAAAGTTGTGCCAATGGTGAAGTCCTTGCTTGATGATTTTAAGAGCAAGAAGAGAGATCGTTTAGTTATATGTAAAGACATTAAGGGAAAGAAAGTCTTAGTTAAGTACCTTGCAGTTTATGATGAAGCTGGTGATTATCTGGGTACTTTGGAAACAGTTGAGGACATAAGCCACTACTAATGAAATGAAAAAAGAAGCCACATTGAAGTGACTTCTTTTTTTAATCTTCACATCCTATAACTTCATTGTAAATTTCCTCTGCCCTGTCCATGTAAATGTCAGATAGGCTTGCACGGAAGGGTGGTGTACAGAAGAAGAAGGCGATAGCTGCAATTACTCCAAATATAATTGCTAAAATAGAAAGAATCTCCATTCCTTTCATGACAAAAATAAGCGAAATGAAAGCAACTACTCCACATATTAAAGTAATCTTATAGGCCTCCACACCTGCCATAAAGCTTTCTGAAAATAATTTTATACCTGCCTTTACTATAAGCTTAAGGCTGTCAAAAAAGGTCAGGTCCCTATATCTCTCATCTGCCATGAAGAAATTCAGGTAGGCAAAAATAAGAGATGTGAAAATCATTACTAGGGTAAATAAAACTATTAAGCTTATTACAATCTTGGTGTCTTTAATTGCATAGTCAGAAAATAATAAAAATCCTGCGCCTGATGCAAGTGCGGCAAGGGTAAGTAAGACTACAGTAATGGCTCCCACCAAGATATTCATCAAAAAGACCTTGCCTGTCATAGTCTTTATGCCTCTAAAATAATCAGAAAAGCTCCCTTCCCTGTTATAAAGAAGTCCCCTGCAAATTATGTAGTCAAAAATAAAGGCTACAAAGCCACTTAGAATTGATAAGTTGCCGTCAGCAATATTTTGCAAAATTCCAGAAATTATTGCATTGACAATAAGTATTAAGATAATAGATCCGTAATTGTACTTTCTCATTAAACCATCTCCTTAGATCTTTTTATAAAGTTATTCTATCACAAATTAATTTGCCCTTATAGGACTTTTACCCAGGTGTAAAATTTCTAATTATTCATAAGCTTAGGAAATCTTCTTTATAAATAAACATAATCAAAAACATTGGGATTAATTAAGTCGAAGTCCCCAATGAATTTTGATTTTCCCCTAAAAATTACCAAGAGGATAACTATAATTAGACCAAGGAAGATAAAATAAAAGTCTTCTTTATTATCCCTTAAAATTTTTATCTCTCATGAATTCCTCATAAATTTCTTCTGACCTGTCCATGTAAATGTCAGATAGGCTGGCACGGAAAACTGGTGTGCAGAGGAAGAATGCGACAAAAGCTATAACCAAGGCTATAAAAATAATTGCAGTAAAGGGCTCTATATTTTGTAGTGAAAAAATTCCAGGAATAAATCCTATCGCTCCTAAGATTAAACTGATCTTATAGGCTCTAAGACCTGCCATAAAGCTTTCTGAAAATAATTTTATACCTGCCTTTATAATAAGCTTTAAGCTGTCAAAAAAGGAAAGGTCCCTGTATCTCTCGTCTGCCATAAAGAAATTCATGTAGGCAAAAATAAGAGACGTAAAAATCATTACTAGGACATATAAAACTATTAAGCTTATGACAACCTTGTTACTGTCAATACTTGTAAAACCATAAAATACTATGGAGCCTGCACCTGATAAGAGAGTTGCTAACAAAACTAGGATTACAGCAATGGCTCCCACCAAGATATTCATCAAAAATACCTTGCCTGTCATGGTCTTTATTCCCCTGAAATATTCAGAAAAGCTTCCTTCCCTGTTATAAAGAAGTCCCCTGCAAATTATGTAGTCAAAAATAAAAGCCACAAAGCCACTTAAAAATGACAAGTTACCGTCAGCAATATTTTGCAAGATTCCAGCAATTATTGCATTGACAATAAGTATTAATAGAATAGATCCGTAATTGTACTTTCTCATTAAATCATCTCCTTAGATCTTTTTATAAAATTATTCTATCACACATTCCCTTTGTTTATTATATTTTTAACCGACTTTATAAAAGCTTATCTTTAAGACTTTAACAAAAGTTTTTTGGTATCGATTTCATTTTTGTGTTATAATAAATTTCCGAGCTAAACAAAAGGAGGTGAATTATGTTTTTAAAGAGAGAAGATATTGTTGAAAAAATTGAAAAGTCAATTAAAAAAAGTGAGAGATTCATTGGTCAAGGTGAGCTTGCAACATACATACCAGAGCTTGCCAATGTGGACCCTAATGGCTTTGCCCTATCTATTGTTACTACAACAGGAGATGTCTACAACTTCGGTGATGTGGACAAGGTCTTTTCTATGCAATCCATTTCAAAGATCATTTCATTAATTATGGCTTTAAATGACAACACAATACAAGATGTCTTGGCAAAAGTTGGGACAGAACCAACAAAATACAAGTTTAACTCTTTGATACCAATTGATGATAAGCCATCTAACCCACTGATCAATGCCGGTGCAATAACAACTGCATCTCTTATTGTGGGTAAGGATGTAGACGAAAAATTCCAAAGAGTTATGAATTTGGTAAAAAAATTATCTGACAGCGAAAATATTAGCTTCCTAAAAGAAGTCTACACTTCTGAAATGGAAACTACTGATGTAAATAAGTCAATTGCCTACTACCTAAGGAGCAAGAAAATTTTTTCATTAAATGCTGATGAAGTATTGGACTTATATGTAAGAAATTGTTCTATAGGTATTAACGCAAGTGAGCTTGCCCATCTTGGAGCAGTCCTAGCAAATGGAGGATCTGACCTCGTGACAGGAGATGAAATGATCTCAAGAGAAACTGTGAAGATTGTCCTTGCACAGATGGCATCCTGCGGGATGTACGAAGAAAGCGGGGAATTCCTATTAAATGTGGGGATCCCATCAAAGAGTGGGGTCAGTGGAGCAATACTTGGTATTGTACCTGGCAAGTGCGGCATCTGCACCTACTCACCAAGACTTGACAAGTCGGGCAACTCAATTCGCGGCAAAAACCTCTTGAAGATTTTGTCAAATGACTTAAACTTAAATATATTTTTATAAGGAGCAATTATGGGAACAATAATACAAACTATACATGACATAGGAGATTTACTTGGACAAAAAATGTATGCTGATGCCTTCTCAATGACTACTGGTCTATTAAGTGACAGCATTTATACATACCTACTTATACCACTTTTACTTGGAATTGGAATTTTTTACACTTTCAAGATCAAGGGTGGACAAATATCAAATATTGGACACGCAATAAAATTAATCTCTAAACCAGCAGAAGACAAAAACTCAATTTCACCTTTTAAGGCCTTCACTATTTCAGCTGCCTCCCACATTGGTACTGGTAACATAGTTGGTGTTGCCGCAGCAGTATCTATTGGTGGACCTGGTGCAGTATTTTGGATGTGGATAACAGCCCTTATTGGTGGAGCATCCTCTTTTGTAGAAAATACTCTTGGACAAGTTTTTAAAGAAAGAAATCCAGATGGAACATTTAAGGGCGGACCTGCCTTCTACATGGAAAAAGCCCTTGGAAAACCAAAACTTGCAGCCCTATTCTCAATAGTTATTGCCCTAGTTTATGGTATTAACTTTAACGCTATGCAAGCAAACACAATTGCAGCTGGCTTTAATTCTTCCTTTGGACTTGACAAAAGAATAGTTGCAGTTTGTCTAATAATCCTAGCTGGACTAATTATCTTTGGCGGACTAAGAAGAATCGCCGATGTAACAAGTTTACTTGTACCTTTTATGGCAATTATTTATATGGCAGTTGTACTTTTCATAGTAATAAAAAATATTGCCCTAGTGCCACACATGTTTGGCCTAATCTTTGAAGGAGCCTTCTCCCTAAAGGCAGGCTTTGGTGCTCTATTTGGAACAGCAATCCTAAATGGTATTAGACGTGGACTTTTCTCCAACGAAGCCGGCATGGGTGCAGTACCAAATGCATCAGCAGTAGCAGACGTATCTCACCCTGCTAAACAAGGTCTTATCCAGGCACTTGGAGTTTACCTTGACACAATCCTTGTTTGCTCAGCAACAGCCTTTGTTATAATCCTAGCAGGAGAAGGAATCTATGCATCAGACCTACAAGGACTAGAGATCACACAAGCAGCTCTTGTAAATGAAGTTGGACCTTGGGCAAACTACTTCCTAACATTTTGTGTATTGATGTTTGCCTTCTCATCAATTGTTGGTAACTATTACTATGGAGAAAACAACATCTTAAAACTAAACCTTGGCAAGAACGCCCTAAATATCTACAGGGTTATTGTTCTTATAGCAGTAGTGCTTGGTTGTGTTGGAGACTTCTCCATTGTTTGGAACACAGGAGACGTATTTATGGGAATCATGGCAGTAATCAACCTAATAGTATTAATATTCTTAGGAAAGATTTCTGTTGGCGTTTACAATGACTACATGAAACAACTTAAAGAAGGTAAGGACCCTGTATTTAATCCAGAAGATGTTAGTGAACTAAAAGCATATTTAGATAAAATTACAGCATGGAATAAGAGATAAAAAAAGTCGCAGCCTGGTCTGCGATTTTTCTTTTTAAGATTTTAAATTATAAAAGACCCCACTGTGGTATAATAGAAATACAAGATACATAAAGGAGGAAGACATGAAAAAAGTACTTGGCGCTCTAGTGGCAAATGCCTTGTCATTTTACCTACTAGACCTAATGTTTAGCAATGTATATTTTGAAAAAACAAGTGCCTTTGTGGCAATGGCAATAATCTTTTCACTGGTTAACCTTACAATAAAACCAATCCTAAAGGTTTTGTCCTTCCCAATTACACTTTTAACTCTTGGACTATTCTCACTGGTTGTTAACGCAGTAGTCCTTAGCATTGCCTTTAAGTTTGTGTCCACAGCCCACATAGGAAGCTTTGGAACAGCCTTCTGGGCATCAATAGTTCTAAGTTTTATAAACAGTGCTATAAGAGAATTTTTGAGCAATAATTTTAACTAAAGACATTAAAAGAAGCCGTAGGAGAAAAAAATCCTGCGGCTTCTTATTTAACGGTATTTAATTACCTCAGTTGCAAGCTCAAGCATATCAATGGCAATATTAAAGTTTTCACCAAAGAGGTCAAAGACAGCATCTTCAGAGAGAACTCCACATGGAAGATCTTCAGGCAATTCTCCCTTGTCATATCTCTCCAAGTCGTCAAAATATTCTTGGGAGCTATAATAATTGCTCAGCTTCATATATTCTTCTTGATGGTCAGCAAATTTTTCAATTGCAGCCCTAAGTTCTACAATCAAATCATTGTGATCATTTAAAATCTTTTCCATCTCACTAATTCTCTTAACAGGATCCATAATATCCTCCTTTATAAAATAAGAAAAATTCTTCTATCTTAATAATTATAATATAAAATAAAAATAATCTACATAAGTTTATTTTAAAAAACTTAAATGTAATAAAAAAGTCAAGTTCAGTTGCCCAAACTTGATTTTTGTTTTTTTGAAACTATAATCTTAAACTTAAATTATTTAAGCTTAATAGGAGATCTTTTTAAATCTTAAATTTCTACTACTTCCCTATCCCCTGCAAAAGTTGAAAATACTGCTTGGCCTTCTTTAAAATATAGGACAGTCATCTTGCCATCATCTACTGAATACATATTTTCTAGGGCCTCTTTGTTTTGCTTCATCATTTCTTCTCTAGCTTCTATCCTGTCATCTTCTTCTAGGACACCAGTTAGTCTTATCCAAGTTTTGCCATCAAAGGCAGTGACTTCAACCTTAGGGTTTTTCTTGATTTGCTTGTAAACATCTTTTTCCTTTGATGTCACAATATAAATCCTACCTTCAAATTCTGCAAGGGCACCTAAGGGTCTAACGCGAGCTTGGTCACCATCTTGGCTCGCTAAGTAAAATACCTTAACTTTTTTTAAGTAATCGTAAATTTTATTCATAATATTTCTCCTTATTTATTTCTTTACCCAAAACTTACCTAGAAACACAAAAAGAGAAGCCCTAAGCTCCTCTTTTATACTTCTCAGTCTTCCATTAAATACTTTACTACTACTGCTGCCATTGTCTTTGCACAAATCACCATGGCATCTTCTCTTATGTCAAATTTTGGATTGTGGTTTGCATAGGGCGCATCTTCTTTCTTTGCTCCAACGAAATAAAAGCATGATGGCCTTTCCTTAGCATAGTAGGCAAAGTCTTCTGATGCTGTTTGCGGTCCTCCGTCATAAATTTTCTTGACTTCTTTTATATCTGCTTCTTTAATTGCATCTACTACAAGGTCTGTCATGGCTGGGTCATTGTAGAGGACTGGGTAGTCGCTTTTACATTCTACTTCTACTTCCATGCCAAAGGTTTCGCCAATTCCTCTTGCAATCCTATCTATTTCTCTTTCAATTTTTTCTCTTGTTTCATCTGTCATGGACCTAATGTCTCCTGTAAGTCTCACAGAGTCCTTGATTATATTAAAGCTTCCTTGACCTTCAAAAGACCCAATTGTCACAACTCCGTTTTCAAAGGGAGAGAGCCTTCTTGATACAATAGTTTGGACTGCTGTTACAAAGTGTGATGCTGCAACTATGGAGTCATTTGCCAGGTGGGGCATGGACCCGTGTCCGCCTGTCCCTTGGAACTTGATTGAGAACTTGGACCTACCTGTTTGGGTGTTGCCCTTGTGGTATTGGACTTCTCCAAAGTCCATGGCTGACATAACGTGAATTCCAAATACATTGTCAACCCCATCTAGGACTCCAGCTTCAATCATAGATTTTGCTCCTCCTGGAGGTGTCTCTTCTGCGTGTTGGTGGATAATGACAATCTTCCCCCTAAGCTTTTCCTTCTTTTCCAATAAGATGTCTGCCAAGACCATTAGGTAGCCTGTGTGGGCATCGTGGCCACAAGCGTGCATGACTCCAGGATTTTTTGATGCAAAGGGAAGTCCTGTCTCTTCCTGGATTGGTAGGGCATCAAAGTCTGCCCTAAGGGCTATAGTCTTGCCTGGTTTTCCTGTGTCGATTACAACTCTTAGTCCATTTCCTCCCATGTTTTTTGTGACTTCCACATCCTTGCCCTTGTAGTAGTCGGCAAGGTATTTTGCAGTTTCTACTTCTTCAAAGGAAAGTTCTGGGTTCTCGTGAATGTGGCGGCGGTGGTCCACCATTTCATCTTGTCTCTTATCTATCTCGTCAAAAATCTCTTTTAGTAACATTTTTCTCCCCCTCTTAAAAGTCTATTTATAAGATTATACTCCTAAATTTTTGTATTTTAAAGGGACTAGAAAACTAGCCCCTAGGTATTTTTATATTTGTTTTTTAATTAATCTTCTTTAAAGAATTCTACTCCTGCAGTGAAGATGTCTTCAAGTTCCATGTCAAAAATGTTCTTGAAAGTATTCTCTACAAATCTTTCACTGTGACCCATCTTGCCAAGGATCTTTCCATCTTCTGACATAAGTGCTTCAACATTTAAGAGTGAACCATTTGGCGCATCTTCATAACAAATTGCAACTTGTTCCTTGTCAAGGATGTCCTTTATAACTTCTTCACTTGCAATAAATCTTCCTTCTCCATGGGAGATTGGCACCTTGTAAGTTTTGCCTTCTTCTAGCCTTGCAAGCCATGGTGAATTATTTGAAATAACTCTTGTGTCCACAACTCTTGCAATGTGTCTTGAGCAAGTGTTGTAAGTTAGGGTTGGATCATCTTCTTCAAGGTCCTTGATCTTGCCGTAAGGAAGAAGTCCTGTCTTAACAAGGGCTTGGAAGCCGTTACAAATTCCAAGTATAAGTCCGTCGTTTTCTTCTAATAAAGTTTCAATTGCCTTTTTAACTTTTTCAGACCTAATTACATTGGCTATAAATTTACCAGATCCTCCTGGTTCGTCTCCTAGTGAGAAACCTCCAGGTATTGCAAGGATTTGTGCCTTGGAAATTTTTTCTGCCAATTCATCAAGTGATTCTTGAAGGGCTTTTTCGTCCTTGTTCCTAAATACAAGAACTTCAGCTTTTGCTCCTGCTCTCTCGAAGGCCCTTGCTGTGTCGTACTCTGAGTTTGTGCCAGGGAAGGCTGGTATAACAACCTTGACTTCATCAACTGGCTTCTTGGATTTCATCCTTCTCTTTGGAGCCTTAGCTTGGTCAAAGTCTTCAAGTTTATGTGAGTCAAGTGGCTTGAAGATCTTATCCATTGTTGTGAGATAAGCCTTAGATAATTTTTCTACATCTAACTTCTCTCCATTTACAATCATTTCATCTTCTTTGAAGTCACCAAGTTTTTCTATGAAGTCCCTGTCTTCTTTGTATTCAACTATAAAAGATCCGTAAAGTGGTGAATAAAGGTCATCTAATCTTATGTCAAAGCCAACATTATCAATTGCCATTTCAAAAATTTGTGGAAGGCTTCCCTTGTGAGTAATTGCTGCTGCAGAAATTATGTTTCCAGCTTCAATTTCTTTTTGTAGATTTAGGAAGTTTTCCTTTGCCATATCTAGGTCAAGCGCTCCAATATTATCTCTTTTTGTTTTTATAAGACCAATCTTGCCCTTGACCTTAAATTCTGGACTGATGATATTTTTTGCATCAGCAGTATTTACTGCGAAGGAAATTAGTGTTGGTGGAACATTTATGTCTTCGAAGCTTCCACTCATGGAGTCCTTGCCCCCAATTGGTGGTGCGTCAAAGAATCTTGATGCCTTTAGGGCTCCAAGAAGTGACTTAAGTGGTTTTGACCAAGACTTCTTGTTGTCCATCTTTTCATAAAATTCTTGGAAGGAAAGTCTAATACCTTCTACTGGCGCTCCTGCTGCCACAAGTTTTGCAATTGATTCAATAACTGCATAGTAGCCTCCAAGGAATTGTGATTCTTCAGATAATTTTGGATTAAAGCCATAGGACATAACTGAAGCTGTCCTTGATTCGCCATCATCTATTGGGATTAGGGCTGCCATAACTTGGGCTGGTGTATTTTGCTTTTTGCCTCCAAGAGGTTGTAGGACTGTTGCTGCTCCCACTGATGAGTCGAAGAGTTCGATCATATTCTTCTTAGAAGTTATATTTAAATCAGATAAATATTTTTCAAGGTCTTCAAGTCCGTCTTTGTTATTTAAGAATTTAGGAAGGTCTTCGCTTACAACTTCAACTTCTTCAAATCTTTTGGCACCAGTTTGGTTTACAAAGTCGTAACTCATGTCGCAGATAAGTTCGTCTTGGTAGTACATCTTTAGTCTATTGTCGCCAGTTACTTTTGCAACCACTGTTGCTTCAAGATTTTCCTTGTCAGCAAGTTCCATAAATTTGTCTACGTCGTCCTTGTCGATAACAACTGCCATTCTCTCTTGAGATTCTGAAATTGCAATTTCTCTTGGTTTTAGGCCCATGTATTTTAGTGGAACCTTATCAAGTTTGATTTCTATAGAGTCAGCAAGTTCACCAATGGCAACGGAAACTCCACCTGCACCAAAGTCGTTACATTTTTTGATTAATTTTGCTGCATCAGGATTTTTAAATAGTCTTTGGATTTTTCTTTCTTCTGGGGCATTACCCTTTTGGACTTGGGCAGATTCTGTTTCTATAGAAGAAACATTGTGGGACTTTGATGAGCCTGTTGCTCCACCAATTCCGTCCCTACCAGTTCTACCACCAAGAAGGATAACTACGTCGCCTTCACTTGGTTCAATTCTCTTTACATTTTCAAGAGGACAAGCTGCTATAACTGCACCAGTTTCCATCCTCTTTGCCACATAGCCTGGGTGGTATAATTCGTCAACAAGTCCAGTTGCAACTCCAACTTGGTTTCCATAAGAAGAGTAGCCAAGAGCTGCTTCTGTGACAATTTTCTTTTGTGGTAATTTACCTTCAAGAGTTTCTTCAATTGGAGTGAAAGGATCTCCTGCTCCTGTTACCCTCATGGCTTGGTAAACATAGGACCTACCAGAAAGTGGGTCTCTTATGGCACCGCCAAGACAAGTTGAGGCACCGCCAACAGGTTCGATTTCTGTTGGGTGGTTGTGGGTTTCGTTCTTAAACATAAGTAGGTAGTCACGGTCTTCTACTTTGCCATCAACTTCTACCTTTGCCTTGATCTTTACAGAGCAGGCATTTATTTCAGATGAAACTTCTAAATCTTCTAGCTTTCCATTTTTTCTAAGTTCCTTGGATAAAATTGTGCCAAGTCCCATTAAGGTAATTGGTTTTTTAACTCCAAGCTCTTCTCTCATCTTTAGGTAGTCGTCAAAGACTCTTTTGATTTCCTTGTCAAGCTCAGTCACAACACCAAAGTCAACATCAAGTTCTGTGTTAAAAGTTGTGTGCCTGCAGTGGTCAGACCAGTAAGTATCAATTATTGCAACTTCTGTTTCATTTGGGTCCCTGTTTTCTGACTTGAAGTAGTCTTGCAATACTTCTAAGTCTTCTGGACTCATGGCAAGGGATTTTTCTTCAACAAATTTAACAAGTCCATCCTTGTCGAGCTTGTTAAAACCATCATAAACTAGGTTTTCGTGGTTTTCTTGTGCCTCTTCTCTAAGTTCAGTTTCCTTATAAACATCAACTTCTTGAGAGTCAACTGGGTTGATTAAGAAGGCCTTAATCTTTTCAAGGTCAGCCTGGCTCACTCCTCCAATGTCATAAACTTCTGTGACCTTGGCCCTTAGTTTTTCGTCAGTGAAAAGGGCAAGGGTTTGGATAAGTCCGTCTTCCCTGTTGTCAAATTGGCCTGGTTGGTATTGGATTCCAATTGGGTTTTCAAAAGATTCTTCTAACTTTTTGTAGTCTTCATAATAAACTTCTTCTACTGGAGCTTCATAAAAAACACTGGCCAAAGTTTTTTCTAGGCTTTCATCCTTTATGTCTATGTCGTATCTTCTATAAGTTTTTATATAAGTAGCTTCGATTCCAAGAGAATTTTTGATTTCTTCTCTTAGGGCCTTTGATTGGTGGTCAAATTCATTTTTCTTGCAGATATAAATTCTCTTAACATTATTTTTCATCTTCAATTAACTCCTTTGGCTCTACTGCGTAAGATCCATTAAAGCAGGCTTCGCAGAATTTATTTTCTTTCATCAAAGTTGCATCTAGCATTCCCTCCATGGATATGAAGGCAAGGGAATCTGCTCCTATCCTTTCTCTCATTTCTTCCACAGAATAATTTGCGGCAATAAGTTTTTGCCTAGATGGGGTGTTTATTCCATAATAGCAAGGGAATTTTACTGGAGGAGAAACTACCCTCATGTGAACTTCCTTGGCACCAGCCTTTTTCATCCTCTTAATAAGATTTTTGGAAGTTGTTCCCCTTACAACAGAGTCGTCAACAAGAACAATTCTCTTTCCCTTTAAAACTGTTTCAAGAGGATTAAGTTTTAACTTTACAGAAAGTTCTCTTTCTTCAGCAGTTGGCTTGATAAAAGTCCTGCCCATATACCTGTTCTTAACAAGACCTTCTGCAAAAGGAATCCCTGATTCTTGGGCATAACCCATGGCTCCCGGTGTACCAGAGTCTGGAACTGCAATGACAAGGTCAGCATCAACTGGAGCTTCCTTTGATAAAATTTCTCCACATCTTCTCCTAAAATTGTAGGAGTTAACTCCGTCTAAGTTGGCATCAGTTCTTGCAAAGTAAACATATTCAAAGATGCAGTGCTTCTTGTCGTCCTTTTCATAAAAGTCTGAGTGGATTCCATCCTTATCAACAACAATAATTTCTGAAGGCTCAACATTTCTTATGGCGTCAGTTCCAATAATTTCAAGAGGAGCATTTTCAGATGCAATTATAACTTCACCGTTTTTTGCCCTGCCAATTAAAAGTGGTCTAAAACCATTTGGGTCTCTAAAAGCAATAAGCTTATCTTCAAAAAGCATTACAACACTGTAGGCTCCCTTGATCCTTGCCATGGTCTTTTTAACTGCTTCCACAATGTCGCCTTGGTAGTATTTTGCAACTAGTGAAAGGATAACCTCTGTGTCAATGGCAGTTTGAAAAAGCATGCCTTCGTCTTCAAGCTCTTCCCTAATGGACTTGTGGTTAACAAGGTTTCCATTGTGAGCAAGGGCAAACTCCTTGTTCTTTGAGAAGGCAAGTAGGGGTTGAGAGTTGTATCTATAAGATCCCCCTGCTGTTGCATAACGAACGTGTCCAATCCCAACATTTCCCTTTAACTTCAAAAAGCTTTCATCATCAAAATGATCGTAAACAAGTCCCATACCCTTGTCCAGTATCAAGTCCTCCCCATTAAAAACACAAATACCTGATGCTTCTTGTCCCCTGTGTTGAAGGGAATTAAGTCCATAAAATAATTTTTTGCTTACGTCTTTTTGTGAGTAAATGCCTATAACTCCACACATTAGTCTGCCACCTCATTCTTCCAAAAATAAAAATCTTCCATTCTTCCTCCAATTAAAAAAGCCCATCAAAAAGATGAGCTAATAATACCTATAAAAAATTAGTCGCAAATATAGAGTCAATTGGGCCGTGAGCTTTATCTGTAAATTTTCTTGAATACATTAGGCCTAAAAACATAATAACAATCCTCCATAAATGTGATGACTTCATTATAACATATAATTTTTGTAAATTAGAAATTCCTTTTAAATTTTAAAAATTTTATTAATATTGCAATTAGTAGAAGATTTTAGATATTATAATTAATATTTTCCTTTCAATTTATTCATAAATTCTCCAAAGAAAAAAGATGCCTTCTTAAGCATCTTTTTTGGTCTATTTATTAAACTAAGAAAATTAATTTATGAAAGTAAATTTACAATTACTCTCGCAATTTCTCCTCTTGTTATATTTTCTTTAGGGTCAAAGCTTCCATCATCTCTTCCAGTAAATAGACCTCTACTTACTGCCTTCTTTACTTCATTCTTTGCCCAAGAAGATATCTTTGCTTCATCTTTAAAATTAATATCTTCAGCTTCTTTTCTTTCAATTCCAAGTTTTTCCACATATCTATTTAAGATAGCTGCAACTTCTTCTCTTGAAATTTCTCTATTTCCCTTAAATTCTCCATCTTCATATCCATATACTATGCCCTTCTTGCTTGCCCATACAATATAGCCACTTTCTTCTGAATCTTTATTTAAATCCTTATAAATATTTTCAGTGTACTCTTTAGGATTTACATTTTGCATCTTTGCAAGTGCTTTTACAAGTTCAAATCTTGTTGCCTTTCTATCTGGGAAGAATTTCCCATTTATTAAGTCCATAAGATCCTTATCTAAAACTTTTTCTATAAATTCTTTTGCCCAGTGGCCTTCATAATCTGTTACATCAGCTTTTTTGCCTTCTGTTTTCTTGTCTACTTCTTTTTCAAGATTTTTGTTTTCAGAAAATATTGAAGTGCCAACATAGACTGGATAAGTTTTTTCATGATGTTTTCTGTGGGTTAAATTATCATTCCAATTTTCTTCCACATCATTATCAATTACTTGGGCATTATCCTCTATTTCAGTCCAAGGAATTACATTCTTGTCATCTTTTTCAACTTCTCTTGGATATTTTTTTGCAAAATCAAATCTATTGTCGAAGTTTAAATCAAGTACATCGTCATTTCCCTTTCCAAGCATATAATTTACATCAAAGAAAGTTTTTTCAGAATCAGAAAGACTTGCAGCATAAGGTGAATAAGTCTTTAAGAAAATTTTATTTGCATCTTCGTCAAATTCTGCATATTTGAAAAATCCATTTCCACCATTATAGGAAAATTGATAATCAGCTAGAATTGTTATAACTGGTTTATTCTTGTCGTTCATATAAACTTTATTCCCAGCTCCATGATAGTGACCAGACACTGTCATAAATACTTGATCATATTTTTTAATTATATTCCAGATTTCATCTCCAACGCCAGAAAATTGAACTGAAGATGGTTCTGTATCTGAACAGTCAACTATGTTGTGAGCCACAATTATTGTTGGATTTTCTCTGTTTTCTTTTAAAATATTTTCAAACCAATCCTTATCGCGTCCAAGGTCATACCAAGATAGACCCACCATTAAATATTCATAGGAACCTGCCCTTACCTTCATGTAAGATGATCTGCCAGAAGGAGAATCATTTACTACATATGTGGCCTTTTTAGTAAAATCTGAGCCTTTTCCATAATAATCTTTATAAAACATATCAAGAGGATTGTTGTTTGGATTCATGTAAAATTCTTTATCATTATATCCATATCCTTCTTCTGGCCAGTAATCGTGATTACCTGGAATAATCAAGGTTTTTATTTTAGAATCAGCAAGTTTATAAAATGTATTTTTAGAATTTTCAAACTGTGTCTTATCATCAAAGTCTTCAACAATATCTCCAAGATGTGAAACTGCTTTAATGTTGCCTTTGTCTGCATCATTAACTAGACCTCTAATGGCACTGTCCATTACATCTGGTTTGAATTTTACAGTGTTTTGTGTATCTGGTAAAAATACAAAATTGTAATTATTTTTGTTCTCCAAGGCAAATTCCTTATTTGTACCAAAATCTCCTGCTAGACTTTCTGGATTTGGAATTAACCACTCACTTTTAGAAAGTGCTCCCTTAGAAATTCTTATTGTTTCAATATTTCCATTTAAAAACTTATCAAGAGTTTGACTTCCTTCTTTCCACCAAGATGAACCAACTCTAAATCTTCCGTCTGCTGGGTCAGCAAAAATTCCTCTCATAGCTCCACCATCACTTGATTTATAATTCCTAAAAGACTCCGCTCCATTTAAGAAAGACTTTATATTTCCTTGGTTATCACAAGTTATGGCTATGTGATACCATTGACCGCCCTTATCCATGGCAACAGACCATACAGCAGATTTCATAAGATGAGAATCATCTTCGTTCACAGTTAAGTATTGAACTTCTTTACAATTTGAAACTGCAATAGAAGTTGAACCAAGTTCAGGCTCGTCCATTGTCTTTACATTCTTTGTGTCGGCAACTTGTCTTGCAAGCATTCCCATCCATTTATCATTATTAGTCCAGTCCTTTGGCAAATAATACAAGATTTCAATTGTATAGCCATCACTAAATGTTTCTTTGTTTATTGGCGCGTCATTTACTGTTACAAAATCGGCACCCTTATCCTTTGCAAGTCCAGCAAATTCAATTGAGCCCTTTCCATTTATAGATTCACTCGAAAACTTTAGATAATCTTCCCAATTTTCACTAGACTTATCATCAGTTAAATGTCCACCTGTGTAAGTTTGCATTTCCAAGTCATTATTATTTCCACTTGTATCTTTAATCTTTAAAGTTCCATCACCAATGGAACCAGTAGAATTTTCTTTACTAAAATCCCACTCTGCAACTACTTTTGATTGTGCAAATATTCCACTTGGAATAAGTGATACAAACAATGCAACAAGTAAAAATAATGACAAAAAACTTCTTTTCAAATTATTTTTCACTTTTTTAACCTCCTAAATTTTCCTTTGATAAGTATAAAAAAATTTTGTTTAAATTGAGATTATTAAAAGTAAATCCTCTGTAAAAATTTTTATTTCAACAAAAAAAGAGCAGGCCTAAGCCCACCCTAAAAAAGTATTTATTTAAATTTAGAATTTAAATCTTATTTTATTCTTCAACAGAGATTTTTGATGCTCCATCGATTTTTATATTTGTGTTGTAGTATTTTGTAAGGGCCTTAACCATGTAAGCTGGGTCCTTTGCTCCTGCAGTTTCGTAGTTGGAGTGCATTGCTAGTTGAGGTAGTCCAATGTCAACTGCGTGAAGGGACACTTGTGTGTTTGATAAGTTTCCAAGAGTTGAGCCACCTTGCATGTTAGATCTGTTGGCAAAGTGTTGAACTGGTACCTCAGCAAGGGCACAAATCTTTTTGAAAACTGCTTGTGAAAAGGCATCTGATGTGTACTTTTGGTTAGCAGCTTCCTTGATTACAATTCCTTCATTCATGAAAGTTCTGTTTTCGTCATCAGTTAACTCCTTGTGGTTTGGATGAACTGCGTGAGCATTGTCAGCACTTACTAGGAAGGATTTTGCAACAGCCTTGTGGTATTCTTCTTCTTCAAAACCAAGACCTGCGTTAAGTCTCTTTAATGTGTCGTGAAGAAGGGTAGACATAGCACCTTGTTTTGTGTTTGATCCAACTTCTTCGTTGTCGAAGCAGCAGTAAACATTTACTGCCTTGTCGTTTTTACCTTCAATAAAGGCCTTAAGTGAAGTGAAGGCACATTCTAGGTCATCAAGTTTTGGTGATGAAACAAATTCATCCTTGTAGCCCCAGATCTTTCCTTCTTGTCTATTTACTAAGAATAGGTCCTTAGAAATAATTTGGTCTTCACTAACTCCAAGTTCTTCAGCTATCATCTTGTTGTAGTCGCCTTTTTTCATTTCACCATTTGTAAATAGTGGAAGAAGGTCAACTTGTCTATTGTATTCATAACCCTTGTTTACATCCCTGTTCATATGGATGGCAACATTTGGGATAATTAAAATATCCTTGTCAATGTGAAGTAGCTTTGAAACTATGGCGCCATCTTCTTCTACTAGGACTCTTCCTGCAAGAGTAAGTGGCTTGTCGAACCAAACTGAATCAATTGGTCCACCATAAACTTCTACATTTAGTTTTACATAGTCTCCTGGGCCATCTAGCTCTGGCATACTTTTCACCTTGTAAGTTGGTGAGTCAGAGTGAGAAGCCACTAGTTGGTAGTGATAATCTGAAAGGTCACTACCTACCTTAAAGGCAATAATACTTGAGTCGTTTCTTGTAGTGTAATAATTTTTGCCTTTTTCAATAGTCCAGCTTTCGCCTTCCTTTAATTCAATAAAATTTTCCTTGTCAAGATATGTCTTCACAGTGTCAATTGTGTGGAACATACTTGCAGATTTTCTAATAAATTCTAACAATTCCTTTGAAGTTTCTAAATAATTCATACTTCCTCCTTTTAGAATTTAGCTAAGTTTTTGATCTTCCTTTGCCCTAATCATTGGTAAGATTACTCCAAGTGCAACAAGTACAAGTGGTGTAATTATGTTAAGTGCCATTTGCATTGGGTCATCTGAAATCATTCCTAGGATACAGCAAGCAGCTGTAACTACGAAGCACCAGAATCCAAAGAATAGAGCAAGACCTTGCTTACGAGTGAAGTAGAAGTCTCTTTCTACATCGCCCCTGTTCTTTCTCAAGAAGATATATGCCAAGAATACCCATAGGTAACGAAGTGGCATTGTAATTGAGTTAAGCTTTGTTAATTGTCTTAATACAGTTGCGGCACCTGGCACAAGGATTTGTGCAAGGATAATAGAACCTGCAAGAACAATTATAAGTTTAATACCGTTGATGTAAGCTCCATATTTATTTTTCTTAAGAAGCTTTCTTGGTATATATTTATTTGTCTTATCATCATCAAGTAGCATTCTAAGTGGTGCGTCAATACTTACAACAAGTGTAGAGAATTGACCAATAGTGTTACATAAAGCGTAGATGATCATAATAGAATTTCCAAGACCATAGTATTCTCCAACTTTTTGGAAGGCCCAGTAAGCACCGTTAGCTGCATAAGAGTCAAAAGTTGCAGGATCTGAATTAATAATAGCAGGATCAAACATCATACCCATGGCAATAGTACCAAAGATAGCAGAAATAATTACCATTACAGCAGCGAAAATCATTGCCTTAGGGAATTCTTTTGAAGAGTTACCTTCCATGTTGTTTACGTAAGGACTCATCTTTTCAATACCACCAACAGCAAATACAAGAATTGATAAAGAAGTGAAATACTTCATATCAAATGTTGGGATTAAATTATTAAGAGACCAGTCCATAGCTTGGTAACCACCATTAGGGTTGATTTTTGGTGCAGCTAGCATCATTAAGATGTAAAGAATACCCATAACAAACATACTTGAACCTGCAATAGTTGCAAGGTTTTTAAGTGGGTTAAGTCCCCTACTTGCTACCCAGCAGAAAATTAAAAATACTGCTAGAGTTGCGATTTGTACATAAACAGTTGGTAGTGAGTCATAAACTTCTGCGTTTTGGAAGAACATCCAAGACATAGCCTTTAGTCCACCAGAACCCTTAGAAGCAATGTAGGTAATGTGACATGCCCAATAAGTCCAACCTGCGTAATAAGCTAGCTTATCGCTAGAAGTTGATCTTATCCATGATGTAACTCCACCACCCTCGTCCTTGAAGGCTGAACCAAGTTCTCCAACCATTAGAGCGTTTGGAATAAAATAAAGTGCGAACATTAGGATCCATGAAAATATTACTTGGATTCCGTTAAAGAATACGAAACCGTTAACAACATTTCCAAAACCCCATAAAGTGGAGAAGGCCATGAAAGCCAGGGCATTCCACTTAATTTTCTTTTGTGAATCTTGCATATAAAGTCTCCTCTCATAAAAATAATTGCATGATTAAATTAATTATAACCTTAACAAAAATCCTAGTCTAGTGAATTTAATAAATAAGAAAAACATTTTTCCCTCCCCATCTTTGACCTATTCCACTTTAAATTGATTTATAATTAAAGTCTTGACCCTTTACAAATACAAATCTCTATCTCTTTTAAGTAAAATAGAATTTTAGATTTGTAAAAATTTTATCTCAAGACTCTTCCCTAAAAATACAATTTTATAGAGAATTTAAAAATGTATTTTTTCTTTGTTTTCTTATTAAAAATTTTGTTTTATCCAATAAAAAAATCTCCAAAACTGGAGATCTTTTTGTAATATTTTTAATCAATTTAGGAGGAGTTTTCTTTTAGGAAAATATTTTTATAAACTTAATTAAAATACTAGGGTGGTCATAACCCTTAATTTTAATTTAAATAATAAAATCTTTTCTAATTATAAACTTGAAATTTTTGTTACTTTGTTGTTTTTTATAAGTCTGTAATTTTTTATGAGTCTATACTTTTTTACAACTTTATATCTATTTACCAGTCTACATTTCTTTATGATCTTATATTTTTTTATGACTTCCTGCTTTTTTATTAACCTATACTTATTTGCAAGCTTATAGTTTTTTATCAAGTCATAATTTTATGATACTTTGTATTTTTTGGTCAGTTAATATTTCTTTATGACTTCCTAGTCTTTTGTAGTTTATAAAATTTACATAGTTTGCAAAATTTTAAATTAAAACTTCTTCTGCTACTTCTTTTAAAAGAGCTATCTTCTTCCATTGGTCTTCTTCTGTCACTGCGTTGCCTTCTTCTGTTGATGAGAAACCGCATTGGGGTGATATGCAGATATTTTCTAGAGGAATATATCTTGCCGCTTCTTTTATTCTCTTTATTAGTTCTTCTTTATCTTCAAGTTCTGGTCTTTTTGATGTAACTATCCCAAGGACAACTTTCTTGCCTGCTGGAATTTTGGCAAGGGCCTTAAAGTCTCCAGATCTTTCGTCGTCGTATTCTAGATAAAAGGCTGATACATTTTCTCTTGCTAGGACATAATCTGCAACTGCGTCGTAGGCTCCCTTGAAGTGAAAGGATGACTTGTAATTGCCCTTGCAAATATGAGTTGTTATATTTAGTCCTTCTGGTGCTTTTTCTATTGCCTTGTTATTTATTTCTAAGTAAATCTTCTTAAGGTCTTCAATATTCTTTCCATCAGCTTCATAAAGTTTTGTGGCATCATCATCTACTAAGGCACCCCAAGTGCAATCGTCTATTTGCAAGTTTCTGCAACCTAATTCATAAATTTCTTGGAAAAATTCTCCATAAGCCTTGGCTACATCTTCTACAAATTCATTTTCATCTTCATAAATTTTTCCTTCTCCAATTTGTTTATAGACAGTTCTTAGGAGTTGGGCAGGTGATGGAATTGTTTGTTTTGCCACTGTGTTTTCATCTTCAAATCCTTTTACAAACTTGTAGTGGTCTAGGAAGGGGTGGTTTTTACCTCCAATTTTTCCGACAATTTTTACTCCGTCAGGTCTTAGGGTTTCTCCATGGAAGTGAATTAGTTCATCTTCAGCCAAAGTGTACTTTTCTATTCCTTCAAGTCCCCAGAAGAAGTCAAAGTGCCACCAGGATCTTCTAAACTCTCCATCAGATATAATTTTTAGTCCTGCTTCCTTTTGCTTTTTCACTAACTTTTCTATTTCTTTGTCTTCAACTTTTCTAAGTTCTTCTCCTGAAATTTCCCCCTTAGAAAACTTTTCTCTTGCGATTTTTAAATCTCTTGGTCTCAAAAAAGATCCTACAACGTCGAACTTACTTGGTGCTAAAATTTTTGTCATTTTCTTTCTCCTTTTTCTAAAATCTATCTTGAGAATGTATAAAAAAAAGTCCTTACTGTTTATAAAAAACAATAAGGACGAATTATTTCCGCGTTACCACCTATTTTGCATAAGGAATGCCACTCTCAAGTACCAACATACTCTATCTCTATAACGGGAGCTCCCGGAAAAGTCTAATATCGACTAATCCCATCAGAGGCCATGTTCATCCACATCTTCCTTTGACCCTCTCAGCAAAACGGGCTTCTCTGTAAAATTCCAAGATGGATTACTCTTCTCTTCAAATGGTTTAAATTTTCTATAATGTTAGCATCATTAATTTTACCTGTCAAGACTTTTTTAATTAATTTTATTTAGAAGTTCGTCAACCCTGTCAGATAAGTCTTCTAGATTTCCTCTGATTTCTTTTATTTCCCTGTTTACACGAAGGTCTGTAAAGATGTTGTCAAAAATTACATCTACAAAAAAATCATAAGTCGAATCAGAAATTTCATCATCAAGATCAATCCTAATATCATTTAATTCATTTTTTGCCACTAATAATTTTTCTCTCACACGGTCAAGGCCTCTGTTGATATCTTTTATCTTGCCCCTCTTTACCATGCCAACTATTCCAGAGTCTGCAAAAAGGTCAAAGATTCCCCACCTTGATGCACTTTCTGTGAGTTTAATTGTCTTGTCGATTTCATCCTTAAGGTCTAATAAGCTTTCTCTCGCTTCTCTAAGTTCTTTTTCTCGTGACATATTTTCTCCTTTATAAATTCTTTTACTTAGCCGGATCTTCTATTTCATTTATCTCCCTA
Organism: Peptoniphilus harei; assembly: GCF_900454685.1. Classification (GTDB taxonomy): domain Bacteria; phylum Bacillota; class Clostridia; order Tissierellales; family Peptoniphilaceae; genus Peptoniphilus_A; species Peptoniphilus_A harei. Next base: position 566,182 of record NZ_UATM01000032.1, on the reverse strand, counting down.
GAGATTATTGCCCTGTCGCCCGGATTTAGAAGGGTATCTCCCCTTGGGACAATTATCTCTCCACCTGGTCTTTGGACCATAATTATAAGTTCATCTTTTCTTATGTGGAGGTCCTTCACCCTCTTGCCTGCCCAATCATGAGTTTCGGAAATTTTTATCTCAAGAAGGTCTTCTCCTGTGTAGTCAAAGTAAGTTTCTCCTCCAAGGACAAGTATATCTCCATCTCTTAGGTAGGTGTTACCTCTAGGGACTATACTCTTATTGTCTCTTTCTATTTTTGCAATTATGACGTTAAAGGCAAGTTCAATGTCTGATATTTTTTTATTTACCCAAGGCGATATTTTTGTAACCTGGGTCTTGATAAATCCAATATCTGTCTTGTCTGAATAATAATTAAAGGTCCTTAGGACTGAGTCGTCTGGATCATACATGTCCACCTTCTTAGTCGCAAAGGGAAGGGCTGTTCCTTGGATAAGAAGTGAAAAAATACAAATTACAAAAACTATGTGGAAGATGTCTATAGATAAGTTTACCCCACTGTTTACCACCATTATGGCAAAGGCAATGGCAGCTGCTCCCCTTAGTCCTGCCAAGGAAATTATTGTAAGTTGGTTCTTCTTAAGCTTAAAGGGTGCCATAAGTCCAAATACTGAAAGTGGTCTTGCCACTATTAGCATAAAGATTGCAAGTATAAAACCAATAGGAAGGGCCTGGCCAATTAAGTGGATATCTGATAATAGTCCCAATAGGAAGAACATGGCAATTTGAAAAATTGTTGAAAGGCCGTCAAAGAAGAATACAACGTCTCTCTTTTTCTTAAATTCGTGGTTACCAATGTAAATTCCAAGAACGTAAAGGGCCAAGAATCCATTTCCTCCAAGTGTTTGAGTTAGGGCATAAGTCCCTATCATAAGTGTGGCTATAAAAACTGAAAAAAGTCCATCTTCGTCAAGAGATAATTTTTCTATAAGTTTCATAAATACAAAGCCCAATAGGAAACCACCAGCAAGTCCAAAGACAACTTGCTTTAATACCATCATTGGAACTGAAAGGTCGCTGCCAAGTAGCATGGATAAGAAAACCATAGTCATTGTGTAGGCTGTGGGGTCGTTGGATCCACTTTCGATTTCTAATAGGGATGCCGTCTTGTATTTTAAGTTTAGGTTTTTAGATACAAGTATATTTGATACAGATGCGTAGTCTGTTGATGCCACAACTGAACCCAGTAACATGGACTCTAAGAAGCCAAACTTCAAGACATAGTGGCAAAAGACTCCTGTTATAATTGCAGTTGCAAGGACTCCAAGGCTTGCAAGTATAATTGACTCCCTTGCCCTCTCACGTCCCATATTCCAATTGGTACCAAAACCCCCATAAAAAATTATTATCATAAGGGCTATTGTGGCAATATTTTCTGCAATCCTATAATTGTTAAAATCATATCCCAAGGCTGAGAAGATAACTCCCAATGCCAAGAAAAGTAGTAGGGCAGGAAGACCCGACTTGTTGGATATTTTTGTGGCAATCATAGCCAATAAAAGAATCACTGTTATTAATAATAGATTCATAAATTCTCCTCTTTCTAATTTGAAAAATCTATTTTTAATAAAAAATCCACCGGCGTAGCCGGTGGTTTTGCTTTTGCGGTCCAAAGGACCTTTTTTACTAGCTGCGCCTCAAGGACGCTTGTGGTTTACCACTTGCAATCTCTACTTGCTAACCCCTAAAGGGGTCTGTATTGTCCATGGTTATCTGACCACTTAATTCATCTTCTTTAAGTTGGTTGTGAATATACTCTTTTATTGCTTTTGTATTTTTGCCTGCTGTATCTACATAGTATCCTCTGCACCAAAATTGCCTTCCCCTATATTTGTATTTTAAGCTACCCCATTTGTCATATATCATTATGCTGCTTTTCCCTTTTAAAAATCCCATAAAACTAGACACACTCAATTTTGGTGGTATCTCTAGCAACATGTGTACATGATCTGGACAAACTTCTGCTTCTATTATGTTAACACCCTTCCAGTTGCAAAGCTCTCTTAATATTGCACCTATTTCCAATCTTTTACTTCCGTAAAATACTTTCCTTCTATATTTTGGAGCGAACACTACATGGTATTTACAATTCCATTTTGTGTGTGATAAACTATGTGTATGATTTAAATTCATAAAAAACCTCCTGTTATTTTTGTGTTCTGGTAAACCACAAATTTATTTTAACACGGAGGTCTTTTTATTTTTTGTTATTCATCGCTAAAGCTAAATTGAACCCCCGGTCCAACCGGGGGTATTCTAATTACAAAAAGGAACTGCCAAAAGGCAGTCCCCTCTTAATGTGATTATAACATTTTTATCTTGTTAAAGTGAAAAATAATTTCATTTTTTAAATTCTGTTTGCCGATTTAAATATATAGAAGAGGGCTCCAGTCAAAATATAAAATCCAACTAGGACAAAGAAAAGCTTCTTGTTCTTTGTAAGGCCAGCCATAATTAAAGTAAGGATAACTATGGCAATTGATAAAACAATTTGTGCCATCCTAAGCCCATCATTTATGGCTCCCTGACTTACTCTTATATAGTTATTGGCGAGGACAGAAATCATTATAAGGGTAACTAAAAATATTATTATTTTCTCTAAAATCTTTAAAATCTTATCCCTATTCATTTTCCCTCGCATAGGCTTCCATGCCCTCTCTTAAAATTCTCATACTCTTTCTTATGTCGTCTACATTTAGGACAAAGGCAAGTCTAACCATTTGCCTTCCCTCTTCCTTGTTCTTGAAGAAACCTGCAGCCGGTGCAAACATAAGAGTTTCTCCATCAATTTGGAAGTTCTCAATTAGCCAAATTGCAAATTTTTCTGTGTCGTCAACAGGAAGCTTAGGCATAACATAAAAGGCTCCCTTTGGTTTTTCCACAGTTACTCCAGGAATTTTTATAAGCTCTTCGTAGATTACGTCACGTCTTTTTTGGTATTCCTTGTTAACTTCTTCGAAGTAGGATTTGTCTATTCCATATAATTCTGCCGCTGCTCTTTGTTCAAGAGTTGGTGATGCAAGTCTGCAGTTGCAAAGTCTATTTATAGCATCCTTGATTTCATCATTTTTTGTTGCAATGGAACCAATTCTTGCCCCACAAGCTCCAAATCTCTTGGATATGGAGTCAAGTAAAATTAGATTTTCTTCTATTCCACGAACTTCTCCAAAGGACTTATAAGCATTGCCATCGTAAACAAACTCCCTATAAACTTCGTCAGCAACAATATATAGGTCGTGTTTTTTTGCAAGTTCAACTATCCTCATAATCTCTTCTTCAGAGTAAAGAGCTCCCGTTGGGTTAGTTGGGTTTGAAAGCAAAATTGCTACAGTCTTGTTATTAATATGCTTTTCAATTTCTCCAATTTCTGGAAGGGCAAAACCTTCTTTTGGATCAGTCTTAAAGGCTTCAAGTTCAATACCAAGTTGCTCAAAAACTGTCATGTAATTTGTATAGAAAGGGTCAGTTGTTAGGACCTCGTCACCTTCGTCACAAATTGTTTGGAAGGTAAACAAGAGGGCCTCACTAGCACCATTTGTGATGTAGATGTCCTTGGCATCAAAATTTATTCCCCTGTTTTTATAATATTTTGCAGTCGCCTCCCTAAGCTCTACAAGTCCTTGGGCATGGGCATAAGGAAGTGGTCCCTTCTTAACATTTTTAAAGGAATCAAAATAAACATCTGGGACCTCAATGTCTGGCGCCCCAATATTTAATTCGTAAATCTTTATTCCCCTTGCCTTTGCAGCATCTGCATAAGGTGTCAACTTTCTAACTGCTGAATATTCAACATTTTGAATTCTCTTTGATAATTTCATGTTTTCTCCCTTCAATCCATCTATCTCATTGCCATCTTAAGTCTGGCCCAAAAAATTTAATTGGGACAAATTTTTGAAAAACTCTTGAAAATACCCTGTCAGTGTAGGTTTCTGACAATTCCTTTGGTGACAAGTTAGTAGAAATTAATGTCTTCTTGCCACGCAAAAGTCTCGTATTTATAATATTAAAAATCTCTGAGGCTGTAAAAGAATTTACAAACTCAATCCCCAAATCATCCACTATTAAGAGGTCTGCCTCAAAATAAAGATTGTACTTGTCGTCATCAATATTTTTAAACTTCCTGTCCTCTATGGTCTTTAGAATCTCATAGGCTGTCTGATAAATTACAATGACGTCTTTTTTTATAAGTTCAGCCGCAATGCAGTTCAATAAAAAAGTCTTGCCTTGGCCCGTTTGACCCCAAAGAAGTAGGTTTAAATCATTCTTTTCATCGAAGTCCCTAATATATTTTTTAGAAATTGCCAAGATGTTTTTCATGTTTTCTCTTGGCGACATATCATATTTTTCATAAACTTTTTCAGAAAAGACATTTAAGTCAAACTTGTCAAAGTTCTCCCTATCAAGCATATAGGAAATTGAGGACATGTCATAAAGCTCTGAGACAATTAACTTCTTCAAGCAGTGACACTTCTCGTCATCTTCATTTATGCCTGTGTCGTGACAGTCCTTGCAAGAATAAATTTCTTCAAGATAATCCCTTGGATAGCCATTCTTTTCCAAAAAGTCCATCTTTTTTATTTTTAAGTTATATATCTTTTCTGATGCCTCAAGAGACTTGTCTGCATTGGGATTTTTAATCTGGTCCATAGATGCCCTTAGGGCAATGTCCCTTATTAGGCCATCAATTTGCCTAACTTCAGGAATTTTTTTGTAAATTTCCTCTAGTCTTTTCTCATGGATTTCAGAATTTTTTCTCCTCAAGTTTTCATAATAATTACTTATCTTTGCCGTCAGTTCCATAATCAACACCTAGCTTTTTAAAACCCTCTCTTTGCTTTTTCATAGCAACATCAAAGAGGTCGTCTTCTGAATAATTATCTGTTATTTGCTTAAAGTTGTGAAAGGCTGTGGGCTTTCTCTTCCTTTTCTTTTGGTCCTTTTCCTCAACATCTTCTGGAGACTTAATATCTAATTCTTTCCATTTCATAAGGATGGCATCAACATAATTGACATTGGGCTTGGAAATCTTTGAAGTCCTCTTGCAAGCTTCTAAAATCAAGTCCTTTGAGAATTTAAATTCATCAAACCAAGAATTAATAATGTTAAAGTCAACTTGACTAAACTTCTTGTCCACTCCAATGTATCTCATTATTTTTTTGTACCTATAATATTTTATGTCGTGCTCAATGTAAGACTGCTCAACTTCTTCCATGGTCCTAATATTGTCTCTGGACCAGTTTCTCACAACTTGTTCCACATAAGAAATGTTGTAAATCCCCTTGATCTCTGTTGTATAGAAAAAGGCTTCTTCTATTAAGTCGGCTGGCATATTGTAGGCCGTAATCCAATTTATTATGTCAATCTTCTTCATGGGAGCAATAGGCTCTCTCATGAGGAACTCTGCCCTTGTAAGAAGGTTGGCATAGGTTGGGTTTTCAACAACTTCTGAATAACCCTTGTCCTTTTTCTTTTCTTCTGATTTTAAGTTGTAGACATTCTTGATATAAAGTTCCTTTAGGTTTACAAACTTAACCTTGTCATCTTCTATCTCAACTATGCCCATCTTCTTCCAATAGGCCCAGGCCCTATTGACATCGGACTCAAGGATTCCAAGATAGTCGGCAAGATTTTCGCTAGTAATGCCAGTTTTCCCTTCCTTGGCAAACTTGTAACCCAAGAGATAAACTTTTACAAATTCGCCATTGGCTCCTGGCATAAAATCATTTAAAAAGATATTCTCTATGGAAGTCTCTCCAAGGTCGTATTTATTTTTTTCAAGTAAAAACATATTTCACCAATCTCTTTCCAAGTCTATGTCCATCTTTATTGCGTAGTTAAAGGTCCTGTTTAAAATAATCTTAAAGGAAGACTTGTTCTCGTAGAAGTCAGGTATGCTTTCATCATAAGACCCATTGGGAAACTTCATGAGAAAACTGTAAGATTTTTTAAAGCCAAGCTCTTCATAAACTTTTCTTGCCCTCTTGTTGTAGTCTGCAACAAATAAAATTATTTTTTTAAAGCCCCTGTCCTTTAAATAAGTCAAAAAAAGGCCAAGAATCTTTTTGCCAATCCCCTGATTTATGTAGTTGGGGTCTAAGACCACACCAAGCTCTGCCTTCTTCAAAATTTTATTTATATTTTTTAGTGACAAGTAACCAATTATTCTTTCATCACTTTCTATTACAAAATACTCTGAGAGAGGCCTTTTAGTCTTCCATTTAAACCATTTTATTATATCTTCTTCAGACTCTTCTATAAAATTATACTCCAAGAAGAGGGGCGAATCATTGCGGCCCCAATTTCTAAAAGTAAAAACATCTCTTAAGTTCATCTTTCTAAAACTAAGCTTTGGATTATTTTCCATAAGAGCCTCCTTTGATTATTATATACTATTTTAAGAAGTCTATAAAGAAGTATAAGATTTTCACATTTTAATAAAAATTTTTATCTTCTTATCATAAAGATAACTTTTTCTATTTACAATGTTTAAATTTATTTCATTTCTTATGATTTATGTTAAAATAAAATTACACTTAATAAATAAATTTGTACAATTCGTAACAGGGGAGATTTTTTATGAGAAAAAATGACAATTTAGATGAAATTGATGTTGAAATCCTTGAGCTCTTGAGAAAAAATGGACGCATGAGCCACGAAGATATTTCAAAAAAATTAAATCTAACAAGACCTGCTATCCATAGAAGAATATATAAGATGGAAGACGCTGGCTACATCAAGGGCTATAAGGTCCTTGTGGACTGGCAAAAGATTGGCTACAACGTGGACACCTATGTCCTCTGTAAGGTCAACACCAATGATTTCAAGGGACTTATCTCAAAAATTATGGAGATTAAGGACGAGAAATTTAAAATCTTTGAATGCTACAGGGTTACAGGCGAGCACTGTATAATGTTAAGGATTAAAACTATAAATACTTCAGACTTAACAAGGTTTTATGATATGATTTTAAAAATCGATGGAATACTTGATACTAAAACCCTTCTTATCCTTTATTCTGAAAAGGGAAATGATGAAATTTTTACCAGGGTTGATACTGAATAGTTAACAAAGAGGATGATTTTAAATGGAAGAGAAAATACTTGTTGTAGACGACGAATCTGCAATATCTGATATTATTAAATTTAATTTTGAAAAGGAAGGCTATATTGTTGAGACAGGTTGCAATGGAAAAGAAGCCATTGCCCTTGCAGAAGAAAATAATTACGACCTTATAATTCTTGACATAATGATGCCAAAGTTAAACGGATTTGAGGCCCTTAGGGAAATAAGAAAAACATCTGACGTGCCTGTGATTATGCTTACGGCTAGAGAAGATGAAGTTGACAAGGTCTTGGGGCTTGAGCTTGGGGCAGACGACTACGTTGTAAAACCCTTCTCAATGAGGGAGCTCCTTGCAAGAGTTAAGGCAGTATTAAGAAGGTTTGATAGCCCAGACAAGAATGACGATCCTTCAATTTTAAAAGTTATGGATCTTGAAATTGACCTTAGCAAGTACCAAGTCATAAGAGGCGACGAAGTGATTGAGCTTACCCTTCGTGAGTTTGAACTCCTAAAGTTCTTGGCTTCCTACCCTGGCAGGGTCTTCTCAAGAGAAGAGCTTCTTGAAGAAGTTTGGGAGTATGAATACTATGGCGACATAAGAACAGTTGATGTCACTGTTAGAAGACTCCGTGAAAAAATCGAAGATGATAAGAAGGGCTTTAAGTACATCAAGACTAAAAGAGGAGTTGGCTATTTCTTTGCATCAGACAATGGTGAGTCCTAATGAACCACTCTATTAAGTCTAGATTTATTTTGATTTATGTAGTCCTAGTTCTTATTTCCATGTTTATCGCATCTACCTTTATCATCGATAGGCTGGAAAATGTGCAGATAGAAACTGCAACTTCCTCTATGGTTAGGACCATGGACACACTTGCTACAACTACATCGGCATTTTTTAAAGATAATAATTATGAAACACTACCCCAGCTTGACGCAACGCTTAAAGACTGGGGTATTTCCAGTGAAGAATCTGCCTATATTATCTCACCAGATAAGGCTCCAAAGATTCTCGCCAGTACAGAAAATATTTCTCCAAAGGAGTCAGAAGATGCTTACTCAGTAAAATTTATTGAACCAAAACTTGTAATGGACGCAGCTTCTGGCAAGACCAGGGAAAAAATTGTGGAATACGAAAACCAGAAAGACGTGGAAAAACACATTGCAAGACCTATCCTATCTGGCGACGGAAGTATCCTTGCAATTATTTATATGACGAGAAACCTTAACTCAATCTATTCTGTAATAGACGACTCCAAGGTTATTATTACTTATGCAACCTTGATCTCCCTTATCACAACTTCTATACTTGGTTATTTTATCGCCAATTCCATCACTGGACCTATTCGTGCCTTAACTAAGAAAGCCAAGGCCCTTGCCAAGGGTAATTTTAACCAAAGTATTGAGGTCAAGAGCAAGGATGAGATTGGAGAACTTGGTATGATGTTTAACTTCTTAACCAAGGAGCTGCGTGAGTCCATAGAGAAGATGGACCTTGAGAGGTCAAAGCTCGACACAATTTTTAACTACATGGCTGAAGGTGTAATTGCCATTGACAGAAACAACAGGTTAATCCACGCAAACTCCATTGCCAAGAAGATTTTAAATATTTCAGAAAAGGACTTTTATAGGGTTATAAACTTAAAGTCCATTAACCTTAATAATATTGACTACAAAAATGAAGAGAGTCTTAGGGGGGAAGAGCTGACAAAAATTGCCAACTCCTTCTATAAGATCAAGTACGCCCCCTACAAGTCTGATGCCCTTATAAATTCAGGCCTTATTATTGTTTTGCAAGACGTGGACAAGGAGCACATGCTAGATATTATGCGTAAAGAATTTGTTGCCAATGTATCTCATGAGTTAAAGACTCCTATTACAACTATTAAGTCCTACACAGAAACCCTCCTTGACAGCGACCTTGACAAGGATTCACAAAGAAACTTTTTAAAGGTTATTGACAGGGAAAACTCCAGGATGTCTAGGATTGTGACAGACCTCTTATATCTTTCTAACATCGACTACAACAAGGACAATGTTAGCCTGGAATCTATTGACACTTATGAGTTTATTGCTGAAGCAATTGAGTCTCAATCAATCTTAATAGTTCAAAAAAATCACAAGATTGAATTAAATATTGATATGGATATAAAGGACATTTACGCCGAAAGAAATGGCGCTGACCAAATCCTTACAAATATTATTTCCAATGCCTGCAAGTACACTCCTGAAAATGGAAAAATTGTAATTGATGCTACAAACGTGGGTGACCTTGTGGAAATCAAGGTGGAAGACAATGGAATTGGTATCCCTAAGGAAGACCTGCCAAGGATATCCGAAAGATTTTACAGGGTTGAAAAGGGCAGGAGCAGGCAAATGGGTGGAACAGGTCTTGGCCTTTCCATTGCCAGCGAGATGATAAAATCCTTTGGTGGAAGCCTAAAGATTGATTCTGTATTTGGCGAGGGAACTATTGTTACCCTCCTCTTTAAGGCAAGTGAAGGTGATGACAATGATGAAGAAATTGCCTAAGCCAACATCTACCTTCATCTTAATAGGCCTAGTGATCCTCTTGGTCTTCCAGTCCAAGAACCTCTGGCTCTCCTTTGACACAAAGTCCGAAGACCAGGCGAAGATTGGTGAAGTAGATGAGTTCTTGCAAGAGATTCTTACTCCTCAAAGATTAATTGCAAACTTTGGGGACAGGGACCACTACATGACAACAGATCTTGGACCCTATTGGAAGATGACGGGAGAAAATATTTCTGAGAAGCTTCAAAAGGCAAATTCAGAAAACTTAAAACTCATTGATACAGAAGAATATTTAAACCTCCAAAGGCAGGAGTCCCTAGTTTTTAAATTTAATTCTCCCCTTTCAGGTTCTGTTTTTGTGAACCTAATTGGAGACAAAAGAAACTCCAACGACATCAACCTAAGTGTGGACTCCATTTACATTTCAAATCTTGGAGAAATCTATATTTCTGGCAGCAAAAACTTTTACAAGCTTGTGGATATAAAGGTGGACTTTGATATAGGAGAAATCTTAAAGGAAGTCAAATCCAAGGGCATAAGGGCTGTCAACTTTTACGAGGCCTACGGGATAAAAAAGGATATTTACATTCCCGACGAAGACTACATCTCCCTACAGAAGGTTGCCTATGTCTCTGGTCTAAGCAACTTGGAAGAGAGCATGAAGTCCAACTTGGCCGAAAGATTTTTGGGGATCCCCATTGACTACATCAGGGAAATGTCTGTAGATGGTAAGAATACCTATGTCTATGAAAATGAATACTTGTCTTTATCAAGTGACGGGATTATTGAATACTCCCTAGAGTCTCTCTTTGATGTCAAGTCTCGTGATCTCAACAAGTCTCTCGATAGGGCCGTGGAATTTATCGCCCAAAAGACTGGGATAAGCTCTGGGATTTATCTCGAGAAGATCGAGCCCTGCGACTACAACGACAATTTGGGTTACAGGTTCTTCTTCAACTTAAAAGACGGGCAAATTCCCCTAGTCCTTCCATCTAAGGACCACAGCTTTATAGAGATTGACGTCTACTCTGAGTTTGTAAAAAATTATAGGGAATACTACATCCGTAAGGACGACAACCCAATTTATAAAAAGGAAAAAATTAACATAGAGGGAATCCATAAGATTTTAAAAAAGAACAAGGAGACTTTTGACTACAAACCTGTAATGGACATCTTATCTTCCATAGATAACCTAAGTCTTGTCTATTTAATTTCCAGTAGTTCTCAGGCAGAGGAACCTAGCCTTGTTTATGAAATGTCCTACATGGGCAGCGTCTACTATTTTGATGTTGAAGACGGAAGTTTGATGATGGTGAGATAGTATGGATTGGAAAAAAATTAAAAAAATCTTAATAATCGCCCTTATAGTTGCCAATGTGGGCCTCTTTGGCTATAGCAACTACAAAAATTTTAAGATGAGGGACGAGTCCACAAGAATTGACTTTGTAAAAGAGGTCACTGGTCTTTTAAAAGAAAAAAATATTATCTTAGATACAAAAATACCAAGAAGGAGAAAAAAACTTCCCTCAGTCTTGGTTTCCTTTGAGACATCATCAGAAGAAGACATAAAGAACAGGTACTTTGACGGCAAGGGCACAGTTGAAAGGCCAAGCACAGACCTAGCAGAGATCTCACTCAATGACGAGTATATAAACCTTGTCAATGGTCGCAGGGTCTACTACGAAAACAGAAAAGAAGATAAGAAATACAATATTAAAAACCTAGATGAGGCACAAAAAATTGCTACTAAGTTTTTATTGGACAAGAAGTACGACACAAGAGACATCTACCTAAGTTATTACAAAGAGCAAGATGGCAAGTACTTTTTAAACTACACCAAGATCTTTGAAAATATTCCAGTTGAGTCCTCCTACACCAACTTCATTATTGACGAGAGGGGAGTAATGTCTATGGATAGGCTTTGGCTCAATGTCCTTGACAAGTCAGACCAAAAGATATTTTTATCTCCTGCTCCTAGGGCCCTTCTCTCTCTATTAAATAAGACAGAGTACTACAACAAGACAATCGAAAAAATCATCCCCTGCTTCTACTTCAACCCAGAAGACCAGGGCTATATCGAAGACATAACTCGTGCAGTAAATGGTCGTGCCATACCTGGTTGGAAGGTCAAGTTTTCTGACGGGGAATACACAGTTCTATCAAACTACTAAAGACTCCTAAGCTTAACAATTTCAAATCCCTATGTTAGAATATGTGTGGAGGTTTTTATGAAATTTTGCTCTTTGGCAAGTGGCTCAAGTGGCAACTGCCAATACATTGAATATAAAGATACAAAAATTATTATAGATGCCGGACTTTCTGGCAAAAAAATTGAAGAGAACTTAGAAAAGATAGGCGTAAATCCATCAGAGCTTGACGCAGTCTTCGTGACTCATGAACACATAGACCACGTCAAAGGAGTTGGAGTCCTATCGAGAAGACACAACCTAAAGGTCTTCTCCAACATGATGACCCTTGATGCCATGCTTCCCACTGTTAAGAAGCTAGACCCAAAGAATACTTTTATCTTTGAGAATGGCAAGGGCTTCAGCTTTAAGGACCTAGACATCCTGCCCATATCCACCTTCCACGACTGTGCAAGTGGCTGTGGCTTTGTAGTTAAGGGAGATAAGAAACTTTCCCTCTTGACAGATACAGGTTGGGTCAATCAAGATGCCATGGAAAAAATGGATGGGTCAGACTTAATTTACCTAGAGTCCAACCACGACGTCGACATGCTAATAAATGGGACTTACCCCTATCCAACTAAGCAGAGGATCCTTTCTACCAAGGGCCACCTCTCAAATGAAAATGCAGGCGAAGTTCTTGCAATGATTTTAAAAAAGAAACAAGAACAAGTTATCCTAGGTCACTTGTCTTCTGACAACAATCTGCCAGACCTGGCCCTAAGGACAATAAATGACTTGCTTGCATCAGAACACAAAAAAGAAAACACAGACTACACTATCGATGTGGCTCCAAGGTCAGACCCATCAAAAGTCTTTGAACTTTAAATAAGGGAGGAATAATTTGAACATATTACTTACAAATGATGACGGAATAAATGCAGAAGGCATAGAAGTCCTTGCCAAGGCCCTAATAAAGGAAGGCCACAAGGTTACTATCGCTGCGCCAAATGTTGAAAACTCTGGCAAATCACACGCCATTACCTTTAAGAGCCCACTAATGGTTCAAGAAACAAAACTAGAAGGCCTTGGAGATGTGAAGAGCCTTTGCGTATATGGGACACCAGCTGACTGTGTGAGAGCAGCAGTCCACCTACTAGATGAAAAGTTTGACTTCTGCTTCTCAGGTATAAACTCCGGCTTTAACGCAGCGACAAATGTCCTCTATTCAGGCACAGTTTCAGCAGCAATTGAAGCAAACTTATTTAACATACCTGCCATTGCAGTTTCATCTCAATGGGTAAAGGGCCACTCAAAGTTCGAAACAGCAGCAAGAGTTGCAGTAGAAGTCTTTAACAAACTTGACGACCTAAAGAGACTTCAAGTCCTAAATATAAACGTACCTTACCTTGACTACGAAGAACTAAAGGGAGTAGAAGTTTGCAAGGTTGGAGCCGACGTAATGTCAATCTACGACATTTCAGAAGAAGGAGAAGGCTACAACATGAGGCTTAAAGGCTTCCCAAAGGACAACAACGAAAAGGATTCAGACATCCACTTCTTGGGCCAAGGCTATGCAACAGTAAGCCCGCTTTTATACGATGTAACTAACCTAACTCTCATCAATGAGTTAAGCCAAATGCTAAAATAAAGTCACGAAAGGAAAAATAGTGAACTACAAATTTACCTTATTATTTTTAATCTTTTTGATTTTTGGAATATTTTTTAGAACAATAATGTAAATAAAAGAATTTAAAAAGTCCTAGTGACTTTTTATTTTTTTGATATAATCTATGAAAGAGGTGATGTGTTTGAAAAAACTTTATATATTCTTGGGCCTAGTACTTGTCCTTTGCGGCTGCCAAAATAGAAGGATAGATAGTCTATACAATTACAAGACAGACTTCGTTGGCGACAACTCAAGTGTCTCACAAATTGTGTCGAGACAAGACTACCCAAAGGGCTTCGAGGTGGGCGCTATTGAAATACTTTCAAGCAAGTCACCCTACGGGCTTAAAATTTTTGTAAAGGACACATCTAACATAAATAGAGAAGACCTTTTTATAAATGCCATAGAGACTTTCGCCCTTATAAAAAACCTAGATAGGATTTATTATGTAGAAAGTGGCAGGGACTTTGAAGAAGAAAAAAATAAGGAGCTGAAGGATAAAATCTTCATCTTCTACAGAAAAGAAATAGAAGAAATCTTAGAAGAAAAAAATACAAGCATAGAAGAAATATCCAAGGACAGAGAAAGCTTTGAGGACTTTGTAAATAATTGGAATAAATAAAAGAGAAGGCTTTGTGGTAACTGCACAAGACCTTCTCCTTTTTTATAATTTTTTTCAACTATTTATAATTTTCATCTCCAAGCTCAATCTTACTAAGGGAAAAAATAGAATTATTTTCTATTTAGAAACCTAAAATCAAGCAAAAAAAGAAGAAGCCTGTGCTTCTTCAAATTTTCTATTAAATTAAACCCCAATTAAAAGTGTTGCCACTTCGAAATATACAAATAATACCAAAGTATCTACTATTGTTGTGATAAGTGGTCCCGCCATTATTGTTGGGTCCACCTTTATTTTTTCTGCAATTAGAGGAAGGATACCACCAATCATTTTTGATAGGACTATTGTTGTAAGAAGTGTGACTGAAACTGTTAGGGTTACTCCAATGCTAACACTGTCGAGGATAGACATCCTAACTATATTTACTGCCACAAGGACAGCTCCAACTATTAATCCAATGCGGAGTTCCTTAAACATAACTTGTACAAATTCTTTGAATTCAATTTCTCCTGTGTAGATTCCACGGATTACTGTTGTTGATGATTGTGTACCTGCGTTTCCACCTGAGTCCATTAGCATTGGGATATAGGCTGCAAGAGCAACTGATGATGCCAAGAGGGTCTCATATCTTTTTATTATAAAACTTGTAAAAGTTGCTGTAACAAGACAAATTATAAGCCACATTGTCCTGTCTTTGGCAAGTCTTAGGACTGACTTGTCCCAATAGTGCTCTGGTGATGACTCGCTAATACCGTGGATGTTACCCAAGTCTTCTTCATACTCTTCGTGCATAACGTCGATGGCCCATTCTGCTGGGACGATACCCACAAGTCTACCTTCAGAATCTGTTACAGGAATTTCTGATAAGTCGTACTTGAAGGCTAACTTAGCAACAACTTCTTGGTCATCTGTTGCATAGACGCTGGCATTGATTTGGTGCATAAATTCTTCGATTTTTTTGTCCCTATTACGAAGAAGGTCGGCTAGGTTTACATAACCTATCAGAAGTAAGGATTCGTTTGTAACCCAAACTTGTTCTAGCCTGTCTGCATCTAGGTCTGAGTGGATAATTTTCTCTAGAGCCTGTGTTGGCGTAGCTGTTGATTTAACAAAGATAAAACCAACGGACATAATGGAACCAACGGACTCCTTAGGAAAGCCTAGAAGTTCGTTTATAATTGGTCTTCTATCCTCTTCGATGTATTGGTACATGAGCTTTCTCACCATATTGGCAGGAAGCTCTTGCAAGGTATCTACTACCTCGTCTTCTTCAAGTTCCTTCATAAGACTCATAATCCTGTCTTCAGAAAGGGAACCTATCATTTCAATCTTCTTATCTCTTGGCAAGAGAGAAAAGGCGTCTGCCAAAAGGTCCTTTTTTAGGAGTTTTATCCAAATTGCCACATCTTCTTTGGATAGTTCTTCTAAGTTCTCTGCTATATCAACAGGGTCCATCCTGTTGATCTTTTCTTGCAAGTTCTTTAATTTTTCTCTATCTAAGTTGTTCATAAATCCTCCTATTTTTTGCAAACAAATAAATTTTGCATAAAAATTCGCTGCCTAGCGATAAAGATTTATGAAAACTAAATTATCTAGCTATTACTCACAAGATTTTCTTTATCGCTTAGGCATGTACATATTTTCCAGGGTCGACTGGTATCCATGTAAACACCTCCATGATTCATATTTTAACATATAAAGAGCTTCAGGACTATTTTTTATTTCCCAAAAATGCTCTTCAGTATTTTAGAATATTAATGAGTCTTTAACAGAGAGGACACGTCTGATATAATTTAATTTATATAGTTTATTGTGATTATCTGGTAAAGGAGGTTTGTTATGTCTAAATATGATACAAATTTAGATAGTTATTTTAAATTAAGAGAGAATTCAACGGATTTCAAAACAGAACTACTAGCCGGCCTTACTACTTTCGCTACAATGTCATACGTTTTAGCTACAATACCAAATTTGTTATCTGGAGCTGGCCTTAATCCGGCACCATTATTAACAGTGTTGATTTTATTTATAATTATTTGTAGTGTGGCCATGGCATTGTACACTAATAGACCTTTTGCTCTTGCACCTGGTATGAGTAGTGTTGTAATTATCGGTACAACTCTTTCTGAAACTGACATGCCCGTTGAAGTGGCTTTTGGTCTAGTATTTTTAAGTGGTTTAATATTTGTAATTATATCTTTCGTTGGATTAAGAGAAATTGTTGTCAAGGCAATTCCAGCTAGTGTTAAAATTTCCATCAGTGCAGGAATTGGTTTATTCATTGCCCTTATCGGATTTAAGAGTAGTGGAGTAATTGTTGCAAACGCTCAATCAAATACTCTTACTTTTGGAGATTTAACATCCATCAACGTTTTATTATTTTTAATAGGATTTATTTTAATACTTATTTTCGAAGCAAGAAAAATCAGAGGCAGTATGATTCTATCTATACTAATTGTAACTTTAATAGGTATTCCTTTAGGAGTAACAACTGTTCCTGATAGACTAATACAAATTCCTCAGTTCTCTTCTGAAACAATATTTAGAATAGATATACTTGGCGCTTTAAAGCCAGAATACTTACCATGGATTTTTACATTCTTTGTTCCTGACTTTTTCGGGACAATGGGAATTATCTTAGGTATAGCAAATAGAGCAAATTGGTTAGACGAAAACGGAAATATGCCTGAAATAGAAAAATGTTTTAAAGTAGATTCATTATCTACTCTAATCGGCAGCTTCTTCTGTATGCCAGTAATGACAACTTATCTTGAATCTGCCAGTGGTGTTGAAGAAGGTGGACGAACAGGTTTAACAGCAATATTTACATCTGTATTTTTCGCACTAACACTTTTATTAACTCCAATTGCTTTAATGATTCCAGCTGTTGCAACTGGTCCTGTTTTAGCTATGATTGGAATTCAAATGTTGAGTTCAATGAAAAACATTAATTATGATGATCCAACAGAATCAATTCCTGCATTTTTAGCAGTTGCGATGACTATATTCACATATAACATTGCAAGTGGTTTATCAATATCTGTTTTATCTTATATAATATTAAAAGTTGCTGCAGGAAAAGCTAAGGAAATTCATGTTTCTATGTATGGACTTAGCATTGTTTTACTTTATTATCTATACACATTAATTTAATTAAAATCATCAATAAACTATATATCAAGAGATTAAGATTGTTCTTAATCTCTTTTTTCAAGCAAAAAGTCCACCGGCTTTGGTGGACTTAATTTTTCTTTTTTATTATATAATGTGCGACTATAATGGGCGAAATAATGTAAACAACTGGAAGGACTACTTTCGAGAATAGGTTGTATTCCAAGTCATCTAATTTTTCTTCCACAAATTTATAGGCTTGGGGAAAGGATATCACTGCCACTATCATGTAGACAGTTAGGATCAAGTAGGGTATCTGACTTGGGTCTTTCCCCAAAAGTCTTTCCATGAATAGATAATAATAGACTGAGTAAAAGAAAATCCCTATGATACAAAGACAGGCATAGATAAAGATGTCCCAAAGTCCCCTACCAATTATTCTTTTCTTGCTTAATTTCTCTTCCTTTTGTTCTTCAACTTCATCTTTTTCTTCTTTATTGTCTACTTTCTTTTCGCCATTAGCTTGGCCAATAAAATAAGCCATGTCCACTCCAAAGACTTCAGAAAGTTCCCTCAGGTTAGTCATCGTTGGTGTGGCCTTGTCATTTTCCCACTTGGATATGGCCTGTCTTGTCACAAAAAGTTTATTGGCAAGATCTTCTTGGGAAAGATTTAATTCTCTCCTCTTAGTTTTTATTTTTTCTCCATACATAATTTTCACTCGCTTTTTATATCTGTAAATTCATTTATGTATGAAATAATAACAAAAATATCCTTGTCTAACAAGCAAATGGACCGCAACTTTTGGTTGCATAGGTGGTTTTTGTGGGATTTTTAATGTTTTACACATCTTCAAATCCTTATAACCTTTCACAAAAAAATAAAAGACTTTTAAACATCAATCAAAATAAATTCCAATAATAAAAAAACCTTATAATTAGAAAAATGGACCTAAGCTAACTTAGATCCATTAATAAATTATTCTATTATTCTTTTATTATTTCCAGTAGTCTAATTTTGAAGTGTTGATACCAACTGCATCTGCCTTGAATACTGGGTTCTTACCTTCTGCTCTTTGTTTCTTGTAGTCGTCAAGAGCCTTAAGTGCTGTTCCGCCAAGTATAATAATTGATGGAATGTTGATTAAGCACATAACTCCCATTAAGAAGTCAGCGATGTCCCATGCAAGTGACATTTCAATTCCTGCTCCAACAAAGATTAGGATGATTGCTATAATTCTGTAGCAAAGCATAAATGTCTTTGAAGGAATCTTCTTGTTAAGATATGTTAAACAAGAGTCAACATAGTATAGGTTACCAAGAAGTGTTGTAAAGGCAAATAGGGCAAGTGAAATTGTGATAAATAAATTACCATATTTTCCAAATACTGTTGAAAGTGATGCTTGAACAAATGGAGCTCCTGCTAATTCTTCTGTTGGAGCAATGCCTGATGCAAGTGACATAAATGCTGTTGCTGAACAGATAACAATTGTATCAAGAAATACAGAAATCATTTGTACTAAACCTTGTTTAACAGGGTGAGAAACTGATGCTGATGCTGCTGCGTTTGGAGCAGAACCCATACCAGCTTCGTTGGAATAAAGTCCTCTCTTAATACCTTGTACTAGGGCTGAACCTGCAACTCCACCAAATATTGCCTTAAAGTTAAAAGCATCTTCAAAAATCATACCAAACATTGCTGGAACATTTTTGATATTAATAATGATCATTACAAGAGCCATAACTACAAAGATAACACCCATTACTGGAACTAGTAAAGATGTGTATTTTATAATTCTCTTTCCACCACCAAGAATACAATAACCTGCTACTATGGCAAGAACTGCACCTATAATCCAAGAAGTTTTTCCTGGTACGTAGAAATCATAAACTCTAAAGGAGTCTTGAAGGTTAAAGGATGCAAGCATGTTAAATCCAACTGCATAAGTTGCAATAAGTGCTATTGCAAATAGAACTCCAAGTCCTCTTGATCCAATGGCATTTTCTATGTAGTAAGAAGGTCCACCATAGGATACTCCGTCATCACCACGTTTTTTTATAAATTTGTGCAAGTGTTGATTCGATAAAGGCCGAAGCACTACCAATTAGTGCTATGATCCACATCCAAAATACTGCACCAGGTCCACCAAGGCAAATTGCATTGGCAACACCAACTATATTACCTGTACCAACTCTTGATGCTGTTGATACCATAAGTGCTTGGAAGGAAGATACATCGTCTTCTCCTTCTGGTTTTTCTGAAATAACTCTAAAAGCTTCTCCAAATAATGAAAATTGTACAAATTTTGTTCTAAATGTGAAATAAAATCCACAGGCAAGTAATACTATAATTAATATTGGATAATATAAGACGCCGTTGACGGCTGATAATAATTCTCTCATTTTTTACTCCTCTAATAAATCGATAAGTCTAGTTCTTTTGATAAATATTCTAACATCCTAACTCCAGAGTAGGAGTTACCATGAGTGTCAAGTCTTGGAGCATAGACTGCAAGGCCTGTTTTGTTTTTGGAAGCAGTTACAATTCCGCCACCAACTCCTGATTTGGCAGGGAGTCCAACTCTTATGGCGAAGTCACCTGAGTAGTCATAGGTACCACAAGTTGCCATTAGAGATCTTAGTACTCTTGCTTCATTTGGAGTTATCACTTCTTTTCCTTCTAGGTCCACGCCATCATTTGAGATAACATAGGACATGTGAGCCAAGTTTTCTGTGTTTACAAGAATTGAACAGGCTTTAAAATATGTATCCAATACCTCTTCAACTTTTGTGTCACTTGGCAGAATTCCCTTAGCTAACATCAAGTAGATTAGGGTCCTATTTGTAAAGGAAGATTCCTTTTCTGACTGGGCAATTTCCCTGCTGTAATCAACTTCTTCACCTAAAAATTCGCTAGCCTTTTCAAGTATTACATCAAAGGTTTTTTCTCTATAAACATTATATAAAATAGCTACTATAATAATTGCGCCAGCATTGATAAAGGGATTGACTGGTATCTTCTTTTCCGAAAGCTCAAGCTCGATTACAGAGTTAAAAGGTTTAGCTGATGGCCTAACGCCTACATATTTCTTAAGTTCTGAGACCTTGTAGTTTTCCATGGCAAGTGCATAAAGGATAACCTTTATAATTGACTGGATAGAAAACCTAACCTTAGAATCTCCGACACTTAAGATATTCCCATCTTCTATTGTAGAAATAGCAACTTTATTTGCATCTACCCTAGCAAGCTCTGGAATGTAATCTGCAACAGCCCCTTCGTGTAGGTATTTTCTACCAAGTCTTAAGGCTTTTTCCAAAACTTCTTCTGAATAAAACATCTTTTCCACCTCCTTTTTTATATTTGGAATTGTTTTCCTATTAATTAGATTATCACAATAAATTATCTTTTTCAATTACTATTTTAATAGATTGAAGTGCTGATATTTTAAGCTTGTTGTTGGGAAATCATTTTTTCTGTTTCATCCTATTTCTTATAAGTCTTCTGATTTTTCTATTAATTAAAAATTGTTTATACAATAAAAGGGACCCAAACTTAAATTAGGTCCTCAAATTTTATTTTTATTAAATTATAAATTTTATTTTACAAAAATCTTGTAGTCGGAGTAGCCTTCCTTATCCATGTCTTCATAGGGAATGAAGTCCAAAGCTGCACCGTTGATGCAATACCTAAGTCCACCCATGTCAGCTGGTCCGTCGGGAAAGACGTGGCCAAGGTGGGAGTCTGATGACTTGGATCTCACTTCCGTCCTCACCATCCCATAGGAAGTGTCCACTTTTTCGTCAAGATAGTTTGAGACTATAGGTCTTGAGAAGGACGGCCAGCCGCAACCTGCATCAAACTTGTCTGAGGAAACAAAGAGGGGTTTTCTTGAAAGCTTGTCAACGTAGATTCCCTTCCTGTATTCATCATTTAAATCACTTGTGAAGGGTCTTTCAGTTCCAGAATTGGCCATGACATCATAAGAAATGTCGTCAAGCTCTTCTCTCTTGCTCTTATTTAAAAATTCCCTGTCATCATCAATTATTGGATCTTCTGCCAAACTCAAGTTGACGTGGCAATAGCCCATAGGATTCTTGTCGAGATAGTCTTGGTGGTAGTCCTCTGCCTTTACAAAGTTTTTTAGGACAGAAGCTTCCACTGCTAACTTGCCAAGTTTTTCTTCTTCATAGGCCATGAAGTCTCTTACTATTTCTTCTGACTCACTGTCGCCTTCTTCCCAATAAATCCCCGTCCTATACTGTCTTCCAATATCATTGCCCTGCCTGTTAATGGACTTTGGATCAATAATCCTAAAATAGTGGAGGAGGATTTCTGTAAGAGAAATGCGAGAGAAATCATAATAAATTTTTACAGTCTCTGCGTGGTCAGTCCTTGCCACAGATTCATAATTTGTTTCATCACTAAGTCCATTGGCGTAACCAACAATTGTTTTCTTTATTCCACTTAATCTCTTGAAGTAGCCTTCAGTTCCCCAAAAGCATCCACCTGCAAGATAAATAACCTTAATATTTTTCATATTATCACCTAGCTTACATTTACCCAAAAATTAACAAATAAATTGAAAGCCTTCATCAACTCTATTCAAGGAAGAAACTTATGGTTCAAATTCTTTTATTTTCTATGACTTCCATGGGCTTGCTTTGATTTTAAATTAGTTTTATAAGCAAATTTAATAAATTTTATAATAAAATTTTTAGTTTCTAAACAATAATCTTTCGCATTTATTAAATATATTTAAATAAATTCTTTAAAATAAAAATCTTATGCTTGTTATACTAGTTTTATAAAATGATAATACAAATCATTTACATGTTGCGAATATTTTGTAATCCTTCCATAGAATAAAACTCTTTACTAATTTCTTTAAATTCTTCACAAAATATTACACAACTTATATTAAGGAGGAATTATGAATAAAAAATTTAGACTGTCACTTGGCGTATTAGCCCTATCTGCAACTCTTCTTGTTGCTTGTAACAAAGAAGATACAAAGGAAGAGCCTGTGGAAAATAAGGCTAAGGTTGAACAAAATGTAGAAACTAAGAATGAAGACAAGGCTGCTGATGAAGTTGCTCTTGCTGACTGGGACGGAGAATGGAATAACATCGCCAACTATCTTGATGATCCTGGTCTAAAGGGAGCTTACGAAGAAGTTGCCAAGAGAGACAATATTACTGAAGATCAAGCTAAAAAGAATTTTGCCGACCACGTTGCAGTTGACTTTGGAGCCCTAAAGGTTGATGGAGATAGCATAACTTTTTTAACTGGACCTGAAGGAGACGAAATTGACAAGGCTGACTACAAACTTGTAGACAAACACCCAATGGAACACGGTGGAAAAACTCTTTATTGGTACGAGTTTTCTTCTAATGGAAAATATCCAACAATTTTATTAATGCCAGTCCACGGCGAAGATCACATGCCACACTTCCACCTAAGAGTTGGTGCAAGTGCTGAAGAAATGTTGGCAAAAGATGACTGGTACCCAACCTTTGTTAGTCCAACAGTAACTATTGATCAAGTTTATGAAGAAGTTGCTGAATAATATTTCTATTTTTCCTATCCTCGATGTTTCATCGGGGATAAATTTTTTTAAGAGAAAGGAGACTTTATGTCAAAAATAATAAAAATTATGACTGTATTTCTCTTGGCTTTTTCTCTAGTTGCCTGTAAGGCAGAAAAAAAGGAGGAGGCAAAACCTGTGGTCTACACTTCCTTTTATCCTGTCTACAGCTTAACTAGAAGCGTAGTTGGCGACACTGTTGATTTGAGAATCCTAATGCCAAAAAACCAGGACCCCCACCTCTGGGAGCCTACCCCAAGAAGTATAAGGGACCTGTCAAATTCTGACTTGTTAATTATAAATGGAGCAAACTTGGAACACTGGTCAGACTCTATTGCAAGTACCCTTCCAAATTTGGACATTCTAAATCTTGCCAGCGGTGTAAACTTAATTTCCTACAAGGGGGCTGCTGCCATTGGAGACTTCCAATATATGGTGGCTGGCGACTTTGACAAGAAAACCTACTCTTTTGACTTTGGTCACACCCACGAAGACAACATGAGGGTTGCCTTCCTCTATTGCGACAAGGACTACTCTGAAAAGGACCTTGTTAAGATGGGACGAAAGATCATGGAAGACCCTGGCCAAGATGTTCCGCAAAAATCTTTAATTAAGGTTGAGGACAGGAAGACTTACAAGCTTGAGATGGGCCACGAGCATGGAGAAATTTATTACAAACTTCCTAAGAAGGGAAGGTGGATTATGTTTAGCGACAGAATTTCCACAGACCTCCTTTCATATAAGATGCTTGATGCCCATGGCGACCCCATGAAGCTCCATGTCCTTCGTGATACCTCAACTACTAGCGAGGACAAGATTACCTACGATCCTCACTCTTGGATGAGTATTAGAAATGCCAAGAGGTATGTAAATGATATTGAATACAAGATGTCCAAACTCTATCCAGAAAATAAAAACCTCTACAGGAAGAATGCTTCCAAGACCTTGAGAAAGCTAACTGAACTTGACTACAAGTACAGGGACCTCTTTAAGGAAACTGAGAGGAAGGAATTTATTGTGAGTCACTTTGCCTTTGCCTACCTAGCTAAGGACTTTGACCTCATCCAATATCCTCTCCAAGGTCTCACAAGTACAGATTCTCCAAGTATAAAGAAGATTACCAGAGCCATAGACGACGCAAGAGATAGGAATATCAACACAATTTTTTATGAATATGGGATGCCAAAAAACGGATCTGACATAATTGCAGAAGAAATTGACGCTGACCTAAGGGGCCTAATATCCATGGAATACATTAACAGGGATATTGAAAAAGATATTGGAGAAGATTTTATAGATATGATGGAATACAACTTGAAAAATATATACGAATCATTGAGGTGACTTATGAAGGCTATTGAAATAAAAAATGCCAACTTTGCCTACGATAGGGATCCGGTCCTTAGGGACTTAAACCTGACCCTGATGAACAAGGAGAAAATAACTATAATTGGTGGCAATGGAGTTGGCAAGACAACTTTAATAAAAGTAATTATTGGAGAACTTAAATTAAAATCTGGCCAAATAAAAATTTTTGAAGAAGACTTAAATATTAATTCACTTAAAAAAATTGGCTACGTTCCCCAATCACAAAAGGAAAATTTATATACCTTCCCAATTTCTGTAAAGGAACTTGTAACTCTACAACTCTATGAAAGTATGGGAATGATAAAGATTCCAAGAAAGATCCACTACGATAAAACTATGGAACTTTTAAAGAAGATGAACCTTGAAAAATACGCAGACTATCCCCTAAGAGACCTGTCTGGTGGATTGAGACAAAGGGTTGTAATTACAAGGGCCCTTATGAATAATCCAGAAATTTTAATTTTTGACGAGCCAACATCTGGTGTGGACGAAAATTCAAAGAGGCAATTTGCTAAAACTATTGAAGACTTAAACACAAACTTTGACGTTTCCATAATTTTAATAACCCACGAACTAGATTGGGTGAAAAACAATTTGCAAATGGATAGGTTTTACGAATTAAAGAAAGGAGGTCTTGAACTTGTTACAGTATAGCTTTATGATTAGGACTCTCTTAGTTTCCCTTATGATTTCTATAATTATTCCCTTAATTGGAATTGTCATAGTAAATCGTGGGACTTCTATGATGGGGGATGCCCTATCTCACGTTTCACTGGCTGGAGTTGCCCTAGGGCTAATCCTCTCCATTAATCCACTAATTGGTGCAATCTTTGCCTGTGTAATTGGGGCCTTCTCCATTGAAAAAATTAGGAAGAAGTTCCCCCAATTTGGAGACATGGCAACTGCCATAATAACATCAATGGGGCTGGGACTTGCCGCCCTCTTGTCAGACTTTTCGCCAGGAGGAAGCAGCTTTGATGCCTATCTCTTTGGGAGTATTGCATCAGTATCAAGGGCCGACCTTATAATAGTCCTAATAACCTTTATACTTGTTGTGGCAATCTCATTGATTTACTATTTTGGTCTCCTCTCCATTGCAGTTGATCCTCAACTTGCTAAGATGAGCGGGGTCAATGTAAGAAGAATTAATTCAATATTCACACTTTTATCTGCTCTTACAATTGCCCTTTCAGCCAAAATAATTGGGGCCCTCATGGTAACATCACTTATAGTTTTGCCTGTGGCATCATCCCTCTTAATAAGTAAATCCTACAAGGCAACCTTCCTTAATACTCTGGTTCTTGGAGTCCTTTACACCCTAAGTGGCGTCATCCTCTCCTACTACTTTGACCTAAAACCAGGTGGAGCAATAGTGGTTATTGCCTCCCTAGGCATGCTAGTATGCCTCTTGATTTCAAAATTAAAAAGTAAAAAATAAGTTAAGTCTGCAAGATATCTTGCAGATTTTTCTTTGTTGCTTTTAAGTGTTATATCAAAAAATTTTAGTACAAAATTAAAACATTGACAGGATATATTGTAAGATGTTAATTTATATTTATAAAAACGCTCTCATTATTCATTTATAGAGAAAGCAAACATTTTACTAATGAGGGCAGGGAGGTAATTATGAAAAATAGCAAGAAGAGATTATTGATTGCAGGCCTTGCATCTAGCATGGTTTTATCCATGGCTGTTCCAACTTTTGCCTGCACTGGTATTATTGTCGGCAAGGACCTAACTACTGATGGTTCTTTTATCTTTGGAAGGACTGAAGACTACGAAAGAAATAGGACTATGAGACTTGTAACTCACCCACGTGGAGAAATTAAAAAGGGCGACAAGTTAGTTGACGTCAACAATGGTTTTACCTACATCCACAAGGAAGACTCCTTGAAGTTCTTCTCAACTCCAGACTCATCCAAGAAGCCTAAAGAAATGGAACAAGGTGTCTATGATGCAGCAGGTTACAACGAAGCGGGCGTAGGAATTTTCTGTACAGTTTCTGCTGACCCATCAGAAGAAGTTTTAAAGGCTGATCCTTTTGTAAAAGATGGTGTCAACGAAGCCAGCATGACAACTTTCTTACTTGCTCACGCAAAATCAGCTAGGGGTGCAATTGAACTTCTTGCACAAACTATTGATGAACAAGGTGCATCCATGGGCGACATTGTTGCCTTTGGCGACCAAGACGAAGTTTGGTACATGGAAATTTACACTGGCCACCAATATGTTGCCATTAAATATCCTGCTGACAAGTTTAGTATCTTCCCTAACGATTATTGGCTAGGTGGAGTTGACCTTAATGACAAGGAAAATGTAATTGCATCTAAGGACATTGTTGAAGTTGCAAAGAAGGCAAAGACTTATAAGGAAACTGCTGACGGCCTTATGGACATGGCAGGATCTTATGGTCCAAAAGAAATTGCAGACTCATCACGTTCAAGAGTTTGGTCTGGTATCCACGACCTTGACCCTAACTCAAAAGTTCCTTACGATGCAGAAAGATTTGACTTGTTAAATGACTTGTCAGAAGGCAGTGAAAAAATTGACATCACTCACGCTCTAAATGTATTTAGAAATAGGTTTGAAGGAAGTGACTACATTGCATCAGACAATAGGGCTGAAAGAAAGGCAGACCCTAATAAATACAAGAGAGCCATTGGATCTATTAACACAATGCAAGCCCACATCTTCCAAATCAAGGAAGGCTATCCAAAGGAAGCTCCAGGTCTTATGTGGATGACTCTAGGAAGCCCACTTAATATTCCTTGGGTTCCAATTTTCCCTGACATCAACGACTCTACTCCTGAAGCAAAAAATGATTCTCCAGTTTACGATCCAAACTCTTATTACTGGGTTGGCTCATCTGTAAATGATTTAGTTTCTGGCAACAGGGAAGCCCTTGGCGAATCAACAAGAAAGACTGTTACAGACTTTGAAGCTAAGATCATGAAAGACCTTCCTCAAGTTGAAAAGGAATGGATTGAACTTTACTCTAAGGATAAGGCTAAGGCAGCAGAATTCTCTACTGCTAAGACAATGGAATGGGAAAAAGAAGTCTTTGACCTAGAAAAGGGACTACAAAAAGAACTTTCACAAGTTTCTAAGGCTGACTTAATTGACCACTGGGCAAGAAAACCTATTATTGATGCCATCAGCAAGAAGTTAATGGTTGGCACATCTGACCTTAAGTTCTCTCCAAATGAAAAAATCACTAGAGGAGAATTTATCACTATCTTAGGCAGACTTGGAAAAGTTGACACAAAGAAATACGCTGAAGTTAAGGACAAGAACATCGAAGCAGGCAAGTTCTACACAGAATACATGAATTGGGCTGTGGAAAATAAACTTCTTCCTAAGACATCTAAGCCTGTGGCTAAGGAAAACATAACTCGTGAAGAGATGGCCTACATTTTGGGATCTTATCTAAAACTAATGGGCGATGATGTTACAACTCTACAATTAATTGTCTTTGACGACGAAAAGGAAATCTCTGACTGGGCCTTTGGCGAAGTTGAATTCCTAGCTAACAAGGGAATCCTAAGTGGAACATCTAACAACAAGTTCTCACCTAAGGCAAACTTAACAAGGGCAGAAGTGGCACAAATAATTTCAAAACTTGATAAATAAGTTAATAATACTTGGTAAATAGAAAAATCCTAGGCATAAAAAACCTAGGATTATTTTTTTTTATTATATTCTTAAATTTGCAATAGTTCTAAATTTTTAGTTCTCTTTAAAGTGAGAAGTCTATCTCTGGACCCACTGGCACTATCTTGTTTGGATTTATCAAGTCGTGTGACATATAGTAGTGGGTCTTGATGTGGTCTAAGTCCACTGTCTCTGCCAGACCCTCCATGTTGTAAATCTCCCTTGTGTATCTCCAAATATTTTCATAAGAAGTTAGGGGTCTGATGTTGCACTTAAAGTGACCAAAATAAACTGGGTCAAAACGTACTAGGGTTGTGAAGAGTCTTATGTCTGCTTCTGTAAACCTGTCCCCAAGTAAATATTTATTCTTTGATAAGATTTCCTCGATTTTATCTAGGGCATCAAATACATTTTTCACTTCTTCTTGGTAAACTTCTTGCTTAGTTGCAAAGCCTGCCTTGTAAACTCCGTTGTTGATCCTGTCATAGACAAAGTCGTTTATCTCATCTATCTCATCTTTAAGGTCTTCTGGATAAAAGTCGCCTTCCTTTGCCCCCAAATCGTCAAAGGCATGGTTGAAGATTCTAATTATTTCAGAAGATTCATTGTTTACGATTTTCTCTTCTTTAGTATCATATAAAACTGGCACAGTTACCCTGCCTGTGTAGTCGGGCTTCACATGAGTGTAAAGTTCATGAAGGCACTTAAAGCCATGGACCTTGTCCTCTGTTGCACCTGGATAGTCTCCAAAGGTCCAACCCTTATCGTACATAAGAGGGCTCACAATTGATAGACCAACTATGTCTTCTAGTCCCTTGAGTTTCCTAACCATTAGGTTTCTTGCTGCCCATGGACAAGCTAGTGAAACATAAAGGTGGTATCTTCCCTTTTCTGCTGGGTAGGCCTTCCTGTCCTCGTCATCTATTTTTCCGTCCTTTGTTATCCAGTCCCTAAAGGATGAGTCCTTTCTCACAAACTTTCCTCCAGTTGACTCTGTGTCATACCACTGATCAACCCATTTACCTTCTACTAATAATCCCATATTCATCTCCTTTTCTTTCTCTAAATTTTTTCTAACTATAATTAGTTTTACCCTTGAAAAATTTATGAAAACAAAAAAAGGCGGCTCCAAGCCACCTTCTTATATAATCTTATTCTTCATCAAAGTTCTTGTACTTTGATAGGATTTCCATAAACTGCTTGCCAGTTATTGTTTCCTCTTCTAACAAGAATTCAGAAAGTTCCTTCATGGCATCCCTGTTGTCTGCAATTAATTTTCTTGCATTGTCTTGGGCAGATTTAACAATCTTCACCATGAGGTCATCAATTTCTTTCCTAGTTTCTTCAGAACAGTTCATGTTTCCATTGTCGCCCATGTATCTTGAGCCAGAGTCTTGGAACTTAACCATGCCAAACTCATCAGCCATACCATATTGGGTAATCATGGACCTTGCAGTCTCTGTTGCCTTTTCAATGTCGTTGGCAGCGCCAGTTGAAACTTCGTTAAAGATAACTTCTTCTGCTGCACGTCCACCACAAAGAGTTGTGATGTGGTTGATTAAATCTTCTCTTGTGTAGAGATTCTTTTCATCCTTTGGCACCTGCATTGTGTAGCCAAGAGCTCCTGAAGTCCTTGGGATAATTGTAATTTTTTCCACAGGTTCAGACCCAGTTTGTAGGGCTGCAACAAGGGCGTGACCAATTTCGTGGTAGGCCACCCTCTTCTTTTCTTCTGGAGAAAGTATATCTTGCTTTCTTTGAGCACCTGCAATTACAACTTCTATGGACTCTTGGATGTCCTCTTGACGAACCTTGTCTTGGCCCATCCTAACTGCACGAAGGGCAGCTTCGTTTAAGATATTTGCAAGTTGGGCACCTGAGGCACCAGCAGTTGACCTTGCAATAAGTGAATAGTCAATGTCTTCTTCCATCTTGTAGGACCTTGCGTGAACCTTTAGGATTGCAATTCTGTCCTTTAGACTTGGAAGCTCAACTCTTATTTGCCTGTCAAACCTTCCCGGTCTTAAAAGTGCCGGGTCAAGGATCTCTGGCCTATTAGTTGCAGCAAGCATTACAATACCAATGTTGCCGTCAAAGCCGTCCATCTCAGTCAAGAGTTGGTTAAGAGTTTGTTCTCTTTCGTCGTTGCCAGAAAATCCACCTGCATCTCTCTTCTTACCAATTGTGTCAATTTCATCAATAAAAATTATACATGGGGCATTCTTCTTTGCCTCTTCAAAGAGTTCCCTAACCTTTGCTGCTCCACGACCTGCAAACATCTCCACAAATTCAGAACCTGCTATGGAGAAGAAGGGAACGTGACTTTCTCCAGCTACAGCCCTGGCAAGTAGGGTCTTACCAGTTCCTGGAGGGCCAACTAATAGAGCTCCCTTAGGACACTTGGCCCCAATGTCTGTGTATTTTTTTGGATTTTTTAAGTAGTCCACAATTTCCACCAGGGACTCTTCCGCTTCCTCTTGGCCTGCAACATCATCGAAGTCTACAGTTTCGCCACTTGGTTCATACTTTTTAATTTTCTTTCCGCCACCAAGGATTCCGCCACCGCTAAGGTTTTGCATCCTCTTAGTCATTGCCCTTTGTAGCAAGAAGAATAGTAGGATTGGGAATCCCCAAGTCATAACAAAGTTCATAAATAGACTTGGCTTTTCTGGTATTTCAGAAGAATACTCAACACCCTTTTCTTCAAGGTCCTTAACTATTTCTGGATCTTCCATCTTCCCAGTCTTGTAGATTTTTTTGTCGTCCTTAAGCTTGTAGAGGATTTGATCTTGCTTAAAGCTTACCTCTTCGATTTTATTCTGGCTCAAGTTATTCCTAAAGTCTGAATAAGAAGAAGTCTCCATTCTATTTTGTGTCACCATTGGCAAAATTAGCCAGTTTAGGGCAAAGACTGCCAAGATTGATATTAAGTAGTACCTAAGTAAATTATACTTGGGTCTCTTGTTGTTGTCCTTGTCTTCCATCTTATAAACCTCCTTAAGGGATGAATTTTTTAAAAATAAAAACCGGATAAAAATCCGGCTTAAATCTCTTTCTTATTAAAGGTCGTCTTCAATTACAGAAGATTTTGAATATGCAGATGGTCTTGCTTCAAAGAAGTCTGTCTTAATTTGGTTAGGATCAGAGTATTCGCTAACCCACTTCATTGATTCTGGCTCGTCGATATTTTCATCAAATAGGTTGCCAAAACCCAGATTTCTAGAACGCAAGTTGCCAAGGTACATGATGTAATCTTCAATCATTTTTTCATTGAGACCCTTAATTTCATCGCCTATGACATACTTACCCCAAGCAATCTCTTCCTCAACACCCTTTTTAAGCATTTCTTTATAATTCTTTATATTCTCATCTGTAAATATCTCTGGATGTTCCTTTTTCATCTCAAGTATAATACTCCTGAAGAGCCAAAGGTGGGTGTTTTCGTCCCTATTGATGTATCTTATTTCAGAAACTGTGCCAGGCATCTTGCCCATCCTTCCAAGATTGTAGAAGAAGGAGAAGCCTGAGTAGAAATAGATTCCTTCAAGAATATAGTTGGCAATTAGGGCCTTCATAAAGTTGTCCAAGTTCTCATCTTCGTAGAAGTCTTGGTATTGGTCCCCAATAAATTTGTTCCTCTTTAAGAGGACTTCGTCGTCCTTGTATTGGTAGAGGATTTCTTCCCTCTCTTCTGGCGAACAAATTGTATCCAAGATGTAGGAATAGGACTGAGAGTGGATGGACTCTTGGTAACCCTGGATGGAAAGGCAAAGGTTGATTTCATTTGCCGTTACATAGGATTGTAGCTTTGGAATTTGAGCAGTTTGCAACGAATCAAGATAAATCAAAAAAGATAAGATCTTGTCGTAGGCAGTCTTCTCATGTTTATCAAGTTCCCTGTAGTCCTTCACATCTTGGGAAAGATTAATTTCTTCTGGTATCCAAAAGTTGTTCATGGCTTGACGGTACCAGTCACTTGTCCAGCTGTACTTCAAGTTGTTGAAGTCATTTAGGTTTGTGGTGTTTCCGTTGATGACCCTCCTCTTGGAAGTTTCAATGTCTCCCTTTTCATTAAAGAGACCTCTTTTTGAAAGTTGCATATTTCCTCCTTTAATAATTTTTACGATTTTAGAATAATTTATGACTTTATAAAATTTTATGACTTTTTAAAAAATCATGACCTTGCAAAAAATTAGGACTTTGCAAAAATCTATGACTTTATAAATATTTATCACTTAACAAAAATCTGTGACCTCACAAAAAATCACGACTTTATAAATATTTGTGACTTCATAAAAATTTGTGACATATCAATATTTTATGATGCACAATAGTCGCAATCTTCAACCTCTAAAGACTTACTTCTCACATAATAAACTGACTTTAACTTTTCCTTGGCTGCCTTGATATAAAGGTTTAGGATCTTTCTCATTGTGAAGTCCGTTGTTATATAGAAGTTAATGGACTGAGCCTGGTCAATGTGCCTTTGCCTAATGGCAGCAGCTTCAATTACAAAATTTTGGTCAAGTTCATGGGCATTTTCATATAGCCAGAAAGTTTGTGGAGTTAGGTCTGGTGCCACCCTAGGAAGGATTGATCCCTTCTTCTCTTCTAGGAAGTACCTATTCATAACTGGGTCGACTCCTGCACTTGTTGCGGCAATAATCGAAGTTGAACCTGTAGGGGCAATGGCCATTATATAGCCATTTCTAAGTCCATTTGCCTTCACATCTTCTCTAAGTTTGTTCCACTTTTCATCCTTGTAGTCACGAAGGTCGAAGTAGTTTCCATTTTCCCAATCAGAGCCTTCAAAGAATTCATAAGATCCCTTCTCCTTGGCAATTTCCATAGAAGCAGTAACTGCGTGGAAGTTGATCCTTTCATAAAGGTCGTCTGCCCACTTCAAGTGCTCATCTATGTCAGAAAAGGCCATGCCAGCCTTAACAAGGGCGTGGTGGTAGCCAGAAGTTCCAAGACCTATGGACCTGTACTTCCTGTTTGTCACCTTGGCATAAGGGATTGGGTAGTAGTTTAGGTCGATAACATTGTCAAGAGCCCTTACTGTAGTTGCAACAATATCCTTTAGCTCCTTGTCATCTTCAAGGTCAATATTTCCAAGCACAAGAGAAGCAAGGTTACAAACAACAAAGTCACCTGGCTTAGTCTTTGTCACAATAACTTCGTCCCCATCTTCAGTTTCTATTGTAGTTTCTAGAGTTTCAATGGCAGACATATTTTGCATTATTTCTGTACAAAGGTTTGAAGAATAAATCATGCCAACGTGCTTGTTAGGGTTCATCTCGTTTACATTGTCCCTGTAGAAGGCAAAAGGCGTTCCAGTTTCTGTAAGTGACTTGATAATAAGTCTAACTAGGTCCTTGACAGACATCTCACGACGGGAGATAGACTCATCTTCAATACATTCCCTGTATTTTTCTTCCCATTCTTTGCCGTAAAAGTCCTCAAGAGCATAACCCTTCTTTGCAAGGACTTCGTGAGGGTCAAACATATACCAAGTTGCATTGATGTCCTTCTCTGCCAATTCAAAGAATAAATTTGGATAGGAAATAGCAGGGAAGATGTCGTGGGCCTTCATCCTGTCGTCACCATTATTGGTACGAAGTTGTAAAAATTCTGGGACGTCCTTTTGCCAAACATCAAGATAGCAAGCAACAGAACCTTGACGAACTCCCAATTGGTCAACAGCAACAGCAGTGTCATTGGCAAGCTTTATCCATCTTATAACGCCACCAGCAACTCCCTTGAAACCCCTGATGTCAGAACCAGTGGCACGAACCTTGCCGAAGTAAAGCCCCATTCCACCACCGTGCTTAGAAATTTGGGCAAAGTTATCAATAGAACGATAAATTCCCTTTAAAGTGTCTGGTACTGTGTCAATAAAGCAGGAAGAAAGCTGATTGTAAGGCTTTCTAGCATTGGACATAGTTGGCGTGGCAACAGTGACCTTTAGGCTAGAATAAATGTCGTAGAACTTCTTGGCCCAGTAAATCCTGTTTTCCTCAGGTATAGCAAGGTGCATGGCAATCCCCATAAACATCTCTTGGATAGATTCCACAAACCTGCCGTCGTGGCTCCTTATAACATATCTCTTTATTAGAAGGTCAAGACCAGAATAATTTAAGAGATGGTTTCTTGAATTATCAATATATTCTTCCAGTTCAAGGATCTCTTCCTTAGAATAATTTTCTAAAATATATTCGCCGTAAAGACCCTTTTCAGTTAAGAAGACAATCTTTTCGTAGAAATTATTGATCTTAAACTCTTCTAGATTGGCCTTGATTTTCTTTTCAAGGTCGTAATTCAAGAAGAGGGCTGCAATAAATTCCCACCTAGGAGCATCTTTGTCAGTAAGTTCACTTGCCGCCTTAATAATTTCAGAAAGGTAGGCGTCTTGACTTTGGTCCTTCTTCACAAAGGATTCAAACTTCTTGTAAAGTTTTTCAAGCTCGTAAACCTTTGGGTCGTAGTTCTTTCTCACAAACTTCAAAATCTTTAGGACCTTGTCGTCAGTGATATAGTTGGCGAACTTGTCCAAGATTTGTCTCTCTTCAGAGTGTCTATTCCTGTAAAGGATGTAGGCCTTTACAACTTCAATTTCCTTTTCATCAATTAGCTTTAGCTCAACTAGGTCCTGAATCTCTTCAACAGTTGGAGGATTCTTTGGATCATAGTTTTTTAGTAAGCTTTCCTTGATATCAAGGGCATAGGCGCCTATTACAGAATCAACATAATCTTTTCCCACAGAGTCAAAGGCCTTTTCGATGGCATTTTTTATCTTTAAATGGTCGAAATCAACCTCTCTCTTATCTCTTTTTAATATTTTCATAAATCCTCCATATAGTAGAATTTTTATTTATAATTTTTCAAATACTACTATATATTATCATAAACAAAATTTTATAAATAGCTTTAAAGTGGAGAAAAAATAATCTTAATAATTTGTTTTTTATTATAAAGCTGTGACTTTTTTTATTTTACAACCTATCTTATATAAAAACTCACTTCAAGCTAGACTCATAAAAAAAGAAGCCTGACTTGGCTTCCTTGTTAAAATTAATATGTGTTTTGAATACAAAAAATCCCAAGAGGCTTGCTCTTGGGATAATTTTTAACTTATTTTACAACTGAGAAAAGAACTTTTGCTACTTTTTCAGCAGATTTTTCTGTCTTTTCAGCTACTTTTTCTTCTTTAACTTCTTTATTTTCTTTCTTGTCAGCTTCTTTAACTTCTTCCTTGTCTTCTCCTAAAATTTCTTCCAATTCTTTTTTGTTTTCTTCTTGGTATTTCTTTAGAAGTTCAGGGTTCTTGTCAAGTTCAGCCTTAGCTGCAAGGATTTTTTCTAATTCTTCGCCTTCATAAAGTTCTTTTAAAGTTTCAACAATTTCTTCATCTTTTTGGCCAGTTGACTTCATTGAAGCAATCATCTTGTAGTTATCTTCTTTTTCGATTTCTGCAAGCTTAGCTTCTAATTCTTTTTCAGTCATGTTAAAGATGTCAACTATTGGCATTCCTTCGTTCTTGTCGTATTTAACCTTATAACCAAAGGCTTCAGATACGAATCTAACTGGGATATAAGTCTTGTCCTTGACAATAACTGCTGGAGAGTCAAGTGCAACTTCTTTTCCATTTACAAGGGCCTTGTTAGAGTCAATTTTTAAAACAATCTTATCATTATCTTTTGTAACTGTTACAGTTCTGTCTTTTCCATTCCAATCAACTTTTGCGCCAATTTTTTCATAGAAAGCACGAGCTGCTAGCATAGTTCTGTCATTCATAATCTTTGGAAGAGCTTCAGGATCTTCAAAAGTGATGTCTTCGCCATTTACTCTTACTGTTACAAGACTTACTTCTGGCATAATTAACTTCATGTATTCTTCTGTAGTTAATTTTTTAACTGAAGTTGGGAAGTTAATTTTTACATTTTCATCTTTTACAGTGTCCATTTTTCCCTTAACAGAAACTTTTACGAAGTCTGCAACATTAACTTGCATTGCTAGGTCTTGGACAAGTTTGTTTTCTTCAAAAGTTGTCT
This sequence comes from Peptoniphilus harei, assembly GCF_900454685.1. Classification (GTDB taxonomy): domain Bacteria; phylum Bacillota; class Clostridia; order Tissierellales; family Peptoniphilaceae; genus Peptoniphilus_A; species Peptoniphilus_A harei. The sequence continues at coordinate 530,367 of NZ_UATM01000032.1, read as the reverse complement.
TTTGAGAAATTTTTGATCCCTTGATCATTTCTTTTATGCCCTTAGCTGCTTCTTTAAGGTCTTCTGCCTTGTATTCCTTGTTAAGTTCTTTGAAGTCTTTTCTTTCTTCTTCATCCATTGGAAGGCCAGCCTTGTCAATGATTGCTAGGGCAGATGTTGAAACTGCGTCCCAGTTTTTCATAACGCCATCAGCTGACTTTATGAATTCATCAATTATAGCGTCACTGCTTGCATCTAATGTGTAAGTGTTGCCTTCAACCTTGAAGTCAATTTCTTGTTTTATGTCCTTTGTTGCAAGGTTCATTAGATTGATTAGGTCAGTCTTAAATTCTTCTGAATTAAAGTATTGGGCAGCCTTTGGTGAAAGACCATTTTCTTCATCTGCAATTGAGATGTAGTCTTCCTTGATGTCCTTGAAGGAGTCGTTTCCAAGTGCAAAGATGTCCTTTGAAAAGATAACTTCATTGCCCTTTACATAAAGGTCCATCTTGATAACATCAGGCACGTCCTTGTTAAGGCCAGCAATTTCTTCTTGGTTATCTGACATTTTTGCAATTTCTTTTTTGAACTTTGAGAAGTCCATATTCATTACAACGTGGGCCTTGTCTTTTCCCACTTGTTCGCCCTTTAGACTTACAGGGAAGTTAATCTTCATTACTTCTTGAGTTTCAGGATTTTTTACTTCAACATTGTATTCAAGTTGTCCAGAAACTTTTGAGCCCTTCCAGTCTGCTACCTTTTGGGATGCGTCTAGATAGGCTGTTGTGTTTGCACTACAAGCACCAAGTGTTATGGCTGCAATAAGTACAAGAAAAATAGTTAAAATTTTCTTTTTCATAATATACCTCCTATTTGTCCTTTATTGTATTATAAAAGAAAAATCATTTCAACTAAAAGACTATTACAAAATGGCTTACTTGCATGGATTACGAAGTGTCAATATAAGAATATATTATTCTTAATCTGACTTATTATTGTATTTTGCCTTTTATTTTGTGTTTTTCTTTAATAATCTATTTTATAAAAAAGATCTTTGTCTAAATTATTTAAATTTTTATAATTTTTTTAATTATATCTCTATATAAATGTCTTTAGAGTCTTTATGATTAAAAATTTCATATAAAACTTAATTAATAATATTTCATCTTTTTTAATCTATAGTGTATATACCTTATATTTACACTATAGCCCCGTAAAATTATTTTGTCAAGTTTTTTATAAATTTTTTATAGACTTTCTTTATAAAATTATTTTACTTCGGTTTTTTCTTAAATTATTACTAGATTAGCTATTTTTTTAAGTTAATTTTTGTTTTTTATCCACAATTTTTCTTATCTTATCTACATTTGTTGACTAGGGAAGTTAATTATAATCAACAAGTCTATTTTTAAAATTTTATTTTATCCTTATCCTTTTTATAAACTAGAGATTTATATTTATCGACGTTTTTATTATTAAGTCACTTTTTTATATAGCTTTTGAAATTTTATAAGACTTATAAAATTTTATAAGACTTAAAATAAAAGTAACATCTAGCTTCAATATAACAAAAAAGTATGAACCCAACAAGCAAATAGGCCGCAACTTTTGGTTGCATCAAGCTTTATTACTAATTTTGTTAATTTTTTAATTAAAAATAATTTTAGTTTTATTTTATCTTGCCAAAAGATATTCCACTAATAAAAAATTTTCTAGTAATCTATAAAATATTAAATCTAATTTTTAATAGTAAATAAATTTTATTTTAATTTTCATAGAAAGTTTTAAAAGACCAAACTTCTCAATAATTTAAAAATTAAGTAAAACAAAAAAGAGACCCACTTGGATCTCTTGATTTTAAAATTTTCAATTGTTATGTAACTATAGCTCTATACCTCTTAAATTAAGCATTCAACCTTTAGCACTAAGCTACTTTCAAATGAGGTACTTTGCTACCTTTCCCTTGCGGGATAAAATAAAACTTGTCATTGGAATCACCTTTTCTTAGTTACCAATTTGTTTTCTCTAGCTAGCTTACTTATAGTATAGAGGACTAAAGTTAATTTGTCAATGTTTTCCTAAAAGTTTTTTATCTTTTTTAAATTTATTTTATTCTCGTCAATTTTCCCTTCATTTAAGGCCTTATTAATTTCAATAATTGCCTGATTTGCAGAGTTTAGCGACCCAATATTAACTATATAGTTCTTTGAGCCTTCCTTACCCTTTATTACGATTTCATTATTTTTTGACTTGGAAATAGATTTCATGTCTTCATAAGGGAAGTGGTGGTTACCAATTACAAGGCCCTTGCCATAGGATCCCACAACTGTTCCAAGCCTGTCCTTTCCATCTCTAAAAGATGATTTAGAGGGAATATTGTAGATTATTGTGTCCTTGTCTTCTCTATTTGGGAACTTACCATTTTGTAGGTTGTATATAAATAGTAAAAATAGTCCAATTAAGAATAATGGGTTTGCCAAGAAATTAATGACCTTGTTGTCTCTCACATACATTTGTTGGAAAAAGTATATGTTTACAAAAATCAAAAATCCTATGTAGACAAAGATATTTAAGTTGTAAGTCTTCTTTCTTATATTTAGGTCCTCAAGCTTTAGGATTCCCTTGTACTTTGATATGAAGTCCACTGCTGTCATCATAAATAGGTAGTTTACAATGGCCCACATTATTGAATAAATAACAGAACCATTGCCCAGTTCTGATTCTAGACCAGAGAACTGGAGTCCAAAGGGAATTATTGCTGATATTATGAGGACTATGTTAGATGTTTTTTTGTTCAATTTTTCTCCTCTTTCTTATTTTTTCTTCTTTTTCTTTTTATTGCCTTTTATCTTTTTCATGTTTTTATTGGCTTCTTCTTTTTCTGCTTCAATTTCTTCGGCAACCTTGTCGTTCTTACTTAACATTAGCATAGTTCCAAAGAAAGCAAACATGTAGATTCCAAGGTTTATAAACATTTTCTTTAGGTCATTTTCTATGATTAAAAGATCATCCTGGCTAAGTCCTGTAAGATTTTTATACCTAAAATAGGATATAGCAGAAAATAAAATCATTAAAATCACCATATAAATGAAAACTGATTTTGTGTCCTTGTATCTTTTTTCATCTACAAAAAAGAAGACAACCAGGGTTGATAGAGACACTATCCCCAGTAGGATTGCCAGAGTTTTAAAATTAAAAACCTGGATAAAACTTCCTGTATCTAACTTGTTGTACTTAAATACAAGAAAAACTAGGGAGAGAATAATGATTATTATACTGGTTTTTAGCCATTCTTTCTTATCTTTTGTCAATTGGTCACCTCGTCATACTTATCCAGCCCATATTTTTCTATGACTGATATTATTTTTTCTGCGTAGGAAGGGTCTGTTGCGTAGCCGCCTTCTTTTATATACTTGGCTGCTTCCTTGTAGTCCTTGGCAGTCTTTACCTTTTCATACCTCTTGGCTGTTGTAAGGAGCTTGGCATAATGTTCAAAGGACTCTTTCTTGGAGGAGTACTTCTTGAAGTTCTCCATGTATCTTCCACTTTGTCCCTCAACATATTCTTCAGTTTCAAAGACTATGCCTTGGTCCCTTTTTACTGCCTTTATGCCAAAGTAATTGTTGTATTCTTGGGAAAGCTCAGACCTTCCCCAGTTGGACTCAAGGATAGACTGGGCCATCATTACAGATGGGAAAAGGCCATGTTTTTTAGCCATCCTTGTGGCCAATTTTTCTGTATCCTCAATATAGGCTTGTCTGTAATTCATCTCTTCTTGGGCTCTTTTTTCTGAAGTTGATTTTATTAAGAGTCCCATAAAAAAGATAATTCCCAAAAATGCCAGGATAATCATAAGGCAGCCGCAACCTGCCCTCTTATTTTTCATCTTTCACTTCTTCATAAAGCTTACTTATTTTTTTATTTAAAATAGGGTGAAAGTAGTTTGGCATAAGTTCATTTAAGGATTCTAAGACAAACTCCCTCTCTGCGATATAGGGATGAGGTACTATCAACTCATCTGTGTAGTGGATTTCCCTATCTATAAAGAGGATATCCAAATCAATTGTCCTTGCTCCCCATTTTTCATGTCTAACCCTGTCTAGGTCAATTTCAATTTTTTGTAAAATGTGAAGAAGGTCGTGGGGATCTTCATAGGAAGACACCTTTACAACTGTATTTAAAAAGTCTCCTTGGTCAGTCTTGCCCCAAGCCTTGGTTTCTATAATAGAAGCTTTTTCCAGGACCTTAAGGCCTGCTACTTCCATTTTTTCTAGGGCAGACTTAATATAGCCTTCCCTATCTCCAAGATTTGTCCCAATCCCAATATAGTAGTCCCTTCTCTTCTTCTTGCAGCGAACCGATGCTGTATCTAGGGGAAGGTTAATTGGGGCCCAGGGTTTTTTTATTGTGAGGTCAACAGTTTCTGCCATTTCATAGTTATCAAAGATGAATTTTGTCATCTTATAGGCAAGAGTCTCAATTAAATCTTCAGTTTCATTTTTAAAAAGATCATAAAGTTCATGGGACAACTTTCCATAGTCAATGGACCTGTCTAGGTTTTTTTCTATGGCACAGTCCCTAAAACTCATCCCAATTTCTGCACTAATTAAAAATTTTTGGCCAAGTTTATTTTCTTCTTCAAAAAGTCCATGGTTGGCATAGACTTCTAGGTCTTTTATCTTGATAAAATCCATAATACTCCCATCAATAAATTATTGTGTGATTTTTCTTGTTAAAGCTCCAATTGCATTCCTTGTAGGCAGGACACCTAAAGCAGGGCCTCGAAAGTTTGTCTGCCCTGTAAAAGATATTGAAAAATTCATCTTCTGCCAGGTCCTTGCTCCTGTGGGCTCCTATGCAATTTAGGATTCTTTCCTTTTCTTCATCTGAAAAATCTGTTAGCTTTAAAATTTCTCTAGCAAGATCAACTGAGGCAATGGCGTGATTTATCCCTTCTTTTATTTCAATTACCCTCCCCAAGTCGTGGAGGAGGGCTGTTGAATAAATCATATCCTTGTCTACATCTACATCTTCTTCTAGCTTAAGGATGTAACAAATCCTTGCAACTGACACAAAGTGTTCGTAGTTGTGCCTGCAAAAGAACCTGTCCCTTTCAAGATATTCAAGTTCATTTAAATATTCATTATAAATCTTGCTCTTGAGAATAAGGTCTGTATTTTTCATTAAAATCTAATTAAAATTCAATTAGTCTAAAGGCTTCTTGTTTTTGCTTTTCGTCTGTTTCAAGAATTCCTCTAGCTACTGATGTTACAGTCTTTGAGCCAGGCTTTTTAACCCCTCTCATGTTCATGCACATGTGCTCTGCTTCTATAACTACAAGAACTCCCTTTGGTTCAAGATACTTCATCATGGCATCTGCAACTTCTATGCTAAGTCTTTCTTGTAGTTGTGGTTTTTTTGCATAAGTTTCTACAGTTCTTGCAAGTTTTGAAAGACCTGCTACCTTTTCATTTGGGATATAGGCAATGTGAGCCTTTCCGTAAAATGGTAAGAAGTGGTGTTCACACATTGAGTAGAATTCAATGTCCTTTACAACAACAATGTTGTCTTCTGTTATTTCAAAAGTTTTGGATAGATGCTTTTCAGCAGTTTGTCCAAGTCCTGCAAAAACTTCTTCATACATTCTCGCAACTCTTGCTGGAGTTTCTAAGAGACCTTCTCTATTTTTGTCTTCTCCAATTGCTTCAATTATCATTTCAACAGCTTTTTCTATTTTTTGTTTATCCATATATAGTCTCCTCATAGATTATTTTAAAATTTACAAATTTCATTATATCATATTGCCCTTACAATGATAATAATTACCCATAAGTTAGAAGTTTATCCAGGCCTATAAAGTCTACTTAATTTACAATTTATTTATAATTTGATACAATATTTCCCGAGGTGCATGATGAAGAAATTACTTCTATATTTATCTCTTGGACTTGTGATTTTTTCTGCTCCTATAAATGTTTTGGCAGAAGAAACAAAAGCACCAATTGATAATATAAAGGCAACTAGTGAAAATACAACAGATGCCACAGATACAAATGCTGAAGAAAAAGAAATTGATCCAAATACAATTAGAAACCAAAATATTTTAGTCCCTACAAAGGAAGGTGTCCAAAAGGCCAACCTTTATGAGGCTGAAAAAATAAAAAAATTAGAAGAGGTCCCTCTAGAAGGCCTCACTAAGTCTTACTTATTGGGAGATTATAAGTCTGGTGAAATCTTAGAAGGTCATAACCTAGATGAGATTCGTGCCATGGCATCAACTTCCAAACTTGTTTCAATATTTGTAGTCTTAGATAAAATCCAAGAAGGATCCATATCCCTTAATGACGAAGTTGAAATAGATAAGGAGGCCGCAGTCCTAACAGGATCTTCCTTTAAGTTAAAAGAAGGCGACAAGGTCACAGTGGAAAAGCTAATTGAAGCTTCCATGGTTGTATCAGGTAACGATGCAATCACAGCTTTAGGTAAGCATGTGGCAGGTTCTACAGATGCCTTTGTCAAGATGATGAACGACAAGTGTCAAGACTTAGGACTTAAAAATGCCCTAATGGTAAACCCAACAGGACTCACAAATTATGAAATCCTTGACTATAACAAGATGACAACTAGGGAAATGTTTAAGCTTGCATCAGAACTTATAAAATTTCATCCAGAGATTTTAAAATACACTTCTATAACTAAGTTAGAAGAGCCTGAAAGGAATTTTATAGAATACAACACCAACCCAGTCCTTGGCATTATCCCTGAAGTTGATGGTCTAAAGACAGGTTACACCAATGCAGCGGGCAGGTGTGTAATCTTAACTGGACTTGAAAAGGGTGTTGACGACGAGTCAAAGGACATGAGGCTTATTGGAATAACTACAGGTTCCAACTCTGACTTTGAGAGATTCGTTGCCTGCAAAAGACTTATGACAAAAGGCTTCGAAGACTACGGCTACAATGCCATTGGTGACACAGAAAAGGAAGTAAGGACCATAGAAGTCCTCCACTCTCAAGATGAAAATATCCCAATTTATCAAAAGGAAACTGGCTACATACTTTCTAAGTCAGGAGATAAGTACAGGGAAATGGTTGAGATAAATGAAGACCTTAAGGCACCAATCGAGGCAGGTTCCTCAGTTGGTAAGATATCCTTTTATAAGGGTGACAAGCTAGTCTTTGAAAGTGACTTAATAGTTAAGGACAAGGTCTATGAAAATGGAATAATCAATAAATTTAAGAGGGTCTTTGAAGAAATTTTTGTAAATATTGAGAAGGCTGCTTAAGTTAATAAACTAAGATTTAAAAAGAAGTGTCATAAAATATTGACACTTCTTCATTATTTATATACAATAATTTTATAGGTCTACGTAGCTCAGTTGGATAGAGCACACGCCTCCTAAGCGTGGGGCCGGAGGTTCGACTCCTCTCGTGGACGCCACAAATCACTTGCATTAGCAGGTGATTTTTTTATGGAAGTTTTTTTCCTATTTCAAATTTCTTTAGATTTCAATTTTTTGATCATAATAAATTGGCTCTAGCTTTATATTTTTTATAAATTTTAAATTCACCAAGTAGAATTAGTCACAAAATATTTTTTGTTTGATTTTCAATTTCTTTGTCTATATTTTTATTAATTCTACTTTTATATCTCCAAATTCAAATCTATTAATTCAATTATATTTATCACTGGAACTTCATAGGGATGATTTTCCCTTATAATTTTCATAGCTTCCTCTAAATCTTCTCTTCTTATCCTAAATTCTAACTTAGATTCCTCTACTTCTTCAACTTTATTTAGGCTTCCTATATAGGGGTTTGCCCCTTCAATTGGCCTAAAATGACCTTTAACATATGTTTCTGCATAACAATAGTCATAATTTTCTTCTTTTAAGAAACCTTTTTCGTTAATTTTATCAATTAATTTTATGCTGTCTTCTCTTGGGATAAATACTTCTATTTTCACGTGTTTCATGGTCTACCTCCTCTTATTTTTATACCACAAATTGTCTTGGATAGATATAAATTTAAATATAAATTGTTTAATTTCCATTTCCTTGGTTATATATTAAGTAGGGAGGAATCATTTATGATTAGTTTAATTATTAAAGTTTTAGTAAGTGGATTAGCTGTTTTACTAACTTCTGCACTTTCCATTGGAATTCAAACAGACGGTTATTCTACAGCTATTATGGCAGCTATTGTAATAGGAATTTTGGACTGGGCAATCAATAAGTTCACAGGAGTTGACGCTTCACCATTTGGTAGAGGTGCAGTAGGATTTGTTGTTGCAGCAATAATTTTATTCATCACAGGTCAAATTGTTGATGGATTTACAGTATCAGTTCTTGGTGCTGTTGTTGGTGCTCTTATCCTTGGTATTGTGGATTCATTCCTACCAGTTGACAAAAAAACTATGTAATATAAAAAAGACTCGACCTAAGTCGGGTCTTTTTTATTAAAAATATAGTCTAAGAAAGGGAGTAATTCTTATCTTAGACTATATTTTTATGAAATTTATAAAGAAAAGAGTTTTTTTAAGTTATTTCTGTGGATAAGTGCCCTTCCCTTAGTTTTTTACTTAATTTTCAAGCTTTTTTATCCACAATTTCCTCTTCTTATCTACAAATGTTGATTATAATTCGCAATTTTCTCTAAAAATAAGAAATTGTTAATAGTTTTTAGATTTTTATTTTTTATCAACAAGCACTTAATATAAATTTATCCACAAATTTTTTACAATAAAAAACCAGTGAGCATAAGCCACCAGGTTTATCTTCCATATTTTTCTATTATTTCGTCAATCATCTTAGAGTTTCTTGAACTTACATTGTAATAAATATTGTTAACCCTAATAGTTAGTCCAGTCTTAACAAAGGAAATCTTGTTGCCACTTGTGAAATAAACATTGATGTAATTTGCAATTTCGCCATTGGTATCCTTGTTGGCTTGTTTACCCCTTAGGCTGTTTAAGTCCTTACATATCTTAGTAACTATTTTTCTATCCTTAATTGTCTTCATATTGCCAGTTTTAAAGCCTATTATCTCGATATAATCAACGTCTCTTGGGTTTATATCTACTATCTTATTTCTAGAAGATACTAGGCTACCTCCAAAAAAAACTAGGATGGCAAAGAATATTACAAGGACTAACCTTGATCTATTTGATTTTTTCTGTCTTCTTCCCATTATAAATTTATAACTCCATTCATAAATACGTAGGCCCTTCCACCGACCCTTATTTTCTTATCATTTTTTCCCAGGCTAGTTATAACCTTTGAAACTCTTCCAATATAATCTCCTTGAGTTGCTAAAATAGAGTCGCTCTTTGCAAGGTCATTTGCCTTTAGGTAGTGCATTGTGGCTGCAGTTGATGTTCCACTGCCAAATTCTTCGTCAGCACCTATAATTGGTGAGAAGGTTCTTTGTTTAATTTCTTTTCCATCTTGTGTTGTAAAAGCATGGATGGAAATTATCTTTTCTTCTCTAGAAATTTTTATTGCTTCATCTCTACTTAGGCTAATAGACGATAAAATCTCTTCATTTTTTACTGGAACAAGGATATCACAGGTTCCTGTGGATATTTTCTCCATATTTAAGCTTTCTTTAATTTCTAGACCTATATCATTAGGACCTAAATTTAAAGCTCTTAAAACGCCTTCTGGGGCCTCGTATTTTTCCCTCAATTCAACATTTAAATTCATATAGACATTTTGTATCTTAGAATTTTTGTAATCAAGCTCTACTGGAATCTTTCCAATCTTTGTATGTTGGATAATATTTTTTACCCCATCTTCCTTGGACATGATGTATTCATTTTCTGCAAGGGCATAAAAAGTTGCAATAGTTGCGTGACCACAAAGGTTGATTTCTCCATCTGGTGTGAAAAATCTTGTGAGATATCTATCCCTATCTAGTTGTCTAACAAAAACTACAACAGATTGATTTATATCCATTGCTATGTTTTTCATCTCTAGGTCTGTGAGTCTTCCATCATCTATGACAACGCCTGTAGAATTTCCCATAAATGGCCTGTCTGAAAAGGCTGATACTAGGTATATTGTGTAAAATCTCTTCATATTTAATCCAACTCTCTAGCCAAAATTAGATCAAGAATCCTAGATAGGTCTTCTTCTCCATAATATTCTATTTCGATTTTTCCAACCTTACCTCTTTTTTTGAAATTAACCTTTGTTCCAAGAGACCTTTCCACTTGGCTTCTCATGTCTTCTAAGAATATGTCTTCTTTTTCTTGAACCCTTGGTTTTTTTACACTTTTCTTGTTGTTATTTACAGGTAGAGAGTCTTTTATAATCCTCATGGCTTCTTTATATTGCTTATCTCCATCCTTAATAGAAAGAAGTTTTTTACCATGGGATACAGATATTTTTTCTTCTTCAAGAAGTTTTAAGACTCTTGGGTCAAGATTTAATAATCTAATAGTGTTACCTATATATTGTCTAGATTTGCCTATTTCTTCTGCAAGTTCCTTTTGTGTGAGATCTTGTGAATCTAGTAGGTGCCTGTAACTCATGGCTTCTTCAACAGGGTTTAAGTCCTTTCTTTGAATGTTTTCTATTATAGCAATCCTTGAAGATTCATGGTCAGTAATATCTTTTACAATTGCTGGGACTTTTTCTAAACTTGCAAGTTTTGCAGCCCTAAATCTTCTTTCTCCAGCTATAATCTCATACTTATCTTCTTTTTTCTTCAATAAAAGTGGTTGGATTATACCGTATTTTTCAATCGAAGCTGCTAGGTCTTTTAGGTCTTCTTCATTAAAGTTCTTCCTAGGTTGTCCCTCGTTTGCAACAATATCAGAAGTGCTAATTTCCATAAGTTTGGAGCGTTCTTCTTCTATAACTTCTCTTATTTTTTCACTGGAATTTAGAAAGTTTCCAATTCCTCTTCCTAGACCCTTTTTCTTAGTCATTTATCTCACCTATAACTTCCTTGGCAAGGTCTGTGTAAGCCTTAGCCCCCTTAGAACTGCTGTCATAGTCGTATATGTTCATTCCATAGCTTGGAGCTTCAGCCAATCTTACATTTCTTGGTATAAAAGTTTTAAATACCTTGTTGTCAAAGTGCTTTTGAACTTCTTCAACTACCTGGTTAGATAAGTTTGTCCTTCCATCGAACATACACATTACAACACCTAGTAGGCTCAAGCTTGGATTAAAGTTATCCCTTACAAGGGTCATAGTGTCCATAAGTTGAGATACTCCTTCAAGTGCATAATATTCACATTGGACTGGCACTAAAATCTTATCACTTGCCACAAGTGACATCATTGATAGGATTCCAAGAGAAGGTGGTGAATCTATAATTACAAAATCATAATTGTCCTTCACCTTATCTATCATCTTTTTTAATTTAAATTGCCAATCTTCGTGCCTTGCTAGTTCTATCTCCACTCCAGCAAACTCCGAGTTTGATGGGATTATATCAAGTTTTGAAAAACCTGTTGGATATATCGAATCCAATTCTTCATCTATTAAAAAATCGTAAATCATATTGTCAAATTCATATAGACCAAGGCCCGATGTAGCATTTCCTTGGGGATCCATGTCCACTATTAGAGTTTTTTTGCCTCTTAGAGCCAATGCTGAACTTAAATTTATGACTGTGGTGCTCTTTCCAACACCACCCTTTTGATTAAAAACTGTAATTACAACAGACATATTCTTACCTCATTTCTATATAATTAATAATATCATGTTTAAGAAGCATTTTAAAGATGAGGAAAGTATTAGTGCAAAATTTTTATTCTAATTTTAGCCTCATGCTCTACGTAGAGCACAAATAATATTTATACTAAATGCTCTACGTGGAGCATAATAATTTATCGAAATATTAAGTTTTATTGCAAGCAAAAAGGCTCCACGTGGAGCCTTAATTTTTTCTTTGTGTTTGTTTGTGTAAATAACTAACTTATAGGGGAGACTTCCTAGGTTTACCTTCACCTCTTGGATATTTCTTGTCAGTAGCTTTTACCTTTTTTATTACAATTATATAGTGATCAATATCATTAGGTAGGGGAGTGTGAATTACATCTTCAACTTCTCCACCCATAACTTCTATTGCTCTTTTGCCATTCTTAATTTCTTCTTTATACTCTGGTCCTTTTTGAGATATGAAATATCCACCGACTTTCACAAAACCCATTGCATATTCTGTAAGAGTTGATAGGTTGGCCACAGCCCTTGATACCGCAACATCAAACTGTTCTCTATATTCATCTGTCCTTGCAACTTCTTCTGCTCTTGCATGAACTGCCCTTATGTTTTTAAGGCCTAGGTCTTCTATAACTCCATCCAAGAAGTCAATCCTCTTTCTTAGGGAGTCTAGTAGGGTTACATCGAGCTCTTCATTGTAGAGTTTTAATGGGACTCCAGGAAATCCTGCTCCTGTTCCAATGTCTATAATTTTTTCACTTCCGCTAAACTTTCCAGTTTTTATAAGGCTTAGGCAGTCCAAAAAGTGTTTTACATTAAACTCATCATCTTCAGTTATTCTTGTAAGATTTGTGTGTTGGTTATAATCTAGGATTAATTTTTTATATCTCTCATACTTATCTATATTTTTTGTATCAAGGTCATATTCCTTGAAATAATCAACTAACATTTTTTCTCCTCATTTGTTCTAAGTGGATAAGAAGGACATTTATATCAGCAGGTGAAACTCCAGTTATTCTCGATGCTTGACCAATAGATTCTGGCCTAATATCAGATAGCTTTTCTCTTGCTTCAATCCTAAGACCATCTATAGCCTTGTAGTCAAGGTTCTTTGAAAGCTTCTTATTTTCAAGCTTTTTAAATTGTTTGATTTGGATTTCTTGCTTCTTAATATATCCTTCGTATTTTATTTCTATTTCTATATTTCTTATTACATCTTCACGGACAGGAGGTCTATCTGGATCAAAGACTTCTAGTTTTTTATAATCAAGTTCTGGCCTTTTTATCATTTCATAAAGACTAAAGGAATTTTGAGTCTCAGTAGATCCAAGTGACTCTAAAATCTTATTGTTTTCAGCAGTTGGGTTGATTTGAATCTTCTTAATTCTCTTTATTTCATCTTCAATTGCCTTTTTTCTGTATAGGTAACCTTCATATCTCTCATCATCTACAAGACCAATTTCCCTTCCTCTTTCAGTCAATCTGAGGTCTGCGTTGTCTTGTCTAAGTGTTAGCCTGTACTCTGCCCTTGATGTCATCATCCTATAGGGTTCACGAGTTCCCTTGGTTACAAGATCATCGATTAAAACGCCTATATAAGCTTCAGACCTATCTAGGATAAAGGGATCTTTTCCTTGGACCTTTAGAGCTGCATTGATACCTGCAACTATGCCTTGGGCTCCTGCTTCTTCATAACCACTGGACCCATTTATTTGTCCTGCAAAGAAAAGACCTTCATAGTCCATGTGTTCAAGACTTCTCTTTAAAAGAGTTGCATCAATGGCATCATATTCTATGGCATAGGCAGGTCTAAGGATTTTGCAGTTTTCCATCCCAATTATTTCCTTGTAAAACTCTTGTTGAATTTCAACAGGTAGGGAAGAGGAAACACCTTGTATATACATTTCATCAGTAGTAAGTCCTTCTGGCTCAATAAATACTTGGTGGGAATCCCTGTCCCCAAACCTCATAACCTTGTCTTCAATAGATGGACAATATCTTGGGCCCTTTCCCTCAATGTCTCCAAGGGCCAAGGCAGACCTTTCAATATTATCCCTTATAATTTCGTGACATTTCTTAGTTGTGTAAGTAAGGTAACAAAGTTCTTGGTCAATATCATATTTCTTATCAATATTTAAGAAGGAAAATGGAATGATTTCTTCATCTCCAGCCTGTTCCTTCATAACAGATAAGTCAATAGAACTTCTTAGGACCCTGGCTGGTGTACCAGTTTTAAGCCTTTGAAGTTCCATTCCAAAATCTTCTTCCAAACTAGAAGAAAGGTGGTTGGCAGGTCCAAAACCAGATGGACCAGATGAGAAGTTAACTTCTCCCATAAAAATCCTTGCCCTAAGATAAGTTCCACTGCAGATTACAACAGCTTTGGTATTGTATTTTGCACCATTTCTTGTCAAAACTCCACTTACCTTATTACCTTCTTTTAAAATTCTTATAGCTTCATCTTCCACAAGATAGAGGTTTTCTTCATTTTCTAGAACTCTCTTCATCTCTTCGTGATATTTTCTCTTATCAGCTTGAACCCTAAGCGAATGAACTGCAGGTCCCTTAGATGTGTTTAGCATCTTAGATTGGATAAAAGTTTTGTCAATGTTTTTAGCCATTTCTCCACCAAGTGCGTCAATTTCACGAACTAGGTGGCCCTTTCCAGTTCCTCCAATATTTGGATTACAGCTCATTTGCGCAATTGAATCTAAATTTATACATAATAGGAGAGTCTTTGCACCAAGTCTTGCAGAGGCAAGGGCAGCCTCACTGCCAGCATGGCCTGCTCCAATGACTACTGTGTCAAAGTCTCCCGCTTCATAATATTTAACGTCTGACATCTTTACCTACTTTCCTATACAAAAATCAGAAAATACCCTGTCTAAAATATCTTCTGTTGTAATTGTTCCTGTTATTTCAGAAATGTGGCCTATTACATTTTCTAGGTCAACTTCAATTAAATCTAAAAAGACCTTTTTCTTTAAGCTCTCATTTACCTCTAAAAGAGATTTTTTTGCTTCCTTTAAGGCATTTATATGTCTTAGATTGGAAAGGACTGAATCAGAGGATATTTGAAGTTCTCCGTCAAAGAAGAGGTCAATAATTAGGTTTTCTATCTTTTTTACTGACTCATTTTCCATTACAGAAAGTCTCAAATAATCATCCTTGAAGTATTTTTTTATTTCTTCATCAGAAATCTTTTGTTCCAAGTCATCCTTATTTAAAATAGTGATGTGCTTCTTGTCCTTTATTAGATTTAAAATTTCTTCGTCGTCCTTGTCAAACTCACGAGAAATATCAAAAATTGCAATAACAAGGTCAGCTTCCTTTAGCTTTTCTCTGGCTATATTTACACCAATTTTTTCAACTTCATCGTCAGTTTCCCTGATTCCTGCTGTATCTGTGATCTTCAATAGGACACCATCGAGGTTTATATAGTCTTCTATAATATCCCTAGTTGTTCCAGCAATATCAGTGACTATGGCCCTGTCATATTTTAAAAGACCATTTAAAAGAGAGGACTTACCAACATTTGGTTTTCCAAGGATAACTGTGTTTATTCCATCCCTTAAAAGCCTTGAATTCTTTGAATTATCTAAGAGATTATCCATCTTATCAAGGATTTTGTTGGACCTTTCAATAAGGTCATTATAGGCAGCATCCTCAATATCCTCATCTGGAAAGTCAATGTTTGCAACAATTAGAGCCTGCATAGATACAAGTTCGTCCTTTAATTTATTAAGAACTTCACTCAAGGCACCACTTAATTGATTTAAACCCATGTCAAAAGACAAGTCAGTCTTTGCCTTAATCATGTCAATTACGGCTTCTGCTTGAGTTAAGTCAATTCTTCCATTTAAAAAGCCCCTCTTAGTGAACTCACCTTTTTCAGCAAGTCTTGCACCTTTAGAAAGAATTAAGTTAAGAATCCTTTTTACAGATACCACACCACCATGGCAGTGGATTTCAATAATGTCTTCTGCTGTATAGGAGTGGGGTCCCTTCATCTTAACAACTAGGACTTCATCGATTTGTTTATCTCCGTCAACTATATGACCGTATAAAAACTTCCTATTTTCAGCCTCTGCCATCTTTTTTCCACTGGCAGATTTGAAAATTTCATCTATTATATTAATTGAATCATCGCCACTCATTCTTACTACAGCAATGCCGGCCTCGCCGATTGCTGTAGAGATAGCAGCTATTGTATCATTTAAATTTCCCATTTTATCATTCCTTTTAGATTATATTACTACAATTAAGACAAATAAAAAAGAAGGCTTTTAAAATAAAGCCCTCTTTATCAATATTCTCTCTCTTTTTGAATTACTACTTTTCTAAAAGGATCCTTTCCTTCTGAATGAGTAAGTACTCCTTCAAAATCTTGTAAAGCTGTGTGGATAATCTTTCTTTCATAAGAATTCATAGGTTCAAGCTTTATGGACCTACCAGTCTTAAGAACCTTGTTGGCCATTTTGCCAGCAAGATTTTCAAGAGTCTTCTTTCTCTTATCCCTGTAGCCACTAGAGTCAAGGTTGACCCTAATGTATCTTGAAGATTTTTTATTAACAATTAAGTTTAAAATATATTGGATAGAATCAAGAGTTACCCCTCTTTTTCCAATTAAAATTCCAAGTCTATTTTCATCTCCGTTGACATTTACATTTAGAGTATTATTTTCTAATTCCATTTCCACAATATTATCAAGTTCAAGAGTTTCAAGGATTTTTCCTAAAAATTCTCTTGCAGCACTTAAGATTTCTTCATTTTCTTCATCAAGAGTCTTAATAGCTTCTTCCATATGAACTTCATCTGTGGAAACTTCTTCGTCTTCTATTTCAAGTTCATCATCAGTATTTTGAACTACTTCTTGGCTCGTCTCTGGTTCAATTTCTTCATTAAATATTTCATTTAAGATGCTTTTTGTCTCATCTACTTTTGGCCAAACTTTTACAGTGGCATCCTTAGAACCAATAAGTCCCAAGAAACCCTTTTGACCCTCATCAAGGACTTCAATTTCAGCATTATCTCTTGTAATATTTAATTCATTTAGAGCCTCTCTTACTGCTTCATCTACGGTTTTGCCCGTCTTAATTACATAATTCATTACTTGTCCTTAACCTCAACTTCTTCAATTTCATCTTCTACAATCTTATTAGTTATGAGCTGTTGACCTATTGAAAAAATATTGGAAACAGTCCAATAAATTACAAGTCCTGCTGCATATTTTCTTGCCATTGAAAAAATTAAAATTGGCATTACAACCATCATAGTAGACATCATTGACTTAGCTTGATCAGCACCTGCTCCTTGAGTTGCAGGGTTCTTAGTAGTAATAAAGGATACTAAGAAAGTCGAAGCTGCCGCTATAATAGGCATAATTAAAGTTTTGTCAGCATGATCAATATTTTCTATATAAAAGAAGTTCTTGTTCATTGCTTCATAAAAACCTGGATCTGTAAAAGCGAAGGTTTGTGGGTTCAAAAAGACCCTATAAAAGGCAATCAATACAACCATGGTAATAATCATTGGAAGACATCCTCCAGCCATGTTGTAGTTGGCATCCTTATAAAGCTTTTGTTGCTTAGCAGCCAAAGTTTGTGGGTCGTTTTTGTACTTCTTTTGAATCTTAGTAAGCTCTGGTTGAAGTTTTGCCATTTTCTTTTGATTTTTCATCTGAGAAATATTTAGTGGCAAAATCAAAAGCTTAATAATGATAGTTGCAATTATAATTGAAAGTGCAAAAAATGAAATTGCAGCTGGTTCTTGTGGTATAATTGCTGCTAGACCATCATAGATGAATCTAACAAAAGTACCAAGTATAGTACTAATTAAATGCATTAATAATTTCCTCCAATTTAAATGAGAGGATCGTATCCGCCCTTGTGGAAGGGATTACACTTTAAGATTCTCCTTATAGTCAAATAAGTTCCCTTAAAAAATCCATACTTCTCATAGGCTTCGTAGCTGTATTGTGAACAGGTTGGGTCAAACCTACAGTGTCTTCCTGGAAGAAGATAGGTTGAAATAAACCTTTGATAAAATCTTATTAAAATCATACAAATTTTACTCATTTAACCATCTTCTTTTGTCTTTTTAAAACAGAAAAAAAAGAATTCTTAAAGTCTTTAAAGTCCGAATCACATGCATCCTTCTTTGCGACAAATACATAATCGTATCCAGGCTTTATTTTATGAGAATTCTCTCTTAAAAGGTGTTTTAATCTTCTTCTGATAAAATTCCTATTTACTGCATTGCCGACTTTTTTTGTGGCAGTAATGCCAAATCTCGGATAGTCTCTATTGTTCTTAGCAGTAAAAAGAGTGATGTATCTAGATCCAGAAATCTTCTTATTAGAATAAACCCTTTGAAATTCACTATTCTTTTTTAAATAACAATCCTTCATTATAAAACCTAAGCTGAAAGTTTCTTTCTGCCCTTTCTTCTTCTTGCCTTAATTACGGCTCTACCTGCTCTTGTTCTCATTCTAGCACGAAAACCGTGTTCTCTTTTTCTTTGTTTGTTTTTTGGTTGATAAGTTCTTTTCAAAATTCTCACCTCTTTCTATCCTTATCATTTTATTTACAAATTAGAGTCTTGTCAAGTAATATAGTCAATTAATTAACTTTCAAAACCAAAAAAATATAAATATTAAATAATTTATGAGAGTTCATTCAAAGCCCTTATTGTTGATAAGTATAGTCTTATTTGTTAAAATATATGTGGATAATTGTGAGTTATATGTAGATAATAATAAACCTGTTTATAAATAAAGTTATTAACAATCTGTTGATAAGATGTTGATAGTTTTATTTTTATTTTTCTAAAAACTGTGATTTAGCAAATTTTTTAGGCAATCTATCAACAATTCAACCAAAATCATATTGTTTATATTTACTTATCCACAAGTTTACTCACAATTGTATATAGATTTATGAACTGTTATTTATCAACAATATATAAATTGTTAATAAGGAGGAAATATGGACAAGGAACTTTCCACTATGTGGGAGTCTTTCTTAAAAGAACTTGAAAAAAAATCAATGTCTCAAGTTACATACTCCACTTGGTTTTCCAGAATGCTTCCAAAATCAATTGATTATGATGAAGAAAAAATCATAATCACAGTTCCCTCTCCCTTTATAAGAGATTATCTTGTAAATAATAAGAGGCACTTTGACCTCGTAGGGGAAGCCCTCAATGAGATTACGGGAATTGATTTTGATATAAGCATAATTTCAGAAGATGAAGCAACAGACCAAAACCCTGCAGGCCTTATAAATAAGAACTTCTTAAGCATATCAAGGCTAAACCCAAAATACACTTTTGATACCTTTGTGGTGGGCAAGAGCAATGAATTCGCCCATGCAGCAGCTTTGGCTGTCTCTGAAAATTACGAAAATCCGCAAAATGCCTTTTCAAACCCCCTCTTCATTTATGGAGGTGTAGGACTTGGAAAGACCCATTTAATGCATGCAATTGGACATTTTGTACTAGAACAAGATCCTACAAAGAAAATTTTATACGTGACAAGTGAGCAGTTTACTAACGAGCTTATAAATTCAATCCAAACTAATAAGAATGAAGACTTTAGGAATAAATACAGGAAGGTTGACCTTCTACTTATAGACGATATCCAGTTTATAGCTGATAAGGACAGGACTCAGGAGGAATTTTTCCATACCTTTAATGAGCTCCATGAGCAAAATAAGCAAATTGTCCTTACATCTGATAAACCGCCTAAGGATATCAAGAGCCTTGAAGAAAGGCTTATTTCTAGGTTTGCCTGGGGTCTTGTAGTAGATATTGGACCTCCAGATCTTGAAACTAGGATTGCAATTTTGAGGAAAAAGGCCGATTCTGAAGGATTCGAGGTTTCCCAAGAGGTAATGAACTTTATTGCAGAAAATGTCAGAAGCAATATAAGAGAACTTGAGGGAGCCTTATCCAGGGTTATGGCCTATTCAAAGCTAACAGATTCAGATATTTCCGTTGAATCTGCTGCCATAGTCCTTAGGGATATCTACGAAACTAAGGCCAAAAAACAAATAACTGCAGAATATATAAAGTCTGAAGTTGCTAAAAAATATGGACTAAATCTTGATGATTTAAATTCTAGAAAAAGGACCAAGGCTATAGCCTATCCAAGACAAATAGCCATGTATATAACAAGAGAACTAACTGATCTTAGCCTTCCTAAGATTGGAGATGTATTTGGTGGACGTGACCACTCTACTGTTATTCATGCCTACGACAAAATAAGCAAGGATTTAGAAGATGATCCTGTATTTAAAATTGAGATTACTAATTTAATAAAAGAGATAAAATCTTAGCTGTTGATAAGTTTTTATAAGTGTCAATCTTATCCACAACTTATCAAGAGAAATTTTTATTGTAACTCATAACTTTTAGGGACTTATTAACAAATCCACAGGCCCTACTACTATTACTGATTAATATACTATTTTCTAGGAGGAAAAAATGCTAATAAAGGTTAACAGAAAAGAACTGACAAAACATATTTCCATAGTTCAAAAAGCAATTTCTCAAAGAACGACTATGCAAATACTTGAAGGTATAAAAATATCAGCCAAAGATAATATTCTTACTCTTACTGCAACAGATACAGAAATAAGCATAAAGACTGAGCTTAAGGCAATTGTTGAAAGAGAAGGAGAAATTGTAATAAATTCAAGACTCTTTGGAGATATTATTAGAAAACTTGAAAATGACATTATAAATATAAATGTAGAAAATTATATGATGAACCTTAAATGTGGTGATTCAATCTTTAACTTATCCACACAAAAGGCTGATGAATATCCAGACCTACCAAAAGTAGAAGAAGATATCACTATAGATATGTCAGCTAAGGACCTAAAAAACATTGTAAAGAAGACAACTTTTGCCGTTTCTAGTGACGAATCAAGAATTGTCTTTACAGGTGTCCTAATGGATATAAAGAAAAACTTTATAAATTTTGTTGCCCTAGATGGATTTAGGATGGCAATACAAAAACTTGAAAAGGAAACTGGAATTGAAAATTCAATTATAATTCCATCCAGGTCACTTAATGAACTTGTAAAGATAGTTGAT
The DNA here is from genome assembly GCF_900454685.1 of Peptoniphilus harei. Lineage (GTDB taxonomy): Bacteria > Bacillota > Clostridia > Tissierellales > Peptoniphilaceae > Peptoniphilus_A > Peptoniphilus_A harei. The sequence continues at coordinate 509,615 of NZ_UATM01000032.1, read as the reverse complement.
GATGAAGAAAATCTTAAGTTAAATATTTCAAGAAATAATATTGTCTTTAAGTTTAACAATACTGTATTTTATTCAACTTTATTAAGTGGAGACTTTTTTAGCTACAGTGCTCTTCTAAGAGATGAACACAAGATTTCTACATCTGTATCAAAGAGAGAATTCCAACTTGCAGTGGAAAGGGCATCTCTTCTTGCAAGAGAAGACAGAGCCAACCTAATAAAATTAAATGTAGCTGAAAATTATATTGATATAAAAAGTAATTCAGAAATTGGAGATGTTTTTGAAAAAGTTAAAACATCAGAACATGATGAAAGTTTAGATATTGCTTTTAATTCAAGATATATTTTAGACGGGGTTAAGATACTAGAATCTGATGAAATTGTCCTTAATTTCACTGACTCAGTAAACCCACTAATAATTACAGAAAAAGAAAATGATTCCTATATATATCTTGTCTTACCAGTAAGACTTGCGGGGTAACTATGGAAACAATTAAAATAAATACTGAATTTATAAAACTAGATTCCTTCCTAAAACTAACAAACCTTTGTGAATCAGGTGGTCTTGCAAAGACCCTTATCCAAGAAGGTGCTGTTATGGTTAATGGAGAAGTGGAAACTAGGAGAGGAAAAAAATTATACAAGGGAGACAAAATTTCTTTTGAGGGAAATGACTTTATAATTGGTGAAAAATGAAACTCAACCATCTAAGACTTTTTAATTTTAGAAATTACAAGGGTTTAGATTTTATTCCAGGTGAAAATATAAATGTTCTCTATGGTCTAAATGCTTCGGGAAAGACCAACTTGTTGGAATCAATTTACATGTCTATAAGGGCCACTTCTTTTAGGAGCCTAAAGGACAATGACCTCATTAATATAGATGAAAATTCCTCAAGTATTATTACAAGATACATGACAGAGGACTACAAGGACGACTACAGGATTGAAATTTCAAAGTTTGAAAACAAGAAACTTTTTATAAACGATGACAAGGTAAATACTAAAGAATACAGAAAATCTAGATTTGTAGTGCTTTTTAATCCTGAAGATTTGAATATAATAAAATATTCACCCAAGGAAAGAAGAAAATTCTTAGACGACCTGCTTTCAAATATTGACCTAAATTATGATTTTTATATGTATAAGTATAGGAGACTTTTGTTCGAGAGGAACAAGCTTCTAAAGATGAACATGGACAGAAATCTTCTAGATGTCTACGACAGGGAAATCGTAAAAAATGGTACCAAGATAATTATAATGAGGTTAAAGACTATTAAAAAGTTAAATGAAATTGCCAAAAAACATTATAAAAACTTATCTGGAGACGATTTAAATATAACCTACCTATCTACAGTACCAGTTTTCGTGGACGAGGAAGAGCTAATGGAAAATTATTTGAAAATATTAAAGGAATCCCTCCCAAAGGACCTTGAGAAGAGATACACAACAATTGGGCCCCACAGGGATGACTTGGACTTCAAGATAAATAAATTTTCCTCTAAGTCTTATGGGTCCCAGGGAGAGCAGAGATCTATAGTCTTGAGTTTAAAATTATCTGAAGCAGATCTTATAAGAGATTTATATAAAACAAAGCCTCTACTTTTACTTGATGATGTCTTTTCGGAAATTGATTCTAAGAGAAGTAGATACTTATTACATTCACTAAAAGATTTACAGACCTTTATCACCACAACAGAGGCTGACGAATTTCTAAAATCCGTTGATGCCAATTTTTATAGGGTGAGTCAAGGTAGGATTTTGTAAAAGAACAGGAGAAAAAATGGCAAAGGACAAAAGACATTATGACGCGTCGGATATACAGGTCTTAGAAGGACTAGACCCCGTTAGAAAAAGACCGGGTATGTATATTGGATCTACTGGACCAAGAGGTCTACACCACCTAGTTTATGAGGTTGTAGACAACTCCATTGACGAGGCTCTTGCCGGTATATGTGATCATATTATTATAAAAATAAATAAAAATGGAAGCGTTGAAATAACTGACAATGGTTCAGGTATACCAGTTGACATCCATCCACAAACAGGTAAGTCTACAGTAGAAACAGTACTTACAATCCTTCATGCAGGTGGTAAGTTTGACAACTCTGCCTACAAGGTTTCTGGTGGACTTCACGGTGTTGGTGTATCTGTAGTTAACGCTCTTTCAAATAAATTAGTAGCAACTGTAAAAAGAAATGGAAAAATTTACAGGCAAGAATTTTCCAAGGGACACAGAAAAAGTGACCTAGAAGTTATTGGAGAAACTAAAAAAGATGATACTGGTACAACAATTTACTTTGAACCAGACGATACTATCTTTGAAACTGTAGAATTTTCTGATGAAGTTTTATCCAAGAGATTTAGGGAGATGGCCTTCCTAAATAAGGGGATAAAAATTGAATTTATAGATGAGAGAAAAGACTTAAAGGAAGTCTTTCACTATGAAGGTGGAATAAAATCCTTTGTTGAATTTATTAATGCAAAGAAAAAGCCAGTCCATGATGAAATCATCTACATAGATGAAATTAGGGAAGAGACAGCAGTTGAAATTGCAATCCAATACACAGACTCCTACTCAGAAGTTGTGCTTTCTTTTGCAAATAATATTAACACTGAAGAAGGTGGAACCCATCTTTCTGGTTTTAGGTCAGCCCTAACAAGGACCCTAAATGATTATGGTAGAAAAAATAATATTATAAAGGAAAAGGAAGAAAACCTATCTGGTGAAGACGTAAGAGAAGGTATTTCTGCAGTTATAAGTGTAAAATTACCTGACCCACAATTTGAAGGCCAAACTAAGGCAAAGCTAGGAAATTCTGAAACTAGGGGAGTTGTAGATTCAGTTTTATCTGAAGAATTGGCAATTTTCTTGGAAGAAAATCCAAGAGTTGGAAAGCAAATCCTAGACAAGGCTCTATCAGCAAGACGTGCAAGAGAAGCTGCCAGAAAGGCAAGAGACCTTACAAGAAAGAAAAATAATCTTGAATCCATGACCCTTCCAGGCAAGCTTGCAGACTGTCAAAATGACGATCCAAAGAGAAATGAAATCTTCCTAGTCGAAGGTAACTCTGCTGGTGGTTCTGCCAAGGACGGCAGGGACTCAGCTTACCAAGCAATCCTACCTCTTAGGGGTAAGATTATGAACGTTGAGAAAGCAAGGCTTGATAGGATGCTAAATTCTTCAGAAATCCGTGCCATGATTACAGCTTTTGGAACAGGGATTGGAGAAGAATTTAACCTAGAAAAATTAAGATACGACAAGATCATAATAATGACCGATGCCGACGTTGACGGTGCTCACATTATGACTCTTCTACTAACATTCTTCTTTAGATACATGAAGCCACTAATAGAAGAGGGACATGTCTATGTTGCCCAAGCTCCACTTTATGGAATAGAAAAGGGAACTAAGATTTTAAGATATTGTCACAATGAAAAGGAACTTAGACTTGCCCTTAAAGAATACAAAGATTCTAAGGTCAACATAAAGAGGTACAAGGGTCTTGGGGAAATGGACCCAGAACAACTTTGGGAGACTACAATGAACCCAGACAACAGGCTTCTTTTAAAGGTTAATATAGACGATTTAACAGAAGCAGATGACACTTTCTCAATCCTAATGGGATCAGAAGTTGAACCAAGAAGAGACTTTATAACAGAAAATGCAGTTTATGCAGATTATATAGATGCATAGGAGTAAACTATGAGTGAAAATAAGATTATAGAATCAGGAATACTTGATGTAGATATTAATAAAAAGATGAGATCATCTTATCTTGACTATTCAATGTCTGTAATTGTTGCAAGAGCACTTCCTGATGTACGTGATGGACTAAAACCAGTCCATAGAAGAATTTTATACGGTATGCAGGGACTTAATCTTGCATCCAATGGACCCTACAGAAAGTCAGCAAGGCTTGTTGGGGATGTAATGGGTAAGTATCACCCTCACGGTGACTCATCTATTTACGAAGCAACAGTTAGACTTGCCCAAGACTTTAACACAAGATATATCCTAGTTGATGGCCAAGGTAACTTTGGTAACATTGACGGTGATGGGGCTGCGGCTATGCGTTATACAGAAGTTAGGATGACCAAGCTTGCAGAAGAAATGCTAAGGGATATAAATAAGGATACAGTTGATTTTGTTCCAAACTTTGATGAGAACGAAAAGGAACCAACAATACTTCCAGCAAGATTTCCAAATCTTTTAGTAAATGGATCTAGTGGTATTGCAGTAGGTATGGCTACAAATATGGCTCCTCACAATATGAATGAGTCCATTGACGGAATTATAGCCTACATTGATAATGATGAAATTTCTATTGCTGAGCTTAATCAAATAATTAAGGGACCAGACTTCCCTACAGGTGCCCAAATTATGGGAACTGAAGGAATAAGAGCAGCCTATGAAACAGGTAGAGGAAAGATAACTGTAAGGGCAGTTGCAGAAATCAAGGCCTTTAAGAACAATCGTGAAAAAATTGTAATTACAGAGCTTCCTTACCAAGTTAACAAGTCTTCACTTATTATGAAGATAGCAGACCTTGCCAAGAACAAGGTAATTGATGGAATTTCTAATATAACTGATGCCTCAAACAGGAAGGGCATCAACATAATAGTTGAACTAAAAAGAGATGCCAATGCAGAAGTTGTTTTAAATAAGCTTTACAAAAACACTCAAATGCAAACAACTTTTGGGATTATAAATCTTGCTCTAGTTAATGGTAAACCAGAAATCCTAAATCTTAAGGAGATTATAAGATACTATGTTGACCACCAAGTTGAAGTGGTGACTAGGAGGACAAAGTTCGACCTAGACAAGGCAGAAAAGAGGGCCCACATAGTTGAAGGTCTTTTCATAGCTCTTGATAACATCGACAGGATTATAAAAATTGTAAGGGCATCTAAGGATGACAAGGAAGCTAAGGAAAAGTTCTATGAAGAATTTAAATTAACAGAAGAACAATCCCAAGCTATCTTGGACATGAGAATCAGAAGACTTACTGGACTTGAAAGAGATAGACTGGAAGCTGAATATGAAAAACTTCAAGCTGACATCAAGTGGTTTAGGGAAATCTTAGAAAATAATGATGTCCTTATGAACCTAATCAAGGAAGAACTTCTTGAAATAAAGGAAAAATATGGTGACCTAAGAAGAACTGTTATTTCCCACGATTCTACTGATATAGAAATTGAAGACATTATAAAGAAAGAAGATGTTGTAATAACTCTTACTCAATTTGGCTATATCAAGAGAATGAGCGAGGGAACTTATAAGCCACAAAAAAGAGGTGGCAGGGGAGTTTCTTCAGGCAATATGAGAGATAAGGACTTTGTCAAAGAATTATTCGTCACATCTACTCACGATATGATTTTATTCTTTACATCACTTGGTAATGTCTTTAAATTAAAGGCCTATGAAATACCAGAAGACTCAAGGACATCAAGGGGTACAGCTATTATAAATTTACTTGACCTTGAAGAAGATGAAAGGGTAACTTCAATAATACCTGTTAAAGAATATGACCCAGACCTAAACTTCTTAATGGTAACTGAAAAGGGACTTATTAAGAGAACTCCATTTAAGGATTACAAAAATATTAGAAAATCTGGTATCATTGCTATAAAGTTAAATGAAGATGATAAATTAATCAATGTTCATTTGACTAAGAATAATGAAGATGTAATACTTGTAACTAAAAAGGGCCTATCCATTAGGTTCAACGAAGAACAAGTTAGGAAGTCTGGCAGAAACTCCATGGGAGTTAAGTCCATAGACCTTGTTGATGATGACATTGTAGTTTCATCTGATTTAGTGGTGGAAGATAAGTATCTTCTTGTTATATCAGAAAATGGTTATGGAAAATTAACAGAAATAGACAAGTACAGACCACAAAATAGGGGTGGAAAGGGACTTCTAACTTACAAGATTACAAATAAAACTGGAGATGTTGCTTCAGCTGCTGTAGTAGAAAAAGAAGACGACGTTATGATAATTGCAAACTCTGGAATTATTATAAGGATTCTTACAGAAGATATCTCCATCCAAGGAAGAAATACATCTGGTGTTAAACTTATGAATTTGACAGATGCAAAAGTTGTAGCTGTTGCAAATTATATTGGAGACTAGGAGGATTTATGGAATTTAAATTAGAGTCAAAAAACACTGATGAATTTTTAGTATTATATCCAATGGGAGAACTTGACGTTTATAATACAAAGAAATTCAAGGAAAAATCTATAAAACTTTATGAAAAGGATAAGAAGGATATTTTATTTGATTGTAAAGAACTAGAATATTTAGACTCTACAGGCTTAGGATCTCTTATCTATATCCTAAAAGAAGTAGAAAAAAATGATAATAAAATTGTAATTGAAAACCTAAATCCACAAATTATGAAACTCTTCAAGATAACTAAGCTTGAAGATATGTTTGAAATCAGGGGGTAGTATGGATACTTTAAAATACCAAATACCCAATGATGCCAAATATTTTTCTACAGTTAGACTTATGCTTTCTGGAATCTTAAATATCCTAAATAGGGACATAGAAGAGATAGAAGACCTAAAGATGGCTGTAACAGAAACTTTAAATATTTGTCACAAGTTAGGCGAAGATGACCATATAGACTTGGTCTTTGAAATAGAAGAAGCTAAAAATATAAAAATTTATGTAAGTGAGATTAATGAAGAAAAATTAGATGCATCTGAAGACCTATCCCTTGCAAAGACTATTATAGATTGTCTTGTAGATGAATCTCATTTTGATGGAAATAAATTTATTTTATCTAAAAAATTATAAGGGTTGCTATGAATTTAAAAGAATACAACAATTTAGATAGAAGACTAACAAAGGAAGAGAGAAAAGAACTTTTTAATGAATATCACAAGACAAGAGAGCAAGAAATCAGGGATATTCTTATAGAAGAGCACCTCTACATTGCAGAAATCCTATCTAAAAAATATACGGGCAGGGGAATAGATTATGATGATATCTATCAAGTGGCATCTATTGGATTAATCTATGCCATTGAGAGATACGACCCTGAAAAGGGCTTCGAGTTTTCTTCCTTTGCCACTCCAACAATAATTGGAGAGATAAAAAAATATTTTAGGGACAATGGTTGGACTATTAGGGTCCCAAGGAGAATCCAAGAACTTTCAAAAAAGATTTCCAATGCGACTGTGAGTCTTTCACAAAAGTACCAAAAGACTCCAACTATAGACGAGATTGCAGAATACTTGGATTCAACTCCAGAGGAAGTTATGGAGGCCATGGAAGCATCTAAGGTCTACACTCCACAATCTCTTGATGTAACTTATGAATCTGGAGATGAAAATGAAGTCAACTTATCTGATTTAATAGGAATTGAAGAAGAATATTTTGACAAGATAGAATCCAATGACTTTTTTAAGAAGGCTATGGAAAACCTAGACGAAGTTGAAAGGACCATTTTAATTGACAGGTACTTCAACAAGAAGACTCAAGTTGTAATTGCCAAGAAATTAAACATTTCTCAAATGACAGTTTCAAGAATTGAGAAGAAGGTCTTGGAGAAGATGAAAAAAGAAGTCGCTAAGACTATGGAGGTATAATGAATAGAAATAGATACCTGGTTACACTTTTAAAATTAGTGAATACATTTGAAATAGTTGTTTCGATAATGCTTATAGCAGGAGTAATTGTTTCAGTGCCAGATATAATGAAGTATTACTTCAAGATACTGACAAGTGATGCAGGCTTGTCCTATGAAATATTCCAAAATTTTCTATCCCACGTCCTCTTGTTAGTAATAGCCATAGAGTTTGTGGTACTTATGATTGCACATACAGACACCAACATCATCCACTTGATCTTGCTTGTAATTTCTAGAAAGATGCTGGTTTATTCTGACACTATGCTTGATTTACTTATAGCAACTATTGCCATAGCAGTACTCTTTGCTGTTAGAAAGTTCTTGTTAACAGGAGTAAATATGGATGCTGAAGGAAATGAAAATGAGTACTCTGCATCAACTCCTATGAAGATTCTAAACAAGAGGTATGGATTTGATATAGAAGCAGGCGAAACTACGACTATTGGTGGTTATGTAGCGGGTCTTCTCATAAAGAATGCAGAAGAGCCAGAAGTTGGCGTTATTGTCGACGATGGCGAATACATCTTTCAAATTGTCAAGATGGCAAGTGGTGGTGTAATAGAAACTGTTTCTGTTGAGAGAATCGATGAGAAAATAGAAAAAGAAAAGAAAAAAGATATCAAAAAATAAGATAAATAAAGATTAAAAGTGTCGGTTTGTCCGGCACTTTTTTTGTGATTATAAAACTTATCTTAGTTAATTTTAGATTAGCAAGTGATAAAAAATTTGAACTTATAAAATTTATCTTAGTTAATTTTAGATTAGCAACTTATAAAAAAACTAGTAAGTGCAAAATTATTAGTTATTTAAAAAATTTTAAAAGTCTGTAATATTTTGTAAATTGTAAATTACAAGTCCATAATTTTTACTAAAACTACAAAAGGGAAGAAAAAAATATTTAAAATGTTATAATAAACTTGGTGATATGATGAAATACATAATGGCATTCGATGCAGGTACAACATCTGCAAGAACTATAATTTTTGATAAAAAGGGAAATCCAGTTTCTGTTGCCCAAAAGGACCTGATTAAACACTTTCCAAAACCTGGTTACGTAGAAGAAGAGCCAGATGACTTGTGGTCCAAGCAAATTGGTACAGCAGTTGAAGCCATGTCTAGGAAGGAAATTGACCCCGAAGACATAGCAGCAATTGGGATAACTAACCAAAGGGAAACGACAATTGTCTGGAACAAGAAGACAATGGAGCCAGTTTACAATGCAATTGTCTGGCAGTGTAAGAGGACTGCAAAATATTGTGAAGAATTAAAGGAAAGAGGCCTGGAAGAAACTATTAGGGAAAAGACAGGTCTTGTAATTGACCCTTATTTTTCTGCGACAAAAATCAGATGGATCCTTGAAAATGTGGAAGGAGCAAGAGAATTAGCAGATAAGGGAGACCTCCTCTTTGGGACAGTTGAGACCTATCTTATTTATAAGTTGACAGATGGAGAAGTCCATATAACTGACTATACCAATGCTTCAAGGACTATGCTCTTTAACATAAAAGAAAAGAAGTGGGACGATGAACTTCTTGAAATTTTTGACATTCCAAAGTCCATGCTTCCAGAGATAAAAAATTCTAGTGAAGTTTATGGCAAGTGTAAGTCCAAGTATCTTGGTTGCGAAATACCTATAGGAGGGGCAATTGGCGACCAACAGTCCTCACTTTTTGGGACAGCTTCCTTTGAAAAGGGGATGGCAAAGTCTACCTTTGGAACAGGAGCCTTTATCCTAATGAATACAGGTGATGAGCTAATTAGGTCGCAAAATGGTCTTGTGACAACTATAGCCTGGGCCATGGACGGACAAATAAAGTATGCCCTCGAAGGTTCAATCTTTGAGGCAGGATCTTGCATAGACTTTATGCGTGACAATTTAAGGATAATTGACCAGGCAGATGATTCTGAATACATGGCAAACAAGGTGGAAGATACTAACGACTGTTACTTTATTCCAGCCTTCACTGGTCTGGGTGCTCCCTACTGGGATCAATATGCCAGAGGGTCTATAGTAGGCCTTACAGGGTCCGTAAATAAATATCATGTAGTGAGAGCTGCCCTAGAATCAATAGCCTATTTATCCTGCGATGTAATAAAGGCCATGCAAGAGGATTCAAAGACAAAGATCAGGTCTCTGACAGTTGACGGTGGAGTTAGCAAGAATAACTTCTTGATGAAGTTTTTATCAGACATAGTTGATGTCCACATAGAAAGGCCAAAAGTTGTAGAACTAACTGCCTTAGGAGCTTGTTATATGGCAGGGCTGGCTGTAGGATTTTGGAAAGATATTGACGAAATAAGAGAAAATAACGCCATAGATAAGTGCTTCGATCCAGATATGGATGAAGAAGAGAGAAATAAAAAGATATCAAGATGGCATGAAGCTGTTAAATATTCCATGAATTGGGCAAAATAAATTTAATTTTTATAAAATTTAAAATATTAACCAGATCTATTTTACTTAGGTCTGGTTTTTTATTTGAGAAAATCAGAAAAATTTTGAAAATTATATTATTTATTTTTAAAATGATCTTAAAATTTAATAAACAAATTTATATTTTTTTAATTTGATTTTATAATTTTGTCCTAAATTTATTAATTTTATTTAATGATTTTTTATTTTAATAAATCAGGAAATTTGTTGATTTAATAAGGATTTGAATTGTATTTAAATTAAACAATATTTTAAAATAATAAAATTTTGTTTAAAAACCTATTGACTTTTTAATTAGAAGTATTTAAAATGGCACTTAATATTTAAAAATTTCTAATTTTTTAGAATTTAATATTTATTTAAATGTTTTGAAGTGGAAAAGTAAGTGAAGAATGTTTTTACAGAGAATTGCCATTAGCTGAGAGGCAAAAAATTGAATTTACTGAAAATGGCCACTGAACTAAAATGCTGAAATGAAGTTTAAATAAGTAAGTGTTTTCGGGATCTCCCGTTACAGAGAAGTTCATTATTGGATAAGTGCATCATTAAGATGAATTAGAGTGGTACCGCGAGTTTATGAATCCCGTCTCTTTGTATATAAAGAGACGGGTTTTTTTTTATTAGGTGCCCAAGGAGGAAAAAGATGAAGACAGTTAGATTACCAAATTATAGTATTTCAAATAGAGAATATGAGGGTCTGGGACAAATAGTGGAGTCCTATGGATTTAAAAAAGTTGTCCTTGTGGGTGGAAAAAGAGCTCTTAAAGCAGTTTCACAAAAGATAAGAGATGGCCTGAGAGATTCAAGTGTAGAAATCCTTGGGGAATTTATTTATGGAAAGGAATGCACACTTAAAAATATTGAAGCTCTTAAAAATAAAAAAGAGGTATTAGAAGCAGATGTAATTTTTGGAATAGGTGGGGGCAAGGCCCTTGATACAGTAAAAGTCCTCTCCTATTATCTTGGAAAACCCTGCATCTCATTTCCTACAATTTGTTCCAACTGTGCTGGAGGGACAGCAATAGCAGTTGTTTATAATGATGATGGATCCTTTTTAAAGTACGAACCAACACCAGCTGCAGTCCATATTTTTGTGGAAATAGAAACTATAGCCCAGGCTCCAGAAGAATATTTTTGGGCGGGAATTGGAGATGGAATTAGCAAGAAGGCTGAGGTCTTATTTGCATCACAAAATGATGATCCTATTGATTTTGTAGCCACAATGGGCCTTAGTTTAGCAGAATCATCTCAAGACACCCTAATAAAATATGGTGAAGAAGGTCTAAGGGATGTTAAGAATAAGGAAGTTTCAAGGTCTGTTGAATCTATTGCAAGTGAAATTTTAATAAACACAGGCTATATTTCTAACTTAACTAATGGGGAAGATTATTATTATAATTCTTCTCTTGCGCATGTATTTTTTAATCTCTCAACCCTAATAGAAAGAAAGGGAGAATACCTTCATGGTTATTTGGTTTCTTTTGGAGTCTTAGTCCTCCATGCTTACGACAAAAATTATGAAGAATTAGAAAAAATTGCTAGATTTAACAAAAAGCTTGACCTTGCATTGTGCTTGGAAGACTTGGGTCTTAAGAGAGAGGATGTTTTTACTATGGCAGACCACATTGAAGAAACTCTTGAATGGAAGAGGTCTAGTGTAGCCTTGACTCGAGATAAATTTATAGAAGCTTGCCTTTATGCAGATGAATTTGGAAAAAAATAAAAATACAAATACAAATACTCCTAATTATGATGGGACCCGGTGGATTCACTGGGTTCTTTTTAAAAAAATTTATTTGTACATAAGAATCTAAAACTAATAATTCATAAATTTAATATTAGGAAAAGCTTATCTTATTTTGTTATAATAAAGATAGATTAAATATAAGGAGATTTTTATGAACTATAATAAATATTTAAGGGAAAAAATGGTGCCGGCCTTTGGTTGTACCGAGCCCATAGCTTTAGCCTTTGCAGCCAGTCGTGCAAGATTTATCTTGGGAGAGGACCCAGATAAAATCAAGGCCAGCTTATCGGGCAATATTATAAAAAATGTAAATAGTGTAAAGGTTCCAGGGACTGATGGAAGAAAGGGAATTGAAATTTCTCTTGCAGCTGGTGCCTTCTTGGGAGACCACACAAAAAAACTTGAGGTCCTATCTGATGTAGACAAGTCAAAGCTTGAATATCTTGATGACCTAATAGATAAGGGACTTTGTGACATTGAACTCCTCCATGAGAAGAAGGGACTCTATATCGACGTAGCCATGGAAAAGGGAGATAAAAAATCTCGCGTCATCATCAAGGACTTCCACACAAATATTATTTATGAAAGTCTAAATGATGAAGTCCTTTTTGAAAAGAAGGAAGAAGAAATAAAAGAAGAAGACAAGATTGACCTTTCATTTGATAAAATTTATGATTTTGCAAAAAATGGAAATTATGACGAGATAATTGACGTCTTGGACAAGGAAATCGAGTACAATTACGCCATTGCCAAGGAAGGAATAGAAAATCCTTGGGGAGCAAATATTGGGAAGATGGTCTTAGAAGAAGCAGGAGACAAGTATTCTGAAAAACTTGTGGCCTATGCAGCTGCAGGTTCTGATGCTAGAATGTCAGGTTGTGAAAAACCAGTTGTTATAAACTCAGGATCAGGCAACCAAGGGATAACAGTTTCTGTCCCAATAATTATCTATGCCAAAGACCATGATATAGAAAAAGACAAACTTTATAGATCCCTTATTTTTGCCAACCTAATTGGCCTTTATATAAAAGAAGGAATTGGCGAACTTTCAGCCTACTGCGGAGTTGTATCTGCAGGTTCTGCTTCAGTTTGTGGCCTTGCCTTTATGGAAGATGAAGACAAGGACCTAATCAAGGAAATTTTAACAAATGCCCTTGCAACAAACTCTGGCCTAATTTGTGACGGAGCAAAAGAATCCTGCGCCATAAAAATTGCATCAAGTCTAAAGATGGGCTTCTTGGCCTACAAGCAAGCCAAGGCTGGTAACTCCTTTAAGGCAGGAGATGGAATCGTAAAGGGAGACATAGATGAGATGATAAAAACTGTGGGCCACATTGCCATGGAGGGTATGAAGGAGACAGACGAAGTCATCTTGAGAGAGATGATTGGCAAATAATTTTGCAATCTATTTTATTGAGATAAAAAATTAAAAGTTTATAAAAATTCACATAAAAAGACGAAGTCCAATGACCTCGTCTTATTTTTTCACAATTTTTTATTTTTCAAGAACTTCATAACCCATGTCTTTTAAAATTCCTGTTACAGAATTTTCTGGAACAAGGTGGGCTGCACCAACTAAGATGAAATAAGTATTTTCTCCATCTTCCTTTAGCATGGCGTCAATTTTTTTGGCCATATTCTTGTCTCTTTCACTTAAGAGGGACTCGTTAAATTTTTCTGAAGCCTCGTCCCCATCACTTGATAAAAGACTTATCATCTTGTCCTTATTTCCAATTTCCCAAGCACTTAACATTTCATTAAGTCCAGCATTTATATTCTTGTAACCATTTTTTTCTATTTCATCAGTTAAATTCTTAATCATAGAGATATAGGACTCTTTATCAAAGTTAGAAAGTAAATCTGATTGGAAATCAACAGACTCAAGTTCTCCTAATTCAAGATTATTTAAAAGACTAAGAGCTAAGAAATAGGACTCAATACCATAAGTTGCAGTTGCAACTTCTCCTTTAGGGTCTACTGACAATGAATTATATATGGCCCATGGCTTTAACTTATTGACTTGGTCCTCAGTCATTCCAAAGTCCTTAAAAATATTTGCAACTCTAGCAAATAATTCTTCTCCTAAGTCATTCTTTAGGCTTCCGCCATCTTTGTAATACATTTTTTCTTGCATTTCTTTTAATTTTTCTTGATTAGTTAAATCAATTTCCATAAAAATTTTGTCTGAATTTTTAAGAGAATTTATAATATTTTGGTCAATTGGATACATAGAGGATTTACCTATGTGAATAGATCCAAGCATATAAACCTTGTTTTTTTTATTTTCAATTTCGTAGAAAAATCCCTTAGCTACTTTATCATTGTCTTGTAAAATCTTTTTTGTAGCCCTGTTATAAAGAGCCAGGACTTCTTCTAGAGGAATTTTGCTATTTAAATATTTTTCATCTTCTTGTCCAAAAAATATTTTTGATTCTTTTAAATTTTTAACTGCAAACTTGTCATCATTTAAAAGTTTTGAAATTGATTCAAGTGTTTCAAGTCGAGTTAAATCTTTAAAAGTAAAATCTCCACCTGTTTTTAGACCACGAGATTCAATTTTTTCTTTTGCAAGTTTGTAGGCTGTGTTTGCATCTTCTAAAGTAACAGCTTTTCTAAAATCCTTTCCTTCAAAGAAACTTGAAGCAGGATATAAACCCATAAATTGAACATCATTAAGATCTACACTTGCCCATGGACTGAAACTTGGAGACTTGATTTTAGGAGTTTTTTCTTTAGATTTGATCTCTTTAGATTCTTCTATTTTTTTATCTAATGTATTTTGATTTTCTGCATTGTTGCTGACAGATTCTTCGACTTTAATTTCTGTAACTGCAGGACTTGTATCTTCTTGTGCAAAAGCAAAGTTAGGTAGGAAAAGTGTAGGTACTAGTGCTAAAGTCGTCAGTATTTTTTTAAATTTTTTCATATTAATCACCCTTATAAATTTCTTTTAGTTTTTTTAACAATTTTTCATTTGCAGGATCTTCCAAAATACAGATTCTAAAATAAGATTTGTCCAAATTTTTAAAACTTTTGCAATCTCTTACTACTAAACCTTCTGTGAGAAGTTTTTCTCTTAATATTGTAGAATTTATACCCTTAAGTATCTTAATTAAAATAAAATTCCCAAAACTCTCATAGGCCCTTAAATTTTCTATACCAGAAAGTTCCTTATAAAAATTTTCTCTACGGCTTCTTATAAAGTCAAAAACTTTTTCAAGATAAGCTTCATCAGAGAACATGACCTTGCCGCAAATTTCTGCCACAGAATTAATCTGCCAGAGGACCTCCTTGTCCTTGAAAAACTTCAAAAGTCCTTCATTGGAAGTCAGTCCATAGCCAAGTCTTATGCCAGGAAGGGCAAAAAACTTTGATGTCCCCCTTACGACCACCAAGTTGTCATAAGATTTTGTAAGACCTGATGATGAGTAGGTCTCCATGTTTGTGAACTCAATATAGGTTTCGTCCACCAAGACCTTGGCACTAGTTTCTCTTAAAACTATTTCAATCTCAGACTTTTTTAAGATTGTCCCAGTTGGATTGTTGGGGTTTGCAAAAATCAAGAAATCAATATTTTTTTCATTGATTGTATTTATTAGCTGGTCTAAATTTATTTTAAAATCATTTTTTTCTTCTAGATTGTACTCAAATATGTGGGAAGAAATTTTTCTTAACTCCCTCTCATATTCAGAGTAGCAAGGTGATAGGATCATGGCAGCTTTTGGAGCAAAATAATAGATTGTATCCCTCAAAATTTCTGTAGACCCAAGTCCAAGGACAATATTTTCTCTCTTGCAGGATGCGTATGTAGAGATGGCTTCCCTTAAATCAAGATAGTCCACGTCAGGGTAAGTTGAAAGTAAGTTTAAGTTGTCCTTTAGACTTTCAAGGGCTTTCTTAGATGGTCCCAAGGGATTTATATTGGAAGAAAAATCCCTAATGTCTTCAATTTTTATGCCTTCTTTTTTCGCAATCTCAAAAACATTTGCGCCGTGACTGTTCATATTAACACCTCGTTTTCTATTGTACCCTATTTGGTAAAATTTTACATATATTATATAATAAGGGGTAAGAAGAGGGTGAGGTGGCTTATGAATAATTTTAGAAATGACTACAGTGATTTTGGATCCAAGGAAATCTACCAAGAGATAGAAAAGATTTTTGACCATAAGATTTCTGGCTATGGGACTGATGAAATTTCAAACCAGGCTAGGGACTTAATATTAAGGGAAATTGGAAGGGACGCGGACATTGAGTTTGTGTCTGGAGGCACTGCCACAAATATTTTGGCGACGACTTTTGGTCTTAAGCCCTATGAAGCAGTCTTATCTGCATCAACAGGCCACATAACCCACCACGAAACTGGGTCCATTGAAGCCACAGGACACAAGGTTGTGACTATTAAAACGCATGATGGAAAGTTAAAAGCAGATAAAATTAGAGACTTTATTGATGACCAGCCAGGTGAAATTGATGTAAAGATAAAAGTTGTCTACATTTCTCAAACTACTGAAGTGGGAACTGTCTATTCCATAGATGAAATAAAGGAAATTTATGAAGTCTGCCAAGAAAAAGACCTATATCTTTATATTGACGGGGCGAGGATTGCCCATGCCATGGCTGCAAATTCTAGTAATTTATCAGATTATGCCAAGTATTCCCACATTTTTTCCATTGGTGGAACAAAGAACGGGGCAATCCTTGGTGAAGCCCTGGTGATTTTAGATGAAAACTTGAAGAAAGACTTTAGATATTACTTAAAACAAAGGGGAGCCATGATGGCAAAGTCCTTCTTAATTGGTCTATCTTTTAAGGTCTTATTCCAAGATGGACTTTATTACGAGAATGCCAAGAAGGCCTATGAAATGTCAAGGCTTTTAGTTGATGGTCTAAAGGATTTGGTAAGGGACCCAGTCTTTGGGGAATCTAACCAAGTTTTTATAAAATCTAACCCAGAAGAAATTGAAAAATTAGAAAAAGAAAATATTTTTGAAATAGAAAACAAGAAGGAATCTATAATTAGACTTGTTACAAATTATAGGACAAGTGAAGAGGAAGTAAGAGGATTTTTAAATTCTATAAATAATTAGGAGGAATTATGTTAGAAAGAAATATGACAGTTGAAGCTGCAGTAATGGAAAACCCAAAAGTCTTAAAGGAAATCCAAAAGCTTGGAGGAGAATACGACTTTATAGCTATGGAAAGGCTTGAAGATGCCCTAGAATCTCTTGGAGAAAACTATGACCTATTTATAAAAAAAGTTGAAGGTCAAGATGACTTCAAGGATATGGACAGAGTTAGGAAGATGAATAAGGAAGAATTAATCCACTACATTGTAGAAGAAATTCACCCACAAGAACTTGCTACAACAGAAAAAATCGACGAAATCTTTAGGGGAGCTATTAAAAAATATTACAGAGAAAGAGGAGAACAACTCTTTGTGATCTATGAAGTTCTTCTTCTTATAAAGGCCGAACTTGTTTCTCACTTTTCCAGCGAAGAAGAGTTTGAATTTAAGGACGCTCTTGCAGGCAAGGATGTCGACTTCGAAAATCTACTTGCGGAACACGAAAAGACTATTGGCCTATTTGACAGGATCAAATACCTAACTCGTGACTACAAGATGAATGCAGAAGAGCCAGAAATCAAGGAACTCAACAAGCTTATGGGAGAACTTGACGAAGACATGAGAAGACACATCTATATAGAAAACGAAATTCTATTTAAGATGTAAGGTCCTGGATTTATAAATAAATTATAAATTATAATTAAAATATTAGGATTGGCACTGGGGAGTGTAAAATATTTTATGAAATTTAAAATTTATAAATAATTAAAAGTAAAATGGTTTAGCCTAGGCTAGGCCATTTTTTATTGTTCCGAAAGATGCCTTATATTTTTCCTTTTGCTTGATATCCTTCCGAGGAAGAAAAATTATCCCATAAAAATATTTTTTTCGCATAAAACATGCTATAATTTATGCGAAAAGGGAGGTTTTTATGCGTAAATTTGATTATAGTTTATTGAAAGAAAAAAAATGGGATGCTGAAATCTTAAATTATATTTCACAAATTAGTGAGTATAAGGGAAGACAAGAATTATACTTAAGCCAGAAACCAGCAGTTCTCGATAATCTAGTAGAACTTGCTATTATACAGAGTACCCAAAGTTCCAATGAAATCGAGGGAATAAGGACAACTGATTCCAGAATAAAGGACTTAGTAAATAAAAAAGTTGCTCCAAAAAATAGAGATGAAGAAGAAATTATTGGTTACAAAGAAGTCCTATCTACAATTCATGAATCTTTTGATTATATCCCAATAAATTCAAAAATAATTTTACAACTTCATAGAGACCTCTACAAATATTCAAACAAATCAATTGGTGGAAAATATAAAAATTCACAAAATTATATTTCGGAAACAAGAAAAGATGGAGAAACTATAGTTAGGTTTAGACCTCTTGATCCCTTTGAAACTCCACAAGCAATTGAAAAAATTTGTCAAGAGTACAATAGAGAAATTGACAAGGGAGAAATAAACCCCCTAATACTAATTCCAATTTTTATACACGATTTCTTGTGCATCCACCCCTTCAATGATGGAAATGGAAGAATGTCAAGGCTTTTAACAACTTTGTTATTATATAAGCTAGGTTATGTCGTAGGACGATATATAAGTCTTGAAGAAAAAATAGAAAAAACCAAGACAAATTACTATCTTGCCCTAGAAAAAAGTGGTGTAAATTGGCATGGAAATAGTGAAGATCCAACATTTTTTATAAAATATATTTTGGCTATTATACTTGCTGCCTATAGAGATTTTGAAGATAGGGTAAATATTTTCGATACAAAGCCATCGTCACTTGACCAAGTTTTAAATGCTATTGATAAAAAATTAGGAAAATTTACCAAGAGTGAAATCATGGAACTTGCTCCTGCAATTAGCAAGTCCTCTGTGGAAAAATCCTTAAAAGAATTGTTAGAAAAAGATATAATTGAGAGACATGGAAGTGGAAGGGCAACCTATTATACAAAAAAATAATTTAGATAATATATTTAGGATAAGATTAATATCTTGTCCTTTTTATTTTTTTTAAAACTTATCCCATAAAAATAAAATTTTACCCGTAAAAAACCACGAAAATTATGAGTATTTTAAAGATATTAAGAAGTCTTATCAAAAACTTGTAAAAAAGTTCTTTTAGTGTTAGTATAAAAATAAAGGAACACCCCTAGGGGGGTATAGGAGGTAATATGGAAAAGAAATTTGATGTCAGTGGCATGACTTGTTCGTCTTGTGTCGCCAATGTCACAAAAGCTGTTGAAAAGCTTGATGGTGTAAGTGGCGCCAACGTCAACCTCATGACCAACTCAATGAAGGTAAATTTCGATGAAAATATAGTAGATGATGAAAAAATTATAGGTGCTGTGGAAAAGATTGGCTATGGAGCAAGCCCAGCTGGTGAAAAAACAAAAAGTGAAGATAAACCACTTGATGACAGGGAGAAGGCCCTAAAGCACAGGCTTATATCTTCAATTATCTTTATGGTGATTCTCATGTATATAGCCATGGGTCCTATGATTCACTTGCCAACTCCAGGAATCTTTCATGGAAGAGAAGGGGCTATTATCTTTGCCTTTTCACAATTTCTCTTGGCCCTTCCTGTAGTCTACATCAACAGGGATTTTTACATCTCTGGATTTAAGGGACTGAAGAACAGGGCTCCAAACATGGATAGCCTTGTTGCCATTGGTTCTCTTGCAGCCCTTGTCTATGGAATCTTTGCCATTTACATGATGGCCTATGGCTTTGGCCAAGGAGACATGGAACTTGTAGATTCTTACAGGCACAATCTTTATTTTGAGTCTTCAGCCATGATTCTTACTCTTATAACTGTTGGAAAATACTTGGAAGAAAAATCCAAAAACAAGACAAGGTCATCTCTTGCAAATTTAATGGACCTTGCCCCAAAAATGGCAACAGTAATAGAAGATGGCGAAGAAGTTGTGAAGAATATTGAAGATGTAAGAGTGGGAGATATCTTGCTTGTAAGGCCTGGCGAATCTGTGGCAGTTGACGGCAAGGTCATCGAAGGTGCATCTTCTCTTGATGAATCAGCGGTGACTGGAGAGTCAATACCAGTTCAAAAGTCTGTGGGAGACAAGGTAATCTCTGCTTCCATTAACACAACTGGGTCCTTTAAGTTCAAGGCAGAGAAGGTTGGAGAAGACACAACTATTTCTCAAATTATAAAATTAGTTGACGAGGCCAACCAGTCCAAGGCTCCTATAGCCAAGCTTGCAGATGAAATTGCCGGGGTCTTTGTGCCAGCAGTCTTAATTATAGCTGCCCTAACCTTTGTAGTTTGGATGGCTCTAGGTTATGGATTTGAAAATGCCCTTAACTTTGCAATTTCTGTTTTGGTTATTTCTTGTCCTTGTGCCTTAGGCCTTGCAACACCAGTTTCAATAATGGTGGCAACAGGCAAGTCTGCAGATTTTGGACTTCTCTTTAAAAATGCAGAAGTTCTAGAGAATCTCCACAAGATTGATGTAATCGTAATGGATAAGACTGGGACAATCACTGAAGGAAAGCCAATCCTAACAGATATTGTGACAGACTTAGATGAAGAGAACTTCTTAAAAATTGCTGGATCTATAGAAAAAAATTCCCAACATCCATTGGCTTCAGCAATTATAAATTACGCACAAGAAAATGATATAGACTTAGAAGAAATCACTAACTTCAATTCAGTTAGTGGCAGGGGCCTAAATGGAGAGATTGCAGGAAATAAGTATCTTGCAGGAAACCTTGAATATATGCTTGAAGAAAATATTGACCTTAAGGACTTTAAGTCCAAGGCAGAAGAATTAGCAGGAGAGGGCAAGACTTCCATGTACTTTGCCAATGAAAGTGAAGTCATGGGGATAATCTCTGTAAAGGACTTGCCTAAGGAGTCATCAAAAGATGCAATTAAACTCCTAAGAGATATGGGCAAAAAAATTATTATGCTAACTGGAGACAATGAAAAAACTGCAGAAGCAATTGCTGATGAAATTGGAGTTGACGAGACTCTTGCAGGACTTCTTCCACAAGATAAGAACAAGGAAATCGACAAGATCCAAAAATCTGGCAAGAAGGTCCTAATGATTGGTGACGGGATCAACGATGCCCCATCCCTTGCCAAGGCCGACATAGGCATGGCAATAGGTCACGGGACAGATGTGGCAATTGAGTCATCAGACGTAGTCCTAATGAGGTCAGACCTCTTAGATGTTGTTTCAGCCCTTGAACTTTCCAAGGCGACAATAAAAAACATCAAGCAAAATTTATTCTGGGCCTTTTTCTACAACACAATTGGAATTCCTCTTGCTGCAGGTCTCTTATTCCCAGCCTTTGGGATAAAACTTTCCCCAATGTTTGCAGCCCTAGCCATGAGTTTGTCCTCAGTCTTTGTTGTAAACAATGCTTTAAGGCTAAGAAGGTTTAAACCAAGGGGAGTGAAGAGATCCTTGGAAGAAGCAAATTCTTCAAGTGAAAAAGAAATTGCAAAAGAAGAAAATCTTATAGAAAAAAATGAAAAAAGAACTAAAATAAAAGTAGAAGGTATGACGTGTGGCCACTGCGAGAAAAGAGTTGCTGATGCCCTAGAAAAAACTGGCAAGGCAAAAGATGTTGTGGCAAGCCACGAAAATTCTTCTGTAGAATTTATAGACCAAGGTCTAAGCCCAGAAGAAATAGAAAATGCCATTGAAGAAGCAGGTTATAAAATTATTAAAAATAAAGGAGAAGATAATATGGAAAAAATTTTAAATGTTGAAGGAATGTCTTGTAACCACTGTAAAGCTGCAGTAAGAAAGGCTCTAGAAGGTCTTGACGGAGTAAAAGAAGCTGACGTTAGCCTAGAAGAAAAGAATGCAAAAGTAGAACTTGACAAGGACGTGGCAGATGAAGCACTTGTTAAGGCTGTTGAAGATGCAGGATATACTGCAAAAATAGCAAAATGAGAGCTGACAAGGAAGTCCAACTTAGGAAATTAAAAACTGTCAGGGGACAAATTGATGGCCTTATAAAAATGGTGGAGGAAGACAGGTACTGCCTAGACGTCTCCAACCAGCTCATGGCCTCAATCTCCATCCTAAAAAATATAAATAAGGATGTCCTGACAGCCCACCTAAGGGGTTGTGTCAAGGATTCCTACTCCAAGAGCCAGGAAGAAATTGACGAAAAAATCGAAGAAATCAACACAATTATAAATAAGTTGTCAAAGTAGGCTTGATATGAAATTTAAAAAAATATGTTATTTGTTTCTGGTCTTAATTTTTCTCACAGCTTGTAAGAAGGATGAAAGTCACGAGATAAAATTTTCCACTGGAGAAGTTTATAAGTTTCAAGATTTATCTGTGGAAGTAATAGCTGATGAAGAAGATATGACTACAAGAGAGATTTTTTCTTCTGAAGGCAATGAAGAAAAGTTAGGAGAGATAATAAGTCTCTTGGAAAATTGCAAAGTAGTGGACCAGGGATATTCCTATGCTTCAATCCCAGGTTACAATTCTTTATTAATTAATCTACACAATAAAGATGAGGAAGATACAATATATATGTACAACTCAGAAAGAGATAGGGACACAAATAAATTTCACTATTCTTTTTATGGAAAGCTTGGCGGCCAAGAAGGCCCTGCACTCTTATCCGATGACGACTTGATTTCAGAAATAAAGTATATAGTTGATAAATAAAAAAGATCACGGTAATTTTTACCGTGATTTTTTTATGTTTAAATTTTTACCAGGTGCAGAGGCCTGTTTTTTCTTGGATTTTCCAGAGAATCCTCATAATAAATCTACTTTCATAAAAGTCTTCGATAGGTAAGGTGTAATCGCCATCTTTATTATTCCAAATTCTTGTGTAGTAGTCTTTCATATCTCTTGCCATTGGTGAATCTTTTTTCATTTCAACTGCAAGATTTGTCTCAAGGTTAAAGTTATCCAAGTTTCTCCTTGTATAGTTGGCTGATCCAAGGATGGCAAGGGGATTCTTGTCCTTGAAGTCGAAGTAAATAAATTTTGTGTGGAACTGCTCTCCAGATGTTTGATACCAGCGAATATTTATGTCAGGATAGTCTTCCTTTAACTGACTAAGGGCAGGTCTGTTGGGTGATCCATTTTTCTCAAGTCCAAAGGCATCCTTGTTTAAATCTGCAATGATTTTTACATCAACTCCACGCTTTGCAGCTTCGCCAAGTTCTCTTAAAATCCTAAATTCTGATAGATAGAAGATTCCGAGATTTATCTCGTCGCCCTTTTTTGTTTCCTTAATATTTTTTGAAATTTCATCATAAATTTTTCCTTCAGTGATGACCTTTAGCTTGTAAGGAGAAGTGACTTCTTCTGCCTTAAAATTTTCTATTACGTCAGGTAATTTGTCAAAAAATATGGACTCAGACTTAATTAAATCTTCCATGGACTTGCCACGAAAGACCATGGCCACATTGGAGTGGTGGGCTGATGGGTCGTGGGGATTTGCCGATGCAACTAAAGCTTCCTTTTCTGAAATCAAGACTTTCCTGTGGTTGCCCTTGAAGTTGGCAAGTTTTAAAATTGACCTAATATTTACCTTGTCGGCATCCTTGTCAAAAAAGTTTTTGATCCAGCCGCCACCATATGTTCCAAACCACTGGATATAGGCCCTGTAAATTCCAGATACAAGGGCGTTGGAGTCACGCATCTTGTTTAAGTCAGTGACTACCACTTCAATTCCATTTTCACGAAGCCTCTTCAGATTATCTTCTTCATAGGCCCCGTAAAAATTATTTATTGGGTCTGTGACAAATAAAATTGGCATTTCAGGATTTTCCTTCTTCTTTGCAATTAAGAGGTCCGTCATATCCTTTACTTGACTTGGGAAGGTCATGGAGTCTGGGTACTCGTCGTTAAAGAGGAAGAAGTCCAGCATGAGAAAGTCCTGGGCATTCTTTATAAGGTCCATCTCGCGTTTAAAAATCCTCTTCTCGTGAAGTCTCTTTCCATCCTTTAGATAGGTCAAGTCATACAAAAACTCGCAATCAGCATCCCTAAAGTCAGATGAAAGGTTGGTGCCAGGGGGATTTTTTGTATTCAAGCTGTATATAATTGGAATAATAATAAGTAGTAAAATAATTATCATAATTTTCTTTTTCTTTTTCAAAATCTTCTCCAAAAATTAAATTAGTTTGTGGGGATCAGGTCTTGGACCCTTGTCCCAAGCTTTCCATATTCTCTATCAAATTTAATATAATATTTTCCTGTATTTTTATATCTAATATAAAAAGAAATTTCTTCTCCATTTCTCAAGTTTTCATTTTTGCTCCACTCAATGCTTGGGTTGTGAAGGATTTTTTCTATCTCTTCTCTGTCATTCTCATTTTTTAAACTGACAATTTTTGGATATTCAAGGATTTCTATCTCAGCCTTGCCAGACCCATCGTAGCCAGTGAAGTGAAACTGAATTGTGAGAGGGTCCATGGTCACATAGGCGTCAGGCTTTCTTAGCTTTAAATGATAAAAGCAAGTGGAAAATATTATTAAGCTTGCAAAAATTATAAAAGTCACATTCTTTTTATTTCTTAAGTTCTTCTTAGCCATCAATAAGCCCTCCTTTTCCCCTATTATATCAAAAATATTTATAAAAAATTAAAATAATTGACAAACTGTTATAGACTGTTATATAGTGTTATGTAACAAGGAGGCAAAATGAAAATTATTTTAATAAATGGATCCTCAGTTCCTCTTTATGAACAGATAAAGAATGCCATAAAAGAAAATATCTTAAAAAACAAGGTTAAAGAAGGAGAACAGCTTCCTTCTGTAAGGACTCTTTCTAAGGATCTAAAGGTCAGCATCTTGACAGTGAAGAAGGCCTACGACGAATTAGAAGAAGAAGGCTTTGTCGAGTCTAGGCAGGGACTTGGGACTTTTGTGGCAGGCAAGGACTCAGAGGTCAAAAGAGAAGAATTACAAAAAGAATTGGAAAATCACTTGCAAGAAGCCATAAAATTATCTGCCGATTTAGATTTAGATAAGGAAACAATTTTGGAATTATTTGAATTTTTATACAAGGAGGGCTTGGACTATGACGAATAAAATTGAAGTTAAAAATTTGAAAAAGACCTATGACAATTTTGTCTTGGGAGAAGATTCCTTTGAAATAAAAAAGGGATTTATCACTGGATTTATTGGAAAAAACGGAATGGGAAAGACAACAACTATAAAGTCTCTCTTGTCTCTAATAAATTATGATGGAGAAGTATTTGTGGAGGGAGAAGATGCAAGGAATTTAAATTATCTTCAAGATGTGGGGATAATTATGGACGACTCCTTCTTGTCAAAGGATTGGAAGATTTCTCTTGTAAATGAAGCCATGAAGTGTGGTTATGAAAATTGGAAGGAAGAAGAGTTTTTTGAATATGTCAAAAAATTTGGAATAGAAAAAGATAAAAAAGTTAGGGAATTATCTCGTGGAATGAAGATAAAACTTATGCTTTCTATTGCCCTTTCTCACGAGGCAAATCTCTTGATTTTAGATGAGCCAACAAGTGGACTTGACCCAAGTATGCGAGATGAACTCACAGATATTTTAAAAGACTTTGTGGAAGATGAAAATAATACAGTGCTTTTTTCCACCCACATAACTGAAGACCTAGACAGGATTGCCGACTATATTATTTTTATTGATGATGGAAAAATAATTGATTCATCTAGTAAGGAAGAATTCTTGGAAAAATATTTGGTCCTAAAGGGTGGATCAGAGGACAGGGACCTTTTAAAAGATTTTGATGTCCTTGGCATAAAAGCAAACTCAACTTCCTTTGATGCCCTTGTAAAAAATGTAGAGAGAGAAAAAATTCCAGAGGACTTATTTGTCGAAGAGCCAGATATAAATAAAATTTTAGTTTTATATGGGAGGATGAAATGAAAGATATAAAGAAGATTGTAAACTTAGACTATATTTCCATAAAGCCCTATTTTACCCTCAAAAATTTAATAATAATGATTTTCTTGTACTTGGTCTACTTCTTTGTAACAAGTAATCCCTTGACTGCAAACTCAGCAATCCTCATATTTTCTATAGTTTATTCTTCCTATCCCTTTTTAATAGGAGAAGAAGCAGGGAGCGACAGTCTTTATAGGATCTTTGGCATAAAATCTGAAAAAGTTGTTCTAGGCAGATATGTTTTTGCCTTGGTTTTATTTATCTTTGCCCTTTTAATAAGCATAGTTTTCTCCATAATTTTTTCTTTCTTTGTTGAGACCGCTGACATCAGAGAGTTTTTGGCGACAACTTTAGCTTATCTCCTAGTCTATTTAGTTTTTATTTCCCTTAAGTATCCACTTTATTTTAAGTTTGGATACAAGAAGGCTAAGTCCATTTCGGCTTTAACTTTTGTCTTAATTGGTCTACTTTCTTTTCTTGTTATGGCTCTCAAAGATTCTTTAAATGACCTATTTCTATTTATGGAAAACAATATTTTTATGACTTTACTAATTTCACTATTACTTGTTTTGCTAATAGTATTCATGTCTATAAAAGTCTCACAAAAATTTTATAAGAAAAGAGATTTCTAAAAGAAATAAGGTGTTGGAAATATCCAGCACCTTATTTCTTTTATAAAATTTTATTCGTCGAAGCCACCTGTATAGAGTTTGTAATAGATTCCCTTTTGTTCAAGTAGGTCGGCGTGGTCGCCTCTTTCTACTATCTCGCCATTTTCCAAGACGATAATAACGTCTGAGTTCATAATTGTTGAGAGCCTGTGGGCGATGACAAAGGTTGTTCTGCCCTTCATGATTTGGTCCATGCCCTCTTGGACAATTTTTTCTGTACGAGAGTCAATTGATGATGTTGCTTCATCTAGGATCATAACTGGTGGGTTGTAGATTTCTGCTCTTGCAATAGATAGGAGCTGCATTTGACCTTCAGATAGTTCGCCACCTGAACCACTTATCATGGTGTCATAACCATCCTTTAGGTTCTTGATAAAGTCGTGGGCGTTAGTCCTCTTTGCAACTGCAATAGTTTTTTCCATGTCAACATCTTCCACAGAGTAATTTATATTTTCTGCAATTGTACCTGTAAAGAGGTGGGTGTCTTGGAGAACCATGCCAAGTGATGAACGAAGGTGGTCCTTCCTAATCCTCCTAATGTCTATGCCGTCAAAGGTGATTTCTCCACTGTCGATTTCATAAAACCTGTTTATAAGGTTGGTAATAGTTGTCTTGCCGGCACCTGTTGCCCCAACAAAGGCAACCTTTTGGCCAGGTTTTGCATAAAGATTTATATTTTTTAGAATTTTCTTCTTTCCATCGTAGGAGAAGTCAACATTTTTAAAGCGAATGTCCCCCAAAAGCTCTCTATACTCGTCAGTCTTAAGGTCGTGCCAATAATATTTTTCTTCTCCATCAAGAACTTTTACAACTTTTTCAACTTCGCCAGAGTAGTCTTCTGGCTCAACTTCAAGGAAGTCAAAAATTCTTCTGGCACCTGCTATGGCAAGGACCACAGAGTTGATGTTACCACCAATTTGTCCCATGGGACCTGTTAATGTCCTTGAAAGTTGTAGGAAGGAAGCCACCACTCCAACAGTGATGCCAAAGCCACCGTGAACTGCCATTAGGCCACCGATTAGGGCAAAGAGAATGTACTGAAAGTTTCCAATTCCAAAAATTATTGGGAAGAGGAAGAGTCCCAGCCTATTGGCTATCATGGTGTTTTCCATTAGCTCTTCGTTGATTATCCTAAAGTCTTCTCTTGCATTTTCTTCATGGTTAAAGACCTTTACAACTCTTAGGCCGTCAATCATCTCTTCGATGTAGCCGTTAGTCTTGGCAAGAGATTTTTGTTGGTTCAAGAAGAAGTGAGAAGACTTGCCACCAATCACATTCATGGTAAAAATCATAAGTCCCACTGTCAAAATTATTATAAGTGACAGGAAGAAGGACTGTGAAAACATGGCGATTAAGACCATGATAATTGTCATGGCAGAGGACACAAAGGATGGGAAGGACTGGGCTATCATTTCCCCAAGAGCCCTGACATCATTTGTGTAGTAGGACATAATGTCTCCGTGACTATTCCCATCAAAGTAGGAGACAGGTAGGGACTGCATCTTCTTAAACATAGTCTTTCTCATTTCGCCAAGAGTTGTTTCAGATATTGAAACCATAAGTCTTGAATAGGTGAAGGAGCAAATAACCCCAATCCCCAAGAATATTCCCATCTTAATTAACATGGACAAGAGATTAGAGAAATCTGGGTTTGAACTATTTACCAAGGGGATGATGTAGTCATCAATTAAAAATCTCATGAAAAGTGACACAGAAATTGTGGCAAAGGATGAAATTATTACCATGAGGGCAACTCCTAGGAGTTTAAACTTATGCCTTTTAAAGATAAAGGAGAATAATTTTTTTGCCGCTTCCTTATTTTCAGGAGATGTAATTTTTGTCTTATTCTTCTGCATCAAAATCACCGTCACTTTCTTGAGTTTCATTAATTTCCCTATAGATTGGACTCGTTTCTATAAGTTCTTCATGTCTTCCTATAGATTCAATTTCTCCAAGGTCAAGGACTAGGGTGTAGTCAGTGTTCTTTAGGGACTTGATCTTTTGTGAAATCAAAATCTTTGTCATGTCTGGTCTCAACTTATTTAAAGAGGAAATTATTTTTTCTTCAGTCTTGTTGTCAAGAGCAGAAGTTGAGTCGTCCATAATTAAAATCTTTGGATTCTTTAATATTGACCTTGCAATAGAAATTCTCTGCCTTTGACCACCAGAGAAGTTTGTTCCTCCTCTTTGAACCTTCATGTCTAGGTCCTTTTCAGGATCGATGAAGTCGTCACAGGAAGCAATGTAGAGGGCTTCTTTTAACTCTTCGTCACTTAGGTCATCTCCAGCCCATTTTAAATTTTCACGCAGAGTCCCAGTGAAAAGTTGATTTTTTTGTAGGACTACAGAAACTTGGTCACGAAGAGACTCTAAGTCATAGTCACGCACATCTTTTCTCCCAACATAGACAGTCCCCTTTGTTGGGTCAAAGAGCCTTGCAATAAGACTAATGAGTGTAGACTTACCAGAACCTGTTGGTCCAATCATACCCACATAGTCGCCAGGATTTATCTTTAGATTAATATTTTTAAGGACTGACTTTTCTAGGTCTCCAGAATAAGAAAAGAAGACGTCATCAAAGACAATTTCTCCGTTTTTTACTTCCTTAACAGAGTCTTCTGGGCTGACAATAGAAGGTTTAGTTGCAATAACTTCGTTGATACGTCTTATAGAGTTTCTCGCAATTGTAATTTGAACTAGAATCATTGACAGCATAAGAAGGGAAATTTGAATTTGAATTGCGTAAGTCACAAGACCTGTCAAGGCTCCAGTTGTCATCTTGCCAGCCACAATAAAGTGACTTCCCAACCAGGCAATTAATATTGTCATGAGATAGGTGGAAAAGTTCATTAAAGGATTGGAAAAAGCTAGGAGCTTGGAAGCCTTGATGTAATTATTTTGTAGGTCATCAGAAACTTCATTGAACTTTTGAATTTCCTTTTCTTCTTTTACAAAGGACTTAACCACACGAATAGCAGATAGGTTTTCTGACACATCTGTGTTGAGCTTGTCTGTAATCTTAAAAACTTTTTCAAAAATTGGATAGGCTCCTTTTATTATAAGTCCCATCCCAATCCCTATTAGGGGGATGATAATAACAAAAGTCGGAGCAAGGTCCCTTGAAAGCCTAAAGGACATGATAAAGCAAAAGATTAGGGTAAGGGGCGAACGGATTGCCATCCTTATAGTCATTTGAAAGGCCATTTGCACTGATTGGACATCAGTTGTCATACGAGTGATAAGGGAACCAGACTTAAACTTGTCCATATTCTCAAAGGAAAAGTCTGTAATGTTTTTAAACATTGAGGCCCTCATATTTTTTGCAAGACCACTTGATGCCTTAGTGGCAAGATAGCCCGAGATCAATCCAGTGGCAAGGGAAATGCCTGCTGCAATAAATAAAATTATTCCGTACTTAATTATATTTTGAGAGGAGTTAATCAAGATCCCCTGGTCTATTATTTTTGTCATGAAGAAGGGGATTGATGCGTTCATCAAGACCTCTAGCAAAACAAAAAAAGGCGAGAGCACAGCGTACTTTTTATACTCGCCTAGGTTATCGAAAATTACTTTTAACATATAACACTTCCTAAATATATATATTTAACATAAAACAATTACCCAAATAAGATTTATTAAATCTAATTTAAAAACTTTAATAGATTATACTCAAGATTTACTCAAACTATTTGTAATTATAAGATATTTGTAATAATATATAACTAACAAATATATGGAGGGATAATATGACAGACAATAAAAAAGAAAAAGATTTAATAGAAAACTCAACAACTCTTTCTGATGCAAAGAAGAAAGAAATGAAAGCAAACATGGACCAACAAAAGGAAATTAACTCAGAAGATAGACCAGATTCTGATATCTATGCAAAGACTGAAGGACAAGATCCTGAAACAGGAATCGAAATTCCAACAGACGAAGAAGTTGAAGAAGCTAAAGAATGGGTTGACAACGAAAATAGAATGTAATTTTTAGGGCCTAGTGATAGGCCTTTTTTTGTAAAAAATATAGGAGTTTTTATGGATAGCAAATTTTTAAACTGGCTCCTTGGAATAAGGAACGACGTCTTAAATAGGTACATGATTGCCATCACTCACCTGGGGACTGGAGGAGCAATTTGGCTTTTTACAGTTTATATCCTCTTCTACTTAGGCTTTAGGGTTGAGAGCATAAATGTAATACTTGCCCTTATCTTTAACGGGATAGTCTGCAACCTCTTATTGAAAAATATCCTAAAGAGAAAGAGACCGTCTTGGATAAATAAGGTGGAGCTCCTTATAAAGGATCCCACAGACTTTTCCTTTCCATCAGGCCATGCTTCATCTTCCTTTGTCGCAGCCCTGACAATTTACTTTTACTTTAGGGGGATGGGGATTTTCTTCCTTGTGATAGCAGCCCTAATTGCCTTCTCAAGGATCTATCACTTCGTCCATTATCCCAGCGACGTAATCATTGGGGCAATCATTGGAATAATCATAGCCCTTCTCACAAAAAACTACTACGACAAATTTATATTGGACTTTATGCAGGTAAATCTTCCCTTCTTATTTGGACCTCTTCCTAAGATCTGAGAAGAAGTTAGAGATTTGGCTTGCACATTCTCTTTCCAAGATACCATACTCATAATTAATCCTGTGATTAGTTATGAGTTTTTCTATTTTTTGGTGGGAAATTACAGCACCAAACCTCTTGTTGCGGGCACCAAAATATAAATTTTTGATTCGTGCATTTAAAATTGCTCCCACACACATTAGGCAGGGCTCAAGGGTAACATAGATGTCACAGCCTTCTAAGTGGTAAGAATTTAAATGTCTTGAGGCCATGGATATTGCCATGATCTCTGCGTGGGCTGTGGGGTTTTGTAAATCTTCTTTTTTATTGTAACCATATCCAATTATTTTATTATTTTTTACGACGACACATCCAATGGGCACGTCATCTGATAAGAGAGACCTGCGACCATAGCGGATTGCCTCTTTCATAAACTTAATTTCCATAAAAATATTATATCAAAATGAAAAAAATAAAGAAGAAAGTCCCATGATTATTCAAATAAAAGAATATATGAATAATAAACACTGTGTTATAATATGATAAGAAGTAGTCATTAATATATAAACTATAATCTAATAAACATAAGTGACTAGAATAAGTTTTGAAAATAAAGTTTTAAAAGATAAATCGATTATTTATACAGCAAATTACTTTTAATTGAAATATACAGGCTGGACTTACAGCAGGGAGGAACAAATGACTTTTAAGATAATATCCGACTCCTCATGTGATTTAGATAAAAAGACATTGGACAATTTAGACTTAGAAATTTTTAAAATAAATTGTGTAGATGAAGAGGGTCAAGACCTATCTGAAGATATGTCCAATAAGGAAATCTATAAAAAAATGAGAGAAGGATTCTTTTTTAAGACAAGCCAGATAACTTTCTACGAGTACCTAAAGAAGTTTGAAGAGTTTGCAGAAGAAGGCACAGATATTATTTGCCTAACCCTATCCTCAGGCTTAAGTGGGACCTATCAAAATGCCTGGATGGCAAAAAAAGAAATTGAAGAAAAGTATAGCATAAGAGTTGAGATAGTGGACTCACTT
Organism: Peptoniphilus harei; assembly: GCF_900454685.1. Classification (GTDB taxonomy): domain Bacteria; phylum Bacillota; class Clostridia; order Tissierellales; family Peptoniphilaceae; genus Peptoniphilus_A; species Peptoniphilus_A harei. The sequence goes on along the minus strand of NZ_UATM01000032.1, from coordinate 477,524 downwards.
GCAGCATCAGTTGGCTTTGGACAAATTACTTACTTTGCAGGACTGGCTGCAAAAAATGGTGCTACTTACGATGAAGTACTAGACCTTCTAAAATTTTTGGTGGAGAAAACTAAGCACATCTTCACAGTTTATGACCTTAAATATCTCTATGAAGGTGGAAGAGTCTCTAGGACCAAGGCAAAAATTTCAAACGTCCTAAATATACTTCCCATATTAGAAGTTGATGAAGAAGGAAGAATATATTTGTCAGAAATAGTTCGTGGCAAGAACAAGTCCTACAAGAAGATGATGGAGATGATGGACGAAAAGACATCATCAGATGGGTCAGATAGGGTCTTCCCAGTTTATGCTGACGATATAAAAGTTATTGACCCACTTATAAAAAAATTAGAAGAGAGGGGCTATGACAAGTTCCTATCCTTAGAGGTGGGACATACTATTGCAGCCCACGTGGGGCCAGATATTTTCGGCCTAGCCTATCTATCAGAAAACATACCAGAGGAATTTAAAAAGTATTTAGGTTGATTGATTTTAAAATTAAAAATACACAAAAAATTAGGAAGTCACGCGACTTCCTTTTTTAATGTCTTAAATTTTTATAATCTCATGCTTTTTTAATTCTTAGGGCAGACTTATTTAGCATCTTTCTTAGTGAATAAAGGGCAATAGCAAATACTATTAGTTCTGATACAACTGCTCCGAAGAAGAGGTATCTCACTCCAAATAAGTGAACCATTAGATAAATTGAAAGGAAAAGTGAAACTGATCCTCTTAAAATATTTATTATGATGGAATACTTTGGGTCTCCAATGGCAGATGAGAGGGATGCAATAAATAAATTGTGACCTGCAAATAAAAACATAAGGGCGTAAATCCTCATTGGCCTAATGGAAGATGAAATCATACTTTTGTTCTCCAAGAACATATTGAACTGAGTTTCTGCACCAAAGTAGGCGATGGCATACATAATCACAGAAATTATAAAGACAAAGACAAAACTCATCCTTATAATCTTTATGGACTTGTCTCTTTCCTTGGAACCATGGTAGTAGGAAAGTAGGGGCAGAGTCCCGTGGCAAACTCCTTGGAAGGTGGAGTTGGCAAAGAGTGACATGTAATTTATAACTGCGTAGGCAGAAAGATATTCTGGTGAAAGATACTTTATTATAAATAAGTTAAAGATAAAGACAAAGGTTGCAGTGTTTAGTTCAGAGATAAACTCTCCAAAACCATAGACAACAGTCTTTTTTAAATAATGAAAGACTTCTTTAGCACTCATCTTAATTTTTACAAAGCGAAGGTAACCCTTGGCGGCCCTAAAGTGAATAAAAAATATGAGGCAAGACAAAAATTGTGCAATGCCCGTTGCAAGGGCAGCTCCTCTTACTCCCATTTGAAACTTGTGGATTAAGATGTAGTCTAAGATTATATTAGTTACACAAGCAGAAACTGCACCAATAATTGCAGTCCTAGGAAAGCCGTCTACCTTTACCAAGACCTCAAAGGCATAGGCAATGATGTAGAAGGGCGAGAAGAAGACAATTACAGACAGATAGTCGTGAGATAGGTGGAATAGAGTTGAGTCTGCTCCCAAAAATCCTATTATTTGATCCATAAAAATTATTGCAATAAGGGCAAGCAATACAGAAAAGGCCAGGATAAATAAAATTATAAAGGTAAAGACCTTGTTGGCCTCATCCTTGTTTCCCTTACCTAGTTCTATTCCTATAATTGTTTGTGATCCGACACCAGTTATAATTGCAATTGCAAACAAGAAGTTCACATAAGGCACAACTATTGTTACAGCCGATAGCTCTAGCTCGCCGGCAAAGTTTGCAACGAAGAAGCCGTCAACAATTGTGTATATAGAAAAAACCCACATTGCAATAATAGATGGGATTACAAACTTAAAAAATTGTTTATTTAAACTCATAAAACACCTCTAATCTAGTAATTATATATTAATTAATTTTTTTAGGCAATAAGCTAGTCAATAACATATTCTATTACAATTTTTATAAGTCTTTGTTATAATGAGTTTAATAAAAAAAGGGAGGAAGATTATGAAACCAATTATAGGAATTTCTGTTAACTCACTTAGGGATATTTCTCAAAATGACGTTGGACAAATTGGAGTAGAAGGCCAAGACTGGCAACTAATAGCAGCAGATTATATTAGGGCAGTTGAAAGAAATGGTGGAATTCCAATTTTAATTCCAAACATCAAAACTATTGAAGACATGAGGACAGTTCTAGACAAGATTGACGGACTTCTCTTATCAGGCGGTCACGACGTAAACCCAAGGACTTACAACGAGAGAAACTCTGGCAAGGCTGGTAAGTTCGACAACTTAAGAGACCACGAAGAAATCTTCATGACAGAATACGCCCTTGAAAAGGACATCCCTTTCTTGGGGATATGTAGGGGACTTCAAATCTTAAACGTAACACTTGGAGGATCTATCCACCAAGATTTGCCATCAGCAGGTTTCCCAGCTCACTCTATGAGTAACTCTTTAAGAAACGAACCATCACACGAGCTAAAGGTCCTAGAAGACACTCCACTTTTTGACATCTTTAAAAGAGAAGAAATCTGGACAAACTCCTACCACCACCAAGGAATAAATGAATTGGGAAAGGGATTAAAGAAAGCTGCTCTATCAGAAGAAGGACTAGTAGAAGCAGTTTACTTAGATGACAAAAAATTTGCCCTTGCAGTTCAATGGCACCCAGAAATGATGTACGACGACAAGGAAATGAATATGATTTTTGAAAAATTTATTGACGCTTGCAAGTAAGTTTATAAATTTTTGAGAAAATTAAGGGGTTGTTGCAAAAGACCCCTATAATAGAAAAAAGACGAGGAAACATAAAAATCCTCGTCTTTTTGTAATTAGAATATCCCTGGTTAGACCAGGGGTTCAATTTAGCTTTAGCGATGAAAAACTAATAAAAAAATACCTCCATGTTGAAATAAATTGTGGTTTACCAGAACACAAAAATAACAGGAGGTTTTTTATTTATTTAATACCTCTATCTTATTTCTTTTGTTTAGTGTAAGACGTTTATAGCTCATAGTAACCTCCGTGTGTGTTTTTGTAGTTATTAACATTTTACACGAAGTTAGTATGAGTTTTTATTTTTTATTTGTGTCACATTTAATTTTATAACTTATCAAATGAAAAGAGAGACTCGAATTAAAGAGTCTCACCAATATTTGACATAGAGCCTTTTTATAAAAGTAATGGGATAATAAATTTTATTTTACATTAAATATATATAAAATTTACTTTTGAATGCAATAATTTTGCAGAAGGAGTGAAAAGATGAGTAAAAAAATAAAATATATTTGTAACGGGACGTTAGTTTTAATTTTAATTTTAATTTTTATTTTTTGGAAAGATGTAGACTTTGGAGATACAGTTATCGTTCAAAACGCAGTTTCTTATGAGAAGGGTAAGGTTATAAAAGTTTTAGATGAAGATACAGTTGAGAGTTATCCAAATTTAAAGACTGGATCCCAAAAAGTTTTGGTTGAAATGAAAAATAAAAGGTTTGATAAACCAATAACTATAGAAAATAATTTATTTTCGGAACATTCTGTGTACTTAAAGGAAGGTTCTAAGGTAATAGTTTATGTGGACGAACCAAAGGGGATTGAGCCATATTATACAATATATAATTACGACAGATCTGCCTCAATAGCTATTATGTTAATTTTATTTTTAATAATGTTATATGCAATTGGAAAGTCAAAGGGGATAAAATCTGCGGCATCACTTTTTATAAGTTTATATTTAATGTTTTGTTTTATGATCCCTCTAATATATTTGGGACATTCGCCAGTATGGGTTACAATATTAACCTGTGTCTTGGGAAGTATTTATTCGGTTGTAATACTTCAAGGTTACACATTAATTGGACTTGTAAACTTAATAAGTGTGTCAGTTGGATTTATATCTGCTGCAATATGTTTTTATATTTCATCTTATTTCACACACTTAAGTGGATATAATTTAGCTGATGTAGAAGGACTCTTACTTATAAATTCAAAAACAGGATTACAAATATATCCTCTTATGTTTGCAGGTGTTGCCATAGCAGCCTATGGAGCTTGTAAGGATGTTTCCGTTTCAATATCTTCTGCACTTCATGAGATATATGTAAAAAATCCTAAAATAACAAAAATAGAACTTTTTAAATCTGGGATGATAATAGGAAAGGATATTATAGGTACTATGGTCGATACTTTGGTATTTGCATTTTTGGGAAGCTCCATAGCTACAGTTTTAGTTTTAATATCCTATGGAGTTGATTTTAATCAATTAGTTAGTTCAGATTTTTTTGCTGTTGAACTTGTCAATTCGCTCATAGGTACAGCAGTAGTAATTATAATGGTTCCAGTTAGTGCTTATCTATCAGGAGTAATCTATAAAAAAGAAAAAATTAAATTAAAAAGAAGATAAATTTACAAAATCTTTAAAAAAACATTACAGATTATATTCTTTGACTTTACAATATTGTGAAATAATAATTCTAACTGAAGAGGAGGTATATAATGAAAAGGAGATTCAGTTTATTTTTAGCTATACTAATGTTAGTTTCAGTATTTTCACCATTAGGATTGGGATTTGAAGGTAATGAAATTAGATTTAGTACAAATGTAGTAGAAGCAGCAGAAGATGATGCTCAATCAAATGAAGGAACACCAAAAGAAGAAGTTAATGATGCATCAAATGAAGTGACACCTAAAGAAGTTAATAATGCATCAGATGAAGTGACACCAGATATGGACAATGGAACATCTTCTACAGATGAAGAAGTTAAATTGACAAATGATATATTGACTATAGGAAAAGATGGCACAGAAAGAAACTTCACATGGTATGCCAATACAAAAGAAAAAGGAAAGTTTGAGTTTGCAAAACTAAATGCAGAAAAAGATTTTAAAGATGCAACAGTTCTTGATGCAACAGTTAAAGAAACAAATAAGGACGGTTTCTCAAGTAATCAAGTAACTTTAGATGGATTAGAACCAGACACTGAATATATGTATAGATTCTCTAATGGAGATACAGTTTCTGAAGTTAAAACTTTTAAAACTGGTGGAACAGGAGATTTTAGTTTCTTTGCAGCAGGAGACCCTCAAATAGGGGCTGGTTTTGAAGACGAAGATGAAAAAGGTTGGGACAAAACACTAAAGCTTTTACCAGAATTAGATCCTAGTGCATCATTCTTACTCTCACTTGGAGATCAAGTAAATATTTCAGACAATGAAAGACAATATGATGCTTACATTAATAGAGATGGATTCAATGGATTAACTCTTGCACCAATAATAGGAAACCATGATTCAGGAAATCATGCTTACACAGAACATTTTAAACTTTCAAATGTTCAAGAAGAAGGTAAAACAACAGCAGGAAGCAATTACTACTATGTTTATAATAATACTTTATTTATTTGCTTAAACTCAAATAATAGAAATTATGCTGAGCATAAATCGACAATAAAAAAAGCAATCGCAGAAAATCCAAATGTAAAATGGAAAGTAGTGGCATTCCACCACCCTCCATATACAGTAGCCTCTCATGCATTAGATGGATATATTAGTAATATGAGATCAACACTTGTTCCAATATTAAAAGAAAATAAAATTGACCTTGTACTAAATGGACACGACCACGTTTATACAAGAACTCATGTAATGGATGGAACAAAACCAATAATTGAATGGGAAAATGGAGAAGAAGGGAAAGCACCAAATGAATATGTAAATCCAAAGGGAATTATATATGTAACAACAAACTCGGCATCAGGCTCCAAACATTACGATATAATGAAGAATCAAAACTTTGAATTTTCAGCATTTAAAAATCAAGAATATGTTCCAAATATTTCAAACCTAAAAATCACAGATAATTCTATTGAAGTAACAACTTATAGAACTAATGATAGTTCAGTTGTAGATAGCTTTAAAATTATAAAAGGAGATCCAACACCAGTAAAGCCATCAGAAGTTAGAGTTACTTTTAAAGTTGATGAAAACAAAGGGAAATTCGTACCAAATGAAGATGGCGTAATTCTAAATACAAGAGTTCTTCCAATGAATTTTGATGCAACAAAATTAGAAAAAATGGCACCAGAAGTAGAAGGACTTGATGGATATGAATTTAAAGGTTGGGACAAAGAGTTTGTAGGCGAATTAGACCAAGATTTAATAATTAATGCTATATTTGAAAAAGTAGAAAAAACTGAACCAGAAGCAGGAAGTATTCAAACAAATGCCATATTGACTATAGGAAAAGATGGCACAGAAAGAAACTTCACATGGTATGCCAATACAAAAGAAAAAGGAAAATTTGAGTTTGCAAAACTAAATGCAGAAAAAGATTTTAAAGATGCAAAAGTTCTTGATGCAACAGTTATCGAAAAAACAAATCTTTCAGGATATTCAAGTAATCAAGTAACTTTAGATGGATTAGAACCAGACACTGAATATATGTATAGATTCTCTAATGGAGATGCAGTTTCTGAAGTTAAAACTTTTAAAACTGGTGGAACAGGAGATTTTAGTTTCTTCGCAGCAGGAGACCCTCAAATAGGATCAGGTGGACCTTTAAATGGTAAAGAAGGATGGGATAAAACACTAAATCTTTTACCAGAATTAGATTCTAGTGCATCATTCTTACTTTCACTTGGAGATCAAGTACAGGCTGGAAAGGACGAAGAAGAATATGATGCATATATTAATAGAGAAGGTTTCAATGGATTAACTCTTGCACCAATAATAGGAAATCATGATGATAGAGGAAATGCTCACGAAGAACACTTCAAAGTTTCAAATGTACAAAATGAAGGAAAATCAAATGCAGGAAGTAATTACTATTATGTTTACAACAACACATTATTTATCTGTTTAAATTCAAATAACAAAGATTATGGAGAACACAAAGTTACAATTGAAAAAGCAATTGCAGAAAATCCAAATGTAAAATGGAGAGTAGTAACATTTCACCATCCTCCATACACAGTAGCACGTCATGCATTAGATAAGTATATTACAGATATGAGATCAACACTTGTTCCAATATTAAAAGAAAATAAAATTGATCTTGTATTAAATGGACACGACCACGTTTATACAAGAACTCATGTAATGGATGGAACAAAACCAATAATTGAATGGGAAAATGGAGAAGAAGGAAAAGCACCGAATGAATATGTAAATCCAAAGGGAATTATATATGTTACAACAAACTCTGCATCAGGTTCTAAATTTTATGACATAATGCAAGATAAAAAGTTTGAATATTCAGCAGTAAAGAACCAAGAAAAAGTTCCAAATATTTCAAATGTAAAAGTTACAGATAATTCAATTGAAGTTACAACTTATAGAACTAGCGACAAATCTATTGTAGATAGTTTTAAAATTGTAAAAGAAGATCCAACACCAGTAAAGCCATCAGAAGTTAGAGTTACTTTTAAAGTTGATGAAAATAAAGGAAAATTCTTACCAAATGAAGATGGTGTAATTCTAAATACAAGAGTTCTTCCAATGAATTTTGATGCAACAAAATTAGAGAAAATGGCACCAGAAGTAGAAGGACTTGAAGGATATAAATTTAAAGGTTGGGACAAAGAGTTTGTAGGCGAATTAGACCAAGATTTAACAATAAATGCTATATTTGAAAAAGTAGAAAAAACTGAACCAGAAGAAGATAATTCAGTTGAACCAACTAAACCAACTCCTACTCAACCAGAAAAAGATGACACAAGAGAAGAACCAATAAGACTCTTCCCTAGACATCATGATCGAACAGAAACTCATCCTGTTTATGTATCAAAATCAAGTATATTCACAAAAGAAGATGCATTAAAAAAGGGAAAGGAAATTGCAAATAAAAATTTAGCAAAAAATTCTGGAAAAGCTACTGATATTGATGGACATTGGGCTAAAGATTCAATAAATTACGCACTTGAAAATAATTTAATTGACTTAATAGGAAATGAATTTAAACCAAATAAAAATGCTACAAGATATACTGTAGTAAAGGCATTGGGAAAATTCAAAAAAATTGATGTGGAAGAATATAAAGGCAAGTCTTTGAAAGATGTTGATGCAAATTCAGAAGAATCTGCTTATGTAAATTGGGCAATCGAAAATGGTATTATAGCAGGCTATGAAGATAATACTTTTGGAGGAGATAGAGAGATAACTCGTGAAGAAATTGCGAGAATACTAAATTTATTTGCTGAAAAATTTGATATAAAAGTAAAGAATCTAGAAGCTCCTAAATTTAAGGATCAAAATAAGATTTCTGACTGGGCATCAAAAGATGTAAAAGAAGCAACAGAAAAGGGTCTATTAGTTGGACGTGATGATGGAACTTTTGGACCTAAAGATAATTTAACTAGGGCAGAAGTCGCTCAAATGATTGTAAACATGATTAAATAAAATCACAAGTTAAAGTAAATCTCAGTGTAAGAGCTGAGGTTTATTTTTATCCAATTCTTTATTAAAAAACAATAAAAATTCATTGAAAATCATTAAATTAAGTTTTATTTTTAAGGCAAAAGAAGGTTCTCATGAAAAATTTTAGAGTAAAATTTATTGATGCTTGTAAGTAAGTTTATAAATTTTTTAGAAAAAAAATTAAGAAAAAGTTTTTTATTTTTTCATTAAAAAAACACATAAATTAAATTTTTGTAAGTGGATATTTGCCTAAATTTATAGGTGGCATCCACTTTTTAATTAAAAACTATAAATTATATATTAGGAGGGGGAGTAATACCCATTCGGGCACGCAGGGGTCCTCGGAACGATCCTTACCCTCTCTTAAAACCTCCCCCCTATCCCAACGGCCTGGCAGGGGCCTAGATTACAAAATAAAAATAAGACAGCCTAAAGAATAAAGAAACACAAATTGTCGCAAGCTTCAATTTGCGAACTGACTAACATCATTTGCTTCGCAAAATGTGTTAGATCATGTCACTCGCTTCGCTCAAACAATTGGATTTTTTACGGCTGTCTTTTATTTTTATTTTCTTCTACCTAAACTCATTTGTTAATTGATAGTTTGAAATAAAATGAACTTAGGTGAACTCAAATAAGCTTTAAATGTAATTAAGACTTTAAAATAAATAAACTTTAATGATAAATTGATTGAATCATTCGAAATAATCAACTGTCCACTTTACTGCAATTCCTGTTTTTTCGTGGTAGAGGATTCCGTCGCAATGAGGCCAGTTTTCTTTTCCCATTTTCTCCTTTGCTTCTTCATAGTCTTTTTTCTTGGCTATTTCTATTGTGCCTGGGATATGGCTTGGTCCCTTATCAATGTAGACCACATCTTCTTCGTAGCCAGGAACTTCTTCTAGCTTGTGACTGAAGTCCTTTAGTCCTTTTTCCTGAGCCAGATAAAATAGTTCTTCCATTATGAAATCATAATTTTCTTTTCTCTCATTAGCAAACATTAATTTGCCAGCGATTTCATCGTCATTCCTAGCCATTTTTTTAATTGAAGGTCCATAGCCTGCCCCATCCATAGCTTCAATCTTTTCATCGAAGACAAAATTTTTATCATTATCTAAAACATATTGGATTTCCATGGGAATAGTATAGCCAGATACTTCATTAAAAATTCCATTATTATAGGAATAATTTGCATTATTTACAGATGCAAGAAAAATTAACTTGCCATCTTCAAAGAAGTCTTTAACTAATTGAGTGCAATAAATTTGGTAGTCACCAGGGTTCTTCATAGTTTCAATATTTTGAACTTGATTTGAAATTAGAAGTCCTAGGGCCTTGTTCCTTAAATTTTCTTTTGACTCAAGAATTTTAGATTGGTCGTCTGTAAACTCTTCGTTGTGAAAAATATTATCTTGACTCTCTCTTGCTAGCTTAACTTCTCTGGATTCGGAAGAAACTATTACATCGCCCAAGTTATCCTCGATCTTATCTATTGTCTTATCAGATAAACTTGTGTCCTTAAAAATTTTTTTGTAGTCACTGTCACTTAAGCTGCCAATAATTTCTGATTTAGGAAATTTTTCACCAGACTCACCAGCATTTTCCCTAGCAATAAAAAGTTTTATATTGCTATTACTTGTCTCAGTTTTTCCACTTTCTTCGACTTTATTTTTTTCTTCAGAATTCTTATCTCCATTAGAATTTTTATTTCCTCCACAAGAGGATAAAAACAAAATTCCTATCAAAGCAAGAATAATAATTTTAAATTTTTTCATGTCGTCCTCCTTTAATTTAATATTATAATAAAGTTTAATTAATGACAACAGAAAATAGAGCATTAGAGCCTTAAATTATGGTATAATAATTGTAATTTTATTTAAGGGGGAAATTATGAGAGCCGTTATAACCGTAGTAGGTAGTGACAAAATTGGTATTGTATATGAAGTAGTAAAAAAGATGGTGGAATTTGACCTAAACATTGTTGATATTACACAAACAATTTTAGATGATTACTTCACAATGATTGTTATTGTTGATTTGACTAAGATGAACGTTGAGTTCCAAGAAATTGTAGACGCTTATGAAAAACTTGGAGAAGAGCTTGGACTTTCTATAAGAGTTCAACACCAAGGTATCTTCGACAAGATGCACCAAATTTAAGGAGCAGACATGGATAGACAAAGAATTTTAGAAACTGTAAGAATGCTGGACCAAGAGAACCTAGACATTAGAACAGTTACTCTTGGAATATCACTTCTAGATTGTATAGACAAGGACGGAGATGTTGCCCGCAAGAAGATTTACGACAAGATCACAAAATATGGCAAGCACCTAGTTGAATATGCCGACGAAATTGGACACAAGTACGGGGTAGAAATTGTAAACAAGAGGGTTTCAGTTACTCCAATTGCCCTAATCGCTGGTGCCACTGATGAGAAGGACTACATAGAATTTGCTAGGACTCTTGATGCTGCTGCAAAGGAAATTGGTGTAGACTTCATTGGTGGTTATTCTGCCCTTGTTCATGGAAAAATGACTCCTGCTGATGAAATTTTAATAAATTCCATCCCAGGAGCTCTTGCTGAAACAGAAAAAGTTTGCTCTTCTGTAAATGTTGGTACAACAAAAAATGGTCTCAACATGGACGCAGTTAAGCTAATGGGAGAAAAAATTGTAGAAACTGCAGAATTAACTAAAGAGGCAGACTCCATTGGATGTGCAAAGCTTGTTGTATTTGCCAACGCAGTTGAGGACAATCCCTTTATGGCAGGTGCCTTCCACGGTGTTGGAATGGGCGACGTAGTCCTTCATGTTGGAGTTTCTGGCCCAGGAGTTGTCAAGTACGCCCTAGAAAAAGTTAGGGGAGAAAGCTTCCACGTAGTTTCAGAAACTATTAAGAAGACTGCCTTTAAGATAACAAGACTTGGAGAATTAATTGGCACTGAAGTTGCCAAAAAAATTGGAGTTCCTTTTGGAACAATTGACCTATCCCTTGCTCCAACTCCAGCAATTGGAGATTCTGTTGCAAGAATCCTAGAAGAAATTGGAGTTGAATTTGCCGGTGGTCATGGAACTACTGCAGCCCTTGCCATGTTAAATGACGCAGTTAAAAAGGGTGGCATCATGGCATCTGACCACGTTGGTGGTCTATCTGGTGCCTTCATACCAGTGAGTGAAGACGAGGGAATGATTGAAGCTGCAAGAAATGGTCACATTGGTCTTGATAAGCTTGAAGCCATGACTTGCGTATGCTCCGTTGGTCTCGACATGATTGCAATTCCAGGAGACACAAAGGCAACAACTATTGCTGCAATTATTGCTGACGAAGCTATGATTGGAATTATAAATCAAAAAACTACTGCTGCTAGACTTGTTCCTGTAATTGGAAAGGGTATTGGCGACGAAGCAGTTTTCGGTGGCCTACTAGGATCTGCTCCTATTGTACCAGTTCATCCAGGAAATGCTGATAGGTTTGCAAACCGTGGTGGCTATATACCAGCACCAGTTCACAGCTTTAAAAATTAAAATTAAAATAAAAATAAAGAAAGAGGTGTGCTATGAATAACAATTCAAAGGACATTGAAAAATTAACCACAGAGAACACTCAGTTTAATAGAGAAATTGGAGTCTTTGGTGGAGTAAGTATTATTGGCGGGATTATGATAGGGTCAGGTATCTTTTACCTAGGTTCCTATGTTCTACAAAGGACTAATATGAACTCTGGCCTTGCTCTTATTTGTTGGATTATTGGTGGACTTATTACCTTATTTGGTGGCCTCTGCTATGCAGAACTTGGTACTGCCATGCCAAAGGCTGGTGGAAGAATTGTCTACCTAAACGAAGCCTACCACCCAATAGTTGGATTTATATCTGGTTTTACTGATTGGATAGTTGGTGGACCAGGTTCCGTTGCCGCAGTTGCCATTGCCCTTATGTCAGTTTTCAAAAGTTTCTTTGAAATTTCTGATTTTGGAATTAAGATGGCAGCCATAACTTTGATAATTGTCTTAACTATCTACAATATGTTTGGAGTTAAGGCTTCATCAATATTACAAAACCTATCCATGGTGGCAAAACTTGTTCCTATTGGTATTGTAATGATCGCAGCCCTCTTTGTAGGTAAGGTTAGTCCAGACTTGAGCCTTACAACAGCCCTTGAACACTCAAGGACAAGTGACACAAATATCTTTGGCATGATTGCCATAGCAGTTGTTGCAACTCTTTGGGCCTACGAAGGATGGACTAACTTAAACACAGTTGCAGAAGAAATTAAGGATCCTCACAAGAACCTGCCCCTAGCCCTTATAATTGCTATTGGTGGAATTACAGTTCTTTACACTTTATTTAACTTTGCTATTATGAAGGTTATCCCTCATGAAGAAATTGTTGCAATGATAGATGGTGGAGACCTATACCTTGGAACAGAAGTTGCCAAGAGGGTATTTGGAAATGCAGGGCTTATTATAGTAAGTGTGGGTATGATCCTTGCAATGTTTGGTACTCTTAATGGACTTATACTTGCCCAACCAAGGATGTACTATGCCATGGCAGTTGAAGGTCACTTCTTCAAGTCCTTTGCCAAACTTCATCCAAAGTACAGGGTTCCAACAGCACCAATGATTGTACAATGCGTATTCGCTTGCCTACTTGTACTTTCATCAAACCTTGACCAACTTACAAACATGGCTGTAATAACAGGAATGATTTTCTCAGTTCTTACAATTTTATGTGTGCCAATATTAAGAAAGAAATATCCTAAGATTGAAAGACCTTACAAGGTTTGGTTCTACCCAGTGTCTGTTATAATTACAGCCCTAATCTTTGCAGGACTTGTTGTCCAAGGTGCAATAGAAGACCCAATCACAGGACTTACTGGACTAATAGTGCCAATCCTTGGTGCAATCACTTATATGATTTTTGATGCAAAAATAAAAAGAGAAAAAAACGAGGGATAAGATGAAAAAATTATTTTACAATGGAAAAGTTTATGTCAATAGAGATGAATTTCAAGAGGCAATCTACCTTGAAGGGGAATTTATAAAAGAAGTTGGAAAAACAGAAGACCTTGTAAAAAAATATGATCAAGAAGATGTAGAGAAAGTTGACCTTGAAGGAAGAACAGTTATACCTGGTCTTAACGATTCCCACCTTCACTTTATGCAATTTGGCGAAAGCATGAACCAAGTTGACATCGAAGGAGTTGAATCCATTCAAGAAATGATTGATAGATGCAAGATCTTCATGGAAAAAAATCCCAAGAGATGCGAAAAGGGAATCCACGCTATTGGTTGGAACCAAGACTTCTTCAAGGGAGACAAGAGGATACCAAATCGATTTGACTTAGATAAAATTTCTACAGAAATCCCCATAGTTCTTGAGAGAGTTTGCGGTCACATAGTTTCATCAAACACAAAGGTTATAGAAATTCTTGGGCTTACAAAGGACAGCCCACAATATCCTGACGGCGAATTTTTGATTGGCGATGATGGCTACCCATCTGGAGTTTACACAGCCAATGCCTGCAACTTTGCCAAGGACGTAATACCTGACTTCACCCTTGAAGAAAGACGTGAAATGCTAATAGAAACTATGGACTACGCAGTATCTTGTGGACTTACATCAGTTCAATCCAATGATGTAGGAACAACTTTTATGAATGGACCTGTGGCCTTTGACCTCTTAAAGAACATTTATAAAGAAAATAAAAAAATTAGATACAGACACCAAGTTTGCTTTAACGACTTTGGAGAATTTGAAAATTATTTGACTGACGGAGAATACTCTAAGAAGGACAAGGAATATGATACAAATTACTTAAAGCTTGGACCTTTAAAACTCTTTAAGGACGGTTCACTTGGTGCAAGGACTGCCCTAATGCGTGATGGCTACAATGACGACAAAGACAACCACGGACTACCTTGGATCAAGGACGAAGAGATGAGAAAGTATGTAAATCTTGCATTAGAGAATAATCTTCAAGTTATAACTCACGTTATTGGGGACAAGGCCATTGAAGACACGATAAAGTGTTATGAAGATGCTTTTGTTGATGGAGAAAATAAACTCCGTCACACTCTTGTTCACTGCCAAATCACTGACAGAGAATTAGTTGAAAGGATAGCAAGAGATGACATCTGCGTAATGGCACAGCCAATCTTCTTGGACTACGACATGCAAGTTGTGGAAGACAGGTGTGGCAAAGAACTTGCCTCCACATCCTATGCCTTCAAGAGCCTAAAGGACCTTGGAGCCCACGTAGCCTATGGAACTGATGCACCAGTAGAAAATCTAAATCCTTTCCCAAATATTTACATGGCTGTAACTCGTAAGGACAAGAAGGGAAATCCTGAAGGAGGATTTTATCCTAAGGAATGTGTGGACATCTACGAGGCCATTGATGCCTACACAGTGGAATCTGCCTATGTAGAATTCCAAGAAGACATCAAGGGAAGGATCAAAAAAGATTTCTTGGCTGACTTTGTAGTCTTAGACGAGGACATCTTTACAATTGACCCAATGGAAATAAAAGACATTAAGCCAAGGATGACAATTGTTGGTGGAAATGTAGTTTACAAAAGATGAGGAAATATGACTTTAGAAATTAAGGGAATAGAAAACTTGGACAATAAAGAAAGACTTGACTACATGGTGGACTTTGGCAAGGCTACAATAAAAACCGAAGACGACATGATAGCCATGATGGCAAATATTACTTCTATAATTTTTAATGTAGTGGAAAATCTAAACTGGGCAGGCTTTTATCTTGTGAAGGAAGGTGAATTGGTCTTGGGACCCTTCCAAGGTCTTCCTGCTTGCACAAGACTTTCTGAAGAAGGAGTTTGTGTGGCAGCCTGGAAGGATAAAAAAGTCATGAGGATAGAAAATGTCCACGACTTTCCAGGCCACGTTGCCTGCGACTCGGCATCTAATTCAGAACTAGTCTTGCCAATCCTTGTTAAAGATGAGGTTATAGGAGTCTTGTACTTAGACTCACCAAGCCTAGGCAGATTTACAAGTCTTGAAGAAGAAAAATTTAGAGAACTTGTGAAGGCCATGGAAGAAGAATTATCTAAATAAATTTGAGGAGCTTAGTCTCCTCTTTTATTTTGCCCAAAAACTTATAAAATTATTTTTGATCTTGAGATAAAATATTTTTAAAAGCAAAATGTAAAAACAATAAAAATTGCAGTTATTACTCATGAAGTAAAGCACATAAAAAATTAGAATGGAGTTAGAAATGAAATACTTAACAATATCAAACATTATTATATTTGTTGGAATTTATATTTTTGCAAGTTCTATCCTGAATAGAGATAAGAATAAGAAAAAATTTTTGGGAATCATCCTGACAGTCTTGGGATGCATCTTAAAGTCTTTGAATTATTAAGCTTAAAAGAAAAACAAAATCACAGGAGACTTGCAGGCTAAGGAGGCAATATGAAAGACATAATACTTGTTGAAAATATTGAGAAATCCTTTAAGGACAAGGAAGTCTTTTGTGATTTTTCTTTGTCTATAAGGGAAAAAACAGTCCACGCCCTTGTGGGACCAAACGGGTCTGGAAAGACAAGTCTCTTGAGGATCTTGACAGGAATTTACAAGTGCAAGGGTCATGTGGAAGTTAAGGGAACCTATGCCATGCTACTTGAAAATGACTACCTCTACGAGGACAAGACTGGTTTTGAAAATATTAATATTTATTCTCTTTACTTTAACTTTAGCAAGGAATACTACAAGTCCTACGCCGATATCTTGGGAATTACTGATGACCTAGATAGGAAGGTGTCAACTTACTCCAAGGGGATGAAGAGGAAGCTATCCCTCCTCATCATTGTCCTAATGGATAGGGACATCATCTTCCTTGACGAAGTGACATCGGGAGTAGACCCCCTATCTCGAGTGGAAATTAGAAAGATTATAAAAATTTTAAAGGACCAAGGCAAGACTATTGTCATCACATCTCACGACTTGTCAGAGATTGAAAAGGTTGCCGACCTTGTGACTATGATCAAGGATGGAAAAATTTTATTTACAAAAGAAGTTTCCAAGCTTGGAGAAAATCTTGAGGACTTATTTATAGAGGAGGGGTCAAAATGAAGGACAAGGATCTAAACAAGGCTGCTAGATACCTAATATTTAGGGACAAGGAAGTTATCATCAACACAGTTTTATTTCTTGTAATCACCTTTGCCTACCTTCTCGGTCTATACAAATTTCTTTTTGCGGACAAAGAAGAAGATTTTATCATCCTCATGACCTATGCCTTATACTTGGTTTTGGGATAATTGGGTCCAATACTATCCTTGTAAACTTAAGTCTCAAGGACAAGCTAAGTGGAAGGCTGGAGTTTTTATTAGGGACTGGACTTGACGTGAGAGAAATCATCAAGGTTTACTCCATAGAAAACTGGAGGATTTCACCTCTTCCTTCCTTTATAATTTTTTTTGGAACTTATGTAATTTGTAACTTGGGTAAGTCATTTGTGGCTCTCTACCTTTCATGCATTAGCCTTCATTATTTTTTGATTTTGACCCTTAACGTCATGGCAATGTATAGGAAGAATTTTAAGTTTTTCAAAAATATAGTTTTCTTTAGCACAAGTCTTGGAATTTATCTCTTTGGAAATTTTTCTGGGAGTATTTTAAAATTCCTAGGCTCTATAAACTTGGACTTAAATATCTTTTTAATTCTTGTAAATATAATTCTTGGAATTGGCTTGGGTCTTTATTCATTGTATCAAATTAAGATGATGGACAATGAAAAAGTCATGGAGGTGAGCTCAGTTTGGTCTTAAAATTAATTGGTCTTGACCTAAAGAAAATCTTGGACAAGAATGCCCTCTTAATGAGTTTTTTTTGCTCTCGCCTTCACCTACCTTTCAAGCCTTTCTCTTGAAAAGGATACAAGCCTATCAAGATTTATGGGGACAGAAGGACTTGCCCTTATCTTTTTGATTTTCGCCATAGAATTTTCCAAGGGAAGCCTCCAAGAGGACAAGATAAGGAAGAAAATCGAGTTTTTCCTTGCCAATGGGGTTGGAATAAAATTCTTAGTTATAAAATATTTTGGAGCCATCTACCTAGCCAGCCTAATTACCCTCTTGCCATCCCTAATATTTTTTGCCTTCAAGACAAAAATTGGAGTCCTAGAAATTTTTAACTTCTTACTTACGGCAGGCCTTTACACAAATTTTTTAATTTTAAAAATTTTAAACACAGAAAATATGAATAAGATGACGGGGATTCAAAACAAGATAATTCTCCTGGGAGTCCTTATCTTGGTGATCTCAACTAATATTTATATTTTCACTTCTGTGATAGAATTGTACTTGATAAGCAAGTTTTTAATTTTAATTGTTATAAATATTTTTATGGTCCTTAGGACAAACAAGGAGAGGATTGGGGTGACCTACTTTTGATGGGGAAGAGAGTTTTAAAAATCATAATTTGCCAAGTGGCCCTAATCTTTTATTGGGCCTGGCTCTATAAAGTGGGGGACCTAATAGAAAACCAAGCCCTCATGAACCTAATGAGCTTTTTAATAATAGGAATTATCTACGGCTTTATTCACACAGAAATAAGTAAGAGTGAAGACAAAAAAAGTCATGGAGTCTTTATCTTTTTTTCCTTTATCTTTTTTACCTTGGCCCTAAATAAAAATTTAAGTCCAATAATTTTTATGGGCCTTGGACTTGTAACAAGTTTGGTCTACATCAAGAAAAACCTAAAACCTGATAGGGCTAGGCACATTAGTATCCTTCCAGTTTCAAGGAAGATGACCCAGGTGGCTGTCCTTGTCCTCCTATTTGTTTTCACAGGGATAATTTATCTCCTTGACCTTGATGGCCCTGTGATTCATATTTTCTATCAAATAATATTCTTTGCTTACTGTCTATTGTTTTTTCTCTTCCTCAAGGACAGGGAAGATGTTTATGAAGAAGTATTTAAACTTTTTTATATGTCTGACTATCTTGGCGAAGAGCGTGAGAACTTTGCAAGGCTCATCCACGATGAAGTCCTCCAAGATATTTTTGCAGCCAAAAACTATTTGAGCCTGAGGGACCCAAGGGTGGACCTGGCAGGGAACATCCTTACAAATTTAAATGGAAGGCTTAGGGAAATTATGAAGTTCTATCAAACTAGGCTCTTTGAAGACTTTGGCATAGAAGAAAACATTCAGGGAGTTTTTGAAAATCTTGCCAGTCTCTATCCAGAAAAGAAAACTAGGATAGATGAAAAAATTTCTGAGACCCTAAGAGGAAATGCGAGCAAGGAAGAAGTTAGGCTTATATCAACTATTACTAAGGAGCTTGTCAACAACATCTACAAGCATTCCGAGGCCACCTATATTTTTTATAGGCTCTATGAAGATGAGGACTTTATTATTATGGAAGTTGAAAGTGACGGCATGAGAGAGGAAGACTTCAAGAATATTGAAGACTCAAAGAGGGGTGTCCTTCTTTTGAAGGTCCTTGTGACCTCTAAGGAAGGGGAAATCTCTTATAAGGACAGGGATGGAAGTCTTTACACGAGAATAAAAATAAGAAGGTATAGAAATGAAAATTCTTTTATTAGATGACCACAAAATTTTTGGTGAGAGCCTGAAGCTCCTCTTGGAAGAGAGGGGGATTTTTTGCACCTACACCAGCGACATAAAAAAGTTTTATGAGGAAGTGGAGGGTGACTACGACATAATAATCTTGGATATAAACCTCAAGGAAGAGGATACGGGCTTTGACATCTTAGATAAGATCTATGATAAAAATAAAAAAATTGTGATTCTGACTTCCTACGACATGATAAACTACAAGAGGCTGGCCTTAGAAAAGGGAGCCAAGGACTTTATAAACAAGTCCCTTGATGTTGATGAGGTCATAGAAAGACTTGAGAGGGTTTACAAGGACGAAAAAATTCCCTTCGATGGGGAAGAGAAAATAATTGAACCCCTTACAAAGAGGGAAGAGGAGATTTTATTAGAAGTCTTAAGTGGCCTAACTAAAAAAGAAATTGCAGATAAACTCTACATCAGCGAGAGGACCCTCTACAACCACCTGGCAAATATTTACGCTAAGCTTGGTGCCAAGAATGCCATTGAGGCTTGCAAGATTGCTCTTGAGATGGGCTATCTCAGGCCCCTTATGTAATAAAAAAACTAGGCCCTAAGACCTAGTCATAAATTTAAATTTATTTATCTTCTGATACTATTTTATAAATTGCGTCAGAAGATTTTCTTTTTTTCTCACGAATTGTGTAGTCTTTTGCATAGCCAATTGTTATTACAAGTCTAATTCTCGACTTAGTTCCAAGGTACTTTTGGAGTTTCTCTTCGTCGAACCAACCCATTATGCAAGTGGAGAGTCCAAGGCTTGTGGCTTGTGCTGTAAAGTAGGCTGCTGAGATTCCTATGTCAATGGACTTGTAGTCTTGATTCTTTACAGAGGAACCAAGTTTGGCAGATAGATTGTAATTTTCTTCTGTAATCACTGCAAAGGCATTGACGTCCTTGGCGAAGGAATTCATCTTGCCTAGTTGCAAGAGGTCTCTAACATTTTTGGCTTCGTCACCCTTTACAATATAATAAAAATAAGGTTGGGCATTACAAGCAGAAGGTGAAAGCTTCATGGCTTCAAGGCAGGCATCAAGCTTTTCAGCCTCAACTTCTCTGTCAGGGTCATAGGACCTGCAGGACTGTCTTACTTTTGCTAAGTCTATAAATTCTTTAAATTCCATTATTTCCTCCTAAAAATTCATCTAAGTCCCCATCAAAGAAGAAAAATTCGTCATCACGCATAAGGCAAGGGACACCAACCCTATTTTCTTCTACAATTTCATCAAAGGCATCTGAGAAGTCTCTTTCCTTTAAAAATTTCTTGAGACTTGCCATTGAAGAAGTTATGTCTACAATCTCACATTTAATATCCTTCTTTTTAATCTCTTCTATTGCCGGCGGACAATCTGGGCAAAGGCTTGAAACAAAAAGTGTTAACATATTTATTCCCTCCAAAAATTTATCTAGTGAATTATAAAAATCCTGGTCCAGTGATTTTTTTCTCTTAGGTATATTAGAAAAAATATTTCGATCTCTCATCTTCTTGTTGAAGTGGCGGCTGGCAAGCAGGACCATAATGTTGTCATCGTTTACAAAGTCACCTTGAAAGTCTAGGACCCTGGCTCCCTTGGATAGACCAAGAGAAGCAAGCCCCCTGTCGTTAGTTATGACAAGGTCACCCTGCCTTGCCTGGTTGGCGATGTAAATATCGGCAGCTTCCTTTGTGACATCAACATCAACCACTTGACCATAGGAAGGTGTGAAATCTTGGCTATAATTTTTCACAGTGATAAGTTTTGCTCCATATTTCTTTGAGAGGTCTTCAACTATTTTTCTAACTGGCGAACCGTCTGCATCTAATAATATTTTCATACTTATACTTTACCCAATAAGAATTTAATTTAGCATATTAATAAAAGTATTGAAATATTATATGGACCTAGTTTAGGAGGAAGAATGCTAACCTTAGAATTTGAGGACTATTACTTTACAACAGTTTACACTCCTAAGGCAGGAGATGGCCTAAAAAGACTAGCAGAAAGACAAGAATGGGACAAGTTCTATGCCAACTACTTAGCAGACTTAGATAAAAATAAGCCAGTAATAGCAACAGGAGATTTTAACCTTGTCCACAAGTAAATTGACCTGAAAAATCCAGAGACCAATAAAAGATAACCAGGATTTACAGACGAAGAAAAAGAAGGATTTAAAGACACCTTTAGACACGCTCATGGAGACGTAGAAGGAATGGGCTCAAAGAATAAAAACGTCTAGGATTAACAAGTCAGGCTAGAGGATTGACTACTTTTTATTAAGTGATAGGATTAAGGACCAACTAGTAGAATCAAAAATGCCAAACTCTGAAGATAGACAGGATCAAACTCCAATCCTATTAGAAATAGAAATTTAATAGCAAAAACAAACAATGATAAAAGTCAGATTAAAGAGATAAGTACATTTCAAAACTTATTTCTTTTTTTAAAGCCCTGACCAGTTGATAATTGTTATCACAAAATCCAGTGTTTAAGCCATTTGTAAAGGGTTATAAATATAATATATTGGAAGTATATCCAAATAAAAAAGAAAGAGGTAAGTACAATGAAAAAATTAAAAGGAACAAAAACAGCAAGTAACTTAATAACAGCTTTTGCAGGAGAATCTCAAGCAGTTCAAAGATACACTCTATCTCAAAAAATTGCTGACAAAGAAGGCTACAAACACATAGCAAAAGTTTTTGAAGAAACAGCTTTAAATGAAAGAGCTCACGCAAACGCACTTTATAAGTACTTAAAAGACGAATTTGAAAATGAAGCCATTGAACTAAACCCTGATTATACAGCTTTCCCAGTAGTTTATAAGGACACAAAACTTGCCCTTAAAGGAGCTATTGATGGTGAAAATGACGAAGCTGAAACTATGTATCCAGAATTTGCAAAAATTGCAAAAGAAGAAGGCTTTGACGACATAGCAAAATCATTTACAGAAATAGGCGAAGTAGAAGAACACCACAGAGACAGGTACAAAACTCTTCTAGATACTCTAGAAGCAGGAGAAATGTTTAAAAAAGACGAAGTAACAATTTGGAAATGCCTAAACTGCGGATATATTTACGAAGGTGAAGAAGCTCCTGTAGTATGTCCAGCATGTAAACACCCACAAGGCTTCTTTATGGCAGTAGGCCTAGTAAAATAAAACATTAGAAATGAAATATAAAAGTATAGAAACCTGACCTAGCATATAGGCCAGGTTTTTTTGTACGCTTTAGCACAAGCTGTGAAAATTGGTGCACGGGAAAGAAAGTTCAAAGCATGGAATTCTACCGGTAATAGCCACTTATGGGGTCACCACATAAGCCGGTGGTTTTTATTTACAAATATAGTTGTATAATAATATAAAGAATAACTATATGATGTCAACATTAAAATGAGTAAAAAATAAAAGACAATTAAATAAAAATAAGCATAACAAACAAGCCTAAATTAATTAGGCAAAGAAAATAATAAAGTTTTAATTCTGAGGAATAAATTTAGAATTAGTTTTTAAAAGCTTAAAAATAACTCTAATTAAAATAGCTTTATCTTTACCCTAGCTGCTATTAGAATTGTTCTTTAAAACATTAGTCAGTTTAGTAAGATGAGCATTAGCAATAATTTTCTAGAAGGAAATTGAGAAAGCAAGAGTAGACTTTTGAATAATAGGATAAACACAAGTCTGAAGCTCGGAAAAGATAATATCAACAATTCTGCAAAGAGAAATTTTAAAAGTAGCTAAATCTTCCTTCAATCTAGAACAATATCTAGTTAGTGACTTAAGCCCCATTAAATGATATTATAAACGTAAGTGGGCTTTAGCATCATTGGAAGAAAGCATATAAGCAGTTAACTTAGCATTGCTTTTATCAGTTTTAGTATTTCTAAGCCTATGATTATCATATAGTAAAAAAATAACACTAATTACTGTGTGTTCATTATACAAGGAGATTAACATGAAATATATTTACAGAATATTTGTATTCCTTACTGTTATACTCCTCCTTGGTGCCTTGGGACTTACCTTTATATTTGCGCCAAGAGGACAAAAATTAACTAATGAAAACAAAATTAATAATAAAGAAGAAGTTCAAGAGCCAGAGAAGATTTCCATTTTTAATGAGGAAGAAGACATTGTAAACATCCTATTAATTGGAATTGACTCAAGTGATGTGACTTATGAAGTTGATGAAAATTCTAAGAGGGCAGACACAATTATGGTTCTATCAATTGATCCCAAGTACGACAGGGTTAGACTTATATCCATCCCAAGAGATACATATTACAAGATAAAGGGATATGACAACTACAGGATGAACGCCGCCTACTCTCGTGGAGGAATTGACCTACAAGTTTCCAGTGTTGAGGACCTACTTGGTATAAAAATTTCCCACTATGTCACTGTTAACTACGAAGCAGTGGAAGAACTTGTTGATGCAATTGGTGGTGTAGAAGTTTACACACCAGAGTACAAGTACACTGACCCGTCAACTGTGCCACCACTAGAAATTGACTTCGAAGAGGGACTTCACCTCTTAGATGGTAAGGAGTCAGTAAAATATCTTAGGATAAGAAAAATTTACAAGGACCAAGACCTTGACAGGATCAAGGCCCAACAAGACTTTATCATGAAGATCTTCGACAAGATGAAGTCACCTAAGATGCTTCTTAAGCTTCCAAAATTAGTTTCCATTGCCAACAAGCACATTGAAACAGACATGAACTATGGACAGCTTTCCTATCTTGCCTACTATGGGGTAAGCCTTGACAAGGAAAACATTGATATGAAGACTCTTGTTGGTCACATGAAGAAGGGGTCTCCTCTTTATTATGTTGACAAGAAGGATGCAGTTTACCAAGCTTCTGAGCTAGAAAGACTTAGAAATAATCCTGATGACCAAGAAGAAGTAATTTACTATACAGAAGAAGAACTTGCCAATATGACTGATGCTGAGAGGGCAGAAGCTGAACAAAAGATGAGGGACAGAGAGTTAAGAGAAAGAATAAAGGAAGAGGGAATTCAAGAAAATTCTTCTAATGAAGACTCTAACTCTAATAGGACTTCAAATAATAGCAACTAAAGAGAACCCGAGAGGGTTCTTTTTTTATGGCTTTAGGTATTAATAAGTAAAATTCTTTATATTAATAATATCTTAGAAAGTATCAAAAAATTTAGGTTTATTAATTTATTGTAAAGTCATAAACAATTTATTCTATATAAATAATTTTAAAGTCGTAAAAATTTTTTGGTTATCAAATTATTGCCAAGTTACAAGCAATCTCTTCAATATAAATTATTAGAAAGATATAAAAAAATTTCTTCTTATAAAATAATTATCAACTAGGAAAAAATTCTTACTTCATAATAATTTGTAACTTTATAAAAAATCACGACCTCTTAATAATTTAAAAATAAAAAATCACCAGTCGCCTGGTGATTCATAACTTACTCTTAACTATTCAGCCAAAATTTTTATTATATTTTTTACGACTTCCTTGGACTTTTCCATTTGGTCAAGGCTCACAAGCTCGTAGCGACCGTGGTAGTTGTAACCACCTGTAAAGAGGTTAGGCGTAGGCAGTCCCATAAAGGAGAGCTTTGATCCGTCAGTTCCACCTCTCACTGGTCCAATCATTGGCTCAACACCAGACCTTTCAAAGGCAGCCTTTGCCAAGTCGATGATTTCCATGTGATCCTCAAGCTTTTCCCTCATGTTGTAGTATTGGTCCTTGATTTCAATTTTTATTCTGTCGTCGTATTTCTTATTTAAAAAGTCTGCAATATCTTGGAATAATTTCTTCCTGGCCTCAAACTTTTCCCTTGAGTGGTCCCTGATGATGTAGGACATAGATGTGGACTCAACAGAGCCTTCAATGTTAAGAAGAAGTGAGAAACCCTCGTAGCCTTCTGTGTATTCGGGCCTTTCATTGACAGGAAGCATTGAGTTAAATTCCATAGCAATGAGCTGAGAATTTACCATGGCATCTTTTGCTGAACCTGGATGAACATTCTTACCTTGAATTTTAACCTTGCAAGATGCTGCGTTAAAAGTTTCGTATTCAAGTTCGCCAAGTGGTCCACCGTCAACAGTAAAGGCAAAGTCTGCCCCAAAGTCCTTGACATTAAACTTGTCGGCCCCTCTGCCTATTTCTTCGTCTGGTGTAAATGCAATCCTAATGTCGCCATATTTTGCATCTTTATCATTAATAAGTTCTTCAACAGCAGAAATTATAATTGCAATTCCTGCCTTGTCGTCTGCACCTAAGAGTGTAGTTCCGTCAGTTGTTATAAGAGTTTGACCCTTTAAGTCCTTTAAAAAAGGAAAGTCTTTAAGACTTGTTGTGAAGTCGTCATTTAATTTGATGTCCTTGCCGTCGTAAGATTCAATAATTCTCGGCTTGACGTCTTTTCCAGTCATGTCGGGAGCAGTGTCCATGTGGGCAATAAATCCCACAGTCTTCTTTGCCTTGACTCTTCCAGGAATCTTGCCATAGACGTAGCCATTTTCATCAATCTCAGCATCAATACCAAGAGACTTTAACTCTTCCACTAAATAATTCCCAAGTTTTAACTGTCTTTCAGTTGATGGGCAAGTCTCTGATGCCTCATCACTAGTTGTCTCAAAAGACACATATTTTAAAAATCTATCTAACATTTTTGTCATAAAAACCTCCAATAAAAATATTTTATCACAGAAAAAAGCGACTTCAAAAGCCGCTTCCTATATAATATTAATCAAAATCCTTTTTTGAAATTCTGTCTTCCACAGAATAATCATTGTCCAAAATTTCAACATTGTACTCGCCATTAAACATTGGAGAGGACAAGATATAGTCGGCAGTAGTTGGAGATGTGGCAAGGGCAATGTTGTAAAGAGTTGATATCCTAAGAAGGGCCTTGACGTCTGGGTCGTGAGGTTGGGCTTCAAGAGGATCCCAAAAGAAGATCAAAATATCAATTTGCGAATCTGATATCTTGGCACCAAGTTGTTGGTCGCCACCTAAAGGTCCAGACACAAGCCTCTTGACGTCTAGTGAAGTCTCTTGTGATATAAGGGCAGCAGTTGTTCCCGTCCCAATGAAGTTGTGGCCTCTTAGTTTATCTTCATGCTTTCTTACCCAAGCAAGGAGGTCTTTCTTCTTGTGGTCGTGGGCAACAAGGGCAATAGTTTTTTTATTTTTAACTCTTATAGATTTAACTTCCATAAACACCTCTTTAAATAAAATCTTGACTAAGCAATTTCTTTAATATATAATATCAAAGATTGAAATCCTTGCATAGTTTTTTAATCTATGCCGAAGACCATAAGGAGGTGAAAGTATGAATAAATACGAAGCGGTGATTATGTTTTATCCTGAAGTGGAAGAAGAAAAAAGAAATGCTTCCTTCGAAAGACTTAAAAAAGTAATCGAAAAAGACGGAAAAATCAACAACGTTGATGAATGGGGAATGAAAAAACTAGCTTACGAAATCGACTACAAAAACGAAGCTTACTATATTTTCTATGAATTTGAAACTAAAGCAGAAGACATAGTAGAAATCAACAGAGTAGCGAAAATCATGGACCCAGTAATGAGACAAATGATTATCAAAGTTGAAGACTAAGGAGTTTTTATGAATAGTGTAAGTTTAATCGGAAGATTAGTGAGAGATCCCGAACTTCGTTATGCGCAAACTGGCACAGCAATGTGTCGTTTCACAGTTGCCGTTGATAGAAGAATGAGCAAGCAAAGAAGACAAGAGGCACAAGCAAACAATCAGCCAACAGCTGACTTTATATCTTGTACAGCCTTTGGAGCAACAGCTGAGCTTATAGCCAACTATCACAGAAAAGGCAGTCAAATTGGAATCGAAGGCAGAATCCAAACTGGATCTTATGAAAAAGAAGGAAGGACAATTTACACAACAGACGTTGTAGTAAATAACCTTACTTTTATTGGATCAAGCCAAGGTGGGGGACAAGCACAAGGCGGCTTTAACCAAAACCAAGGTGGATTTAATAATCAAAACAACTTCCAAAGCCAAGGTGGCTTCAGTCAACCAGGTGGTGGAAACCAAGGACCAGTAAACTCTGCTTACGAAAATGATTTTTCAAAGAATGATAACGATGACGATGGATTTTTCCCTGTTGATAATGACGATATTCCATTTTAAGGAGGGTAAAAATGCAAAGAAGATTTGGCAGAAGGAAAAAAGTAGATCCTTTTGAAAAAGATAAGACTAAGAAAATTGACTATAAAGATGTTGAAACACTAAGAAATTACATTTCTGACCGTGGCAAGATTCTTCCAAGAAGAATCACTGGCTTAAACGCTAAACATCAAAGAGAAATGACAGTAGCTATCAAGAGAGCAAGACAAATTGCACTTCTTCCATATAGCGCTGACTAATAAATCTTAAATTAACTGTTGGGTAAGGACCCAGCAGTTTTTTTGTGCAAATTTATTGTGAAGTTATTATAAGACTTAGACTTGTAAACTTTCACAGCTTTACACTTTTATCTTCTTTTTAAATTTTTTTAAGATATAATCATACTAAAGAGAATAATTAGGAAAATATTTTAAATTTAAAAAAGGAGGATTTTATGAAGAAGAAATTTATTTTGAGTGCGTCAATACTTGCTCTGGCTATCCCAAGTCTTGTAACTGCCAATACTAATATTAGGATTTGGATGAAGGGGGACATGATTAAGTCTGATGTGGCTCCTTATATCTATGAGGAGAGGACTATGGTGCCTCTTAGGGTGATTTCTGAAAATCTTGGCAAAGAGGTTCTCTGGGATGGAGCCAATAGGAGCGTGCAAATTAGCGATGGTTATGGTGGAGTTCTCTACCTAACAATTGATAAGAAGGAGATAAAAAATTTTTCTGCTGGGAATAGCAATACTATTAAACTAGATGTGGCTCCTAAGATCAAGGACGACAGGACTTTTGTTCCCCTAAGGGCTATCGCCGAAGCCTTTGGTGAAAGGGTTGACTGGGACAAGGATAAGAGGGTAGTTGTAATTGGTGATGGCTATGACTCTAAGAAGATAAAAGATGAAAAGAAAGATCTTCAAGAGAAGAAGGAAGTCTTGGACCCTCTTGGTCTTGACTACCTTTACAAGAAAGAAATGATGAATAAGTCTGACGAGGAGAAGGCTGTTTATGAAAAAAAGATGAGAGAAATGCCTTCAAAAGTTTTCAAGGGATACAAGAATGGTGAAGTTGAGGCTTGTCTTGCCTGGTTATCTTTTGCTAAAGCTGGAGAATTTTTTGGTCCTGAACTAAATAAAGATCCATATTTAAATCCTAGAAAGGATGGACTGGGAATAAGTGTAAGAGAAAGAGGCTCTTCTATGTCAAGTTTTGATGATTATGAAAAGGACGAGAAGTATAAAAGAGAAATCATGGGCGTAAATTCTGGTCCATCAATGGCTATGCTTGAGTATTTTGATTATTACTTGAATTTCGATGGGACTTTTAATTCTTTTAGGCTTCCTTCTCACTATCACGGCACTGGTCCTGAAATGCTAAAGGAAGTTAAGAATATTGTTGCACATCCTAAAAAGATAAAGTTTATAAAGGCTGATAAGGGTGAAGTTGAAAAACTTTTAAAGACTTTGAGAGATAGCGACAATTTTTATAAGTTAAAGAATCTTGCTTAAATTATAGGGACTAGCTTAGGCTAGTCTTTTTTTTATTTAAAGGCTTATAAAATTTTATTTTTTTAAATAACACATAGACAGCTGTCGATATGACTTGTATAATATTGATGGAGGTGGCTTATGTCAGATAAAAATGAGGATAAATATTTTGCCTATTCCAAGATGCTAAAGGTCTTGTGTGAGCCAAAGAGGCTTCAAATTATAGATCTTTTGTCTTGTAGGGAATTGTGTGCCTGTGAAATTTTGGAATATTTTCATATAAGTCAACCAACTTTATCAAGTCATATGAAGAAGTTGGAGGAAGCCGATTTTATAAAATCTAGGAGAGATGGAAAAAACATTTATTACAGGCTTAAGGAAGAGAGTTTCAAGGAGATAATAAATTTTATTGCTGATATTTCTACAAATACTGAAGATTGTATTTGTAAGATTGAGAATTAGTTTTATCTGAAGCTTAAGGAGGAAAGTGATGGAAGAAAAAAGAGAAGGTATTAATTTTTTTCAAAAATATCTGACCCTATGGGTCCTTATCTGCATGGGAGTGGGAGTTTTTTTGGGGAAAGTTTTTCCACAAATGACAAGTTTTGTATCTGGATTACAAATTGAGGGGATTTCTGTTCCCATAGCGATTCTTATTTGGATAATGATTTATCCCATGATGATAAAAATAGATTTTGAAAGTATAAAGGAAGTTGGCAAGAACCCCAAGGGTCTTTTTGTCACATGGATTACAAATTGGCTTATAAAACCCTTTACTATGTTTGGGATTTCCTACTTATTCTTCTTTATAATTTTTAAAAATTTGATTCCAGAAGACCTTGCCAAGGATTATCTAGCTGGTGCTGTTTTGCTTGGGGCAGCACCTTGTACTGCCATGGTATTTGTCTGGAGCAGCTTAACTAAGGGAGACCCAGCCTACACTCTTGTTCAAGTTGCCACAAATGATTTGATTATACTTGTGGCCTTTATCCCAATAGTGAAGTTTCTCTTGGGAGTCTCAAAAGTTCTTGTTCCCTATAAAACTTTATTTGTAAGTGTCTTGCTTTTTGTGGCAGTTCCTTTACTTGCAGGTGTGATTACAAGGAAGTATCTTGTAGGCAAGAGGGGTAGTGACTATTTTGAGAAAGAATTTGTAAATAAGTTTGATGGTATAACAACTCTTGGTTTACTTTTAACTCTTATCCTCATCTTTAGTTCACAAGCAAATGCTATTGTCGAGAACCCACTTCACATTGTTTTAATAGGAATTCCCTTAATTTTGCAGACAATTTTAATCTTTTCTATAGCCTACATGGCTTGTAAGGTCTTGGGACTTCCCTTTAAAATAGCGGCACCTGCTGGACTTATTGGTGCTTCAAACTTTTTTGAACTAGCTCTTGCAGTTGCTGTTGCCCTATTTGGTGTCGGCTCAGCTGCATCCCTTGCATGCACTGTTGGTGTATTGACAGAAGTTCCTGTAATGTTATTTTTGGTAAATGTGGCGAATAAGACTAAGGGAAAATTTGCCTGAGCTTATGAGATGAATAAGTCTAAATTTGTGGAGGAAGATAAAATGAAAAAAGTAAAAGTTGCCTTTATTTGTGTTCACAATTCTTGCAGGAGTCAAATTGCTGAGGCCTTGGCTAAGCTGTTGGCAGGAGATGTTTTTGAATCTTATTCTGCAGGTACAGAAACTAAAGACAAGATAAATGAAGATTCTGTAAGGCTGATGAAAGAAATTTATAATATTGATATGGAGAAGAGTCAAGAACCCAAGACCCTTGATAAACTCCCTCCTATTGATATAGCTATTACAATGGGCTGCGAAGTTTATTGTCCTTATTTGGAAGCAAAATATAAGGAAGATTGGGGTCTAGATGATCCTTCTGGCAAAAGCGACAAAGAATTTAAAGAAGTTATAGAAAAAATAGAAGAGAAGATAAAAAATTTAAGAAAAGATCTCTTAGAGGGGAATTTAAGCTTTTAATGAGAAGGGCTAGCATATAAGCTAGCCTTTTTTAATTAGATTTTTTAAAGAGAAATAGAGGATGTAGCCTGATATAAATCCCAAGGCCTGCCTATCCCAGAAGTCTGAAGTATAAGTTTTTATTATAAATATTTCAAAGAGGACTAAGATAAGACCCATCCCATAAAAATATTTTCTAGTGGCAAGATTTGACTTCTCTAGCTTGTATGCAAATAGAAATTCTAAACTTATGTAAGTTATTGACCTTATAAAGAATATAAAATTCATATTATCACCATCTTAATGATAACAAGGCCTTGTAAATTTCTTGTAAAATTAAAAAAAATAAGGGACCAAGCGAGTCCCTCATTTCTATTATTTAATTAAAGAAATTATCTAAAATACTAGATAAAGTATTGGCATTGAAATTAGAATACTTAAAATAACTCTTTCAATCCAGATGATAATATAATCTGAGAATTTTAGAGGTATTTCAGTTCCCATCATAACAGGGATTGATGCTGAGAAGAATAGGATTTCTGATACAGAAACTATTGCTACTAGCATTTTTGTTATTAGGCCAAGGCCAGCTTCTGCTACAAGTGGTGCCGGAAGAAGCATTTCTGCAATACTCATTCCCAGTGCTTGTGCAACCATAAGTGGTTCTTCTACCTTTGTGATAAGTGTGAATGGATAGAAGATGTAGCCTATGATATCAAAGATTGGAGTGTACTCTGCAAGTAAAAGTCCAATCATACCAACGCCTAGTAGGGATGGGGCAATGTTAAGTGCCATTTTAAAACCATCGATAAAGTTGTCTTTTATAACTTTTCCTAGGGAGTCAGCATTTTTGTAGGCTTCCATACCTGTGTTAAGTGCATCTGAGAAAGTAACTTTCTTCTTTGCTTCTGGTATATATTCTTTCCCAGAATAATATTCTTGTGGCTTCTTGCTTAGTGGGAAGATTCTTGCTGTGATTGCTGTTACTAAGAAAGTAACAAAAAGTGTAATCCAGAAGTAAGCTAGCCAGTAGTCCATAAGGTCAAGAGTTTTTGCTACGATAATCATAAATGTAGCAGAAACTGTTGAGAAACCTGTTGCTATAATTGATGCTTCCTTCTTAGTGTAAGTGTCTTCCATATAAACCCTGTTTGTAATTAAAAGTGCTAATGAATAAGATCCAACAAAGGATGCAACAGCGTCAACTGCTGATCTACCAGGTGTCTTAAATACTGGTCTCATTACTGGTTCCATGAAGACTCCAATAAATTCCATAAGTCCAAAGCCTGTCAAAAAGGCAAGGAAGACTGATCCAATTGGCACAATTGTTGTTACTGAAACCATGATTCCGTTCCAAATAAGTGGTAGCATATCGCCGTCAAAAATCCTAGCGGGTCCCTTTTTTGTTACGAACATAAATAAGAATACAAGGGCAGCTAATTTTAATACGAAGAAAACCATGTGAAGTTTACTTTTTTGCCAAGATTTTGATTTTATAGCGTAAGCTATACCAGCTACAACCATAAATACACCAAAGATTAGGTTATAATTTGGGATTTTCTTAACAAAACTTGTCAAGTGGTCAATGGGGATGGTGTTAGCATCTCCAATTTGTACAGGTACGAAGAACATGAATATGCCAAAGAGTGCGTATAATACGAACATTAAGATGTCCTTCGAGTTAAACTTTTTACTTTCCATTATTATTCCTCCTTTAAAAACAATAAAAGTTCATCAAACGACTAGCCTTTCGGTTTATTATATCACAGTATTATCTGAGTGAGAGAAAACTTTTTCCTTTTTTAACACTCTTTGTTTGTAACGCTTTATCAAAGTATAAAGATTTTTTTGTTTGACTATATACAAATTTTATCTGTTGACTTGAATTCAACAATAAAAAAAGACGAGTAAGCCAGAGGCAAATCCATTTTAGAGTTTTGCTCTTAGTTCACTCGTCTTTTATATTTTTATTTGAAATCAACTTCTATTACATTGTCAGAGTTTGCTTCTTCAGTCTTATAGTAGTCGTAGATGTCTCTTCCAAATCTTGTAATTTTTAAATCCTTAAATTCATCTTCTATGATTCCAAGGTCCATTAGTATATTTATTAGAGAAAGCTCGAAGTCTTTAAATTTAAATTCATATATTCTTACAAGCTTGCCTTCGCTTAAGTCCTTTATAAGATTTATGACAAAGTCCTTGTACTTTTCATAATCCTTGCCAAAGGAATCTTTCAAAAAGTCCTTATTAGTTAGGGCTTCAACCCAAATTGCAAGTTTAGTAACTTCGTCAAAGGCTAGATAATCTTCGGCTATGTCTGTAATATAAATGTCCTGTCTTCCATATTCTTTTTGATCTATATGGATAAGATGTTTCTTCTTTAAAAAATTGAAGTAGAGTTCTATTAGTGGGAAGTGCTTGTTCTTGTAAGTCATCACTTCTCTTGTTGGTCTAAGATTTATTGACTCAGCAAAGTCTCTTAGCATGGCAGGAGAGAGATCGCCAGACTTTAGGACACCAACATAATTCATGTCCAAAAACTCAATAAAGAAGTCAAAGTATTCTATAAAATCATTAGCCTCAAGGTCTTCTTCATTTGCCATTAAGATTTCCAAAACCTTGTCTTCGTAAAAGAATCCAGCTTGGCTCTTTTTTAAGAGGTCAAGATAATTAAAAATATTTTTTTGAATTTCTCCAAGCTCACTTATTATCTTGCCAACATCTCTTCCAAGCCCTGCAAGTTTGGAGTAAAAAGTAATTAAATAGTCAAGAGACATCACTAGCTCATCCTTACTTAAAAATTCGCCAGCTTCTGATAAGCTTTTGAAAATTTCCTTGTAGTCAAGCTTGTAGTCGTCAAATCTCTTGTTTTTATCAGCAAGGACCTTAAAGTAAATTTTTGAGAATAGTCTTACTATGAAGCCCATAATGGCTTCGTCCTTGGCTCCAGGAAGTATTTTTTTGTAAAGGTCTAAGTTTTGTGCAATCTCTAAGTCCTCTGGATCGAAAGTGCTTAGGAGCTCTGCAAATTCAGAGAAGTCATAGTCATCAAAGTCTTCTGATTCTTCTCTTGGGTTTTCAAAAGTTACCTCGTAGACTGTCAAGAGGTTTAAGAGGTCAGACTTTAGAAAGTCCTTATTTAATTCAAGGGGTCCAAACTCCTGTCTCATGTGGTTGATTAAACTATCCACATTGTTTTTATAAGTTAATAAATCCTTGTTAGAAATCATTTGAAGAACTTGGAGGACCATTTTCCTTTCATCTTTACCAAAGACCCTTATTAGGCCCTTGCTTGCAGAAGAGTATTCGATGGAGTCGTCTAGTTCAACTTCTATATATTCATCTAAGAGACAGTCATAAAAGAGATAGTATCCATCTTTTTTTTCTATCTTGAAGAGGGAAACATAGGAATCTCTTAAAAGTTCTTCCATCTTTTCTATCATAGGTTCTTCAAGGTCTAGTGAAGTCAAAATATTTCTCAAGACATCCTTAGAATAATAATAAAAGTCCTTGAAGTCCAAGAGGATAAAAGCAGATATGTTATCTTGGGGTCTTTTCATTAGATAGGGATTTTCTCTTAATAAATCAAATTCCTCTTTTTTAATAAAATTTTCAAAACCTATTGTTGATTGGTATATTACTTTTTTACCTATTTCATAAATTTCTTTTTTGTCATCTTTCATTATTTCACCCTTATGTTTTCTATTTCTTCATTAAGTTGGTCCATGTATTTTAAAATATATTCAATGTGGTAGTTGTAGACCCTGTCTTCCACACCTAAGTCTTGTGTGGGCTCTTCTTTAAGGTCATATCTTTTTAGGGCTTCTTGGGAGACCTCCTGGCTAAATTTGTGGATATCCATATTCTCCACCACTTCAAGCCTAACTGATATGCTTTCTATGAGTGACATAATTTTTTTCTCGCGAGAGATTTTATTGTACTTGTATTGGAAGGGAGTGTCTGCCTCCTTCTCCAAAAGTTTGTAGAGTTTTGTGGTACTTGCTAGATTTTTATTAAATTCACTTAAGTCCACCTTTTCGCCTGAAAGGACTTGCCTTAGGACTAAGTTGCTAGATCTGTAGCAGCTCCTGGCAGATCTTATAAAATCTTCCCAAACATTGGGCGATGAAATAAAATAATTTACCAAGACGCCAACAAAAATACCAATAAGGGTACCAATGATACGGTTTGTTGCGTAGTAAAATTTATCTGAGTCGGAGCAAAAACTTGCTACAAAGACTATGCAAGAAAGCTGGGTCATGTCCTTCATCTTAAAAACTACTAAGATGTAAATTGTAAGGAGGATGCCAAGGCCTGCTATTAGGGGCTCCAGGTATTCTTTAACAGATATTTTAGAAAAGAGGTATCCCACCATTACTCCAAAGACACAGGTGAAGATCCTCTTCTTAAAGTCTTGGAGTGATTCAGACATTGAGGGTTTCATTGTTGAGACTGCAGCTATGGATACAAATATTGCTGAGTCTAGGTCCAAGAGGTAGGAGATGTAGAGGCCAATGACAACTGCAAGGGCTGTCTTAAGGGTACGCATCCCAATCCTATACTTATAGTCTATTTTATTTTTTATTGCCATAAGATCACAACCTTAAAAAATCAAAATTATTTTTTGCTTTATTCATGCTAATTATATCAAGAATAGTTTTAATTGTACATTTCACGAGTTTATGATGTTAATTAAATAAAATGATATATTTGTAAATTTTTGGGTAAATATTAAGCAAAGAAAAAGGAGAGTGACATTTATGTTATTGAACTTTGTTGGAAAAAACATTGAACTTACAGAATCTTTGAAGGAAATTGCAGAAAAAAAATTCTCCAGGTTAGATAAATATTTTTCTGAAGAAGTTGAAACAAGGCTTGTTTTCTCTACAATAAAAGATGAACAAACTGTTGAAGCTACAATATTTTTACCAAAGACAATTATTAGGGCAGAAGAAACTACAGACGACATGTACTCTTCAATGGACAACGCTGTGGATGCACTTGCTAGACAAATTAGAAAACACAAGACTAAATTAAAGAGAAGATATCAAAACAACGAAACAATTAGGTTTGACGAACTTTTTGATAAAGAACCACCAAAGGAAGAAGCAGAACACAAGATTGTAAAGAGAAAGAACTTCGAACTTAACCCAATGGATGAAGAAGAAGCAATCCTACAAATGGATCTTCTAAATCACAATTTCTTCGTTTTCTTAGACGCGGATACTGATGGAGTTTCTATTGTTTACAAGAGAAAAGATGGAAACTACGGTAAAATTGAAGTTTAATATTAATAATATAAAATGTGAGGGCGCTTAGGCGTCCTTTTTTCTTGTCCTTTTAAAATAGAATCTAGAAAATATTCTCCAAATAAAATTAAAGACCTCTTGCTTTAAAAAAATTAAAAAATTTTTTACTTACTATTTATATTTCATTTACAATCCTCTGTTAGATTATAAGTAATAAATCTTAGGAGGAAAGTATGAACAAATTAAAAAAAGCTTTGTCAATTTCACTTGCCCTAGTGACTTTGGCGCCTTCTCTTGTATTTGCCCAAGAGAAAGATTTTGGTAGTGCAAAAAATGTAATTGTGATGATACCAGATGGGATGAGTGTAGAAGCACTTACAACTGCAAGATGGATGACTAAGGACAAGAAGTTTGTAATGGACGACATGGCAACAGGCCTTGTTAGGACTAACAACGCCAACACACCTATGGCCGACTCTGCTCCAGCAGCAACAGCCATGGCAACTGGCATAAAGACAGAATCTCCTTTTGTTGGTTCTTATCCATCTAAAGACGGCATGCCAGGATTTTCTAACTTTGACAAGGAAAGGGCTAAACAACCCATAGCCAACGTCCTTGAAGGTGCAAAGAGAAGTGGAAGATCCACTGGTATTGTGTCCACATCAAATATCCAACACGCAACTCCAGCTGACTTTTCTGCCCACAATCCTGACAGAAATAACTATGAAGACCTTGGCGAACAACAAGTTTACCAAGACATGGACCTTGTCCTAGGTGCTGGTAGCACTTATTTAAGTAAAGAAACTAGAAAGGACAAGGAAGATCTTATTTCTGAAATAAAGACAAGGGGTTACGATTATGTGACTACTAAGGAAGGTCTAGAAGGATCAAAGGGCAACAAACTTTGGGGACTTTTTGAAGACAAGTCCTTCCCTTATGAAATAGATAGGGACAAGACTACCAAACCTTCACTTGCAGAAATGACTGACAAGGCTCTAGAAGTTTTATCAACAAATGACAAGGGATTTTTCCTAATGGTTGAAGGTTCTGAAGTTGACTGGGCTGCTCATGCCAATGACCCAGTAGCTCTTATACACGAAATCAAAGCCTTTGATGATGCAGTAAAAGTTGCAAAAGACTTTGCTGATGAAAAGGGGGACACAGTAATTTTAATTGCTGCTGACCATGGAACTGGTGGGATAACTTTTGGTCACAGAAACATTTCCAAGGGTTATGACAAGGCTCCTCTTGATGAATTTACAAAAATAATTTCATCTGCAAAAATTTCTGTGACAAAGGCTGCTGAAGAAGTGAAGGAAGACAAGTCCAATGTGGGAGAAGTAATGGAAAAGCACTTTGGCATAAAGAACCTTACAGAAGAAGAGTTAAATCTTATTAAGACTGAAAAGGACACAGGTTCAGCAATGGGAAGAGTTATCTCAGCAAGAAGTCACATTGCTTGGACAACTGGAGGTCACGTTGGTGGAGATGTAGGACTTTATTCTTACTCAACTACCAAGGATGCTAAGAGACTAATTGGAACAGTTCACAATTATGAAATTGGAAGATACGTGGAAGATGTCCTTGACATTGATCTTGATAAGTTGACAGAAGAACTTTACCAACCTATAAGAAGAGGCTTTGAAGAAAAGGGAGCCAAGGTTGAATTTAAGGTAAAGGGACCAAATGATTATGAAGCTATAGTTACTAAGGGATCTGATAAGATTATCTTCCCTGTTTCAAAGAACTACGCTATAAAAAATGGTGAAAAAGTTGAACTTGGTGGACTTACAATTTATTCCACAAGAGCTGTATATGTTCCACAAACAGCCTTTGATCTTGTAAAATAAATTTCTTAAATTCTTATTCATAAAATAATAAAAATAAATCCTCAAAAAAAAGACCTGCAGTTTTAATTTCTGCAGGTCTTTAACATTTGATTTTAAATTAAATTTATTCTAGATTTGTAGTTTCAATTCTAGTTTTATTCTTCTTACCAGTCTTAACAACAAAGATTGCGTAAGCAATAGCTAGGACTCCAGCTGCTGGATAGGCAATAGTAAATGGCAAGCGAAGTCCAAGTTTTTTCTCACTTATAATAAATGCGAAAACTATAAATGTGTAGAAGATTCCTGGTATCAAAGTTATTAAATAATTTTTGTTAGTGTTGATTAGATAAATTGTGGCAACTGCTAGGGCAAAGATTGCTACAAATTGGTTTGTGAATCCAAAGTATCTCCAAAGCATGTTAAATCCATTTGGGTTTGACTTAGCGAAGAAGAGGATTGCTATTGCAGGTATAAATAAAACTGCTGCAAGACCAGCTCTCTTTGCGCCAGATCTTTGGTCAATGTTTAATTCTTCAGAGATTATTAGTCTTAGAGACCTAAAGGCAGTGTCACCAGAAGTGATAGGTAGTGCTATTACTCCAAGAACTGCAAGTAATCCTCCAATGTCTCCCATAAAGTATTTTGAAATTTCTCCAACCATTAGGGTTCCAGCTGTATCAAGTGGAGCTCTTCCTGTTGAGAAGATTACCATGGCACCAGCTGCCCAAACCATTGCGATAAAACCTTCTGCAATCATAGTTGAGTAGAAAGTTGTCTTAGCTTCTGCTTCTGACTTAACAGTTCTTGACACAAGAGTAACTTGTGAACCGTGGAATCCTGATAGGATACCACATGCAACTGTTATAAAGAAGGATGGGATAAATCTTTGACCAAGTGGGTGTTCTGCAAGTAGACCGTAATTTGCAAAAGAAAGGTCTCCAGAACCCTTAACAAAGATTCCAATAAATACTCCAATGGCAGAGATAATTAAGAAGGCACCAAATAGTGGATATATTCTTCCAATTAGCTTGTCAATAGGAAGTACAGTTGAAAGGATGTAGTAGGCAAAGATCACTGCGTAGATAATCCAAATAACATTAGAATCTACACCAACCTTTAAGACGTCGTTGGCAATTAAGTCTCCAGGTGTGTAAACGAAAACTACACCAGTTAAGAGAAGTAGGATGGCAATAACGATATTATAAAATTTACGAACGCCGTCGCCAATATACTTACCAACAAGTTTTGGCACTTGAGACCCGCCATTTCTCATAGAGATGAAGCCTGTCATGTAATCGTGGACTGCACCTGCGAAGACACAACCTAATGGGATTGCCAAGAAGGCAATGGGTCCAAATAAAATACCTTGGATAGGTCCAAGTATAGGGCCAGTTCCTGCAATGTTAAGTAGGTTGATAAGCCAGTTCTTCTTTTCGCTCATCACTACATAGTCAACTCCGTCAGCTTTTGATACTGCTGGAGTAGGTCTATCGTCTGGTTGAAGTTGCTTTTCTACATATTTTGAGTAGAAAAAACCTCCAACAAATAAAATAATAATTCCGATAATAAATAGTAACATAAATTCCTCCCCTTACTTTTATTATTTCCTATAAGATTATAGGCTAAGACTGGCTCAATTACAAGAAAGTTGATGTTTGACATGGACTTATTGAGCCTTAGTTGAGAAAAAAATATGAAAAACTTTTACGAAATTAAAAAAAGGTCCACTATATTGGACCTAAAGATAAATAATCGAAAGTTAAAGTCTACAAAACTTATAAAAATGATGAAAATGGATTTAATTTTATTAAGTCAGGCTTTTAATAAGATTTTATTTTGCCATCGGTCTTTATTCTTGATTAAAAAGCAGGAATCTCAGAAGTTTTAAAATTATTTTAGACCAATAGTTTTTATAAGTAAACAAAACATAGATTTCTAATTATCCTTTTAAATCTCATTAAATGCTCGCAAATCCTTATTCTAAAGGGCTTCGAGCATTTTTACTGTTGGAAGATACTTCACGTTTCCTTATATATTTCCTCATGAATTGACTGTCAGAAG
This sequence comes from Peptoniphilus harei, assembly GCF_900454685.1. Lineage (GTDB taxonomy): Bacteria > Bacillota > Clostridia > Tissierellales > Peptoniphilaceae > Peptoniphilus_A > Peptoniphilus_A harei. The sequence continues at coordinate 437,740 of NZ_UATM01000032.1, read as the reverse complement.
TGGTAAATTAGTAGTAAATTCATCTGTACTACTAAGCAACAAGACGTTCCTGCTGTTTCTTTTTTTCCAAGCGGTTCATCTCTGCCATAGCAGAATCGAATGTAGCATGTGCGTAATAGTTCAGCGTCATGTTTATATTCGCATGCCCCATAATGTACTGCAATGCTTTTGGGTTCATTCCTGCATTTGCATAGTTAGTGCAGAACGTATGACGCAAAATGTGTGGAGTGATATGGGGTAGCTTATCCTCATGATATTTATTGTATTTCTTGACAAGGTTTTTCAACATACCATTGTAATCACTTGCCACTTTAGGATAGTCTTTCCCATTGAGAAAAAGGAAATTACTATAACCATCAATCACAACACATTTACGGTTCTTCCGATTCGCCAGCACTCGCTGAAACGCTTGATAGGCTTCTTCAACCATAGGAACTTGTCGTTCGCCACTTTTAGTCTTGGGAGTTTCAATGTAGTATCCATTTTCAGTATCTCGTAGTAACTGATGGTCTACCTTGACAAGACGATTTTCAAAATCCAAATCTGGAAGTGTCAGACCGCCAAACTCTGAAATACGAAGACCCGTTTTTAAGAGTATCAGGATTTCATCATAATTCTTGCTGTAGGTCTTATCAGCTTTCGCAAAGGATAACAGCTTTTCTTCCTGCTCCGTTGTCAATGCGACTTTAGGAACAGTATCATCATCAATGACGGTATTTAGCTGGAAGTCAAAGGGATTCTTCCGAACACAATCGTCTTCAATCGCAATATAGAATGAAGCCCTTAAAGAACGCTTATAGTTATTGATGGTTTGATAAGCATATCCATCTTCACTCATTCTAATCGCCCATTCTTTAGCGTCTGATGGCTTAATACTGTCAATACTTCTTACACCTAACTTGTCTTTCTTCAAAATATCCATAAGATATTTGCGTCCAGTTTCAGTGTTTTTTCTAACCTTTGGTCTTTGAGCGTTCTGTTTTGCGTAAAGCTGGCAGAGTGTCATTTTCTTTCCTACAACATCAATACCATCATGAATGTCTTTCTGTAACTCTGCGATTTTCTCTCTAAGTGAGATACAATCACGCTTTCCTGCTGGTACTCGGTCTGTAGCCACAAGTTTCCACGAGTAAACAAATTGCGGTTCTCCAAATGAATCTATATATTTGTATAAGTATCTTCCGTCTTTTCGTTGGCTCTCTCCAGTCTTTAAGATTCGACCTTTATTGTCACGTCTTTTTTCTGACATGGCATTTGCTCCTTTCCTTTATGGAAAGAGCCTTGATACGACTTAATACTATTTTATCATATACAAGACCCTTTGGCGACGCTAGATTGCGTCCAATGTATCTATAATTTTTTCAAATTGTTTTCGTTTAATCTGAATACGATTGCCATTCATAATCAGCCAATTTGCATTTTTATTTTCCTCTGCCAAGCGTCGTAGCTTGTTTTCGCCAATACGAAAATATTTTGACGCTTCTTCAATGGTTAGGGTATAACGTTCCCAAATAGGAATGTCAGTCTGCTTCATAAAATCCTCCTTTCCAAATCACTTATTTGGATTTCATAAAAGTTGTTTTACCAGCAATCGAACAGCTTTAGCAAAGCTCACGGGAGTTCCACCCCTGCATGGTTCTCATGTAGCCATACTCATTGCCTGCGACGGTTTTATCACGCTCGGACTATTGACTGTATGGGAGTATCATTATCACGATAAGAATGTCGTTGCAGGCAATCCTGCTAAAGATTGCTTCTCGGATCACTAACATGAATCGCTCGCTATCTTTATAAGATAGGTCATGGCGGTTAGTTCCGTTGGCTCTTTTCTTATCGAAACGTATTCGATTACTTTTATTCAGTTTTCAAAGAACAATGGCTCGTTAGCCTATCAAAACACATTGAAAGCTCAATATGCTTTGGTGGAATAACAAACCTCCCTGTTCGGGAAGCGTGGAATGGTTTAGCACGCTTCCACGAAAGGAGAGAGGATATTACTTAATTTCAAATGACAAAATCTTTGTAATCAGTCTGGTTTCCATTCTTCCACGTAAGACTTCATCAACGACCATACTTTGATTGCCATATTCATCTTTCATAAGTCGTAGGGAACGCTTCGTTATGTACCCTCTGTAATGATGTAGAATCTGGTTAATCGCTTCGGTATCGCCATCTGTTGCCTTTACAATGAGAGGAAAGGGAATCATAGGATATTGTGTTTTCATTCTTCAAATTCCTCCATAAACTTTTTAATTAAGGCTAGTCCACTGGTTCTATGCCGATAGACAGTAGAACGGTTCAATTTCAACAGGTCTGCAATTTCTGAATCGCTCATGTCCATAAAGTAAAACAGCAGTAGAATTTCACGTTTCTTGTCTGGCAACTCACGTAATGCTTCACTCAACAAATCATTTTCAACGCCTACTGATAACCCATTGAGTGTAAAAATCTGAAAGTCAGTTGAATAGTTATCTGTTGTCGCAAACTGGCTAACAAGATAATCGCCAACATCCGAAAAGGACACCTCACGCTTTGCAATCCTTGAAAGATAAAGCATATAATTCTTTCGCTCGTCTTCCATAGCACGTTTACAGATATAGTCAAACTGATTTTCTATTGTGGTCTGAAAAGAAGATGGTTTCATGTTTCTCACCCCCTTTCTGTCTAGGAAAGGAAGTGAGCCTTGCTCGTTTATCTCCTTTCACTCTTAGTCCCAATGTGAAAGGGGGATTTGTTGCATTACTGATAAATAAACTTTGTAAAAAAGTTCTGAATAGCCAAAAAAGCATATAAACAGATTTATTTCTCTGTTTACATGCTTCTGTTATTCTATCTATATGATTTATAAAACCACATTGGTGGACGTACTTATCTATTGCAGATAGACGACTTTTTTTGACAAGAACCCAATGTAAGGAAATTTATTGTATATGATGTACTTCATGGCGACGTTGACCTCCAACAAACCGCCATTTGGAAGTAATATACAATATTTTAACAGCGTAAATAGCACTACCATATAACGGTTTTTTTTATTGGCGTTTAGTAGTGCTTTTTATTAAATATAAACCTATAAACCATATAACACGTTTTTCTATACCTGTTTTTAATTCAGTAGGAACAATAAAATGTATAGAGGTGGTCTACTATGCGTAAAAAAGAAGATAAATATGATTTTAGAGCCTTTGGTTTAGCCATTAAAGAAGCTCGATTGAAACGAGGTTTAACTCGTGAACAAGTGGGAGCATTGATTGAAATTGACCCACGGTACTTAACTAATATTGAAAATAAAGGGCAACACCCCAGCATACAAGTTCTTTATGACCTTGTATCGTTACTTGATGTGTCCGTTGATGAATTTTTCTTACCTGCTAATAACTTGGTAAAAAGCACCCGACGATTACAGATAGAGAAATACATGGATAGCTTTACAGACAAAGAACTATCCTTAATGGAATCTTTAGCCAGCGGTATCAACGAAGCAAGAAACATCGAAGACTAATTAAAAGAATCCATACATAACGGAAAGAGCCGATAAAATGAGATTGTATTAATCTCATTTTATCGGCTCTGCGTCTTTGCGTCTGGCTCTGTAATCACAGTTACTTTGAACTGCTTTATTTCAATTAAATTTTCTTGTCTGCATTTCGGACAATAGAGGGGGAATTTTTTTAATTCAGTATCTTCCCTTATCTTTAATCGTGTTTTATTTCCACATACAGGACACAATATCCACTTGTAGTTTATAATAACTATCTCCTCCTTTACACTTTAATTCAAATCTTTATTAAAAAATATTTCATCTTATTTAACAAGAAACCATATTTATATAACAACATAAAATACACTAAGTTATTTTATTGAACATATATCGTACTTTATCTATCCGACTATTTGGACGACGGGGCTGGCAAACAGGTTCACCGGTAGTAACATGGTACCCTTTTAACTCTGTTAAACAAACACTACGTCCATTTGTAAAGAAAGTTAAATCACTACGATATTCTTGAATACACCGAGCAGGGATTTCTCCACTAAGAATGACCTCATTATTTTTCAATTGAGTGTCTACGATGTTCGCACAATATTTAGGAGCATCGTTGTATGCTCGTGAAAGATATTCCTGTGGCGCATAAATTTTAAAACTAAGATATGGCTCTAACAATTCTGTTCCAGCTTTTTTTAAGACTTGTTCCAATACAATAGGAGCAAGCATCCGAAAATCTGCTGGGGTACTAACAGGGCTATAGTATAAGCCATACTTAAAACAGATTTTACAGTCCGTCACATTCCAACCATATAATCCTTGTTCGCAACCATAGCGTATCCCTTCCATAACTGCATTTTGAAATGATTGATTTAAGTATCCAAGAGAAACCGAGCTCTCATACTGCATTCCACTTCCCAACGGAAGCGGTGATACAGATAAACCAATGGAAGCCCAGAAAGGATTTGGCGGCACTTCGATGTGAATGGTATATTCTGCATTTTTTAACGGTCTCTCCATATAAATGACTGTAGGCTCTTTTAGTTCTATCTCCACATGATACTTTTCTTGCAACAGTGCACTAATCACTTCCATTTGTACTTTCCCTAAGAAAGAAAGTATAATTTCATGTGTCGTAGAATCCACGTAATATCGTAGAAGCGGATCACTATCTGAGATTTCCAAAAGGGCATCAAGCAACATTTCTCTCTGTTCAGGTTTACTCGGTTCAACAGTTGTTTGTAGTAGAGGGTGCGGATTTTCAATCTTTTTTCTCTGTGGCAATAGTTTTGTATCTCCAAGAACACTATTTAACTTCAAAAACTCATTTTGCAAAATAACAATTTCTCCAGAATAAGCTCTATCAATCTTACATAATTCACCATTTATTGAAGTATACATTTCTGTAACTTTTATTTTTTCTTTTTCTGATACTCTAACCGAATCTCGTAAATGTAGTACTCCACTATAAAGGCGTATATATGCAAGACGTTGTCTTTTTTTTGTATATTCAATTTTGAAAACATTTCCGCAAAGTTCAGACGGACCTCGATGTGTTGATGAATAAAATTTATTAGTAATAACTTCTATAAGGTTATCAATCCCTATATTACTTTTTGCACTTCCATGATAAAGAGGGAACAGAGAACAATTCTGAAATCTTATGCTTTCCTCTTGTTCGAGTTCCAATGCTTCTAATGATTTACCGGACATATATTTCTCTAAAAGGTCATCGTTTCCCTCTATTACCGTATCCCATTGTTCAGATTCGGTAAAGTTCGTCACACACATATTAGGATACAGTTCTACCTTCTGTTTGATTACAATTTCGGCAGAAAGTTTCTCTTTAATATCCTGATAAACCGTTGATAAATCAATTCCATTTTGGTCAATCTTATTGATAAAAAAGATTGTGGGAATCCCCATTTTCCTAAGTGCATGAAATAATATACGAGTTTGTGCTTGTACGCCATCTTTTGCAGAAATCAGTAGAATTGCCCCATCTAAAACTGATAATGAACGATATACTTCTGCTAAGAAATCCATATGTCCTGGCGTGTCTATGATGTTCACCTTCGTATTTTCCCACTGAAAAGAGGTTATTCCTGTCTGAATTGTAATTCCTCTCTGACGTTCTAAAAGCGTATTATCCGTCCTCGTTGTACCTTTGTCCACGCTTCCTAATTCTGTAATCGCTCCACTGTTATATAATAAGCTTTCTGTTAAGGTAGTTTTTCCTGCATCAACATGAGCTAAAACTCCAATATTAATAATTTTCATGTGATTTTCCTCCATTCAAAAACCCAAAAGGGCATAAAAATCCCAGTGATAAATACTTTTATCACTGGGATTTTTATGCATAACCATAGGTATACAAAGCATACAGATATTCTCTGGATACTTTAGAATCACATGATAAAGGTATTCTTAAACTGGGTACAAAAAACTAAGCCCTCCTAAAAAAGGACATCCAATTATTTGTTCCCACTATCAAATTGACAGTTTATTTAAGAATACCTTGTCGCATATTTATTAACTCCTTTTAAATAGATACTTAAATAATAGCACGTAAGAGCATATTTGTAAAGGAATCTCCAATTTTTTATCAAAGAGAGTACGTGATTACAAAATAGCTGTAATAATGTACCAATATTTGTTATTCTATAATCTTCCAATTACTCCCGTTCTTTTCAAGTACCAAATCAAATTGAGATACCTGCGTTGCTTTGGTCTGCTGGTCGATATACTCCACTGTCAGCGATACCGTGACTTGATTATCCTTACGATTGTGAATAGGATTTACCAGTTCTTGAAAGATGTACTCTTTTCCGATTGGTTTTAATATCCCGTCATTCACATAGTAGGAAAGTTCACTGGCTGTCGCTGTAGGATAGAGCTTGAAGAACGTCGTTAAAAACTCATTGATTTCATTGGTTGTAATGGAATCAACCGTCCCCTCACTTTCAATGGCTTTTGGTTTATAACTTGATTTCTTAGGTATGTTGGTAATGGTCGGATTCTTAACCAGTACCATATTTCCAGAACCATCTACATAGACACTCACTATATAAGCAGAGTGGACGGTCTTTGTATTTTCTCCCTCTGTAATGAGCTGGTCTACACTGTAGGTTACATTAAACTCATTGTCGCCAGTTGGCTCTACCGTCCATATCTGAAATCCTCTTACAGAAGACGATACAGGAATATCTTTGCGTACTGTATCAACATTGAGAGCTTGAAGTTCATCTGTCAGATAGCCTTTTAGACTTTCCATTCGATTATCAATGGACTTATCGGATTGCTCCCATGAATAGTAGACTTTCGCAAAGTTCTCTACAAAATTTTCTACATGATGAGTATCAACGTATTCCTTTTCTATGATAGTTGTTTCGTGAATAGTATGAGTATCTATAGCTGTAAAGTGCTTGAATATCGCAAAGCTGAAACTAAGCCCTAAAAGTACCCACAAGGCAATCACAACCTTTTTATGAGGATTGACCTTATAGTAGACACGAGGTTTCTTTTCCTTTGGTATCTGTTTTTCTTTATTCTGATTTTTTCTAAATTTCATCATTAAATCTTCCTTTCTCATTGTTTGATTCGTCCTGCTCCCACTAAATGCTGTTGCCAGTAGGGGCTTGTTAAGTCGGCATAACCGATTGGGTCGCCTGCATGAAACATACGGTTATTGCCAAGGTATATCCCAACATGAGTAATATAAGAGCCAGCGTTATAGGTAGAATGAAAGAAAACCAAATCGCCAGCTTGTGCTTCCGATAGTGGGATATGCTGGGTCACATCATATTGCTGTTGTGCGGTTCGTGGTAAGTTAATTCCAGCTTTTCCATACGTCCATTGTGTCAGTCCGCTACAATCAAAAGAAGTAGTCGGGGAAGCTCCACCGTAAACGTATCGCCAGCCCTCATATTTCAGTGCTTCGTCCATGATGGCTTGTACCGTATCATCATCAAACTCTGTTGTGACAAGATACTGCGTTACCAGTTGCACATAAAACATATTGCCATAGTTGTATCGCCAGCCCCCATTGATAGGTATGGCTATGGGATTGGGGTAAGACACTTTTTCGCCACCTGAATACTCTTTTGAGAAACTTTGAGCCAGTTCAAAGGTATATTTATTTCCACGATTAGCCACATACCCTAAGAAACCACCACCATAATTGTAGGACTGGATAACCGATTCTAAATCTACACTGAGCCTTTCGCTACTGGCTAATAATTCACTGAAATACTTCACACCTTGCTTAATGGATTCTTCTGTACTCAATGAATTAGGTGGAAGACCGAGGGATTCCGAGGACTGCATAACATCTTCCGCAGTACCGCCCGATTCCACCTGTATAATCGCAAGAAGTATGTTGACATATTCTTCAACGCCATATTCTTTGGCATATTTTTCTACCATAGGCTTATGAGCCAGCACTTCTGCGGAAACATTCACACCTCCATAATGAATATTGGAAATTCCGCTGTCCTGTTCATCTGAAAATAAAATGGCAACAAACAGAAGCAGTGAGAAGACCATCAAGAATAATCCAGAACCACCAATCACTAAAGTTTTCAACTTCATGGTTTCTTACCGACTTTCTTAATGGTGGCGGTTTTGATTGGTGGTCTACTTCTTGTATTTTGTAGTGGTACTCTTTGAACAGTAGACGGACGTTCTTTTGTGATTGGACGTTGTGAAGTTCTATCTGCTGTAGTGGTTGAAGTTGCTGGCTTTTGAACGGTTTTTTCTTGAACGGTATTGCCTTGGCGTTCCACTTTTGGACTTGAAAAATCGGACTTAACTGCTGGACGCTCTTGTTTGGCTTGTTGAGATTCCTTATATGAAGTCTGAATATTAGACTGTTTTGAGGTCTGTTCATCATGATATTGTTCTTGTCTTGTAGTCGGTCTTTCATGAACAGAAGAAGCAGGCTGTTTTTTCTGTTTGACCTGTTCCATTTCAGAGCGACGCTTCGCAATGGTTTTTCGCCTTTGTTCCTGCTGTTCCTTGCGTCCACTGGCTCTGTCCGCTTTGGTTTGAGAAATACTACTGGTTAAATCACGGACATTCTCTTTTACTTTGGATTTTCCTTGATATACTGCATATCTTGCATTGGTCGGCAAATCTTTAACCTGTTCTTTCAAACCACTAGCAGTGTCTACCATTCTGTCTTTGGTATCAGCTACTGTACCGATGGTTTGACCGATACGTTTTCCAAGTGTTGATTTTTCCTTTCCGTCTGGTCGGGAGTGATCTGCTTGTGTCCTTGCAGAACTCCCCGAACCCGACTGTCCTTTTTTACCTGTAACAATGGCAGACCCAGCCCCTAGAGTAGTCATGGAACGTCCAAGTTTCCGCTGTAGACGGTGCATGTGAGCGTGCATAAGCATACGAGGTTTTCTCATCACACGACTTCCCACACTTTGAGAATCGTTACTCTGTAGAGAAAACATACTCATTAAATCGCCCAGCTTGAAGTAGATTCCTGCAAAGGTCACAATCTGTAGAAAAGCAATCAAAAAGAACGGATAACCAGCCGATAAGGTATAGAGCATGGTTGAAATACTAAATGCTGTCGTAATAATCAATGTGATTCCAGCTCGTGTCAAAATGGTATTAAAGAGCTTTGTTATGGCTCGTTTTGACATACCATCAAATGATGGAATCATGCTTAAAATAAAGCTCACAGGCAGAAACATAGCATAGATGATAAAAAGTACCTGCGAGAAAATCATGATTCCTGTTAATAGGAATACAAATATGGAAATCCCAATATTGAAGACAAATAGGAAGAAGACTGTACCTAAACGGTTAATGGTCTTTGTAATGGTTAGATTGGTATTGCTTCTGTCTTCAATTTCTTCCGCAACAATTTTTTCTCTGTCTTCGCCATTGTTGGAATCTGGGCTGGTGGAGAGCAGGCTTTCCACACGGTCAATACCGATACTTTCAATGTCTGAACTGTTGTATTGAAGCAGTAGCCACGGTTGCTGAACCTGTATGGAAAACAGGCTATCTCTGATTAAGTCCACGCTGTCCTTGCCTTGACTATCGGAATGGGGCATGACAATCTTCGTGCCAAGTGATAAACTGGCATTACTGATGTCTGATGAAAAGTCATTGATTTTTTTAATGTAGTCGGGAGCGTAGGCAATAAAGGAAGCCGATAGGATAAACACCAGCACAAAATTCATAATGGCATGAATTGCCTTTGTGGTTTCTCTCTTTATCAGTCCCGTATAGGCAACATAAACCCCAAGAACCAAAATCAAGAGTAAGAGGAATCCAACATAGAAACCCTCTGTTGAAAATCCGTTTGCACTCACACCAGCTAAGGTCTGCATATTCTTACCAATGGAATCTGCTGTAGCGGAAATGAAGTCTAAGGAATAGGCTTCCTGTACTAAGTAACCTGTCGCATTGGAAACATACAAACTGATTGTCCAAATAAAATTGGTAATGGCATATAGTCCATACATGACCTGTTTTCCAATCCCGTCCGACCAGTTCCACGGAAGCCAGCCCCAGCTATTATCCACATAAAAATCCAGTTGATAGTTTTCAAGTGGGTATCGGCTGTATTCATTTGCCACATTGACCGTATCATCTACCAAGCCCGCAGCTTGAACCACCGTTCCCAGCATGGCTAAAAGAAAAATGGCAATCACAAGTGTGAAAGCCACTGTCATTGCCACTTTACCTAGACGTTTCAGCGTCCAGTTTGATTTTATTCTGTTTACTATTGATGGTTTCACATTTACACCTCTTTTCGCACAGGTGGTCTGGTATCAAAGGCATGGAGCAGTTCTTCAAATACAGGGTGGAACTGTATCACACCGACACGACCATATAAATCACTGATAAGGCATTGCCCGTTTTCCAAATCACGCAATCGCTTCTGATTGTTTTCGTCCTCTGGGTCTACACCAAAAAAGGCTAAGGTCTTTTTAATCTCGTTAAGGTCAGTGGAACGAAATGCAAATTTTAAGCCGAGGTTATTTTTCAGTTTTTCATCTAAGAGGTCGTCTGTATTTTGGGTCACGAAATATACCCCAGCGTTCATAGCACGACCAGCCCGAACCAGCTTCATAGATAGTGTTTTTCCTTGTGCTACCTGTAAAAAGCTCCATGCTTCGTCTAAATCTACAATCTTGAAAATGCTTCGGTCTGTATGGATAAAGTCTAAAGCAAAGGTACTAATGACAATCAGCATAGCAACGGATAAAAGCTCCATAGTGGTATATTCCTCAAAGGAAGTTTCCTTGTCGGGAAGTACCAAGTCCGCAACCTGTATAATGTTCAGTTGTTTTTCTAAGCTGATAGACTGCTCCACATAACCATTACTGAATAATAAATGTGCAAAGTCATAGTCTGTAAAACTTTCGATATGGTCGGCTATACTGGTACTTAGTGGCGTATTCTCAACCCGTAATTCCTCAATCACTTTCATCAACCCTCGTACTTCACTATTGGTTACTGCACGAATGGCTTTTCTAAGGATTGGGAAGCGTTCCCCATCACGAGAGGAAATCCCCGTAAGGAATGTCAGAATATCAATAGCCAGTGATTCAGAATCTTTGGGATTTTTCATAATCACATAAGGGTCAAGTAAGCCTTTGTTTTTCTCATCAGAAGTCAGAGTGACGATATTGATTTCATGGGAAATCTCTGGCAAGGTTTCTTTCCATCTGCCACGTTCTGCTTTTGGGTCTACAATCACTGCTTGTGCCCCATAAAGCACCGCATAATAGACGATAAGGTTATTCGCAAAGGATTTACCACCACCCAGCGAACCAACAAAAGCCGACGCTAACGCATTGGTTACTGAACCCTTAACCCCTTGACTGGCAAGAGCAGGTTTCAGATAGACATTGCGTCCAGTATCTAAGCTGTAGCCAACATAAATCCCCTCATTTTCCCCCAGCATTTGAGTAGCACCAAAACCTAAACCAGCGAGGAAATCAGAGGTCACGTATTGAATATAATCATTCATATAACGCTTGCTGGCAGGTAAAAATTCTTCATGTAAGCCGAGCATATCCCCAAATGGTCGTACCAGTTTTACGCTTAAATCGTCATAAAAATCTTTCACTTCATTACAACGACGTTTGAGTTCGTCAAGATCATTTGCTGATACCCTTACCACATAAGACAGCTTGTACATAGATTCCTTGCTTTGGTCTAAATTGGTTTCCAGCTCATTCACACTTTCCAGAGCTTCCGCCACATTGGAGCTGGTTTCATTATCACTTTGCCAAGCGTGGTTATCCAAGTCTTTCAGTTCTTTCTTTTTATTGCGGACAGTAGATAGGGCTTTACGATTCGCTACAATTTCCACATTCATTGACGTATCAATCGGGAATGTAAATTGCTGTTGCTGGTAGTAGAAGATTTCAGAGGACGGGAAGTCCAGTTCTCCGACAATGCTGTTAATGGTAAAGTAAGCTACATAGACGGTTTCATCTTCCTGCTGGATTTTCAAATATCGCTGTTTTTCTTCCACCAAACAGCGAGTAGGCTTAATCAAGTCATAGTATTTAATCAGCGTTTCATTATCCAGCTTTTTCTTTGATAGATGGTACTCATACTCTTCATAGGCAGTGTCTGTCTGTCCGTAAAGGTGTTCAATCAGATAGCCGAAGTCGTCCTTATCTAACCTGCGGATTTTGAAACGACGAGAGATTTTATTTTCTAAGAGCTTTTCCATCTTCTGAAAACGCAGGATTTCATCATTACTCATACTAACAAAATCGCCCATCAGCTTATGGTTCACATCATAGACAAAATCAGACAAAGCATTTTTTGCTTCAACGGTAAGACTTTTCATAGAAAACTCCTGATCGTTGAGAAGCAACTTAAAGCCGATAAAGAAACGGTAGTTCACTTGATTTTCGCCAATCATGGATATTAAAGCGTCTGTCTGTTGGTCGATTTTGTCATAGGCAACCGCTTTGAGCTTGCCAGTGACTTCATTTTTGGAACGCTCTTGTGCAGAACGTATGCTGGATTCTGTACTGATTTGTAAAGCATGAATTTTGCCATCACGATTTTGTGCGATAAGCTGTCTGAAAGAATCATGCACTTGTATTTTCTGTTCTGGACTTAGAAATGAGTAATTGTAAGGAACAAGCTCATAGTAAGCATAACATTCCCCGTCTTTATTCCAGACGAGATTGTTTTCAATGTATTTAATTGGATATGCCATAAAATTCACTCCTAACTGCTGTAATGGCTTCTTGTGGCTGGTTTCTGCCAAGCGTTACTTTTTTTCCTGCATAGGTCAGCTTTGGTCGCAGTGCATAAGCAATGACAGACTTCAAAAATCCATAAGGCTTTTTACCATCAAAAGTTTTTGTAGACATAAACCATGTGAAAGCCACAGGAATCCCAAAGTATTTGAGAAATGCTCCCTCTATCATGGAAAGAGGGGGCAAGTTGCCAAGTATCATCACTGCAAAGAGTGACACGACAAACCATGTCATTTGCGTAAAGGTTATGGGAAACGGAAGTCTAAAATCGTTGATGGAGTACAGCACTTTCTCAACAGACCAAATACTGGTATAGCTTCGTATTTTCTTCATAGAATCAATCCTTTCAATAGACGATTTCAAAAATCCCATAATTGGTTGTGATAAAAGTTCCCGAAATTTCTAAATCACGACCATAGGATTCGTAATCAATATAGTTTTGAAGACTGGTTGGCACTTCGCCCAATACTCCAGTTTCTTCAATGTAGTAACGTGCGACATCTGCCATATCATCACAATCCGAGTGAATGATAATATCCTCTTGATGTTCGCTTAGTTCCTCAATACTTGAAAAATGAGTGAGCAGAGCAGATAGCTCGGATTGTAGTTCCTCTGGCAACTCCGATACCATTTCCCATAGGCGATTGAGTTCGCCAATAGAAGTGTATTCGTCAACCGTAAAGGGTAACTCATAATCGTGAATGGCGTATTCCTCGTATTCATCATTCAAGCCGATTTTCTCTTTGACTTCTTCAAAATCAATGGGAAAGGTAAACCAAGCACCGACTAATTCTCCTTCATTGTATTTACCTAAGTTGGCAATATAGACTTGCATATCGTCCATGTGTTCACGTCCTTTCTTTGTAGAGATTCAAAAATCCCTACCGCACTTCGTTTGGTGTACCATTCTTTTGCGGAACATAAGAAAACCACTTATATTCCACAAAATAACGGTTTAATTTAAGCACCGATAATGCGATTAAATAGCTCTAATAAAATGTCTTTTACTCCAGCAGCGTTGAACACCAAGCCCACCGCAATAATCGCAATGATGAGAAAGCCAATCAGTTTACTAAACTCACGCTTGAAGCCAAGATACAAGCCAATTACAACGATTGCTAAAAGTACCAGTGATTGAGCATTTGATAGAAACCAGTTATAAAGGTTTTGTCCAAAATTCATAAAAATGTTCTCCTTTCTGTATGCAGTGAATTTGTATTTAAGTTATTTTTTTGTCGTTATCACGTCCTGTTCTTTTACCGACTGTTGCTTTAAAATCTGCTTGTGTCGGTCTGTCAGTTTCGCATGGTCGAGAATGTCTTTCACAACCTGCGTCTGGTTAATTTCATCAAGTGTAATAGCAACCTTTAAGGTCGGGGCGACTTGATGAGATAGCCAGTTTAGTGTCCTTTGGAAAGAGTAAGGCTCTGGTTTTGTGGTTAGCTTTAATCGTTCACGATTGTTTCCAATAAACCATGCCCATTCTTCATTGAGTTTCCAATCGGAACGTGCTTTTGAATCGTCCTTATCCACAAAGCGGATATACCGATTGATAATCTTAAAAGCTGTATGCTCTGGATTATCATAGACAAGTAAATCACGTACTGCATAATAGGCACGCTCATTTTTTAGTCGGATTTCAAAACGGTTTTTAACCTCTGCGTCTTCAATGGGAATATCATTTTTCTTGTACTGCTCATAGTCCTTTTCATAGATACAGAAATAGACTTCGCTTTGTAATGAACCGATATAAAGCGTGTTTCCCATACATTCCTTTTCATCTTTGCGTACCAGTTCGCCACTGCGATAGCTCTTGAAACTGCGGAACACCGAAATACACTCTTCCTGTAGGCATTTTTCCGTCAGTGTGGGAATATTCAAAATCCCTGTTTTATCGTTGATGGCAAGGTCAAGGCGTTTCATCACGCCACCAGCCACCAAAGCGTCCATAAAGAACTCATACCAGCTTCTTTGTTGTGCTAGAAGATAGCTTTCAAATTGTCTGCACCCACGACCTTTTAATTCCACCAGAACACCTTTGTCTATCTCATGAGAGCAGAGAACGAATATATCGCCTAAGGCATAATGTTCTGAATAAGAATAAAAGCCATAGTCTTCATGAAGAAAATAGGAAAGTTTCAATTGCAATATTTCTTCAACCACATGCTGTACGTCCATTGTGGGAAAGCGAATCCTTACATAGTCAAAGAGCATTTCAAGTGGGGCATCGGGATTGAAGCGTTCCAGAGTTTCCCAAAGGGATTGTTGCAACTCGTCTGATGGCTTAACCTTGCCAGTTTCAATGTCGCTAAGATATTGCCTTGTAATGCCTGTAGCAATAGCCAGTCGGTTTTGAGATAGCCCATAAGCCAACCGTTTTTCCTTTAAATGCTGTATCAAAGTTTGTTCATTCAGTTAAATCCCTCCAATTAAAAAAGGTATGTCAACTATTGAAGCTCATTTGACATACCACGAAATTTTCTAAACTCCTTGTAACCAAAGAATTTTCTGCTATTTTTTTGACTGTTTCCTGTCGATTTGTACCCCCCTGTTAGATACGGGGGGTTAGGTGCTGGCGTGGCTATCGCCACACCAGCCAGCAAGATCAGTCCACACCTGCGACTTTCGCTTCGCACGTCGCCTGCGTGGACTGTCTGCTGTTGGTTAGTTTTTTTATTTCCTCCAAAAAGTCATGACCTTTTGGTACTAAGGGAGTGTAAAATTCTGATATGACACTTGTTCCCACATCAACATAGCCACGACCTTTGATTTGTTTTAAGAAGAAATCTTTTTGTACATCACTGCCAAACATCATGCCATAGCCCATTTCAGACATTCTTCCAAGTGCCACTCTGAAATTAAACTGGTCACGGATTCCGTCGCCTAAATATTTTGCGTCTGGACGTTGACAAGCCAGTATTAAAAAGAAGCCAGCTTGACGACCTAACATGACAATCTGTTTGAGCTTGTTTAAGACTGCGGTATTTTCTTTATTTCCCAGCATTTCCATGAAAGCCACGTATTCATCAAAGATAAGAAAGTTTGCAGGAAGTCCTAAGTAGGCATAGTTCTCGCCAGTCTTATAGTTTTCCATCTCTTTCATAGCTTCACTTCGTGCCATCATTTCATCATAGAAACGGTCAATGCAGGAGAGCATATCTTCTTTTCTGTAGTAGACATTCCCCATCACAGAGCCTAAGTCGGCAAGGTCGGCGTTCTTTGGGTCAAGAATATAGAGCTTAGAATCTGTATAAAGCAAGGCTTCAATCAGTGTCAGTATAAAGTAAGTTTTACCGCCACCTGTACCACCAGCTATGAGCATGTGAGGGAGCTTGTCATATTCCCACCATACGTTTTCCATCAAGCGTAGTTTGCCATCTTTGGCTTGGACTTCATCAATAGAAATACGACTGGCGATGGTGTCATAGAGCAGGGTATATTCCACATAAGAATCTTTTAACTCTTTATCCGTCAGCTCACAGTACAATCCGCTTTCTAATTTCTTTTCCAAGTGTAGGAGCTGGTCTTGATATTTTCCTAGCGTGATTTCCACTCGCATCTGTATTAAACCATCTTTAAGGCGATAAAATATTTTGGGAAAGTAGGTTATCTTTTCCTTAGTACGACTGGACGAATCTTTGAAGAAGCCATCTGTTTTGACCTGTTCCGATTCATACCACTTGTTTTCAAGTACCATCTTAGCCAGCTTTTGACGGTGGTACAGTTGTTTTACTGTATCATATCTATATCTTTTGAATAGAAATGCCACCAGCAAGCAGACAAGAATTGCGACACTAACACTAATAACTAAATAGGGAATGTGAATCTTGTCTACTTGTGATAGGTTAAAGTCCTGCCAGTTAATCTGCTGGATTGTCTTCACATGAAACAGTCCGATAACCAGCAGGAAAATTGGCAGTAAGGACGCTACTGTAAAATGAAAGACTAAATCCTTGTCACTTGGGCGAATCCTTTTACCACGAATGCCAAACTGTTTCATGCGGGATTTCCTCCTTTCTCTCTAGTGGAAGTAGCATGACTATTTATCCGTGGCTGGCTCTTTTTTTAGGTTGTGGCTGATTTTTAAAGGTACTGGAATCTTTCGTCAATACAATATCGTCTGCCTTGATATACCAGTCAACATCTGCCCCTCGGAAGGTAGCGGTAGCGACGGTATCTGCAACTGGATTGATGATTTCCACTTTTGCGTTATAGTCAAACTCTTTCAAAGGAACACTGGCAGGAATACTCACTTGAATCATACGTCCTTGCCCTTTGGATTTTAAATCATAGGTACGTTCTTTGATTTCATCTGAAACCGTACCGTCGTCATTTTGGATTCGTACTTCACGACGGAGTGCTGAAAACTTTAATTCTCCAAATGTAGCGTCTTTATCTAATACAATGCCATTAGGTAATCTCATCATTTTTCCTCTCTTTCTTTATTCTTTTATCATGTCGTCCGCATGTAAAAGGTAATTTGTGAATCCACGAGTACCAATTTTATAGCCCTCTGCGGTAATACGTGGATTGACTAACATTACACGTTCCTCAAAGCCGAAATGTTTTTCTCCAGCTTCAGCAGGAAGCACCACCACAATATCATCTGCTCTTTGAACGTCAGAATAGAGGTTGTAGCTTCGAGATAAGACAGTTAATTGTCCGTTGATTCTTCGCTGTTCTACTTTATCCTCGCCAGCAAATTCTAAATTGCCAAATGTTTTTTCCATGTTGGGAATCACAAATTTAAGTTCCATATTTTTACCTATCCTTTCTTTTTATTGTTTGATAAATCTTGTTTGTTTGATGGTCTTAAAGGGAGGGGAGCGACCTTTTGATTCTTGATTTTCTGTTTTCATAAGTTCACTTCCTTTCAAATATTGGGTAAAAAAATAGACACCTCATTTTTTGAAGTGTCTACCTATTAAATATTCAATTTTATTGGAAGTATCTTTGTATCTTCACTTTTCAAGGATAAATCGTCGTATCAAAGCTCATTCATAAGTAGTAAATTAGTAGTAAATTGAGTGGTTTTGACCTTGATAAAGTGTGATAAGTCCAGTGTTTATGCGGATAATTAGATTTTTATACTGTTTTTAGTAATAAAAATTGTAAGAAAAAACTGCAGTCTTATTTCTTTTCAATATAGGCGATTTCTCTTTGGATAAAGCGACCTGCCACATTGGCAATTTCTCTTACAGATTTTATTTTTATATAAGAACTTCCAAATAAAAACTTTGCGTTGTCAACTTTGTCACTATTTAAAATGGCAGAAGTGTGAATACCCATTTTTTTAAGCTTATCCAATTCCAATTTTGTATTTTCAAGGGAGGCTTCTTCAGAATATTTTTTTGATCCAAAGAAATTTTTTGAACTTAGGGGTCTCATGTCACGAGGCTCAGCATCTGTTAGAGCAATTGTGAGACGGTTGTCATTTATATTTTCGATTAAATTTTTATAGGCTCGATAAAAAAGTCCGTCTCGGTTCCAACCCATGGCCTTGTATCGAAAGATTTTTTGGGGGTCGGACTTATCTCCATAATCTTTTAAGATGCTTATAACTGTATAGTCGCCCACACTTTGGTAGGAAATAACTCTGTTTAAGATGTCGTTGTTTTCGAGGGACTTGGAGACTATGTAGGCCTCAATTGCTATGTCTGATTCAACTTCTAAAAGAGAAGCAGAAGCGTCTAAGACTAGGTCCACTTTCATAATGGAGCGAGGCTTTAAATTTTTCTTGGAAAAAATATTTGCCCTTTCAGTAATCATGGACTTATAGGCCAGGCGTGAAACTAGCCTTCCCCTCTTGGTCACCACTTCTTCTTCGCCATATTGGAGGGAGAGGGCCACCCTAATTTTTTTGGACAGGCTTTTAATCTCCTTGTCGTAAAACTTTTTATCCTTCTTAAATTTTAAGAGGTGCCTTTCTATTGTTGACTCCTCAAGTTTTTCTTTACTTAAGTCTTTATTATCAAGTCCTCTTGTGAAATGGAGTTTTGATTTTTTGTGGGCTCCAAATAAATATTTTTCTTCGATTATTTTCATTTGGTCTTCTGAATAAATTGATTTGCCAAAATTTTTTTCAATAAAGTTTTCCCTCTCTCTTCGTCTTTTTGCAGCAAGGGAATATAGAAGTCCAGAAAGCCCAGAGCTTTTATTGTTTTTGAAGTCGCCAAAAATTGTTGGTTTGTTAGATCTTTCAAGTTTTACAAAGCCCATGGAGTCAAAGAAGGTAAAATTTTTTAGGGGAGAAAATTTTAAAAGTTCATTTTCTTTGTAATTTAAATTTTCTCTAAAGATTTTAAGGACTCTTTCTTCTACATTATTTTCATTTGTGTCGCAACAAAGTCTTAAGTTATTATAAATTTTTTCTCTTTTAGGACTTAGTTTATAGTCTTTCCCCAAAATCGTATTTATTTTTTTCATCTGGAGATCAAAGAATAAATTTTCCTTTAGTGCCAGGTTCTTTCGCTGCAAGTCATATTTATCTTCTGAAAATTTCTTTGCGTAAGTTTCCCTTAGGGAAGTCAAGACTCTTCGAGAGGATAATTCTTTTTTATAGACAAAATCTTCTAATAGATAGACTGCGAATAAGTCAAATTTATCCCTATTGAGATTGTACTCCCAGTTAGAAAATAAGTCCTCGAGACTCTTAGACCCAAAATATTTTGCAGAAAGGCCAATTATTAAATTTACATAAAAGTCGGGATTGCCAGAAATATCTTGGCCTGTGATAAAGGGTTCACTGTCATAGTCCATGGACCCGTCCCAAATTATATTTTTTATTCGATTTTTTTCTTTTATTAAAAATTTATCTTCCATAATAAGCAGTCACTCTTGAAAAATATTTTCAAAATATAAGTCTTCTTTAAACCTTGTCCTTATTAGGTCTCTTAAAATTTCTTCTTCAAAGGGATCAAAAAGTTTATTGGCAATAGTTAAATCAAGGGCAGAAGTAAGGGAAAGGTCTTCTCTTACAAGATCAATTGCATCAAAAATCCCCCTGAGGTCTGGTGCTGTTGTAGAAATTTCTCCTGCTTCAGCTTTTAACTTTAAGTCGTAGAAAAAATTGGAAATATCCCTTACACAATCTTTCATCATTGACGGATATTCTTTTTTAATAAGATCCTCAAGTCTTTCGCGAGAGATAAGGGGCATCCTAATAATTACAAAACGAGACAAGAGAGCCTCGTTTAATTCTCTTGTGCCTTCGTAACCATAGTTCATTGTGGCAATAAATCTTGTGGCAGGGTGAAGCCTAATTATGTCATAGCCTGGTATGTCAATTACCCTCCTGTAGTCCAAGATAGAGTGAAGGACAGCCATGGCTTCGTTCTTGGCCATGTTTATTTCATCAAGTACAACAAAACCACCAACCTCTGCAGCTCTTGCAATAGGGCCCTTTCGAAATAGGACATTTCCATCTCTTAAGGTGTCGTCACCAATTAAGACAGAAGAGTCTATATTTATGTGAAAGGATAGGTTCCAAAGAGGCCTTTTAAAGATGTAGGCCAGATTTTCTGCCAAGACGTTTTTACCTGTAGACTTATCTCCAACAAGGAGGATGTTTTTTCCCGCCAAGATTGCAGATGTTGCCATATCTAAAATTTCGTCACCAGAATATAGAAAGTGTGGCTTAGGTATCCTTTCCTTATATTTTTCATCTAAGTCGTAAGACCTTATAAAGTCTTGAATTTTTTTATTATTCATATTATCACTTTTCAATTGAATTAATTTCATTCTCTACATACAATTTTTTAAAATTCCCAAGACCTATGGCAGAAATAATAATGTCTATGTCCTCATGACCCTTAAAAAAGAGATCAATAGTTGGGTTATAAAAAATAGATATATTAGAGACTTCTACTTTTTTATACCTTTTTGTGTCTCCATTATCCTTTATTGAAATGTCAAAGTCAAAAGTGCCCACAGAGCAGCAAGATGCCTTGACGTCCACATCAGGATTTACAAAAATTTTACTTATATTTTTCTTTTTTAAAAAGGACAGAGCCTTATCACTTAATATAAAATTCATAAGACCTCCTTAAAAAGTCCTGTAGATTATACTTAAAAAAGTAACTCATATAATTAATCTTATTTCAATTATAAGTCTAAAAATAAATCACAACAAGTTAAGATTGTTTAGGAAAAATCTAAGTCAGAAAATTGCAAAAAAAAAGAAGGCATAAACCTTCAGATAAAAAAATGGTCGGGGTGAGAGGATTCGAACCCCCGGCCCCATGGTCCCAAACCACGTGCGCTACCAAACTGCGCTACACCCCGACGACAGATTCACATAAGTGAAAACTTGTATTTTATTTTCGAACAAATACTATTATAGCATGTAAAAAATATTTGTCAAAGCTTTTTTTACAAAAAATTTAATCTCTCAAAAGCTATCTAATTCATTTTACTTGAAATCTAATAAAAATACAACTAAAATAATAGTACTATGGGAAAGGAGCTAAGATGAAGGCTATTATTTTTGATTTAGATGGAACCCTAGTTGATTCTATGAAATATTGGAGAAGTGTTTCTCGTAACTTCATGAAGACCAAGGGAATAGATATAGAAGATGCAGTCCAGCACAAGATGACAACTATGAACTTGGACGCATCCTTAAAGTATTTAAAAGACTACTATAAATTAGAAGAAAGCTTTGAAGAACTTATGAGAGACTTTAGCAGGACTGTTGAAGATTTTTATAGAAACAAGGTTGAAACTAAAGAAGGATGTCTTGAAATTTTAAAATATTTTAAGGACAAGGGGATGAAGGTTGTAATAGGAACATCAACTGCAGCCCACTTCGCCAACATAGTTATAGAAAAATATAGGATAGATAAATTTATTGACGGCCTCTACACAGCAGATTCAGTGGGGCACCTAAAGGCAGAAGAAAAATTTTACACATCAATTGCAGAAGAACTGGGAGAAAGGCCAGAAGATGTATTTTTAGTAGATGATTCCTACCTTGCCCTAAGGACAGGAAAGAGAGCAGGACTTAAAACTATTGGCATCTATGACGAGAACTCTAAGGACACTTGGTCAACAATTGTTAGTGAAAATAAAAATTCTGTAAAGAGATTATTAGAATTGAAAAATTTATGAGATTATTTTTATTTTTTGCAGTAAGAATAGTACCTGCCTTTATAATTACTTTCCTAGGCTTTTCCCTTATAAGAGTTAACTTCTTTAGTCACAGGAAGAAAAATTCCACAGGCTTTAGAGAATTTTTGCTTAGCCTTTTCGCAGCCTACCTGGTTTTTTTAGCCATAATGCTTTTTATGCCCAACTCCTACATAGCAGGTTCTGGAATAAATTTGACCAACGAGAACTTTGACTTTGTTGGCAACTTTAAAGATAGATTATCATCAGGAGCCTGGGGAGTTAACCTAGTTCCCTTTAGGACTATGAAAAACTATATAAAATATTCAGGCTTCACCCACACACTTACAAATATACTTGGGAACATAATAATTTTTATCCCCTTTGGAATTTTAGTACCAGAAATTTTTCCAAAGTTTAGAAGATTATTAAAAATTATAAGCTTATCCATTGCCACATCCTTTTTTGTAGAATTCATCCAATTTTTTATTGGAAGGTCAGTGGACATTGACGATTTAATTTTAAATGTCTTGGGATCTTTTATTGGTTATCTTATTTGGGATAAGATTTTAAGATATAAATTTGCCAAGAAGAAGAGAAGAAAGAGAAGACCAAGGCCCTCTAAAATTGACAAAGACCAGGCTATCTAGTATAATTTTAGTCTAAGTAAATATGGGGGCGAAAATGGTTTCGACGGGGATTTTGAGCTTAAAGTAGCGAGTCGTTGATGGATCACACAACGTAAAAATGGTCTATTAAAAAATAAACGACGAAAATAATTTCGCACTAGCTGCCTAATTAGGTAGCAATCCGGCCAGACACCGCGATCTGCAACCGGGTTTCAAATTAGCGGGCAAACGAACTCTGTGATGCGTCATAGCAGAGGGGGTTTATGGCGATACCCTGTATGAGTTTGACACTCTAGTAATACAGGGGAAAACTAAAGAGGAGTCTGCACTCGGAGAATCTTTCTGTAAGAGGTCTTCGGACGTGGGTTCGACTCCCACCGCCTCCACCAAAGCAAAGTCATTCATGTGAATGGCTTTTTTATTTTGCGTAAACTCACAAAAAGGGACTTAAGATAATTTAAGTCCCTTTCCGTATTTATACATTTTTAATTGTATTCTTAATTTTATTTGCCGAATAAAATTATCTTATGAAGACTTTAGTAGTCTTTCATACTCTTCCACTAACTCCACTGGTATTACAAAGTTAAAGTAGCCGCCACTTTTAGACAAGAAGAGATACATTAGTCCAAGTCTTGTGAATTTTTTCATATTGACGTAGACGTTCTCGTCTGAATAGTCTACAGCTCCATTGTAAAAGTCGTAAAAGGACTTGTGTTCCTTCTCATCAAAGGAAAGTAGAGTGTCCTTAAACTTAGACAAAATGGTTTCGTGGATTGCATCAATTTCTTCTCTTTCGCTTAGTCCTTCAAGGCCAAGATCATAAGAAGAAGCGATTAGCTTCCTCTGGTCCTGGTCTAAAGCCTCCACAATGGGGTATAATCTATCTATAGGCAGTTTATTAATGCTTTCAACTTCAAATAGTTTTAATAAAAAATCGCTCATGTTTCACCTCGTATTTATTATACATGAAATGAGCAATGGGAGGTAATATGTCAAAAATTAAAAAACTTTCAGATGGCGTTTATTGTAAGATTGTTCCACTTAAGGGCAACCCCCTAAAGAGCATCAACATCTACATGGTCAAGTCCAAGGGCGAAGCCATGATTGTGGACACAGGCTTTAACACAGAAGAAATTAGAAATGAGATGCTTTCTTTTATGAAGGACATGGAGGTTGACTATGACAAGACAATTTTATTCTTGACCCACCTTCACTCTGATCACACAGGTCTTGCTTCATGGTTTCATGAAGAGCTTGGCATTGATATTTACATGGGAGATATTGACTACAGGATGATGTCTTCTATGGCTGATGCTAACTCAAAAAGATGGAAGGAAGTTATGGATACTACTCACATCCAAGGACTTGAAGAAGACAACTTAAAAATCGAAGAGCACGCTGGTTTTATTTACAGACCTAAGTCAGAGTTCCCCTATGTGTCCTTTAATCCAAACTATATTTTAAAAGTTGGGGACTTTACTTTTAAGGGAATGGACTTTTCTGGCCACACTCCTGGCATGGTTGGTCTTTATGAAGAAGAAAGAAAAATTCTTTTCTGTGGCGACCACCTCTTGGGAGATATCACTCCAAATATAACTTTTTGGAACTTCACAGTGGGCGACAGTCTAGGAAGGTATCTTAAAAATATTGAAAAGTTAAGAGACTTGCCAATTGATCACTTGTATTCTTCTCACAGGGCCCTTATTGAAGATGTGCCAAAGAGGATTGATGAATTGAAGGCCCATCACCAACACAGGGTGGATGAAGCCTACAAGACTTTAAAGGAAAAGGGCAAGTGCACTGTTAGGGATATTGCCATGAACATGACTTGGGATATGAGGGCCAGAGACTTTTCTGAATTCCCTAATACTCAAAAGTTTTTCGCAGCTGGAGAAGCCCACGCCCATCTTGAACATCTAAGGGCCATAGGCAAGGCTGACTTTGAGTGGACTGATGACGGAGTCCTTTTATACTACGCAAAGTAAAATTTATTTGATTTAAGAAGCTACAAGTCATAAAATATTTATGGATTAGTAAGTAAATAATTGGAAGAAATAAAATTTGGAGTGAATTATGGAAAATTTAGTTTGTAAATATAAGGATAAAGTTTTAAAATCTGGCGGAGAAACTATTCTTTGTGGAATTGTAAATGTTACACCGGACTCCTTCTCTGATGGAGGCAAGTGGTATGGCAAGGACAAGGCCATTAAGAGGGCTCTTGAACTTATAGAAGCTGGTGCCGGCATGATCGACCTTGGTGGTGAATCTACTAGACCAGGATCCCACTATGTTGAGATTCAAGAGGAAATAGAAAGGGTTGTTCCTGTTATAAAGGAATTAAAGACAATGACTGATGTCCCACTTTCTATTGACACATGGAAGGCAGACGTTGCTGAAGCAGCAATTGAAGCAGGAGTTGACTTTGTAAATGACATCACAGGCTTTATGGGAGACCCAAGAATGGCAGAAGTTGTGGGCAAGAGTGATGTTGGTGCAATCCTAATGTTTAACCCAAAGATTGCAAGGCCAAACCACAAGTCATCTGCCAACTTCCCACCTTTTGGGGGCGAAGGAGCTTTCACTGAAGAAGAATTAAAATCCTTTGAAGAGATGGATGTTGTGGAAGTCATGAAAAAATATTTATCAAAATCACTTGAACGTGCAGAAGCAAATGGAATCTCAAGAGAAAGAATTATGCTTGACCCAGGCATTGGCTTTGCCCTTACAAAAAAGGAAAATTTAAAGTTGATTGATAAAATTGACGTCTTAAGAGACATGGGATGCTTTAGCTTCCTTGGAGTTTCAAGAAAGAGATTTATAACAAATATTTTAAGTGAAAACAATATTGATGCTGACGGCAACAATGAAGAAGGCTTTGAAAATAGGGACGAAGCTTCAGCAGCCCTTACGACTATTGCAGCTTACAAGGGTGTAGAAGTTTTAAGAGTCCACACAATGGACCACCACCGTCTTGCAAAGCTAGTTGCAGATTCAGTTAGACTTAACCAAGTAATAGAAGATGTAAGTTTTAAGGCTTATTCACTTTAAATTATTTTTCATAAGATATATAATATTATTTGTTAATAGAATTAGGGGGAAATTATGGCACTAATAGAAGAATTAAAAACAAAAGTTAGAGAAGCAAAACCAGAAATAGTATTTCCAGAAGGAAACGACAGAAGAATCTTAAGAGCAGCAATTAGACTTAACGACGAAGGCGACATTAAGCCAATCGTTCTTGGAGACGAAGCAGAACTAAAAGCTCTTGCAGAAAAAGAAGGCGTTGAACTTGGAAATCTAGAAATCCTTAATCCAGAAACTTACGAAGGAAAAGATGAAATGATCAAGGCTTTCGTAGAAAGAAGAAAAGGAAAAGTAAACGAAGAACAAGCAGCAGATATCCTAAAAGACAACAACTACTTTGGAACAATGCTTGTATATATGGAAAAAGCTAAGGGATTTGTATCTGGTGCAGCTCACACAACTGCAGACACAGTAAGACCAGCTCTTCAAATCATAAAGACAAAACCAGAATACAAGAGATGCTCAGGTGCCTTCATCATGATTAGAGATGACGAGCTTTACCTAATGGCAGACTGTGCAATTAACACAGACCTTGATGCAGAAGGCCTAGCAGAAGTAGCGGTAGTATCAAATGAAACTGCAAAACAATTTGGCATTGATCCAAAGGTTGCAATGCTTTCCTTCTCATCTCACGGATCAGCTTCTCACGAAAGAGTAACAATGGTAGCAGACGCAGCTAAGATGGCAGCAGAAAGAAATCCAGAAATGGCAGTTGATGGAGAACTTCAATTTGATGCAGCCTTCATCGAAAGAGTTGCAGCTAAAAAAGCACCAGAATCAAAGGTAGCAGGTCACGCAAATGTATTTATCTTCCCAAGCATTGAAGCAGGTAACATTGGCTACAAACTTGCACAATACTTTGGTGGCTTTAAGGCAGTAGGACCAATCCTACAAGGACTTAACGCTCCAGTAAACGACCTTTCAAGAGGTTGTGTAGAAGACGAAGCTTACGCACTAGCTATCATCACAGCAGCACAAGCAGTTCTTTAATAAAAAATAGACTTAAAGACTTCCTTAGGGGAGTCTTTATTTTTGTACGCTTTAGTATGAATAAACCACCAGCTATGCTGGTGGTAGGAAAATAAGCTTTAGCTTCAAGCAAAAAACCTCCCGTGATAAACTATTAATGTTACTGGCAGTAGCATAAATAGAAAAGGGAGGTATCCTAAAATGGATAAAAATAGTTTATCACATACATCATGGAATTGTAAGTATCACGTAGTATTTGCTCCAAAATACAGAAGGCAATTAATATATGGAAGATTAAAACAAGATATAGGAAAAATATTAAGAGATTTATGTGATAGAAAAGGAATAAATATAATAGAAGCGGAATGCTGTCCAGACCATATCCATATGTTGTTGGAAATTCCACCAAAATACAGCATATCTCAAACGATGGGATATTTAAAAGGAAAAAGCAGTCTAATAATATTTGATAGGCATGCAAACTTAAAATATAAATATGGAAATAGACATTTTTGGTGCAGAGGATACTATGTAGACACAGCAGGAAAGAATGTGAAAAAGATACAAGAATATATAAAAAATCAATTAAAAGAAGATTACATGGCAGATCAAATAAGCATTAAAGAATTTGTTGACCCGTTTACGGGTGAGCAAGTAAACAAAAGCAAAAAATAAGGTGCTTTAGCACCAGCTGTGAAAATTGGTGCACGAGAAAGAAAGTTCGAAGCATGGAATGCTGCCGGTAACAGCCCCTTATAGGGGCAAAACAAACCACCGGCTCAGCCGGTGGTTATGATTTTGCCTTTTGTTTATATAATGATGTCAAGTAAAATTTAGTTAAAAGAGTAGGTTATATAAGATATGGAAAAGAAAAAGTGGAAGATTTTTTTAGTAGAAGATGACAAGGTGATTGCAGAAGAAATTAAAAGACACCTGGAGTTTTGGAATTATGAGATAAAAATTGCAGAGGACTTTCAAAATATTTTTGATGAATTTAAAAACTTTCATCCTGATTTAGTTTTAATGGATGTGACTCTTCCCTTTTACAATGGCTATCATTGGTGCAAAATTATTAGAAAAAATTCTAAAGTTCCAATTTTATTTATTTCAGCTGCTGATGAAAACTTAAATTTGATAATGGCAATGGATCTTGGAGCAGATGATTATTTGACTAAGCCCTTTGAACTAGACCTATTACAAATAAAAATAAGAGCCTTGCTTAGAAGAGCTTACGAATATATTGAGACAAGAAATATTCTTTACAAAGATATAAGCCTTGACTGCGACAAGATGATTATATCAAGAGAAAACAAAGAAATAGAGCTCACGAAAAATGAATTTAAAATTTTAGAAATTCTCTTGGAAAAGCCAGGTAAAGTTGTTAATAGAGATGAAATTATTGATAAAATTTGGCAAACTGACTCTTATATTGACGACAACACCTTAACAGTAAATGTAATGCGTCTGAGAAAAAATCTAGAAGATATAAAGATTTTTGACCTAATAAAGACTAAGAAAGGAGTAGGCTATTATGTCCCACCTGCCAATTAAAAGTTTTTTAAAGAGAGAAAAATTCACATTAATTCTTGGACTTTTCATATTTTTTTATATCCTGGGAACTTATTTAATTTTTGAATTTGATAGAGATAAGTCAACTTACATAGCTTTTTTATATCTATTTTTATTTTTTATTTATATGATTATTCTTTACTCCATAAGGGATCAGAATTACAGAAAAGAAATAGATATTTTAAATAGAAAAAACTACGAAAAAATATTAGAACTTTATGAGTCTCCATTATCAAAGGCTCTTTATAAAAATGTAGAAGAAAATAAAAGAATTAAAGAAATTGGAGAAAAGAAAAAAGCAGATGTGAAAAACTACTTAACTATTTGGACTCATCAAATAAAATCTCCAATATTTGCATTAAAACTTTTACTCAAAAAAGATGAAATAAACAAAATAGATTGTGAAAAAGAGATTTTTGAGATCGAAGAGTATGTGGGAAATATTTTAGGCTATGCAAGGATGAATGCAGATAGCACAGACTATGTCTTTAGCAAATACAGTTTAGATGAAATTATTAAGGGAGTAATTAGGAAATATTCGATTCAGTTTATTGGAAAAAATAATAGGGTAGACTTTTTTGAAACTAAGAAAATAATTTTAACTGATGCCAAGTGGTTTTCTTTTTTATTAGAACAAATTATTTCTAATGCAATCAAGTACACGCATAATGGAAGGATTGCAATTTATTTAGAGAAAAATGAACTTGTAATTGAAGATAATGGAATTGGAATAATGCCAGAAGATTTGCCGAGAATTTTTGATGCAGGATACACTGGTTACAACGGTAGGTTGGAGAAAAAGTCAACGGGACTGGGACTAAATCTCTCAAAGAATATTGGGAAGTCTTTAAGAGTGACATTGAGGTGTGAGTCAGAGCAAAAGGTTGGCACAAAGATGTTTATAAATTTAAAAAATATTTTGGATTAGAGTGTTTAGCACTCTTTTTTTTATATCTTACAAAAATGTCACATTAAAGCTCTATTTGTTATGTAAATAAAAGGATTTATTTTTTTATACAATTTATAATGTAGTAAGAGGTGAGAAAATGATAAAGAAAATATTCAAAGGAATTTTAATTTTTTTAGTATCCCTTATTATTCTTATAGGGATTGGAGATTTTTTGTGGATTAATCTTCCGAAGTTAAGTGCAAGAAAAAATATTTCAGATATAGAAGAATATGGCAAAGAGGTAAGCCAGATAAATTTAGATGATAATGTGAAAGTTGTTGGACTTGGGGAAGCGACTCACGGAAACTCTGATTTTCAAAATTTAAAATTAGAAGTTTTAAAGACCTTAGTTGAAAAAAATAATTTAAAGAGCTTTGCCATTGAAGCTGATTTTGGCGAAGGAATGATAATAAATAATTACATTCATGGAAATAAGAGAGATGAAAATATTTCAAGAATTCTTTCTTTTAATATTTATCACACAAAGAATATGAATGACCTTATAAACTATATGTTTGACTACAACCAAAAAGCAAAGGATGAGGACAAACTTTCTTTTTACGGCTTTGACATGCAAAATCCTGAAAAATCCATGGAGTTAATTTTAGATTTTTGTAAGGAAAATAATATTTTACAGGAAAAAGACTTACAAAAGGAATTTTCCTTTATTAAAGATGAAAAATTTAAGATTTCACAGATAAAAGATAAAGAAGATTTGTTGTTGGAAATAAAAGCTCACACAGACGCCTTATCTTCTCCTAAGGCAAAAATTCTTTCAAGAGCTCTTACAAATGTCTTGGATAGTGTTAAGTATTACGAATTAGATTTTAATGATTATGTAAAAGTAAACAATGTGAGAGATGAGCTTATGGCTGAGAATGTTAAGTGGATAAGTGATTTTGAAAAATCAAAGGGAAATGATCTGCTTTTAATTTCTGGTCATAATGGTCACATCGCAAAAAGTGAAAAGTTTTATGAGCCAATGGGGTCTCACTTAAAGAAAATATTTGGCGAAGAATATTTTATTATTGGCACTGACTTTTATAAGGGAATAGTAAACATAAACGAAGTTGGTCCAGATAACAAGAGGTCAAACCATGTCTTTGTCTCTGCTGATCCTTTAGCTAACAGTGCTAGAAAATTTAAAGGAAAATATTATTTAGATTTTACAAAAGTTAAAGATGGGGAAACTTTTGACCTTATAAATAAAGAAATCAACATGATAAGTTTGGGCGAAGGATACTCTCCACTAATGAAATTCATACCAAGAACTTATAGAGTAAAGGAAGTCCCAAAAGATTTATATGATGCAATGATCTTTGTTTATTATGCAAAACCTCTTGCAGTAATTGATGAAGCTTAAGTTTGGAAAAATTTTGTAGGCTTGAATATTGTAAGATATTTGCCTATGTGCCTATAGATTCCTTGCAAAAGTTGATGACGACAAGTTAATAATCTTCGCCATTGATGTGGGCCACAGAAAAAATATTTATTCATAAGACTTCCTTAAGGGAGTCTTTATTTATGCAACAAAAAAAGTCACTATGCTCAATGCATGTGACTTTTTGCAAATATTAAATTATATGTTTAATCTAAATTAATAGTTACGGTTTTGGATTCTTGATCCCATTCAATATCTTGGTCTATTTTATCTTTAGTATTTCCGTTAGTTAAATTAAATACTTTAGCAACATTTGTTAAACTAACACAAAGTCTGTCATTTTTAATTATTGGTTTAGAGTCCATTTTTACTTTTTCTCCATTTGAAAGAACTATTTCATCCCCGTCAATTTGAATTGAAGCGGTAACTCCATCTTTAGTGAAGGAAGCTGTTCTAGTTTTATTATCCCACTTAACATCACATGATAGAGCTTCGGCAACATATCTCAATGGCATCATAGTCCTGTCGTTCTCAATAAAAGGAGCTACATCCATTTCAAAAAGCTCATCTTTTCCATCAATATTTTTGTAGTATAAATTCATACCGATTAAGAATTTAAAATACTTACTAGTATTATTATTTTTTTGAACTTTAGAATCCTTAACGTCATTTTGTTTTTCGTCGGATTTTGTAAAATCGTTAGAAATATATTTAGGTACATATGAAGCTATATGAGATTTTGTATTCCTATCAATGTATCTTGTCTCATTATTATAAATGTAAACAGGTTTCTCTATATAATGTTTTTCAACAACTGTTTGTGTGTTTTTATTTTGATTGTATTTATCTTTTAAATACAGGTTGTTAAGATAAATCAGCTCATCAACAGTTTGTGCCTTATCAATTTGATTAGACTTAGATGGAGTTAATATTCCTTCATTTCTTAAAAGTCTCTTAATATAGTCTTTAGTATTATTTAAATTAACATCTTGGATATTTGGTCTATTGTTATCAGGTCTTCTTGGAGGATTAGTGTCTTTATTAATGTCTTCCCACTGAGCAATAAATTTAATGCTTTTCATATATCTTAAATCTCCATTAATTGCGTTAGCAGCTCGTGAACCTGGTAAGAACAGTCTGTTTCTTTGTATTAATTCATCTTTGTTTGCATGATAATCGCTATGATATTCAACGACAGGTTTCCAACCAATGAATTTTTTACCTTGAGGAGCAGTAAATTTATTTTCTGGTAATTTTAGATTATAGAAATCATCAATTTTTATAGTTTCGTTATTTATTTTACCTACTCCACCATTAGGATCATAGCTTATATTGAAGTTTATAATATTATTAATTTCAACATCCCAATAAGGTTCAACCTTTAAACGTAATCTCCTATAATTAAATTGAGGATCTTTCTTTAAAGAATAAGTACCATCAGATTTTTTTATAATTGAAGGATCATTAATTTCATAACTTTTTTCAGCGTCTTCCAAACTAAGATTAAAATTACCATTAACAGCTGTTAATACTATTCTTTGGTCTAAGTATCCTTCATATTTGGTAATGTTATTAGAATCTGAAGAAATAAGATTTTTTGGGAAATTTTTAAAACTTGTAAAACTATTTTGATCAAAAGCAGATTCTCCGATTTTAATTATTGACTCTGGAAAATCCACTTCTTCTAAAAGATTATTCCTGAATGCATCTCTCCCAATTTCTTTTAAATTATCAGACAATTTTATTTTAGAAATTTTATTAAAAGAAAAAGCATTGGCACCTATAAGATTTACAGAGTTGGGTATATTAACATTTTCTAATTTATTGTAATAAAAAGAATGAGCTTCTATAGTTTTTAAAGAGCTAGAAAGCACTAAATCAGAAATATTATTGATAGAAAAAGAATTTGGACCTATTTCTTTAACAGAATTAGGAATATTTAATTTTTTAATATTATTACTAGAAAAAGCCCTTTCACCAATTATTTCAAGAGTATCAGGAAGTTTGATATTAGTTAAATTATTGTTTGAGAACCCACTCAAGTATTTTATTGATTTAGGAATTGTAAGATTCTCAATTCGATTATGAGAAAAAGCATCTTCTTCGATTTTAATAACAGACTCTGGTAAAATGATATCTTTTATCCTATTATGGCTAAATGCACCATAACTTATTTTTTGGATATTTTTAGGAAGTTTAACCGAATTTATAATATTTCCTGAAAACGCCCCTATTCCAATCTCATTTACAGAATCGGGTAACTCTATTTCTCTAAGTGCATTCTGAGAAAAAGAATTTTTACCAATTTTTTCTAGATTATTTGGTAATTCGATAGAAGAAATGCCATTACCAAAGAAAGAATATTCTTCTATTATTTTTAAATTCTTTGGCAATTTAATACTTTCTATTTTTATTTTATTAGGTGAATTGGAAAAAGCTCCATCGCAGATTATTTCAATAGAATCAGGTAAATTCAGATTAACTATATTTGTATTTGAAAATGCATTTTCACCTATACCAGTTATTAGATCACCTGAAGCAGAATACTTCGGAATAGTAAGGCTTGTAGTGTTTTCTAATTTTTTAAGACCTTTCTCAGAGAAACCCTTGACTAAAACTATATTTTTACCTAATTCATCAATAAAGATTGTGTCATACACAAAGTCATCTGCTTCCCATTGATTTTCATCTTTATCGACAGTAGAAGTAGATTCCACATTATTTGTAACATATGTATCTGCAGCTACCACACTATTAGGCAATGAAGTCGTTAATACAGAAAAAAGAGTAGCTCCTAACAATACTTTTCGGACTGTTGAGTTTTTATAATTCATTTAAACCTCCTATAATTAATTTTTTAAATAAATATTTGCTAATGTTTTCATTTAGTCTAATTATAGTAAAAATCAAAAGTAAAGTAAAATTTATTTAGAATGTTTTAATTATTTAAAAGACTTTATGGTAAGGCCGTAGGAGGTGTAGGATTGGTGCCTATAGACTCCTTGCAAAAATTGACGACGACAAGTTAATAATCTTCGCCATTGATGTAGGCCATAGAAAAAGTATTTATTCATAAGACTTCCTTAGGGGAGTCTTTATTTTTTTGCCTTTTATTTATATAATTGATTTAACATTTTACAAAAGTAAACCAAGAAGGAGGATATTTATGTCTAAGCTTAGGGATGGAATTTATGGACTTGCCATAGCCGATGCTCTTGGTGTTCCTTTTGAGTTTAAGAAAAGGGGGACTTTCACTTGCACAGGCATGGTGGGTTTTGGAACTTGGAACCAAGTTGCTGGAACTTGGTCTGACGATACTAGCATGACCCTTGCCACTTGCAAGTCCATAAAGGATAAAAACAAAGTTGATGTCGAGGATATTAGAAAAAATTTTGAGGCCTGGCTATTTGAAGGAAGGTTTGCTTGTCATGGAGAGACATTTGATGTTGGTATGACGACAAGAGAAGCCTTGGCAGAAGGTCATGGGATTGATGATTTTTATGCCAATGGCAACGGGTCTCTTATGAGGATTTTGCCCCTTGCCTTTACCGATGCCAGTGATGAGGAAATTGAAAGTGTATCAAGTATAACTCACGCTCACGAGATTTCTAAAAAGGCTTGCCTAGATTATGTCCATCTTGCAAGAAAGTTAATTGCTGGAGAAAAACTTGAAGACCTTGGCCTTGACCATATAAAAAACAAATCTGAAGATGAGATCCAGTCAACAGGTTTTGTCCTTCACACTCTCGAAGCCTCTCTTTGGTGTCTTTTAAATACAAATTCTTATAAGGAAGCTGTCCTCAAGGCAATAAATCTTGGCGATGACACAGACACCACTGGAGCAGTGACTGGAGGACTGGCAGGAATTATCTATGGCTTTGATGAATTTCCAAAAGAGTGGGTGGATGAATTGAAGAACAAAGAAATGATTGAGGAGTGTTTATTTTAGAAAATTTAAAAATTGAAACAATAAAGAAAAACTCCCTGGAAAAATCCAAGGAGTTTTATTTTACATAAGAGTCAAAGCGTATTTGACTCCAATCCCAATCACTGCCCCTAGTCCTATTAGCTTAAAGAGGTCCACCTTCTTCATGTAGAGGACGAAGCCTAGGACGAAGGAGATAAGTGCTGCCAGGCTCATGCCTTCAAGCTTAAGTCCTTCAGGGAATACTGATGATTGGAAGAGTTTTAAGGTTGTTATAAAGATGAGAGACACAACTCCTGCTTTGATACCAAGGAGGGAGTAGTCCATGATTTTAAATTTTTTGCCCTTGCTAAAGAGGAAGTATCCCAAGATCATCATTAGGATGAACTGAGGAAGGACAAGTCCTGCTGTTGCAAGAATTGAGCCAAGGATTCCGTGGACGTTTTGTCCAACAAAGGTTGCCGAGTTAATGGCAATTGGTCCTGGAGTCATTTGTGAAATGGAAATCAAATCTATAAATTCTCTTGTAGAGATCCAGGCGTGTTCTTCAACAACATACTTTGATATCAAGGGTATTACTGCGTAACCGCCACCAAAGGCGAAGCATCCGATTTTAAAGAAAATTAAGAATAAATCAAGCATTTTTGTACCTCTCCATAACACTAAAATAAGAAATTCCTGCGATAGCACAGAATAAAATTATTAGTCCTGTGTTGATACTTGTGAAAAAGGCAACCAAGAAGACTAGGATAATCATGGCTGCACTAAAACGTGGATTGTTCTTGTAAGAAGAAATCCCCATGCGGGCCACTGTTATAAATAAGACTGCAGAGATCACTCCACTGATGCCTTCTAGGGCTGCGTTTATAAAAAAGTTTGACTTAAATTCTTGGTAGAAATTTGAAATCACTGACAAAATTATAAGGCAGGGAAGAGCCGATGCAACAAGACAAGTTATTGCTCCAAGAGGCCCTCTCAAGTAGTAACCTGTAAGGACTGAGCAAGAGATTGCCATGGCCCCAGGTCCACCTTGGGAAATGGCAACTATATCCATCATCTGGTCTTCCTCAATGAGTTCTAGGTCTGATACAAAAATGTCCTTTATAACAGGGACAATTGTATAGCCTCCTCCAAAGGTTATGGCATTTATTTTAAAAAAAGTTAAAAATAACTTTGAGATAGAAATTTTTTTCATTAAATCACCTCATCAAATTATAGCACAAAAATGAATTTTTAAGTAATTTCGTGTATAATCTACTTAAGGAGTGATGTGATGAAGATGGGAATTATAGGCCTTGGCAACATGGGTGCTGCCATGGCACACGGTCTTTTAGATAATAATATAGAAACTTTTCTTTACGACAGGAGCGAAGAAAAGAGAGATGCCTTTAAGGGCAATGAAGTAGCAAGAGTAGTTGATTCAGAAGTAGACGTAGTGAAGGGTGCAGATGCAATTATCCTTGCAGTTAAACCCTATGTTTATGAAGCTGTAATCGAGGCAATAAAAGATGAAGTAAAAGATCAAATCATTATTTCTATTACTTCAGCTTTTGACATTGAGAAACTTGAAAAGAGCCTTCCAAATAAAAAGCTTATGATGGCTCTTCCAAATACACCGGCAAAAATTTTGAATTCCATGACAGGGATTTGCCCTGGCAAAAATATTTCAGAAGAAGAGGTTAAAGAGATAAGAAAGATCTTGTCCAACTTTGGAGAAACTGAAATCGTAGAAGAAAAGAACATAAAAATTTATGAGGCAGTTTCAGGTTGCATGCCTGCCTATGTCTACATGTACATTGAAGCAGCA
This sequence comes from Peptoniphilus harei, assembly GCF_900454685.1. Classification (GTDB taxonomy): domain Bacteria; phylum Bacillota; class Clostridia; order Tissierellales; family Peptoniphilaceae; genus Peptoniphilus_A; species Peptoniphilus_A harei. The sequence goes on along the minus strand of NZ_UATM01000032.1, from coordinate 401,578 downwards.
GCAGACGCAGCAGTTTCTTATGGAATGCAAAGGGATATGGCTTACAGGGTTATATCTCAAGCAGTAGCTGGATCAGCAAAAATGGTGAGGGAGTCTGGAATTCATCCAGGTGAATTAAAGGACCAAGTTACAACACCGGCTGGAACAACTATTAAGGGAGTAAAATCTTTAGAAAAGGATGGTTTTAGGTCTGCAATTATAAATGCAGTTGATTCTATTATGAATAAATAGGAGGTCATTATGAAAGATTTATTGGTATTTTTGGCAGAAGGTTTTGAAGAAATTGAAGCTTTAACAATTGTTGATGTCCTTAGAAGGGCCGACCTAAAGGTGGACACAGTTTCAATTAAGGACAGACTTGAGGTAAAGGGAGCTCACGGTGTGACAGTTCTTGCTGACAAGACTTTTGATGAAATTAACATCGAAGACTACAAGGCAATGTACATTCCAGGAGGTCAACCTGGTGCTACAAATCTCATGAATGACAAAAAAGTTCTTGAGTTTGCCAATGTCTTTAATGATGAAGAGAGAAAAGTAATAGCAATTTGTGCAGGACCACAAGTTCTTGATGCAGCAGGTCTTTTAAAAGACGGAAAGTTCACTTGCTATCCAGGAGTTGAAAATAGATTAAAGGTTAAGGACCCACAAGACTCACCAGTAGTTGTTGAAGACAACATAATAACTGCTATGGGGCCAGCCCTTGCAATCCTACTTGGGGTTAAGCTAGTTGAAATTTTAGTTTCAAAGGAAAAGGCAGAAGAAGTTGCAGAAGGCTTACTACTTCCACAACTTAAAAAATTTATTTAAGATAAGATTAGAAAATGTGCCAGGTAAAGCTGGTGCATTTTTTATTTTTAAAATTATTAACTTACTTCCCAGAATATAGGAAAGTTCTTTTCCTTTTATTACTAATATACTAGTGTTATAATTATTTTAACTTAAGAAATCTAAGTAAGTGGGCTTTTAGCCTATTTTTATTATTATAAATTTTGGAGGATAAATGTTCGCAAAACTTATTTTGAAGAGGGGAGAATCTGCCTATGGATATGACAGGGCAAAAATTTCAAAAGAGACTTCTCTTCTTGGCCTTATATCAAATATACTTGCAGCTGCATTAAAGGTGATTCTATATATCTTTACTGGCTCAATTTCAATTTTATCTGACGCAGTAAACAACATCACAGACTGTGTCAGCTCTATTATTTCTATTTTGGGCATAAGACTTGCTGCAAAACCAAGAGACAAAGACCACCCTTATGGACATGGCAGGCTTGAATATTTGATTTCTCTTGTAGTTTCTGGTATTGTACTTTCCGTTGGTTTTCAATTTTTGAAAACTTCTGTGGGAAAGATCCTTCACCCAGTCGCCATTTCTTATCCAAAATCCACTCTTGTGATTTTGATTGTAACTGTGGCAATAAAATTTTGGCAGGCCTCTCTTTATTCAAAGGTTGCAAGGGCAATTGACTCTGTAACTTTGAAGGCCCAAGAGAAGGATTCACTTAGCGACACACTTATAACTTCTGTTGTAATTATTTCTATATTAATAGAAAAGTTCACAGGAAAAATATTAGATGGCTATGTTGGTTTAATAGTTGCTTTATTTATTTTATACACAGCTATTTCACTAATATACGAGACTATTTCAATTATACTTGGACGTGGTCTTAGTGACGAAACTAAACACGAGATAAAGTCCAAGGTTTCAAACTATGAGGGCATATCCAATGTTCACAACATGATGGTGACAGACTTTGGTCCAGACAATATGATTGTGATAATTGATGCAGCCCTAGATTATAATTTGACCCTTGAAGAGGCCCACAATATTGTGGACAAGGTTGAGAGGGAAATCTCTGATTTACTTGGGATAAAATTAATCATTCACGCAGACCCAAAAGGCAGTAGCAATGAGATAATCAACTCTGTCTCCAAGGACCTTAAAAAAATTGTGAGGGAGTCCCTAAACATTTACTCCTTCCACGACATTGTCCTTGAAGGCAAGAAAATTTATATAGACATTGATTATAATGCCGATTCTGTAAAAACGAGAGAAGAAAAGGATGCTCTGAAAAAAGAGATAAGAGATAAGTTAAAATCCATCTATCCAGATTACGAATTTGATGTAACTCTTGATGCGATTTTTTAGGAGGAATATATGAAGGCTTTAGTTGTAGGTGCCGGAAAACTAGGATACAGACTTGCAGCGTCATTACTAGATGAAGACTGCGAGGTGACTGTAGTTGACAACAATGAAGATGTAATCGAAAACATATCCAATTCGTTAGATGTTTTTAGTATTTGTGCAAATGCTTTGGATTTTGGCGTCTTGGAAGAACTTGATATTTCTCTCTTTGACTATGTAGTTGCTACCACAACTAATGACGAGGCCAATGTAATTCTTTGCACAATCTCCAAAAAACTTGGAGCAAAGTATGCCATTGCAAGGGTAAGGGACCCTGAATACAGGAAGCACCTTGATTTCATATCAGAGGAACTTGAAATAGATAAGATCATAAACCCAGACAATGCAACTGCAAGATCAATTTTTAAATACCTAATGAAGAGATACCAACTTTACTCTGATGAGGTTGCTGGTGGAAGAGTTTCCCTTGTTGAATTTAATATAGGAAATGACACAAGCTTTATTAACAAAAAAATCATGGACATTGATAACATTAAAGACCTTCTTATTGCAGCTATATCGAGAAATGGTGATGCAATTATCCCAAATGGTCGTACTGTTTTAGAAGAAAATGATGTTATAATCCTTGCAGGCAAGTCTGAAAATATTGAGGCCTTTGACAAGGACCACACAGGAGTAAATAGGACAAGGTCTCTTAGGAGTACAATGATCCTTGGTGGAGGAAAGACTGGACTTTATCTAGCCATGCTCCTCTTAAAAGAAAATGTGGATGTCACTATTGTTGAGATAAATAAGGAAAGATGTCTTGAACTAAAAGAAATGGTTCCAGGAGCCAACATTATAAATGGAGACGGGACAGACATAGCAATCCTTAAAGAAGAAATGGTCCACACTTATGATTCCTTTGTAGCAGCAACAGGTATTGATGAGGCCAACCTCCTCATGAGTCTTGTGGCAAAGCAAAGTGGAATCTTTAAATCTGTTGCCAAAATTTCTAGGACAAACTATGACAAGGTCCTAGACAAACTTGACATAGATGCAGTCTTTAACACTTCTTATATAACAGCTGCAGAAATGCTAAAGGAAATCAGGGGAAAAAGCTCCCTTGCCCTACATTTGCTTTTAAACGGTCAAGTTGAGTGCGTCGAATTAATTATAAGGACAAGCCATTTAGTTTGTGGCAACACCCTAGAAGACTTGAGTCTACCTGATGGAACTCTTATTGTTTCCATAATTAGGGGCCAAAGCATGATAGTCCCTAATGGTAAGACAGTCCTTGAATCTGGCGACAGGATAATATTATTCTCCATGCACGAAGTTGCTCCAAGGGTTCAAAAGATTTTCTCTTCTGAAGGGAAACTAAAGGACGCAATTAAGTCAATTAAGAAGAGAGGAAAGAAAGATGAACTATAAGCTTATTTCAAAATTATTAGGCTATATTTTATTAATAGAAACTGCCTTTATGGCTCCATCTCTCATCCTGAGTTTAGTTGAAAGAGATGGGTCATCTTATGGCTTCTTAATCCCAATGGCTATAGCAGTCTTTTTGGGATTAATTTTAATTAATTTAAAAATAAAAAAGAACTCCATGTCACCAAGAGACGGAATCTTAACAGTTACTGCATCCTGGGTTTTGGTCTCCATTGTCGGGGCACTTCCCCTTTGGATCTCCGCAGGTATGACTTATGTTGACTCCTTCTTTGAAATTGTATCTGGTTTTACAACAACTGGAGCTTCAGTTATATCAGGCATAGAGTCTTTCCCAAGGTCAGTTGTCCTCTGGAGGTCTATCACTCACTGGATAGGTGGTATGGGAATTTTGGTCTTTACTGTGGGACTTCTTCCCAAGCTTGGAGTTGGGGCCTTCCAAATTTTTAAGGCAGAGTCACCAGGACCAGTTGCCGGAAAAATAGAGTCAAGGATTTCCCAATCATCTAAGAGGCTCTACATAATTTATCTTATTTTGACACTAATACTATTTATTTGCTTAAAGATTGCTGGCATGCCAATTTTTGATTCCCTAGTTCACACTTTCGGTGTCCTAGGTACTGGTGGATTCTCTTCCTACAACGACTCACTTATGTCCTATGAAGGGAACTCAGTTCACTTTATCCTGGCAATTTTTATGTTTTTGAGTTCCACAAACTTTGTAATTTATGCCCTTCTTTCTAAAAAGAAGTTTAAGGAAGTTCTACAAAATGATGAATTAAAACTTTGGATTTGTATAATCATAGGAGCCATTGCCCTAATAACCCTAGACCTATATTCCAAGGGTTATCCATCACTTTTCATGGCCTTTAGGGACTCAGCCTTCCAAGTAACATCAATATCGTCTACATCTGGTTTTGCCAATGCAGATTATGAACTTTGGCCAAGTTTTTCAAAATTCATCTTGTTAATCCTGATGCTCTTTGGTGGTTGTGCAGGTTCCACTGGTGGCGGGATGAAAATAGTGAGGATTTCAATTTTATTAAAATTAATAAAAAGGGAAATGAAGAAGGCCACTCACCCTAAGGCAGTTCTTCCTGTGATGTCAGATGGCAAGTCTTTGTCAGACGAAGTTGTCCTAGGTATTAACGCCTATCTAGGAACTTATTTTGTAATAGCAGTCCTATCTACAGCTTTAGTTACGCTTTCTGGAGTAGATGTTATAACAGGATTTTCTTCAGTTGCTACAACTTTATCAAATGTTGGTCCAGGCTTTGGAGATATTGGTCCTACGAAAAACTTTTATTTTTATAGCGACTTTTTCAAACTCTACTTCAGTGTCCTAATGCTTTTGGGTAGACTTGAATTCTTTACAATAATGGCACTTTTTACAAGAGGAAGACATAGAAAGGAAATTATTAAGTTATAATGAAGATTTTAATTATAGGTTCTGGAAAGGTTGGTTCAACTATTGCCAAGGCCTTGAGTCTTGAAAAATATGAAGTTGACCTAGTGGATAGGGACGAAAAAAATTTTGAAGAGATAACAGATAGCGTAAATAAAATAAGGGCCGACGTCTTGGAAGAGGAATTTGTCATTAACCACGACCTTAACAAGTACGACTACGCCATTATAGCTACAGATAGCGACAAGACTAACCTAATAATGGCCTCAATCTTTAAGGGACTAGATGTAAAAATAATTCTCCGTCTCGATGAAATGGAAAATATTTCTGAAATAGGAATTATAAAAAATTCTCTTCCAAATGTTGTAAATGTATTTAACCTAAGCCTTGAAACTGCAAAACTTGTGACCAAGTTAATTGGGTCTACAGAATATTATGAGGCAGACTATTTTGGCAAGGGCAAGATAGAAGTCACAGGCCACTATATTGACATGGATGAGGAATTTGAAAATCAAAAGATAAAGGACATTGGGTCTCTTTCTACAATCCTTGTTGTTGGAATCCTAAGAGAAGGGGACTTAATTGTACCCGACGGAGAAACTGTCCTAAAGTCTGGTGACTATATCTACCTTATGGGCCTTTCCTTTGACATAAGAAACTTTAAGCACGCCCACTTTGAAATCAAGGAAAAGGAAGAGGAGAGAGAGGTTGTAATTGCATCGGGAGACTACAACTTCAACAAACTTATCTCAAACCTTGAAAATATAAATTTAAAAATTCTTGAACCAGACAGAGAAAAATTTGAAAAATACAGGAGAAATATAAACAGGGCCTTTGTAGTTAATAAAAAACTTAGAAACGACAAAATTTTTAAGGAAGAAGCCATTTCTAAGGATGGGGTCTTCATATCCATGACAGACTCTGATGAACTAAATATTGTCCTTGGACTACTAGCAAGAAGTCATGGGATTGCAAAAAATATTATCATTCAAAAGGATAATAACTACGACACAATCTTGGAGAGCCTTGGAATTTATAGGGTCATTGATCCAAAGGTCATTGTTGCCAACGAAATCATCAAGGCAATAAATACTGACATGAAGGTTTCGATCAACTATATGTTTGGCGGGAAGGCTCAAGTTTATGAAATAAAAATTCCAGACGACTTTGTCTACATTGGCAAGAAGCTTTCTGAAATCAATCTCCACAAAGAAATTATTATTGGTGGGATAATTAGGTACGACAACTCTGCCGTTATCCCAAGGGGAAATACGAAAATTGAAAAGGGCGACAGGCTTGTCATCTTCTCTACTAATGAAAGTAGAAAGGAACTTGAAGAGTTAATCGACCCAAGTCTAAAGAAGAGTATCTTTGACTTCTTCAGGAGGTAATTTTGTGAAGGAAATTTTAAAAAATGATTGGCAAGACATTTTGGAAGAAGAGTTTGAAAAGGACTACTACAAGGACCTTAGAAAACTTTTAATTGAAGAATATAAAAATTATGAAATATTTCCAAAGGCTCAAGATATTTTTAATGCCTTTCACTACACTTCTTACAAGGACCTAAAGGTTTTAATCTTGGGACAGGACCCCTACCACAATGTGGGCCAGGCTCATGGACTTGCCTTTTCTGTCAAGGAAGGTGTGGCAATTCCACCCTCACTTAGAAATATTTACAAGGAACTAAATTCTGATTTGGGAATAGAAATTCCACGAACAGGTTACTTAAAATCATGGGCAGACCAGGGGATAATGCTTCTTAACACCACCCTAACAGTTAGGGCCCACCAACCCATGAGCCACTCAAAGATTGGATGGGAGATATTCACCAATGCAGTCATAGAAAAAATTAGCGAAAAAGAAGACCCAGTAGTTTTTATACTATGGGGCAACCATGCCAAGGCGCGCAAGAAGTTTATAAAATCAGGCAACCACCTCATCATTGAAGGAGTTCATCCATCTCCACTTTCAGCATCGAGGGGATTTTTTGGATCAAGGCCCTTCTCAAGAGCCAATGAATTTTTAAAAGAAAATGGAGTGACACCTCCAACTTGGGAAATTAAATAATAAAGATTTAAGCAGGGAAACTATTCCTTGCTTTTTTATTGACCAAATTTTTTGAATTCTTATAAAAAAATTGACTTTGTAATAAAATATAAGATTATAAAAATTTATGAAGTTATAAGAAATTTCGAGATCATAAAAAACTGTGAAGTCACAAATATTTCTCAGGTCTTAATAAAATAAGAAGTCTTAAAAAAATATAAAGCTATAAAAAACTTCTAGGTCATAATAAAATGAGAAGTCACAAAAAGTTAAGAGTTTGCAAGGGTTTATCAATTCACAAAATTTATAAATTAAAAAATACAGAAACAATAAATACTAAAAATAAAAGAAAGTAAGCCTTGCTAAAATCTTTTTCTTTTCTTTGCTATAATGTAGGAGAGGTGAATTATGGAGTATTTAAAAACAAGCTATTCAGATATAAAGGAAGTTATGATAGGTAAAGTCCCTGCAGTGATAATTGAGCCAAAAGAAGAGACTAATAAGACCTTAGTTTTTTATCACGGCTGGGGATCAGACAATGAAAGTCAAATCTTTAGGGGAAATATTTTTGCAGCCTATGGCTACAGGGTTATCCTCCCAGAAGCCAGATATCATGGTGAGAGGAATGTGGAAAAGATTGACCACGAAGACAAGGCTGTTGAAGGAAAATATATTTTAAAGGTAATTATGCACAACATCGAGGAAGCTCCTTCTATCTTTAAGTATATTGAAAAAAATTATCCAGGAAATGAAATCGCAGTGGGAGGTCACTCCATGGGTGCCATTACTGCTGGAGGCCTTTATGCCTTTAAGAAGGACCTCAAGATGGCCTTTGTCTTTAACGGAATAAATAATTGGGAAGAACTTGTCCGTGGTGTAAATGAACTTAAAAATAAGGACAATATTGACGAGAGAGAATTTAGGATTAACGAATTTTTCCTAGACATGAACCCAATGGATAGTCCAGAGGCTTTTAAGGATAGGCCTATTGTTCTTTTTAACGGAAGAAACGACGATATAATCGACCCAGCTGGTCAGGAGTCCTTTGCCAAGGAAGTTGAAAAAGTTTACGAAGACAAAAAACTCTTGGGCTTTAAACTTTTTGACATGACCTACCACCAAATAACAACTCAAATGCTGGAAGAAGCAATTAAATTTTCAAAGGAAGTTGGCAAATTTTAATGAAAACTGAAAAATATTTAGTTAAAGAAAAGAAAAAGCTAAACTTATATGAGGTTCCAACTTCATACAATGGAAAACTTGAAAAAGATGAAGTAAAAGATACATTGATACCTGCAAATATTATAAAGATGCGTGAGTATCAAGAAAAACTTTATGCTGAAAACAATCAATCGCTTTTAATTGTTCTTCAAGCTATGGATGCTGCTGGCAAGGATTCCCTAATAAAAAATATAATGACTGGAATAAATCCACAGGGTACAAAAGTTGTTTCTTTTAAAAAGCCAAGTGAAAATGAGTTGGATCATGATTATCTTTGGAGGGTGGCAAAAGATCTGCCTCCTCGTGGAGAGATTGGGATATTTAACAGAAGTCATTATGAAGATGTTCTTGTATCAAGAGTTCACAAATTAGTCCTAGATTAACCCTTCCCAAAAAACTTAGTCACTAAGGATATATGGGAAAAAAGATTTGAAGAAATAAATAATTTTGAAGAGTATCTTTCAAATAATGGAATAAAAATTGTAAAATTTTTCCTCCATGTTTCTAAAGAGGAGCAAAAAGAAAGACTTATGGAGAGAATTGAAAGACCAGAAAAAAATTGGAAATTTGCATCCTCAGACATAACAGAGAGAAAGTATTTTGATGATTATATGAAGGCCTATGAAGATATGCTAATTAACACTTCTACAAAAGCTGCTCCTTGGTACATTGTGCCAGCAGACAGGAAGTGGTTCTCAAGATATCTTGTCTCAGAAGTTATCTTAGAAAAGTTAAAAGAAATGGATCCAAAGTACCCTGAACTTTCAAAAGAAGAATTAGAAAGTTTGGACAAGTGGAAAAAAATCTTGGAAGAAAATTAAAAAATAATTAAAAGTTTTTTTCTTGGGAAATTTTATAAAAGACCATCAAAGTGTGATAAAGACTTCGTTTTACGGAGTCTTTTTTTGTATAGTTTTCACAAGTATTGTACTTAAGTATAGATTTACAAGGAAAAAGGATTGTGTTATACTGTCGATAATTTATTCAAAAAAGGGAGGAATAATTATGAAAGATCAATGGCAGTTTGCCAACAGTCCACTTATGTATATGGTTTGTTCTGTTGGTATCATCTTAGTTCTTTTCCAAGGGACTTATCTTTTGAGAAGGGCCCTAAAGGCTACGAAGGAAATGAACATGGATAAGAAGAAAATCAAAAAGGGAATAGTGACAGCGGCGGTTTCATCTATTGGACCTGCACTTGGTATTTGTGGATCCATACTTGCACTTATTGTTACTCTTGGTGCACCAGTCACAGCTCTTAGGATGTCAGTAATTGGTGGAACAAATTACGAAACCATGGCTGCAAACTTTGGTGCCAAGGCAATGGGTTCAGAACTTGCTACAACAATGGACCCAACAGTTTATGCCAATGCTCTTTGGACACCTGCTCTTGGTGTAATGGGTTGGTTAATCTTTATGATAGTTTTTGGCCACAAGATGGAATCTGTAAACCACATCCTTACTGGTGGTAGGAAGGCACTTCTTCCTGCAGTTTCTGTGGGAGCTATGCTTGGAGCCTTTGCATATTTTTGTGTAGACAACCTATCAAAGGTAAACACAAATCCAAAGGTTACTTTTGCAACTGTATTTGGCTTCATAATTATGTTTATCTGCCAAAAGTTGGGCAAGAAGTACGCTTGGTTAAAAGACTGGGGACTTACTTTTGCAATGTTTATTGGTGCAATTGCATCTCAATTAATATTTTAAGGAGGAAAAAATGACAGCTTACGAAAAATTTTCTCAATCAATTCACAAGTTTGGAAGACTTACAATGGCTCTTGGCATGATTGCTGTACTTCTTCCACCAATGCTTATGACTTTTTATTATGGATATAATCCAGGTCTAGCAGCCATAATAGCAGGTGCAATTTCACAAATGTCTGTATCAGGAGCCTTTTACTTTTCAGAACCAATTGCCAACTATCCAATCATTGGGGCAGCAGGTTTATACATGTCAACCCTATCAGGAAACAGTGTCAATTTAAAAATTCCTGCGGCAGTATCAGCAATTTCTGGTTCAGGCTACAAGCAAGGTACAGATGAAGGTTCAATGATGGGAACAATAGGCATTGCAGTTTCAATTTATGTTGCAACATTTTTTGTAATTATATCAACAATTTTTGCTCAAACTGTAATTGTCAACTTGCCAGACCATGTCAAAGAAGTTTTAACTCTTATAATTCCAGCACTTTATGGAGGAATCTTTGCACAATTTTCTGTCAAATCTTTTAAGACAGGAGTTTTTGCCTTAGTTGTTGCCTTTGTTATGTCAAAGATTGTTGCTCTAATACCTTTTAATGCAACTTTTTTAATAACTCTTGTTACAGTTTTCTCATCAATTTACTTTGCAAAAACACAACTGGAAACTATCAATAAGAACTCATAGGAGGAAATATGAAGGACTTTGAAAGAGAAAAACTTTTAGAAATTTTTGAAGACTTACTTTTGATCCACTCTCCTTCTTATGGAGAAGAGAAAGTGGCAGAATATATAATAAATTTTGTAGAAGAACTTGGTGGAGAGGTCTATCTCGACCAGTCACAAGATAAATATGGGGGAAAGGCTCCTACAATTTTTGCAAAGTTTAAAGGTCAGGGAGAAGGAGTAACTTTTTCGGCCCACATGGACGTCATTGAACCCAACAAGGATTTAAAAATTATAAAAGAAGATGAAGTTTGGAAGACTGATGGCAATACAACTCTTGGTGGCGACGACAAGGGTGGTCTTGCAGCAATCCTATATTCAATCTACTATCTTGTGACAAAGAACCACAAGCACAGAGATATTTATGCAATCTTCACACCAGGAGAAGAAGTGGGAATGCTTGGTGCTAGAAATATAAATTGGGAAGAAGTCTATAAGAACATGGACCCTGCCAAAAATATGATTGTAGTTGATAATGCAGGATCTTGCGACAAGGTGGCCTACAAGGCTCCTACATCTTATTCTTATAGTTTTAAGATAAAAGGCAAGTCTGCCCATGCAGGCATTGAGCCAGAGAAGGGAATATCAGCGATTATGCTTGCAGCCAAAGCTATTTCTAAGTTTAAGAATCTAAGGATTGATGAATTCACAACAGCAAATGTATCTAAGATAAATTCTGATTTTCCAAAAAACGTCGTTCCAGATTATCTTGAATTCTCTGGAGAGATTAGGGGTCACGACAAGGACCATGTCTTAGAAATTCTTGATGAATATCAAAAGATTGTAGGGGACTTAACAGAAGATTTTGACTTTGAAAAAACTTTGGACTATCCAGCTCTTGCTCCAAGTGATATGGAATTTGCAAAAAAAGTTATAAAATCTTACAAGAATGTAGGGGTAGATGCAAAAGAAGTAATAATTGGTGGTGGATCCGATGCCAACTTCTTCGCTGAAGAGGGCTTCAACTCTCTTATAGTTGGAGTTGGAATGGAAAAGGTCCACACAAAGGAAGAGTATATAGTTTTAGAAGATCTAGAAAATACCACAAGAGCTCTTATAGATTATCTGAAGCTTGATTAAGAAAAAATAAATATGAGAAAGAGGTCATGAGTTTTATATAAAAGAAGGCTCATGACTTTTTTATTTGAGATTTAAAAAAATATTATAACTGTGGATAAATAAAAAGAAATTATAGAAAAAATCTCCTAGTTATTTATAAAATAGTGGTTATGAATCTACAAATGTAGATAAAAAAAGAAAATTGTGGATAAAAATTTAAAATTTATAAAAATTAAACAAAAAAAGAAGGCCTAAGCCTTCTTTAATATTATTATTATTCAACAGGTTCGAAGTCTGATTTTTCTGCTCCACAAAGAGGGCAAACCCAATCTTCAGGTAGATCAGCAAATGCAGTACCAGCCTTAACGCCGTTATCTTCGTCGCCTACTTCAGGATCATAGATGTATCCACAAAGTGTACATTCATATTTTTTCATTTTTATCTTCCTCCTATTAAAATTTATGCTTTTTTCCAAGCTTAAATACATTATAACAAATTGCTAAATATAATACAGTAAAATTTTAAAATTAAATACCTTCATAGTTTTTGGAGTTTAAATGAGAGAAGTAATGGGTAATTTTCTAATAGATGGAGTGAGAATTATGGATACTTTATATAGATTTAATGGTTCTGTATATAGCGATTTATCTCTAATAAAGGGTTTTTTGGATTCAGCCATGAGAGATTTAAATCCTTATATTGCCGACCAAGAGAAATTATTTGATATAAAAGTTATTTTAAATGAGCTTGTAATAAATGGAGCAATCCATGGTAACCAAGAAGACCTTAGAAAGAAGGTCTATTTGAACTTGCTTATAAAAGATGATTTTTTAAAAATTATTGTTTCAGATGAGGGTAGGGGCGTTGACCACGACACTTCCTCCTATAATTGTGGAGAAAAAAAGTGCAATGGCAGGGGTCTAGTTATTGTTGAGGCCTTAACTGACCAGCTAATCCTAAATCATAACGAGGTCATCGCAATTAAAAATCTTTGATACTTTATTAATTGATAAATTATATATATGGAAATTTTATGTAATTTATTAATTTATAAATAATAGAATAATTTTTATAGAGAAACCTCTAGGGGTTTCTTTTTTCTTGCAAGAAAAAATGGCTGCCCTGTGACAGCCATTAGTTTATTTTATTAAAGAGCCTTTAAAACTTTTACAAGATGGTCATAAACTCTCTTAGTTGAAGAAATTGAAAGAGTTTCCTTTTGTGTGTGTGCTCCTACAGTGTCTGGTCCAATGGAGATAATATCTAAGTCTTTATTTTTCTTGTAGAAGACACCACATTCAAGTCCACCATGTGTGAACTCTTCTTCCATTTCTTTTCCTGTAATCTCTTTGTAGATTTTCTTTACAATTTCTCTAAAGTCAGATTCTTTTCTGTATTCCCATTCTGGATAAGGGTTGATAAATTCTGCTTGGCAGTCATATTTTTCAACTATATCCAAGTAAATTTTGCCAAATTCTTCTGAAAGTGAAGAAGATGCAAATCTTAGTGAAACAAAAACTTCAATTGCGTCATCAACTTTTTTTGCAATAGCAAGGTTTGATGATGATTCAAGAACTTTTTTCTCTTCATTTAAGAAAGTGTGTGGTCCAGTTGGGAGTTCTAATAAATAGTTTGCAAGTTTTTTAGTGTCATCACCAGTTAAAACTTTTCCATCGTGAGAAATTTCCTTACATTCTATTACAAGTTCTCCTGCCACATCCTTGAATTTATCTTTTACAAAGGCTATTGCTTCTTCAAGAGCTTTTTCATCTGCCACAAGAGAAAGCTTGCCCTCTCTTGGGATGGCATTTTGTTTTGTGCCGCAGTTGATGTCAATTAATTTTGCACCATCAAGCTTGTTGATGATCTCAGCCATCACCTTGATCATGTTGCCCCTGTTATTGGCAATTTCCATACCAGAGTGGCCACCTAGGAAGCCGTGAAGGTGAAGGTCAAAGGCCTTGCCAGAATAATCTTCTTCTTTAAAGACAAATTTTGATTTAAGAAGTTTTCCACCTGCAGATGAAACTGTTAGGACACCTTCTTCTTCAGAGTCGATGTTTATAAGGTACTTGCCATCAAGATGCTTTGCATCAAGGTCCTTGGCACCGTGCATGTCAGTTTCTTCTGATACAGTTACGATTATCTTTAGGGGACCGTGTTCTTCCTCTGCAAGAGCCATTGCCATGGCAACACCAATTCCATTGTCTGCTCCAAGAGTTGTGTCATTGGCGTGAAGAGAATCTCCATCAACAATAAGTTCAATTGGATCAGTTTCAAAATTGTGGTCAGAGTCCTTGCCCTTTTCACAAACCATGTCCATGTGACCTTGTAGAATAACCTTAGGCTTGTCTTCCATGCCACTTGTTGCAGGCACTTCCATAATAATATTTAGGCTGTCATCTTGAACAACTTCGTAGCCCTTTTCTTCTCCAAACTTCTTTAAAAAGTCAGAAACTCCCTTTTCATTACCAGATTCCCTTGGAATTTGTGATAGTTTTTCAAAATAATCAAAAACTTTTTTTGGTTCTAAATTCATCTTAACCTCACTTTATAATAACCTTGTGGTAAACTTTCTTACCCTTCCTAATAATAATTTCTCCATCCTTGAAGCTGTCTTTTGTGATTTCAAGTTTAGGGTCATTTATTTTTTCATCGTCAATGCTAACTCCACCTTGTTGGATTAGTCTCCTACCTTCAGAGTTTGTCTTAATAAGTCCAAGCTCAGTCATAAGGTTTAAGATTCCCACAGGTTCGTCAAACTTATTAGCTTCAAATTCAGTTGAAGGTATGTCTTCTGATGCCTTGTCGCCACCAAATAGGGAGTGAGAAGCATCAAGAGCAGACTTAGCAGCTTCTTCGCCGTGAATGTCTTTTACAACTTCAAAGGCAAGAACTTCTTTAGCCTTGTTTATTTCTGCCCCTTCTAATTTTTCGTATTCAGCAATCTTATCAAGTGGAAGCATAGTGAGAAGCTTCATGAACTTAATAACATCTCTGTCGTCACAGTTTCTTAGGTATTGGAACATTTCATAAGGTGTAGTCTTTTCTGGGTCAAGCCAAATTGCTCCTGCCATAGTCTTACCCATCTTGATTCCTGCTGCAGTAGTAAGAAGCTTAAATGTCATGGCATAAACCTTGTCGCCTTCAAGTTTTCTTACAAGTTCATAACCACCAAGTATGTTGGACCATTGGTCAGATCCACCAACTTCTAGCTTACAGCCATACTTCCTGTAGAGGTATAGGTAGTCGTAGGATTGCATAAGCATGTAAGAAAATTCGAAGAAAGTAAGTCCTTCTTCCATCCTGTTCTTGTAGCAATCAAATTGTAGCATCCTGTTAACAGAGAAGTGGATACCAATTTCTCTAACAAATTCTAGGAAGTTTAACTTAGTTAACCAGTCGACGTTGTTTTCAATGTAGCCCTTGCCGTCAGAAAAATCTAAGAAGCTAGAAATTTGTTCCTTAAATCTTCTTGCGTTGTAGTCAATAGTTTCCCTGTCCATAAGTGATCTCATGTCAGACTTGCCTGATGGGTCGCCAATAGTTGTAGTTCCGCCACCAAGTAGGGCTATAGGCACGTGGCCAGCATTTTGCATGTGTTGCATAACCCTAATTTGGATAAAGTGACCAAGAGTTAGGGAGTCAGCAGTTGCATCAAAGCCAACGTAAAAAGGAACTGATTCTTCGCCAAGCATTTCCCTTAGCTCGTCTTCATAAGTGCATTGGTCTAAGTAACCTCTCTCGCTTAAAATATCGTATACATTTTCCATAAATTCCTCCAAAAAAATAAAAAGGGCCCCGTGAACGAAAGGACGCATTCGTGGTACCACCTTTCTTCGCCGAGGCCTCAAAAATTAATAGACTCCAATATTGTAATTCAGCTTTCGCTTACTGTATATCTTCAACGTCTTATATTCATACTATTTATGATATAATAATCGAAAATAAAATAAATGTCAATGGTGATAAAATGCTTGGTATAGATATAGTAGAAATTTCTAGGATAAAAAAACTAATGGAGGAAAAGGAAAATTTTCTTCCAAAATTTTATAATGAAGATGAGATAGAAAGAATAAAAAAGAGAAAAGACCCCTACGAAAGAGCCAGTGGAATCTTTGCTGCCAAAGAAGCTGTGGCTAAGGCTCTTGGGACAGGTCTTGGAAGAATTTCTTTCAAAGATATAAAAATAAAATATAATGGAGATGCCCCTTATGCAGAAGTCTTTGATATGAAATTTGATTTATCTATCAGTCATGAAAGAGATTATGCAGTGGCTGTTGCAAAAATCAGGGGAGATAATTTTATGGGAAAAAATCATGAAGAAGAAATAATTTTAGATGAAGAAATGAAATCCCTTTGGAAGGACAGGGACGACTTTGGCCACAAGGGAGACTTTGGGAAAATTGGAATCCTTGGTGGGTCCATGGGGATGACGGGATCATCTTACCTATCATCAAATGCTGCCTTAAAAGCTGGTGCAGGTCTAGTTTATAATATTGTCCCAAGAGAAATCTTTGACATAATGTCCATAAAATTTGTAGAGCCAATAGCAAAGAACTTTGATGATTTAGATGAAATGGAAAAATTTATTGAAGGTCTAGATGTCCTTGCCATGGGACCTGGCATGGGACTTGGAACTTACGGACAAGAAGTCTTTAAGAGAACAATAAAAATAGAAAAAAACCTTTTAATAGATGCCGACGGCTTAAATATCCTGTCAAAAAACTTATATTCATTAGGAAAAAGACAAGATTTCACAACAATCCTAACGCCCCATGAGGGAGAATTTGCAAGACTAACTGACTTATCTATAGAAGAAATTAAAAATAATAGAAAAGAAGTTGCAGAAAAATTTGCAAAAAAATATAAGGTCATCTTAGTTCTAAAGGGTCACGAAACAATCGTCACAGATGGAGAGAGAACTTACACCAATAGGACTGGCAACTCTGGCATGGCAAGTGGAGGATCAGGTGACGTCTTGACGGGGATAATCTCTGCCATGATGAAAAATTATGACCTATTTGATGCGGCAAGGCTTGGAGTTTATATTCACGGACTCTCAGGTGACATCTTTGCAAGAAAAAATTCAAAGACCAGCCTAAGGGCAAGAGACCTAATAGAAGGCCTTGACCAAGTTTTTAAACTTTTTGAAGAAAACTAAATTTGTTTTTTTTGATTTTTTTGAGTTATAATGAATTTAAAGCAATGTTATCCGAAGCTTAATTAGATGTTTACATGTAAATATTAAAAGAGCCGAAATTGATTTATTAAAAAAGTGAAGGTAGATGAAGAAATTTTATGAAATCATATCCATTTAAAGTCCATGCCTTTTGGCAGATCCTAAACCTTTTTGTTCTAATAACTATGTCCGAGTCTGTAAAAAATAATAGAAGCCCAATAATTGTAGCCTTGCCTGCCTTGTTGGCTCTTGTCTTAAATTTGATTTGGATAAAAAAAGAAAGGGACAATTGGAGCAAGGGATACAAAATAGCCATGGGTATTTATGTAGTAGTTTTAATTTTATTTACAATTTTCATGGTTAAAATGTCAATGTAAAGAAGTAGCCTTAACTTTTCTCAGACAATTTTTAAAGGAGTTATTATGTTTAAAAATAGAAAAATACTTTTTATAATTTTATTTGCTCTAGATATATTTTATACATATCTCGCAATCACAGGAGTGGCAGAATTTTTTCACAGGTTTAGAGGGCCAATCTATGTACAAGTTCTTTGGTTTGTAGTAGTTTTTGCACCGGCAATTGTTCACTACCTACCAGGAGGAACAAAATATAATTTAAAGGAAACAAAGAAATATACCATTCCTTTATTAGTTATGATTGCAATAAATTTTGTAATGCCAATGTACTTGTAATGATTTTTTAAAATAATTGCCATCTAAATGAAAATAAAAAGGAGAATTGTGATAGAATGATATAAAGGTTGCTCATAGATCAATCTTTTAATTCTCTCTTGCCTTAAAAGGTGAAAATTATGATGATAAAAAGAGGGGACATATTCTATGCCGACCTGTCGCCAGTTATTGGATCAGAACAGGGAGGAGTAAGGCCCGTAGTTGTTGTTCAAAATGACATTGGAAACAAATATTCGCCTACAATAATAATAGCTGCAATTACATCTCAACTTAACAAGGCGAAGTTACCAACCCACGTTAATGTGAAAGCTAAAGATGTTCCACTGCCCAAGAATTCTGTAATTCTTCTAGAGCAATTGAGGACGATAGATAAAAAAAGGTTGAGAGAGAAAATCGGTAGATTCGACAAGGATGTCATAGGAGAGATTGATGCAGCAATAAAAGTTAGCTTGGCGATAAAATAATTGGGCAACATACATATTGACTATCTCGTAAGAGGTAGTCTTTTTTTGTTTAAAAATTTTAAATAGTTTCTTATAATACTTGCAAAAATTTAAACTTTAAAAATCATTAACAATAGAAATGCTCTCGCCTATGTGATAAACTTATTACCGGAGAGATTTATGGAAAAAGTAAAAATTTTTGGAGTTGAAATTTTTAACATTGATAATTCTGAGTGTGAGAATATTTTAAGGGACTTCTTAAAGAGAGATTCTCTTAAAAAGATTTACACTCCAAATACTGAAATCGTAATGGCAGCTAAGAGAGATGAAGATCTAAAGAATCTTGTCAACTCAGGAGATTTAATTCTTGCTGACGGGATTGGTCTTATCCATGCATCAAAACTTAGGAATAAGCCTTTAAAAGAAAGGGTCACAGGTTTTGATACCTCTATTAAGCTACTTGAGCTTGCTGATGAGATGGGTCTCAACTTATATTTTTTAGGTGGCAAGGAAGGTGTTGCAAGGGATGCAGCAGAAGCTGTCAATGAAAAATATAAAAACTTAAATGTTGCAGGATTTCACAATGGCTATTTCAATTCCAAGCTAGACGGTGAGAAGTCTAGTGTAGAAGAAAAAATAATAGAAGAAATAAATTCCAAGGACATTGACATTGTCTTTGTTGGCTTTGGTTTTCCTCGTCAAGAAAAGTGGATTGACGCTTGGAAGGATGAAATAAAGGCCAAGGTTATAATTGGAAATGGTGGAGTCCTAGATATCTTATCTGGCAGGGCAAACAGGGCCCCAGATATTTTTATCAAGCTTGGTCTTGAGTGGCTCTATAGGCTTATAAAAAACCCATCTAGGATTAAGAGGCAAATTGATTTGCCAAAGTTTTTGTTGGCGGTAATGAGAGATAAAAATTCAGTTGAGTGAGGAGAGGAATTTTGAATATCGAAAATAAAGCAGTTAATACTTTGAGAATGCTGTCTGTTGATCAAATTGAAAATGCAAATTCAGGTCACCCAGGCCTACCCCTTGGTGCTGCACCAATGGCCTATGCTCTTTTTAAGAATCATCTCGTGAGAGATTCTAAGGATTTAGATTGGAAAAATAGGGATAGGTTTGTCCTTTCTGCAGGACATGGATCTGCACTTTTATATTCACTTTTTTACTTATTTGACTACGGTATAAGTCTTGATGACTTAAAAAACTTTAGGCAACTTGATTCTAGAACACCAGGTCACCCAGAGTACGGTCACACTAGGGGTGTTGAAGCAACTACTGGACCTCTTGGCCAAGGGATTGCCATGGCAGTTGGTATGGCAATTGCAGAAGAAAAACTTGCTGCCCTCTATAACAAGGCAGACCTAAAACTTGTTGATCACTATACTTATGCCCTAGTTGGAGATGGATGTCTGATGGAAGGAATTTCTAACGAAGCATCTTCGCTAGCTGGCACACTAAAACTCGATAAACTAATCGTCCTTTACGATTCAAATAAAATTTCCATTGAGGGATCAACTGATCTTGCCTTCTCAGAAAATGTTTGTGACAGGTACAAGGCTCTTGGCTGGGACACTTTTGTAGTAGAAGATGGAAATGACTTAGATGAAATAAATGCAAAAATCGAAGAAGCAAAAAAATCTGACAAGCCTGCTCTTATTGAAGTTAAGACAAAAATTGGCTACGGCTCACCGAGAGAAGACTCTGCAAAGGCTCACGGTGAACCCCTAGGCAAGGAAGATAGAAAGTCAACTCGTGAATTCTTTGGACTTCCTGATGAAGATTTTCATGTTGATGAAGATGTGAAGGCTCACTTCCAAAAAATCGTTGAAGAAAATACTGCAAAGGTAAATGAAAAGAAAAAAATTGAAGAAGAATATGCAGCGAAATATCCTAAAGAATATGAAGACTATCTTGCTGCCTTTAAATTAGAAAAGAAGGAATTATTAGAAGATTCCTACTACGATTCCTTTGATAAAGACATGGCAACTCGTGCGATCTCTGGCGAAGTTTTAAATAAGATTGCCAAGGACAACATCCACATCTTTGGTGGATCAGCTGACCTTGGACCATCAAATAAGACTATGTTAAAGGGAGAAGAATATTTCTCAGCTGACAATAGACTTGGAAGAAATATAACTTTTGGTGTTCGTGAAAATGCCATGGGTGCAATCACAAATGGAATCCTTCTTCATGGAGGCCTAAGGACTTATGCGTCAACTTTCTTGGTTTTCAGTGACTACCTAAAGCCAACAATTAGACTTGCAGCCCTTATGAATATTCCAAATGTCTACATCTTCACTCACGACTCCATTGGAGTTGGAGAAGACGGACCAACTCACGAACCAATTGAACATCTTGCAATGTTGAGGTCCATCCCAGGAATTGTTGTATTAAGACCTGCTGACGGACGTGAAACTGCAGCTTCACTTAATCTTGCCTTCAATTCAAAGAACACGCCTTTTGTCCTTGCCCTATCAAGACAAGGTCTTCCACAACTTGAAAATTCTTCAAAAGACATTTACAGGGGTGCTTATATAATTAAGAAGGAAGAAGGAGAACTTGAAAAAATTGTAATAGCTACAGGTTCAGAAGTTTCTCTTGCCCTTGAAGCAGCAGACGGATTAAAAGGAGTTCGTGTGGTTTCAATGCCTTCTATGGAACTTTTTGATGCCCAATCCTCTGACTACAAGGAAGAAATTCTTCCATCAAATATCACTAAGAGGATTTCACTTGAAGCCTTATCATCCTTTGGCTGGCACAAGTACATTGGCATGAAGGGAATGGCAATTTCCATTGATACCTTTGGTGCAAGTGGAAAGGGCTCTGAAGTATTTGAAAGATTTGGATTCACAAAAGAAAACATCAGAAGAAAAATTCAAGAATTTTAATAGAATATATAAGAGGAGGGCGACCTCCTTTTTTAATTTAAATTTTTATTTGCGTTTTTGATTTATTTTTTATAGTTCTTAGTAAGACTAAATATTTTTAAAAAATTATTTTTATAAAATACAAAAATTTTGAGATTGGAGGGAGAAATGAAACTTATAAAAGAAAAAAGATGGGCAATAGTATTTTCGCTTTTGGCAATGCTACTTTGGGGCTCTGCCATACCCCTAATAAAGACAACTTACATTCATGCCAACATCTTGCCAGATGATCCTGGTGGGAAAATTTATATTGCCGGGATAAGATTTTTTATGGGAGGACTTTTGACCTTCATATACTTTTTTCTTTTCAACAAGGAAGAAGTAAAGAGAGAAAATGTAAATTTTAAATTTATTGTAATTATTGGCTTGTTGCAGACCTGTTTACAGTATGGTTTTTACTATATTGGACTCTCCAACACCTTGGGGTCTCTTACTGCAGTTATACAATCGTCAAATGCTTTTATCACAGTTTTGTTTTCAGTCCTCTTAATTAGTGATGAGAGACTTACTAAGAAAAAGGTCATAGCCCTACTTGTTGGTTCAACTGGGTTACTTATAACAAATTTAAACTCACAGGGAAGCTTCCACTTTAAGTTTACTGGAGAAGGTTTTGTCTTAATTGCCCAAACTGTTAATGCCCTTTCCAGCGTCCTAATAAGAAAGTACGGAAGAAATCTAAATGGCTTTCTCCTTACGGGGTCACAATTTGTCCTTGGGGCGATGCCACTAATTATCCTTGGAGCCATCACTCACAAGTCTAATGTGAACTTTGACTTCGTCTTATTCTTAATGCTATCCTATGGGGCCTTTATATCGGCAACTGCCTTTACCATCTGGACCTTTGTCCTCCAGGCTCACAGTGCCAGTGAGTTTGGAATTTACAAATTATTTATTCCAGTCTTCGGGACAATTTTATCCATCTTGGTCCTTGGAGAAGACCTAACAATAAATATTGTCTTGGGACTTGTCTTTGTCCTAGCAGGGGCGATAATCTTAAACAAAAAACAAACTAAAAAGGGGGTTTGACCCCTCTTTTTTTATGCCATTTCAATGCAAAATTAAAAGTATAAATGTTATAATGAAGTCGGGAGTGGTATTTTGAGAATTAAAAAAAATCACGCAATAATTTTATTTTTATTACTTATATTTTTAGGATTTATATATTTTAACCATAAAAACTTTTCCAAGGATAGGACATAGTAAGACTTAAGGGGGTAAGTGTTAATGAGCCCATAGAGGACTTCAGCCTTGCATCTAAGTCTGTATTTTTGTGGGCTGACCCAGTTCTATATATAACAGACAGGGAAGGGAATATTGTAAAGAAGATTCAAAGAGAAGATGAAAACATCGAGGCCTTCTTCGCCAATAACTACGCCTTCTTGTATGAGAAAGACCTAGGTAAGGTCCACATGTATTCAGAGATGGGCGAGCTTCTTTCAACCACAGATGTAAAGGGAGATATCTTTAACATCACTTATGAAAATGCAAATATAATTTTTCACGTCGTCGATGAGAAAAATGAAATTTTATATTTAATGGGCAACGACTCAACTCTCACAGAGATTTATAGGACAGGTAATCAAATATTGACTCACGATGTAGTTGATGATAAAAATCTTTCTGTTGCAGAAATAAAAAATGAGACAAGTGGTTATACTTCTATCGTTTATAATTTAAACAAGGGAGAAAAAACTTCTAAAAGCCTAAGCCACGAAATTGTCATGTACCTAAAGAAGGACAAGAGGTCAGTATTGGCCCTTACAGACAAGACAATTTATAGGTTTATGAATTCTGGCACAATATATGAAGATAGGGTCCCAAATATTTCTGACATCTTGGTGGAAGGCAAGAAGACCTACCTTCTCCATTCAGGAATTATCACAGAATACAATTACATCCTAAAGCCAGGCAAGAAAAAAATAATTGCAGCCAATGTCAACAAGATGGAAAATATTTCTGGATCAATTTATGTCTATGGACCAAGTGATGTTGGTGGAGAAATTGGAAATTCTGGAGAGTTTTACACAAGGTTGGGCTACTCCCTAGACAAAATTAAAATCAACGGACTTTTGATTGGGGCCTTGAGAAATGGGGACCTAAGTCTTTACTCCGTTGTAAATACAAATACAGTAAGAGAAGAAGATAGTAAAATTGAGACAACTTATAAAGAGGTGTAAAAGTGAACATAGAAAAAAATACAGACGCTGTTGCAAGTGAGGCAGACAAGGCCCTGAGATCAACCTTCGGTGGACTAGAGTCTTGGGAAAGACTACTTGTGGTTGCCATTATAATTGTAGGAACTTTTATAATTTTAAAGTTAATCGATTCCTTTATAGGAAGACAATTAAATTCAGATAAGATAAAGGAAAAGGGATCCTACAACAGGATAGTTACAGTTACAAATTTAATCAGACGTATAATTAAGGTAGTCCTAATTTTTATTGGAATTACAATAATCATGAGTGTCTTTAACATTTCAATTGCACCAATTATTGCAACTCTAGGTGTGTTTTCACTGGCAATAGGTGTTGGCGCCCAAAGTCTTGTTAAGGACTTTATCAATGGGTTTTTCATAATTTTTGAAGACCAATATTCTGTTGGGGACTTAGTTGAGATTGGTGACATTCAAGGAATTGTTGAAGACCTTGGACTTAGGGTCACAAAAATCCGTGACTTTGACAAGATTCTTCACGTAATTCCCAACAGCAATATTTCAATTATTTCCAACAAGGAAAGGGCTAATATAAGGACAAAAATTGAATTTTACCTAGACAATTCTTGTGACCCAGACTTTGCCGAAGAAAAAATAAAAGAAGCCATAGAAAAATACAGGGACCACAAAGATATGGTCATGGGACCAAACTTCTGGGGAGTTACTGAAAATGGAAGGGATTTCTACAAGATGGCCCTTGTCTATTACACAAAGCAGGGACAACAGTATGATCTTGAGTTTGCCCTTAGGTCCGAGATTATAAAAACAATGCAAAGAGAAAATATTGATCCCCCTATGATTAGAAATAAGTTTATAAAAGGAGAAATTGAAGATGCTTTACTATGAGTTAGGCGATATAGTTACCCTAAAGAAGGGACATCCATGTGGTGAAAACAAGTGGGAAATCGCAAGAAAGGGTGCAGATATGAAACTAAAGTGCCTGGGTTGCGACAGGGTAGTTTGGATGAGCCGTATGGATTTTGAAAAGAGAGTTAGAAAAATTTTAGAAGGAGATAAATTTGTAAGTATTGTCCATCATAAAAAAGAAGGTGAGTAAAATGGACGTGAAAGAAGTTTACGAAGCCAAGGAAAGACTCGAGGGTCACATAAAAGAAACTCCTGTAGTTTACGCACCAAACCTTGGAGAAGACATCTACCTCAAGGTTGAAGTTCTCCAAGATACAGGCTCTTTCAAGTTAAGGGGAGCCTACAACAAGATTACAACCCTATCAGATGAGGAAGCAGAGAGGGGAGTTGTGGCTTGCTCGGCAGGTAACCACGCCCAAGGTGTTGCCAAGTCAGCAAGTGAGAGGGGGATAAAGTCTGTTATCTGCATGCCTTATCACGCACCTCTTTCTAAGGTCAAGGCCACAAGAAATTATGGGGCTGAAGTTGAACTAGTAAAAGATTCCTTTGATGATGCAGCAGCCTTTGCAAAAAAATTATCTGAAGAGGAAGGCTACACCTTCATTGCACCCTTTGACGATGAAAAAATTATTGCAGGCCAAGGGACAGTTGGACTAGAAATCCTAGAAGAACTTCCTGACCTTGACATAATAGTTGTGCCAATAGGTGGTGGCGGACTAATCTCTGGTGTTGCCTTAGCAGCCAAGTCCATAAATCCAGACATAAAAATAATTGGAGTTCAAACAAAGATTGCCCCATCAATGTATGAATCAATAAGAGAGGGCAAGCGTCTAACAGTGACAGGTGGGTCCACAATTGCCGATGGCATTGCAGTCAAAACTCCAGGAGAAATTACATATGAAATGGTAAAGGAATATGTGGATGACATAGTTCTTGTAACTGAAGGAGAGATTTCTTCTGCAATATTAACCCTTCTTGAGGACAATAAAATCATAACAGAAGGAGCAGCAGCTTCCACAGTTGCAGCCCTTATGTATAAGAAGTTTAACCACAGGGGCAAGAAGGTTTGTTGTATTCTTTCTGGTGGCAACATTGACGTCACAAGAGTTTCAAAAGTAATTCAAAAGGGACTTTACAAGACTAATAGGAGAATGGAACTTAAGATAAAATTAGATGACCAACCAGGACAAATATCCAAGATGTCAGCACTTCTTGAAAAGCAAGGAGCCAACATAGTAAAGATCAATCAAAACATCGACCTAGTTGGCGACACAATTGATTCCATGATTGTCAGCGTTGTTATTGACACCAAGGACAAGAACCACCAAGACGAAATCCTAACAGCCCTAAACCAAAATTCCTATGTATATAAGGCGAGGTACAACGACGCCCAATTTTAATTTGACTTTTAATTAAGATTAAAAATAAAATTTTGAAAATCAAACTTAAAAGAAATTAAACAATTAAAAATTAAGAAAAATTGAGAGGCTTGACCTCTCTTTTTTGATTTAATTTGGAACGGCAGGCGACAAAAATATGAAGTCCCTTAAACAAAAATAAAAAGTAGATGAAAATTTTTTTATTTATTATAATGAAGGCGGAGGGATTATGTTAAATTCAGATAAAATCGCAAGACTTGCAACTTATGCTCTCATCTACGAGGTATCTTTGAGTCCCAAGCCAGGACTTGTTAGCCTAATAGATGTGGGCGCCCACGACGACATGGACTACATGGACTTTTTAAAATCATCAATTGTCCTCTACGACTACTTCAAAATTTCCTATGAGCTTGGAGAAAAATCTAAGGGAGAAGACTTCTTGGAACTTAGAGAATATGGAAAACTTTATGAAGACAAGATGAAAGAAGCAACAGGTGGAGTCAACACCCACAAGGGAATTATTTTTTCTCTAGGACTTATGGTTTACGCTACTGCAATAGAAATTAGGAGAGAAAATTTTTCTTTTGAAAAGGTAATTGATAGGGTGGCTTATCTCAATCGTGGCATAAGCAATGAATTAAAAATAGATAAGGCCCAGACTCATGGCGAAAAAAACTACAAAAAATATGGCCTAAAGGGGATAAGAGAAGAAGCCGAAGAAGGTTTTAAGAAGGCCCTTATGGGACTGGACTTTTTAAAGGAAGCTGAGAAAGAAACAAACTTTGACTATGCTCTTACTGGTACCCTATTTTATTTCATGTTACTTATCGAGGATTCTAACATAATCAAGAGAGGAGGGCTTGAAGGTCTAGAATTTTTAAAAGAAACTTCAGCCTATGTCCTTGAAAACAAGTTGTACGAAAGTGAAGATGGGATGAGAGAGATCCAAAAAATAAATGAAGAATACAAGAGGAGGAACCTAAGTCCAGGTGGCTGTGCCGACTTTTTGATCCTCACCTTGTATTTCTATCTCTTGGAGGCTAACGTTGATTGATTACAGACAAGTTATGAAATTTGAAAAAAAGAATATTGAAAAATTCTTGGAAGACTTTGACATAAAGTATGAGAGAGATGTGGACTACACTCTTGCTGCCTTTGATGGCGACAAAATTGTTGGGACAGGGTCTTGTGCAGGCAGGGTCCTAAAATGCTTTGCAATTGACCCGACCTACCAAGGCATGGGAATAACCAACGCAATAATCACAAGGCTACTTGACCACCAATATGAACTTGGCAACAATCACCTCTTTATATTTACAAAACCAAAAAACATCAAGATTTTTACAGACTTTGGGTTTTCCCTAGTTGAAGAGACAGAGGATGTTGCTCTCTTAGACAACAAAATAGATGAACTCCATAAACTCTTGAAAAATATCGAAGATGAGAGAGAGTCAGGTGCTATTGTAATAAATGCCAACCCCATGACCAAGGGTCATCTCTATTTAATTAATGAAGCAAGAAAACAAACTGACATCTTGAACATTTTTATGGTGGAAGAAGACGGATCAACCTTTCCCTACGACTTTAGGTATAAGATTGTAAAGGAAGAGCTGGAAAATTTTGAAGATGTGGTCGTTCATAAAGGTAATGACTATATAATTTCAAAAAACACCTTCCCAACATATTTTTACAAGGATGAAAAAACTATTTTAAAAGCCTATTCAGAGCTAGACACAAAAATCTTTGGCAGATACTTTGCCAAGGCCCTAAATATAAAAAAGAGATTTGTGGGAAGCGAAGACAAGGATGTTGTGACAAAAAATTACAACGAAACCATGGAAAGAATTTTGCCAGAATATGGGGTTGAAGTGGTAGAAATTCCAAGGACAAGCTTGGATGGTGAAATAATTTCGGCATCAAAGGTCAGGGCCCTTTTAAAAGAAAGAAAATTTGAAGAAGCTTACAAATTTTTGCCAGAAGCCACAATCAAGGCCCTGAAATCAGAAGAAGGACAGAGGATAATAAATGATAGACTCTAAAATACTTGCCATGAATAGGATGCTTGAGGCAAAAGAAAAAAGATACTACAAGATAAAATCTTTGACAGAAAAGTTTGAATCTCCAGTTCTTTCCTTTATGTTAAACATTCCAGGCGAAGATAAAAACTTTAAAGAAGCTGTTGACTTTCACAAAAAATATATAGAAAAGATAAAAAAACTTTTGGAAGAAAATAAAATAAAAATATTATTTGAAGACTACGAAGATTTAATCACAGGCATGGAATATATTGGAGTCCTTGAGGGGAATGGGAGAGAGATAAAAAAACTCATGATTGAAATGGAAGAAGAATCCCTTGGAGGAAGGCTCCTAGACCTTGACATCTACGACAAGGACTTCTCACAAATCTCAAGATCATCCTTGGGACTTCCAGAGAGAAAGTGCATAATTTGTGGAGACACAGCGAGGACCTGTATAAAGGAAGAAAGACATAAGCAAGAAGAACTTGAAGATAAGGTAAGAGAGATTATTATAGAGGACTTAGACCAGGTACATAAGTTTTAGGAAGATAATAAGATATTTACAAATTTTTAATAAGAGATCTTTATCAATAGATCTCTTATTTTTTTTGTAATAAACTATTAAGAAAATGATGAAAAATCCCTGTTTTCACCAAATTAATTAGTTAGGACTTAGACTAACTACAAATTAAATTTGTTATACTAACAATTTTATATTTGCTTAAGATCGCCAGTATTAGGCCTTTAATATCTTGAATAGGAAACCCTTTCTAGGGTATTATAAGTAAAAAGGAGGTTTTTTCTATGAAGAAAAAATATTTTGGACTTAATCTTCCAATGTTATTGGTTTTATCAATAATTATTTTTATAGCGACTTACTTGGGAGTTTTGTCTAAAGATTTAGCGGGCGGAGTTGCTCTGATGTTCGCAATAGGTATTATTTTATATGAAATTGGTGAGAGAATTCCAATTTGGAACACTTATGTTGGTGGTGGACTTGTTCTTGCCTTCTTGGGTACAGCGGTTTTAGTTTATCTAAATGTTATCCCAGAAGAATATGCAGAACTTATTTCATCTGTTAACTCAAAACCAATGGGACTACTAAACTTCTTTATCATTATGCTTATCTCTGGTTCACTTCTTGGACTAAATAGAGACCTAATGATCAAGTCTTTTGCAGGATATATCCCAGCAATCCTTGGTGGAGTTTTAGGTGCTGCCATTCTTGGTATTATTGGTGGACTTTTCTTTGGAGTTTCTCCAGCTAACACTGTTTTAAAATACGTTCTTCCTGTAATGGGTGGAGGTAACGGTGCAGGTGCTGTTCCTCTAAGTCAAATTTATGAAAGAGTTACAGGAGATTCTGCTGCAAACTACTATGGCTTTGCTATTTCAATTCTTACAATTGCTAATATCTTTGCTATTATTGCTGGTGGTATTTTAAATAAACTTGGAAGCAGTAAACCAGGACTTACAGGAGATAAGAAAACTCTTATGAGATCTGCTCCTGAAATTGAACAAAATGAAGAAAAGTTTACAACACAATTAAAGGATTACGCTGGAGCAATTTTAATGGGTCTTACTTTCTATCAATTAGGTAGACTTGTAGCTGATAAGATTTGGGATCCACTTGTTCCTTCAGTGCCAATTCACCCATTTGCTTTTATGATTATCATTGTTGCTCTTGCTAATGGACTTGGACTTGTTCCAGGATCACTTAGACAAGCTGCAAAGGAAGTTCAATCTTTCTTCACAAAAAACATTGTAATCTTAATCATGGTTGGTGTTGGTGTTGAAACTGACTTAATTGAACTTAGAGATGCCATTACTTTTGGTAATGTTGTTATGTCATTCCTAATTGTTGTTGGTGCTGTTATTGGTTCAGGTGCTGTTGGACACCTTGTAGGATTCTTCTTTGTTGACTCTGCTGTTACAGCAGGCCTATGTATGGCTAACAGAGGTGGATCTGGTGACTTAGCAGTTCTTGGAGCAGCTGACAGAATGGATTTAATTTCTTATGCACAACTTTCATCAAGACTTGGTGGAGGAATAATACTTGTTATAGGATCAATACTCTTTGGAACGCTCATGTAGACTAGGAGGGATTTTTTTGAAACTAAAAAAAGAAGCCATGGCCGGAACTCTTGAGTCAAATGATATTTTAATCACTGTTGACGATGGAGAAGGCATATCTATTGAACTGGAAAGTTCAGTAAAGAAACAATTTGGTAAACAAATTGAAAAAGTTATAAGAGAAACTTTAAAAGAATTAGATGTAGAGAATGCAAAAGTTACTGCAGTAGACAAGGGTGCCTTGGACTACACAATTAAAGCAAGAGTAGCAGCAGCATGTTTTAGAGCAGCTGAAAGCACAGAATATAATTGGAGCTGATATTTTGAAAGAGAGATTAAGAAGAACAATGATGTTTCTTCCAGGTAACAACCCTGCAAACATCACTGATGCTCACATCTATGGTCCTGATTCAATTATGATCGACCTTGAAGATGCTACGAGCATAAATCAAAAAGACGCGGCAAGATTTTTAGTTTACAATGCACTAAAAACTTTAGACTACGGAGATACTGAAGTTGTTGTAAGAATTAACGCCCTTGATACACCTTATGGACGTGAAGATATTAAGGCAGTTGTTAAGGCTGGGGTAGATGTAATTAGACTACCAAAGTCAGAAACTGCACAAGATGTTATTGATGTAGATGAAATCATAACAGAAGTTGAAGAAGAAATGGGATGCCAAGGAAGAACTCTAATGATGGCAGCTATTGAATCTCCAACTGGAGTTATTAACGCAGTTGATATTGCAAAGGCATCACCAAGAATGATGGGTATTGCACTTGGAGCAGCTGACTATGTTACTAACCTAAAGACTCAAAGGTCAACTCATGGTTGGGAACTTTTCGCAGCAAGAAGTCAAATTGTTTTAGCTGCAAGAAACGCAGGCATTGCTTGCTTCGATACAGTTAACACAAACCTTGATGATATGGATGCTTTTAGGGAAGAAGTTCAATTTATTAAGGACCTAGGATTTGACGGAAAATCTGTTATCCACCCTAAACAAATTGCAGTTGTAAATGAAGTTTACACACCAACTGAAAAAGATATTACGAAGTCACTTCGTATTATTGCAGGTTCTAAGGAAGCTGAAAGAAAGGGATCTGGAGTTATTACAGTTGACGGCAAGATGGTTGACTATCCAGTTATAGCTGGTGCACAAAGAGTTCTAGACCTTGCAGTTGCAAGTGGAGTGCTAAAGAAGGAGGATATTGATGAACTATAATAAAAATGCAGTAGGAAGAGATATCCCTGAATCCCTTGAAGGCATTGGCGAACTTGTTCCTTTCAAAGGCGAAGGCAAATATCTTAGAACTGAAAGAAAGGCTTCTCCAAAAATTAGATACGGAAATAGGGACGAGAAAAAACTTCTAGGTTCTATTGAAGAAGCTGTTAAGAAGAGTGGACTTAAGGACGGAATGACAATTTCCTTCCACCACCACCTAAGAAATGGTGACTATGTTGTAAACATGGTAATGCAAGTTATTGCTGATATGGGAATCAAGGATCTAACTCTTGCTCCATCATCACTTTCACCATGTCACGACAAGTTAATCCCATTAATTGAACAAGGTGTAATCACTGGAATTCAATCATCTGGACTAAGAGGAGAACTTGGAGAAAAAATTTCACAAGGTATCCTTAAAAAACCTTGCATTATCCGTTCTCACGGTGGACGTGCAAGAGCAATTGAAGATGGAGAGCTTCACATTGACGTTGCCTTTTTAGCAGCACCAGCATGTGACGAATATGGAAACATAAATGGTAGAGAAGGAAAGGCAGCTTGTGGATCACTTGGCTATGCAATTGTTGACGCACAGTACGCTGACTGTGTAGTTGCAATTACAGACAACCTTGTACCATTCCCAAATATTCCTGCTTCAATTGGCATGATGTATGTTGACTATGTTGTAGAAGTTGACGCAATTGGAGATCCAAAGGGAATTGTTTCTGGATCAATTAGATTCAACGACAACCCACGTGACTTACTAATTGCTAACAACGCAGTTAAGGCGATCAAGGCTTCTGGACTTTACAAGGACGGCTTTAGATTCCAAACTGGAGCAGCAGGTTCAACTCTTGCAGTTGCAAAACTTCTTCGTGAAGAAATGAAGAAGGATAACATCAAGGCATCAATGGCCCTTGGTGGAATCACTGGATATATGGTGACAATGCTTGAAGAAGGTTTAATTGACGGTATCTATGATACACAATCCTTTGACCTTGACGCAGTAAGATCAATCCGTGAAAACACAAAACACTTTGAACAAACTGCATCTTCATACGCAAACCCTAACAACCCAACACCTGCAGTTAACACTCTAGACTTTGTATTACTTGGAGCCCTTGAAGTTGACACTGACTTCAACGTAAACGTAATGACAAGATCAGACGGAGTTATCAACCAAGCAGTTGGTGGTCACCAAGATACAGCACCAGGTGCAGAAATGTCACTTATACTAGCACCACTTGTAAGATCAAGAAATCCAATTGTCAAAGACAAGGTTACAACAGTTTGTACTCCAGGCGAAGCTGTTGATGTAATCTGTACTGACTACGGTATTGCTGTAAATCCAAAGAGAAAAGACTTAATCGAAAAATTCGAAAAAGCTGGAATTGAACTTAAGGACATCAAGGAACTACAAGAAATGGCAGAAAAACTTACAGGTAAACCTGAAGAAGTTGAATTCTCTGACGAAGTAGTTGCAGTTGTAGAATACAGAGACGGTTCTATAATCGATGTAATTAAGAAGGAAGCTTAAAAATTAAAATATAACCATACTCATAAAAGGGAGGCAAGAGCCTCTCTTTTTTTGCAGAAAATTTGGAACTTGTAAATATTTATAAGTTTCAAAAAATTATAAAGTGATAAGATTTTACGACTTGAGAAGAAATTATGAAGCTATAAAAACTTGCCAAGTGATAACAAATGGAAAAATGAAAGGAATTTATGAAAAGATAAAATCTTATGAAGTGATAAATACGTATGAAGTGATAACAAACTTTAAAGTGGTAAGAACTTATGAAGTCACAAAAAGATGTTAGATGATAGAAATTTATGAAGTGCTAAAAATATATTAAGTGATAGAAATTTATTAAGTCATAAAAAATAAGAGAGTTAGAGATAATTATGAAGTGCTAAAAATTTATCAAGTTATAAGAATTTACAAGTTGGCAAAAATTAAAAATTCCACAAGGTTTTTGCAATTGACATTAATGAATATTGGTGCTATTATAATGAAAAATAACTCAATAAGAGGAAGAGTATCCTTCTTGACTGATTAAAGAGAGCTTCGTTTGGTGAGAGAAGTAGAGGAAGATTGGGAGAACATGGTCCTTCTTGAGGGTCTATCGATATTTAGGTAGGCACGGGCGCGCCCGTTACAGCGATAGAGTATGATAGTACTTGAAGAGTCTTCCATCGCGAGTTGGAAGAGAATTAAGGTGGTAACACGAAATAGCTTTCGTCCTTTAGGGATGGAAGCTTTTTTTATTGTCTTCCTTCCTCAAGTACAAATAAAAAAGAGGAGAATAAAAATGCCATTAATAATACCTAGAGATTTAATTGTTGAAGAAGTTTTGCAAAGAGAAAATATTTTTACAATGAGGGATTCCTTTGCCATTAAGCAGGACATAAGACCCCTTAGCATTGCCATTGTAAACTTGATGCCCAAGAAGGAAGAAACTGAACTTCAACTCTTGAGGATGCTTTCAAACACTGCCTTGCAAATTAACATCGACCTTGTGAGGATGGAGTCCTACAATCCAAACAACTCCGATGCCAAGAGGCTGAAGTCCTTTTACAAGACTTATGACGATATAAAAAACAATAAGTACGACGCCATGATAATTACTGGGGCCCCTATTGAGACCCTAGCCTATGAAAAGATAAAATATTGGGATGAGCTAAAGACGATTTTCGAATTTGCCAAGAAAAATGTCTATTCAACAATGTTTATATGCTGGTCTGCCCAAGCTGCCCTCTATCACTACTACAAGATTGAGCACAAGCTTAGCGACGAAAAAATCTTTGGGGTTTTTGAATTTGACAAGCTAAGGGACAATAAGATCGTCAAGGGCTTTGATGACAGTTTCTTGGTCCCAACATCAAGGCACACTTATGTTGACCTTGAAGACTTTGAAGGCTTTTCAGATTTAGAAGTCCTTGCAGCAAGGCCCGACACTGGAGTTTCTCTTGTGACAAGTAAGGACAACAGGTTTGTCTTTAACTTTGGCCACTGGGAATATGACAAGAACACCCTCCACAATGAATACATCAGAGACCTATCTCAAGGCAAGAAGATTGCTCCGCCAATAAATTATTATGAAGACAACGACCCTAAGAAGGATATAAAAATTAGGTGGAGGTCTGCGGGCAACCTCTTCTTCTCCAACTGGCTCAACTACTGCGTCTACCAAGAAACTCCCTTTGCCATTGATAGTATTGAGGGAAAGTCAGTTTCAAAATTTGGCGGAAGCTCCCTAAAGGACGCAGGACAATTTGCCAAGGTGAAGAAAATTATCTTCTCCAAGGAAGACAGGGACGTGATTGTGGTTTCTGCACCGGGAAGAAGATTTAAGAAGGACACAAAAATCACCGACGAATTGATTTCTCTTTCTGACAAAAACTTGAGGATTGAAGAAGTGAAAGAAATCATAAAATCTCTTGAGGAAGAATTAGAAGTTCAGAACTTAAGTCGTGACAAGCAAGTTGAAAAAATTAAAAATAGGTTTTTATCCATAGCCCAAGACCTAAGTCTTGAAGATTTTTGGGATGATGAATTGAAGTTTGTTTTTGATGAGATAAAGGAGTCCAGGGACAAGGACTTTATTGTGTCCAGGGGCGAATACCTTAATGCCAAGCTCCTTGCAAGATATCTGAATTACGATTTTATTGATGCCAAGGACCTAATCATCTTTGATGATAGGGGACAAGTTGATATAGAAAAGTCCAAGAGGGCCATCCAAAACCACATTGGAGAAAACAAAAAGGCAGTTGTCCCAGGTTTTTATGGGAGCGACGAGAAGGGAAACATTGTTACTTTCACAAGGGGAGGCAGCGACTACACAGGCAGCCTCATCGCTTATGCCCTTGACTCCAAGGTTTATGAGAACTGGACTGATGTAAATGGAATCATGACATCTGACCCCAATAGTGACCCAGATGCCAAGACTATTGACAAGCTTTCCTACACAGAATTAAAGGAAATTATTGGAGAGGGAGCCCAAGTTTATCAAGAGGATGCCATAAATCCCGTTGCCAAGAAAAATATAACTATAAAAATTTTAAACACCAATGATCCAGAAAATCATGGAACAATTATAAAGGATTAAAAAAAAGACCAAGGCTTGCACACCTTGGTCTTAATTTTTTCTTCTATTATATTGTGAATTTTGAAAGTTAAAAAATTAAATTTCTTTATTTCTTAACTTGTCAGCAATTTCTTCTGCCTTTTTCTTGTCTTCGCCTGTGAAAGTCGGGTACTTTGGATTTATTTCTTCCATTGTTTCAATAAGGGCAAGAGTTGCAATTTTTCTTGCAAGCCAAGGATTGTCTGCTGGAAGTACATACCATGGGGCAGTTTCTGTTGAAGTATTGTTTAACATTTCTTCAAAGGCAACTTGGTACTTGTCCCAATTGTCCCTGTCATCTAAGTCGGAAAAGGAGAAGTCGGCATTCTTCTTTGGGTCTTCGATTCTCTCAAGAAGTCTCTTTCTCTGCTCATCTTTGGAAACATTGAAGAAAAATTTCACGACCTTAAAGCCATTTTCAACAAGGTATTCCTCAAAGTTGTTGATGTGCTTGTATCTCTTTTCCCAAAGATTTTCGTCGTTTTTAATTTCATCTGGAAGATGACCTAGAGTGTCATAAATTTTTGGCGAAATAATATCTTCGTAGTAGGAACGGTTTAGGATTGCAACTTCGCCCCTCTTAGGAAGGCCCTTAGCCATCCTCCAAAGATAGTCGTGGGCATTTTCTTCGTCAGTTGGCTTGCCGTAGGATGTGTTCTTTAGGCCTTGGGGTTCAAGGTTGGAAAAAATATATTTTATTATCTCGTCCTTACCTGCAGCGTCAATTGCTTGGAGGACAACAAGGATTCCCTGTTTTGATTCTGCAAAAAGTTTTTCGTGAAGCCCTCTTAATCTTGGGACAAGATCTTCATAAAGTTCCCTTTTTATTTCATCATCTTTTTCTTTACTTACAATTTTTTCTTCCAAGTCTTCTATTTTTATTTTCTTGCCACTTATTTTATATTTATTAATCATTAAGACCTCCTATTTAAGTCCATAAAATATTTTCTACTAATTTATAAAACAATGATAACTTATAATAAAAACTTAGGCAAACAAAAAAGGCCTGCCTAAGCAAGCCTTGTAATTAAAATCTTATAGAGATTCAACAATTTTTTCTGTTAGGTCAATAACTCTTTCAGTGTAACCCCATTCGTTGTCATACCATGAAACAAGTTTAACCATTTTTCCGTTAACAGTTGTAAGAAGTGAGTCGAAAATAGAAGAGTGTTCGTCGCCAATAATGTCAGAAGAAACAAGTTCGTCTTCTGAGTAAGCAAGGATACCCTTTAATTCATTTTCAGAAGCCTTCTTGATAGCTGCGTTGATTTCTTCAACTGTAGCTTCTTTTTCAAGTTCAAAAGTTACGTCAACTAATGATCCAGTTGGAACAGGAACTCTTAGGGCAAAGCCAGTTAAGATTCCGTCAACTTCTGGAATAACTTTTCCAACAGCCTTAGCTGCACCAGTTGAAGTTGGAATTATATTTTCTGCTCCCATTCTTGCACGTCTCATGTCCTTCTTGTGAACACCGTCGTGGATGTTTTGGTCGTTAGTGTAAGCGTGAACAGTGGACATAAGTCCCTTCTTGATTCCAAAGTTTTCTAAGATAACCTTAGTCACTGGAGCAAGACAGTTTGTTGTACAAGACGCGTTAGAGATAATGTCGTGTTTTTCTGGATCGTACTTGTCGTCGTTAACTCCCATAACAACTGTAAGCATGTTGCCCTTGCCTGGAGAAGTTAAGACAACTTTTTTTGCACCACTTTCAAGGTGACCTCTTGCTTGTTCTTCGTCCTTGAAGGCACCAGATGAATCAATAACAACATCAACACCGAGGTCCTTCCAGTTCATCTTGTCAGGAGTCTTTGATTCAACGAAAGTAACTTTCTTTCCATTGATAATCATTCCGTCGTCAGTGAATTCAATTTCACCAGGGAACTTTCTATAGATTGAGTCGTATTTAAATAGGTGAGTTCTTTCTTTTAGAGTTTTGTCTAAATTTCTAACAGCTACGTGAGTAACTTCAAAATTAACATCGTCTCTTAGGGCCCAGATCCTTAGAGCATCTCTACCAATTCTACCAAAGCCCATTATGCCAACATTTTTTTTCATAAAAACCTCCATTGTTCATTGCATTCTTACCTTCATTATAACACAAGTAGATAAAAGTGAAATTCAAAAATTATTGTGATAAAATTAGGCAAAAGGAGTGGATCACATGAAGAGTGGATTAAGTAGAGAAGATGGATTAAAACTTTTGAAAGAATACAACAAGGAACAATTTCACATAAGACATGCCCTTACACTTGAAAATGTAATGGGATACTTTGCAGAAGAGTATGACAAGGACAATGTAGACTTTTGGAAGATGGCAGGACTACTCCACGATGTGGACTATGAAAGATATCCTGAAGAACACCTAAAGAATACGCCAGAAATCTTAAGAGAAGCAGGTGGAAGCGATGAACTCATCCATGCCATTATGGCCCACGGGTCTGGGATATGTTCTGATGTCGAACAGAACTCTTCATGGAGAAGATATTATTTGCAACTGATGAACTTACAGGTTTAATTTATGCAGCATCTCTTATGAGACCATCAAAGAGCACCAAGGATATGAACTTAAAGAGCGTGAAGAAAAAATTTAAAGACAAGAAGTTCGCAGAAGGCTGCTCTCGTGATGTAATAAAAAGAGGAGCAGAAAAGCTGGGTTGGGAACTTGATGAGCTAATAGAAAAAACTCTTCTTGCCATGCAGGAGATGGAAAATATTATTGAAGAAGCCTTAAAAAGGGAAATAAGCTATTAAAAAATGCCAAAATATCCTATAAATTCGTTGATTAGCAAGCCTTGCTGTGTTAGAATTTATATGTTATAGAAATTTAAGGGAGGTATAAGTTTGCAAACTTTATTATCTATTATAATTATTATTGCGAGCATAATTGTAATAAGTGTAGTTGCACAAATGGAATCAGAACAAGCTGGTCTAGGAACTCTTCAAGGCGAAGAAACTAGCATGTGGGGATCTCACAAGGGTTCTAGTAAAAAAGATATCCAAAACAGAATTGTTATTGGTTCAAGCATCGTTTTTGCACTTGCACTTATTATTTTAGCTGCAATTTAATTAAAATTTAAGGAGGATTAGAATGGATATGTTATATCTAGCTCCTATAGTCGGCGTTTTGGCACTATTATTTGCTGCATTTAAGGCAAGTTTCGTGTCAAAACAAGATGCCGGAAATGAAAGAATGAAAGAAATTTCTTCTTACATTTCAGAAGGAGCTATGGCATTTTTAACAAGAGAATATAAGGCTCTTGTTGTATTTGTAATTGTACTTGCAATTATCTTGGCAGTAGGACTTAGATCAATTCCAACTGCTATTTGTTTCGTAGTAGGAGCTATCTTTTCAGTAGCTGCTGGTTATGTTGGTATGAAGGTTGCTACAAGAGCAAACGTTAGAACAACAAACGCAGCATGGAAGGGTGGCCTAGGTAAAGCCCTTGACGTTGCCTTTTCAGGTGGAGTTGTAATGGGAATGTGCGTTGTTGGTCTAGGAATTATTGGTATTACTGGCGCATATTTCATAACAGGTGGACAAACTGAAATTATTACAGGATTTTCACTTGGAGCATCATCTATTGCACTTTTCGCAAGAGTTGGTGGCGGTATCTACACTAAGGCTGCAGACGTTGGAGCTGACCTTGTAGGTAAAGTTGAAGCTGGTATCCCAGAAGACGACCCAAGAAACCCTGCAGTTATCGCTGATAACGTAGGAGATAACGTTGGTGACGTTGCTGGAATGGGAGCTGACTTATTTGAATCTTACGTTGGAGCACTTCTTTCAGTTATCACTCTTGGAGTTGTAGCTTATGGAGAAGAAGGTGTTAAATTTGGTATTCTTGTTGCAACAATTGGTATCTTAGCATCAATTGTAGCTGCTTTCTTTGTTAAGGGAGACAAGAACCCACAAAAAGCTCTTAACGCAGGTGAATATGTAGCAGCTGGTGTTACAATGATAGCTTCAGCACTTTTATCAAACTACATCTTTGGAAGTTTTGCACCATTTGCACCAGTAATCATTGGTATTGCAGTTGGTCTAATAATTTCTAAATTTACAGAATATTACACAGCTGAAGATTATGCACCAGTTAAGAGAATTGGAGCAGAATCAGAAACTGGTTCTTCAACAAATATTATTGCTGGACTTTCTGTTGGTATGATGTCAACAGTTGGACCAATCATTGTTATCGCTATTGGTATTATTGCAGCTTACATTGGAGCTGGCGGAAACGCTGACCCAATCGTAGGACTTTACGGAATTTCTCTTGCAGCTGTTGGTATGCTTTCAACAACTGGTATGACAATTGCCGTAGACGCTTATGGACCAATCGCAGACAACGCTGGTGGTATTGCAGAAATGTGTGAACTACCAGAAGACGTTCGTGATATTACAGACTCACTTGACTCTGTTGGTAATACAACAGCAGCTATAGGAAAGGGATTTGCAATTGGATCAGCAGCACTTACTGCCCTTGCACTTTTCGTTTCTTATATTAACGCTACTGGCCTAACAGGAATTGACATTTCTAAGCCAGAAGTTATTGCTGCAACTTTCGTTGGTGGTATGCTTCCATTTGCCTTCTCTGCACTTACTATGTCAGCAGTTGGTAACGCAGCATCAGAAATGATCGACGAAGTAAGAAGACAATTTAAAGAAATTCCTGGAATCATGGAAGGTAAGGCTACTCCTGACTATGCAAGATGTGTTGACATCTCAACAGGTGCTGCTCTTAAGCAAATGATCGTGCCAGGACTAATCGCTGTAATTGTTCCAATCCTTGTAGGTCTACTACTTGGCACAGAAGCCCTAGGTGGTCTTCAAGCAGGAGCTCTTGTAACTGGTGTATTAATGGCAATCTTTATGTCAAACGCTGGTGGAGCTTGGGACAACGCTAAAAAATACATCGAAGGTGGAGCACACGGTGGTAAAGGTTCAGAAGCTCACAAGGCAGCTGTAACTGGAGACACAGTTGGTGACCCATTCAA
Source organism: Peptoniphilus harei (assembly GCF_900454685.1). Lineage (GTDB taxonomy): Bacteria > Bacillota > Clostridia > Tissierellales > Peptoniphilaceae > Peptoniphilus_A > Peptoniphilus_A harei. Next base: position 361,711 of record NZ_UATM01000032.1, on the reverse strand, counting down.
AGATACATCAGGACCTTCTCTTAATATTCTAATTAAACTTATAACTGTTGTATCCCTTGTATTCGCACCACTATTTGTTGCATACGGCGGACTATTCCTATAAAAAAAAATCTGTTAGAGAGAAATCTCTAGCAGATTTTTTATTGCAAACTATATTAACTTTTATGGACTCTGTCAGAATTTATCTGGCAGGGTTTTTTATTTAAGATATATTCATAATAATTTTTTAGTATTTTTAAATGTAAAAGGCAAGATAGATGCCTGCAATAAAATTAGAAATTGCATGTATAATCCAGCTGGGAATAATTGATCCACCTGAAATTTCTTCATTGACGTAACCCATAGCAAAGGCTGCAAGGCTTGTTAATAAAATAATTAAAATAGTTTTTAAATTCCCGACAAGAGGAAAGAACATTACTCCATGCAAGAGACCAAATAGTAGTCCTTGTATAAAATTTGCCTTAGTAAATCCTAGCTTATTGGCAAGTCTTTTTAAGATAAAGCCTCTGAATAAGATTTCTTCAGGAAAAGACGTATTAAAGACTGCATAAATAAAAATTGCAGGAAGGGCAGCAAAGCCAAGTCCTTGGAATTCTGAAGTTGCGCTTTCAATGTTATTTAAGCCTTTTAGAAAAACTAAACTTATTGCCAAATAAAAAACTGTTACAAGAATAATTGCAAGAGCTGTCTTCTTAGCTCCCTTTATTTTTTTCAGTCCTATCCAATCTGGAAACCTTTCTTGTTTTCTTGCTGAAAAGTACCAGAAAAGAAAGGGAAGGAGAGAAAATAATATAATTTCTAGTAAACTGTTGATGATTTTATTTATTGCTAAGGTCATTTTGCACTTCCAATTAAAATAATATTTGTAACCACTTAGACATAAAATCTAAGAAACTAACTAATGCTTAAAGTATGAAAACTTTAAAGGTTACTTAATATTTTTTTAGTATAGCACAAGAAAATATTATTTTTTCTAGCTTCTTTTAAAATTTTTGTAAAATTTTTATAAAAGTTTCTTACAAAAAAACCACCAGCCTGTGAACTCAGCCAGTGGTTGTGATATAAAAATTTTAGCAATCTGTTGGGTCTAATAGATTGTTTAAAGTCTTAACGTGAATACCTGTTGCATTCTTTGGAAGATAGCCTGCCTTCTTGTCCCTGTATCCAGTTGCTGCTATGTCTAGGTGAACCCATGGAGTATTTTCTTTTACGAACTCACCAACGAAAAGTCCTGCTGTAACAGTGCCTGCATGTCTACCAGAAGTGTTCTTGATGTCAGCAACTTCTGACTTGTTTAATTTCTTGTAGTCTTCGTCATAAGGGAAGGCCCAGATTTTTTCTCCAGATAATTTTCCTGCTTCAAGGACTTCATTGTAGAAGTCTTCGTTATTTGTAACTGCACCTGTGTAAACTTCTCCAAGGGCAATTGTAACTGCACCAGTAAGTGTTGCAAGGTCAATAATTTTTTCTGCTCCAAGGTCATTTGTTGCATAGTGAACTGCATCGGCAAGGGTAATTCTTCCCTCAGCATCTGTATTTGCAACTTCAATTGTAAGTCCCTTCATGGAGTCAATTACGTCGCCAGACTTGTAAGCATGACCTGAAATCATATTTTCACAAGCTGCAACTACACCAACAACATTTGTCTTTGCCTTGTTCTTTGCAAGGGCATACATTGTTCCAATAACTGTGCCAGCTCCACCCATATCGCAGTGCATGTAGTTCATGCCAGATGGAGACTTGATGTTGTAGCCACCTGAATCGTAAGTTAGTCCCTTACCAACAAGGGCAACTTTTTCTGTGTCGGCATTATTGTATTCCATTACAATAAGTCTTGGACGGTTTGCTGCACCAGCTGCAACTCTTAAAAAGGCCTTCATGCCAATTTTTTCGATTTCATCTTCTTCATAAACTGTAACCTTAACGCCAGCTTCTTCTAATTTTTCCTTTGTAATATTGGCAAGAGTTTCTGGATAAATTACATTTGCTCTTTCGTTCACAAGGTCTCTTGCAAGGAAGACTCCATCCATAATGTTTTCTATCTTATCAAGACCTTGTCTCAATTTTTCTTCAGGTCCCTTGAAGGCAGTGTAGTTGACAGTGATTTCAAAGTCGGACTTCTTTTCTTTTACACTAGTTTTCTTTGTGAATTCATATTCACTTTGGCGAAGTCCTTCATAAGCTGCCATAATAGTTTTTTTGTTGCACATACCAAGGTCTGGCATTTTTATTTCAACTTCGTGCTCTTGGTTTTCTCTTAAAATATTTCCAAGTTCAAAGAAAAGATTTCTCACATCTTCTAGGTCAAGCTCATCATCGCCTAGTCCCATAAAAATTTCTGATTCTTCTTCAAAGCTTGGAAGGTATAAACTTTCCTTAAACTTAAAAGCGAACTTTTTCTTTTCAAGATATTCCTTAATTTCACTAGGAAGTTTCCCATCTTTTTTTACGAAGTGGACCTTTAGTCCTCCTTCTTTATACAAATTAAATTTTATCATAATTCACCTCTTACTCTAATTATACATGAGATTGTAAAAAGGTCTAATTTAAAAAAATAAGTTAAGAAGCATTGCATTACTATTTTTCTTAGATAAATTGTGATAATATTAAATTATAGAACTTTAACATCAATTTAGACTTTAGTTTTGAATTGGTGTTTTTTGGGTGGTGTAAAAATGAGAAAAGAAGTAAAAGCATCAATAATGTTATTTGCAACAGCAATAATTTGGGGACTTGCCTTTGTGGCACAAGCAGCAGGCATGGAGCACTTAGGGCCCCTTTCTTTTACAGCTGCAAGGTGTTTTGTAGCAGTAGTATTTTTATACCTAACCTATAAATTTTTTATGATAAAGTCTAAGGCATATAGAGAAGAGAAGTTTGATATGAAGAGGACTCTTGTGGGAGGGACAATTTGTGGCCTGGTCTTTACTATAGCCATCAACCTTCAACAAGTTTCTCTTATTTATACAACAGCTGCCAAGGCAAGCTTTTTGACAGCCCTATACATAGTTTTTATTCCATTAATAGGACTGCTTTTTGGGAGAAGGCCAAGTATAAAGGTTATTCTTTGCATCTTCCTTGCCATGGTGGGAACCTACCTCTTGTCCATTAAGGGTGGATTTAACATAAATAAGGGAGATTTAGTTGTGATCCTATCGGCTCTTATCTTTGCCATTCACATCTTACTCATGACAAAGTATTCAAGAGACACCAATGCGGTTTTACTTTCCTTGGTTCAATTTGCAGTTTGTGGAATAATCTCTCTTGTGGGAGCCCTGGTCCTCGAAGATATAAGCATGGATGGGATTTTAAAATCCTATGTGACTATCCTCTATGTGGGAATTCTTTCTTCTGGAGTTGGCTTTACTATCCAACTTATGGCCCTAAAGGACCTAGACCCAGTAGTAGCGTCAATGATCTGTTCCCTTGAATCAGTTTTTGGTGCCCTCTTTGGTTGGATGATTTTGTCACAAGAAATGACTGAGAGAGAAATCTTTGGGGCTATAATAATTTTTGTGGCAACCCTACTTGCCCAAGTCCCAATAGAAGCTTATCTTGAGAAAAAATTAAAGAGAAAGCTAAAGAGAGGATAAAATTTCACAAGAATTTTAAATAGAATAAAAAAACTTTCACATTACTAAGATATAATTATAGGGAGGTGAAGATATGTCACTATTTAATAAAATTTTCCAAAAGCCTGGAAAGAAATTAATAACTATAGACGGAGAATACGGCTCTGGGGCAAATGAAATTGCCAAGAAGGTTGCCGATAAATTAAAATACGAATTTTATGATGAAAAATTAATAGAGCTTATGAGTCTTGAGAAAAAGGTTAAGCCAGAAGAGATAAAGAAGGACGACTCCTTCTTGCAGGGGACAATTTATGATCTTTATAGGCAAAATTATTCCTACTCCCAAGAAGACATAGCAACAAATGACGCAGCCTTCCTCCTGGACTCAAGGACAATTAGGGAGATTGCAAAAAAGAAAAAGGCAGTTATCTTTGGCAAGTGTGGTGACTTTGTCTTAGAAGACTTCCCAAAACTGTCAATTTTTATATACGCGTCAAAAGACTTTAAAGAAGAGAGAATTCTAAATACCTACAAGATCAAGAAGGACAAGCTTGAATTAAAGATGACACGTGAGAACAACAGACGTGCCAACCACTACTCCAGAAACACTGGAAGAGTTTGGGGAGAACCTGCCAACTACGACATCTTGATCAACTCATCATCCTTTGATTTCGAAAGCATAGCAGACCAAATTGTAGAAATTTCACAAAATAAAAAATAAGAATCCTGACAATTGTCGGGATTTTTTTATTGTCTAAAATCATGAAAAATTTACATGGTCTTTATAAAAAACATACAAATCTTTTAATAGGGGTTTGTAAAATATATAAAAATAGGATTTTAGCGAGATTGCAACTGTGGGTTTACAAATTGCAAAGATAAATTTATAGATTGCTACTTTAAAAATATATAAAATTCAAATAGAAAAGGAGGTAGAATTATGATTTTAGGAGATAAAATTATGAATCTTAGGAAGAAAAATGCTTGGTCTCAAGAAGAACTTGCAGAAAAACTTGGTGTAAGCAGACAATCTATTTCAAAGTATGAAAGTGCCCAAGCAGTACCTGACATGGAAAAAGTTTTAAAGTTAAGTAGAATTTTTGGAGTTACAACAGATTATTTGCTTAAAGATGAAATTGAAGAACTTGAATTTTTGGATGAAGACTTCGAGGAAGACAAAAAGCTTATAAAAGTTAGCATGGAAGAAGCAAATGAGTATCTAGACTTAAAAGAAATATCTGGCAAAAATATTGCACTTGGAGTTTCTCTTTGCATAATCTCGCCTATATTTTTATTGCTTTCTTCACAAGCTTATGAAAGTAAACTCATATTAGCTCCAGAAAATGTAGTAGATGGAATCTCTCTTACAGTTTTAATCTTATTTATAATTGCTGCTGTTGGAATATTTATAAGGGAGTCTATGAAATTAAAAAAATATGAATTTATAGAAAATGAAGACATAGATACAGCTTACGGTGTTGATGGAATGGCAAGGGAAAGAGGAGAAAGCTTCCACGATTACTATGTGAGAAGTAATACACTCGGAGTTTTGCTCCTGGTGGCGTCAGTTATTCCAATTTTTGTTGGAATGATTGTCTCAGTGGAAGACATGACCATGATTATTTCAGTGGTTATTATGCTCCTTCTTATAGCTATTGGGGTGAATCTTTTGGTTAAAACAAATCTTTATATGAACTCTATTAATGCAATATTGGAAGAGGGAGACTTTAGAAGAAAAAATAAAAAATTAAAGAGGAGAATAGACCCTTATTGTGGAATTTATTGGATTGCTGTTACTGCAATCTATGTAGCCTATTCTTTTTTGACAAACAATTGGGATAGGTCTTGGATTATTTGGCCTGTTGCAGGCGTATCTTTTCCAATTTATTATCTAATCTTAAAATCTATTTTTGAGTCCAAGACAAAAGATTAAGAAAGATAGACTGGAAAATTTTCTTTTCTTTAGAATCACCAATTCTTTAATTATTAATTGGGTACAAGTTAAATAGGATTAAAGAGATGGTGATAAAATGAAAAAAGATGATTTAATAATTGAGAAAGTTATAAAAAATGTTGGAGTAATTTATTTTAACAGACCTGAGAAAATAAATGCTCTTAATTTAGAGATGGTAAGAGATATAAAGAGGATACTTGAGAAGTGGGAAGATGACGATAATATAAGAGCAGTTCTTCTTGATAGCAAGTCAGACAAGGGATTTTGCTCTGGTGGAGACTTGGTCCACCTCTATGAGGACTTCATAATGGATGATGATTGCCATGACAAGGACCAACTATTCGTTGAGGAATTTGAACTAGATAAGTATGTTGAAGCTTACAAAAAACCTATAGTGTCCTATTGGAAGGGGATAGTCATGGGTGGTGGGGTTGGCATCAGCATAAACTCTGATCTTATCCTTTGTGACGAGACTGTAAAGTGGGCCATGCCCGAAACTGACCTAGGCTTTGTACCTGATGTAGGCGTAGGTAAATATATCTCTAGCTTACCCCAAGCCCTTGGCCAATATGTAGGACTTTGTGGTGGAGTCTTAGAATCTCCTGACTTGATAAAACATGGACTAGCCCACGTCTATATTGATTCAAAAGATTATGAAAAGATAAGAGAAAAGTTTTTGGACTTATCAGAAAAATATTCTGGTCAAGGATTAATTGACAAGTTAAGAGAAGAAGCAGAAAAATATAAAAAAGAAGGTCACGAAACTTTTGTTGAGAAGAATAAGGACAAGATAGAAAAATATTTCTCTAAGGATAGCTTGGAAGAAATTTATAAGTTTCTAGAAGAAAATCAAGATGATGACTTTGCAAGATATATTTTAAAAGACTTGGAAGGCAAATCTCAATTTAGCCTGGCCGTACAGTTTAAAAAATATTTTGTGGGCAAGAACTTGACCTACTCAGAAATGGTGGACCTAGACCTAAAAATTTTGAGATACTCATTAGAGATTGGCGAAATGGAAGAAGGCATAAGGTCCAAGATGATAGACAAGGACAATGAGCCAGATTGGAAATATAAGAACTTGGAAGATGTGAAAGACGAGGATATAAAAAAATTATTAGGTGTTTAAAATAAAGGAAGGGCATTCATCTTGAATACCCTTCTTTTTTATTTCAAATTTTCGTCTCTTATGATTTTTATGTCGTACTTGCTTAAAATTGTGTCGCCCATAAGAATTTCTTCAATTGCCCTTTTAGATTCTTCATCAGCTTCCTTTAAGAGGCCTTTTTTTATTGCCTTCTTTTCTATCTCAGACTTTTGGTCCTTGGAGAAGTCGTTGTAGTCCTCGATGTCAATCCTGTTAAAAATAGATTCCCTCTCATCATAAACCTTTAGAGAGTCCTCATAAATTTCATGGCTCAAAATCTCTGCGGCTGGAATCCTAACTTCGATAGACTTGTCTCCAACATCAACCTTCATCTTGTTAAGGTCAATGCCAGCATTTATTATCCCTTCATAAGATACGATGAACTCCTTAGAAGTGAAGGGGACCTTGTAACCGTAAAAAGTATTTTGATTTTCAAAGTGGCCCATGTTTGTATAGTGGTACTTTAAAGTTGTCAGCTCCTTGGCAGAAACTAACTTGTTGTAAATCAAGCTAGAAGTGATCTCTGGCTCCATCTCGCTTTTCATTTGCTTCTTCCCATAGAAGAAAGCAGCAAAGAGGGCGAGACCAATAAGTAAAATTATAATAATGATTTTCTTAATTTTTTTCATCTAAAACCTCCATTTTAGTCTATAAATAATTTTTACCACGGGAAAAAAATCCTAAACCTTAGAAATTAGCTAAAAAACATTGACAAGATTTACTATTTTATTGTCATAAATATAAATTCTCTGATATAATTAAGCAAAAAGATAATGGAGGAAGATTTTATGGACGATGGCGCCTTGTGGGCTAAGCTCTTATTAATAGCAATACTAACTAGCATAAACGCATTCTTTGCATCAGCTGAAATGGCAATGGTTTCAGTAAACAACAACAAGATAAAAGAATTGGCAGAAGAAGGAGATAAGAGGGCCAAGACCCTTATGGATATATCACAAGATCAAACAAGATTTTTATCCACAATCCAAGTAGCAATAACCTTGGCAGGATTTTTCTCATCTGGATCTGCAGCAACATCTATATCAAAAGTATTAGGAGAATTCTTGAGAGGATATGGGATACCCTATGGCGGAACTATAGCCTTTATTTTGGTGACACTTATCCTGTCCTATATAACACTTGTTTTTGGAGAGCTAGTGCCAAAGAGAATTGCCCTACAAAATTCAGAAAGAGTTGCCCTAAAATCATCAGGTGCAATTGCCTTTGCATCAAAGATATTTTATCCCTTTGTAAAATTACTTTCAGTTTCAACAGTATTAGTATTAAAAATTATGGGAAAATATTCAGAAGATGTAGAGGAAAAAATTTCAGAAGAAGAATTAAAATCCTATATAAAAGTTTCAACCCAACAAGGAGTAATAAACTCAGCTGGGGAAGAAATGATAGTTAATATAATGGACTTCGACGACAAGTTGGCCTACGAAATAATGACACCAAGGACTTCCATCTATATGCTGGATTATGACGAGTTCACAACAGAAACAATAACAGAAGTCTTGAAGATGGGATACTCAAGGATGCCCGTCTATCGTGAGAACACAGACAATATACTGGGAACAGTCTACATCAAAGACCTCTTTGTTGAATACGCAAAAAATAATTACGAGTTCATAAACTTGGATAATTGCATAAAGTCCCCTTACTATGTACCAGAAACAAAAAAAATTGACATGCTCCTAAAAGAGCTTCAAGCATCAAAAAACTATGTAGCAATCCTAATTGACGAGTATGGAGGATTCTCAGGCATGGTGACAGTAGAAGACATAGTAGAAGAAATAGTTGGAGAAATCGAAGACGAGTACGACAAGGAAGACAACAGCGTAGAAAAAATTGGCGAAAACGAGTATATAGTAGACGGATCCATGGACATAGAAGACATAAACGACGCCCTTGGTCTATCCCTATATTCAGAAAATCACGAGACAATCTCTGGCTTGATAATAGAAAAACTTGGCTTTATACCAGACGAAAAACAAAAGAAAAAACTTAGCGTCAAGACAGGAGGCTGCATCTTGACAGAGCTAGCAGTAGCAGAAAAAAGAATAATAAAAGCCAGCATCAAAGTTATACCAGAAGAACAAGAAGAAGCCAAAAGAGAATACAAAGAATTCAATTCATAAAAATTAACAGGTCCTAGGGCCTGTTTTTTTGATGGGATTTTATTGGAAATTATAGAGCTAAAAAATTTATAGACTAAAAAATGGCAAAAAAAATTGCCGAGATAATCTCGGCGAGTAAAAGGAATTTAATTAAAAAAGTGTATTAAATAATCTGTTATCAGTTTAACATAGTAATACGAATAAGACAATAATAAATTTAAAAATATTTTGTTAAATTTAAAAATTTATAAAAAAAGAGGAGCTTATTCGCTCCCCTAATCTTTAGTAAAACTAGAAAAATAAAATTATTTTTCTTCTTTTGATAATTCTTGTGCTTTTGCGATGAAAGTTTTATAAAGATTTAACGCATCTTCATTATTATCTTCCATTATCATTGCTTCAGGGTGAAATTGCAAACATAAGAAATATGTTTTGTCAGTTCTTTTTACTGCTTCGATAGTACCATCAGAAGCTTCTGCCAAGACTTCTAAGTTTTCTCCCAGATCTTTAACTGCTTGATGATGCCAAGAGTTAACTTCTACATTACCAGATTTTCCGAAACCTTCAGCTAAGATATTGTCAGGGAATACATTTATTTCGTGTTTCACAAAAATTTCCTTGTTTGGATCTCTGTGAACTATGTCAGTTGGATTTTGAACTATTATATCTTGATATAAAGTTCCGCCTGATAAAATATTAGTTAGTTGCATTCCTCTGCAAGTTGCTATTGTAGGCTTATCTTCTTCTAATAAAGCCTTAAGTAAAAATACATCGGATTCATCTCTGCGTGGATTGATATCTTCTAAAGTAGGAATTGGTTCTTCGTTGTATAAAGCAGGATTCAAGTCATCTCCACCAGTTATAACAACACCTTGAACATCTTTGATTTCTTCTTTAGCTTGTTCAAGAGATTTCATTTCATTAAGAAACACAACATTTGCACCAGCTTTTCTTAAAGCATCAGCATACATTTGAGTGTCTATATCTACTTTATCTTTTGAATCTTTATCAACTTCATCAGTTGACCAAGAAACTGCAATTGTAGGACCGTCTACATTATTTTTATCACTACAAGCAGTAAAGATTAACATTGATACAAGTAAAAAAGTTAAATAGATAGCGATTTTTTTAATGTTAAATTTCTTCATGTCATACTCCTCTCTAAAATATAACTTTCTAGCCTTACATTTACAGTATAACGTTTTCATAAAAATAAAACAATAAAAATTTTTGAAAATAAATTAGCAGACTACTTGCAAGAGTGCTAATGATGTTGTATAATTTAGATAGTCAAAGATAGTCAAACTAAATTTGACCATGATTTTTATCTTAATTTCACAGAAACAGAAACAGAAACAGAAACAGAAACAGAAACAGAAACAGAAACAGAAACAGAAATGGAAACAGAAACAGAAACAGAAACAGAAACAGAAACAGAAACAGAAACAGAAACAGAAATGGAAATGGAAATGGAAATGGAAATGGAAATGGAAATGGAAATGGAAATGGAAATAAATCCAAAGATGAAATTAAATAAAAATCTTAATTTTATTCCATTTAATTAATTTCTATTATGTTGCAATATTTTTTATTGGGATATAAATAGATAGAGATTAAATGTTTATATATATGAGGAGGTAAGATTTTGAAATACAAAGATTATTATGAAATCCTTGGAGTTTCTAAAGATGCAGATGAAAAGGAGATAAAGAAGGCTTATAGAAAGCTTGCGAAAAAATATCATCCTGACGTCAACCAAGGCGACGAGGTAGCTGCAGAAAAGTTTAAGGAAGTTTCTGAGGCCTACGAGGTCTTGTCTGACGCTGACAAGAGAAAAAAATATGATACTTTTGGATCTAATTATGATTTTTCATCTGGTTATGATTTTGACCCTTCTCAATATGGTTATACTTATACCACAGGAGGAAGCGGTGCAGATTTCTCAGACTTCTTTGAAACAATTTTTGGCTCATCTAAGTCTGGCGGCAACTTCTCTGGTGGTTTTAACATAAATGACATCTTCGGAGATTTCTCTTCTAAGGGAAGGGGAAGGAGTCAAAAGAAGGCTAGGAATAAATTTGAATCTGAACTTTCTATTTCTATTAAGGAAGCCTTTCTTGGTGTGACAAAAAATGTTTCCCTAACTTACAAGCAAAAGGAATATGACATTGCTGTCAAGGTTCCTGCTGGAATCACTAGGGGCAAGAAGGTCAAGGTAAGGGGAGAAAAGTTTGGTCTTCCTGGCGACATCTTGTTCAAGATTAACATCAAAGATGAAAAAAATCTTGCTCTTGATGGCCTTGATGTGACTAGGACTGTGGACATCTATCCATGGGAAGCTGCCCTTGGATCTTCTAAGACTGTTGAGAGTCTCAGCGGCAAACTCAAGTTAAAGGTACCAGAAGGTTTTGTTGGTGGAAACAAGATGAGGATTCCTTCCAAGGGTTTTAAGGACCTAAAGGGAAACTTAGGTGACCTCTATGTGGTATTTAACATTGTGAACCCTGAAGAATTAACTGAAGAACAAGTAAAACTATATAAGGAATTAGAAAAATTAAGTAAATAACAAGATTAAATTGATTAAATAAATAATAAATGAGGTGTTTATATGAATTTTGAAAAATTTACTCAAAAATCCCTTGAAGCCGTTCAAGGCGCCTACAATATTGCGAAGGAATACGGCAATCCAGAGGTAAAAGAAATTCACATCAATTACGCCCTCTTAAATGATAAGGAAGGCCTTATTCCTAGGGTCTTGACATATATGTATAAAAACCCTGATATGTTAAAAAGTGAGGTCTTAAAGGTTATTGAAAGACTTCCAAAACAATCAGGTGCAGAAGTTTATGCCGACTCTTCTTATAGAGACCTTTTCCAAAAGGCAGAGGGCTTTAAAGAAAAGATGGGCGACGATTACCTTTCTGTTGAACACATCTACCTTGCCCTTTTAAATATGAAGGGGACTGACTCTTCTTCTGTCTTTAATAAGAACAAGATTGATGCTGATGGATTTTTAAATGCCCTTAAGAAAATCAGGGGCAACCAACACGTAACAACTGATAACCCAGAGGGAACTTATGACGCTCTAAAGAAATATGGCCAAGACTTAACTGAACTTGCTCGTGAAGGCAAGCTTGACCCTGTTATTGGTCGTGATGAAGAAGTTCGTAATGTAATCAGGATATTATCTCGTAGGACTAAGAACAACCCAGTTTTAATTGGTCCTCCTGGAGTTGGTAAGACTGCCATAGCTGGTGGACTTGCCCAAAGAATTGTCTCTGAAGACGTGCCAGAAGGCTTAAAAAATAAAACTGTCTTTTCTCTTGATATGGGTGCCCTAATTGCTGGTGCCAAATATCGTGGTGAGTTCGAAGAAAGATTAAAGGCTGTCTTAAACGAAGTCTTAAAGGCTGATGGAGATATAATTTTATTTATCGACGAAATCCACAATATTGTGGGAGCAGGCAAGACTGACGGTGCCATGGACGCATCTAACCTTTTAAAGCCAATGCTTGCTCGTGGCGAACTTCACGCTATTGGAGCAACAACTCTTGACGAGTACAGAAAGTACATCGAAAAGGATCCTGCTCTTGAAAGAAGATTCCAAAAGGTTATGGTAAATGAACCAAGTGTTGAAGATACTATTGCAATCCTTCGTGGTCTTAAAGATAAATATGAAATTTACCACGGAATTAGGATCTCTGACCCAGCAGTTATTGCTGCAGCAACTTTGTCCGATAGATATATAAGTGACAGGTTCTTGCCAGACAAGGCAATTGACTTAATGGACGAAGCCTGTGCAATGCTTAGGACAGAAATCGACTCTATGCCAACAGAAATTGATGAAGTTAGAAGAAGAATTTTGCAACTTGAAATAGAAAATCAAGCCCTTAAAAAGGAAACTGATGAAGCAAGTGCTGAAAGACTTAAAAAACTTCAAGGCGAACTTTCTGAAGAAAAGGCAGAGTTTGACAGGTTGAAATCAAAGTGGGAGGCAGAAAAGAAGGAACTTGATTCAACAAAGGATATCAAGAAGAAAATCGAAGAAACCAACCACGCCATAGAGGAAGCTGAAAGAAATTACGACTTAGAAAGACTTTCTGAATTAAAATACGGGACTCTTCCAAAGTTAAAGGAAGAACTTGCAGAAAGAGAAAAGACATCTACAAAGGACGAGTCATCTATGGTGAAGGAAGAAGTAACAGAAGATGAAATCGCCTATGTAGTTAGCAGGTGGACAGGAATTCCTGTTGAAAAATTAAATAAGACTGAAAGAGATAAATTACTTGGTCTTGAAGACATCCTCCACAAGAGGGTTATTGGTCAAGACAAGGCAATTGAACTTGTGTCTGACGCAGTTTTAAGGGCAAGGGCTGGACTAAAAGATCAAAACAAACCAATAGGTTCCTTTATCTTCTTGGGACCAACTGGAGTTGGTAAAACTGAAACAGCCAAGGCACTTACAGAAACACTTTTCGATGACGAGAGAAACCTAATAAGGATTGACATGTCCGAGTACATGGAAAAACACTCCGTGTCAAGACTTGTGGGATCTCCTCCAGGATATGTAGGTTACGATGAAGGTGGACAACTTACTGAAGCAGTAAGGAGAAAACCATATTCAGTAATCCTATTTGATGAAATCGAAAAGGCCCACCCAGATGTATTTAACATCTTGTTACAAGTCCTTGATGATGGTAGACTTACTGACAACCAAGGAAGGACTGTGGACTTTAAGAATACAGTTATTATAATGACATCAAACATTGGATCTCACTTCTTGATTGATGGAATCGATGAAGATGGCAAGATCAAAGAAGATGCAAGAGAAAATGTAATGGCTGATTTAAGGGCATCCTTTAGGCCAGAGTTCCTCAATAGGGTTGATGAAATTGTCTTATTCAAACCACTTCAAAGAAGTGAGATTTATGGCATCATCAAAAAGAGTATTGAAGAGGTTGAAAAGAGACTAAGAGATAGAGACATCCACATCGAAGTTACAGATGGTGCCTTGGACTTTATCTTGAACGCATCCTTTAGCCCACAATACGGTGCAAGACCTGTTAAGAGATATATCTCTCACAAGCTTGAAACAATTATCTCTAAGCTTATTATTAGGGGCGACGTAATGGACGGCGACACAATTGTTGTTGAAGTAGAAGCAGACGACTTGTCTGTCAAAGTAAAATAAATATAAGGACTTGCTTAGGCAGGTCCTTTTTTTAGAATTTTGTGATTGGAATTAGGTGAATTTTTAGCAAAAACTTAGGGACTTATTAGTTTTTTTAATAGAAAAAATTATTTCCGTAAAATTACAAATTGTTAAGAAAAGATTAAATCTAATAAAAACCTCTAAGTTATCACATTCCTATCACAAAAAGGATTTAAACTCAGTAACATAGTATGAATTAAGAAGTATAAAAATATTTTATATTTTAATTTAGGAGGAAATTTATAATGAAACCATATAGCAAGAAATATTTAACCCTAGCCTTAGCAGGAGTTTTAGCAGCATCAATCCCAGTATCTGCTTTTGCGGAAGTAGAAGGAAATGGTGATGGAAGCCCAACAGCAAATCAACCAGAAGTATCAACACCAGCAAAACCAGAAACAGAAACTCCACCTGTAGATAATAGAACAGAAGCTCAAAAAAATGATTTATCAGATATAAATGTTACTATTGAAAAAGGTGACAGATATTATATTAAGAATTTGAAGCTTCCTGAAGGAGCAACAGTTGTAGGAGAAAACTACTATAGTTATGATTCAACTGGAAAAAGAAGTGAAACAATAAGAGTAAAATTTAAAGATAATTCTGTGAAGGATATTAAAATTAACTTTGATGTTATTAACAGAAAAGAAGAAAAAAAACATGGAAACATCACTCTTAGAAATGTAAGATACGATGGAAAACACATCAAGGGTGAAACATCAGCTTATGCTGAAATCTACGTTCAAGATAATTATTATAAAGAATTTAGAAGCAAGAGATCTATTGGAAAAGCTGATAAGAATGGTGAATTTTCAATAAAATACGACATCAAAGAAGGCGAAAGTGTAACTATTTTTGCTGATGATGGAGATCGTACTTCAAGAAGTGTAGAAGTTAAAAATGACAACTACAAAAATATCAAGGGAACAAGAGTTGACGCTACAGGCCTAAATATTGTAGGCAGAGTTTTAACAGGAACTGTAAAGAATCACGCTTTTGATTATATTACAGTTTACCTTGATGGCGAAGAATTAGGAAAAGCAAGAGCCAACAAGGATGGATTCTTCTCAATATCACTTAATAAAAGTATAGACAGAAGAGACCTTGACGACCTAAGATTCTACACTGATAAAAAAGAAGTTGAAAATAAAAAATTCAAAGTTACAGAAGCCCTTGAAGGACAAAAACTTGTAAAGGGTACTGCAAACACTGATGATGAAATCACAGTTTATGACGCATCTGGCAAAAAAATCTCCAACACTTATGTAAATAACGCTGGAGTATTCACAGCTTTCTTAGATAGAGCCCTAATCGCCGGCGAAACAATTAAACTTGAAGCCAAAGATAAGGACAAAAACATCACTAAGATTGAATACAAGGTAACAAAAAATGCAGTAGAAGAAGTTAAGGCAATTTCTTACATCAAGGGATATCCAGATGGAACATTTAAGCCACAAGCAAATGTAACAAGAGCAGAAGCAGCTCAAATGTTTGCTACACTTCTAAATGGTGGAACAAACTTTGGAACAAGCCAAGCAACAAAGTTCTCCGATGCAAGCGACGATTGGTACTCAAAGGCAGTTAACTATGTTGTTGGCAAGGGACTAATCTCTGGTTACCCTAATGGAACATTTAAACCAAATGACAGCATCACAAGAGCAGAATTTGCACAAATGATCTCTGGCTACATCAAAAATGAAAAAGCTGGATCATCAGACTTCCAAGATGTTAAGGACCACTGGGCAAAGGATGCAATTGACAAACTTTACGGCAACAAAAATGTTACTGGTTACCCAGATGGATCTTTCAAACCAAATGCTAAGATCACAAGAGCAGAAGCTGTTACAATCCTAAACTCTGTATTTAACAGAAACACAAACAAGAACTCACTTAACAATGTGAACACTTCATCACTTAACAAGTTCTCTGATGTTAATGAAAGCTTCTGGGCTTACTACAACATTCTTGACGCAGCAAACACTCACGATAGAGAAAGACTAAACTCAACTTCAGAAGTTGACATGTGGAAATAAAAATAAAAAATTTACGGGCTCCCTTAGGGGAGCCTTTTTTTATTGCCTTCAAAAGTTTCTTGGTAGGTAAGAATTATTGACTTGATAAAAAACTATAAAGTTCTAAAAAACTTTTAATTAATAAAATTTTAATAATTAAAGAATTTTTATGAAGTGCGAAAAAAATGTAAACTCATAAAAATTTATGAACTTACAAAAATCTGTAACTTAATAAAAAAATGTTACTTCAAAAAGATTTGTGACCTTATAAATTTTTATGATTTTACAAAAGATCTAAGGATTACAAGATTTTAAAAGTCACGAAAAATTAAAAAGAGATAAATTTTAAAGAAATTTGATGAAAAATTATAGAAATATTTACAAATTAATAAAACATGTCTAAAGATTCATTTATCAATCTTAGCTAGATTTTTCTTGTAATAAAAAAGCAAGACTTCATAATAATTTTTCAAGAAAATTAAAATTGTCCTTGACTTTTAAAAATCCCCCCTATATAATTGATGAAACAATTAAATAAATTGTATTGAAAAATACGATAGAGGCGCGGGACCTATCAGTAATCTCTCAGAGCAAGACCATGCGATGAAGGGAGATGAAAGGAGATTTCGCCGAAGTGTATTATTGGTAACAGATAATATGCTGGGCATGCAAACAACATTTGCATGACTGTCACGATTTAGTGGGGAGCTATCTAAGGTTAAATACTTTGTCTTACATAATTAGACATTTTAACAGTTTGGATTTCCCAAACTGTTTTTTTTATTACTTTTTGATAGTTACCGAAGATTTTTACGGAGGTATATCATGAATTTAAGAAGAAACGCAAGAAGATTACTACTAGTTGGAGCTATAGCAGGAACAATGCTTTTAACAGCTTGTAACCCAAAGGGTGATGGGGGATCAGCTGCTGCACCAGCTGACTCAGACACATTAAGAGTTGGAATGGAATGTGACTACGCTCCATTTAACTGGACACAAACTGGTGAAGAACACGGCTATGCAATTGCAGCAGGTGGATATGCTGGTGGATACGACGTTGAAATCGCAAAGAAAATTGCTGAGTCCATGGACAAAAATCTTGAAATTGTAAAAACTGAATGGAATGGTCTTACTCCAGCTATTACATCTGGAAAAATCGACCTTATTATAGCAGGCATGAGTCCAACTGAAGAAAGAAAGGAAACTCTTGACTTCTCTGACACTTACTACACATCAGACCTTGTAGTTGTTGTTAAAAAAGACTCTCCTCTTGTTAATGCAAAAAACATAAATGATTTTGCAGGAGCAAATATAACTGGTCAACTTAACACTTTCCACTACGATGTTATTGATCAAATGGAAGGCGTAAACAAATCAACTGCTCTTGAAACTTTCCCAGCAATGATAGTTGCTCTTAGAAGTGGAAAGATTGACGGTTACATTTCTGAAAGACCTGGAGCCCTATCAGCTGTAGCAGCAAATGACGACTTAACTTTTGTTGAATTTGATGAAGCTAATGGATTCCAAACTTCTGTTGAAGACACATCAATTGCAGTAGGAGTTAAAAAAGGAAACACAGAACTTCTTGACCAAGTAAACGAAGCTCTTTCAAAAATTTCTGAAGATGAAAGACAAAGCATAATGGAAGAAGCGGTTGTTAACCAACCCCTAGGTGAATAAGTATAGGAGATAAATATGCCAAGTAGTTTTTTTGGATGGATTGGATTTTTATTAAAAGAATATGGCCCCCTCTTTATTGAGGGGACTATTAATACAATTATAATTGCCGTTGTGGGTACTTTAATTGGTTTTTTAATAGGTCTTTTAATCGCAATAGTAAGAACGACAAAAGTAAATAAAAAGTCATCTGCATTTAAGAGGGTGGGCCTAAAGGTTTTAAATGTCATCATTAGTATTTATATCCAAGTAATCAGGGGAACTCCAATGATGGTTCAAGCCATGATGTTTTATTACGGATCCCTTCAATATTTTAATTTAAATATGGCAGCTATGCCTTCAGCCCTAATTATAGTTTCTGTAAACACAGGAGCTTACATGGCAGAGATAATAAGAGGTGGAATTATTTCTGTAGACAAGGGACAAACTGAAGGAGCCCTTTCCATTGGAATGACTCATTGGCAAACAATGACGGAAGTTGTCCTTCCTCAAGCTGTGAGAAATATTATCCCTTCAGTTGGAAATGAATTTATTGTAAACATCAAGGATTCCTCAGTTCTTAATGTAATTTCTGTTTCAGAACTATTCTTCATTTCAAAGTCAGCTGCAGGAACTTATCTTAGATACTTCGAAGTCTTCTTCATAACAGCCTTAATTTATTTAGTCTTAACAGTAAGTGTGAGTCAAATTATGAAGCTTGTTGAGAAGAAGTTAGACGGAGATGGATCTTATAAGATTTACGGATCACAATCAACAGCAGAAGTTATAGAAGTAAAGGAAGAGGTGTGAGATGGCCAATATTTTTGAAATAGAAAACTTGGAAAAAAGTTTTGGAGCAAATGAAGTTTTAAAGGGAATAAATTTTAAGGTCCAAAAGGGCGAAGTTGTTTCAATAATTGGTTCATCTGGATCAGGTAAATCGACTCTCTTAAGATGCATCAACCTCTTGGAAGAACCAGACTCTGGAAGGATTTTATACCACGGAGAAAACATCCTAGAAGAAAATTCTTCTATTAATAATTACAGGACAAAAGTTGGAATGGTTTTTCAATCCTTTAACCTCTTTAACAACATGTCTGTACTTGAAAATTGTGTAATAGGACAAGTCAAGGTCCTAAAGAGGTCTCGCGATGAGGCAGTTAAGATTGCAGACCAATTCCTTGAAAAAGTTGGCATGTATCCCTTTAGAGACGCAAGACCAACATCCCTATCTGGTGGACAAAAGCAAAGGGTGGCAATAGCAAGGTCCCTTTCCATGAATCCTGAAGTTCTACTTTTTGACGAGCCAACATCGGCTCTTGACCCAGAGATGGTAAAAGAAGTCCTAAATGTTATGAGGGACTTGGCAGAAGAGGGACTCACAATGCTTGTTGTGACTCATGAGATGGGTTTCGCAAGAGACGTGTCCAACAGGGTCCTCTTTATGGACAAGGGAGTCATAGCAGAAGACGAAGACTCAAAAGAATTTTTCACAAATCCAAAGACACAAAGGGCAAAGGAATTTTTGTCCATGGTTTTATAAAGAAAAGGCTCGAGAGGGCCTTTATTTTTTTGCTATTTTTATAAGACTATTTTAATCTTTATAAGCTTTAATTTATATAGAAAGAATTCCACAAAAAAAGCAGCCTCTTAAGGCTGCAAAATAAATTATAAAAATCTTACCAAATGTGTAATAAGTGTTGCATAAACAAGCTGACACAAATAATTCCTATCCAGCAAAGAGCACCTTCTATGATTGCCTTACCACCTTGAGAAATTAATTTTTTAAGGTCTGTGTTAAGACCAATAGCTGACATTGCCATAATTATAAAGAACTTTGACAAGAACTTCATAGCTGACAAGAAGGAGTCAGGTAATGGAAGGACAGTTGTGATAATTGATGCAAGAAGGAAGAAGAGGATAAAAGTTGGGAAAGTTTTAAGAACGCTAACTTTTTCTGTACTTTCCTTTGACTTTATAATGCCAAGACCAAGAGTGATTGGGATAATGGCAAGAGTCCTTGTTAATTTTACAATTGTCGCATAGTTAAGAGCTGTGTCGTCATTAAACATAGTTGACCAAGTTCCACTTGCTGCCACAACAGAAGATGTGTCGTTAATAGCAGTTCCTGCCCACATGCCAAAGCCTGTGTGAGTCATGCCAAGCTTAACCCCAAGAGTTGGGAAGATTAGAGCGGCGATGATGTTAAACAAAAATATTACAGAAATAGAAGTTGCAACATCCTCATCCTTTGCATTGATAACAGGTGCAGTTGCAGCAATGGCAGATCCACCACAAATTGATGAGCCAACACCAACAAGAGTTGCGATGTTGGAATCAATATTTAGAATTTTTGCAACGACAAAGGAAATAATTAAGGCAGTGGAAATTGTTGAGAGAATTATAAGAAGTGATGACTTACCAACAACAATAATTTCTCCAAGATTAAGTCCAAAACCCAAAAGGATTACGGCGTATTGCAAAACTTTTTTGGATGTAAACTTAATTCCAGCTTCAAAGGACTCTGGTCTTTTAAAATTATTTAAAATAATTCCAAGTAAGATACCAAAGACAGGTCCACCAACAAGTGGAAAGCTCTTGCCTAAGAAGTAGGCAACAAGACCAATAAGGCCAGAAAAAATTAGGCCCTTAAGTAAATTTTTATTCATAATAACCTCCTGATTAAAATTTATTTATAAAAATAATTTATGAAACAAGTATCTATTATACAACAAGATAAAAAATTTGGCATATAAAATTATTTTATGGACTAAGTAGAAGTTGATAAATTAGACCTTGAAATTGATTTTATAGTCTTATTCAGTTATAATTATTCTAATATATGTAGAAATTTATCGGAATATTGACAGTTTATGCCAAGACCTTATCCCAGTGGATTGGGTTTTTTTATGGAGGTTTTATGAGTAATAAAAAATTTTATGTCACAACGCCAATTTACTATCCAAGTGACAATCTTCACATTGGTCACACTTATTGTACTGTGGCAGTTGATTGCGTAAAGAGATTTAAGACAATGCAAGGTTACGATGTTTTCTTTACTACTGGTACTGATGAACACGGCCAAAAAATAGAAGATAAGGCTAAGGAATTTGGCATGGAGCCAAAGGCTTATGTTGATGGAATTGTTAAAAATATCAAAAAGCTTTGGGAAATTATGGATATTGACTACGATTACTTTGTTAGGTCAACTGATGAGAACCACCAAAGGGATGTCCAAGAGATCTTCCAAAAGCTCTATGACAAGGGAGACATCTACAAGGGCGAATACGAGGGATATTATTGTAAACCTTGTGAATCCTTCTGGACTGAAGCTCAACTAGGTGAAGGTCACACTTGTCCAGATTGTGGCAGACCAACTGAACTTACTAATGAAGAGTCCTACTTCTTTAGACTTTCTAAATACAAGGACAGACTTTTAAAATATTACGAAGACCACCCAGAGTTTATTGAGCCAGCTTTTAGAAAAAATGAAATGGTTAGAAACTTTTTTGAAGGAGAAAGTGGACTTGAAGACCTTTCTGTTTCAAGGTCAACTTTTGACTGGGGAGTTAAAGTTCCCTTTGATCCAAAACACGTTGTCTATGTTTGGATTGATGCCCTAACTTGCTACTTGACTGCAATTGGTTACGGAACTGACAAGGAAAAATTCAATGACTATTGGCCAGCTGGTGTCCACTTTGTTGGAAAGGAAATCATCAGATTCCACGTAATTATTTGGCCAGCAATTTTAATGGCTCTAGATTTACCTCTACCAGACAAGGTATTTGGTCACGGTTGGATTTTATTTGACAACGACAAGATGAGTAAGTCCAAGGGAAATGTTATTTACCCTGAACCAATTATCAAGCTTTACGGAGTTGACGCTCTTAAGTACTTCCTACTTCGTGAATTCTCCTTTGGTTCTGATGGATCCTTTAATATAGAAAAATTCATGCAAAGACTTAACTCTGACTTGGCCAATGACCTTGGTAACCTACTTTCAAGGACTGTCTCCATGGTTGGCAAGTACAACAACGGAGTAATCGAGGACATGGGTGTAAGGGAAGATGTTGATGACGATTTAGAGAATCTTGCAGTTTCCGTTGTAGATAATGTTGAAAAAGCAATGGAACACTATGAATTCTCTGTTGCCCTAGAATCAATTTGGAAGTTAATAAGAAGGACTAACAAGTATGTTGACGAAACAGAACCTTGGAAGCTTGCAAAGGATGAAGACAAGAAAGACAGGCTAAACACTGTTTTATATAACTTGGCCGAAAGTTTGAGAATTGTTTCTGTTCTAATTTATCCATTTATCAAGGAAACTTCACTTAAGATTAGGGAGCAACTTGGCCTTGATGAAAAAATTAACTGGGAAGATTCGAGAGTATTTGGTCTACTTCCTGATGGAACTAAGGTTAAGAAGGGAGAAGTTATCTTCCCAAGACTTGATATAGAAGCTGAAATTGAAAGATTTAATGAAGAAAACATAGCCCTATTAGAGTCAAGAATTATGAAAGAAAATAAGGAAGAAAAAGAAGATATAAAAGAAGAAGTTACTATAGATGATTTTGACAAACTTGATATAAGAGTGGCTGAAGTTGTTGATGTGGAAGACCATCCAAATGCTGACAAACTTTTTGTTTTAAAATTAAAAGTTGGTGACATGGATAGACAAGTTGTATCTGGCATCAAGGACTACTACAAAAAAGAAGATTTAATTGGCAAGAAGGTCCTAATGATTGTAAACTTAAAGCCAATTAAGTTAAGAGGAGTTGAATCCAAGGGAATGATTCTTGCAGCAGAAGATGATGAAAAGAACCTAAGCCTTGCATCAACTTTAGCTGACCTTAAATCAGGAGCAAAAATTAGTTAGGAGAAAAGATGATAGATTCACATGTCCACCTAGATGATCAGGCCTTTGATGAAGATAGAGATAGCCTAATCAAGAGCCTAGGCGATAATGGAATAGAACTTGTAATAAATAATTCTTCTGACCTCCCATCATCTGAGAGGTCGGTGGAACTTGCAAATAAGTATGAAAATATTTATGCAGCCATTGGAGTCCACCCTCATGAGGCAAAGACTTATGATGATGGGGTTGAAGAAAGGTTAATTGAACTTTCAAAAAATGAAAAAGTCATGGCAATTGGAGAAATTGGTTTAGATTATTACTACGACAACTCTCCAAGAGATGTGCAAAAGGAAGTCTTTAAAAGACAAATTGAACTTGCGGCAAGACTTGGCAAAAATATTGTCATCCACTCTCGTGATGCAGTTAAGGATACCTTTGACATCTTAAAAGAGGCTCACGAAAAATATGAATTTACAGCCTTAATCCACTGCTTCTCCCAATCAGTTGAGATGATGGAAGAGTATGTGAAGATGGGAGACTACATTGCCCTAGGTGGTGCTGTTACCTTTAAGAACGCCAAGACTCCAAAGGAAGTTGCAAAGAAGGTCCCACTTGATAGGCTCCTACTTGAGACAGACTGTCCTTACATGACACCTGTTCCACACAGGGGCAAGAGAAATGAGCCTAAGCTTGTTAAGTTTGTCTGCCAATACATTGCAGACCTAAGGAAAATTGACCCAGAAGAAGTGGAAAAGATAACGGCAGAAAATACAAAGAGGTTTTTTGGAATATGAAGATGACAATTAAAGAAGTAATTGTCGCAGAGGGTCGTGATGATGAAATTGCCATTAAAAAGGCAGTTGATGCAGAAATTATAACCACTCACGGCTTTGCTTTCGGAAGAAAATTAATAAATCTCTTAAAGGAAATGGACAATAAGAAGGGAATAATAATTTTCACAGACTCTGACTATGTTGGATCACAAATTAGGAAGAGAATCGCTGATGAAATTCCCACTGCCAAGCATGCCTACCTTTCCCAAAGGGTCTCTACAAAGCATGGGGACATTGGAGTTGAAAATGCATCTCCAGAAGAAATCCTAAAGGCCCTAAAGGCTGCAAGGGCAACAAAAGCAGAAAAATCAACAGAATTTACCATGGCTGACTTAATAAAGAACGACCTAATAAACTCTGATGATGCAAGCAGTAGACGTGAAATGCTTTCTGAAATCCTAAAAATAGGATATGGAAATGGAAAAAAGACTCTTAGCAAATTAAATTCCTTTGGCATAACAAGGGAAGAATTTGAAGAGGCTATGAAGGAAGTGAACTCCCATAGATAGATTATATAAACCCAGCAAACTTTCAGAAATTCTTTCCAAGTATGGCTTTAGATTTACAAAGTCTCTGGGACAAAACTTTTTAATAGATGGAAATATTGTAAGAAAAATTGCTGATGCAGCAGAAATCACTGAAGATGACAACATCCTAGAAATTGGTCCAGGAGTTGGAACAATGACAGAGGAGTTGGCCCTAAGGGCAAAAAAAGTCTTGGCAGTTGAGATTGACGAAAAGTTAAGAGAACTTCACAAGGAAACCTTAGACATAGACAATGTAAAGGTAATTTACGGAGACTTTTTAGACCTTGACCTCAAAAAAATAGCTGAAGAAGAATTTGGTGACGAGGGTTTTAAGGTCGTTGCCAACCTTCCCTATTATGTGACCACACCAATTATAGAAAAGTTGATTTTATCAAAGGTTAATTTAATTTCTATAACAGTAATGGTTCAAAAGGAAGTTGCAAAGAGGTTAGCAGCACAACCTGGTAACAAGGACTATGGATCACTTTCAGTTTTTATAAATTATTACACAGACTGCAAGTACAAGTTCCAAGTGCCTAGCTCAGTTTTTATGCCAAAGCCCAATGTTGACTCCGCAGTTGTCAACTTAAAGATGAAGGAAAGAGAAGACCTTGATACAGACTTCTTATTTAAAATAGTTAGGGCAGCTTTTACCACTAGGAGAAAGACTTTGATAAACTCTTTTTCCAATTCAGGACTTTCTTATAGCAAGGATGAAATAAAAAGAGCCCTTGAGCTCAGTGGAATTGATGGAGGAAGAAGGGCAGAGACCCTCAGCCTAGAAGAATTTATCGTATTAAGTGTTAACTTTAAAAGTGTGGGGTAAGAGAACTATGAAGGACAATTTTATAGATGATATTCCTGAAGAAGTTCAGACGGATATATCTAGTTTCAATGAGAAAGAAAAGTTAATAAGTAACTTATCCCAAATCTTTAAGGCCCTGTCAGACCCAACAAGGATAAAAATTATTTATGCCTTGATGAAGGGTCCCCTATGCGTATCCGATATTTCTGAACTACTTGGCATGAGCCAGTCATCAATATCCCATCAACTTGCCCTACTTAGGTCCCAAAACCTAATCAAGGTAAAGAGACGCGGGAGAAGGGCCTACTATTCCCTAGATGATGATCACGTCCTCTGCATTTTTAAGGATGGACTAGAACATGCTGAGCATAAGTTGTAGCTTTTAGATAAAAATTTATAAAACCTTATAAAAGTTATTTATTATAGAAGAAAGTCAAAAGGTTTGATTTTATAAAGGACCTTGGAGTATAATGAAATTGTAATGAGGAGGAATAAAAATGAGTAAAGTAACAGTATATACAAGTAACACTTGTCCTTATTGCACAATGGCAAAAGACTATCTTAAGGATAAGGAAGTTGCCTTTGAAGAAAAAAATGTGCAAACAGACAAGGAAGCAAGACAAGAATTAATGGCAATGGGATATACAGGAGTTCCTGTAATCTGCGTTGACGACGAACAAATCGTTGGATTCGACAAGGCTAGATTAGACGAATTGCTAAAATAATTTTAAAATAAGATAAAAATAGATGCTTTGCGGCATCTATTTTTTTGTGACAAGTGATGATTGGTGGGTGTAGATGAATTTTATTTCAGTATTATTAATAGGAGTGGGCCTTTCCATGGATGCCTTTGCAGCAGCCATTTGTAAGGGGCTTGCAATTAAGAAAAACTTTCTTGAGAAGTCCCTTGTGATAGCCCTCTTCTTTGGAGTCTTCCAAGGACTTATGCCTCTTATTGGATATCAACTAGGGTCTATCTTTGCAGAGAAACTTCAGGCAATGGATCACTGGATTGCCTTTGTCCTTCTTGGGCTAATTGGACTTAACATGATAAGAGAGGCGAGAGACAAGACTTGTCCTGTGGAAGAAGATAGGCTTGACATAAAAAATCTTTTTATGCTTGCTATTGCAACTTCCATTGACGCCTTGGCAGTTGGAGTCTCCTTTGCCTTTTTAAAAATAAGAATTTCTCTTGCAGTCCTAGTGATTGGGCTTACAACTTTTATAATTTCCTTTGCTGGGGTTCAAATAGGAAAGTTCTTTGGCATAGCCTTAAAGGACAAGGCCCAAGTTGCAGGTGGAGTAATCTTGATTTTATTGGGGACAAAAATTTTAGTGGAACACCTAGGCTTACTTACCTTATAAAAAGTATACATTAATAGAAAAATTTAAAATAATATTATGATGAGAACTTCCAAGATAATCTTGGGAGTTTTTTTTGTTGAGAATTTTTATTTTAAATCTTGCAGATTTTTGTAAGTTCAAAATTTTTTATAAAGTCATAAAGTTTTATAACTTTACAAATTTTTATGAAGTTACAAATTATTGAAACTTTATAGTTTACTGGTGACACATCAAAAAATTTGCCACTAGCAATCTTATTAAAATTCAAAATCATTTTGTGAAAAAAGTTTTATGAGAATTAAAGGCATAAAACAAACTCACGAGGAGTAAGTAAATTAAAATTAAAAAAAATTTATCAAAAATTCAAAGCTTAATCAATAAAAAGCAAAAATAATCTATAAATAATAGAAAGAAAAAAGAAAAAGATCAGAAGACAATTAAAATTTACAAAAAGATAAGATTTTCAGATTTCAATATGATAAAGGATAAAATAAATTTTTTGAATTTTCACTTAGTCAAAGATTTTGCCTATAAAATAAAAATTTAAGAGAAAATAAATTATAATTAAATCTTTTTTTAACAAATGTAATCAATAATTAAAAATATTTAAAATTTGTTCAACTTATGAATTTTCCTAAAAAGGCTTTCCTTTATTTTGATTAATATTTAATGTATAATTAATTTGCAAAAGATTTTGATTAATCGATGATACATAGAGTTTTTTAATTGAATTAATTAAAGGTCTTTGTTATAATATTCCTAAAAGCTGGAATGGATTCCGTAATATGAAACCACTTGGGGAGGTGTGATAATGTTAGGAGATGTTAGTCTTACCCTTGGGGAAGCCTTTGGAGTAGCGTTGACAGGTTTATGCGTAGTTTTCTTGGCTCTTATATCTTTATTAATAGCAATTGTTGTTATTACTAAGGTAGTGGGAGCTATACAAGGTAAGGAAGACGATAAAAAATCAAGTCAAGGAGCTAAAAAGGCTCAACCAAAAGCAGCAGCACCAGTTGATAACTCAATGGACCCTGCACTTTTAGCAGCAATAGTTGGAGCAATCAGCATGGAAGAAAGATCGAAAGTTGAAAGTTTTAGAATCGTATCTATAAACGAAAAGAAATAAATTATTTTAAATTATTCTATTATTTATGAAAAGGAGAAATTAATGAAATATCAAGTTAAAGTAGATGGAAAAGTTTTTGAAGTAGAAGTTGAAAAAGTTGGTGGAGGATATGCATCACTTACACCAGCATCACTAACAGCAGCACCTGCAGCTCCAGCAGCACCAGCTCCTCAAGCAGCAGCACCTGCACCAGCTCCAGCAGCACCAGCGGCTCCTGCAGCACCGGCACCAGCACCTGCAGCTCCAGCAGCAGCACCAGCAGGCGGAGCAGGAGATGTTGTAGCACCAATGCCAGGAACTGTTCTTAAAGTTAATGTTAACAATGGAGATACAGTGGCAGAAGGAGATGTAATTCTTATTCTTGAAGCTATGAAGATGGAAAACGAAATCGTAGCTCCATGTGCAGGTAAAGTAACACTTAATGTTAAAGCTGGAGAAACAGTAGATACTGACGCAGTACTAGCAAGTGTACAATAATAGGGAGGTCAAAAACTTATGTTAATTGAAACATTACAGGGAATACTGGCCGAATCAGGGTTCGCAGCCTTGCAATGGCAAAATGTCGTAATGTTTATCGTATCCTTCATATTAATTTATTTAGCAGTTAAAAAAGAATACGAACCACTATTACTTCTTCCTATTGCCTTTGGTATGCTTTTAAGAAACTTACCACTAGCAGGCCTAATGGATGTGGCAGACCCTTGGCAATCTTCAGGTGTTCTAGCTATTATGTATAACGGTGTTAAGTCCAACCTATTCCCATGTCTAATTTTTATGGGTGTTGGTACAATGACTGACTTCGGTCCACTTATTGCAAATCCTATTTCACTTATTCTAGGATCAGCAGCACAATTTGGTATTTATGTTGCCTTTATTATTGCTGTTAAACTTGGATTTACAGGTCCAGAAGCAGCATCAATTGCTATTATAGGTGGAGCAGACGGCCCAACAGCTATCTTTACTACATCACAACTAGCACCACACCTACTTGCACCAATAGCAGTAGCAGCTTATTCATACATGGCGCTTATCCCTATGATTCAACCGCCAATTATGAAGGCACTTACTACTGAAAAAGAAAGAAAAACAGTTATGACATCACTAAGAAAAGTAACTAAACTAGAAAAGGTAATTTTCCCAGTTGTAGTTGTACTTTTCACATCACTACTTCTTCCAGACGTAGCACCACTTCTTGGTATGCTAATGCTTGGAAACCTATTTAAGGAATCTGGAGTAGTTAATAGATTATCAGACACTGCACAAAATGCTCTTATGAACATTGTTACTATCATGCTTGGTGTAACAGTAGGAGCTACAGCAGACGGAACAACTTTCCTACAACCAGCAACAATTAAAATTATTGCTCTTGGACTTTTAGCGTTCTGTTTTGCAACAGCAGGCGGTGTTATATTTGGTAAAATTTTATATGTAGCAACAGGTGGAAAAATTAATCCACTAATTGGATCAGCTGGTGTATCAGCAGTACCAATGGCAGCGCGTGTTTCACAAGTTGAAGGTAGAAAATACAATCCTACTAACTTCTTACTAATGCACGCAATGGGACCTAACGTTGCGGGAGTTATTGGCTCAGCCGTAGCAGCAGGTACATTCTTAATTCTATTTAGTCATTAATTCATTCAGCTCCATCGTGAGCTGAATATTTATGCAATCAAGTTATATATGGAACAATAAGGAGGTTTTAACTTGAGTAAAGTAATGAATCTTAAAGACGCCATAGCAAAATATGTTGAAGATGGCGACGTAATCTCTTTTGGGGGATTCACAACAAACAGAAAGCCTTACGCAGCAGTAAACGAAATCCTACGTCAAGGACAAAAGGACTTTATCGTTGAAGCAGGACCTGCAGGAGGGGACTGGGACACACTAATTGGAGCTGGCAGAGTGAAAGCATACATAAATTGCTACACTGCTAACTCAGGATATACAAACGTATCAAGAAGATTTAGAGCAGCAGTTGAAAAGGGAGAACTTCTAATGGAAGACTACTCTCAAGACGTTGAAATGCAAAGAATTCACGCAGCTGCACTTGGACTTCCATACCTACCAGTTAGACTTATGATGGGTTCAAGTTTAGTAGACGAATGGGGTATTTCTAAAGAAGAAAGACAAAAAATCGACAAACTTCCAGATGACAAATTCATCTATGTTGAAAACCCATTCAAAAAAGGTGAAAAATTAGTTGCAGCACCAGTTCCAGAAATTGATACTGCAGTAATTCACGTACAAATGGCTTCTCCAGATGGAACTACAAGAATTCTTGGAAACACATTCCACGACGTTGACATTGCAATCGCAGCAAGAAAAGTTATTGTAACTTGCGAAGAACTTGTAAGTGACGAATACATTAAGAAATTCAATGCTGACGAAAACAAGATTCCAGGATTCTGTGTTGACGCAGTAGTTCACGCACCATTTGGAGCTCACCCTTCACAATGTTACAAATACTACGACTATGATGCTGATTTCTACAAGATGTACAATGTTAAATCAAAGACAGAAGAAGATTTCAATGCATTCTTAGACGAATGGGTGTACGGAGTTGAAGATCACGATGCATACCTTAACAAACTAGGCGCAACTAGAGTAATTGGACTTAAGGATGTTCCAGGATTTGGATACGCAACTGACGTACTAAAGAAGGGAGAAGAAAAATAATGGCTAGATACGACAACTATACTAATAAAGAAATGCAAGCAGTTACAATTGCAAGACAAATTAAAGATGGTCAAATCGCAATTGTAGGTACAGGACTACCACTAATTGGTGCTTCTCTTGCAAAGACAGTTTATGCTCCTAACTGCTACCTAATCGTAGAATCAGGACTAATGGACTGTGATCCAATCGAAGTTCCAAGATCAGTTGGTGACAACAGATTTATGGCACACTGTGGTGTTCACTGGACAAACGCAACATACGTTGGATTCCAAGCTAACGAATGGAAACACGACAAGAAGAGAATGATCGCATTTATCGGTGGAGCTCAAATCGACCCATACGGAAATGTTAACTCTACAGTAATCGGTGACTACCACCACCCTAAGACAAGATTCACAGGATCTGGTGGAGCTAACGGTATTGCAACTTATGTAAACACAATTATCATGATGCAACACGAAAAGAGAAGATTCATGGATAAAATCGACTACATCACTTCTCCAGGTTGGATCGACGGCCCTGGTGGAAGAACTAGAGTAGGTATTCCTGAAAATGTTGGACCACAAATGGTTGTAACTGATAAGGGTATCTTAAAATTCGATGAAGAAACTAAGAGAATGTATCTTGCAGGATATTATCCATCTTCATCTCCAGAAGATGTAATCGAAAACACTGGATTTGACATTGACGTATCTCGTGCAGTTGAACTTGAAGCACCAGACGAAGATGTAATTAAATTAATCAGAGAAGAAATAGACCCAGGCGAAGCTTTCATAAAGAAGCCTGTTGAAGAATAATATAGGAGGACAAATGGCACAATATTCACTTGCTTCATATTTCCAAAATATGAAGACAATTGGAAATCCTTTAAAAGCAGTAGATGAAGAAAACTTCAATCAACTAAGAGAAATTGAAGAAGAAATTAGAGAATACGCTGAAAAGGCTCTTTCCGCTGGTAAACCAGATGAAAAAGTAAATGAACGTGGCGAAATGACAGCACTTCAAAGAATTGCTGAACTTATTGACGAAGGTACATGGTGCCCACTAAACACAATTTACAATCCTGGTGAAAATGATCACGGTACTACTGGTATCGTAAAGGGACTTGCTAAAGTTGACGACAGATGGGTTTACATTGTTGCCAGCGATAACAAGAAACTTGCAGGTGCTTGGATTGCAGGACAAGCTGATGACCTTCTAAGAGCATCAGACACTGCTGAAAGACTTAGAATTCCACTAGTTTATATCCTAAACTGTTCTGGTGTTAAACTTGACGAACAAGAAAAAGTTTATCCAAACAGACGTGGTGGCGGTACTCCTTTCTACAGAAACTCAAGACTTAACCAATGTGGAGTTCCTGTAATTGTTGGTATCTATGGTACTAACCCAGCAGGTGGTGGATACCACTCAATTTCACCTACAATTATTGTTGCACACAAGGATGCAAACATGGCTGTTGGTGGAGCTGGAATCCTTGGCGGTATGAATCCTAAGGGATATATCGACGAAGAAGGAGCTAACCAAATTGCAGATCAAACTGCAAATGCTAAGAAAACAACTCCTCCAGGATCAGTTGGCGTTCACTTCGCACAAACTGGTTTCATGAGAGAATGTTACGTTGAAGAAGAAGGAGTACTTGAAGGTATTAGAAAATATCTTTCAATGCTTCCTAAATATGAAAGAGAATTCTTCAGAGTAGACGATCCAAAGAATCCACTATATGACCCTAACGATATGTACTCAATAATTCCACAAAATGGTAAAAAGGCATATGATGTTTATGACGTAATTTCAAGACTATTTGATGGTTCTGAATTTATGGAATACAAAAAGGGATACGGTAGAGAAATGGTAACTGGACTTGCAAAAGTTAACGGACTTTTAGTTGGTGTTGTAGCTAACGTTCAAGGTCTATTAATGGGCTATCCAGAATACTACAATGATCCAAAACACATCTCTATTGGTGGAAAGCTTTATAGACAAGGTCTAATAAAGATGAACGAATTCGTGACACTATGTGCTAGAGACAGACTTCCTATTATCTGGCTACAAGATACTACTGGTATCGACGTAGGTGATGATGCAGAAAAGGCTGAATTATTAGGACTTGGTCAATCACTTATTTATTCAATCCAAAACTCTAACCTTCCACAAATGGAAATTACAATGAGAAAGGGTACTGCGGCAGCTCACTATGTACTTGGTGGACCTCAAGGAAACGACACTAACGCATTCTCACTTGGTTCTGCAGCAACTGAAATCAACGTAATGAATGGAGAAACAGCAGCTACAGCAATGTACTCTAGAAGACTTGCTAAGGATAAAAAGGCTGGTAAAGACCTACAACCTACAATTGACAAGATGAACGATTTAATTCAAGACTACGCTGAAAAATCAAAACCATTCTCTTGTGCTAAGTACGGTCTAGTAGACGAAATAGTAAACATGAATCTATGGAGAAACTACATCATCGCTTTCACTGAAAGTGTGTACCAAGATCCAGAATCTATTTGTCCAGTTCACCAAATGCTTACTCCAAGAATAATTAGAGATTACGACAGACTAAATAATATTAAATAATATAAAAATATGACAATTTTATTGGATAATCTCAAAAGGATTATCCAATATTTTTGTACATGACAATTTACCTTACTATAAGTAAAGAATAGTATTCTAAAGATATAAATAGTAAAGTCTCAAGTCCATAGAAGCCCAGAAAACTCAACTTCTTGGCCCTGTGCCTTTTTGACAAAGATACATAAGTATAGTAGAATTAAGAAGAGTAAGATATTAGTTTTAATTAAAGAGGAGATTGTATGGCAGAAGCTATTTATACAATGGGAGTCGATATTGGTTCGACTGCTTCAAAGAGTATTATTTTAAAAGATGGTAAAGAAATTATTTCAAGCTCTTGTATAGATGTAGGAGCTGGAACAAGTGGACCGTCAAGAACAATAAAAGAAACTCTTGAGAGTGCTAACTTGACAAGAGAGGACATATCTTATGTTATGGCTACTGGATACGGCAGAACTTCATTAGAAGAGGCTGATTTTCAAATGTCTGAACTTTCCTGTCACGCTAAGGGAGCGTACTTCTTATTCCCAAATGTGCGTACAATCATTGATATCGGTGGACAAGATGCCAAGGCTCTAAAAATTGGAGACAATGGTATGCTTGAAAACTTTGTTATGAATGATAAGTGTGCAGCTGGAACTGGAAGATTCTTAGATGTTATCGCAAAGGTTCTTGAAGTGGATGTTTCCAAACTAGAAGAATTAGACGAACTGTCTACTAAAGACGTTAGTATTTCTTCTACTTGCACAGTTTTCGCTGAATCAGAAGTTATTTCACAACTTGCAAGTGGAACGAAGATTGAAGATATAGTTAAGGGGATTCACCAATCAATAGCAGCAAGAGTTGGTTCTATTGCAAAGAGGGTTGGTTTAAATGATGACATAGTATTTACAGGTGGTGTTGCTTTAAATAAGGGCATGCAAAGAGCTCTTGAAGAAAACACAGGACATAAGATCCACACTTCACCATTATGTCAACTAAATGGTGCTCTTGGAGCAGCACTATTTGGATATCAAAAGTGTAAATTGGAAAAATTAAAAGAAGAAAAGGCTAATGCATAATTTATTTTAGGAGGTAAACTATGGCTGAAAAAATTCAAAAAATACCTGGTAAAAAACCAAGACCAATCGAAGGAAACATTCCTGCAGCTCAAGCACTAAGAAATGTAGTAGATAGAGTTTACGGAGCAGCATGGGATGCTAAAAAAAGAGGAGAACTAGTTGGATGGTCATCATCTAAATTCCCTATTGAGCTTGCAAAGGCATTCGGACTACACGCTGTATATCCAGAAAACCACGCAGCTACAACTGCAGCTAAAAAAGACGGTTTAAGACTTTGTCAAACAGCTGAAGATATGGGATATGACAACGACATTTGTGGTTACGCAAGAATTTCACTTGCTTACGCAGCTGGAGAACCAACTGACTCAAGAAAAATGCCACAACCAGACTTCGTACTTTGCTGTAACAACATCTGTAACATGATGACTAAATGGTATGAAAACATTGCAAGAATGCACGACATTCCAATGATCATGATTGACATTCCATTCCAAAACACAGTTGATGTACCTGAAGAAAAAGTTGATTACTTAATGGGCCAATTCGAATATGCTATTCACCAACTTGAAAAACTTACTGGTAAGAAGTTTGATGAAAAGAAATTCGAAGAAGCTTGTCAAATTGCAAACAGAACTGCTGCTGCATGGTTAAAGGCTTGTTCATACATGGCTTACGAACCATCTCCACTTTCTGGATTTGACCTATTTAACCACATGGCAGACATTGTTGCTGCAAGATGTGAAATTGACGCAGCAGAAGGTTTTGAACTTCTAGCTGAAGAATATGAACAATCAGTTAAGGAAGGAACTTCTACTTGGGAATACCCAGAAGAACACAGAATCCTATTTGAAGGTATACCTTGCTGGCCAGGACTAAGAAACCTATTTGAACCATTAAAACAAAATGGAGTTAACGTAACTGCAGTAGTATATGCACCTGCTTTCGGTTTCCAATACACAACTGTTAGAGAAATGGCTGCAGCTTACTGTAAGGCACCTTGTTCAGTATGTATCGAAGACGGTGTTGAATGGAGAGAAACAATGGCTAAAGAAAACGGAGTTTCTGGAGCACTTGTTAACTACAATAGATCTTGTAAACCATGGTCAGGAGCAATGCCTGAAATCGAAAGAAGATGGAGAGAAGACCTTGACATTCCAGTAGTTCACTTTGACGGTGACCAAGCTGACGAAAGAAACTTCTCTCAAGAACAATACAAGACAAGAGTTCAAGGTTTAGTTGAAATCATGAACGAAAGAAAGGCAGATAGAATCGCTAAGGGCGAAGACATCTACACTAACTTCGAAAACACTAAAGAAACTGATTGGTCTAAGACTACAATTTAATAGGGGTGCAAAATGACTGATATAAAAGAATTATTAAAAGAATTTAAAAATATAGCAGAAAATGGAAGAGAACAAATCGACAAGTACCTTGATCAAGGTAAAAAAGTAGTTGGTGTATTCCCTTACTACGCACCTGAAGAAATTATCTATGCAGGTGGACTTGTTCCATTTGGAGTTTGGGGAGGACAAGGCCCAATTGATAAGGCAAAAGAATACTTCCCAACATTCTACTACTCACTAGCACTTAGATGTCTAGAAATGGGTCTTGACGGATCACTTGACGGACTTAGCGCATCAATGATTACAACTCTTGATGATACACTAAGACCATTCTCTCAAAACTACAAAGTTTCTGTTGGTAGAGAAATCCCTATGGTATTCTTAAACCACGCACAACACAGAAAAGAAGAATTTGGTAAGACATACAATGCTAAAATCTTCAAACAAGCTGCTGAAAGACTTGAAGAAATCTGTGACGTTAAGATAACTGACGAAAACCTTAAGAAGGCTTTCGAGGTTTACAACGAAAACAGAGCTCTTAAGAGAGAATTTGTTAAACTTTGTGGAGACTATTCACAAACTATTAAAGCATCTGACAGAAGTCACGTTCTTAAGGCATCACACCACATGCTAAAAGACGAGCACAACAAGATGTTAAAAGAACTTATTGAAGCTCTTAAGGCTATGCCAAAAGAAGAATGTAAGGGACCAAGAGTAGTAACTTCTGGTGTTATCACTGATAACCCTGCACTTCTAGAAGTTCTTGATAACTTTAACGTTTGTGTAGTTGCAGACGACGTTGCAGCTGAATCAAGAGGATTCAAGGTTGACGTTGATACTTCAATCGAAGATCCATACATGGCACTTGCTGACCAATTCGCAAGAATGGACGAAGATCCAATTCTTTACGACCCAGACATTTGGAAGAGACCAAAATATGTTGTTGACCTAGCAGTTGATAACGACGCTGATGGTTGTCTGTTATTCATGATGACATTCAACGATACAGAAGAAATGGAATATCCATCACTAAAACAAGCTTACGAAAAAGCTGGTATTCCACTAATCAAACTTGGTTATGACCAACAAATGACTGACTTTGGTCAAGCTAAGACTCAACTTGAAACATTTAACGAAATGGTTCAACTTAATAGAATGTAATAAAATAATATAAATTTTTAAGACGCTGAGTGATCGGCGTCTTTTTTTATTTAATTTTGAAATTAACTTACTAAAGCTTTTATAAAATTAGGGTAAATTACGAGATTACAGAAAATTATAAGATTGTAAATAATTGCGAGATTGCAAAAAATTATGACTTTGATAATAATTATAAGATTGTAAATAATTACGAGATTGCAGATAATTATTAGCTTATAAATAAGTATGAGGATATAAATAATTGATAAGAAGCAAGAATTTATTAGAGAAGAATTTATTTTTATTTATTATTTTAAAATTACCTATTACTAAACTTTAAAGAATAAAAAATTTATAAATTACTAATGTATGTTACTTGACAGATTAAGACAAAAACAAATTGAAATAAATAGACATAATTGTAAAAGATGGCCTATGTGATAAAATTAAAATTACTAGAAGAATTAGCCTATAGTATTAAAAGTTTTAGGATATAAATTTTATAAAATTTGATAAAAAATATAAAGAAAGAAGGTAACTATGGAAATTTTAATTTTAAGAGAAGAAGATATTTTAGAAGCAGTTGACATTAAAGATATAATTGAAGCAGACAAGGAAGCTCTAAAAAACTACAGTAATGGTGGATCAGATATACCACTAAGAACTGTAATTGACGTAGATAAAGACTCATCAAGTACTGCAATTTTTATGCCGGGATTTATCAAGGACAAGAATGCTCTTGGAATGAAAATAATCGACATCTATCCAGAAAATATTGACAAGGGTCTAGTTAGCGCTCCATCCACAATGATTTTAATTGACAAGGAAAATGGATTTGTTAAGGCAATTCTTGATGGAACGATCCTTACAAGATTAAGAACTGGTGCAGTTTCAGGTGCAGCCACAGAAGTCCTAGCCAATGAGGGTGCAAAAACCTTCCTATTAATAGGAACTGGTGGCCAAGCATCAACTCAGCTTGAGGCAGTCCTAGCAGTAAGAGACATAGAAAAAGCCTATGTATGTGATGTGAACTATGAAAGAGCAGAGAAGTTTGCAGAAGAAATGAATGAAAGATTAAAAAAATATGGAGCAGAAATTATCCCTATTGCAAATTCTGATGAAGTTATAGGAGAAGTAGACATAATAACCACTGTGACAACTGCTAAGAAGCCTGTCTTTGACGGCAACAAGGTGAAGAAGGGTGTACATGTCAATAGTGTTGGCTCTTATACACCAGACATGCAAGAGACTCCCCTAGAACTATTGGTAAGGGCTGACAAGATTTTCACTGACACCAATGAAGGTGTAATTGAAGAAGCAGGCGACGTCATAATCCCAATTAGTGAAGGGAAGATTTCTAAAGAAAAAGTTGAACATGAACTTGGTAATCTCCTTCTTGGAAAAGAAGTGGGAAGGGAGTCAAAGAATGAAATTACATGGTTTAAGACCGTTGGTTTTGCAGGTCTTGATCTTGTAGCAGGAGAAAAAATATATCAACTGGCAAAAGAAAAGGGAATAGGTACAAAAATAGAAATGTAAATAAATTTATAGACTGTTGCTTACAAGCAGCAGTTTTTTTTATGTAAGTATAAAATTAAAATGAGAAAAATTATTTTAAGAGTCTTAAAGCTTTATAAGATATGATTTATAAAAATGTGGTTGATAAAGGATTAGAAAAAGTCTTTATCCTCAATATTGTTTTTAATATTTTAAATAAAATAGATTTAAGATCTTACTATCTTTCATAAATTGTAAAAAAATGAGTTTGGTATTTTAAAGAAATATTAATTTGATTTAAGACAAGTGTGAAATACTAAACTGTATAAGTTAAATTAGAATACTTAAGTTAGGATAAGTTGGAATTTATTTTAAAGTAGGATAATAAGAAGGACTCCTTATAAAAAAGATTTCTAATAAGTATGACAAGTGCTTGGATAATAAAAAATGACAATAAAAAAACTGTTGCCCGAAAGCAACAGTTTATAATTAATTATTAGTCTTCTTTAACAACAGTGTTTTCTTCGAAAGCTCTGTGGTCAAGTTTTTCGATACCAGCTGGAATATGAACTTCATGGATGTTATTCTTTCTGAAAGCATACATGTCGATTTCCTTAATGTTCTTAGGTAATTCAATTTCTGTAAGGTTGTTCTTGTAGAAAGCACTTACGCCAATGAATTCAACTGTATCAGGAATTGCAATTTCACCGATTTCATTTAGTGAGAAAGCATTATCGCCGATAAATTCAACTTCTTCTGGTAACTTAACGTCAGTTAATTTGTTTCTGTAGAAAGCATAAGCGTCAATCTTCTTAACTGCATCAGGAATTTCTACTTCAGTAAGGTTGTTAACACCAAAAGCTTCGTATTGAATTTCTTCTACTGTTTCAGGAATTACAACAGAGTTAAGTTTTCTTCTGAAGAAGCATTGTTCTCCAATAACTCTGATCTTAGTTCCGTCTGGTCCTTCAGTAGGCACTACCATATCAAATAATTCTTCATTTTTGATTTTGTCTTTGCCCTTTCTTGTCATGCCCTTTAGAACATCACCGTCAAAAATAAAATCATCAAACTCCCAAGGTTTTTCCATAATATGTACGTCCTCCCCCTAATTAAAATTTTTTCTTATCTACATTATAACATAAGGACCAAAAATTATAAAGGAAGCTTGTTAATTAGGCGAAGTATGAACACTTTTTATGATAAAAAACTTCTTTTTTACTAAAAGTTTGAATTAGATAAAATTTGTTACGAAATATAAAATAATATTTTAAAGTGGGTAAGAATATAATGAAAAGAGATTTTAAGATAAGTAAATAATATGTAAAATTTAAAAAAATGCTTAGGAAAATGTAATCACAGCTTGACTATATCATGTTATTAATGTATCATGTTAAATTAAATATTGTAGAAGTGTAATGTTTATTCAAAAGGAGGGCAAAATGTATAATAAAAAATTTTTTGAAGATATGATGGAGATGCAAAAAAATATTTTTGAAAACCAAAAGGAAGCCTATGGCAAGTTTATGGATTCTTTTAACCTTGGAACTTTTAATCCCCTTTACTCAAATATGTATATGAATAATTTTAAAAATCCAATGGACTTTTTAAAGGATTATAATAAGTTTAACCAAAATTTTGAAAATAATTTTAAGGAATTCTTCTTAAGAGTGCCAGGATATGAGGATGCTATTGATGCTTACAAGAAGAATATGGAATTTTTGAACAAGCTTTACCTTGCTTATGGTGATTTTTACAAGGACCTTGATCTTGTGGCTGCACAAAACAAATTAATTGAATTATTCGAACTTTACAGTGACGAATTAGTAGAGATGTCTAAAAAATATTTCTACAAATTAATACCTGATTCTTATTACACTGTGCTAGAAAACTTTAATTTAGAAAAGTTTATAAGACCAGCTATTGAAAATTCAAAGAGATCAATTGATTTTTATGAAGATGCCATAAATAATAGGCCAGAAATTTTAGTTGAGGATGTAAAGAATTTCTACCAAGGAATTATTGACAAGATGTATGAAATGCCAACTATTGGCATAAGCGAAGAAGAAAAAGCAAAGTCTAAAGAGGATTTAGAAAATTATCTAGAACTACAAGTAAAATTATTAGACTTTAACCTCTTCCTTGAAAAGAAAAATCAAGAAACTGCCCTTAAGGCTCAAAGAGCTTATATTGAAGGACTTGAAACAGAAGGATCATTAGAGGACTTTGCAGATTTCTACAAATTCTATATTAATAACTTTGAAAAGGCCTACAAGGAACTTATAAATTCTAGTGATTACAAGGAAAAGGTTCAAGAAGTATTAGATCTTGTGGAAAAAAATAAAGATTTCTACAAGGACAGACTTTCAGAAAAATTAGCAGAATTTCCTATTGCAACAGCAAAGGATTTAGAAGAATTTATGCGTGATATTCAAGATCTTTCTAAGGATTTTTACGATGTAAAGAAATCTAAATCAAGCCTAGAGAGAAAGGTAACTAAGATAAAAAATGATTCTGAAAAAGAAATTAAGGCCCTAAAGGAAGAAGTTGCAAAATTAAAGGAAGAAAATCAAAAGGCAAAAGTTGAAGCCGATGAGGCACTTAAAAAAGAGCTTGAAGAATTAAAGAAGGAATTAACTGTCTTAAAAAATGAAATGAAGAAAAATAAATAAGTTTTATAATTTTTATTATTAAAAGTCTGTGGTTTTTGCCACAGATTTTTTTTGGGAATTTTTAATATCTTATTTTGTTAGTATTATTCGGCAATTATTTATCGATAAACAATAAATAATTATTGACATTCATAAAATGGATTTATATAATCTAGGAAAAGGAGGAAGTTATGAAATCTTTTAGAGTTAAATTTATTGGAGGACTTTTGATACTTGCTATTTTAATCTTAAGTGCTGGCCTCTATGGAGTTTATAAATTTTCTGGGATAGTGGCAGGAATCTACCCTATGTTTATGAATATGAAGTATCCCATGATGGTCTTGTGCCAAGCCATGATCTTGGGTCTTATCCTTGCCCTAGTCTTTGGACTCTTGGCCTTAAAAAATTATGGAGAGGACAGGGTTTTTGAAAGGATAAGAGAAGATGAGAGAGCTAAAGCCAATCTTAATTGACAAGTATATACTTGCTGCCCTAAGGGAAGACATGACTAGTGGTGACATAACAACAGATTCAATTTTAAAAGATGAGAAGGCTGAAGTAAATTTAATTGCAAAGGACAAGGGAATTCTTGCAGGCCTTGATGTATTTAAGAGGGTATTTGAACTTTTAGACGAAGATGTGACCTTGTTAAAGAGGGGATTGTCCTAAAAGAAGAAAATGATCTTACGATTTGAGGTGTTCTATGGGAAAAATAATTGTTGACTTAGATGTTGAACTTGCAAAAAATAAGATGACCTTGACAGAATTATCTGAAGAAGTTGGAATTAGTCTTTCTAATCTTTCTATTTTAAAGACAAATAAGGCAAGAGCCATAAGATTTTCCACACTTTCAGAAATTTGTAGGGTTTTAAATTGTCAGGTTGGAGATATTTTACGCTACGAGGGTGATG
Organism: Peptoniphilus harei; assembly: GCF_900454685.1. Taxonomy (GTDB): domain Bacteria; phylum Bacillota; class Clostridia; order Tissierellales; family Peptoniphilaceae; genus Peptoniphilus_A; species Peptoniphilus_A harei. The sequence goes on along the minus strand of NZ_UATM01000032.1, from coordinate 320,692 downwards.
AAGATGAAGGATAAAAAATTTAAAAGAGTTTTAATTACAATGTTTATAATTTTTCTTGCTGCCATACCCCTCTTGTTTCTCTTGTCTGATCCAAGAGACCAGGCAGTAAAAGAAGTGGAAAATGAATTTGGCATAAAGTTTCCTAAGTCTGTGAAGAGGGAGAAAGAACTTTATAAGGAGCCAAGCTTTCATGGAGATGGAGAGGCTGCAATTTTATTTTCCTTTGATAAGAATGATAGTGAAGAGATAAAAAAGTCTTTAAAAGATTATTATGTTGCAAAGGATGATAACAAACTATCCCAAATAGAAACCTGTTACTTACAAGTTGAAAAGAGAGGATTTAATCCTTCTCTTGATTTAAACAATGAAATTTATTTCAAAGCAACTTCAGAATATGTCTTTGAAGGTATGTATGGAAATTTCGTAGCCCTAATACTTGATGAAGACAAGGGAGAAATTTTATATTTAGAATGGGACACTTAAAGTAAACTTGATAAGGGAAATCAATTAGAAAGTTATAAAAAGAGACTCATTAGAGTCTTTTTTTAGTGAATGAAACTTAATAATTTTCTCTAAGTAAAAAATTAAAAATCTACTTCAAGAAGTTTTAAATTAATTATGAGGGGTAATTCTTATATGAAAGCTTTATATGTTACATTAAAGTAAAATAAGGAGTGTAATATGACAAAACCAAACATTAATTTAGATAAAAAGTATGGCCTATTTATTGGCGGAGAATTTGTTGAAAGTGAAAATGGAGATAGCTTAGATGTATTTTGTCCAGCTGATGGCGAAAAACTAGCATCAATTGCTCAAGCATCTGAAGCTGATGTAGATAAGGCTGTTAAGGCAGCTTGGGAAGGCTACAATGAATACAAAAAGACAAATAGATACGAAAGAGCAAAAATATTAAACAAGATTGCTGATATAATTGATGAAAATGCCGACCATCTTGCTATGGTTGAAACCCTAGATAATGGTAAACCAATTAGGGAAACAAGAAATATTGATATTCCACTAGCATCTGAACACTTTAGATACTTTGCAGGAGCAATCCTAGCTGAAGAAGGAAGTGCCAATGCTATTGATGGCAACACTTTATCAATTGTTCTTCGTGAACCACTTGGAGTTGTTGGACAAATTATTCCATGGAACTTCCCATTCCTAATGGCAGCATGGAAATTATCTCCAGCCCTAGCAGCAGGTGATGCAGTTGTAATTAAACCATCTTCAACAACTTCACTTTCACTACTAGAACTTATGAAGTTGATAAAAGATGTAGTGCCAAAGGGAGTTATCAACGTTGTAACAGGATCTGGATCTAAGTCTGGTGAATACCTACAACACCATGAAGGACTTTCAAAACTTGCCTTCACAGGTTCAACTGAAGTTGGGTACAAGATTGCAGAAGCTGCAGCAGAAAAATTAATTCCAGCTACTCTAGAACTTGGTGGTAAATCAGCTAACATCTTCTTTGATGACTGTGACATGGACCTTGCAATAGACGGACTTGCTATGGGTATCCTATTTAACCAAGGTCAAGTATGCTGTGCAGGTTCAAGAGTTTTCGTTCACGAAGATATCTATGATGAATTTGTTGAAAAGGCAATCGAAAAATTCAAGAATATAAAAGTTGGACTACCTTGGGAAGAAGACACACAAGTTGGAGCTCAAGTAAATAAATCACAAACTGAAAAAGTTCTTGGCTATGTAGAAGTTGCTAGAAAAGAAGGAGCAACTATTGCAGTTGGTGGAGAAAAGGCTACAAAGAATGGCACAGAAAATGGGTACTTCACTATGCCAACTCTTATAACAAATGCTGACAACGACATGAAGGTTGCAAGAGAAGAAATCTTTGGACCAGTTGCAGTTGTAATCAAGTTCAAAGACGAAGATGAAGTTATTAAGATGGCAAATGACTCAGACTACGGTCTAGCAGGAGCTGTTTGGACAAGAGATATCAACAAGGCAATAAGAGTTGCAAGAGGAATCGAAACTGGTAGAGTTTGGGTTAACACTTATAACCAACTTCCAGCAGGAGCACCTTTTGGCGGCTACAAAAAATCTGGTATTGGTAGAGAAAACCACAAGATGATGCTTGACGCTTACTCTCAAGTTAAGAATATCTTTATTGATACTTCTGAAAAAACTTCAGGACTTTACTAAAAATTGTTTATAAATAAATAGAATAATAAAATAAGAAAAGGGCTAATAGTTTTTACTATAGCCCTTTTACATTTTCAAAAATAAATTTCAAATATTATTTAAGAATTATTAAATTTTAAATTACATACCCATGCCCATTTTTGTAGCAATGTCCAAGAATTTTGTAATAATTAGTGCATTTGTAAAGTTTGAAATAAATCCACCAATTACTGGAACAACGAAGAAGGCAAGTTTAGAAAATCTATATTTGTCACAAACTGTCTTCATTGTAGTCATAGAAACTGGAACAGCTCCTGTTGAGAAGCCAAGGTGACCTACTGCCATAACAGCTGCATCGTAATTCTTGCCAAGTAGTCTAAATGACAAGAAGTATGTGAACGCTAGAACAAGAACAATTTGTGCAAGAAGAAGTACAATTAGTTGAGGTCCTAGGTCTGCAAGTTGCCACAACTTCATACTTACAATTGACATAGATACGAATAGTGCAAGAGAGAAATCTCCTACAGTATCAATTGCTTCTAGAAGTGAATCTTCGGATCTTCCAGTCTTGTCAAGAAAGACTCTTACAAGGATACCACCAAGCATAGAGCAAACGTGAATTGGAATATTAGCTCCAGTCTTTTGTAGACCTAAGAAAAATAATTGACCAAGACCACAAGCAAAGACCAACATATTGACAGAAGAAACCATTGTCTTCTTGTTCATCATAACAGTCTTAGCAGTATCAACAATAGTTGTATCTTGATTGTCTAGTTCTGGATCTTCAAATCCAAATCTTTTAACTATGAAGTTACCATAAGGTCCCCCAATAAGTGAACCTGCAATTAGTCCAAAAGTTGCAGATGCAATAGCAACTTCCATAGCAGCAGATTGACCAGCTTTAACAGCTATTGGTGCGAAACTTGCTGCGTTACCGTGTCCACCAGTCATTGGGATTGAACCAGTCATCATTGAGATTAGTGGATGAACTCCCATAGCATTACCAACTCTAAGTGCAACTGCGTTTTGACAAGCAGCAAGTATGGCAGCTAAGGCTGCAAAGATAACTACTAGCTTTCCACCTTGTTTTAAAAGTGAGAGGCTGGCTGCAGCTCCACTAGCCGCAAAGAATAGACAATAGAATAAAGTGTTAACTGTCTTAAAGTCAAAGTTAGGTTCCATAATGCCTGCGTAGTATAAAATCATAGTTATAATAGATACAATAGTGCCACCAACTACGGCTGAAGGCAGACAGTACTTAACTAGGACAGGAAATTTCTTTCTCATGAAATCTCCCAGATAAATGGCTAATACGCCAAGTAGTAGAGTTTCGAACATGCCGAACTCGATTACCATTCTTTCCATCTTTTTCCTCCAAAAAAATATTTTTTAAATTAATACTATTAATTAGCATAGATTAATAATATTAATTCCATATAATTATAATTGATTGAAAATCTTAAATCAAGAAAACTTTCCTATATTATCATACAAAAGTACAAAAAGACTGATAAATGTGATAAAATAAAAATAATTAATAAGAAGAAATACTAAATTAATAAACAGGAGTGATATTATGACAATTGTAAAACCATCAACCCTTCCAGGTTTTATGGAACTACTACCAAAGGATCAAATTCTCTTTAATGAGATGAAAGACATTATAAGAAAAAATTTTGAAAAGCACGGCTTTTTGCCAATAGATACTCCAGTTATAGAAAAATCTGAAGTCCTACTTGCAAAGGGCGGTGGAGAAACTGAAAAACAAATCTATAGGTTCTCAAAGGGCGACACAGACATGAGCCTTAGGTTTGACTTAACAGTTCCCCTAGCAAGATACACTGTAGAACACATGAACGATCTATCCTTCCCTTTTAAGAGATATCAAATAGGAAAGGTCTACAGGGGAGAAAAGGCTCAAAAAGGAAGATTTAGAGAGTTTTACCAATGTGATATTGACACAATTGGCATGGGAGAACTTTCCCTTGTAAATGATGCAGAATTCCCAGTAGTAATCTTCCACACCTTTAAGGACCTGGGCTTTACAGATTTTACAATCCACCTAAACAATAGAAAAATCTTAAAGGGCTTCTTCTCATCACTTGGCATTGAAGACTCAATGAATGTCTTGAGGACAGTTGATAAGCTAGACAAGATTGGGGAAGAAAAAGTTCTTGAAGAATTGGGAGAAAATGGAATAGGAAGAGATTCTGGAGAAAAAATCCTAGAATTTATAAAGATTAAGGGTTCAGTTGATGAAATTCTTGAACAATTAAGAGACCTAAAAATTGAAGACGAAATCTTCCAAGAAGGCCTTGATGAACTTACACAAGTTATTGGCTACATGAGAGACTTTGGCATAGACGAAGACTGCTTCAACATAGACCTTAAGATTGCAAGAGGACTTGACTACTACACAGGCACAGTTTATGAAACTACTCTTGATAATTATCCAAAGATTGGATCAGTTTGCTCTGGTGGAAGGTATGAAGACCTTGCAAGTTATTACACAGACAAGACTCTTCCAGGAGTTGGAATTTCTATTGGACTTTCAAGACTTTTCTATCAATTAAATGAAGCAAAGATAATTTCTAGTGAAGAAAAGTCCTTAGTTGATTTATTAATCATCCCAATGGATGACTGCGTTCACGATGGAATAAAACTTCTAAGTGAACTTAGGGAAAAGGGAGTAAGAGTTTCTGTCTACACAGAATTTGCAAAATTAAAGAAGAAATTTAAGTATGCAGACCAAACAAAGGTTGACTATGTAATAGTTCTTGGCGAAGAAGAAATAAAATCAAGGAAGTATAGTTTGAAGGATATGAAGACAGGAGACCAAGAAGAAGTTACTTTTGATGAGTTGGTTGAAAGATTTAAAAAATAGGTGCGAGTCACAAGTCTGATACTCATTATAGAGTCGTATTAGGCTTGTTCCCTGCATAAGGTTCTTCATCAGCTCAGCCATCTCAATGTTCGGATAAATTGTGAAGATAATTAAAATTTTAGACAAAATGACTTATAAACTTTGAAATTATCGGTTTTTAAGTCATTTTTTGTTGCACTTTTTTTTATTTAAGCTTAAAATAGGATAGAAACATGAAGAAATGAGATGAGATTTTTTGAAAAGACAAGATATAAGAAATATAGCTATTATTGCCCACGTTGACCACGGTAAGACTACCCTCGTTGATGCCCTTTTAAGACAATCAGGTATCTTTAGGGAAAACCAAAAGGTTAATGACAGGGTCATGGACTCCAACGACATTGAAAAGGAAAGAGGAATCACTATCCTTTCCAAGAACACTGCAGTGAACCATAATGGAACAAAGATTAATATTATTGACACTCCAGGACACGCTGACTTCGGTGGCGAAGTTGAACGTGTTTTAAAAATGGTAAACGGCGTTGTCCTACTAGTAGATGCCTTTGAAGGTCCAATGCCACAAACTAAGTTTGTATTAAAAAAGTCCTTTGAACTTAACCTTCCAGTTATTGTCTGCATCAACAAGGTAGACAGACCAGAAGCAAGACCACTTGAAGTAGTGGACGAAGTTCTTGATTTATTCATCGAACTTGGTGCTGATGAATCAGTTCTTGAATGTCCTTTTGTATTTGCATCAGCAAAACAAGGGATTGCTGCACTTGATGTAGATGACAAGATGGAAAATATGGATCCACTTTTTGAAACTATTATCAAGTACATTCCAGGACCAGAACAAAGAGACGACGAACCTTTCAAACTTTTGATTTCAACAATTGACTACAACGAATATATTGGAAGAATTGGTATTGGAAAAATTGAACAAGGTATTATTAATGAAAATGACAAGCTTGTTAGGGTTAATAAACTAGATCCAGACTTTAAAGAAAACATAAAGATTGCACAAATTTATGAATTTGAAGGCCTAGATAGGGTTGAAGTTGACTCATCAAGGTCAGGTTCCATTGTTGCAGTAACTGGTATCGAAGACATCAACATTGGAGATACAATTGCTTCAACAGAAGACACAGAAGCTCTTGAGTTTGTAAAAATTTCTGAGCCAACAATTTCCATGAACTTCTCTGTAAATGACTCACCTTTCGCAGGAAGGGTAGGTAAGTTCTTGACTTCAAGACAAATCAAGGCAAGACTTGACAGAGAATTACAAACTGACGTAGGACTAAGAGTTGAAGAAACTGACACTACTGACTCCTTTAAGGTTTCTGGTAGGGGAGAACTCCACCTTTCTGTTTTAATTGAAAACATGAGACGTGAAGGCTATGAATTTCAAGTTTCTAAGCCACAAGTTCTTTATAAATCAGATGAAAATGGTAAAAAGTTAGAGCCAACTGAAAGAGTAACAATAGATGTTGACAATGTCTACGCAGGTTCTGTCATAGAAAAGCTTGGCAGGAGAAAGGGAGAACTTGTTAATATTGTTGAACCTAATGGCGGTTACCAAAGACTTGAATTTATTATTCCATCAAGGGGACTTATTGGTTACAGGACAGAATTTTTGACTGACACAAAGGGTTCTGGAATCCTAAATTCTATCTTTGAATCTTATGTACCATTTAAGGGAGATATCCCAAGAAGGGTCAATGCTTCTATAGTTTCCTTTGATACAGGTACTGCTTCAGCTTATGGACTTAACAATGCCCAAGAACGTGGTACCCTATTTGTTGAGCCAGGTGAAGATGTTTACGAAGGCCAAGTTGTTGGTGAATCACCAAAGGGTGTTGAAATCGAAGTTTCTGTTACTAAGTCAAAGAAGCAAACTAACGTAAGGGCATCAGGTTCTGACGAAGCCCTAAGACTTTCTCCAGTAAAAAAGATGAGTCTTGAAGAAGCCCTAGAATTTATTGAAGATGACGAACTAATAGAAATTACACCTAACGAGTTTAGGCTTAGAAAGAAAATTTTAAATTCACAAACTAGATATAAATCAAAGAAAAATAAATAATTTTATGAAAGGAGCAGAAGATGTTTAGTGCATATTTTGGGATGTTGAAAAACTTTGCCCAAGTTTATTCAATACTATTTATTATAAATTTATTAGTATCTACTTTTATAATTGTATTTGACAAAAAGAAGCCAACATCCACACTTTTATGGGTAATGGCTATTAACTTCTTGCCAGTTGTTGGATTTATCTTCTATCTTTTTATAGGACAAGATATATCAAAGTCCAAGATATTTAGCGGCAAAAGTAAGAAAGATGAAATCCTAAGCAAAGAGTCCCAGGCCCAATTAAGAGACATAAAGAATAAAAACTTTAGGTTTTCAAAAAAAAGAACGGCACAATATCTCGACATGATTGAGATGTTTAACAAGGCCGAGAACGAAATGCTCTACACTGACAACAAGGTGGAAATTTTTAACGACGGTGTAGAAAAATTTGATGCCCTCTTTGAAGACTTGAGAAAAGCTAAACATACAATTTACGTTCAATACTATATTTTTAAATCAGATGAACTTTCTACTGAATTTATGGATATACTAAAGTCAAAGGCCAAGGAAGGCCTTGACGTTTACTTATTAGTTGACGGCATGGGTGTCAGGAAGATGAAACTAAGGGACAGGAAGTCTCTTGAAGAGAGGGCGTTAAGTTTGCCATCTTCTTCCCAGGAATTATAGATAAGATCAACACCCACATCAACTACAGAAACCACAGGAAGATTGCTGTAATCGACAAGAGAATAGGTTATGTTGGCGGCTTCAACGTTGGAGACGAATATGTGTCCAAGGGTCCCATGGGCTATTGGAGAGATACCCACCTAAGGATTGAAGGACCGGCAGTCAATGGACTTGCTTGGAGATTTTTCCTAGACTTTAAGTTTGCATCAGATGCTCCAACAAAGGGCTTCACAACAGAAATTTTTCCAGAATTAGAAGATGGAGTAGACATAAATGTTGTCACAAGTGGACCTGACACCAAGGCTGACTCCATAAGAAATGGCTATGAGAAACTTATAACTTCTGCAAGGAAGGAACTTTACATCCAAACTCCTTACTTTGTTCCCGACGAAGGACTTCTAAAGGCAATAAAGGTTGCTGCCCTAAGTGGGGTTGATGTTCACTTAATGTTCCCAGCTAAGCGTGACCACCTCTTTGTTCACTGGGCATCACTATCTTTCTTGGGAGAACTTTTAAAGTGGGGAGCCCATGTCTACCAATACGAGGGTGGCTTTCTTCATACAAAGATAGTCATTGCAGATGATTATCTATCTACAGTTGGGACAGCTAACTTTGACATAAGATCTTTTGAACTAAACTTCGAAGTCAATGCCTTTCTTTATGATGAAAGATTAAATAAAAAGTTAAAGGAAGACTTTATGAAAGACCTCGAATCTTGCACAGAAATAACTAAAGAAATTTATGCCAAGAGATCTAGATTTACTAAAGTCCGTGAATCCTTCTCAAGACTTTTATCTCCGCTATTATAAGTTATAATGGATATAGAAATAAATAGAAAGAAGATGAAAAGTCTTAGGCTGAGAGTTGAAGATGGGATTATAAAGGTTTCGGCTCCAAGGAAGATGACGGATAAGTCTATAGAAAACTTTATCGAAAATAATAAAGAAGCAATTGAAAGACTAAAGAGGGAAGATGAGAGAAGAGGACGTTATAAAAACCACTTGTTTGGCGAAAAGGTAAACTTCACTTCAGAAGAAGAGCTTGAAAAAATTTATAGGCGAGAGCTAAAGAAAGTCTTGGATGAAATATTTCCAAGATACGAAGCCTTGACTGGACTCACAGCTAAGTCCTATGAAATAAGGAAGATGAAGGTGAGATGGGGAACCTGCTATCCTAAGCGTGGCGACATAAAAATAAATCTCTACCTGGCAGCAAGACCCATAGAACACATTGAGGCAGTTGTACTCCACGAGCTTGTCCACTTAAAATTCTTTAACCACGACAAGAATTTTATAAATGAGTGCAAGAAGTACATGCCAAACTATGAAGAAATTGAAAGAGAATTAAAGACCTAGGTGATAAAATGAAAAAAGCTTTGAAAATTTTGGGAATAATAGCAGGGATACTTATCCTAATGAAACTTTTTAACATTTCCATCTTTATTGGAAACCAAAGGGTTGATAAACACTTTATTATTAGTGGGATTAGAAACTTTAACCTAGGAGATCTCTTTGACAGGGTCTCAAGATTTTTGGATGAATTAGCTGGTGGAATAAAAAGAGCCTTTAACAGCTTATAATTTTTAAGAAATTTAAAATAAAATTTTATATTAATAATGAAGCACGGACATCGTGCTTTATTTTTTGCAATTTTTTCAAATATTAATTGTGATATAATGAATAAGTAAAATTTAGAATTAAGGTGATTAAATGAATTTAACTTTTATTATCCTGGGATGTGTAGTGCCAGGACTTATGACAGGGGTTGGTGCAATCCCTATATTTTTTGCAAAGGATGTGAGCCAGAAGGGTCTCGACATCCTCCTTGCAGCAGCAGCGGGAGTTATGCTTGCGGCAACTTGCTTCTCCCTTGTTATACCAAGTCTTGAAATTGCCAATGGAACAATGGGCGTTGTATCAACAGGACTTGGAATTTTTTGTGGGGCTCTAATGCTTGATTTAATCGACAAGTTTGCACCTCACGAACACTTAATTGACAAGAGACAAGAGGGGGCAAATGTAAAGAATCTTTCCAAGATGTGGCTTTTTGTAATTGCAATTGCCATCCACAACTTCCCAGAAGGACTTGCAACTGGTGTAAGCTTTGGTGGAGAAAATGTGGCCAATGGTCTTTCAGTTGCCCTTGGTATTTCCCTACAAAATATGCCAGAGGGACTGGCAGTTGCCCTTGCCCTTGTTCGCGAAGGCTATTCTCGCAAGAAGGCCTTCGCCATTGCAAGTTTGACAGGACTTGTTGAACCTATTGGAGCTTTCCTAGGAGTTGGACTTGTTTCAATTTTCTCTGCAACTCTTGGATTTATCCTTGCCCTTGCAGGAGGAGCAATGCTCTTTGTAATAAGTGATGAAATTATTCCAGAGACTCACTCCAATGGTTACGAGAGAGAGGCAACTTATGGAGTCATTCTTGGCTTCATCCTAATGATGTTTTTAGATACACTAATTTAAAAAAAACAGAGTCTATGAAAGGATTTAAATTCCAACTAAGAATTTTTCTTCATAAACTCTGGTTATTTTTTTATTTAAAATTAATTAAAAGACGACAACTTGATAGCCTTCTGATACATATTTTTCCATTCCAGCGTGACCCTTCATGTCATCTAAAAACCTAAGGCCAAGTCTTTCATTGTCCTCATAGACACCTAGGACTTTGGAGCAAGCCTTGCATACGCCCACAATAACTCCTGATTCCAAGAGTTTTTTATAAAGAGGATTTTTCTCGTCTTCTAAAACTTTTGGAAGTTTGACAGACTTGCCTTCAAGAATTATTTTTACTTCTTTGCCTGAATCTAAGAGGGCTTCTGCATTTAACATTGCATGGTTAAAGCACATCTTCTCGCCTTCCATTACATAAAAAAGTATTTTTTCCATTCATATTCTCCTTATAATTTTTCTAATGAATCGTAAAGAAGTTCTGCATCATTATTGTAATAAATTTCTATTGATCCATCTTGCCACTCACTTGTATCCTCAAAGCCTGTGACTATTCCAGAAAATCTCATGTAACCATAGCCAAAGGACTCATTAATCACTTCAAAATCAAGTTTTAAAAATTCTTCAAGAGAAATTCTCCTATAAGTCCCATCCTTATAAAGCTTTATCTCAAGACCACTATTCAAGTCGTCATCAAGATCATCAAGACTGTCCCCAAAATCAAAATCTGGATCAAAGGCCTTAATTATTCCTCCAATAATTTCTCCCATCTCTTCCTTTGAAAAAGAGGTGTCAGTCTTATGAAGAACAAGTCTTGGATTTTCTATCATATAGTCAACTGGACCTTCAGATGTATTTTCAAAATAAATACCCTTGTCAAAATATAAAAGAATCTTATCAGAAAGATTTTCTATATTCACGAGCCTAAAGTCGTGAAAGGAAAATACTTGATTTAATAAATTTAATTTCATAAAAAATCTCACTTGTGATAAGGGTGGTTGTTAATTATCCTAAAGGCCCTGTAGATTTGTTCCATCAAGATCACTCGCATAAGCTTGTGGGGGAAGGTCATCTTGGAGAAGCTGAGCTTGTAGTCAGCTCTTTTTAAAACTTCATCAGATAGTCCAAGACTTCCACCAATTACAAAAGTTATGTTGGAGTGGCCGTCAATCATGAGGTCGTTAATCTTATCTGCAAAGGCCACTGAATCCAAACTCTTCCCACCAATCTCAAGAGCAATTACATAGGCTCCGTCCTTTATCTTTGATAAAATCTTTTCGCCTTCAACTTTTTTCACCCTTTCCATGTCCTTTTCTGACAAGTTTTCGGGGCAGGGTTCGTCCATAATTTCAAAAATGCTTAAATCTGCGTAAGACTTAAGCATTTTTTTGTACTCATTTATGGCATCCTTAAAATAATTTTCCTTGATCTTGCCAAGTACAATTAAATTAATGTTAATCATTTTAATTTTTTAACTTCTTCAAGAGCCTTGTCAAAGTTAACATCATTAGTTACTTCAGGAACATATTCAACGTAAGCAACTTTGCCGTCTCTATCAACAATAACAACTCCACGAGCAAGTAGTTGTAATTCTTCCATCATGAAGCCAAATTTTTGACCGAATTCTTTGTATCTGTAGTCAGAAACAATGTCTGCATTGTCGATTCCCTTAACAGAACAGAATCTTTCTTGTGCGAAAGGTAAATCAACAGTTACAGTTACAATCTTTACGTCGTCAGATAATTTTGTAGCTTCTTCGTTAAAAGTTGTAGTTTGAAGAGCACAAACTGGTGTGTCAATTGATGGTGCAACTGAATAAACTACGATCTTGCCCTTAAGGTCTTCTGAGTTAAAGTCAGATAAATCTTTATTTACTGCCTTAAAAGAAGGGGCTACATCTCCAACTTTAATTTCTTTACCTTCAAGAGTTACTTTATCTCCGCCAAATGTTATATCCATTTTAATTCCTCCTAAAATTATTTTTGTTTTAATTTACACTATATTTATATCCAATTATATATAATCTTAACAAGTGATTGCAATAAAATGCCATCTTAATTAAAATATAAGTAAGAAAACTTTTGTTAATTAAAGGAATAAAAGAAGGAGGGAAATATGAAAAAGTATTTAAAAGCCTTGTTATTAATTTTTATGGCAGGAATAATTTTTACAGCCTGCACAGGTAAGGACCAAGGTCTTCCAGACAAGAATATTAGCGAAATCAATTGGACTCTAGATAGAATGATAAATACAGAAGATGGAAAGGACCTTAGTAATGACATTGCAATCAAATTTGATGATAAAAATTTTGTCATGACTGATAGAAATAACGCCATAGACTTTACTGGAACTTATAAATTAGAAAAGGCGGGAACTGGTTACCAAGTTATAATGGACTTTGATGACTTTGAAGAAACTGTGCTTGCTGGTTATGGTATGAAAACTGAGAAGAACAAGGAGCCTGTGCCAAACTTAGTTTTTGATTTTATGGGAAGGAATTATTCTTTTATAGGGGAAGAGAAAAAATAAGCAAAGAAAAACTGTTGGAAAAATAAATCCAACAGTTTTTTCATGTCTATTAATTTTTGTATTATACTATAATTAGATAAAAAATTAAGGTGTAATAAAATATCGAACTTATAGTAGGAAGGAGCTATTTTTTGAAAAAATATATAAATTTTATAATATCATTATTTTGTTTTCCAATTTTAAACCTAGCCTGCACGAAAGTTTTTGGATACATCAATGGGAGAATTCAAGCGACCTTTGACATAAAATATATGATAATCTTGGATATTGTAAAAATTTTAATGATTGTATTCTTAGGTTTTATGCTCGCCTATTATTTTAATTTTTCAAGTAAACAAGAAAAAAAGACCCTTGGAATATTTTTATTAATTGAAATTTTTATATTTGCAATTTATATAGTCATAAAAAAATATTATTTGCAAGAAAATTTTTTCTACCTTTATGATTTTAATGCCTTGTATTTTTTCTTGCTTATAGGAGGAAATATTTTTTTGCTTTTAAAAAGAAAGTCATAAGTTACATTTAAAATTTATAAAAATAAAAGGCTCTTCTCACAATGAAAAGAGCCTTAATTTTGTATTAAAATTTTAATTATTTTCATAAAATCTTTTTTACATTAACTTTGAAACATTTCTTGCGTAGGCAATTGGGTCTTCTATTTCTAGACCTGCAACAAGTCTTGCTCCGTCGTATAAGAGCTTTGTGTAAGTCTTGAAGTCTTCTGAAGCTTGGTCCATTTCCGTTAGTTTCTTAAGGGCAGGGTGGTTTGGATTTACTTCTAGGACCTTGTCTGCCTTGAAGCCTTGATTGTTTGGCATGTGGCTAAGTGTTTTTTCCATTTCAATGGAGATTTCACCCTTGCTTGATAGGTAGGCTGCGTCATCCTTTAGATTTGGATTTTCTCTAATTGATGAAACTTCTCCTTCTAAGATTTCCTTCATCTTCTTTACATAGTCTTGTAAAGATTTTTCATCTTCTTCCTTCACATCATCTGTTTCAGAAATTGACTTAAACTTCTTGTCATCATATTCCTCTAGCATCTTAATGACAAACTCGTCAATTGGGTCTGTTAGGGCAAGAACTTCTATGTCCTTGTCGATAAAGTGCTTGATTTGTGGTAGGTCCTTAATAGCTTCGATTGAAGAACCATTTGCATAGTAGATGAAGTCTTGGTCTGGCTTCATGTTTTTCCTGTACTCGTTAAATGTCACATGATCTCTCTTAGTAGTTGTGTAGATAAAAAGGTCCTTTAGCTTGTCTTTGTCTGCACCATAATTTTCATAGGCACCTGACTTTAGACTAACTCCAAAGTTTTCAAAGAATTCAGCGTATTTTTCCCTGTCATTCTTAAGGATTTTTGCAAGTTCATCAAGGATCTTCTTTTCTATATTTTTCTTAATTAATTGCAACTCACGAGTTTTTTGTAGCATTTCACGTGAGATGTTAAGAGAAATGTCCTCTGAGTCAACTACACCCTTTACGAAGCTCAAGTAATCTGGAAGAAGGTCTTCACATTTTTCCATAATTAAAACTCCGTTGGAGTAAAGTTCAAGTCCGCCCTTCTTGTCTGGGTTTAGGAAGTCAAAGGGTTTTCTTGATGGGATGTATAAAATTGACTTAAAGGAAATCATCCCTTCCACAGATATGTGGATGTGGGCAAGTGGGTCTTCAAAACCAAAGTGTCTTTGTCTAAAGAAGTTGTTGTAGTCCTCGTCCTTTAATTCATTTTTATTTTTCCTCCACATTGGGACAGAAGAGTTTAAGACGTCATCTTCTCTATAGGATTCAAATTTTGGATCATCATCAGTTGAATCAGCACTTGGTCTTTTCTTTTCTACTTCCATCTTAATTGGGTAGGAGATGTAGTTGGAGTAGTGGCTCACAAGTTCCCTAATCTTATATTCATCGAGGTATTGGTCATAATTTTCTTCTTCAGTATTTTCTCTTAGCTGAAGAGTGATAACTGTACCGTGGTTTTCTTTTTCTGCATCTTCAATGGAGTAGCCATCTGCTCCCTTGGACTTCCAAAGATGAGCTTTTTCTTCCTTGTAAGATCTTGTTAGGACAGAAATTTCATCTGCAACCATGAAGGCAGAGTAGAAACCTACACCAAACTGGCCAATTATTTCGTGGTCAGCATCTTTTTTGTTTAGATTTTTAAAGTCAAGGGAACCTGACTTGGCTATTGTTCCCAAGTTTTCTACAAGTTCTTCCTCAGTCATACCAAGGCCGCCGTCTTCTATTGTTATGGTTCTCTTTTCCTTGTCAGGAGTAATCCTGATGAAGTAGTCTTCGTGGTTAAACTTAACCTTGTCGTCGTTAAGGGCGATGTAGTACATCTTGTCCATGGCATCAGATGCATTGGAGATAAGTTCCCTTAAAAATATTTCTTTATTTGTGTAAATGGAATGAATCATCAAGTCCATTAATCTTTCTGTTTCAGCATTATATTTTTTATTTTGCATAAAATCACCTTCCTATTATTAGCACTCAATAGATGCTTCTGCCAATAATATATATCTTTTAATTTAAATAGTCAAACTTTTGGAGATTTATTTTAAAATATAACTTGAGAAAAATTTATAAAGTCTTAATAAATTTTAAATAGAGAAAATTATTTTTATAAAACCTAATTTAATAGCTTTGAAAATTTTTAAATCAAAATAAAATTAAAAAGAAAAATTTATCCTTGACAAAATAAAATTCAAGTACTATATTATATCTAATCGATAAACCGATAAAGGAGATTAGTAATTTTTATAGAGCTTTAAAGAGAGCAAGTCACATGGTGAGAGACTTGTAAGCGAAGTATAAATGAATGGACTCCTGAGGGCGGGGAGAAATAAATCTTTGATTTAAAGTAATACCCGACGGGACTTAGCCGTTAAAATAAGACCAATATGTTAGTATTGATGAGAGGGTGCTTTATGCAAATTTGGGTGGTACCGCAGAAGTTTAGACTTTTGTCCCATTAGGGATGGAAGTCTTTTTTTATTTCCATCCTTCTCTCATAGTTTGAGGAAAAGGAGAATGAAAATGAAAAAAATTTTAGGAGTATTGTCATTAGTTTTATTGTTAGTTGGATGTTCAAGTGGAAGTGGAGAAAAAACTTCTGATAGTGAAAGAGTTTATAAAATTGGAATTTTACAATTTGCCCAACACCCATCACTTGATAATTGTAGAGAAGGTTTCTTGCAAGGTCTTGAGGAAGAAGGCTTTGTTGAAGGAAAGAATTTAGAAGTTGACTACCAAAATGCCCAAGCAGACATGGGGATTGCTGCCCAAATAGCAGATGCCTTTGTGGGCAACAAGGTGGACATGGTGACAGCCATTGCCACACCAGCTGCCATGAGTGCCTATAATGCAACAATGAAGACAGACATACCAGTTGTCTACACAGCAATCACTGACCCAGTGGTGGCACAAGTTGCTGATGAAAACAAAAATCCTCTTGGCAATATAACAGGCACTAGCGATATCTTGCCAGTGGAAGCTCAATTAAAATTAATAAGAGAGCTTATGCCAGAGGCAAAGAATCTTGGTATCCTACACACATCTAGTGAAGCAAACTCAGATTCAATGCTAGAGATTTATAAAGACCTTGCAGTCAAGTACGACTTTAAAGTTATTGATGAAGCCATAAATACTACTGCAGACA
The DNA here is from genome assembly GCF_900454685.1 of Peptoniphilus harei. Classification (GTDB taxonomy): domain Bacteria; phylum Bacillota; class Clostridia; order Tissierellales; family Peptoniphilaceae; genus Peptoniphilus_A; species Peptoniphilus_A harei. Next base: position 304,293 of record NZ_UATM01000032.1, on the reverse strand, counting down.
TACCTCTAGCAACAGACAACTTACTTTCAAAAGTTGACGTAATGACAAATCTTTTGGACAACACAGTTGTGAATTCTCTTCCAACAATTTTAGACAAGGCAAATGCAAAGAAAATTCCTGTTTTTGGTTCTGAAATTGAACAAGTGAAGATGGGCTGTCTTGGATCAGAAGGGATTGAATACATTTCTCTTGGAAAGCAAACTGGCAAGATGGCTGCAAAAATTTTAAGAGGAGAAGCCAAGGCAAGTGAGCTGGCTTATGAAATTATTGAAGAGCCAAATTTATATCTTAACTCAAAGGTTGCCGACGAACTTGGGATAGATATTCCAAAGGACTTACTTGATAGGGCTTCAGAAAATTTTACTGAGATAGGATCTCCTGAAGAAAAGTAGGTGGGTCATGGATATCTTATTAGGAATAATAAGCCAGGGGCTGACTTATAGTTTCTTAGCACTGGGTCTTTACATTGCCTATAGCATCTTGGACTTCCCAGACCTAACAGTTGACGGGTCTTTTCCTCTAGGTGCAGCAGTAACAGTCTTTGCCATCCTAAGGGGAATAAGTCCTGGCCTCGCTCTAGTCATTAGTTTTTTGGCTGGTGCTTTGGCAGGATCTTTGACAGGTCTTATCCACATCAAGCTAAAGGTAGAGGACTTACTTGCAGGACTTATAATGCAGACGGCCCTTTGGACAATTAATTTAAAAATTGCAGGCAAGGCCAATGTGCCTATCTTTAATAGTGAGACAATTTTTTCTACAGGTCTTGCAAGACTTGTGCCAGAAAATTTAAAATCTTATGACCTGCTCTTTGTAATGGTCCCTCTTGTCTTTATTATTAAAATACTTTTAGATTATTTTTTAGGAACCAAGGCTGGATTTATTTTAAAGGCCTGTGGCGACAACGAAAGTCTTGTGAGGACCATGGCAGTTGATCCTGGTAGGGTAAAAATTTGTGGTCTTGCCCTTTCCAACGGACTTGTTGCCCTAAGTGGGTCTATAGTTTGCCAAAATCAGAGATTTTTTGAAGTTTCCATGGGAACTGGGTCTATGGTAATGGGTCTTGCTTCTGTTGTGCTTGGGATGAAGCTTTTGCAGTCCTTCGACTTTATCAAGGACACCACAAAAGTTTTAATAGGTTCAATTCTTTATAAGGCTTCAATTGCCCTTGCCATTGCCCTTGGTTTTTCAGCCAACTCAATGAAACTTATAACTGCAGTGATTTTCCTTGTGATATTAATTGCAGGAAGGGGAAAGAGAAAGAAGGTCCAAAATGCTTGAACTAAGATCAATTGATAAAACTTTTAATATTGGAACAGCAAATGAGAATAAACTTTTTGAGAGTTTTGACCTTACTCTTCCCAAGGGACAATTTGTCAGCATTATTGGGTCTAATGGGTCAGGCAAGTCTACTCTTTTAAATATTATTTGTGGGTCCCTAAGAGAAGACTCAGGAGAAATTTTAATCGACGGAGAGAATCTTAAAAAAATTCCAGAGCACAAGAGATACGTCAAGATGGGGAGGGTCTTTCAAGATCCAAAGATGGGGACTTCACCAAAGATGACGATTTTAGAAAATATGTCCATGGCAGAAAATAAAAACAAGTCTTGGAACTTGCTGCCAGGAGTAAATAAAAAGAAAAGAGAAATTTATAGGGAGACCCTAAGGGGACTTGGCCTTGGACTCGAAGACAAGTTAGACGACAAGGTTGGGCTCTTATCAGGTGGCCAAAGGCAGGCTCTTGCCCTAATAATGGCTACACTTGTCCCCATAGATTTTTTAATCCTTGACGAACACACAGCGGCTCTTGATCCAAAGACAGCTGACACAGTTATGGACATCACCAATAAAATTGTGAGAGAAAAAAATTTGACAGCCCTTATGGTTACCCACAACTTAAATTATTCTCTTGACTATGGTGACAGGCTCATAATGATGCACAAGGGAGAAAAGATTATGGACTTTGCTGGAGAAGAAAAGAAAAATCTTAAGCTGGATTCGATTTTAGATAAGTTTTATGAAATATCTATTGAGTCTGGTAACTCTTTATAGATAATAGAAGAAAATAAGAAAAGAAAATTTTATGATTTTTGCAAAAGAAAAAGCCATGGAGAAATCCATGGCAATTTTTATACTTAAATTATTTTTATCTAGGAATATATTTTTTATTTGCTTTACCCAAGACGTGGTTGGCCATAGTTGACACAACTGTGTACACAAGGATTGATGCCAAGTTGGCAGTTACAGAGTCGTGGTCGAATCTTGGAGAAACTTCACATATGTCAAAGCTTGTTGGCTTGCCAGTTGAGAAGACGTGTTTTAAAAGTAGGATTACTTTTTCTGGATCAATGCCCAAGGCTTGTGGAGCAGAGACACCTGGTGCATAGGAAGATGTGAAGCAATCCATACAAATTGTAACGTATAGGTGGTCTTGTTCTCCAATGTACTCATCAAGTTCGTGAACAATTTCAAAGAAGTCTCCATTGATAAAGTTCTTACCAAGTACATACTTAACCCCAAGGTCTTCAGCAGTCCTAAAAAGTGAAAGTGTATTGGAGTGCTTTTGAATTCCCATTACATAGTAGGCATATTGAGTTCCCTTTTCACGAGTGTAGTCTGCAATTTGTCTAAACATTGTTCCACTTGTTCCATTTCCTTTTTCATAAGGCCTAAGGTCAAAGTGGGCATCGAAGTTTAAAATGCCAAGCTTGTTGTCTTCCTTGTCATCAAGGAAGGTGCTAATTCCCTTGTAGTGACCAAAGGCAGTTTCGTGACCTCCACCAAGGACAAGGGGAAATAGATTTAATTCAAGAACTCTTTTCACAGCCATAGCTAGTTGGTCTTGGCTGGTTTCAAGAGTTGTGTACTTACTTGTCACATTGCCGCAGTCAAAAATTTTAACTTCTTCAGAAAATTGACATGGTAGCTTTGCGAGTTCCTTTCTTATGGCAGCAGGACCAGCAGCAGCTCCAAACCTTCCTTTGTTAAGTTCAATACCTTGGTCAGATTCAAAGCCTATGATACCAAAGCCAAGTTTGCCATCAAAGGGACTTAAGCTTTCGTCGTTTAGGTCAAGGGGTTTAACCCATTGATGCCACCTAAAAGACTCGTAATCATTTTCGTCATCAATTCTTCCAGACCATATTGTCATATCTTGTGGACTATAATAATTTATCATTTTACACCTCAGTTTACTTTGTTCTTAGGACTCTTGCCTTCCTTGAAGGCAATTAAATTGTCCTTTGCATTTTCTCCCATCTCAAGTCTTGCTTCAAAAGTTGCATTACCAAGGTGAGGAGCAAGAATTACATTGTCTAGGACCATGAGTTTTTCATTTACCTTTGGTTCAAATTCATAAACATCAAGGGCTGCTCCTGCAATTACATTTTCTATTAGTGCATTGGTAAGGGCTTCTTCGTCAACAACTGGACCCCTAGACGCATTAATTAATATAGCAGATTTTTTCATCATTTCAAGTTCTTTTTTGGAAATCATGTGATGGAGTTCAGGCACAAAGGCTATGTGAAGACTTAAAAAGTCAGAAGACTTTATTACCTCATCTTTATCCATGTATTCTAGGCCAAATTCTTTTTCAAAATCTTCTTTTCTTGTGCGTGAATAATAGACAACCTTCATTTCAAAGGCTCTTGCTCTTTTGGCAAGATTTTTTCCAATGTTTCCTAGGCCAATGATGCCAAGAGTCTTTCCCTTAAGTTGGCTTCCAAGATAAAAAGTTGGTCTCCAGCCGTAAAACTCTCCAGCTCTTGTAACCTTGTCGCCAGATACAATTCTTCTTGCAGCAGCAAGCATAAGGCCAAAAGCAAGCTCAGCTGTGGACACAGCAGATGCAGGAGCAGGTGCGTTAGTAACAACAATTCCCTTTTCTCTTGCGTAATCAATATCTATATTGTCGAAGCCAGCTCCATAGTTGGCAATAATTTTTAAATTGTCGCCAGCATCAATTACTTCCTTATCGATTTTATCTGATAGGGGACATAAAAGAGCATCTTGTCCCTTTATCATTTCTATAATTTCTTCTTTTTTTAGTGGAACGTTGGAGTCGTGATAGCTTATTTCAAAATGTTTGTCTAGCTCATCGTAAATTTTTTCTGGAATATTACTCGTAATCAATAATTTCAAAAAATCACCTCGTTGCTTTTATTTTATCATTAAATGATTATTGTATAAAGTGCGCTGGAAATAATTAAAAAATAAATTGAAAAAAATTCAATATTATATTTATGGAATAAAGTTTATATAGTAATAATATTTAGTAATTTCCTTAATTGAGAAAATAAAATTTAGAAATGGACGAGGATTGTGATATTATTAAATTTAGCAGGTGATATTTTGAAGAAGAATAAAACGTTAATATTTTTAAATTTTATATTTTTAAATTTTACTCTTATATCATATTTTAAAAGAGGTCGTAGTATATTTTTGCTATTTACTTTTGGATTTTTTGTTCAGATTTGTTATTGCTTATACGATATTCATAAAAATAAATAGGATTGGTTTAATCTTATTTTTCTATACTATTACGAAAACATTATTACTGTTAAGAGAAAAAAATGATATTTAAGAAGTTGGGAATTTTCCTAACTTCTTTTTTATACTTCAAAAAACTTATATCTTCCTATATAATAGTTAGGATTACAATAAAAGAGTAAGAGGTGATTAAGTGCAAAATAATGAAAATAAATTGGGGACTATGTCAATCCCAAAACTTTTATTTCAAGTATCTTTTCCAATTGTGATCTCTATGTTTATCCAGTCCATGTACAACTTGGTAGACTCCTACTACATTGGAAAGATAAATGAAGAGGCCTTCACAGCCATTGCCATTGCCTTTCCTATTCAAAATATAATGATAGGAATTGGAGTAGGTACAGGAGTTGGTATGAACTCACTCATCTCAAGATACTTGGGAGAGAAAAACTTTGATCGGGCCAACAAGACAGCGGAAAATGGACTTACACTTGCCATACTATATGGAATACTTCTATTTATTTTGTCAAGGTTTTTGCCAATGCCCTTTGTGTCAGCTCAAACAACGAATGAAAATATAATTAACTATGGAGTGGACTATCTTCAAATTGTAATGGGCCTATCTGTAGGTGTATTTACACAAATATTTTTGGAAAGAACCCTTCAATCAACGGGTAGGACAATATTTACCATGTTGACCCAACTTATTGGGGCAGTACTAAATATTATCCTAGACCCAATATTTATCTTTGGTTATTTTGGACTTCCAGCCATGGGGGTAAAGGGTGCAGCAGTTGCAACTGTAACAGGACAAATTATTGGAGCAATATGTGGAGCCTTCTTCCAGCACAAGTTTAATCCAGATATAACTATTAAGAAGTTTTCTTTTAATCCAAAAATTATTAAGGGGATTTATATTGTTGGGATTCCATCAATGATTACAATAACAATCCAGTCCTTTACAATATATGTATTAAACAAAATGCTATCAGAGATTTCCACATCTGCCATAGCAGCCCTAGGCGCCTATTTCAAGGTTCAGTCCTTTGTCTTTATGCCAATCTTTGGAATAAACAACGGACTAGTTCCAATCATCGCCTACAACTATGGGGCAAAATATAAAGAGAGGATTATAAAATCGATAAAGCTTGCCTTTGCAACAGTAATAGTAATGACCCTAATAGTATCGGGACTTATTATGACCTTCCCAAGAGAAATCTTAGGAATATTCTCAGCATCGGACAAGATGTTGGAAATTGGAATACCAATGCTTAGGATTTGTGCCCTATCCTATGTATTTGCTGGCATATCAATAGTAGGGACATCAGTCTTCCAAGCCTTTGGCAACGGAATCTTGGCACTACTTGACTCAATCCTAAGACAAATCATAGTCCTATTACCAGTTGCCTATATAGCAGTGACCTTCTTTACAGTTAACGAAATTTGGTGGGGTTACGTAATTGCAGAGATTGCGTCAGTATTTTTCATAGCCTACTTTATGAACACCTTTGTAAGAAGAAAAATGGAAGCAATTTAAGGCTTAAATTGGCTTAAATGTTGAAAAAAATTTGAATTTGAGGTATTATGAACTTAATTTAAATATCCAGGAGGAATAGCATGGGAAAAGCAAAATTTGAAAGAAATAAACCACACGTAAACATTGGAACAATTGGTCACGTTGACCACGGTAAGACAACACTTACAGCTGCAATCACACTTGTAATGAACAAGAGATATGGCGGCGGAGAATTCGTTGACTACGCACACATTGACAAGGCTCCAGAAGAAAGAGAAAGAGGAATTACAATTTCAACTTCTCACGTAGAATACGAAACAGCAAACAGACACTACGCTCACGTAGACTGCCCAGGACACGCTGACTATGTTAAGAACATGATCACAGGAGCAGCACAAATGGACGGAGCAATCCTAGTAGTATCAGCTGCAGACGGTCCAATGCCACAAACAAGAGAACACATCCTACTTGCAAGACAAGTTGGTGTACCAAAGATTGTAGTATTCCTAAACAAAGAAGACCAAGTAGACGATCCAGAACTAATTGAATTAGTAGAAATGGAAGTAAGAGACCTACTATCAGAATACGACTTTGACGGAGACAACACACCAATCGTAGTAGGATCAGCTCTAAAAGCACTAGACGATCCAGACGGAGAATGGGGAGACAAAATTGACAACCTAATGAAAGAAGTTGACGAATACATCCCAACTCCAGTAAGAGATACAGAACACCCATTCCTAATGCCTATCGAAGACATCTTCTCAATCACAGGTAGAGGTACAGTAGCAACAGGAAGAGTAGAACAAGGTGTAGTAAAAGTAGGAGACACAGTAGAACTAGTTGGATTAACAGACGAAAGTAGACAAGTAGTAGTAACAGGTGTTGAAATGTTTAGAAAACAACTAGACCAAGCAGAAGCAGGAGACAACATTGGAGCCCTACTAAGAGGTGTACAAAGAGAAGAAATCCAAAGAGGACAAGTACTAGCAGCACCAGGAACAATTCACCCACACACAAAATTTGAAGCAGAAGTGTACGTACTAACAAAAGAAGAAGGTGGAAGACACACACCATTCTTTAACGGATACAGACCACAATTCTACTTCAGAACAACAGACGTAACAGGAGATATCCAATTAGCAGAAGGCGTAGAAATGGTAATGCCTGGAGATAACTCAACATTTACAGTAACACTAATCACACCAATCGCTATGGACGAAGGACTAAGATTCGCTATTCGTGAAGGTGGAAGAACTGTAGCATCAGGAGTAGTATCAAAGATTCTTGACTAATCCTTTGGGATTAACAGACAAATCTTAATAAATAAAATTAGAGGGAGTTTATGCTCTCTCTTTTTTCTTGCAAGTCTTTATTTAATACTTAAGTAGAATAAGAAAGCTTATAAGTAAAAAAATGAGAATAAAAAAAGGAATGTAGCCTTTAGATTAAAGGAGACATTCCTTTTTTTATTTATATTCTACTTATAACTTGCTACTAGTTGGATTTCTACTGGGGCGTTGCCAGGCAATGTCATCACCCCTATTGCGGCTCTTGGGGAGATTCCTTTTTCTCCAAGGACTTCAAAGAGATAGTTTGATCCAAGGTCTGCTATCTTTGAGTGGGCCGTAAAATCTTCTTCGGCGTTTACATAGACTGTCATGGAAATTATTTCTTTTAAGACTTCGCCATCTTCTAAGGTATTTTTTATTGCTGCCAAGGCATTTTTTGTTGCTTGGACTACTGCTTCCTTATAAAAAGAGATTTCCTTATCGCTTGAGACCTTTCCTTCTAATATTAGTTTGCCGTCAAGTCTTGGGGTCATACCTGCTGAGTAAATAAATCCCTGTGACTTTTTGGCTGGCAAGTATCTTCCTTGTGGCATTGGATTTTTTTCCATCTATATCACCTCTTCAACCATTATAGCAAGTCTTGCATCTATCTTCATGGAATTTTCTTTTAAATCCCTATATGTTAGAATGTTATGATGGAGGAATTATGAATATATACAAAGGATTAAATAAATACAAATTAAGAATTTTTGTGGTCATCCTCCTTACCTTTGGCAATGCTCTTGGGGAACTTTTCCTCCCTAAGCTAATGAGTCTTGTCATTGATAAGGGTGTGGCCTATGGAGACACCGACTATGTCTTAAAGATTGGCGGCATCATGATTATCGTGGTAATCTTCACTGTAATGTGTAGGGCATCTGCTGCCTACCATTCTTCTAAGACAACCATGGCCTTCTCACGAGACATTAGGTACAAACTATTTAAAAAGATAAATTATCTTAGCTTTGATGACGTGGAACATTTTTCCATTTCATCACTTATCACAAGGACAACTGATGACGTCAACCAAGTTGAGCAAATGGTCTTAATGGGACTTAGGCCTCTTATTAGGGGTCCACTTATGTTTATTGGTGGTCTCATCATGGCTCTTTCAACTAATGTTAAGTTGTCGGCAGTCTTTCCAATTACGATTCCTTTTATTGGGATTGGGATTTATTTTGTCTTCAAGAAGGGCCTTCCATATTTTCCAATTCTACAAAGAAGGCTGGATAAGTTAAATGAACTCTTCAGAAGAAGACTAACTGGACTTAGGGTTATAAGGGCCTTCTCAAAGGATGAATACGAAGAAGAAATTTTTGATGAAGCTAACATTTCTTATCAAGAAATGGCAACTAAGGTAAATAAACTTCTTGTAAATGTGAGACCAATGCTTGGAACAATTTTAAATTTTGGAATTATCTTTGTCCTCTATTTTGGTGCAAGGCTCATCGACATAAGAGAGATGGGGATTGGTGACCTAATGGCCTTTATCCAATACATCACCCAAGTCTTATCTGCCATGATAATGATGAGTTTTCTCTTGTCACTTCTTCCAAGGACCTTCGCTTCCATGGAGAGGATCAACGAAGTCTTGGAATATGAGTCTACAAAGACTGGTGGAGATAAAAAATTATCTGGTGACATTTATGAAATTGAAGCAAAAAATCTTTCCTTTGCCTATCCAGATGCCTCTCAAAAGGTTTTAAATGACATAAGTTTTGATGTCAAAAGTGGAGAGACCCTTGGTATTATTGGGGGAACTGGTTCAGGTAAGTCAAGTCTACTTAGGCTCCTATTACAATTTTATGAACCAGGAGACGGAGAACTTTTCTTAAATGGAATTGACATAAAAACTCTAAATAATTACCAAGTTAGGGACAAGATTTCCTATGTTCCACAAGAAAACTTCTTTTTCTCAAAAACTGTTGCAGAAAACTTATCCTATGCCAAGGAAGATGCTGAGGATGACAAAATGCTTGAGTCCTTAGAAAATGCCAGGGCCAAAGAATTTTTAGGTGACAAGCCTTTAGAAAAGAAAATTTCTAGGGGTGGAAGGAATCTTTCTGGTGGCCAAAGACAAAGACTTGCTATGGCAAGGGCTCTTACTCGTGATGCATCAGTCTACCTCTTCGACGACTCCTTCTCGGCTCTTGATTACAAGACAGATTACGAACTTAGACAGCTTTTGAAGAAGAGTCTCGAAGATAAAATTGTAATTGTTGTTGCCCAAAGGGTGGCGACAATACTAAATGCAGATAAGATTTTGGTTTTAGAAGATGGAAGTGTGGCAGGCTACGGCAACCACCAAGACCTAATGAAGACCAACGAAGTTTACAGGGAAATCGCAATTAGTCAGGGGCAAGCTTATGAAGAAGAATAATAACACAGTTTTAAGGATAATTTCATATTTAAAAGCCTATAAGTTCTTTCTATTTCTGGCAATTTTTCTCACAATTGGTTCATCAATTTTTGAAATTATTTCTCCAAAACTCATGGGGAATATTACTACAAGGATTTTTGAAAACCTGAAGATGAACACAAGGATTGACTTCGACTATGTAATAAAAATTTGCATAACTCTTGGTGTAGTTTATCTACTACAAGGAGCCTTTGAGTTCTTCCGGGGTAGGATCTTAGTTGATGTGACCCAAGACTTAATTGCAAAGTTTAGGAGAGAAATTTCTGAAAAGGTAAAATATATTCCAACATCTTATTACGATAAAAATAAGACTGGAGACCTCTTGTCGATGATGACAAACGACGTTGAGACCCTGGGCAAGAACTTGCAACAGACAATCTCTTCAATACTTTCTTCTATTGTATTGATAGTTGGGATCTTGACAGTCATGATAAAAATTTCGCCAATCTTGACTTTGGTCTTTTTATTCACATTGCCCATGACTTATTTTTCTACGAAATTTATTTCTAAGAAGTCTCAAGGATATTTTAGGAGAAAGTCACAGGGGCTTGGATCTATGGTTGGATTTGTCGAAGAAAACTTCTCTGGTTCAGAACTCATCAAGGCCTTTAACTACGAAGGAAGGGCCGAGAGAGAATTCTTGGACATAAACGAAAACCTCTATGAGGTCAGCTATCGTGCTTCCTTTATGACGGGGATTATGCTTCCAATTATGACCTTTATTTCCAACCTTGGTTATGTAATGCTTTCTATTGTTGGGGGACTTCTTGTCCTATCTGGCAAGTTGTTTGTTGGGGACATCCAGGCAGTTATCCAATATGTAAGAAGGCTGGCAAATCCAATAGAACAGTTGGCAGAAATGGCTTCTATATTTCAAGCATCTATTGCTGCAGCTGAAAGAATTTTTGAATTCCTTGACCAAGAGCCAGAAGAGGAAATTGTTACAGATGAAATCAAAAGACCAGTTGAAGACATCGAGTTTGATAAAGTTTATTTTTCCTACGACAAAAAAACTCCTGTCATCAACAACCTAAACCTTCATGTTGAGAAGAACAAGACTGTTGCCATTGTTGGTTCTACTGGAGCCGGCAAGACAACTATTGTAAATCTTTTAATGAGGTTTTATGATATTGATAGGGGTAGTATTAATATAAACGGAGTAAACATCAAAGACGTGTCGAGGAAAAACTTGAGGTCCCTCTTTGGTATGGTACTTCAAGATTCTTGGCTCTTTAGGGGGACAATTTACGACAACATTCTCTATGGAGGACAAGATGCCACAAGGGAAGAAGTTATTGACGCAGCCAAAAAGGCCTATTGTCACTCCTTTATCGAGAAGCTTCCAAAGGGCTATGACACAGTCTTAAATGAAGAAGCTTCCAAAGGGCTATGACACAGTCTTAAATGAAGAAGCTTCAAATATATCGCAAGGACAAAGACAGCTTCTTACAATTGCAAGGGCCCTTTTGTCAGATCCAGAAATTTTAATCTTAGACGAGGCAACTTCATCTGTTGATACCAGGACAGAGGCCCTTATACAAAAGGCCATGAAGAACCTCTTAAAGGAGAGGACAAACTTTGTCATCGCCCACAGACTTTCCACTATTGTTAACTCCGATGTGATTTTGGTCCTAGATAAGGGTGACATAGTGGAAAAGGGAAATCACAAGGAACTTCTTGCAAGAGATGGGATTTATGCAGAACTTTACAATTCACAGTTTAAAAACTAGGAGGAATTATGAAAGATTTTATTTTTAATGTAAGTACGAAAATTCTTTTTGGAAGGAACCAAATGGATAACTTGGCCTCTGAAATTAAAAAATATGGTTCAAGAGTTTTACTTGCCTATGGCGGGGGATCAATTAAGAGAAATGGTCTTTACGACGAAATTGTGAAAATTTTTGAAGAAAATGACATCTTCTACAAGGAACTTGCAGGCATAGAACCAAACCCAAGAGTTGATTCAGCAAGAGAAGGAGTTAAGATTGTGAGAGAAAACGACCTTGACTTCATCTTGGCAGTTGGTGGAGGATCTGTTATTGACCTTTCCAAGTTAGTTGCCGGAGCAGTTTTCCTCGATTGTGACCCATGGGATATTGTAATTAAGAAGGCAAAAATCGAGAAGGCTCTTCCTATTGGAACTATATTAACACTTGCAGCAACAGGTTCAGAAATGGATGCTGGGGGAGTTATAACAAACCCAGAGACAAATCAAAAATTAGGCTTTGGATCAGCTTATACACTTCCAAAGTTCTCAATCATGAATCCAGAAACAACTTATTCTGTAAATGTTAAACACACAGCAGCAGGTGTAGCTGACATCATGAGCCACACAATGGAAAATTATTTCACACTTGGTGACAATGCTTATATGCAAAATAGACTTGCGGAAGGAATTCTAAAAACTTGTATCCACTACGGACCAATCGCCATGGAAGAACCAGAAAATTATGAAGCAAGATCAAATATTATGTGGGCTTCATCTTGGGCCATCAACGGACTTCTTTCAACAGGCAAGTCAACAGGCTGGTCAGTCCACGCAATGGAACACGAACTTTCTGCCTTCTATGACATAACTCATGGAATTGGACTTGCAATCTTGACACCAAGATTCTTAAAGCACATCTTAAATGATGAGACCGTTGATATGATTAGAGACTTTGGCATAAATGTATTTAATATAAAACCATCAGATGACAAGATGAATGATGCCAAAAAGGCAATTGCTACTCTTCACATGTTTTTTGAAGATGACATGAATATACCAATGACACTTGGAGAAGTTGGAATAGATGATGAAAAGCTAGAAGAAATGGCTGAAGCAGCTGTAAGACACGCAGGTGGATCAATCAAGGGTGTAGTGGAACTTAATAAAGACGACGTATTAGAAATTTATAAGGCGTCACTATAAGTTTGCGACTTTGAATTTGAAAAGAAAATAAAATTAGATAAAAATGAGCAAGAAAAAAGAGCTATGATTAATTTCATAGCTCTTTAATATTATACTTAAGCTTCTACTGAGTTTTCCCAAAGTCCGTGGATGTTACAGTAGCTTAGTGCGTAAACTTCGCCGCCCTTGTCAGTCTTAACTGCTGTTTCAACACATGGAACTGTGAATAGGTCTGCTTCGCCGTGAGCAGCAAATTCATAAGAACCAACTTCAACTGGGAATTTTTCTCCTTCAGGTTTGAAGAATACTTTGATCCAAGCGATGTGGTGTTCTAATGTGTTAGGATGTTCAACTTCTTCTCCAACTAGAGCCTTGATCTTTAGAAGACCGTCAGCCTTTTCAACGTGGATTACAGGAACGTGTTTTTCAGTTTTCCAATCAGCAGTTTGTACTGTTTCAGTTAATTTCATTTTATTACCCCCAATAAATATTTTACAAATATATTATACCCCAATTAAATAAATTATCACATTGAATTTAATTTAAGGAAAAATATTTTCATATTTAGTATAATGGAAGCGAGGTGTAAAATGGAAAACATAAAATTAATCGCAACTACTAATATGGGTCTTGAAGCAGTTACAAAAAGAGAGTTACAAGACCTTGGCTACAAGGACTTAGAAGTTAGCGATGGAAAAATAAAAATTTCTTGCCAGCTAAAGGACATTGCCATTTTAAATTTAAGACTGAGAACGGCTGAGAGAGTCTTACTACTAATCGACTCCTTTAGGGCAGAGACCTTTGAAGAATTGTTTGACAAGGTCTTCGAGATAAGATGGTGGGACTACATCGCAGAAGAAGACCAATTCATCATCCAGGGAAGGAGTAGGAAATCAAAACTATTCTCTATCTCAGACTGCCAAAGAATTACAGAAAAGGCAATAATTGAAAAACTAAAGATGAAATACAAGGTCTCTTGGTTCGAAAAATCTGGCCCAAGAGTTAAAATTGAAGTGTCACTCTTAAATGACATTGCAGAAATTACCATGGACACATCAGGTGACGGACTCCACAAGAGAGGCTACAGAGAAGTCAACTACAAGGCACCACTTTCAGAAACAATTGCAGCCTCTCTTGTTAAATTAACTTTTTGGAATAAGGACAGGATTCTGGCAGACCCCTTCTGTGGATCAGGCACAATCCCTATAGAAGCAGCCATGATAGAAAAAAATATTGCCCCAGGGCTTATGAGGGACTTCGACTTTGTTAACTTCAAATTTTTTGACGAAGAAATATTTAAAGAAGAAAAGAAAAAGTGCTACTCAGAGATAAAGTATGACGAAGAATTAGAAATTCTTGCATCAGACGTCTCCCACAAGGCAATCCAAATTGCAAGATCCAATGCAGAAATATTGGGACTAGACGAAGATATTTCCTTCTTCCAAAAGGACATAAGGGACTTGGATCTTCCAGACGACTATGGGATTATAATAACCAACCCTCCTTATGGAGAGAGAATTGGAAAAGAAGACGTAGACGAACTTAACAAGGAACTTGGCGAACTTGCAAGGTCTCTAAAGACTTGGTCCTACTATATAATCACAGCTAATGAAAACTTTGAAAAGAACTTTGGCAAAAAAGCTGACAGAAATAGAAAATTATACAACGGTAGACTAAAGACTTACTACTACCAATATTATGGCCCAAAGCCAAGAAGATAATTGTTTAGTGGTTTGTCATCTGTTATACTGAAAGCATTGACAAAAGGTGGTGACTCATGGTAAACAAAATGGAAAGAGAAAAGATTGACGAGAATATTGACTTTCAGGTCCTAAATGCCATTGCAGACCTTGTTAGGGTCCTGGACTACAATGAAAAAGTAGTATTTGTAAACAAGGCCATGGAAGACCTCTTGGGTTACGACCCAGAAAAGAAAGTCTGCATATTGGGAGAAGACCTCTTTGACCCTGAGATCACCAAGAGGGCCCTAGTTAGTGGCGAAGTCATCCAAAGGGAAGAAAATATTGGGAGCATGGTCTTTTCTGTTAAGTGCTCTCCAATAATTAACAAGAAGGGAGAAATCCTTGGTGTTGTAGAAGTTTTTAGGAACGTGACTATGGCAAGGAAGCTTCAAAAGGAACTTATAGACAAGAATAGGTTCATGACCAACGAAACCAATGCAGCCTCCCTTATCCAAAGAAAGGTCCTTCCCGACAAGGGCTTCATAAAAAATCTAAAGGTCAACTACCTCTACAAGCCTTCAACAATTTTAAGTGGAGATATGTTCGATGTCTTTCAAATTGATGACGACCACATAGGAATGTACATAGCAGACTCAGTGGGCCATGGCTTTGCGGCCTCTATGGTGACTATGTTTATCAAGTCTATGGTGAGGACCCTGGACAAGACAAGTCAAAGATCGCCAAGAGAAACTTTGACGGAACTTTGTGAGAGGTTCACTGGCCTAAAGCTAGAGATAGAAAATTATTTCACCTGCTTTTATGGGGTCTATAATTTGAAAAAGAAGACCTTCACCTTTTCCAATGCAGGCCACCTTCCACTTCCCCTTATGGTAAGGAACAGGGAATCAATGAGTCTTGAGTCCAGAGGTTATCCAATCTCAAGATTTTTCGCCAAGCCAGACTATGAAGAGAAGGAGATAAAACTCCACACTGGCGACTACCTCCTCTTTATGACTGATGGGGTGGAAGAGGCGAGGAATGCTAAGAAAGAAGTTTTTGGCCATGAGAAAATCCTGGACATAATTTCAGAATATAACAGCGACATCCTGGAATATATAAATAAGGAATTAGAAGAATTTACAGACATACCACAAGTGGACGATATATCAATGCTTATTGTGAGTGTATGGTAAGTTCTTAAGAAGTAAATTTTATAAAATATTTAAGGCAATCTTAGGGTTGCCTTTTTTTATTGCTTAAAATTTTGAAAATAAAAATTCTTGATGAGTTCTAATTTATTTTTAGATTATTATAATTTTATTTAAAGTGAAAACTATTTTCTCCTTTATTTAAAATTATTTTTCACTCTATAAATAAGAGATAAAATTTATGTTAGCTTTAGAAATTTTAGAGAGATCTAAATTAGGAGTAGATAGGGAATAATTTTTAAAAAATTTTCTTCTTTCAACTTATTTTTCTTATTGAAAATTTATTTGAAAGAAAAAAAGAAAATTAACTTGAGAATTAATTATAAGTTTTGACAAAAGATTTACACAATAAATATACTTGTATAGGTTTACCCTTTCAATATTACAAAAGAATTAAATTTATTAAAAAATTGTAAATTATAATGTATTTTTTATTGTTTTGGGTATAATAGCCTTAAGGAAAATGTTTTAACAGAAAATATTTAGATAGGAGGAAACATATGAGAAACAAGAAAATATTAGGACTATTGCTCGCAGGAGTAATGGTAACCTCAATACCATTTAATGTATTTGCAGATGATGAAGGTGAAAAACTAGAATTATCTGATGTAACAGTTCCTGTTGCAGTAGCACAAGAAAACGAAGCTGATCCAACTGATCAATCAGGAGGAGAAACTGGTGGCCAAAAAGCTGGTCAAGAATTGACACCTCTAACTCCAGCTAAAGAGATAGTGAAAGTTACATTTAAAGCTGTACTAGTTGAAGAAGGAAAAGCTGAAAAAACAATCCAAGACTTAGGCACACCAATAGATGTAAATAAAGGAGAAGCAATTCCTGCCGAAAACTTAAAGGAACCAAAAAAAGAAGGTTATGTATTTGGTGGTTGGTATACTGATGAAGGGTTAACTACTGGATTTACAAAAACAGAAGAAATTAATACTGACAGAATAATTTATGCTAAATTCACTAAAAAAGCACCAGAAGTTAAAAAATTTGATGTTACATTTTATTCAAAGGGTGGAAGTACAGTAGCAACACAAACTATTGAAGAAGGAAAAACTGCTACAAAA
Source organism: Peptoniphilus harei (assembly GCF_900454685.1). GTDB lineage: Bacteria > Bacillota > Clostridia > Tissierellales > Peptoniphilaceae > Peptoniphilus_A > Peptoniphilus_A harei. The sequence continues at coordinate 287,691 of NZ_UATM01000032.1, read as the reverse complement.
CCTACTGCTCCAACAAGAAAGGGATATACTTTTAAAGGTTGGTACACAGACGACGGAGTATTTGTAAATAGATTTAATTTCGACACAGAAATTACCGAAAATACAAATCTTTACGCTAAATGGGAAGAAGAAAAGCCAGCAGTTCCAACTAAGGAAGATCTTTATATTTCTGACATTGAATATGATGGAAATTATGTAACTGGTAAGGTTACTTCTAAAGGAGAAGCTGTTAAAGATGCTACAGTTACCCTAAAGATTGACGGATCAAAAACAGGCTATACTGATAAGACTGATGCTTATGGTAGATTTAAAGTTTATCTAGGCAAATACTACGATGACTACAGATACTATGATGACGACTACTATTACAGAAATGGAGACCGCTACTATGATGGCTACAGAGTTTATAAAGACTCTGACGGAGATTACTACTACATCAAGAACGGTAAGAGAAATTATATAAGATATTCAAACTATTATAGAAGATACAGAGATTACAAGGCTGACTTAGTTGCAGAAAAATCTGGCTTCTACTCAGCAGAAAAGAATCTTTGGAAAGATGGATACTACTACAACAATGGAAGATACTATGGACGTGACTGGTATTCCAACAAGTACGACCACAGAGTTTATCCAACAGATATTTCAAGGTCAAACTACTCAACATCTGGTTACCTAAAGGGATACAAGAACAGAACAGTTTATGTTTATGACGATGGAACATATCTAGGATCTGACACAATAGATTCTGATGGATACTTCAAGGTATCTTGGAACTCTCCAAGAGTTTCAACTTCAAGAAGTCTTGAATATTATGTAAATGGAACTTATGTAAGTGACTCTAGTTACTCAATGATTCCAGTTGTAAATAATGTTTCTGCTGGAGCAAAATTTGTAAGAGGTAACGCAGGTGCTTACGCAGATGTAACTGTTTATGATTCAAATGGAACAAGACTTGGTGGAGCAAGTGCAGGTTCAACTGGTATCTTTAACATCAGCTTAAATAGAGAACTAAGAGCTGGCGAAACTATTAAGGTTGAAGCTAAGGAATCTGGCAAGACTTCAAGATCTACTGAAGTTAAAATTGCAGGACAAGAAGCAAAAGTTGCTGCTAAGGTAAACTCACCTTCTTATATAGCAGGTTATCCTGATGGAACATTTAAACCAGGCAAGGAAGTTACAAGAGCAGAAGCTGTTAGGATGTTTGTAACACTTGTTAACGAAGGAAAAGAACTTCCTAAGAACCCAACAACTAAGTTTAAGGATGCTAATAATAAATGGTACTCTGACGAAATCAACTTCGCAGTATCTAAGGGCTTCATCAGTGGTTACTCTGATGGAACATTTAAACCTAACCAAGGAATCACTAGGGCAGAATTTGCACAAATGATTGCTGTATTTGTTAAGGATGGTTATCCAGGATCTTCAAACTTCAAGGATGTTAAGGGTCACTGGGCATCTAATGCAATAGACCAACTTTATGGTAACAAGAAAATCAAGGGATTCCCTGATGGAACATTTAAACCAGATCAAAAACTTACAAGAGCCGAAGCTGTTACAGTTCTTAACTCTGTATTTGGAAGAAACACTAAGTCAACTTCCTTTGCAAATGTGAACACAAATAGCTTGAAGAAATTCTCTGACGTGCCAATGAGCCACTGGGCATACTATGAAATCATAGACGCTTCTAATGGACACAACGCAGTCAAGGGAGACAAGGCTGAAGACGTAAGTGTTTGGCAATAAATTAAAGATATAAATAGGACGGCTTAGGCCGTCTTATTTTTTTGCTCTTCTTTGGTGATTTATGATAAAGATGAGAGTCATAAGTATTTATGAGATGATAAAAATTTCTGGGGTGATAAGAATTTATAAAGTCATGAGAATTTATTAAGTGATAAAAATTTGTGATCAAATAAATGTTTATAAAATGATGAGAATTTATGAAGTGATAATAATTTATAAAGTGACAGTGATTTATAAAGTCATAAGAATTTATTAGATGAAAAATAAATGGAAAGTCGAAAAAAATTGTAAGTTGAAAAATAAATTAAACGCTAGGGATTTTTATTATGAGATAAAAAAATTTACACTTGTAAGAAATTGTTAAATCAAAGATGAGTTGAAGATGAGGATAAAATTTCAAGTATTAATAAAATGAAGGCTCTATGAAATTATAAATTAAAAATAATCTGACAATAAAAACAAAAATTATAAAAAATCACCCGACAATAAAATATGACACAAAAAAATCTGTTGCTTTCCCAACAGATTTTTCTCTTTATTAAGCTGTCTTAATCTCCCTTGATCTCAAGGCATTTACACCCAGTAGGACAATGGAAATGGTAAGAAGAATGTGTCCCACCCCACTAATAGATATAAGTCCAATCTCTGTTAGTCGCATAGGGAGATGTGGGTCTACAAGACCGTGGATAATCATAGAAGTGAAGGCAAGGTAGATTCCAAAGTTGTAAATGTTAAATAATTTTTTTATTTTTTCATCAGAAAGGTCTGAGTTTTTGACCAAGAGATAAAAAATTCCTGGAAGGGCAAAGCCCAGAATAATTAGGTGAGTGTGGGCTAGAGACATATACTTTGTCACTTCAAAGACTTTTCCCAATTCCCTGTAAGATGCCCCAACTAAGATACCTGATAGGAGATAGGCAAAGGCATACTCCATGAGGTCCCTCTTTACAAAATCATCTTGCAAGTTCTTATAAAGCTTTAGGACAATTAGGACATACATGACAGTCTTTGGCATCATTAGCATTCCAATAGTGGGATAAATATTCTTAAATAAAACTACTGGTATGTAGAAGAGGAAGCTAAAGAAGACATAAATGTAAAGTCTCCTAAATTCTTCTCGGCTCCTATTTTTAAATAAAAGGAAGATGTCAACTAGACCCATAATGACAAAAGGAAGATTGGAAATAAGATCCATGCTTCCATCTCCTTTAAAGGAAATAAAGACTGTCACCACTCTTAAGGCAAATAGACCAAGCATTGTGAGGTCAAGACCCTTGTTTTTTAAGTCCTTGGTCTTCTTGATGTAAAAATAAAACAAGAGATAAAAAACTGACATTGTAATAGAAGAAACCCTAGTCCCAACAAAGAGTGAAGTCGAATTAATTGCAAAACCATTGTCCATGACATTGGCAATAATTCTTGGGACTAGGTGGAAGGAGTCGCCAAGTCCAAGTAGGAGAGTCATTGATCCAAGGGTTAAGCTGTCCTTGTGATTTATTAAAAGCATTCTTATGCCCAAAAAGATGACAAGGCTGAGATAGAGTCCGTCAAAAAATATTTCAAATTGATTCATTATTTATACCTCCTAACAACCATTTGATATAGGTGTCACATATTTCCAAAAATTCTTCTTTTGAATAGTCCCTTGTTATGGACTCCTTTAGAAGCTGGTGGAAGATGGCCATGGTGAAGACCATGCGGTGGTAGTTGTCTCTCGACAATTTTTCCAATAAAAAGTTTTTGCCATGACTGACAAAGGAATCTTCAAACAAGAAAAATTTAGGCACATATAATTTTTTTAAATTTTTGTCGTAGAGTTCTTCTGATAAATAATCCCTGTAGGCCCAGAGAGTTTTCTCAAGGTCGCCGCCATTTTCCTTGTAGAGAAAATAAAACTTGTGATGGACCTGGCCGGTTTCCTTTTGAAGGAGACTGTCGTAACAATCCTCAAGGCTCTCAAAGTATTGGTAAAAAGAACCTCTTGCTATATCAAGTTTTTTGACAATACCAGAGACACTGATTTTCTTAAGGTCCTCTTCTTCAAAATATTCCTTGAGGCTTCTATAAATTTCTTCTTTTCTCTCTTCATCTAAGTTATTAAAAGTATTCTTTGCCATATTACCTCCTAAAGTGACACCTTGTCACTTGACTTAATAGTAAATCTATTTAAAATATTTGTCAAACTTTTTTATAAAAGTTTTTAAGTCAAAAATTTTGTAAATTTAAAAATAATTTTATATTAAACGAAGACTCATCACTTTACTTTTATAAAGAAGTAATTTGATATGTTAAATCTTCCTCTTTTAGGGTATAATAAAATTAGAAAGAAATATATAAAATAAATAGGAGGCAAGAGATGAAAATATTAGTACCAATTGATGGATCAAAGAGTTCAAAAAAATCAGTTGACGTTGCAAGAGACATGGGAGAAAAGCTAGGCGCTGAACTACTTATCCTCACAGTGACACCAGAAACTTCTATTTTTGAGCAATACCCAGCTAACTTCAACTTCACACTTGAAATTGACAAGGCAAATGTTGAAAGAGCTGAAATGATACTTAAGGATGCTGAAAGTGATTTAAATGGTTATCCACACGGAGTAGAAACTTTTTACACTTCAGGCAATCCTGGTGAACAAATTTGTAAGTTTGCCGAAGAAAAAGATGTAGACTTTATTATCATGGGCAACAGGGGACTTGGTGCTTTTTCAAGAACACTCCTTGGCTCAGTTTCAAATAAGGTAATTAACCATTCAAAGAAATCTGTTCTTGTTGTTAAGGCAGATATTTAAAATTAAGGACGGGTTTTCCGTCCTTTTATTTTTGGGCAAATAAATAGAGTCAGGGCTTGTCCCTGATTTTTATTTGTAAAATCTTTGAGTCACTTGGACATAATTTTATAAAAACCTTATCACAAGAGACTTAAAATTTTTAAAGAAGTGAAGTTAAAAGACAAAGCTAGGCAAAAAAGATTTCCAAATTTATTAAAATTTACGAAATAGTCATAAAATATTTACTAATAGTTTATTTTTTATCAAATAGGAAATTGTTTTTAAATAAAAGTTTTTAAATAAAGAAAGTCTTGAAAAACTAAGACAGAATGTTATAATAGAAATAACGTATGTTAATTAAATAACATTCTTTAAATTATTGTTAGGGGGATTTTAAATGGATTTAAAATTGGATAAGGAACATCTATTATTACAACAAATGTATCGCGCTTTTGCTGAAAATGAAGTAGAACCAGTTGCTGCTGATGTAGATGCAACTGAAGAAGTTCCTATGGAAAATGTTAAAAAGATGGCCAGATATGGTTTCTTCGGAATACCATTTCCTAAAGAATACGGTGGACAAGGTGCTGACTACCTAGCTTATGCTATGGCAGTAGAAGAACTTTCTAAGAAATGTGCTACTACTGGTGTAATTGTTTCAGCTCACACTTCACTTTGCTGTGCTCCAATCTATGAAAACGGAACAGAAGAACAAAAGAAAAAATACTTACCAGACTTACTAGCAGGTAAAAAATTTGGTGCTTTCGGACTTACTGAACCAGGTGCTGGTACTGACGCAAGTGGTCAAAGAACAACTGCTGTACTTGATGGAGACGAATATGTACTTAACGGTTCAAAAATATTTATAACAAACGCTGGATTTGCTGATGTATTTATCGTTATTGCAATGACAGACAGATCTAAGGGTAACCACGGAATTTCAGCTTTCATAGTTGAAAGAGGAACTCCAGGCTTCACTGTTGGTGAACCAGAAGACAAGATGGGTATCAGAGGATCTTCTACTTGCGAACTTATTTTTGAAGACTGTAGAATACCAAAAGAAAATCTTCTTGGAAGAGAAGGTAAGGGATTCGCTATCGCTATGAAGACACTTGATGGTGGTAGAATTGGAATCGCATCTCAAGCACTAGGAATTGCTGAAGGTGCAATTGATGAAACTGTAAAATACACTACTGAAAGAAAACAATTCGGCAGAAGAATTTCTCAATTCCAAAACACTCAATTTGAACTTGCAGATATGAAGACAACTGCAGAAGCAGCTCAACTATTAGTTTATAGAGCAGCAGACGCTAAGGGAGCAGGCCTTCCTTACGGACACTTTGCAGCAATGGCTAAATTATTTGCAGCTGATGCAGCTAGTGATATTACTAGAAGATGTCTACAATTATTCGGTGGATACGGATACACTCGTGACTATCCAATAGAAAGAATGATGAGAGATGCTAAGATTACAGAAATTTACGAAGGTACATCTGAAGTAATGAAGATGGTTGTATCTGGCTGGATGGGCGTTAAATAATCGGAAGGAGTAATATAAATGAATATAGTAGTATGTATTAAACAAGTACCTGATACTAATGAAGTTAGACTTGACCCTGTTACTAATACACTTATTAGGGACGGAGTACCAAGTATTATAAACCCTGATGATAAGTCAGGTCTAGAAGTTGCACTTAGACTTAAAGATGAAAATCCAGATGATGTTCACGTAACAGTATTATCAATGGGACCTCCACAAGCAGAAGGTGCACTAAGAGAAGCACTTGCAATGGGCGCTGATGAAGGAATCCTAGTATCTGATAGAGCTTTTGGTGGAGCTGACACTTGGGCAACATCTTGTACAATCACTGCAGCACTTGAACACCTTGATTTTGACCTAATCATCTGTGGTAGACAAGCAATCGACGGTGATACTGCACAAGTTGGACCACAAATCGCAGAACACATTGGAGTTCCACAAGTTTCTTATGTAGAAGAACTTGACCTTGATGAAGACAAAAAGGGTATTACAGTTAAGAGACAATTCGAAGACAGATACCACACAATTAATATTAAATTCCCATGCCTAATTACTGCAATCGCAGAATTAGCTGAACCTAGATATATGACAATTGGTAAAGTATTTGAATCTTACCAAAAAGAAATCAAAGTTTGGGGTCTAGAAGATATTAAAGACAAACTTGATATGGCAAACATAGGACTTAAGGGTTCACCTACAAAAGTTAGAAAATCTTTCCCTAAACAAGGTAAAGGTAAGGGCGTACTTTTAACTGACTTAACTGCTGACGAAGCAGCTCAAGCTATCGTTGCTAAACTTCAAGAAAAGTATATTATCTAATTGGGGGTTTAAAAATGAGTAAAGATGTATTTGTATTTATAGAACAAAGAGACAATAAACTTGAAAAAGTTGGAATAGAACTTCTAGGAAAGGCAAGAGAACTTGCTGACGCTCTAGAACAAGATGTTGTTGGTGTTATCCTTGGTGACAAGGTTAAAGACCACGCACAAACTCTTATTAAACACGGCGCAGACAAGGTAATCGTAGTAGAAGACCCTATCCTAAAAGAATATGTTACTGAACCTTACGCAAAGGCAATAACAAAAATAATTAAAGATAAAGAACCAGAAATCGTGATTTACGGTGCATCATCAATAGGTCGTGACCTTGCTCCAAGACTTGCAGCAAGAATTCACACAGGACTTACTGCTGACTGTACAAAACTAGAAATAGATCCAGAATCTAAAAACCTAATGATGACAAGACCAGCATTTGGTGGTAACCTAATGGCTACTATCGTTTGTGAAGACTTTAGACCACAAATGGCTACAGTAAGACCAGGCGTTATGCAAGCACTTGATTCTGACGATTCAAGAAAAGGCGAAGTTGAAGAATTCAAAGTTGACTTCACAGATGCTGACATGAATGTTAAAATTCTTGATATTGCAAAAGAAGAATCACACAAGAAAGATATCACAGAAGCTAAGATCCTTGTATCTGGTGGACGTGGAATTGGTGGACCAGAAGGATTCAAACCACTTCAAGAACTTGCTGACAAGCTAGAAGCAGAAATCTCTGCATCAAGAGCATCAGTAGACTCTGGTTGGATCACAAAAGATCACCAAGTTGGACAAACTGGTAAGACAGTTAGACCAGAACTTTACTTCGCAATGGGTATCTCTGGAGCAATCCAACACGTTGCAGGTATGGAAGACTCTGACCTTATCATAGCTGTTAACAAGGACCCAGAAGCAGCGATCTTCGAAGTAGCTGACCTAGGAGTAGTTGGAGACATCAACGCAGTTGTTCCAAAACTAGTAGAAGCTATTGAAAGAGAACAAAAAATTAAAGCAGAAATTTAATCTAAATTAAATTTTAATTATAAGAAGAGGCTACAAATTTGTAGTCTCTTTTTTGCTGCAAAAATTATGAGTCTTGTAAAGTTTAAGAGATGATAAGTCTTTATAAACTTACAAATAAATCTAAAGTCCTAAGATGTGAAAATTAAAAAATCAGAAAGCTATATAAATTTATTAAGTAGAAATATATGGCAAAGTCATAAAGAAGTGTGACTTAATAAAAAACTATAGGGGAGTAAGACTTAGTGACTTAATAGAAAATTTTGAAATAGGAAAAATTTAATAAGTAAGAAAAAATTATGAAGGCGTGAAAGTTTAATAAGTGAGAAAAAAATTATGAAGGCGTGAAAGTTAATTAAGTAAGAAAAAATATTGACTTATAGATTTTTAGAAAGTGGGAGTAAATCACAGATTCACTAGAAATTACAAAGTGAAAGAAAAGCAAAGAGTTACAAAAAATTACAAAGTAACAAATAATTCTAAAGTTATGAATTAAAAAGACCTTAAATTACAAAATCAATTGAAAGATAAAAATAAACTCAGAATAAAAACCCAATTAAGTTTAATGTGAAAAAAAAGATAAAGTCCAAGGCAAAATTTATTAAAACTATAAATTTCCTGAATAAAAAATATTGAGGAAGACAAGTTCAAAGAAATAAAGTTTTGATAAAAATACTAGGATTTTGCAGGAGAAAGTGTTAAAATGTTCTTTAATATTTTTTAAGGCAAACAAATTATCAGACTAAATTGATTAATACTTGAAAAATATAAAAAATAAAATGGGGGGAAGAAAGATGAATAAGTCCTATGTATTTTATAATGGGGAAATAGTAGAAGAAGAAAAGGTGTCTATAAGCATTAGGTCCAAGGTTGTCAACTACGGTCTAGGAGTCTTCGAAGGTATTCGTGCCTACTGGAACGAAGAAGAAGAACAACTCTATGCTTTCAAACTTGTGGAACACTACGAGAGATTTTTACAATCGGCTAAAGTTGCCAACCTAGAAGTAGGCTATACAGCAGAAGAATTAGCAGACTACACAATCGAGCTCCTAAGAAAAAAATGGATTTAGAGAAACAACATACATCAGACCAATTGCCTACAAAGACGGAAAAACTGTTGGTATTAGCCTACACGGACACGAAGATGACTGCGTAGTAATCTACCTACAACCCATGGGCAAGTACATTGACAAAGAAGCCTTCAAGGTAAAGGTATCATCGTGGGTAAGGATAGCAGACAACATGTTGCCACCAAGAACAAAGGCCACAGCAGGCTACCTAAATTCAGCCCTAGCATCCTTTGAAGCTACAAAAAATGGCTACGACGAAGCAGTTTTATTAAATAGAAATGGCTTTGTATGTGAAGGACCTGGAGAAAATATCTTCCTATACAAGAAGGGCAAGCTAATGACTCCTCCAGCATCAGATGACATCTTAGAAGGAATCACAAGAGACCTTGTAATGAAACTTGCAGAAGAAGAACTAGGAATCCAATGTGTGGAAAAATCCATTGCAAGGACAGAACTTTATAACGCAGACGAAGTCTTCTTCTCAGGAACAGCAATGGAAGTTGCTCCAGTAGTTGAAGTTGACGACATCAAAGTTGCCGACGGCAAGCCAGGCAAGGTGTGCCTAGAACTCAAAAAACTTTTTGCAGACCTAACACATGGCAGAAATCCAAAATATATGGATGCCCTAAGGCCAGTTTACGAAAAATAAATATTATAAGATATGAGTCAGTGGATCAAGCCACTGACTTTTTTTATTGGCAAGAATTTTCTGATGAATAATCTATAGGAAAACAGATATAAATCAAGAAGAAAATTATGAAGAAACATATGTCTTAAAAACAATTTTTCCTTAATTTCTTACCAATAAGACAAAGAAGAAATATTACAAAAACATTAAGTATAGATGAGCAGGGATAATCGATAAAAAATTTTTCAAAAAGTAAATAAAAAAATAAAAAAACAATTTTACCTAAGAGAAAGTAAATTTAATATAAATCTATAAATAGATAAAGGAGAACAAAATGGTATAAAATAGCCAGAAAATCCAGTTGAATAAAAAATCAGAAGCCAAAGAAAGAAAACAATAATTTATTGGTGCAATTGAGTGAGCAAAATAAAATACAAAAATCATCTAATGAATGTGAAAAGAACTTAATTGAAGCTTGAAAAAAACTTGTAAAAAAGCTTAACTTTGCTATTTTAATGGTATAATGTAGTATACAGGACTATAGAAGTAAACTATAATCCGTAAATTTTAATAATTAAATCTACGGATTTTTACTTGCTTAAAATACTTATTATTTATAAGTTCTATAAATATAGTTAAAGAAGATATTTTGAATAAAATATTTAAATATTTTAAAAGGAGATAGTAAAGGATGAAAAACCCAATTAAGAATGGTAAAGAGGTCTTTGCCGTACTTTCTATGGCGACAGTGATGTCAATATCAATGTCTGTAAAAGTAGATGCAGCATCAGATACTGGAATAGCAGGAAGCGCAGCTAAAGCTACTATAGAAAGAACAGTTAAAGAATCAAAAGAAAGTAATAATACTGAAAGTCCTACTTCTAAGGAAGAAGTATCAAGTAGTCAAGATACTAAAAAAGAAGGCAAAAAAGATACTGAAGCTACAGAAGAAGGAAGTTCAGACGTAACTGAAGATACTTCTAGGACAAAAGATGAAAATACAACTTTTTCAAAGTATGGAGAAGAAAAAGATTCTACATTAGAGCTTGGAGAAGAAAATGTAAATGAGCCTCTAGGTTCAACAGGAGAATCTGAAAATGAAGCTAATGGTGATAAATTTTCTCCAATTTCTGAAAGAAATGTAGAAGGAAAAGATGGGCAAGTTGAAGCTACTGAAGTTAATGGTGATAAATTTTCTACAGCTTCTGAAGGAAATGCAGAAGGAAAAGATGGGGAAACTGAAGCTACTAAAAATAAAGATGCTAAAATTCCTGAAAAAAGCAATATAGAGGAAAAAACTCAAGGAGATAGCAATCTAGGTTTTTCTGATGAAAAGCCTGCAGAAGCTAAACAAGCGGAACCAGCTGAACCAAACTATTCCGGCGATGAAAAGAAGGTAGGAGACTACCGCGAAAGCCAAATGGAACCGGGCCAAGTAGATGAAAATGGCAACCTAGTTTCCGGTGGTCCAACCAATACTGAAGCAAATAATCCTGATATGGATTTTAAGGACGGAGCTCGCTACAAGACCCTAGAACCGGGTGCCGATAGTCCAGACAAGAAAAAGTTTGGTATTGAAATAGAAATCGACAAAGAAAAGGGCCAAAGGACCTATACGGAGATTGGCTTTACCAATTCTGGACTTCTTGGAGGAGTACTTGATAATGGCTCTAACCCATCAAATGATGAAGGAAAAAAGCTTGCTGATGGCTTCAAAGACCCTAACTACAAGGCTGAAGCTGATCTTGATATAACGTCTTCAGGAAAACAAAGGAATGTGAATATTTGGGCTAGTGAAGAAGACCTAAAGCATATCAATAACACAGCTAATGACAATACAACCATGGCTTGGCAAGGCAAATACAAAGCTGATAATCCTAATGGTCTGAAAGCTACTCAAGGGAATAATGCTAGCTTTATTTTTACAGTCAACCCATGGCCAAATGAAAATGACAAACTCCAATTAATTAAGCTAGAAGGAGAGTACAAGGACAAGGTCTTTGTCAAAGGCCAAGAAGTAGATACAAAGATTAAAGTAGAAAACCTAGATGACAATGCAAAGGAAAGACTAGTAGGCCAAGTTTATAATCCAAACACAGGCAAGGTCGTACCGGGCGCCAGTGCCTATATTGACGAAAATGGTATTGTTAAGGTAAAAATGCCTAAGGGCGCCCTAAAACAGGATGCAAGTGGCAAGTATGTAGTAGATGAAGAGTCTATTTTTAACACAGCTGACTATAAGGGCATCCAACATCTAGATGTCAGATTTTTTGCCCGTCCTAGAACTAAAGCTGAGTTTGAAAATGTAGCTACTAAAAACAATGAATTTACCAATGGTGATGCAAAGTATGTAGGAACAGATGCCGGTACAGGAACAATCAACCACAAAGGCATAGATATAGAAATCGACAAGCAAGGCATTGACCGCTACGACCACTACAATCTAATTGGTAAGTTCAACCTAAACCTTGACGACACAAGACACTACGAGCAAGAATTCAAAGACGATAAAGGAAATACACTTGATGAACACACTTCTACAAAAGTAATACCCGGTGAAGACTTTAGTGTCGAGATACAAGATCCGGCAGAAACCGGAGGTACTCAAAAAACCGGTGCAGAAATGGACGGCGCTTATAGTCGTGGAGAAGCTTCTGGCAAACTAAAAGCAGAATTCCTTGATATAGCCAATAAACAAATTGCTGATGATTTAGGAGTTGATTATAAGGAATTTATCACAAGCGACGAATATAAAGACAAACGCTGGACGGTTGTTGGTAAGTCTGACAATATTTCAAAGTTTACAATAAGAGCTCCAAAACAAGCCAAGGCCGGAGACTTCTTAGCCCTACCTGTTGAATACACTTACACAAATGGTTCTACAGACACTCACTGGTTCCATTTTGTTGTTCAAGAAACTAACAACAACAAACCAGAATACTTGGCAGAAGTAGGACCACAAGGCAACTCCTTAGTTAATAAACCAATTGTTACAACTAGTGAAGAAGACTTAAAGAAAAACCAACCGGAGTCCTACGAACTTATTGGTGATACCTTTAAAGACAATAAGGGCAATGTTTGGAATGTATCTATCGACCAAAAAACTGGTGCTGTAACAGCAACCCTTCCTACAAATCTTCCTGGTGGTAAGGAAATCAATGGTGGCGAAAAATTAACTGTTCCTGTCAAGGTAAAATACACTGACCAAACGACAGGTGAAGAAAAAACTGAAGAGATTAAGGCACAGTTTATTGCCACAAAGCAACACAAGACTTTAACCAATGAAACTACAACTTCGGAAATACCTTATGAAACAGAGGTCGTATACGACGAAAATCTTCAAGAAGGTCACTTCCAAGAAACACAAGCTGGTCAAAAGGGAGAACTAAAGATAACTTTCGTTCAAGATACCCTAAATGGCAAAAAAGGTATTTTCCAACAAGACGGAACTTTTAAAGAAGGGGAAAGTCAAATTGTTGTTGAAACGACAAAAGAGCCTACAAAAAGAATTATAAAAATCGGTACAAAGCCAGCTACAACAAAGGTAGAAATTCCATTTGATACAGAATATGAAGTTGACAACAACCTAGAAGCAGGAAAAACCGAACTTGTGAATGATGGTGAAAAGGGTGAAGTGACCATCACCACAACAAGAAATGAAGATGGAACAATTACTGTAAATCAAAATGTTACTAAAGAGGCTAAAAAGAAGAAAATTAAAATCGGTACAAAGACTCAAGGTCAACTTGTGGACACAGATAAGATTCCATTTGGATACAAGGTAGAATTTGATCCTGACTTCTACAAGAACTATCCGGATGCTACAGAAAACTACAAGATTGTAACTCCTGGTAAAGAAGGAGAAAATACAAAGACTTGGACTATTGTCAATTCAGAAAAAGTAGGAGATCCAGAAGTTAAAATAACAGATCCAGTAGACGCTGTAATTAAAGTAGGACAAAAAGACTACTCCGGCACTGTAAAAAACATTGTAACTAAAGAAATACCATACACTGTAAGAGTAGTAGAAAATCCAGAACTTGAAGCAGGCAAATCTAATGTTAAGCAAAAAGGGGTTGCAGGTTCTAAGACATTTGAATACTCTGGCGATATTATAAATGGTTCCTTAAAAGAAGGTACACAATTTACTGAAAAAGAACTTACTGATAAATATGTAGCTCCACAAGAAGAAATTATTGAAATTGGTACAAAAACAGCTAATAACGAAAAGACCTACGAACGCGAAGTTGGTGTTGAAGTAGAATATGTTTATGACAACACTAAAGAAAAAGGTTATCGTAATATTGAAGAGCTGGTACCAGGCAAGGTTATAACAAAAGTTGTCAATAAATATAATCCTGAAACAGGAGAAATTGAAACTACTGAAGAGATTGAAGTAATCCCAGGAAAGAGAAAGGTTACCTTTGGAACGAAAGACTTTACTGGAGCATATGAAGAAGTAGATAAGAACATCGTTCCTTATGAAACAGAAATCGTCTTTGATAGTAACCTTAAAGCTGGAGAAAAAGTAGTTGATCAAGCTGGAGTAAATGGAGAAACGACTACAACAACTAAGAAACATATAGAAAATGGTGAAGTTGTACGAAGCGAAGATCCAGTTACTGAAGAAACTAAAAAAGTACAAAACCAAATCATAAGAGTAGGTACTATGACTGATGGCAAACACTCTTATACAGAAAAACTTCCATATAAGTATGAAATTGAATATGATGAAAACTTAAAGGCTGGAGAATATGTCATTGATGTTGAAGGTAAAGAAGGATCTAAAACCACTGAATGGACTATCAAAAACTCTGAAGTAGTTGAAGACTCTACAAGTGTAACAGAACACACACCGGCAACCAATGCTAAGATAAGAGTTGGAAAGAAAGACTTTACAGGAAACGTAAGCCACGAAGTGACAGAAGAAATTCCTTATGATGTAAAAGTAATTGAAGATCCAAACATGATAGCTGGAACAAGCGAAGTAGTTACAGAAGGTAAAGCCGGATCCAAGACAACAAAATATACTCAAGGAATTAGAAATGGAGAGGCTGAGGGCGAACTTTCTTCTGAAGTAACATCAACAACAAATCCTACTCAAAAAGTAATCAAGGTAGGTACAAAGCCAGCTGAAAATAATAAGGATTACGCACAAGATGTAGATGTAAAAGTTGAATATGAATATAATCCAAATCTTGACAAAGGTGTAGTTCAAGTTGGCGAGTTGACTAAGGGCAAGGTTGAAACAAAGATTGTCAACAAATACGATCCTAAGACAGGGGAAGTGACAACTACTGAAGAAGAAATAGTTAAAGATGCAACTCAAAAGATTATTGTAGGTACTAAAGACTTTACAGGAACTTACAAGTATGAAAAGACTTGTCCACTTCCATTTGAAGTAGAAATTAAAGAAGATCCAAATCTTGCTAAAGGCGAAAAAATTGTAGACCAAAAAGGCGAAGCCGGATCTAAGACAACTTACTATGAACAAGATATTAAAAATGGTCAACCAAATGGAGATCCAAAGCAACTAAACGAAAAAATAAACTCTCAACCTAAAAACCATATTGTCCGTATAGGTACAAAAGTTGCAGAAGGCTCAACAGTAGAAACTGTGGAAAAAGATATTCCTTACGAAACTAAGATAACTTATGATGAAAATCTTGATGCTGGAAGCCAAGTTGTAGATAAAGAAGGTGTAATTGGTAAGGAAAAAGTAACAGTTACAACTAATATAACTGATGGTAATGGAGAAACTTCTAAAACAACTGAAACTATTAAAGATAAAGAAGATAGGATAGTTAGAGTTGGTGTAAAACCAGTTGTTAAAGAAACTGAACTTGGTAACAACACTGAGTACAAACACAATCCAGAACTAAAAGTTGGCGAAGAAAAAGTTATCGAAGAAGGCTCTAAGGGTTCTGTAAAATATACTACAACCTTCAACAAGAAAACTGGTAAGCTTGAAGTAAAAGAAGAAAGAGTTGAACCAAAGAACAAGGTTGTTGAATATGGTTCTAAGACAGATGGCGAATTCACTTATGAAAGCGAACAAGCTTACGATATTAAGGTCATAGAAGATCCTAATCTTGAAGCTGGAAAAACTGTAGTAGATAAAGAAGGCATAGTAGGAAAAACTAAGACCACTGTTAAGGTTGAAAACTCTAAAAAGTTTCTGAAAATACTGAAACTCTTATAGAAAAACAAGACAAGATAGTTAGAGTTGGAACTAAAAATGTTTGTGAAATTCCACCAGTAAAACCTGGAGAAGATCCAAAAGATCCAGACAAAGACCCAGGTAAAGAAGATCCAAAAGATCCAGACAAAGACCCAGGTGAAGAAGATTCAAAAAATCCAGACAAGGACCCAGGTAAAGAAGATCCAAAGGATCCAGATAAGGAACCAGGTGAAGAAGATTCAAAGGATCCAGACAAGGACCCAGATAAGGGAGATCCTAATAAACCAGGAAACAACACTCCTTCTAAACCAGGAAATAAAGATCCGTTTAGACCAGGAGAAGATAAACCAAACCAAACTTCTGAACCAGGTGATAAGACTCCTAACAAACCAGAAGATAAGACTCCTAACAAGATTGTAGAAAACCCAAGTGAAGATCCAAAGGATTCTCCACAAGAATCTCCAGAAAAACCAAAGACTGAAGATGTAAAGGATATTGAAAAGAATTCTACTCCTGAAGAAACTAGAGAAGTAGAAAAGAAAGAAAATCTTGAAGATGATAATCTTGTTAAGAACAAGGGCATCGAAAGACAAGTTACAAGCGATGACAAGGCACCTAAGACAGGCGACGCTGGCCTTGCAATGGAAACTGCATCCGCTGGATTTGCATCAGGTCTATTACTTCTATTAAAGAGATTTAAGAGAAGAAAAGAAGATGAAGAATAAAAATTAATTTTTAGAGACAGTCCTAAGGGCTGTCTTTTTTTATGGTTTTTATGGTTTTATAGATAGAAATTTTCAAATATTTAGAGAGGGCTTATAAAATATATTTTTAAAATTTCAGAGCTAAGATGAATTTTTGAAGGGATAATTTATTGTGAGTTTGTAATTATTTATGACTTTAAAATATTTTATGAAGTTGGAAAAATTTTTTATAACATTAATAATTTATTAACTAGAAATTTAATAGGACTTGGGATATTTTTATTGCCTAAAAGATTTTTACCAAGTCAAATCTTTTTGTTAAGTAGTAAGAAATTGTGAACTTAGAAAAAATTAAAAAACTTAAAAAGCAAATTAAAATAAAAATTTTAATAAGAAAAATAGGGCTGGCAAGTAAAGTTATTGTAAAAATGGCGACTTAAATGGTATTATAGAGAAAGGTGATATTATGAAAAAAACTTTAATGGCTCTTGGCCTTAGCGGTCTTTTAATTTTATCTGGCTGCAAGAACCAGGGAGCAAACAATATAAAAAATGAAAACACAAATTCAAATGAAAGTGTGGCATCTCTTGAAGTCAACAAGGATGGGGACAAGCAAGAGATTGAATTCTACGACACTTTTGACACTGTGATCCACATTGCAATTTACACTGACGACGATGACTTTGCCAAGGAAAATTTGACCTATGCCAAGGAAAGATACCAAGACCTCCACAAGCTTTTTGACAACTACAAGAACTATGATGGTCTTGTGAATTTAAAGACAGTTAACGATGAAGCTGGTGTAAAGCCAGTGGTGGTTGATGATGTTTTATTTGACCTAATAAAAACTTCTGTTGATGACTACAAAAATATATCTCACAACACAAATGTTGCCCTTGGACCTGTTACAAAACTTTGGAATGAATATAGGGACCTTTACGAAGGAGGAAAGACTAAGGAAGAAGTCATTGCCCTAAAGGGACAAGCCCTTCCAAGTGATGAAGAGCTGGAAAAACTACGTCCACTTACAAACATTGATAATGTAAAATTAGATGAAGGGGAAAAATCTGTCTACCTTGAAGAGGGAATGGAACTAGACCTTGGTGCCACTGCCAAGGGTTATGCTACAGAACTTGTGGCCCAAGAACTTCGTGAAAGGGGAGTTACTTCTTGCGTAATTTCTGCTGGTGGAAATGTGAGAATTATTGGCAAGCCAACAGATGGCAGAGAAAACTTTAGGATTGGAATCCAAAACCCAGATCTAGAAAGCCCTGAACAAGTTTTGACGACTTTAAATGTTGCCAACACTTCTATTGTCACAAGTGGTGACTACCAAAGGTACTTTGACCTTGACGGTGTGAGATACTGTCACATCATTGACCCAGACACTCTAAAGCCAGCTCATGAAATTAAATCTGTGACTGTAATCAAGGATGACTCTGGACTTTGTGACTTCTTGTCAACTGCTGCCTTTAATTCCACTGATGATGAAATAAGAGATTTGGCAGAGAAATCTGATGCAGGAATTGTTTGGGTGGACAAGGACATGAAGATGATGGCATCAGAAAATGCGGAAAAATATTTGGATAAATAGGAGTTATTATGAGGAATAATACTCGCGGCTTAATTTTTCACATCTTAATAGTCTTTATAGTCTTCGCCATAGCTAGCCTTATTAATTTGTCTAGCCAGGTAAGGGGACTTGTATATGGGAACCTTGCTTTCAAGGTTATTTTGGTGGGACTTATTCTTATCCTATATTTTAACTTTGGCAAGGGACTCTCCAAGAAGAATGCCAGGAGCTTGGACTTCTTTGCAGGTAATTTGATTTGGCTAATTGGCCTAATCTTATTTGCCTTTGCCTTTGTTGGCCTGGGCAAGGAAGTCTTCTCAAGGTCAGTAGGTGGATCCTATTGGAAGTTTCCACTAGAATTTTTCTTGATGCCCCAAGTTTACGCTATTAAGGTTTTGGGAATATCTTACAACCCCCTAAGCCTTTTTATTTCAACCCTTATACCTGGCTTTATCTATGGGATTTCAATTAAAATCTCAAGAGCCAAGATGATAAGAAGAAATAGGGCGAGAATGAGAAGAAGATAGGAGGATCTATGACAGGAAAATTTTATAAATACGACATGGAAGAACTCTATGAACTTACAGTAAAGAGATTAGAGGACTTTGGAATAGAATTAGTAGAAATTGCGAAACTCGTGCAAGAATTGCAGGGAGATTATATTGTGGACTTGAGTCTGGAAAGGTGCCTTGAAAGTGTGGAGAGTGTTGTTATGAAGAGGGAATCTATCCACGCAATCTTAACAGGACTTGCCCTTGACGACTTGGCCAATGAAGGCAAGCTACCTGAACCCCTCTTGTCAATTATAAGAGATGACGAAGGCCTTTATGGGATTGACGAAATCCTTACTCTTGGAATTGTGAATATGTATGGGACAATTGGTCTTACTAACTTTGGTTACCTAGATAAGAAAAAAATTGGCATAATCAAGGAATTAGACGAAAAGAAAAAAGTAGAAAGAGTGACTACTTTTGCCGACGACTTGGTGGCAGCTATTGCTGCGGCAGCCTGTGCAAGAGTAGCCCATCAAAATAAAGAATAAATTTATAGATTAGAATTAAATAATTATAAAATGCGGAAGGTCTTATTGTCATAATCAATGAGTCCTTCTTTTTTTAGTTTTGAAAGCTCACGAGAAAGTGACGAACGATTTAAATTTAAAAATTGTGCCAGCTCGCTAATATTAAAATCAATTTCAAAATATTTTGACTTCCTCTTGCGGGCTTCATTGGATAAAAAGTATAAAATCTTTGCACGAGTAGATGGAAGGCTAAGAAGGTTTAGCTTGTCACGCATGAATAAATTCTTACCTGCCAAGATCTTTATGAGATTGTCTTGGACCTTTACAAGTGAAGACGACCCAGATGACTTGTAGGCCTTGTAGTCAAATAAGATGACTTCTGAATCCTCTGTTGCTACAACAGATAGGGGAATCTCTTCCACATCTTTTATAAGTACAGACTCGGCAAAGAGGGCTGGGCCTCTTAACTTGGAAAGAAGAGTCTTGTTGCCAAAGACGTCTTCTATGGATAGGTCCACTTGACCCCTTAATAAAATCCCAAAATAATTTATGGGGTCTCCTGTATTAAAAATTATTTCCTTGGACTTGTAAGTCTTCGCGCTTGATAAAAATTTTTTTATTTCCATTAGTTCATTATCATCAAGACCCTTAAATAGGGCCAGATTTTTTAAAATTTCAATGTCTTTCATTTCCCACCTCTACTATATTTTAGCATTATTAACATAATTATCATAAATTAATTATAATGATTGAAGAAGTGATTGTTAAATGATAAACTATCTTTATAGAGTGATGAGGAGGATATATGAAAGTTACTATTTGCATGGGTGCGAGATGCACTCTTATGGGAGCTAATGCTATTTATGACGCAGTAGAGTACTTACAAGATCATTTGTGCGGACCAGAGTCCGAACTATGTTCTGCAGAAAATTTAGAAGTTGAATTTGCACATTGTCTAAACTATTGCAAGATTCACAATAACGAAGCATCACCAGTTGTCATAGTAGACGACGAGATAATGCTAAAGGCTACTGCACAAGAAGTTAGTGCTAAAATAATTGATAAACTAAGAATATAAGTAATAAGGGGAAGCGATGAAAGAAATTTATGGAACACTTGTCGACATCAGAAGAAAAGTTTTTGCTGAAGTTGCAAGAATTGCCTATAATGATTTAGATATTTCTGCCCTAGAAGAATCCAGCTACAAGATTGTACCTGGCGAAGTGGCAAAATACAGATCTGATATCTTTAGAGAAAGGGCAGTTGTCGACGAAAGACTTAGACTAGCAATGGGGCTAGATGTTAGAGAGATTGGCGTATTTAAAAATGTGACTGACGGTTTTGACAAGGTTGATATCGATACAAATGCCTACGAAAAACCACTAATAAATGTTATAAAGTTTGGTTGCGAAGCTTGTCCAACTAAGGCTTTTTATACAACAGATAATTGCAGAAAGTGTCTTGCACACCCTTGTATAAATGTTTGTCCTGTAAATGCCATTTCTATGGGTAAAGATAGAACTATTATTGATAAAGATAAATGTGTTAGGTGTGGAAGATGTAAAGAAGCATGTCCATATTCAGCAATTGTAAAATACGAAAGACCATGTGCTGCTGCTTGTGGGGTAGATGCCATTTCATCAGACGAATATGGCAGGGCAGAAATCGACCATGATAAGTGTGTTGCTTGTGGAAGATGTATAGCAGAATGTCCTTTTGGAGCAATATCTGACAAGACACAAATCTTCCAACTTATAAAGGCAATAAAATCAGGAAAGAAAGTTTACGGAGCCATAGCACCATCCTACATAGGACAATTTGGTGCCAACACAAGTGCCAAACAAATAATAGAAGCAATAAAACAACTTGGCTTTGAAGATGTATTAGAAGTTGCTCTTGGAGCAGACCTTACAACACTTCACGAAGCCAAAGAATATCTAGAAAGAGTGCCAGAAGACATTCCATTTATGGGTACAAGCTGCTGCTTCTCATGGACACTAATGATAAAAAATGAATTCCCAGAATTCTTTGAACAAGTATCAGACTCAGGTTCACCAATGAGATACACAGCCAACCACATAAAGGCTAAAGATCCAGATGCAGTAGTAGTATTCATTGGACCTTGTACATCAAAGAAACTTGAAGCCCTAGATACAAAGGTAAAATCAGACGTAGACTTTGTAATAACTTTTGAAGAACTAATGGGAATGTTCGTAGCTAAGAACATTGAACCATCTGAAATAGAAGTAGAAGAAAACGTAGATGATGGATCTGCCCTTGGTAGAGGTTACCCAATAGCAGGTGGCGTTGCCGAATCTGTAAAGGTAGTGGCAGAAAAGCTTTCACCAGACAAAGACATCCACATCCAAGGAGCTCATACCCTTGCAGAATGTAAGAAGATGTTAAAAATCGCCAAGGCAGGCAAGCTTGATGGCTACCTACTAGAAGGTATGGCATGCCCTGGTGGGTGTGTAGCAGGTGTGGGAACAATAGCTTCTGTAAATAGAGTTAAGAAGCAAATCGAAAAATTCAAGAAAGAGTCAGCTTATCCAACTCCACTTGAAAATATCCACATCGAAAAAGAAAGAGAAAGTATTTAATAAAAATCCCCATAAATATTGACAAATAAGACTCTATAGTCTAAAATATGTGTCATGTTTAAAAAGCCCCGGAATAATTTTTAAACAATTTAGGAGGAAAATTCATTGAAAAGCTACATGGCTAAAGCAAATGAAGTTGAAAGAAAATGGTATGTTATCGACGCTGAAGGAAAAGTCCTTGGTAGATTAGCATCAGAAATCGCAAGTGTATTAAGAGGAAAGAGAAAACCTATCTTTACACCACATGTGGACTGTGGAGACTTTGTTATTGTAATTAACGCTGACAAGGTTGTATTGACAGGCAATAAATTACATCAAAAAATTCACGCATATCATACTGGATACCCAGGTGGAAGAAAAGAAGTTTCATATGCTGAAATGATGGAAAAGAGACCAGAAAAAGTTATCGAACTAGCAGTTAAGGGAATGCTTCCTAAAAACAGACTAGGCAGAAAGATGATCAAAAAATTTAAAGTTTACACTGGTAACGAACATCCACACGCAGCACAAGCACCTGAAGTTTATGAATTTTAATTGGAGGTAAGAATGGAAACTATACAATACAGAGGTACTGGAAGAAGAAAAAAATCCATCGCCCAAGTTAGACTTCTACCTGGCAATGGAAAATTTATTATCAACGGTAAAGATATCGAAGAATATTTTAACTACGAAACACTAAGAATAGTTGCAAAAGAACCACTAGAACTTACAGAAACAGAAGCATCTTTCGATGTTATCGTAAAAGTTATCGGTGGTGGATACTCAGGACAAGCAGGAGCTGTTAGACACGGCGTTGCAAGAGCTCTACTAGAAGTAGACCCTGAATACAGATCAGTTCTTAAAAAAGCAGGATATCTAACAAGAGATCCAAGAATGAAGGAAAGAAAGAAATACGGTCTTAAAAAGGCTAGAAAATCTCCTCAATTCTCAAAAAGATAATATTATATCATTTTACAAGAGCCCTTGCGAAAGGGTTCTTATTTTTTTTAAAATTTCTTTATATGTTTTTAGACGGAAACCATCTTCAGAAAATCGAAATATAAGAACTTCGATTTGTAGCAAATGTCTGCTCTTACTTTAACATCATTTACAAAGTTATAAATTTTTATGAAGCTATAAGTTTTTAAAAAGTCGTGAAGTCCTATGAGTTTATAATTTTTTATAATGTCGTAAAATTTTATAAAGTTGTAAAAGCTTATGAAGTTGTAATAATTTATGAATTAGTAAATAATTATAAACTTGCAAAACTATATTAAGTAATAATAAATTATAAAAATTTTTAGGGACCCTTGGAAGTCCTTATTTTTATTGACTAATTCTTCATACATTACTTCTACACTTTAGTTTGTATTTGTTGTATAATATCTAAAACTAAAAGGGAGGAAGTTATGAAAAAGTTCAAAAGAATTTTAGTTGCTAATCGTGGAGAGATTGCCATTAGAATTTTCAGGGCAGCAAGAGAAATGGGGATTCGCTCAGTTGCCATCTATTCTGAAGAGGACAGGCTGGCTCTTTTTAGGACAAAGGCCGACGAGTCTTACGAGATTGGCAAGGGGAAGTCGCCTCTTGACGCCTATCTTGATATTGATGAAATAATTAGTCTTGCAAAGAAAAAGGGTGTTGATGCTATCCACCCTGGCTACGGATTTTTATCAGAAAATCCTGAATTCGCAAGAAAGTGCAGGGAAGAAGGAATTACTTTTATTGGACCTAGTCCAGAAGTTATGGAAAAGCTTGGGGACAAGATCACTTCAAAGATTGTTGCAAAGGAAGCAGGTGTTGCCACTATTCCTGGAATTGAGAAGCCAATTCGAAATGAAGATGAAGCTCTTCTCTTCGCCAAGTCTTGTGGATATCCTGTAATGATTAAGGCTGCTGCTGGCGGTGGCGGTAGGGGAATGAGAATTGCCCAGAGCCAAGAGGAACTTTTGGAAAAATTCCAATCTGCTAAGAATGAAGCGAAAAAGGCTTTTGGCGACGACTCCATGTTTATTGAAAAATACCTTCACAAGCCAAAGCACATTGAAGTGCAAATTTTGGGAGACGAACATGGGAATGTAGTCCACCTTTATGAAAGGGACTGCTCCATCCAAAGACGCCACCAAAAGGTAATTGAATACACTCCAGCCTTTTCTCTTCCAGTAGAGCTTAGGGAAGAAATTTGCCAAGATGCCCTAAAGATTGCAAGGTCTATTGGCTATTCCAACGCTGGTACTGTGGAATTTTTAGTTGACTCCAAGGGCGACCACTACTTTATTGAGGTAAACCCAAGGGTCCAAGTTGAACACACTGTAACAGAAATGTGCACTGATATAGATATTGTTCAGTCACAAATATTGGTTGCCATGGGCTACAGGCTTGACAGCGAAGAAATTGGAATCAGTGGCCAAGATGCCATTGACCACAGGGGATTTTCTATCCAATGTCGTGTGACAACAGAAGACCCTCTCAACAACTTTATGCCAGACACTGGGCAAATTAATTTGTACAGGTCATCTTCAGGCTTTGGAGTAAGGCTTGACGGGGGCAACGGCTTTACTGGTGCAGTTATTTCCCCTTATTATGACTCTCTTCTTGTCAAGGTAATTACTGAAGCAAGGACTTGGAAGGACACTATAAGAAAGGCCAAGAGATCTCTTTCTGAATTAAAGGTTGGTGGAGTTAAGACTAACATCGGATTCTTGTTAAATGTTTTAAATACAAGGGAATTTGAAGAGGGAACTTGCGACACAGGTTTTATTGAGGAACATCCAGAATTATTTGAAATTAAATCTTCAAAGGACAAGGAACTTAGGCTCATGAAGATTATTGGAGAGAGGGTTGTCAACGACACTAAGGCCCTTGAGAAAAACTTTGATGTCCCACAAGTTCCAGAATTTGAAAAGAAGGACTTCAAGGGTTACAAGCAAATTTTTGACGAACTTGGACCTGATGGAATTAAGGACCATATCTTAAAGGAAAAGAAGCTACTTTTAACTGATACCACTATGCGTGACGCCCATCAATCACTTATGGCCACAAGGATGAGGACTATTGACCTAGTGAAGATTGCTGAGGCTTTAAACTACAACATGGACAATTTATTTTCTGTGGAAATGTGGGGCGGGGCAACTTTTGATGTTGCTTATAGGTTCCTCCATGAAGATCCATGGGAAAGACTTAGGATTCTTCGTGAAAAAATGCCAAATATGCTCTTACAAATGCTAATTCGTGGCAACAACACAGTTGGTTATAAAAATTATCCAGACAATGTTGTTGTAAAATTTATAAAAGAATCTGCTAAAAATGGTGTTGACCTATTTAGGGTTTTCGATTCACTTAACTGGCTAGATGGAATGAAACTCTCCATAGATCAAGTCCTTGAAAATGGAAAAATTGCAGAAGCTACAATGTGCTACACAGGGGATATCCTTGACGAGTACAGGAACAAGTATTCTATTAAATACTATGTTGACTTTGCCAAGGAACTTGAAAGGACTGGGGCACAAATTCTTGGAATCAAGGATATGTCTGGACTTTTAAAACCTTATGCAGCCAAGAAGTTAATCAAAAACCTAAAGGAAGAAGTGGGACTTCCAATCCACCTTCACACTCACGACACAACTGGCAATGGTGTTGCAACAATCCTTCAGGCAACAGAAGCAGGAGTTGATATTGTGGATACAGCAGTTAACTCCATGAGTGGACTCACTTCACAACCTGCCCTAAATTCAGTTGTGGCTGCACTTAAAAATACAGAAAGGGACACAGAAATTGACCTAGACAAAGCAGAGGATATTTCAAAATATTGGACTGCAGTTAGGCCAGTTTATGCAAACTTTGAATCTGATTTGAAGTCAGGAACTACAGAAATTTATAAGTACGAAATTCCTGGTGGTCAATATTCAAACTTAAAGCCACAAGTTGAATCCTTTGGACTTGGTCACAAGTTTAAGGACGTAAAGGAAATGTACAAGCGTGTCAACGAAATGGTGGGAGACATTGTAAAGGTAACTCCTTCATCAAAAATGGTTGGGGACTTTGCCATATTTATGGTGCAAAATGAACTCACTCCAGAAAATATCTTGGATAAGGGCAAGAACCTAGACTATCCAGATTCTGTCATGACTTACTTTAAGGGAATGATGGGGCAACCTTATGGAGGCTTCCCTAAGGACCTACAAGAAATGATTCTAAAGGGAGAAAAGGCAATAACCAAAAGACCTGGAGAACTCCTTGAAGATGAAGACTTTGATGAAATTAAAAAGCACTTGGAAGAAAAGGGAATTAAGCCAAGTGAAGAAGATATAATTTCTTCTGCCCTATATCCAAAAGTTTTTGATGACTATATTGACTATATAAAGGAAAATGGTGAGGTCACAAGAATAGGCTCAGACGTCTTCTTCCACGGCCTAATGGAAGGTGAGTCCACAGAAATTTCTCTTGAAGAAGGTAAGACTTTGATCGTAACTTTAATTGAAGTTGGAAAGTTATTAGAAGACGGAACAAGAAACCTAACTTTTGAAATAAATGGCTCAAGAAGAACTATTAACATTAAGGACGAAACTGTTAAGTCAGGGGAAAACTTTGGGGAAGAAAAAATTTATGCAGATCCAAAAAATGAAAAAGAAGTTGGCTCTTCTATCCCAGGCAAGATTGTAAAAGTCCTTGTGGCTGAAGGCGACGAGGTTAAAAAGGGAGACAGCCTCTTTATTGCTGAGGCCATGAAGATGGAAACAAATATTGTCGCAAATATTGACGGAAAGGTAAAAGACATCACAGTAAGAGAAGGCGACATGGTGGAAAGTGGCCAGCTACTAATGTATTTTGAATAAAAACTTTATCCTGGGGTAATTTATTAATAAGATTTGAGATTTATAAAGGAAGTGTGAAATGAAAAAGTTATACAGGTCAAGAGACGACAGGGTTCTTGCAGGAGTTTGCGGCGGGATTGCAAAATATCTTGGCGTTGACTCAACTATTGTGAGGATTATAGCTTTTCTCTTAATTGTTCCAGGAGGTCTTAGCATTTGGGCTTACATCGCCCTTGCTATTATTATTCCCAACGAACCCTACGGAAGGATAGAAGGATCCTACGGAGAAAAGTATTCTGATCCCTTCAAGGATAGCTACGACAATTATAGGGAAGAGTACGAAAGACAAAATAATAAAGACGAAGATTTTTATTGAGAAGGAGGTCCTGAGGGGCCTCTTTTTTATTGGACATGAGTAAATAAATATTTCTGTATAAAGTCCCCATTACTTGATACAATATTGTCGAGGTGTTTTAATTGATTAGTCTTGAAGGTCTTGTGGAAAAAATAATTTTTAGAAATGATGAGAACGGCTACACTGTTGCAAAAATAAATTCAAGTGACGGCGACCTTGTAGTTGTTGGTTCAGCCACAATTTTCAAAGAAAACTTAAAATACAAATTTACTGGAGACTTCACCTACCACAACAAGTACGGAGAACAGTTTGCCTTCACAGACCTTGAAGAAGTCATGCCCGAAGGTGAAGCTGCCATTGTATCTTACCTTTCTTCTGCAATGATTCCCCATGTTGGAGAGAAAATGGCAGAGAGGATTGTAGATGAATTTAAGGAAGAGACTCTTGACGTAATTGAAAATCGTCCTGAAAAGCTCCTTTCTATTAAGGGGATTGGTCGAAAAAAATACGGGGACATCAAGGAAGCTCTCGACAAACAGTATGCCATGAGAAAGATTTTCCTTCACTTCTCAAAGTACAATCTTCCTGCCTCAGTGATTTTAAAAATTTACAAGGAATATGGGGACGAGTCCATAGACCTTGTAATGAAAAATCCCTACGACCTGATTGGAAGAGTGAGGGGACTTGGTTTTAAGAAGGCAGATGAAATTGCAGAGTCCATTGGTATTGAAAAAGATTCTGACTTTAGAAGGCTGGCAGGACTGAAGTACGCCCTTATGCTTGCCAATAGGGACGGCCACACTTACCTTCCACTTGACAAGTTGATCAAGGCTGGAGAAAGAATTCTTGGGACGAAGTTTGAAGATCCCGATGAAGTAGCCAGGACTCTTACCCTTGAGAAAAACTTTTTTGTTGAGAGGGATGGAGAAAACTACAACTGCTACATAGCCAGATACTTGGCTGCAGAAAATTATGTTGCAGGAAAGCTTAATGATTTAAATATTTCCTTTGATGAAAAATTTGATATTGATAAAAAAATCAGGAGGACGGAAAAGTTTAGGAAGATTGAACTTTCTAAAACTCAGAGAAGGGCTGTCAAGGACGCAATTAATAAGGGGGTCTTTGTCATAACTGGGGGACCGGGAACTGGTAAGACAACTACCCTTAAGGTCTTAATAGATATTTTTGAGTCCATGGATAAGGATATAAAGCTTGCTGCTCCCACAGGAAGGGCTGCCAAGAGGATGAAAGAGCAGACGGGAAGAGATGCCTTTACAATCCACAAGCTACTTGAAATTGGTTTTGGTGGCGACTTTGCCAACGTAGAAGAACTTGAGTGCGACGTATTAATCCTCGATGAAGTTTCCATGGTTGATATTCTTTTGATGGAAACCCTCTTAAAGTCCATTGAAAGTCCAACTCGTTTGATCTTAGTTGGGGACAAGGACCAACTTCCATCTGTTGGGGCAGGCAATGTCTTGGCAGATATTTTGGAGTCTGGTGTCATTGAGTCAGTTAACCTTGAAGAAATTTTTAGGCAGTCGGAAGAATCTATGATTGTAAAAAATGCTCACCTAATAAACAAGGGAGATATGCCAGTTTTAAATCTCGGTGACTTTTTTATGATTTCTGAAAGGGGAGAGGCCAAGGGGCTAGAAATTATCAAGGACCTTGTTAAGACTAGGCTGCCAAATTATTTTAACGTCAGCCAGTCAGATGTCCAAGTCTTAACGCCAACTAAGAAGGGGGTACATGGGACAGAAAATTTAAATCTCGCCCTCCAAGACCACCTAAATGATAGTGATGAATTTATAGAAGTCCTTGGGAAGAAATTTAAGTTGGGCGACAGGGTTTTACAGACAAAAAATAATTATGAATTGGAATCCAAGGTTGAAAATGAATTTTATGAAGACAAGCAAAAGGGAGTTTTCAATGGCGACCTTGGTTATATTTCAAAAATTGACAAGGAAAACAAGAAGGTCACAGTTGTCTTTGAAGACGTGAGAAGTGTTGAGTATAATTCTGATAATCTCGACGAGCTTGCACTTGCCTATGCAATGACCATCCACAAGTCCCAAGGAAGTGAGTTTCCCGTAGTTGTCATCCCCATTTATAGGGCTGCTCCAATGCTTTTGACGAGAAATTTGATTTACACAGCAATAACTAGGGCGTCAAAGGCCGTTGTCCTTGTGGGAATAAGCGACTATCTTGTGAAGATGATTGAAAACAACAAGACCCGCAAGAGGTATTCTAATCTTGCAAAGAAGTTGAGGGACCAAGATGAAATTAAAAGAGGATAAGTGCCCCTTGTGTGGGAGAAAAGTTGAAGAATATGGACTTTGCCATGAGTGCCTTGGCTTAATTAATAGGGAACCAGCCTACTATTATGACATTGAGGGCCTCGATGATCTAATAGTTTGTTCTACTTATTCTGGAATAATGAGAAGGCTCATAATAGATTTTAAATTCAAGGGGAAGGTCTCCTATGGGGAGATAATTGCTGAAATAATGACAGAGAAGATTTTGGATAAAAATTTAAATAAAGAAGTCATAACTTTTGTCCCTATGCACAAAAATAAGGAAGGGGAAAGGGGCTACAACCAATCTAAACTTTTGGCAGAAAAAATTGCAGGAAACTTAGACTTATCCTGCCAAGATATCTTTGAAAAGCTAAGAGACACCAAATTTCAGGTTGGTTTAAAGAAGTTAGACCGTGAAGAGAATCTACGAGATGCCTTTAAAGTAAAATCTTATGCAGAAGAGATAATTATTGTTGACGATGTAATAACTACTGGGGCAACTATTGCTGAACTTACGAAAATTGCAAAAGAAGCAGGCATAAAAAAAAGTGACTGCACTAATTGCAGCCACAGAAATAGCTTAGTCTTGTAAATTTTTTAGCATTGAGTCGTGCCTTGGCCAGTTGTTAAGACTCTTGAAGTTCTTCATAGAATAGAGAGTAGCATTTATCTCTGCCCCAACTAAAATAATTGTTGATAGGAGATAGAGCCAAACTAAAAACACTATAATACCTCCAAGAGATCCATAAGTTATGGAATATTTTCCAAAGTTTGACACATAAAAACTAAAGCCTGCCGATGCTATTATAAGACCAAAGGTTGAAAAAATAGAACCTGGCAAGACACTCTTAAAGCTAATCATATTTTCCCTGGACTTTGATGGAGAAAATTTGTACAAGAGGACAAAAGTTATTAACATATAAAGAAGTGGAATTGCATTTTTGGCAATTGACCAGACCTTGTCGAAAAATTCATTTTCTATTCCCAGATAGGACATGATATTTACATATATAATTTGTCCAAATATTTGTGTAAGGACAAGAAGAAAAATCATAAGAATTAGTGCCACTGTGAAGAAAAGGGCCATTAGCCTTTGGGCTACAAAACCCCTTGATTCTTCGAAGCCATAGGATTGATTTATTATTTTCATGAGCTTAAAGACTGCTGTTGATGCAGTGAAAAGACCTAGGACAAAGGAAATTGTGAAGAAAGACCCAGATGATGACATGTGGAGTTCGTTTAAAAAGTTTGTCACAATTTCTTGGATGTCACTGGGAAGGACATCTAGAAGTCCATAAATATATTCTGGATCAAGTATCCCCGAAAAGTTAATCGCGTTGATTAAAGAAATTAAAAAGGGGAATATTGATAAGACTAAAAAATAGGTAAGACTTCCTCCATAAGAGAGGGTGTCGTGGTCCAGGATCCTGTAAATTAGCTTGTCAAAAAAAGTAAAGACCTTATTGTCTTTGATCTTATCTATAAAATTATTCATATTTTTCAAACACCTCTTGAGTATTATATAGTAAAAGTCGTATGATAACAATTCGTTAAATGATAAAATAGGAATAGGTGATACTATGAACTACAATATACTAGTTTGCGACGATGAGAGAGATATCTTAGACGCAATAGAAATTTATTTAAAGGCCGAGGGCTACAAGGTCTTCACTGCAGAAGATGGGGCCGCCGCTCTTGAAATTATGAAGGAGAATGAAATTCACCTTGCCATAATTGACATAATGATGCCTGTCATGGATGGGATTACACTTATTATGAAGATGAGAGAAGAGACAAATATTCCTATTATTGTATTATCGGCCAAGAGCGAAGTCACAGATAAGATTGTGGGATTAAATGTTGGAGCCGATGATTATATAACTAAACCCTTTAATGCAGTGGAACTTACAGCAAGGGTCAATTCTCTTATAAGAAGATATTTTTCCCTTGGGGCATCTGATATAAAGACTGGGGACTTAAAAATTGGCAGAGTTTCCATTTTTGATGACTCTAAGGAAGTGCGTGTTGAAGATGATCTTGTGAACCTAACACCCTATGAATATAAGATTTTATATTTATTGGCAGAAAATCCTGGAAAAGTTTTTTCTTCAAATGAAATCTATGAGAGAGTCTGGGAGGAAGAGGCTGTTGATGTGAGAAAGATCATTTCTGTTCACATTTCCCACCTTCGCGACAAGATTGAAATCAATCCAAGAAAGCCTGATTTAATCAAGTCTGTCTACGGTATGGGCTACAAGATTGAGGGCAAGTGATGCTAGCTGATTTTAAAGATTTTTTGAAAAATGTCTTTATCGATTTAAGAGACAGGGTTTTTATTGAAAATATTTTTGTGTCTTCAGTAATTATTTTTGAACTCTTTAATATTAACAAGCACTTTATACTTTCCTGGCTTGTGACTCTTCTCTTTGTCCTCTTAAAGATAAGGAGAAAAAAACTTTTTGACACAATTTTTACTTATAACCTCTACAAGTACAGGAGGTTTAAAAATTTTAGGCTCTTTGGTACCTTGAATGTGACCCTAATAATAATGTACATACTTTTTTATAGCTTAATAAGTGGTGGCATAGTTCTCTTAAATGTCCTTCTCTTTATGATTTTAAGGGCAGTCATTATTGTTGAAGTTCAGTTTGCCCAAAACACACTTTCCATTGAACTAATTGAGTCCATCCTCTATGGCTATGAATTTGAAATCCCAGGGCCCTTTGAGAATGAGTACTTGGACAGGATTACTGTCTTAATGGAAGACTTTAAGAAGCGAGACAGGATTAGGCTAGAAGAAAACTTTAGGTCTGAGAGGTTTAAGGTTGATCTAATTACAAATATTTCCCACGACTTAAAGACTCCCCTTACCTCAATAATTAATTATGCAGACCTCTTGTCCAAGAAGGATTCCCTTGATGACGAGGCCAAGGATTTTATTAGCATCTTAAAGAGAAATTCCACTAGGCTAAAGGACTTAATTGTCGACTTGGTCTTTGCCTCAAAGACAAGTACAGGCAACCTATCTATTGAGAAGTCCTTAGTGGAATTAAACGAGATGATTTTGCAAATTTATGCCGATTACGATTCCCTCTTTGAGAAGAAGGACCTAGATTTTTCTTATAAGTCTCAAAGTGATGAGATTTTAATCTACACTGACGTCAACCTCTTTGTGAGAATTGTGGAAAACTTATTTTCCAATGCAGCCAAACACGCAAGGCCAGGGACAAGTGTCCTTGCTGGTGTGATTGAAAGAAAGTCTACAATAGAATTTTATGTCAAGAACATTGTAGACGAAAAAGTAAATATGAACTCTGATGAACTTTTTGAAGAACTTTTAAAGGCTGACAGGTCACGCCACTCTGAAGGGTCGGGACTTGGTCTTAATATAGTTAAGAACCTAGCAGAGCTTCTCGGTGGAGAGGTTAATGTGTCTATTCATGGGCAGTGGTTTGACGTTCATGTCCTCCTTTTAAGGGATTCTGAATGACTATATTTTATTGACAAAGTTTTTAAATTGAAATAAAATAAAAAGAAACCACAGGTTTTTCATAATGGCAATTTTAATTAATTGCCATTTTTTTGTTTTTATTTTTAATAGGGGGAAGCATGATAGAAGAATTTGGAATAAAAAGCTTTAACAAGAAGAAGATGAAGGAATCACTACCCTATCCAATTTACTTAAAGTGGAAGGACGCACTTAGAAACGAAAAGGACTTAGACAGAGAAACTGCCGATGCCATTGCCCATGCCATGAAGGACTGGGCCCTAAAGAATGGGGCAACGCACTTTGCCCACTGGTTCTTGCCCCTATCAGGTCACACTGCCAAGAAGCACGAGGCCTTTATATCCAGGACTTCTGATAACGAACCAATTAATAGGTTCTCTGGAAAGGAACTTGTAAAGGGTGAACCTGACGCTTCATCCTTCCCATCTGGAGGCATGAGGTCTACCTTTGAAGCAAGGGGTTATACTTATTGGGATCTTACGGCAAACTCCTTTGTAATAGGAAGTGTCTTATACATCCCAACTATTTTTATGTCCTATAAGGGAGAAAAACTTGATAAGAGGGGACCCCTTATTGACTCCACAAAGATCCTAAGTGATGAGGGAACAAAGATCGTCAACTTATTTGAAAAGGACGAGTATGCCTACAGGATGAGGGTCAAGGTTGGACTTGAACAAGAATTTTTCCTACTTGATAAGGAAATCTACAAGAAGAGAAGCGACCTAAAGAGTACTGGAAGAACCATTGTTGGAGCACCTTCTCCCAAGGGACAAGAGTTATCAGACCACTACTTTGGACAAATCCCCGCAAGAGTAGAAAAATTTTACAAGGAAGTGGACCAAAAGCTTTATGAACTTGGAATTTATTCTGAGGCTGAGCACAATGAAGTTGCCCCAAATCAATTTGAAATGGCAATTTTATTTGAAAATGTAAATGTGGCTATAGATGACAATCAACTTTTGATGAACATCTTAAAAGAAACTGCCCTAGAAAATAATTTGGTCTGCCTCTTCCATGAAAAACCCTTTGATGGCGTAAATGGTTCTGGCAAGCACAATAATTATTCCATTGTTACAAACTACGGTCTAAATGTTTTTGACCCAGGCGACGATCCCTACAATAACAATGTCTTTTTATTGTTTGTCGCTGCAATAATTGAGGCCACAGACAAGTACCAAAGTCTTTTGAGGGTAAGTGCATCATCAACTTCCAATGACTTTAGGTTGGGGGCAGATGAGGCTCCGCCAGCAATTATCTCCCTCTTCCTTGGATCAGACCTTGAAGAATTATTTAGGGATATAAAGGAAGATATTGAATATAAAAATAATTCTGACAAGGCCTTTAGAGGTTACAACCTCTTAAGTGTCCCAATGGATTCCAGCGACAGGAACAGGACTGCAGCCGTCGCCTTTACTGGCAACAAGTTTGAGTTTAGGATGTTGGGGTCTTCCAAGACTGGATCTGACTTAAACATTGCCCTAAACTGTGCCATGGCAGACTGTCTTGAAAAATTTTATGAAAAGTTAAAGGACTTCCAAGATGACCCTATTAATCTGAGAGAAAAAACTCTTGAACTTGTAAGAGGTGTTATGAAAAAACACGACAGGGTAATTTGTGACGGGGACAATTATTCTGATGATTGGAAGGAAGAAGCCAAGAGAAGGGGACTTGCCAATCACAAGACTTATTTTGATGCCCTAGTTTCTTTGAGAGACTTTGATTTCAATGATATTTTTATCAAGAGGGGAATTTATACTGAAAAGGAAATCAAGGCTTCTTATGAAGTAAACCTCGAAGAAGTGGTAATTTATCACAGTCTTGAGGCCAAGGCCATGGTCTCAATGATCCATAAGGACCTAATCCCTATGGGAATGGCTGAATTAAAAGACCTATCTCAAATTTTAAAATTTAAAAACAATGAAAAACTAAGGACTAAGTATGATAAAATAGACAAGATGATTACAGACTTACTTGAATGTGGAGATGAGATTGAACTTCTCCTTGATCATTCAAATAAAATAGATGAAATTTATAAAAAAGCAGAGTATGTTGAGAGAAATATTGCCACAAAATTACTTGCAACGCGAAAAATTGCAGACCAAATGGAAAAATTAATCTCAAGAAAAAATATGACTTTGCCATCTTACGAAGATATTTTTAATTCACTAAGCTAGGAGGAAGTATGACTAAATTTATATTTGTTACAGGTGGAGTTGTTTCAGGAATTGGAAAGGGAATTTCTGCAGCAAGTATTGGTAGACTTTTAAAGGACAGGGGACTTTCTGTATTTATGCAAAAGTTCGACCCCTACCTAAATGTTGACCCAGGAACTATGAGTCCCTACCAACATGGAGAAGTTTTTGTAACTAAGGACGGAGCAGAAACTGACCTAGACCTTGGCCACTATGAAAGATTTATTGATGAAGAATTAACTAAGGGTGCATCAATTACAACTGGTAAGGTCTACTCAAGAGTTATTGCAAAAGAAAGAAGGGGAGACTATGACGGTGCAACTGTCCAAGTTATCCCACACATTACAAATGAAATCAAAAATGCAGTTTATAAGGCTGCAAAGGAATCTAAGGCTGATGTTGTAATAACAGAAATTGGCGGTACAGTAGGTGACATTGAGTCCCTTCCATTCTTAGAAGCCATTAGACAAATTCACTCAGAAAATAAAAAGTCTGACGTCCTTTTTGTCCACACAGTTCTTGTTCCAAATATTCCTGGATCAGATGAATTAAAAACAAAGCCAACTCAACACTCGTTTAAGGAGCTTATGTCCAACGGAATCAAGACTGACGTAATAATTGTAAGGTCCAATGGAGTGGTTACAGATGACTTGAGAGAAAAAATTTCTCTATTCTGTGACGTTCCAGTGGAGGCAGTTATCCAATCTACAAATGTTGACCTTATATATGAAGTTCCCCTAGTATTCCACGACCAACATCTTGATGACTACATCCTTAAGGAACTTGACCTAGAAGACAGACCAGCTTCCAAGGGCAAGTGGAAGGAAATGGTAGAGAGATTTAAGGACGTAAAGGGCGAAGTGACTATTGGTCTTGTAGGAAAATATGTAAGCCTTCACGATGCTTATCTTTCTGTAACTCAAGCCTTAACTGATGCAGGTTGCGAAAATGGTTACAAGGTAAATATTGAGTGGATAAATTCAGAAGATATAGAAAAAGATGTAAGTGTACTTGATGGACTTGATGGAATAATTGTCCCAGGTGGCTTTGGTTCACGTGGAACAGAAGGTATGATTATGGCATCAAAGTACGCTCGTGACAACCACATCCCTTACTTTGGAATTTGTTACGGAATGCAAGTTGCCCTAATTGACATTGCAAGAAATAAACTTGGCCTAAAGGACGCTAACTCTACGGAAATAAATCCAGACACAAATTATCCAATTATTGACCTTTTAGAAAATCAAAAGGACATAAAAAATGTTGGTGGAACTTTAAGACTTGGTAACTATGACTGCACTCTTGAAAAAGATTCTTTAGTTTATTCTCTTTATGGAGAAGAAAAAATTAAGGAAAGACACAGACATAGATACGAGTTCAACAACCAATTCAGGGGACAAATAAGATCGGCTGGTGTGGCCTTCTCTGGCATCAATGAAGACAAGGACCTAGTTGAAATTATTGAACTAAAGGACGAAGGCTTCTTCGTAGCTTGCCAATTCCACCCAGAATTCAAGTCAAGGCCAACAAAAATTCACCCATTATTTAATGGCTTTGTGAGAGCAGCAATTGAAAAGAAAAATAAATAAAAATAAATAAAAATAAAATCTCATCCATTAAGTTTGTAAGCTTGGGTGAGATTTTTTTATGACTTTGTAAATAGATAAAGCTCTTGCGAGGATGTTTGATTTCAAAAGTTTCCTTGCATGAACTTTTTTAAAAAAATTTATTAGTCAGAAGCAAAAGATTTTGACAAATTAAAAAAATAAAAAAGTCCTGGGCTTTGACCTAGGACTAATCTTATAGGAACTTGTCTTTTAAATTATCCCAGTAGGAATTATTTGAGAAGACGAGTTTTTTTATTGTTTTGTTTGAGAGCCTGATGTTGACCCTGTGCAAGTTGTTGAAGAAATATTCTGACCCGTCAACTAAGAGTAAGTTGGAATCCTTGTATCTCTTCTCAACAACAAGTGAAATTGTGTGGGCTCCTGGAACTATGACAGATGAGCCAAGAGACCTGTAAGCAGCTGAGTTCACTGGAGAGATGGGAGTCATTTGCAAGACGTGAAGGCTTGGGTAGACTATGGCCCCGCCAGAAGAAAAGTTGTAGGCAGTGGACCCTGTTGGAGTGGAAACCAAGATTCCGTCACCAGAAAATTTTTCTACATGATTTCTATCTATGAAGACATTCATGTGGATTGTCTTTGAGTGTGCAGCCTTTAAGACAACTTCGTTCACTGAATAAAACTTGTAGACCTTGTTCTTTGTGTAGATGTCAGATCTTATTAGTTTGATGTCGTCAACTTGGTAGTTGCCATTTTTATAATCTTTGACAAATTCTTCCACTTCCTCAGGTTTTATCTCTTGATAAAAACCCAGGTGGCCAGTGTTTATTCCCACGAAGGGCATATCTGGGAAGTCGTTCTTGTGTATGGCCTTTATAAAGGAACCGTCGCCTCCAATACAAATAGAAAGCTCAGCATTTTTTTTGAAACCATTAAAGGGTTCATATCCATATTTTGTTAAAAGCTTGTGCAAATTATTTGCTGTTTTTTTAGATTCATAATTTGCATTAGTCAGTATATTTATAATTTTTGACAAGACTAAACCCCCTTGATTTTTTGTATCATTATTTATATTATAAACGAATAAAGTTCCCTTGACTAGAGGTGTAAAATGTATAGATTAAATTCCAAAGATTTTTTAAATTTCAAATTCAATGGAAGTTCAAAAGATAAAATTAAGGTAAATGATTTTCTTAAGGAGAGAGGTCTTTCTTCCCGACTTATAAGAAGGTCTGTTAAGAGTGGAAATATTTACTTAAACTCAAGATTAAATAAGAAAAATAAATTTTTAAAGAAGGGAGATATTATTTCCCTTAGGTTTGAAGATGAAGGTCCCAATGGGGCTGTAGAACACAAGGACCTTGATATAGTTTACGAGGACGAGGACCTTGTAATTGTAAATAAAGAGCCTTTTATGGTGACTCACACAGCAAAGGACGATGCAGATGGGACTCTCTTAAACTATCTCTTGGGATATTTTGAAGACCAGGGATTAAAGAGAAAGATTAGGTTTGTAAATAGACTTGACAGGGACACTTCAGGCCTTGTTGTTGCTGCTAAAAATTCTTTTGCTCAAGATAAAATTTCCAGCGACTTCAAAGATGGGGTTGAGAAAAAATATATTGCTATTGTAGAAGGAATTCTAGATGAAAAAGAAGGAATAATTGACGGGCCCATTGCCACAAGTGAAGATGGAATAAGGCGTGAAGTCAATTATGTCATTGGCAAAAAATCTTTAACTTCTTATAAGGTCCTTGGTGAGTACAGGGACATGAGTCTAGTCCTATTGACCCTTCATACAGGAAGGACTCATCAGATTAGGGTTCACATGGCCCACCTTGGCCATCCAGTTCTTGGCGATGGACTTTATGGATCTAAGTCAGACCTTATTAATAGGCAGGCTCTTCATTCATATTCTCTAAAGTTTAAGCTCCCAAGGACTAATAAGGACCTGGAAGTCTTTGCTAAACTGCCAGAGGATTTTTCCTTTTTTCCCGAAGTTTATTGAAAAAACATTTTCATTGAGTTATAATTTACTTAAGTAAATTCTGCGATGTTCGAAGAATGCCTACTTAATTCAACCGACAAATTTAACACGGGAAACTGTGTATCAGCGTCCTATGACAAGCCGTCTTTGAGCGGAAGTCAGAATGCGCTATCAAGTTTTTGACCCACCATGATAATTGGCGGGTGTGAATTAACTAGGTGTCGGCATTGCGGTTTTTACTATTATTTTTATTTTGATTTTATTATTTTTTTCTAATATTTATGGTTTAATGTGATTGAATTAAGCTTTAAAGGGTAAAATATTAATAAATAAATTATATTATAAGGAGAATTATTATGGGATTATTTGATTATTTAGAAGAAAAGAGAAACCAAGCAGTTAGAAGAAGAAGACTTAAAGAAATTTCTAAGGTTGGTACTGGTCTTGCACTAGGAGCTATTGGTGGAATTCTTTTTGCACCTCAAGAAGGTAGAAAAACTCGTGAAGATATTGCTAACAAATCTAAAGAAGCAGCTAACCAAGCTTTAAACGCAGCAAACGATGCTAAGGATACTATTGAATTCAAGGCTTATCAAGCTGGCGAACAAGCTAAAAAGACTTATGCTGACTTAAGAGACAAGGCTACACTTAAAAAATATGAATTTGACGAAGATGTAGAAGTGGCTAAGGCAAAAGCTAAAGCAATTGGAGAAGTTGTTAGAGCTGGTGCTGAAGACATCAAATACGATGTAAAAAACACAACAGAAGAAGTTAAAGATACTGCAGAAGACGTTAAAGACGAAGTAAAAGAAGGCGCAAAAGACGTTAAAAGAGAAGCAAAAAAATCTGCTGAAAATGTAAAAGAATCTGTTGAAGAAACAAAAGATAAGGTAGAAAAAGAAAAAAGAAAATAAGATAGGAGGTATAGAAGATGTTAGATCAAGCATTTACTATAGGTGGCCTACTTAGTTTCCTACTTTATGTAGCTGGTATAGCTGCACTTGTTGCACTATTTCTAGTTCTAATTAATGTATTTAAAATTTTAAAAAATGTTAATGAAATTGTTGAGAGAAACCAAGGTGAAATTGATCACACTATAAAGACTGTTCCTTCCATTATGGATAATGCCAAGGACATTTCTGACAATGTGAACGCAATTTCAACTGACGCTACACAACTTGTAAATGATGTAAAACCAGAAGTCGCAAGACTTGTATCAACTGTAGGTTCTGTTTCAGACACAGTTAATGGTATTACAAGACAAGTCGATGATACTTCTTTTAGAGTGTCAAATACAGTTATGAATATATCAGATGTTATTTCTGATACAGCAAAAACTATTTCACTTAGTTCAAATAACGCCATCGACTATTTTTATATTTTAAGAGAAGTTGCAAAGACTGTTAAAGAAGTCTTTCTAAGATAAGCTAGGGACGGAGTTATTCTTCGTCTCCTTTTATTTTTATAAGTAAGACGAGAGGAAAAGATGAA
This sequence comes from Peptoniphilus harei, assembly GCF_900454685.1. Taxonomy (GTDB): domain Bacteria; phylum Bacillota; class Clostridia; order Tissierellales; family Peptoniphilaceae; genus Peptoniphilus_A; species Peptoniphilus_A harei. Next base: position 247,829 of record NZ_UATM01000032.1, on the reverse strand, counting down.
AAGAGTAAAGATCATTGCCAATCCCAATTCAGGTAGGGGAACAGCACTAAACAAAATTCTAGAACTTATAAAATTAATGAGCAAGGATAATTATGAGATTGAACTCCTATTTACCCACCAAGAAGGGGATGGAACTAGGTTTGCTTATGACTATTCTGGTGAAGATTTCATAATTTGTAGTGGTGGAGACGGGACAGTAAATGAAGTTGTAAATGGGATTTACCTATCAGGAAGGGATACACCTCTTGGAATTCTACAAAGTGGTACGGTAAATGACTTTGCCAATGCCCAAAGGCTTCCTACTTCTCCCAACGCCTTCTACAAGATGATAAAAAATTTCAAGACTAGGACAATTGATCTTGGACTTGCTGGCGAAAGAGCCTTTATAAATGTTGCTGCAGGAGGAATGCTCACAGAAATTGCCTATACTGTTCCAGCTGAGAAAAAGGCTACCCTAGGAGATATGGCTTATTATCTTGAAGGTGCAAGGGTCCTTTTAGAAGAAAGGATTTTAAGAAATCAAAAGAGTCTAAATTTTTATGTAGAAAGTGAAGAGTTCACTGGAAGGGTAGAAGGACTTTTATTCTTAATAACTAACTCCACTTCAGTTGGAGGTTTTAAAAAAATGGCCCCTCTGGCTGATATTTCAGATGGCTATCTAGACGTTTTGATTTTTAAGGGAATTAGGATTTCTGATGTGCCAGAACTATTTACTTCTCTAATGGGTGGCCGACATGTTGATCATAACAAGGTAATGTACTTAAAGACGAAAAATATAAAAATAGAAAGTGATGAGAAGCTCACAATTGATGTTGATGGAGAGAAAGCATCAACACTTCCTATGACTTTCAAGGTTTTGGAAAATAAATTAAAAATAATAGTACCATAAGGAGGAAGCTATGGCATCTACAATTAAAGACGTAGCAAAAATGGCAGATGTGTCCATTTCTACAGTATCAAGGGTAATAAATGACTCGAAACCTGTTAGCCCTGAGGCACGAAGAAGAGTCCTACACGCTATTGACGTATTGGATTACAAACCAAACGAAGTTGCGAGAAGTTTAGTTACAAAAAAATCTAATTTAATTGGTGTAATTGTAGAAGACATTGGATCCAATTTTATTTCACAAATCCTAAGAGGAGTTGAAGAAATTGGAAGAATGTATAAATACGACATACTCCTATCAAGCTCTTATGGTGACGTTGAATCAGAAATGAAGTTTGCCAACCTTCTAGCTCAAAAACAAGTTGAAGGTATTATTGTAATATCAAACTTACACAACCCTAAGCTAGAGTATAAGCTTGAAGAGAGCAAGATTCCCTATGTAATAATCTCAAACTTCTATGAAATCGAAAGATTCTCTACAGAAATAGACTATGAAAAGGCATCTTATGAAATGGTAAAACTTTTAATAGAAAAGGGCCACAAGAATATTGCATCTCTTGCTATTAGAAGAGACTATGACAGGACTTTTGAAAAGAAAAAAATTGAAGGTTACAACAGGGCCATGGAAGAGGCTGGCCTAAAGAAGGTGAACCTACTTGTTGAAGGATTAGAAGCAAGTGACATAGAAGATGAGAAAGAAAAGATTCTTGACACTGTAAAGAAAGAAAATATTACAGCCTTCTTTACATCCTATGACACAATTGCAATCCACCTAATGAATATGCTTTTAGATAATGGCTACAAGACACCAGATGATATATCAGTTACAGGTTTTGGTGGATCTTATATATCAGACATCTACAGACCAAAACTTACAACAGTAAAGGTTCCTTACTATGACATTGGAGCAGTTTCAATTAGGAAAATCCTAAAGAAAATTGACAAGAAAGAAAGCGACTTATCAGAAAATCTTGTGCTTCCATCACAAATTCTTGAGAGAGAAAGTGTAAAGGAAATAAAATGATAAGAGTTTCTATAGAGACAAAAAGTGAAATTATAAAGAGAGGACTTCAAGACATCCTAGAAGGATATGAAGTCCTTGATTTTTATAAAGACAAAGAAAAAGACTTTGATATCCTAATCTTTCAGGACAAGGAACTAGAGGAACTTGAAGTAGAAAAGATTAGATTAATCGACGAGAGGGACTTGCCATTAGTAGTGGAGTATTCTCTTTTAAGTCTTGGAGCTTCAGAAGAAGAAGTTATTGATGCAATAGATAAGACACTTAGGGGACACATATATATAGAAGAAAATTTAAAAAAATTAAGAAGTGATAGAAATAATAAGTTCGAAAAATTAAAGACTCTAAATAGGAGAGAGAAGAAACTCCTAGAAGAAATAATCTCTGGTAAAACTAATAAGGAAATCTCTAGGGAGATTTACATTAGTGAGAAGACAATAAAAAATAACTTAACCCTTGTCTATAAAAAACTTGGAGTAAGCGGAAGAAAAGAAATAATAAAAAATTACAGCCAAATTAAATATTAATAGGTTATAATATGTTAGTGAGACTAACATATTTTTTTTAAATAAAATTAGAAGGAGGAAGACATGAGAGACTACTTAATTTATTTTTTTATCTACGCCTTTGTGGGTTGGGTAATAGAAGTATCTTATCACACAGTAACTAAGGGAAGATTTATAAACCGAGGCTTCTTAGCTGGACCCTATTGTCCCATCTATGGTTTTGGTGCCATAGCAGTAATATACTTTTTAACAGACATAGCAGAGAAGAACAAGATGGTCTTGTTCCTGGGATCCATGTTCATAGCAACTATAATAGAGTACATTGCAGGTTTCTTGCTTGAGAAAATTTTTCACGAGAGATGGTGGGACTACTCTGATAGAAGACTTAACATAGGAGGTTACGTCTGCTTAGAGTTTTCTGTCATATGGGGCATGTTTTGCTTCCTATTATACGAAGCAGTCCATCCAATGATTAGAAAAATGGTAAGCCTAATACCAGAAAGAGTATCACTATATTTGGGAATTGGTCTAGTGATAATTATGACCATAGACCTAATTGCTACTATTAATACACTTATTGGATTAAATAAAGAATTCAGAGCAATAGATAGAATAAGCAAAGACATTAAGAAAGTATCAGATAGGATTGGAGTGAGAGTTTACGACAGGACAGTTCAAATAGAAAGTAGACAGGAAGAGTTAAAGAAGACGAGGGAGTATATTGAATTAGAAAATAGGGTTAAAGAGTTAAGAGAAAGAAGAGAACTAATAAAAGAGAAGAGAATTTTAAAATCCTTCCCCAACCTAACTAATAGATTAGAAGAAAGACAAAGGGACATAGAGGAGTTAAGAGATAGGATAAAAGATCAATACTCAAGAGATTAAAAAAATATAAAAAAGCTCTTGACAAGATAAAAATAAAAGAGTACTATATAACAGTTGTCGAAAAAGACAGCTGTTATATTTTTTTAAAAACAAAAAAGATTTAAAAAAAATATAAAAAACAGTTGACAGATGATTTTCTAGATGCTAATATATAGAAGTTGTCACTTAAGATAGCAAAAAATATTACCGAGTTTCAAGTAAAAACAATTTAAATAAATTGTAAAAAATACTTGACAAAGAAAAAACACGGTAGTATAATAAACAAGCTACTTCAAAAAGTAGCGATGAAACATGATAATTAAATAGTGTGAAGATAGATAAACAATTCGTGATTTAATCACAGATTCTTTTAAAGAATCACAAGCAAACCAGATATTCGTTTAGTTTTGAGAAAACTAATGAGTCATACAAATTTTTTAATTGAGAGTTTGATCCTGGCTCAGGACGAACGCTGGCGGCGCGCTTAACACATGCAAGTCGAGCGATGAAATCTTGACAGATCCCTTCGGGGTGAAGATAAGATGGATTAGCGGCGGACGGGTGAGTAACACGTGAGTAACCTGCCTTAGACATTGGGATAGCCTCGGGAAACCGGGATTAATACCAAATGAAATCATAGGTGCCCATGCACTAATGATCAAAACTCCGGTGGTCTAAGATGGACTCGCGTCCCATTAGCTAGTTGGTGAGGTAACGGCCCACCAAGGCGACGATGGGTAGCCGGCCTGAGAGGGTGAACGGCCACATTGGAACTGAGAAACGGTCCAAACTCCTACGGGAGGCAGCAGTGGGGAATATTGCACAATGGAGGGAACTCTGATGCAGCGACGCCGCGTGAACGATGAAGGCTTTCGAGTCGTAAAGTTCTTTTATATGGGAAGATAATGACGGTACCATAAGAAAAAGCCCCGGCTAACTACGTGCCAGCAGCCGCGGTAATACGTAGGGGGCTAGCGTTGTCCGGAATCACTGGGCGTAAAGGGTTCGCAGGCGGAAATGCAAGTCAGATGTAAAAGGCAGTAGCTTAACTACTGTAAGCATTTGAAACTGCATATCTTGAGAAGAGTAGAGGTAAGTGGAATTTTTAGTGTAGCGGTGAAATGCGTAGATATTAAAAAGAATACCGGTGGCGAAGGCGACTTACTGGGCTCATTCTGACGCTGAGGAACGAAAGCGTGGGTAGCAAACAGGATTAGATACCCTGGTAGTCCACGCTGTAAACGATGAGTGCTAGGTATCGGAATAATTCGGTGCCGCAGTTAACACATTAAGCACTCCGCCTGGGGAGTACGTGCGCAAGCATGAAACTCAAAGGAATTGACGGGGACCCGCACAAGCAGCGGAGCATGTGGTTTAATTCGAAGCAACGCGAAGAACCTTACCAGGGCTTGACATACTGAGGACCGGTATAGAGATATACCCTCTTCTTCGGAAGCCTCAATACAGGTGGTGCATGGTTGTCGTCAGCTCGTGTCGTGAGATGTTCAGTTAAGTCTGGCAACGAGCGCAACCCCTATCTTTAGTTACCAGCATTTCGGATGGGGACTCTAAAGAGACTGCCGATGATAAATCGGAGGAAGGTGGGGATGACGTCAAATCATCATGCCCTATATGCCCTGGGCTACACACGTGCTACAATGGAAGATACAAAGGGAAGCGAGATAGTGATATTAAGCCAACCTCAAAAAGTCTTTCTCAGTTCGGATTGTACTCTGCAACTCGAGTACATGAAGATGGAGTTGCTAGTAATCGCAGATCAGCATGCTGCGGTGAATGCGTTCCCGGGTCTTGTACACACCGCCCGTCACACCATGGAAGCTTGTAATACCCGAAGCCTGCGAGCGAACCTTAGGGAAGCAGCAGTCGAAGGTAGGATAGGTGACTGGGGTGAAGTCGTAACAAGGTAGCCGTATCGGAAGGTGCGGCTGGATCACCTCCTTTCTAAGGAAAATAAATCTTCACACTATTTTAATTATATATATGGGGGTATAGCTCAGTTGGGAGAGCGCCTGCCTTGCAAGCAGGAGGTCAGGAGTTCGAATCTCCTTATCTCCACCAAGAATAGCAATAAATGCTACTCTGAAACCTTCTTAAAAAAAAGAAGAGAACCATAACAACTTAAAAACTAATCAAAATTTCTTAAACAAACAATTAAACTGGAAATAAACAGAAATGTTTATTAACAAAGGTCAAGTTAAAAAGAGCACTAGGTGAATGCCTAGGCACCAAGAGGCGAAGAAGGACGCGACAAGCTGCGAAAAGCTACGGAAAGGAGCAAATATCTTATGACCCGTAGATCTCCGAATGGGGAAACCCACCTCATAAGAGGTATCCTATAGCCAATCCATAACTATAGGAAGCGAACCAGGTGAACTGAAACATCTAAGTAACCTGAGGAAAAGAAAGAAAACTCGATTCCCTAAGTAGCGGCGAGCGAACGGGGAAGAGCCCGATGTGTATAAAGAGACAATAGCCAGCCAAATAATCTGGGAAGATTAACCAAAGAAGGTAAGAGTCCTGTAGGCGAAAGCGAAGATATCCGACACAAAAGAGTACCACGGAACACGAGAAATTCAGTGGGAATATGGGGGGACCACCCCCTAAGGCTAAATACTACTTGGTGACCGATAGCGAACAAGTACCGTGAGGGAAAGGTGAAAAGAACCCCGTGAGGGGAGTGAAATAGAATCTGAAACCTAGTGTTTACAAGCAGCGAAAGTGGTTTTGCACCACGATCGTGTACTTTTTGTAGAACGGGCCAGCGAGTTACGATTACTAGCGAGGTTAAGCATTAAAGATGCGGAGCCGAAGCGAAAGCGAGTCTAAATAGGGCGGAAGTTAGTGGTTGTAGACCCGAAACCGTGTGATCTATCCATGAGCAGAGTGAAGTTGAAGTAAAATTCAATGGAGGCTCGAACCGGGTAACGTTTAAAAGTTATCGGATGACTTGTGGATAGGGGTGAAAAGCCAAACGAACACGGAGATAGCTGGTTCTCCTCGAAATAGCTTTAGGGCTAGCCTCTAGTAAGACATGAAAAGGGGGTAGAGCACTGATTGGTCAAGGGGCATGCATATGTTACCAAGACCTATCAAACTCCGAATACCATATCATGCACTAGGGAGTCAGACTATGTGGGATGAGCTTCATAGTCGAAAGGGAAAGAGCCCAGACCATCAGCTAAGGTCCCAAAATTATAGTTAAGTGGGAAAGGATGTGGAGTTACTGAGACAACTAGGATGTTGGCTTAGAAGCAGCCACTCATTTAAAGAGTGCGTAATAGCTCACTAGTCAAGTGACTCTGCGCCGAAGATAACCGGGGCTAAACTATATACCGAAGCTATGGAACGTATAACGTTGGTAGAGGAGCAATGTATGAAGGATGAAGCAGAAGTCGTAAGGCACTGTGGACATCATACAAGAGAGAATGCTGGCATGAGTAGCGAGAGGTGAGTGAGAATCTCACCCGTCGAAAACCCAAGGATTCCTGAGCAAGGCTCGTCCACTCAGGGTAAGTCGGGACCTAAGGCGAGGCTGAAAAGCGTAGTCGATGGACAACAGGTGGAAATTCCTGTACCGATACAATCGTTAAAGGAAGTGGGGACGCAGAAGGATAATAAGAGCGCCCAGTTGGTGAGGCGTGCAAGCGCAAAGGATGGAAAGTAGGCAAATCCGCTTTCCGAGAAGTCTGAAGCGTAATGCGGATCGAAAACAAGTAGAGAAGCTTATGACTCCACACTGCCAAGAAAAGCCACTACTAGAGAAGTATCGCCCGTACCGTAAACCGACACAGGTAGGTGAGGAGAGAATCCTAAGACGAGCGGAAAAACCTTTGTTAAGGAACTCGGCAAAATGACCCCGTAACTTCGGGAGAAGGGGAGCCCCTGTAAAAGGGGGCCGCAGTGAAAAGGCCCAAGCGACTGTTTACCAAAAACACAAGTTTCTGCTAAGTCGAAAGACGAAGTATAGGAGCTGACACCTGCCCGGTGCTGGAAGGTTAAGGGAAAAAGTTAGCGTAAGCGAAGCTTAGAACTGAAGCCCCAGTAAACGGCGGCCGTAACTATAACGGTCCTAAGGTAGCGAAATTCCTTGTCGGGTAAGTTCCGACCCGCACGAAAGGTGTAACGATTTGGGCACTGTCTCAACAAAGGATCCGGTGAAATTGTAGTAGCGGTAAAGATGCCGCTTACCCACGACAGGACGGAAAGACCCCGTGGAGCTTTACTGTAGGCTGAGATTGAATTTTGGGATTAAATGTACAGAATAGGTGGGAGACTAAGAACAAGGTACGCCAGTATCTTGGGAGTCACCGTTGGGATACCACTCTTTTAATGCTAGAATTCTAACCTAACCCCATGAATCTGGGGAAGGGACACTCTCAGTTGGACAGTTTGACTGGGGCGGTCGCCTCCGAAAGAGTAACGGAGGCGTTCAAAGGTTCCCTCAGCACGGATGGAAATCGTGCGCAGAGTATAAAGGCAGAAGGGAGCTTAACTGCGAGACCAACAAGTCGAGCAGATGCGAAAGCAGGACTTAGTGATCCGGTGGTACCGAGTGGAAGGGCCATCGCTCAACGGATAAAAGCTACCCCGGGGATAACAGGCTTATCTCCCCCAAGAGTCCACATCGACGGGGAGGTTTGGCACCTCGATGTCGGCTCGTCTCATCCTGGGGCTGAAGTAGGTCCCAAGGGTTGGGCTGTTCGCCCATTAAAGAGGCACGCGAGCTGGGTTCAGAACGTCGCGAGACAGTTCGGTCCCTATCCGTCGTGGGCGTAGGAAATTTGAGAGGAGCTGTCCTTAGTACGAGAGGACCGGGATGGACAAACCTCTGGTGCACCAGTTGTACTGCCAAGTGCATAGCTGGGAAGCTAAGTTTGGAAGGGATAAGAGCTGAAGGCATCTAAGCCCGAAGCCCCCCTCGAGATGAGATTTCCCTCGAAAGATAAGACCCCTTGAAGAAAATGAGGTAGATAGGCTCAAGGTGTAAGTGTAGCAATACATTCAGCTAGCGAGTACTAATAGGTCGAAGACTTGACCAAAGATTTAAGGTAAGATTAGTTTTTAAGTTAATCTGGTGAGAATAGGACAATGGACACACCTGTACCCATACCGAACACAGAAGTTAAGCATTAGTCCGCTGATGGTACTTGGTTGGCAACGACCTGGGAGAGTAAGTTATCGCCAGTTAAAAGGTCTATTGATGTAAGGTTACCTTTGTCAATAGACTTTTTATTTTAAATACTCCTTTTAAAATTAGTAAAATATTTTGCTTTAATTATTCCACAATGAGTAATCTCATTACATATTAAAGATAAGAAGATCTTCCAAGACCTCTTGGGAGATTTTTTTATTGGAGAAATTTATATAGTATGGGAGTCTTTGAAGTAATTATAAATGTTTTGCTTGTTTTAAAAGTTAATGATATTGAATTGTTTTTAGGGTAAACTATAGGTAGGTGATATTATGAAAAGTAAAGTCGCAAAAGTTTTTGCTATTGTAATAATTCTTGCAATAATTTTATTTGCAGCTATTCAAATTTATTTTTCTCCAACTCCAGATTTTAGGAGAAATAATGCTATACATGGAGATAAAGTAAATATAAAGGTGTCCAGTGATGAGAGAAAACCCATTGTAAGGACCTTTGAGAGAGAAAAATTTGAAAATCTTTCTGAAAAAGAAATAGTGAAATTAAGATATACAATTGATGGTAGGATAGAAGGAGACATTCCTTGTATTCATTTAAATGAAGATAATAAATTTTATGTAGAGTTCATAAATAGGGGAAAAGTTTATGAGCCAGAAAGTCCAAAAATTAAAATATTTGCCTCTGCTTCTCATTATGATGACAAGCAAAAGCAAAGAGTCATAGAGGGCGAATTAGATAGGCTTGACGACGGCAGGTATTATTTTGAGACTAAGAGATATAGCACTCAATTTGAAAAATATTTTATGGAATACTTAAGGATTGAAATTTATTATACTATTGGCCATGTGGACTATGTTTCCACCTTTGGGACCTTCCAAGATAACGCCGATGATGGGGCTAACTTCTTTGACAATGAAAAATTAGAAAAGCCAATCCCTCCAGAAGAATAAGACAAAAAGATCGTACCTTCGGGGAAGATTTTATTGTGAATTTTTATTATCAATTGTTAAAGGTGTAATAATAAATTAGGTGATATTATGGTAAAAAAATTTATAAATATTTTTTCTATTATTTTAATTCTTCTTGTGACTTTATTTGTAGGTCTACGCATTTATTATTACCCAAAGCCAGAGCTAAAAAGAAATAATTCTGTCCATGGGGTTAAGGTAAATATAAAGGTGTCTAATGATGAAAGGACACCAATTATTAGGACCTTTGAGAGAGCAAAGTTTGAAAGTTTACCTGAACAAAAAGTTATGAGGGTAAGGGATACAATTGCAGGAGCCATAGAAGGAGACATCCCTTGTATACACTTAAATGAAGATAATAAATTTTATGTAGAGTTCATAGATAGAGGAAAGGTTTATGAGCCAGAAATACCAAAGATAAAAATCTTTGCCGACTCTTATTATAATGATAAAACAAGGGAGACAGTAATAGAGGGCGAATTAGATAGGCTTGACGACGGCAGGTATTTTTATGAGACTAAAAGATATAATACTCAGTTTGAAAAATATTTTATGGAATACTTAAGGATTGAAATTTACTACACATTTGATGGGGTGGACTATGTTTCCACCTTTGGGACCTTCCAAAGTAATGCCGATGATGGTACTAACTTTTTTGATAATGAAAATTTAGAAAAGCCAATCCCACCAGAAGCATAAAAAAGGACAAAAAAATTCCTCAGCAGTTAAGCTGAGGTTTTTTTATCTTAATTTTTAATTTATATAAAAGGGTTTATTAAGTCTTATAAAGTAATTAATTAGATAAAATTCTAAGACAAAATTTACAAGTCAAACAAAACTACTTCATTGGACTCTAAAGATTTTTGTACGTCTATTATCCTTTGATTGGAAGATCCTCGAAACCTAAGATTTAAGTCTTTTAAAGCTTCGACAAATCTTCCATCAACTAGGACGTCGCACTCTTCTAGGAGTTTCTTTTTGTGCTCATCTTTTAAAATTTCTTCATAAGTATAGCCAGAGAAGATCCAAATGTCCTTTTGGACTTCTTTTTTTATGTCACGAAGAACTTTTAAGAGGTCCACTTCATTTTGGAAGGGCTCACCACCTAGGATGGTAAGGCCCTTAACTTCATCTAGCTTTAAATCTTCTATAACTTCGTCTGTTTCCTTTTGGGTCCAAGGATCACCAAAGTCAAAGTCTTGGTATTCTTCATTAAAACAATTGTGGCACTTGTGGGTGCAGCCTGTCACAAAGATTGTGGTCCTTATTCCAGGGCCATTGGCAACATCATACTTTCTTATTTGTGCAAAGTTCATTAGATGTGAAGAACCCTTGCGTTGATTTCCTTAGTACGACCTTCGTTCCAGAAGTTTTCACCAAGGTAACCACAAGTACGTCTTACCACTGTAAGGCTTGACCTGTCTGTGTTGTGGCATTGTGGACATTCCCAGTCGCCATGGTCGTTTAATTTGATTTCACCGTCAAAGCCACATTCTGCACAATAGTCTGACTTTGTGTTGAACTCTGCGTATTGGATGTTGTCGTAAATATATCTAACAATTGTCTCTAGGGCTTCTAGATTGTGGCCCATGTTTGGAATTTCTACATAGGATATGCAGCCGCCAGTTGACTTATCTTGGAATTTTGCTTCGAAGTTAAATTTTTCAAAGGCAGATATTTCTTCACGAACGTCAACGTGGAAGGAATTGATGTAGTAACCCTTGTCAGTTACATTTTCTATGATGCCAAATCTTTCCTTGTCAATGTTGGCAAATCTTTGTGTAAGTGACTCAGCTGGTGTTGCGTAAAGGGTAAACTTAATTCCATATTCTTCAGTCCACTTCTTGACAGCATCGTTAAGGGCGTCCATGATCCTCATGGCAAAGTCATAGCCCTTCTTGTCTGTGTGGCTCACGCCTTTAATAAGCATTGTGGCTTCATAGATTCCAATATAGCCAAGAGAAACTGTTGAGTAGCCATTTTCTAGAAGTGGAGCAATAGGCTCATGCTTGCCAAGTCTTGCAATAGCACCGTGTTGCCAGTGGATTGGTGATGAGTCGCTGTTGACCTTCTTTAGGTGTTCGTAACGCAATAGGCCAACCCTCTTAACTAGGTCTAGTCTTTTTTCAAGGATTTCAAAGAATTTTTCTTCGTTTCCTCCAGCAAGGATTCCTATTTGTGGAAGGTTGATGGAGCAAGCTCCCATGTTAAACCTACCTTCGAACTTGTAGTTGCCCTTTTCATCCTTGTAAGGTGGAAGGAAAGCCCTGCATCCCATTGGAGAAAATACGTTGCCTTCGTAGTTGGCACGCATCTTCTTGGCAGAAATGTAGTCAGGGTACATCCTTTTAGCTGTACATCTAATCGCAAGAGATGTTAAATAATAATATTTTGAGTCCTTGTTGATGTTATTTTCATCAAGAACGTAAATTAGCTTAGGAAAGGCTGGTGTAACATAAACACCTGCATCATTTTTTATCCCTTGGATTCTTTGCTTTAAGATTTCTTCGATTATCATTGCAACTTCATCAACATATTGGTCGTCATCTTCAAGCCACATGAATAAGGTAACGAAAGGTGCTTGACCGTTGGAAGTCATCAAGGTATTTATTTGATATTGGATTGTTTGGATTCCACTTTCAAGGTCCTTCTTAGTCATTTGATTTGCCATTTTCTCTGCAAGTTCAATATCTCCAAGAGTGTCAAGGGCAAGGGAAAGGTTCTTTTCGTAAGACCTTCTTAGGTACTTGCCAAGACAAGAGATATTAATACTTTGGCCACCATATTGGTTTGATGCAATTTGAGCAATGATTTGTGTCATAACATTGCAGGCAACTTGAAAGGACTTTGGAGTTTCAATCATCTTGCCATTAACAACAGTTCCATTGTCAAGCATGTCCTTCATGTTAACTAGGCAGCAGTTGAAAATTGGTTGGATAAAGTAGTCCATGTCGTGGATGTGGATTGCGCCAGATTCGTGTGCTTCTACTAAATCTCCTGGAATCATCTTTCTCTTGGCAATATCCTTTGAAACTTCTCCTGCTATTAAGTCTCTTTGAGTAGAGGCAATAACAGCATTTTTGTTGGAGTTCTCGTCCATTAGGTCTTCGTTTGTTTCGTTTAAGAGACCAAGAATATCATCATCAGTAGTGTTTTGTTCACGCTTAAATTGTTGAACAGACTTGTAAGACTCGTAGGCCCTAGCAGTAGCTGGGTTGTCGTTTTGAATCAAACGGTAATAAACTTCTCCTTCTATATCATAAATAGAAAGAGGAAGGTCTTTTTCTCCTGCCAACTTTTCGATTTCATTTGCAATTTCAAGAGCTTGACCCTCTATGTAGACACCAGAACTCGAGTGCATTGCCTTTTCAATGGCAATTACAATTTTAGCCTTGTCAAAGTCAACTTTTTTTCCGTTTCTCTTGATAACTTGTAACATTTTTTCCATCTCTCCTTTTATATAAATATATGAACGCTCCTTTTTTATTACGGATATAATTATACTACATATAGTGTATGAAAGCCATGAGGAAAACATATATTGTGTAAATAATTATTAAAACTCAAAAAGTCAAGTCTTTTTAAGAAGATTTTGCTGAAAAAATTTTTATCCTTTGATATAATCGACCTAGATTAGGAGGGACCATGTTAAAAATATTTACAGACCTATTAGATCCCTTTTTGTGGGGACTTTTTCCAATAATAAGAAAATTTGAAAGAAAATATAAAAATTTTGATTATGAATTTGTCATGGGAGGACTAATTGGCAACTACGAAGAATTTTTGCCAGAGAACTTTAGGGACAAAAACTCAGTAGATCTTGGCAACAAAATTCTCTTTGATATGTACAGGGCCACAGGAACTATAACTCACATGCCAGGCTTTCCATCATCGCCAGACCTATTCACAGAAGACTACAAGTCTTCTTATCCACTAGACAAGTATTTCATCTCGGTTAAAGAGTTGGATAGGGACCTAGCCAAGGACTACATGAGGAAGTCCTTAGAAGAAGCCATAATTTTTGGGAAAAATATATTTAAATTAGAAGTCCAAAAGGAAATCCTAGATGGCTTTGGTCTGGACTATGATGAATTTTTATTTAATTATGAAAACTCTCACGACTTGTTCCTACAGGATAGGATGGAGGCCTTTGACTACAGGGTAAAGAAGCTACCAGGATTTTTAATTACAAAAAACTCCAGAGTCCTACAAAACATCATGGACTTCTCAAGGGTTGAAGAATTTTTCTTAGAAAACCTAGACCTAGAAGAGAGGGAAGAAGGTCTTAGCGAAGAAGAAAAAATCTTGGACTACATAAGGTCCTATGATTTGGTCTTAAAAGATGAAATTAAAATTGCCTTTGGAGATGAAAATATCTTAGAAGACCTTATAAGAGATGGCAAGGTTGAAATTAAAAAAATTAATTCCTTTGAGATAGTGAAAATAATTTAAAATTTGTAGACAAGGCACTAAATTTGTGCCTTTTTTTCTGCAAAAAATTATTAAATTTGTTATAATATTTGCCGGAGACGGTATTATTCTTATAAACCGTACTTAAATATTTATAATTAAATATTTCTCCAAAATAAATTTTTAAGGAGAGAATGATGAAGGTACTAAGAAATGTACAAGAAGCTTTGGAATTTACTAAAGGAAATTACCAAAAGTCTGTGGGTTTGGTTCCTACTATGGGATTTTTGCACGCAGGTCACAAGTCACTTATGGATGAGGCGAGAAAGAACAACGACGTCGTAATCGTGTCTATTTTTGTAAATCCAACACAATTTGGACCTGGCGAAGACTACGAATCTTACCCAAGAGACGAAGAGAGAGATTTTAAACTCTGTGAAGAGGCTGGAGTTGACGCAGTGTTCACACCAGACCCAGAGGAGTTTTATCAAAACCACAAAACTTACGTAACTATCGAAGATTTAAAGGACAACTTATGTGGCAAGACTCGCCCAATTCACTTTAGGGGAGTTTTAACTGTTTTAACAAAGTTATTTAACATCTTTAGACCTACTAGAGCCTACTTTGGCAGGAAGGATGCCCAACAGTTTTTAATTGTTAAAAAGGCAGTCAAGGACTTAAATTTTGGGATCGAAATTGTTCCTTGCCCAATTAAAAGGGAAGATGACGGACTTGCAATCTCATCAAGAAATGTTTACTTGTCTGATGAAGAGAGAAAGGCCGCACCAGTTCTCAATAGGGCCCTAGAAAAGGGTAAGGCTGCCATGAAAAAGGGAATGAAGGCAGAAGATTTGATTAAAATCATTGAAGACGAAATAAAGACAGAAGACCTTGCTGATATTGAGTATGTTCAAGTTGTTGACACAGAAGAAATAAGGGACATGGATGTCATTGATAGAGACTGCCTTGTTGCCCTTGCTGTTAGGTTTGGCACAACTAGACTTATAGACAACTTTTTCTTCGAGGTTTGAAATGTTTAGAAAAATTTCAACCTATATAGAAAAATATCTGATCTTAATTATCCTACTTCTTTCTGCAACTGCCCTAAGGTACCCAGATGCCTTTAAAGGGATGACAAATTACACATCCCTCTTCTTGGCAGCGGCCATGTTTGGGATGGGAACTAGCATAGAAGTCAAGGACTTTAAAAATCTGTTAAAGGCACCAAAACTTATATTTTTGGGAGCCCTTTGCCAGTACACAATTATGCCCCTCTTGGCACTTTTCTTGTCAGTGATTTTTAAATTGCCAAAGGACATAAGCCTTGGGGTAATCCTTGTTGGAACTTGCCCTGGTGGTACAGCATCTAATGTTTTGAGTCATATTGCTGAAGGAGACTTGGCTTATTCTGTGCTACTTACAGTTGCCTCAACTTTACTTGCCCCAATCTTGACTCCACTTCTTGTCTATATGATGGCAGGATCTTTGGTTGAAGTTTCCTTTATGGCCATGTTTATGTCTATTGTTAAGGTAATTGTACTTCCAGTAGTACTGGGAATTATTGCCAATACACTTTTAAAGGAAAGAATTAAGAAGGTGGATTTTATTTTCCCACTTATTTCTTCTATAGCAATTGCCCTTATCATTGCGGCCATTGTGGGACTTAACGCAGAAAAAATTATGACTTCAGGACTTTTAGTCTTTGGAGTAGTTATTATCCACAATATTTTGGGCCTTGGTCTTGGACTTGGTCTTGGAAAATTAGTGGGACTTGACTACGACAAGCAGTCAGCCCTATCAATTGAAGTTGGCACACAAAACTCTGGTCTTGCAGTAGTTCTTGCAAACACAAACTTTGCAATGAACCCACTTGCAGCCCTACCAGGAGCAATTTTCTCTGTAGTTCAAAACCTAATTGGTTCAATATTTGCCCACTATAGGGAAAGTCAAAGAGAAAAGAAATTAGAAGAAGTCAAGTTAAATATATAAAAATAAAACCAAGGTTTTAGGTAAAACTAAGACCTTGGTTTTTTACTTGCGATTTTTTATTTTTCGTGAACTCTCTTGCAAGTCATGTGCTGGATGTTAAAGGAATAGACTAGGGCGTTTTTAAAACTTCTCTCCATAACTCCATTTATTTCTGACATTGAAGGATAATATCTCGATGCAAGTTCAATTAGTTTTTTGGCGGCTAAGTCTCTGTCCTCTATGATTTCAATTTCTCCAAAGGCCACTAGGCTATTTAGATAGTAGGACCAGCCATTGTCTGAAAGCTCTTGGTCCCCATAAGTAACAAAGCAGGCCTTATTATTCTTCCTGATGCAGTCAAGCTTGTAGCCACTTTTTGCTCCGTGAAAATAAATTTTATTTTCTTCATTGTCATATAAAAAATTTATGGGAATAGAATAGGGGTATCCATCTTCGCCATTTAAAGATAGGACGCCTCTCTTATTTTTCATAAGCAAGCTCTTAGCTTCTTCAAGGGGAAGCTCTTGCTTTATTCTTCTCATTTCTCTAAACATTTTCCACCTCTTTTTATAATTATAGCAAATTTATTGCTCTTATATATTGAGAATTAAAGTCGTGATATAATTAGCCTATGGATAAATTATACAATATTTTTAAAAATATAAGATTTTCTAGTGAAGATGAAATTGAAGAAAAAATTTACGAAGACGATGGGATAAAAGTTATTAGGACAATGTCCCTAGACCAAGTCACAGGCTTTTATGACCAAGATGAACTTGAAATAGTCTTCTTGTTAAAAGGGAAGGCCCAAATAGAATATGAAGATGGAAGGAGACTTGACTTAGGAGAAGGGGACAGCCTAGTAATAAGACCCCACGAGATCCACAGGGTTTCCTGGCAGGAGGAGGCAGTTTGGCTCTGTATTTTTAGGAAGTAGGACTTTATTAGAAGATGGCAAAAATTTATGACTTTATAAAAATTTATGAACTTGGAAATTATTGTTTTAACATAGAGAGATTTTATTTTTCTAATGTTACATTTTAAAATTAAGTCATAAAAAAGCACCTACTCTCGTAGATGCTAAAATTTATTTTTTTCTTTCTTCAATGAGTTTATTATACTCCTCTTCTAGTTTTTTTCTTTCCTCTTTAGGTAACTCCATTGCTAGTCTAGAACTTATGGAAGATATTCTAAAATCAAGTAATAAACTATCTCTATCCTTGCTACTCGTTGTTTTCTCTTTTTTATTTTTGTATTGTGATAAACTACCTTTAAAATTTTTGATTCTTTTATCTTCTATAATCAAAAGTGTATCTGCTAGGTTATTTATAAACTCCTCATCATGACTTACAAATATAAATGGTCTATCATAAGATTTCAATAGATTTTCTAAACTTTCTATTGCTCTTATATCTAAAAAGTTTGTCGGTTCATCAAAAATAAGATAGTTAAAATCAGAAGTTAATATTTTAGCCAACTTTACCTTGGCTTTTTCTCCATCACTTAAAATACTTACAATCTTGTGGACATCATTAGTCTTAAATCCTAATCTCGCAAGAACAATTCTTGTCATTGTTTCATCATATATAGATGTATTTAATACATTTGCTAGGATATCAGCATCTTCTTCTAAAATATCACTCATTTGACTAAAATAACCTATTTTAAGATTTGGATGCACCCATACATTTTCTTGATTTAGAATCATATTTACAAGGGTGGTTTTTCCACTTCCATTTTCTCCTATAAGAGCTGTTTTAGAATTATTTTTTATTTGAAAGTTGGATTTTTCAAATAAAATCTTATTTCCAAACTCTTTATTTAGCTTTTCTCCTCTTATCAAAACTTTAGAGTGGAGTTGTTTATTATCTGGAATGGATAGTTGTATTTCTGTTTCTTCTTTAGGTTTTTCTTTTACTTCTAGTTGATCTATTCTGGATTCTACAGATTTTACTTGTTTATCTAGTTTTTTCTTGTTTTCTTGACCGCCCATCTTATGGAGCCTTGCTTCTGAGTTTCCCATCCTTTTAGGCGTGGTTCTTACTTTTGATGATTGTTCTTTTATATTGCTAGCTAAATTTTCAAGTCTTCTTTTTTCTTTTATAAAATTTGAATACTCTTTTTCTTTAAACTTAAGTCTTTTCTCTCTTTCTTCAAGATAGAATTTGTAGTCCCCATTATATTCTTCAATTCTTCCGTTCTTTAATTCTAAAATCTTTTTACAAGTTTTATTTATGAAATCACGATCATGCGAAATTAGAAGATATCCAACTTTTCTTGAATTTAGCTTTCCTATGAGTTCTTCCTTTTGCTTTAAGTCTAAGTGAGATGTAGGCTCGTCGATTAATAGAAATTTAAAACTATCTGATAATAGGTCTGTTAGCTTTAATCTTTGCTCTTCGCCTGGACTATAGTTGTCATTAGCCCTTAACTGTGATTTAGAGTAGGTTTCATCAGAAAAGTACTTGGCTTTACTGTCATAATTTAATAAATAACCCAGTTCTCTATCCACTCTTACTTGACCAGTATAGTCTTTATCTAAGCCTAATATTATTCTTAAAAAAGTAGTTTTACCCTTACCATTTTCTCCTATTAAGGCTATCTTTTCATTTTTATTTATTGATAAACTATCAATTTCAAATAGCTTTCTATCTGGTAAAGTTTTTATTAAGTCTTGTATATATATCATAAATCCTCCTATGTTTTTGTGAGAGGATTTCTTTTCCTCTCTTAGTTATTTAGAAAATTATTTGTGTTAATCATTTATCTGTACCTCCTAATACTATTCCATAATAGATACCCAATTCAGAATACTATAAGCCCTTTGCCATAAGAAACCGATTCACTTGTATAATTACTACATCTTATATCCCTATCAAGAGCCAGAATTGTAGTAATAACTCCCTCTATCTTTTAGATCTTCATTTTATAATATTTTTTCAAAACTATATAAGAAGATTTAAAGATATAATTATGTTTTAAAAAACTTATCAAAACATCTTAACTTAAGTAATGAATACACAAAAATAGGGAAGAGTTAAGACTCTTCCCTTAATTTTTATCTTTATAAGTTTATTTATTTCTCAAAAATTCGTCGATTGACTTCGCGGCATTTTTACCAGCACCCATGGCGAGGATTACTGTTGCAGAACCTGTAACTGCATCTCCACCAGCAAAGATTTCTTGGCGAGATGTTTGGGACTCTTCATTTACAATGATGCCGCCCCAATTTTCTATGTCAAGATTTTTTGTAGTTGAAGAAATTAGTGGGTTTGGATTTGTTCCTAGAGCCATGATAACTGTTTGGAAGTTCTCTTCATAGTCACTTCCTTCAATGGCAACTGGCCTTCTCCTGCCAGATGCATCTGGTTCTCCAAGTTCGTTTCTCACGCACTTCATTCCCTTAACCCAGCCCTCGTCATCTCCAAGGATTTCAACAGGTGCAGTTAGCATTTCAAACTTAATGCCCTCTTCCTTGGCGTGGTGGACTTCTTCAGTCCTTGCAGGTAATTCCTTTTCTGTACGTCTGTAGACAATAGAAACGTCGGCCCCAAGTCTCTTTGCAACTCTTGCAGCATCCATGGCAACATTGCCGCCGCCAATAACTGCAACTTTTTCTCCAACGTTAACTGGAGTGTCGTACTCTTCGTCAAAGGACCTCATGAGGTTATTTCTTGTCAAGAATTCGTTGGCTGAATAAACACCATTTAGGTTTTCGCCAGGAATATTCATAAACTTAGGTAGGCCGGCACCTGATCCAATAAAGACTGCTTCGAAGCCTTCCTTGATGAGGTCGTCTATAGTTTCAGTCCTTCCTATTACAAAGTTGTTTTCAAACTTAACTCCAAGCTTTTTGATGTTTTCAACTTCGTATTCAACAACTTCGTCTGGAAGCCTAAATTCTGGAATACCGTATATTAAAACTCCACCAGATTGTTGGAGGGCTTCAAAAACCGTCACGTTGTAGCCCATTTTCGCAAGTTCACCTGCACAAGTAAGGCCTGCTGGACCTGCTCCAACTATTGCAACCTTCTTGTCAATCTTTCTGATGTCGGCACTTTCTTGGATTTGGTGACGTCTTGCATAGTCAGCTGCAAATCTTTCAAGCTTACCAATAGAAACTGCGTCGCCCCTATTTAAGAGGACACATCTTTCTTCACACTGAGATTCTTGTGGACAAACCCTGCCGCAAACTGCAGGAAGAGAGGTGTAAAGGGAAAGAACCTTGTAGGCTTGCTCAAAGTTGCCACTTGCAATTTCCTTTATAAAGCCAGGTATGTCAATGGAAACTGGGCAGCCTTCAACACAGCCAGGTTTCTTACAGTTTAGACATCTGGAAGCTTCTGTTGCTGCTTCTTCGGCAGTGTAGCCAAGGCAAACTTCCTTGAAGTTTTTGTTTCTTTCATCAGGTGCTTGTTCAGCAATTGGAACCTTTTTAAACCTGTCTTCAGCTTTCTTTATTTCAAAGTCTTGATTGTCCTTTAAAGAAGTCTCGGCCTTGTGGTCAGATACTGCAAGGTCCATTGTGCAGTGGTGGTCAGCAATTGTTTGAGTCTTCTTGTTGTCAATGTATTGTCTTTGTCTTTTCATGGCAGAATCGAAGTCAACTAGGTGACCGTCAAATTCTGGGCCATCGACGCAGGCAAACTTAGTTTTTCCATCAATGGAAACACGACAAGCACCACACATGCCAGTTCCATCAACCATAATTGGGTTTAGGGAAACTGTTGTTGGAAGGTCGTACTTCTTAGTAGTTAAGCAGACAAACTTCATCATTATCATAGGCCCAATGGAAACCACTTGGTCGTAGTGTTTCTTTTCATTTTCCACAAGGTCCACAATTTTGTCAGTAACAAGACCCTTGAAGCCATAGGATCCGTCATCAGTTGCTATGTATAAGTTGTCGCAAACGGATTTTAATTCATCTTCAAGGATTACAAATTCTTTGGACTTTGCTCCAATGATTATGTCGCAGTGAAGGCCCTTGTCCTTAAAAAATTTGGCTTGAGGATAAACTGGTGCAGTACCAACTCCACCTGCTACGAATAAGTATCTCTTGTCCTTTAGGTCTTCTAGGTCCATGTCATAAAAATCTGATGCGTGGCCAAGAGGTCCAACAAAGTCTTTGAAGCTTTCTCCTTCTTCATAGGCTGCAATCTTCTTTGTAGATTCACCAGAAGCTTGGACAACTATTTGGACAGACCCTCTATCTACGTCGTAATCAGAAATAGTTAGGGGAATTCTCTCAGAATACTTGTCAGCAATTAAAATAACAAATTGGCCTGGTTTTGCAGATGCTGCAATCTTTGGCGCATATATGTCAAATAAAAATATATTTGGCGCAAGTTCTTCTTTTCTTAAAATTTTTGGCAAAATAATCACACTCCAAGATTAT
Source organism: Peptoniphilus harei (assembly GCF_900454685.1). GTDB lineage: Bacteria > Bacillota > Clostridia > Tissierellales > Peptoniphilaceae > Peptoniphilus_A > Peptoniphilus_A harei. Next base: position 226,644 of record NZ_UATM01000032.1, on the reverse strand, counting down.
TATAGCATAAGGGCAATTGTTCTTGATGGGAAATTTAATATAGTAAGATTATTTATTTAAGATTATAAGGAGACCACAAATGTGAAAAAATATTTACTAATGTGTAAATTTCAAGTATATTATAAATAAGGTGGTTGAAATGAGAAAATTTTCAAGAGAAATAAAGAAAGTCGTGATAAAGGTTGGGTCTTCATCCATAACCCACGACAATGGAAAAATAAATTTACAAAAAATCGACGAGCTCTGCTTTGAAATTGCAAACCTAAAGAACCAAGGCTATGATGTTGTCCTTGTTTCTTCAGGTGCCATTGCAGCAGGGCGTGCAAAATTAAATCTAGTGGAAAGGCCAAAGGAAACTTCTGACAAGCAGGCTGCTGCAGCAGTAGGTCAAGTTGCCTTGACAAATATTTACGACAGGTCTCTTGTATCCTATGGCTACAATTCTGCCCAAGTCCTACTCACAAGGACTATTGAAGTTGACGAGGAGATGAGGGTCAATGCAGAGAATACCTTTGAGAAACTCTTGGGCATGAATGTAATCCCAATAATAAATGAGAACGACACAATTTCTACTTATGAAATTAAGTTCGGGGACAACGACACCCTCTCGGCAGTTATTGCCAGGATGATTGATGCAGACTTACTTATTATGCTAACAGACATAGAGGGACTTTATACTGACGACCCGAGAAAAAATCCTGAAGCAAAAATTATCCATGAGGTTGCAAACATAAAAGACGTGGAAGGCATGGCCAAGGAAACTAATTCTAATGTTGGAACAGGTGGCATGTACACCAAGATTAAGGCGGCCAAGCTTGCCATAGAAAAGGACATAGAAGTTGTAATTGGATCTGGAGAAAACATGAAGATCATTAGGGATATAATAAAAGGAGAAGAAATTGGAACATATTTTAAGTGTTAAAGAACTGGGAAAGATTGCAAAGGAAGCATCCTACAAGTTAAAAAAATTAAAAACTAAGGAAAAAAATGCCATGCTTCTCGAAATCAAGAAGGCTCTTTTATCTGAAAAGGAAAATATTTTAAGGGCTAACGAAGAAGACATCAAGAAGGGTAGAGAAAATAAGATGCCTGAAGGCCTAATCGACAGACTTCTTTTAACTGATGAGAGAATCGAAGGCATGGCCAAGTCCATTGACGAAGTTATTGACTTTAAGGACCCAGTGGGCAAGGTCCTATCAATGGAAGAAAACTATGCAGGCCTTTTAATTGGTAAGAAGACTGTCCCAATGGGAGTTATTGCCATAATTTATGAATCAAGACCAAATGTAACTCTTGATGCAGCTATTCTTTCTCTCAAGGCTTCAAGTGCCATTATCCTTCGTGGGGGCAAGGAGTCCATCAAGTCCAACATAGCCATAGCTGATGCCATTAGACTTGGGATAAAAAATGCTGGCTACGATGAGAACTTTGTTCAAATTGTAAAGGACACGTCAAGAGAATCCTCAAAGGAATTGATGCAACTAAAGGGTTATGTTGATCTCCTACTTCCAAGAGGATCATCATCTCTTATTAACTCAGTAGTTGAAAATGCCAAGGTACCTGTGATTGAAACAGGAGTGGGCAACTGCCACATCTATGTTGACGATATGTGCGATATTGAAAATGCTGTCAAGATTATTGAAAATGCAAAGACTCAAAGAATTGGAGTTTGCAATGCAGTGGAATCTCTTGTCTTAAATAAAAATCTGCCAGATGAGTTTTTTGATTTATTTAACCAAGTTGTTGAAAAGTATGACATCAAGGTTCATGCAGATGAAGCCGCTCTTCCTAAGATTAAAAATGCTGTAAAGGCAGAAGAAGATGACTACGGCAGAGAATATTTGGATTACGAAGTTTCTGTTAAGACAGTTGATGATGTAGATGTTGCTATTGACCACATCACAAGATATTCAACAGGCCATTCAGAATCTATTTTGACAGAATCTTATGAAAGGGCCATGAAGTTCTTAGAAGAAGTTGACTCAGCCTGTGTCTATGTAAATGCCTCAACAAGATTTACTGATGGAGGAGAATTTGGCAAGGGAGCAGAACTTGGGATTTCAACACAAAAACTCCACGCAAGAGGACCAGTTGGTCTTGACGAACTTGTGAGTTATAAGTATATAATTTTTGGTCATGGAGAATACAGGAAGTAAGGATTTTTAGGATCTTGTAGTAGATTTTTTAAATTAATAATTTTATCTGTTTGTTGTAAGATCAAATTTTTTAAAAATTAGATTTAGAAAAGAATTTAGAATATAAGTAGAGAATTGATTTTAAAATTAAATTTTACAAAGAATTTTGAAAGAACTTAATAAGAAAATATTTTTTGAAGTCGGCAGGTCATCCTGTCGATTTTTTTGTAGAAATTTTTATGAAAAAAATTATTTTATTTTAATTACTTTATGATGTCCTTTTAAAATATTGCAGGGAAGGAAGATGTGAAAATAATTTGGAAAAGAGAGGGAGGTTAAAGGTAGTTAAAAGAGAGGGATAAAATAATTAATAAAAATTAATATAAAAGGAAGTGTAGAAGTAAAATAATAAGAAGATAAAAATGCTTAAAATTTTACATGTAGAAATAAATTTGTATTGGTAGAAGAAGATCTATTAAGTTTTATGATTCCAATATGTCGTAGGCTTAAATTCAAAATAAAAGACAAAAGATAAGTAGAAAAAATTACAAAAAAAGAAGAAGCTTTAAAGCCTCTTCTTAATTTATTAATTTAAAGAAAAATTTTAAGCGGGATTAGTAGCATCCTTATCCTTGTCTCCATCATTGTTCTTATTTAAAAGTTTTTGAGTGACAAATATAACTGCTAGGGCACCAAGACCAATGGCATCTGTAAGAAGCTTTGGATCAAGTAGTGCAAAGGCAGCTCCAAGAAGGATTACTCTTTGCCAAATTCTTAGATTTCCAAATAGGTAGGATTCAACTGTACCTGCCAAGCAGATTGTACCAATAAGAGCAGTTATTATTGTTGGGACAGCTGCTGTGATTGGTAACCAGTTAACTGTAGTTCCAGCTACTGAATCAACCATAATCAAGTGTGGGTTAATAACAAAGATGTAAGGTATGATAAAGGCACCTATTGCAAGTTTAAAGGCTTGGAAGCCAGTCTTCATTGAGTTGGCACCTGCTATACCTGCTCCTGCGTAAGCTGCTAGGGCAACTGGAGGAGTAACGTCAGCAACTACACCAAAGTATAGGATAAATAAGTGAGCTGACATTAGGTTTACACCAAGTTTTGTTATTGCTGGAACAGCCATTGTTGCAAGTACTATGTACTTAGCAGTAGTTGGAAGTCCCATACCAAGGATAATTGATGAAATCATTGTTAAGAATAGAGTTGGGATAAGTTTACCCTTAGCTATAAGTACAATAACTTCTGCAATCTTAAGACCGAAACCTGTAAGTGTAACAACACCTACGATCATACCAGCACAAGCACAGGCACAAGCTACACCAACGGCACCCTTAGCACCTGCTTCCATTGCTCCAAGTATGTCCTTAGGAGTAAAAGAATCGTCTTTTTTAATAAGTGAAGCTGCGAAAGCAACTACAACACCAATAACTATACCAGTTAAGGCAGCCATTGTTGGTGGATATTGTTTAACCAACATGAAGATGATGGCAATTAGAGGTAGAGTTAAGTAACCTTGTTTTCTTAAAATATTTGAAACCTTTGGAAGGGATTCTCTAGGCATTCCCTTAAGGCCAAGTTTACATGCTTCTAAGTGAACCATTGTACCAACAGCTATATAATAGAGAACTGCTGGGATAATAGCAGCCTTTACAATTGAAATGTAAGGGAATCCAGTGAAGTCAGCCATGATAAAGGCAGCAGCACCCATTACTGGAGGCATGATTTGTCCACCAGTAGATGCAGTAGCTTCAACGGCACCTGCGTAGTGAGGTTTGTATCCAACAGATTTCATTAGAGGAATTGTAAAAGCACCAGTAGTAACTGTGTTAGCTACAGATGATCCTGAGATGGAACCCATAAGTCCTGATGATAAAACTGATGTCATGGCTGGACCTGATCTTGTAGAACCAGTAAGAGCGTAAGCGAAGTCTATAAAGAATTCACCAACACCAGTCTTGTCTAGGAAGGATCCAAACAAGATAAACATAAAAACGAATGTAGAAGATACTCCAAGTGGTGTACCCATAATACCTTCAGTAGTCATGTACATGTGAGAAACAATTCTAGTTACGTTAAAACCTCTGTGGGCAAAAACACCTGGCAAGTGTCTACCAAAGTAGGCAAATAGTAGGAACACTATTGTTACTATTGGAAGCTCTGGACCAACAACTCTTCTTGTAACTTCTAGAGTAAGAAGAACTGCAAGAACACCAAGTACCATATCAGTAGTGGACATTTGACCACCCTTTAAGGCGATGGCTTCAACGTTAAAGAATATGTAGCCCCAAACACCAATTGATAGAATCATTAATACCCAATCCATAATATCTATTTTGTCTTTAGATGATTTTTTAAATCCAGGATAAAGGGCAAAGCCAAGTGTAAAGGCAAAGATTAAGTGAAGTGATCTTTGCTTCATAGCTAGTAATGTGCCGTGCCATGCTGTAAATAGATGGAAGGCAGACATTAAAATTGCAACGATTGTAATGAATAAGGCAACCTTACCAGTTAGCTTACGGAGCTTACTAGTTTCAAGGTCGTATTGTTCCATTAACTCATCTACGTCCATAGCACCAAGCTCTTCAGCAGATTTAATGGCGCTGGCTTCTTGTTCCGTAGTGTTATTTTCTAAATTTTCATTTAATTTTTTATCTTTATCGCTCAATTTGGCACCTCCTTAGTGCGTAATCCAAAAGTGAAATGTGTTCGGTAGAAAATTCTAGGGCCTCTCTTGGCTCAGAAAAATCCAAAAAGGGAGTAGTCTTTCCATTTATTACAAGCTTATGATTGGCTACGACGGCCCCAGTCCTATAAATAACAGTTTCAAAGGGAACATTCATATCATATAAACAAAAACTTCCATCTTCAGCATACTTAAACTTGTAAATTAAATTAACAGGAAGACCGGCGCCCTGGTCGCGGTATCTTTGTTCCATTAAGATGAGCTTGCCATCTCGAACTTCATACCACTCACTAGTCTCAGACCTTTCAACAGAATGAGTGTAGACTATGCCGAACCTCTCCTTATCCTTTAAGTGAAAAATCTTTAATACATCTCCATTAAAATATGATTTTATAATTATTGCATCAATTTTCACAAAGGATAAAATAAAAAAAACTAATATAATAAAGAGTATTGGAAAGATCAAAGTCTTTCCAATGCCCTCTTTATTCTTGCCACTCATTATTTTTTAACTTCATCAAAATATTTTTGTGCACCTGGGTGAAGTTCAATACTCATACCATCAAGAGCCTTATCAAGAGCGATGTCTCCACCTCTTGCGTGAGATTCTTTCATAGTATCAAGGTTTTCAAATAATAATTTTACGATATTGTAAGCATCTTCTTCAGCCATTCTTTCGTCAACAGCTAGCATAGATTGTACTGCTACTACAGAAATTTCTTCATCTTGTCCCTTGTATTCAGATGGAGTGATGTGTAGGTTAACATAGAAAGGATACTTAGCAATAAGAGCTTCAGCCTTGTCTTCTGCAATTGGAACTAGGTGAACATCATGTGTAGTTGCTAGTTCAGTTATAGCTGAAGATGGGATAGCTGCAGTTAAGAATGTAGCGTCGATTTGACCAGATTTAATTTGGTCAGCAGCTTCTGCGAAGGATAGGTAGTCAACTTTTCCTAAGTCATCGTAAGTAATTCCGTGAATATCAAGAATTTGTTTTACGTTAACTTCAACACCAGAACCTGGAGCACCAACAGCTACTCTCTTGCCCTTAAGATCGTCTATAGTTTTAATGCCAGAATCATCAGATGCAACGATTTGTACGATTTCAGGATATAGACAGCATAGTCCTCTAAGACTAGGTTTCTTTTCTCCTTCGAAGATATCAGTTCCATTTACAGCATAGTAAGCAACGTCGTTTTGGATAAATGCAATTTCTGCGTCTCCCCTAGTTACAAGTTCAACGTTTTCCTTAGAAGCACCAGTAGCTTGTGCAGTTGCTGTGTAGTTAACTCCTGCATTGTTAAGAATGTTAGATAGTGCTCCACCTAGTGGGTAATATGTACCACCAGTACCACCAGTTGCAACTGACATGAATCCACCCTTAGTTTCCATTAGGCCTTCAGCAGTGATATCGCCAGTAGCTTCTTCAGTCTTAGCTGTTTCTTCAGTCTTAGTAGCGTTTGCATTTTCTTTCTTTGCATTGTTTCCGCCACCACCACATGCTGTTAGTGTAAGTGTAACCACAGCAATTAGCATGATTAACGTCGTCAATTTTTTCTTAGTCATAATATAATACCTCCTTGACTTTATTCAAATAAACTAATCATGAAAATGTTTATCTGATGATTAAATAGTACAATACTTAAAAAGATTTGTCAATCTATTAATAAGCTTGAACAAGGGATACCTGAAGAATAAATTATAAAAAGTAAAAAAATTGAAAACGGTTTTATAATGTGGATTAAAATTATATGTTTAAGGAAAATAATTTTTTGCAAGAAATTTATCTTAATTTAGTGACTTAACAATACAAATTAAGGGGTTAGAAGAAAAAAATATTTTATATGCTTAGTATTTATAGTAAAATAATTGTACTTTGAAAAAATAAATTTAAAGTTTGATAAAAAATATTTGGACAACAAAAGGACGAAAAATGAACAAAAGATTTACTAATGAAAGATTAATGAAATTTCAAATTTTAAATGGAGCTCAGCTAAAGTACATCGCCTTTGGGTCCATGTTAATTGATCACATAAATAAGGCCCTTATTTGGCCCAACTTAGATGGAGGATACTTATCAATATTAAGTTTCATCTTTGACGTAATAGGACGTATTGCCTTTCCGCTTTTCTCTTTTTTTATAGTGGAAGGATTTTTTAGGACTGGCAACAAGAAAAAATATCTCTTTAACTTATTGTTTTTTGCAATAATTTCAGAAATTCCCTATGACATGTTTTCTTCTAAGGTTATATTAGAATTTAGATTGAATAATGTACTCTTTTCTCTTGCCTTATCCTTAATTACTATTTGGATTCTCGATGAATTTAGAAAAAGATACGAAGAAAAAATTGGAAGGTTGTGGATTTTATTTTCTATTCCACTCCTTATAATTATGTTTTTTGTTTCTACCTTTGTGTCAGGTGACTACGACTTCCACGCAATTATGACGGCCTTTGTATTTTATATTTTTTATGAAAGACCAGTGGCTGGAGCAATTTGTGCCTACCTCACAATAGTAAAAGAGGTTTGGTCAATTCTTGGATTTGGATTAACTGTGATGTATAATGGTGAGAAGGGAAAACAGAATAAAATTTTTAATTATTTGTTTTATCCAGTCCATCTTTTAATTCTTGGACTTTTGAGGATGTATTTTAATATTTAATTTTTAACTTAGGACGCTTTGGCGTCTTTTTATTTTTTAAATTAGTTTATAAATTAAAAAAATAAAAATTAGGAGGTAATAGATGAAAGGAGAAAATATTTTAGGAAGAGAAGATATAAAAAAGTTACTTATACAGTTTGCCTTGCCAAGTATTTTTGCCCTAATAATAAGTTCTCTCTATAACATTGTGGACCAAATTTTTATTGGGAACTCTGTGGGAATGTTAGGCAATGCAGCTACAAATGTAGCCTTTCCCCTTGTGACAATTTGTACGGCTCTTGCCCTCTTGTGTGGAATAGGTGGAGCTGCAAATTTTAATATTTCATTGGGAAGAGGAGAAGAAGAACTTGCAAGACACTATATTAGAAATGCCCTAAGTCTTGCCACTATAGCAGCACTTATCTTTACAATAATAACTCACATATTTATGGGAAGTTTTTTAAAGGTCTTTGGTGCAACAAAGGAAATTATGGACTATGCCATAGAATATGTTTCTATAACTTCCTATGGATTCATATTTTTAATTCTCGTAAATGTGGGTTCGACTTTAATAAGAGCTGACGGGTCACCAAAGTTTTCAATGTACTGCATGGTAGTTGGAGCCCTTATAAATTTAATTTTGGACCCAATTTTTATATTTGTCTTTGAAATGGGAATGGCAGGAGCTGCTTACGCAACAGTTCTTGGACAATTCTTTTCTTTTCTATTAATAATATTTTATTTTGCAAGACATTTTAAGTCTGTTAACTTAGAAGGAAAATATTTTGAATTACAATTTGATAAGATAATTAATATTGCAAGACTTGGAGCAGCGAGTGGATTTAACCAAGCAGCTATACTATTTGTTCAAATCCTAATGAATAATTTTTATAGATATTATGGATCCTTGTCAGAATATGGAGCCAACATACCCCTTGCTGCAGTGGGAATTGTCATGAAGGTAAACATGATATTTTTCTCTGTCAACATTGGGCTGTCCCAAGGACTTCAACCAATTTCTTCCTTTAATTATGGGGCAAAAAAATATGATAGGGTAGTTGAGGTTTATAAACTTGCAATTAAGTATGCCCTAATAATTTCAACAATTTCCTTTGTAATCTTTCAAGTCTTCCCAAGACAAATAATTATGCTCTTCGGTGGAGGAAGCGAATTGTATTTTGATTTTGCCATAAAATTATTTAGGATCATGCTTTTCTTTACTTTTTTAAATGGAGTCCAACCAGTTACCATGGGATTTTTGACATCAATTGGTCTTGCCAAGAGGGGGATTTTGATTTCTCTTTTAAGACAAGTCCTTCTCCTAGTTCCCTTTGCTTATCTCTACGCAAACTTGTTTGGAGTAAAGGGACTCTTGTACGCACCGCCAACAGCAGATATTATAACTGCCATAGTTACCTTTGTTCTAGCAAAGAAGGTTTTAGATGACTTAAGGGCAAAAACAATTAAATAAAAATTTGAGGCCTTTGGATAAATCATTAACTTAAAGTAAATATAGAATAGTTTTCCAAGGCCTTTTTTAAAGAAAAGTGTTAATTGGTCTAAGCTTATAAATGACCTTGAAAAAGATAAGGATTTCATCTAAAATAGAAATGTAACGAAGTACATAAAATTTTAAGGAGGATGTAAATGAAAGCGTTAATGGTAGATTACATGTCAGACGTAATTGACAAAGGACTTGAAGAAAGAGGTATTGAACTTGATAAGGTTATGCTTCCAACTTCAGAAAAATTAGCAGAAATTATTGAACCTTATGATTTCCTATTCATGAGAGTTGATCCATTCATCAACAAGGAAGTTCTTGATGCTGCTAAAAACTTAAAGGCAATTTTTGTTGGTTCAACAGGAACTAACCACATTGACCTTGAATATGCAAAGGAAAAAAATATTCCAGTTAAAAACTCACCAGGACAAAACGCAAACGCAGTTGCTGAACTTGTTTTTGCTAAAATGTTAGACCTTTACAGAAACTCTGTACAAGCTCAAAACGAAGTTAAAGGTGGAATCTGGAACAAATATAGATGGATTGGTAGAGAACTTAGAAACAAGACTCTAGGAATTTGTGGTTTTGGTGCAATCGGAAGAAGAGTTGCTGAAATCGCTAATGTATTCCACATGGACGTTCTTGCTTATGACCCATTCCTAAAACCAGAAGACATTAAAGTTGATTATGTTAAACTAGTTGATTTCGACGAAATCGTAGCTAACTCTGACATTATCACTCTTCACATGCCACTAACTCCAGACACTAAGGATCTTTTCTCAGCAAAAGAATTCGAAAAAATGAAAGACGGAGCTTGCATCATCAACGCTGCACGTGGTGGAATTGTTAACGAAGAAGACCTATACGACTACATCAAGAATGGCAAACTAGGCGGAGCAAACTTAGATACACTTTCTAACGAACTTGGCTCTGGCGGACTTGACACTCAAGATGTTCCAGTAGAAAACAAACTATTCGAACTTGACAGACTTTATGTTACTCCACACATTGGTGGTTCAACAATTGATGCTCAAGACGATATCGGAAATGTAATCCTAGGAAACTTTGACGAACTTTTCGGAAAATAAGAATAAATAAAATTTAAATTTTAAAGACTGCTTGCTTAGGTGAGCAGTCTTTTTTTCTTGTAGGAAAATATGACTTGTTGACAGGGAAAAAAATTATGATAAAGTTTACTTAATAGAATTGATAAGGAGGAAAAATTATAAAAAAGGAGACAGCATGAAGGACTACTATTCAATGATAATTTTATTTCTTGTCTTCACTGGGATTATCTTTATTTATAATCTCTATGTAAAAAAGAAAAATGAAAAAATTTTAAGACAGGAAATAAGGGAGAACTTTGGAAAAATTCATAGTAAAATCTTCAAGGGAAAAATTAATGGGATACATAAGAGACTTGGAGGAAATGTCAGCGAAATTACTGCCAATGACTTAAACCTTGATGAAGTCTTGACCAAGATGAACCACACTATGTCCAAGATGGGCCTGGAATTTTTTTATTATAGGCTTAGGGACCTCATCTTAGACAAGGATGAACTTACAAGACTTCAAGAGAAGAGAAGACTTTATGAAGGTAAGGAAGAAGAACTTGAAGATCTTCAGTTTCAATTTGGAAAGCTTGGATACTTCAAAGAAGATGTCCTTGAACTCATTGAAGAAGAAATTGAGATCCAAAAAGAACTTGAAGTTTTGGCGAAAGTTTTTTCCTTCACTGCACTTTACATCTTGATTTTATTTATAAGTTTAAGAGCCCAGGCCATTTTATTTATTTTTGCCCTCTTGGCAGTTAACACCTTTATCTACAAGAAGTTTAACGAGATGGCTATGGGAAGGCTTGAAGCTTTAGTTAGATTAAAGGGTCTTTTTTATGTGTCAGAAGGACTTATTAAAAATAAAAATCAAGTCTTCACAGAAGAAATTAATGAAATAGAAAGTATTTTAAGAGACCTTGCTCCCTTAAAGAAGAGTTTGAGGTCCTTTGGATTCTTGACAGGCAATATGGAATTGGACTTTGCAGAAACTTACAGGAATGTTTTATTTTTATCAGAAGCCAGGAGCTTTTCAAAGTCGCAAAGATATTTTAAGAAGTATAGGGAAGAAATCTTTAGACTATATTACCTCTTGGGAAAAATTGACTGCGAAATAGGAATCACTTCTCTATCAAAGGCCTACAAGACTGGAGAAGCAAGTTTTGGAGATAAAATTCTTGGAAAGGACCTCTACAATCCCTTGATAAAAAATCCTGTTCCCAATGACCTTGACTTAAAAAAGTCTATTATCTTGACTGGGTCAAATGCATCAGGCAAGTCGACTTATCTAAGGACTATTGGCATTAATTCAATTTTTGCCCTTAGCTTTGGAATATTTTTTGGAGAAGAATTTGAAATTAAGCCAATGAAAATTACTTCAGCCATAGATATTAGCGACTCTATAATGAAAAACCTCTCCTACTTTATGGCAGAGTCCAGGGCCATTGGTGACATGATAGACGACGAGAGTGAAAAAATAATTTTGCTAGACGAAATTTTTAGGGGAACTAATACCATTGATAGGATTGCATCGGCCACTGCAACTTTAAAATATTTGGCAAAAAATAATCATGTAGTTGCAGCAACTCACGACATAGAACTTACAATGCTTTTAAAAGATTTATTTTCAAACAAGCACTTTGAAGAAAAGATAGAAGCAGGAGACATAAAGTTCGATTACTTATTAAAGGATGGACCAGCCACAAGCAGGAACGCCATTGCCATCTTGGATAACTTAAATTATCCAAGAGAAATAATAGGGGAAGCAAAAAATCTTTCGAGAGAGTTAGAAGAAAAATAAATTTTAAGATCATACTTAGGTAGATTTATACCTAAGTATTTTTTATGCTTTAATACTTTATTTTTATCCTTTATACTAGTAATAAGCGAGAAAATGTTTTTATGGATTGTGAGGGAAAGATGAGAATTTATTTTACTAGACATGGGGAGACTGAGTGGAACAAGCTGGGGATTATCCAGGGACAATTAGACTCGGCACTAACTTCTGAAGGAATGGATATGGGAAGACGCTTGGGCGAGATGTCTAAAGACCTTAATTTTGATAAGGTTTATTCATCTGATCTTGGCCGTGCCTATGACACTGCAAGGTTAATTTGTCCTGATAGGGAAATTATTAAGACCCCTCTTCTTCGTGAAATTGATGTTGGGTCTTGGTCAGGTAAAAATATTAAAGATGTAAAAGTAGAGGATGAAGTCCTTTACAAAAAATATTTTGAAGATCCAAAAAATTATAAGAGACCTGATGGAGAAAGCATTCACGACCTAAGAGACAGGGTGGAAAAATTTTTTGAGAAAGCAGTTTATCCCAATGAAGATGAAAACATCCTTATAGTCACTCACGGTGTGACCATTGTTGCAATCTATTCTCTCATGGAGGGGATTCCTATTGAGGACTTTTGGTCCAATAGGGTGAGGCGAAATGGCGAATTTAATATAGCGGATTATGAAGATGGGACCTTTAAAATTATTAAGAAGGCGCCCAAGAATCCAGTGGACTCAATTTGAGGTGATAATATGACTACTTATGATTTAATTATAATTGGGGCAGGGGCAGCTGGCCTTAGCTCAGCGATTTATGCAGGTAGGGCCCTATTAAAGACTCTTGTCATAGAAAAATTTTCTTTTGGTGGAAGGGTCAACGACACTCCAAAGATAATAAATTATCCTGGCTTTAAAGAAATTGCAGGCAGGGACCTTATTAATGAATTTAGGAAGCAGGCAGAGAGTTTTCCAACTAATGAATTTGCCTATGGAACTGTCAAAAAAATTGAAAAAATAGAAGATGGCTTTAAGCTAACTACCATGAGGAGAAAAGAATTTATTGCCAAGGCAGTTATTATTGCAACAGGAACTTATGCCAAGATGTTAAACGTCCCTGGTGAGACTGAATTTGCAGGACGTGGAGTTTCTTATTGCTCCACTTGTGATGCAGATTATTTTAAGGACAAGAACATACATATACTAGGTTCAGGGGACTTGGCCCTTGAAGAGGCAGATTACCTCTCCAACTTTGCCAATTCCATTAACATGATAATTATCCACGAGGAAGGAAAATTTGATGGCAATCAGCTGGAAGCTGAGAGGATAATGAAGAACCCAAAAATTTCCTATACTTGGCACTCAAAGCTTGAGGGAATAAATGGTGGTGAAAGGGTAAATAGTCTTGACATCTTAGACTTAGATGATAAGACAAAAACCAGGGTCACTTCTGATGGGATTTTCATCTTTGCTGGGATGAGCCCAAATTCTAATTTTGTCAAAGATCTTGTTGAAGTCGATGATTTTGGCTTTATAAAAACTGATGATATGATGAGGACTTCTGTTGAGGGAATTTTTGCCGCAGGTGACATTAGGAACAAGGCCCTTAGGCAAATTGTAACTGCAGCCAATGATGGTGCAGTAGCAACAGTTTATGCAGAAAAGTACATTAGGAAGAGGGGTGTCAAATGAGAGTCTATCCAAGGGGAACAGTGTTATACAACAGAGAAAAGGCCTACAATGGAGTAAATTTAATTTCAACTGCCAAGGACGGGGCCCTAATAACAAAAATGGATGGGACAGAGTTAAAAAGATTTTCTGTTAACCCAATGCCAGCCAAGATGCTGCCAAACAAAAACATTATGAGTATCTCTTCCTTTAGGTCATCGGACTTTGGTGTCAGTGATGGTATCGACCTGCTTGAGTTTGATAAGGATGGGAAGATTGTCTTTGACTTTGACAAGTTCAAATTTACAGAAGACAGGGGCTACAGGCCTAAGTGGATGGCAAGGGCCCACTCAGATTTTCAAAGAGAGGGCAATTCTGTTGGCTACTATTATCCAGACCAAAAAATTGTGGAAAATGGGAAGACCCTCCTTCTTGTTCACGATGCCATTGTTGACACAAGGATATCTGACAAGGCCCTCCTAGATGATGTGATTTTGGAAGTAGATGAAGAGGGGAATATCCTCTGGAAGTTCTCCTTTAGTGAGCACTTCGACCAGTTGGGATTCTCTGAAGAGGCCAAGAACGTAATTTACAGGAATCCAAACCTCAGGATAACAGAAAGACCTCTTGGCAATTATCTCGACGTCACTTCTATTTCTACAATTGGGGAGAACAAGTGGTATGACCAAGGGGATCCACGCTTTCATCCTGATAATATTTTATTTACTGCCAGGGCAGCAAATATTATTGGGATAATCGATAAAAAGAGGTCACGAATTTGCTACAAGCTGGGACCAAACTTCTCTGACTTCATAAAAGTTGACCCAGTTGTTGGTTCTGCCTTTGCCAGTATTGTTCCAAGGGGCCTGCCAGGGGAAGGCAACCTCTTAATTTTTGACAATGGGGGAAGATGTGGTTATGGTTCGCCAACTCTCACATCACCATCTGGTTTACTACCTTTTGTGAGAAACTATTCTAGGATTCTTGAAATAAATCCAGTTACCCTTGCTGTCAATTGGTCGGTGGATCCAAGGGACTTTGGATTTTCAATACCAATGAATGGCTACAAGTTCTATTCCCCTTATGGTGGAAACCTTCAAAGACTGCCTAATGGCAACACCCTAATAACACTAGCAACAGAAGGTCTTGTAATAGAAGTCACACCATCGAAAGAAATTGTCTGGCAATGGACCTGTCCTTATAGGACAACGACAGAAAACCTCTTGAAGAACAACATGATTTATAGGGTTTACAGGTATCCTTATGATTACCTAGACATTGATGAAGAAGAAAATGAAATCCAAGAAATTGAAGATGCATCTTACTTTAAACTTCCTGGAGCAGGAGAATTTAAGTCTGTTGAAATCACTAATGTAAACAAGAGTGAGTTATCAATTGACATTGACCCACTTTCTCAAGAGTCAGAGTCTGTAAGAGACCTTGTGGAAAATAAAAAGGTAATTAAGAGAAATGAATCTGTAATCAAATATATTGCAGCAAGTCATTTTGAAGATACAATAAGAGAAAACAAGATGGCAATAATAATTTATGGAGCAGAGAGGTGCTCCCACTGCGAACCACTTATGGAAGTTATGGAAGTTCTCTTGGAAGAAGAGTTCAAAGAAGTTACATGCTTCTACATGGACCTTGACAAGAACAAGTCCTTTGCAGAAAAATATGAGATTTTCCAACTACCTAGGGTTTCCTTCTTTAAAGACGGAGAAAAAGTTTATGAGTTCATGGGAGAAAAATCCTATGACGAAATTGCCGGCTTAATAGAAGAATATCTTCTAGAATTATATTGAGATACAAAAAACTGGGACTAAGCTCCCAGTTTATTTTTATGCTTTATTAAGTTAAATTTTAAAATTATTTAGATTCTTCTCTGTGCCAAGACAAGTTTTCGTAGCCCTTCTTATTGACTTTGGAATTTATTAAAAACCTATTTTTTGCCATCCTAAGCATATACTTGTCATCCTTGTAGGAGTCCGAATATCCACAAGAATTTTCGTAGTCAATCTCAATTCCTTCTTGAGCCAAGAGGTCTTTAATATTTTTGACTTTCACGTCCTTCTTGTTGTTGCCTCTTGTGAGTTTATAATCATCTCCAAGGTCAGTCCCAAGAATGTAGTCAAAGGGATAGAGGTCCTTAACATACTTTAAGTAGGAAGTGGCAGAGGCAGAGCAGAGAATTTTAATTGTGTCCTCATCGTGGGAATAAAATTCATCTTCAAATTCCACAAAGAAAAATCTGGGGAAGAGATAGTCTGTTACAAAGTCCCTTAACTCATCTTCGGAAAAATATTTTATAATAGAAACCATTTGATTCTTCATAATATCAAAATCAGATGCCAACTTAGATCTTATGTAGGCAGATCCAAGGCCAGCCATGGTCCTAAAAAAATTTATTTTTTTATGTCTAAATCCATACTTATAAAGCTCTACTATTGATTCACAATCAACTACAGTTTTGTCAAAATCATAGAGCGCAAGCTTTCTTTTCAAAATCTCACCTCAATAGAATTATATCAAATTGCCTTCATTATAAAAAGATTTATGATATACTAAAATCGTGATATTTATGGGAATTATTATACACGTTGACATAGATGCCTTCTACGCATCAGTGGAAGAGCTTGACGACAAATCTATAATAGGCAAACCTCTAGTCGTAGGTGGCAGGTCCAACCATGGAGTTGTAACTACGGCTAATTATGTTGCAAGAAAGTACGGGATCCATTCTGCCATGCCCATGTATATGGCGAGAAACCTCTGCGACCACTTGATAATAAAACCCATGAGAAGGGAAAGATATCTTGAGAAGTCAAGAGAAGTCTTTGAGGTCCTAAGGACCTACACAGATAAAATCGAAAAAGTTTCCATTGATGAGTCCTATCTAGACATAAGCGGCCTGGGTTATGATGAAGACATTGTGTATGACTTACAGAAAAAAGTCTTTGAAAAGACTGGCCTAAGTGTGAGTTGCGGCTTGAGCTACAACAAATTCTTGGCTAAATTTGCCAGTGATTGGAATAAGCCAAAAGGAGTAAAAATTATTAGGCAGTCAGACATTCCTGAAATTTTATTTCCCCTAGATATAAGAAAGGTCCATGGAATTGGGAATAAGACAGAGAAGAGGCTGAGGAACATAGGAATAAATACTGTTGAAGACTTATATTCTCTCTCTTATGATTTTTTAACAACTATGTTTAAGAAGAGTGGGGAAGAAATCTATAAGAGGATCAGGGGAATTGACGAGAGGGAGGTAACTCCCAACACCGTGAGGAAGAGTCTTGGGACAGAGTCCACCTTTGAAGTGACATCCAAGAGGGAGGAACTTATATCTTACTTAAAAGATTTCTCCAAAGAAGTATCTGAAGACTTAATTGTAAAAGAAATCTCTGGCTACACCTTGACTCTCAAGATGAAGGACGAAAACTTCAAAGTCAAGACCAGGTCAAGAACCTATGAAAATGCCATCTATGAAGAAGATGATATCTTTAAGAAGTCTCTAGAGATTTTTGAAGAAGCCTATGAGGGCGACAAGCTTAGACTCATTGGCATAACAGTTTCAAACCTTGTGGATTTAAACATAAGACAACTTTCATTTTTTAATGGATAAAAATATCAATCTTTTTTCGAAATTTTATGCTAAAATATTGAAGAAATAAGATAAAGGAATTTAATTATGAGAAATTTTTGGGACTTAGAATACGGTGAAGTAGGCTTTAAGTTTTTTGGAATCTACCACTACGCTTGTCTTGCGATTATTTTTGTATTTGGAATAGTTTTATATAAACCCTGGAGAGAAAGAAAAAACTTCAGAAGCTTTCTTGCCTTAACACCAATTAGCTTGGAGATGATTAGACTTGTTGGGGTCTTAATGAGTGGTCATTACGACTCTTCCTACTTGCCCTTCCACCTCTGCCTAATTGGATCCCATTTCATGGCAGTAGACGCCTTTGTGGATAGGAAGTTTATAAAGGCTTGTCTCTATTATTTGTTTATGCCAGCAGCCATCTTGAGCCTATTTACACCAGGATGGAACACAGTGAATAAATATTCCTATGTGGCAATAATTTCTTGGATCATACATGGGATTAATGCCTTTTATCCAATCTACCTTGTACTTTCAAAGGAATACACTCCAAAGTTAAGAGATATAATCTATCCAATAATTTTTATACTTGTGACTCTTCCAATAATAAAAACTTTAAACAAGAAACTTGATGCAAATTATTATTTTATAGAAGAGCCCTATGAGGGATCAGCCCTTGCAACTATTAAGGATGTATTTCCAAATTATGTGGTGGGACTTTTTATAGTGACAGTCCTTGTAATGGTGATGACATTTTTTATCTACAAATTAATAATAAAAATTAGAAAAAAATAAGACGAGGTAAGAGAACCTCGTCTTATTTTAGTTTTCGCTACCTAAAAAATAATAAGTTATGGCAACTAGAGAGCCGCCGATAATATTTCCAATAGTAACTGGTATTAAGTTTTTAAAAATTAGTGCAAATCCAAATTCAGGATTTAACATTTTTGCTAGGGCAAAGCAAGTCATATTTGCCACGCTATGCTCAAAACCAAGGCTTACAAAAGCCAAGATACACCAGAAGATTAAAATCAACTTTGATGAATCAGATATGGGTCTAGAGCAAATTAAAACTGCAAGACACACTAGAATGTTACACATTATTCCCTTAAATAAAAGTGCAGTGAAGTCAAAACTTGACTTTGTTGTTGCTAGTTTTAAGAGGGCTTCGTTATAGTCAGGGGAAACTCCTGTCATTTTAAATAAGAAAGAAATTAAAATTGATCCCAAAAGATTTCCTATGTAGGAAAAAACTAAAATCTTTAAAAGTGTGGAAGTTTCAATTTTTTTGTTTAATCTTCCAATACTTGTCACAAGGACATTACCTGTGAAAAGTTCGCCACCAGCAAAGATTACAAAGGAAAGGGCGAGGGAAAAGACAAAGCCATTTATAAATTTAACAGCTGGAATTTCAAGTCCTGAAAAAACACTTGCAGATAGGGTCATGATTAACATTCCCATTCCAATAAAAAATCCTGCAAGAACTGAAGCGACCATGTACTTAAAAAGAGAATTTTCAAGTAAATTTTTCTTAGTGTTTGCAGAATTTGTAAGTCCACCAATTATATCCTTATACATATCACACCTCTTTTTTTATTCCATTAAACATTATATCAAAAAGAGGTGACTTTTCAATTGGTGAAAGACTCTTTATGTGAAAATATATAAAAGTTTTCTTTATAATTTATATTTTATTTTGAATTTGCATCTAACTTATATTTATTAGCTTCTATTGCCACAACAATTACTTGAACTATAGGCATGAGTAAATTGAAAAATAAAAATGGCAGATAGTGGACTGTTGAGACACCAAGGACTGTTGTCATATAAGTTCCACAAGTGTTCCAAGGGATCATGGCTGATGTAACAGTTCCACCTGATTCAAGAGTTGAAGAAAGAAGGGTTGGGTCCAAATTTCTTTCTTTGTACTCATTCTTAAACATTCTTCCAGGAACAACTATGGAGATGTATTGCTCGGGCATAGATGCGTTGGTAAAGACACAGGTTAAAATAGTAGAAATAACAAGTCCCACTACAGATTGAACCCTGTGGAGGAACTTCTTAACAATGGCTTCAAGGATTCCAGTTTCTTCTGCAATACCACCAAACATCATGGCAATAATAGTAAGAGAGATGGAAGACATCATGTTGTTTAGGCCGCCAGTTGTCAAGAGTTGGTCCACTGCTTCAAGGCCAGTGTTTGAAACATATCCATTAAGACCAGCTGATAAAATGTCACCAAAGTTAATGCCTTGGTAGATTGGTCCAAGGATAGCTGCAATAATAATTCCAAGAGCAATTCCAGGAACTGCTGGGAGTTTTTTTGCAATGGAAATAATTACTACAAGAGGTGCTAGCAAGAGGACAGGAGAAATTGTAAAAGTTTCCTTTAATCCATTGGCAATTATATTGACATTAGATAGGTCTGCAGATGCTCCTCTATATTTTGCAGATAAGAATCCAAAAATCAAAAGAGTTAAGCCATAGGCAATTAGAGTTGGCTTTGCCATAGACTTGATGTGAGTGAAGACATCTGTGCCAGCCATAGCTGGTGCAAGGTTTGTTGTATCTGATAGGGGACTCATCTTGTCGCCAAAGTAGGCACCAGATAAAACTGCGCCTGCAGTAACAGGGGCAGGAACCCCCAGTCCGCTTGCTATACCCATTAGGGCAATCCCCATGGTGCCAGCAGTTCCCCAACTTGTACCTGTTGCAAGGGAAGTGATTGAAGTAATAAGAACTGTGGCAACAAGAAAAATCGATGGCTTTAAAATCATAAGTCCATAATAAATCATTGTTGGGACGACTCCTGCCAAGATCCAAATTCCAATTAGGACTCCGATTATGGCGAGGATTATTATGGACTGCATGGCTTGTGAAATTCCCTTTATCATAGAATTCTCAATGAACTTCCAAGTGTAGCCAATCTTTAAGGCAACAAGTGAGGCAATTAGAACTCCAATTAGCATAGGAATGTGAGGACTTTCTTCGTATTTTATTATACTTATAAACATTATTATTGTAAGAGATGCGAAGGTAAAGAGGGCTTCAGCAAAGTTTGCCTTCCTAACTTCCTTTTCATATTTATTTATATTTTTCTGCTTCATAAGACACCCCATATATATATCAAAAATTTAACATATTATAACATTAAAAAGACCTCATTAAAAGTTTTTATTGGGTCTTAAAGATGGTATACTATAAGGGAATGGGGGAAATTATGGAATTAAAAGATACAATTCGTGCAATTGAAGATTATCCAAAAGAGGGAGTTATCTTTAGGGACATAACAACTCTTTTAAAGGATAAAGATGCCTTCAAAAAATCAGTTGATGAAATGGCAGAAAAAATAGATGATGACGTGGATAAAATTATAGGGATTGAAGCTAGGGGCTTTATCTTCGGAGCAGCTCTTGCCTATAAGTTAAACAAGGGCTTTATTCCTGTGAGAAAGCCAGGGAAACTTCCTTGGGATAAAATCAGCGAATCCTATGACCTTGAGTATGGAGAAGATTCTATTGAAATTCACAAGGACGCTCTTGAGCCGGGAGAAAAAGTTGTAATAGTAGATGACTTACTTGCAACTGGTGGTACATCAAAGGCCTGTCTAAAACTTGTCAGGAGCCTAGGGGGAGAAGTGTCTTCACTAGTATTTTTAGCAGAGCTTGAGGGACTCAAGGGAAGAGATGAACTAAAGGGCGAAAAAGTTCACTCAGTTATAAGATATTAAAAATTTGCAAAAAAATTTATAGGCTTACAAAAATTTTAATTAATAAAAATTTGAGATTTAATAAAAAATTATAAGCAAATAAAAATTTGTGAACTAATAAAAATCTCTAATTCATCAGAAAATTATGAACTAATAAAAACTTATAAGCAAATAAAAACTTATAAACTAACAAAATAATATAAGGCGTTAAAAAAACATCTGGGAGATAAATTCTTACAGATGTTTTTTCTTTGAAAAATATTTAATTTGAATTTCTTTTTGCAGCTGTGTCTTTAATATTATTTACGCAAAGGGTGAGGGCAAGAAGGGCTTCAGTGTATTTCTCATCATAGACTGTGAGCCTATAGGTATCAGTCAAGGCAAAGAAGGTCTTTTGGATTTCACCAATTAAGTCCTTGCCCCTATAAATTTCAAAATTTAAATCTGGGAACTGTCCTTCCAAACTCAGGGACTCTCCATTATAGTCAATCCCAATCCTTCTAACTAAAAAGCTGATTTTTGATTCTACCCTCATGAACTTACCGTCAGAAAAATTAACATTAAACTTTTGGAGGAGGGAGAAGACTTCCTTTTCAATTTTTAAAATCTCATTTCCATCTATATCAGAAATTTTCACATCATAGCCAATGAGTGTAAAATCTTGGTCTACATAATAAACTTCTCTTCCATCATCATCTAAGATGGGGTAGTGGTCTGTAATCTTAAAAAGATTTTCTTTAAAATAATAATTTTTCATGACTCCTCCTTGACTAAAGATATATCTTAATTTGATTTTATAAGTTTATGAAGTTAATTACAACAAAAAATAAAACCCCACAGAAACCTGCGGGGTTTAGAAATATTTAGATATTAGTCGATATTAAGTGAATCAACAGCATTATCAATTAATTCATCCTTAACAAAGTAAGGAAGAGTAATGTGTCCGAATTCATTATCTTCGTTAAATTCTTTTGAAACTTCAATAGCGTGTTCGTTTCTAGCCCAGTTACGTCTAGCAACACCACTCATAACGTCCCAAGTAAGTGAAAGATCGATAATTTCGTCAACCATTTCAGATCCGTCAAGAACTAGACCAAATCCACCGTTAATTGATTTACCAATACCAACTCCACCACCATTGTGAAGAGCAACTAGTGACATACCTCTAGCACAGTTTCCTGCGAAACATTGTGTAGCCATGTCAGCCATTACATTAGAACCATCTTTAATGTTAGATGTTTCTCTAAATGGTGAGTCTGTACCAGATACGTCGTGGTGGTCACGTCCCATCATAACAGGACCGATTTTTCCTTCTCTAACAAGTTCGTTAAATTTATGAGCTATTGCAACTCTACCCTTAGCGTCTTGGTAAAGGATTCTAGCTTGAGTACCAACAACTAATTGGTTCTTATCAGCATCTCTAATCCAGATATAGTTATCCATATCTTGGTATCTTCTGTCTTTATCAATACATTCCATTGCAGCGTGGTCAGTTGCAATTAAGTCTTCGTGTTTACCACTTAGGCAAACCCATCTAAATGGTCCATATCCATAGTCAAATAGAAGTGGTCCCATGATGTCTTCTACATAAGAAGGCCAAATGAATCCGTCTTTGTCGTCTTTACCGTTCTTAGAAACTTCTTTAACTCCAGCATCGTAGATAGCTTTTAAGAAAGAGTTACCATAGTCGAAGAAGTAAGTTCCCTTAGAAGTAAGGTTCTTAATAACGTCAAAGTGTTGTCTAAGAGTCTTGTCAGCAAGTTCGTGGAATTTCTTTTTATCAGTTCTTAATAATTCAGTTCTTTCTTCGAAAGTAATTCCTACTGGACAGTATCCACCATCGTAAACGTTGTGGCAAGATGTTTGGTCAGAAAGTAGGTCAATATGAACATTGTTTTCGTCCATATAGTGAAGAAGATCAACGATATTACCATGGAAGGCAATAGAAAGAGCTTCTTTCTTTTCAAGAGCGTCTTGAGCAAGTTTTACAGCTTCTTCAGGAGTTTCAGCAAGTTTCTTAATCCATCCTTGTTCAAGTCTAGTTTCAATTCTTGAAATATCAACTTCAGCAATAATAGAAACAGCACCTGCGATATCTCCAGCCTTACCTTGAGCACCAGACATTCCGCCAAGTCCAGATGAAACGAATAATTTTCCAGCTAAGTTATCTTTTTCGCTTAGACCTAATTTTAATCTACCAGCGTTAAGAATAGTGTTGTAAGTTCCGTGAACGATACCTTGTGGTCCAATGTACATCCAACCACCAGCAGTCATTTGTCCGTAGTTAGCAACTCCCATTTCTTCAGCAATTTCCCAATCGTCAAGATTGTCATAAAGACCAACCATTAGACCGTTAGTGATAATAACTCTTGGAGAATTTTTTCTTGATTTAAATAGTCCAAGTGGGTGACCAGATTCCATTACAAGAGTTTCGTCATCGTGCATGATTTCAAGATATTGTTTAATTAGGTTGTATTGCATCCAATCGTGACAAACTGAACCAGTTTCTCCATAAGTTACAAGTTCATATGGATATAAAGCAACATCAAAGTCTAAGTTGTTGTCAATCATTACTTGGAAAGCTTTACCAGCTAAACAATTTCCCTTGTATTCGTCAATTGGTTTACCGTAAATTCTTCCTTCTGGTCTGAATCTGTATCCGTAGATTCTTCCTCTAGTAGTAAGTTCTTCTAAAAATTCAGGAATTAATTCTTCATGATATTCTTCTGGGATATATCTTAGAGCATTTCTAAGAGCAATTTTAGTTTGATCTTTTGAAAGTCTAAATCCTCTATCAGGAGCTCTTCTAATTCCTTGTTCAAAAGATTTTTTTTCTGGAAGGTTCTTAATTTCTACCTTCATAATCTTTTGAACTTCTGCGTTATGATTATTTATCACTTTTATCAACCTCCATTTAATAGTCATTATAAATTAAAAATTTTAAAAAGTAAATACATAGGGAAATTAATTTCCTAAAATTTTAAAAATATCCTAAAAAAGTAATGAGTTTTCCTAAGTTGCCTTGAAAACACACGTATCAAGGACACCTTTCCTTTAAAAAGATGATTAATTTATCGTGATAAACCGAAGAAATGAATCGTTTGCAAAATTTATGTAAAACCATAGAAAGTGACTTGCTTAAAAGTTTCTTCTATAAAAATAATATAAAGTTTTAGATTATAAAAATATGAGTTTACAAATAATCTCTTTGTCAAAAATAAATATTATGTGAAAAATAATTATTAAGTCATAAGAATTTATAGACTGGTAAAAAAACTTAAGTCACAATTTATTGATAGCTTATAAAAATTTCTGAAGTAATAAATAATTATAAACTTGTAAAAAATTATAAACTTATAAAAATTCATTGAGTCGAAAAAATTTATAAACTTGTAAAAAAATTATAAATTGATAAAAAATTGGAATAACAAATTGAATAGTGAACTTAATTGGAATAACAAATTGAATAGTGAACTTAATAGTAGAAATAAAATTAAATTATTAAAATTTAATTAAAAAACTTAATAAAAATATTTTCATATTTATTGGGTATATAATATGTGTTAAGATATTGACAGAAAAAGGAGGAATTTATGAAAGCGGATAAAATATTAGTTAATCTTGAACAAGTCTTTTCACCAAAGGATATTGGTAGACCACTAAGAGGGGAAGAAATGAACCAAGCTGACATTCTAGAAAATGCTTACATTGCAATTAAGGATGGTAAAATATTAGAAGTTGGCGAAGGTAATGGATATGAAAACTTAAAAGACGAAAATACAGAAATAGTTGACCTTACTGGCAAAACTGCAACTCCAGGTCTAATTGATGCTCACACTCACCTTGTATATGGTGGAAGCCGTGAAAATGAATTTGCTATGAAGCTTAATGGAATGGAATACCTTGAAATTCTAGAAGCAGGTGGAGGAATTCTTTCTACACTAAAGGCAACTGATTCAGCAAGCTTTGATGAACTTTATGATAAGACAAGAGATCTTCTTGAACACATGCTAGTTCACGGTGTAACTTCTGTAGAAGCAAAAAGTGGTTACGGAATTACTCTTGAAACAGAATTAAAGGAACTTGAAGTTCTTGAAAAATTAAATAAGGACTTCCCAACAGAATTAATTACAACATTTATGGCAGCCCACGTTATCCACGAAAAATATAAGGATAATCCAGATGAATATGTTGACATTGTTATCGACATGATGCCAGAAGTTGCAAAGAGAAATCTTGCAGAATTCTGTGACGTATTCTGTGAAAAGGGAGTATTCACTGCAGAACAATCTGAAAGAATTCTTGAAGCTGCAAAGGAACATGGCTTTAAATTAAGAATCCACTCTGATGAAATAGAAAACATTGGTGGTGTAGATGTTGCTGCCAAAGTTGGAGCAGTTTCTGCAGAACACTTAATGGTAGTAGATGATGAGGAAATTGAAACTCTTGCTAAGGCAAATGTAATTGGAAACCTACTTCCTGGAACAACTTTCTCTCTAATGCTAGACACTTATGCTCCAGCAAGAAGAATGCTTGACAAGGGAATGGCTATTACACTTTGTACAGACTCTAACCCAGGATCATGTCCAACAGCAAACCTTCAATTTATTATGCAACTTGGTTGCTTAGAAATGAAGCTTACACCAATTGAAGTTTACAATGCAGTAACTATTAACGCTGCTTACTCAGTTGACAGGGCAGACACTATTGGATCCTTTGACAAGGGCAAGAGGGCAAACATTGCAATATTCGATGCTCATAACATTGACTACACACTTTACTTCTTCGCAACAAACCTATGTAAACAAGTTTATGTAGATGGTGAATTAGTTGTAGAAGATAGAAAGTTAGTAAAATAATTCTAGGAAAACAATATAGGAATTAAAATAAAGGGGCTTAGGCTCCTTTATTTTTTATGTTTAAAAATGTTTATTTAAAAAAATACAATAGTTTAGATTATAAAACATTATTTAAAATAATATAAGAATTTATTGAAATAGATAAATTAAAAGCTCACAAAAGCCTTGAAAGTACACAATCAATTAAAATAATACTTTAACAAATAATAGAGAAAACTGACTAAAGTATTGTATATTTTATCGTAATAGAGAATTAGATTGTTGACAAAAGTACAATAATATGAGAAAATAAAGAAAACATTTTCAAAGGAGGAAATAAATATGTTGTTATTTAACCCCGTAGTAGTGTCGGTACTATTACTCGTAATTTTATGTATGTTAAAACTTAACGTACTACTTTCACTATTAGTGGCAGGTATTGTGGCAGGTATAACTGCAGGCATGCCATTATATGTATTTGAACCAGATACTTGGCAAGCAAATACAGTTGGAAAGCTTCCAGGATTTGCAATCGAAGGCGATTCAATTATAGGTACAATTATTGGTGGTATGGGATCTATGGCAGAGACAGCTCTTGCTTATATCCTAATAGGTATGTTTGCTTATGCAATTGGTAAATCAGGACTTATAACTATTCTTGCTCAAAAGATTTCTAAATTAGTAGGAAATAATAAATTCTTCTTAATTTTCCTAATAGCATTTATATCAATCTTTTCACAAAACCTTTTACCAGTTCACATTTCCTTTATACCTATTCTAATTCCGCCTCTACTAGGACTTATGAATAAGTTAAAGATTGACAGACGTGCAGTAGCATCAGCTCTTTGCTTTGGATTAAAGGCACCATATGTTTCAATACCAGTAGGTTTTGGACTTATATTCCACAAAATTATTGCAACAAACATGACAGATGCTGGCATGCCAACAACTGTTAATGACACAGGAAAGGTAATGTGGATTGCAGGTTTATCAATGTTAATTGGTTTAATCTTTGTAGTATTTGTTCTTTATGGAAAAGACAGAGAATATGAAGATCGTGAAATCCCTGGAGTTATTTCTCTAGACGAAGAAGTTCACATGACTTCACAAGCTTGGGGAGCTCTAGTTGCAGCTATAGCAATGCTTATAGTTCAAATTATTACAACTAACCTTCCGTTCTCAGCATTAATTGGTATTATCTTCCTATTAATTACTCGTTCAATTAAATGGGATGAAATTGACGATATGGTTACTGGTGGACTTGACCTAATGGGATTCATCGCATTTGTAATGTTAATAGCAGGTGGATTTGCTAACGTTCTTAACACATCAGGTGCAGTAGTTCACCTAGTTAACGATACAGCAGCTATGATGGAAGGTGCTTCACTTGTAGTATCGGCTATTGTTCTACTAGCAATTGGTCTTGTTATTACAATGGGTATCGGTACATCTTTTGGTACAATCCCAGTAGTTGCAGCAATTTATGTTCCGCTAGCTCAACAATTAGGTTTCTCAAAATCAGCTATTATCCTATTAATTGGTATAGCAGCTGCTCTTGGAGATGCAGGATCACCAGCATCTGACTCAACAATGGGACCTACATCTGGTCTTAACGCTGACGGACAACACGACCACATCATGGACACTTGTGTACCGACATTTATCGCATTTGACGTGTTCCTAGTAATCGGTGGAGTTATCGGATCAGTATTACTATCTTAATAAAATTTAAGAAATTGACTTAGGTCATTAGCAGGTACTTAAAGGTACCTGCTTTTTATTTTCAGAATTTTAATAAAATATATAACTTTTAATTAATTCCTAAGTCAAATAAAAACATGTCATGAAAACTTTATCCTAAATAATCCTAATTAACATCATATGGGAAAACTTAATCTATAAATAAAAGATATCAATATTAAAAGTGTATATATTTAAAAATAAAATACTAAAAATTAATAAAAACAATGATTTAATGCTTTTAATCGGAAACCTATAGTTTATTGAAAATACCTTATTATATAGATGAATACCAAAATGAATTTATCTAATTATCATAAAATCTAGCTAAGACATTGTACAAAATTAAATGTAATATAAAAATCTTTATAAATTATAGTTGACTTATAATTACTACAGGAGTAAGATGAAGCTAGAAAACATTTTCAGTAATACAAAATTTTAGCAGATGTATTACAGACATGCCAAATATTTTATGACGTGCCTTAATGTTTTAAGGAGGTTTTATTTATGAAGAACGATGGTCAAAAAGCTGTTAGACTACCAAGTTTTTTTGAAGCAATTCTACCTATTTTAACAATGGTAGCGCTAATGGTATATGTTTTCAAATTTAGTGATGAGGCGTATGACGCTGCTCACATGCCACTAATCATAGCACTTATAGTTACTGTTACTATTGGTGTAATTTGCGGACATAGTTTTGATGAAATGTTGTCTGGTATTATAGACAGGATAACAGCAACATTGGACGCAATTTTAATTTTACTTACTGTAGGTCTATTGGTATCATCCTTTATGATTTCAGGTACAATTCCTGCTCTTATCTATTACGGACTAGATTTCTTATCACCACAAACATTCCTACCAGTTGGTTGTTTGCTTTGTGCTATAGTTGGTTTAGCTTGTGGATCTTCTTGGACAGCAACAGCTACAGTTGGTATTGCTTTCATGACAATTGGTGCTGGACTTGGAATTAATCCTGCACTTACAGCAGGTATGGTAATATCTGGAGCATATGTTGGAGATAAATTCTCTCCACTATCTGATACTACTAACCTTGCAGCAGGTGTTGCTGGAACTGGTCTATTTGATCACGTTGCAGCCATGGTATCTACAACAGGTCCTGTTTTCTTAATATCTCTTATTATTTATACAATCTTAGGTATGAATATTGCAGGAGCTGGATATGATCCAACAATTGCTGATGGAATTAGAGAAGCAATATCTAGTAACTTTAATGTTAATCCATTAGTACTACTTCCAATTGTAGTAATTGTAATTATAATGGTATTAAGAATCCCTGGTCTTCCAGGCGTACTTGGTTCAGTTGCAGTTGGTGTCATCTTTGCACTTATCTTCCAAGAAAGATATTCAGTAGCAGACTTATTCTCAATCCTTCACTATGGTCCATCAATTGAAACAGGAAATGAATTCCTTGATGGTGCTCTTGCAAAAGGTGGTATGGATAACCAAATGTGGACAATCAACCTTATTATTCTTGCAGTATCCTTTGGTGGTGCTCTTGAAAAATGTGGTATCGTTGAAAAATTATTTGGTGGAATTAAAAATAAAATCAACTCTGTTGGTGGAATAGTTTTTGCTACAATGCTTACATCAATCTTCTGTGACGCAGCAATGTGTGACCAATTCTTAGGAATCGGTGTTCCTGCTCCTCTATATGATACAAAATATGATGAACTTGGACTTGCAAGAAATATGTTATCAAGAACACTTGAAGATGCTGGTACACTTTGGGCATGTATGTTCCCATGGACAGCTTGTGGTGCTTACCAATTTAGAACACTTGGTGTTAACCCACTTGCATTCTTCC
The DNA here is from genome assembly GCF_900454685.1 of Peptoniphilus harei. Classification (GTDB taxonomy): domain Bacteria; phylum Bacillota; class Clostridia; order Tissierellales; family Peptoniphilaceae; genus Peptoniphilus_A; species Peptoniphilus_A harei. The sequence continues at coordinate 197,457 of NZ_UATM01000032.1, read as the reverse complement.
CATTTGCATTTGTTAACTTACTAAACCCAATCTATGCATGTGTAACAGCATTTGCTGGAAGAAACATATTCTGGGCTGACGGATCTTATACAAATCTATTTGGTAAGACTACAATGAAGAAACAAGCTAAGTCTCCAGAAAAAGCTAAAGAAGTAGCTATGGCAGCTCTTGAAAGAAGAAGAGCAGAAGGAAGAGCTCCAAAACTTAGCGCTTAATTCAAATTTCCTAACTAAATTTTAGAATATTAATTAGAATATTAAAATTTCCTAACTAAATTTTAGAATATTAATTAGAATATTAAAATTTCCTAACTAAATTTTAGAATATTAATTAGAATATTAAATAGAAAGAAGTGATTATGTGTCAGAGATAAAATTACCTTGGGATAATGACAGCGAAGCAATCAAATACGTATATGTGAATCCTAGAAAAAGATTTTCTGAAAAATATGCCTACGTAGTCACTTCTGTCTTGATTATTTTAGGTATTTTCACAAAGTATAAGCTGACTTTGATCTTGGCTATCCTTTTACTTATATCCCTACTTGCAAAAAAGTATGTTGCAGTTACAAGCAAGGGGCTTGAAATTTACAACGACATTAAAGTTTCAAAAATTCATGAAGTTTGGGATTGGTCAGATATTGATGCAATTACTTATGAGAAAAAAGCTGATGAGCCAGGCAAGACTCTTCTCTATTTTACTAAGGGAGATATTACAAGGAGATTCTTCTTTAAGGATGAGGACAAAGACAGAGTCTTTGATGTGGCTAAAAAGCATAATAAAAAAATAAAAATTTACGATGCCTATGAGTATAAAGAAAATCTCAAGTCTTTCAAAAAGGAATTAAAAAAGACAAAGAGAAGTTGGCAACGATAAAAAAAGTTTTTTAAGAGACTTCAATTAAGGAGTCTCTTTTTTATGTTCAATGAAATTATATTTTCTTCGAAGTATATAAATTAAAAGTAACAAATTATTATAAGTTTAAAAATTATTTTAAACTTGTAAAGTTGAATTATTCACCAATTAATTATAGAATTAACTTTGTTAGACAGAGGAAAAAAAGAAGTTATAAGAAGTCGAGAATAGAATATTATTCAAAAGAAGATAAGACAAAAGGACAATAGAATATTTTTAAAAGGATGATAAGACAAATCGACAATGAGAATATTCTTTAATAAGGATGATAAAATGAAATTTGATTACAACTCTTACCCTTATCCTTCAACTAGGAGGACAATTTTTGGGAAAAATGGAATGATGGCAACATCATCTCCCTATGCAACAAGTGCTGGGGCAAAAATTCTCCTTGAAGGTGGCAATGCCATAGACGCTGCTCTTGCTGCATCTATGACTCTTCCTGTTGTGGAACCAACAGGCAACGGGCTGGGGTCAGATATGTTTGCTTTAATTTATTATGAAGGCAAACTTTATGGAATAAATGCCAGCGGTAGAAGTCCCAAAAATATTTCTATTGCAAAGCTTAGGGAAAAGGGCTATGATAGAATGCCTTCTTGTGGGGTAAATGTAATAAATACGCCAGGGTTAATTGGTGGAGTCATGAAAGTCTATGAAGACTTTGCCAGCCTTAGTCTTGAGAAAATTTTTGAACCAGCAATCTCCTATGCAGAAGAAGGATATCCAGTGACTCCACAAATTGCAAAACTTTGGGGAGAAAGCTATGAAAAATATAAAAATTTAAATAGGGAAGAGTTCAATGAATTTTTTAAGTCCTTTACTCTTGATGGTAGAGCCCCAAGGGCTGGTGAAGTTTTCAAATCTCCTGACATGGCAAGGACCCTAAGAGAAATTCGTGACACTAAGGGCCAGTCCTTTTATAAGGGAGAACTTGCAGAAAAAATAGTAGGTGAAGTGGAAAGGCTTGGAGGCTTTTTAAGTCTAGATGACTTAAAGGCTTTTGAGCCAAGATATGTAGATCCAATTTCTACCAATTATAAAGGGATAGATATTTGGGAAATCCCTCCAAATGGACACGGAATTTCTGTCCTAATGGCCCTAAATATTTTAAGTGAAATGGAAATAAAAGATCGTGAAGACCCAAAGACCCTTCACAAGATTATTGAGGCCATAAAATTATCTCTTACTGATGCTAAGGCCTATGTTGCAGATCCTGAAAAGATGCAAATTGAAGTTGAAAGACTTTTATCATGTGACTATGCTAGGGACAGGAGAGCGAAAATAAGTGACAGGGCAAAGACTCCTGAAGCTTTTAAGATAAAATCTTCTGACACAGTTTATTTTGCCACAGCTGATAAGGATGGCAACATGGTCTCCATGATTCAGTCAAACTATGCTGGCTTTGGATCTGGAATTGTGGTTCCTGGAACTGGAATAACTTTAAACAATAGGGTTGAGAATTTTTATTTTGAAGAAGGACTTGCCAACTCTCTTGAAGGAGGAAAGCTGCCTTACCACACAATAATTCCTGGCTTTATGACAAAAAATAATGAGGCACTTGGAGCCTTTGGAATAATGGGTGCCTTTATGCAGCCACAAGCCCATGTCCAAGTCCTTATGAATATGATAGATTTTAATTTAAATCCACAGGCTGCCCTTGATGCTCCAAGGATAATGTGGATTGACGACAAAAAAATTCAGGTAGAAAATGACTTTAAGCCTGAAATTATTGATGAACTAAAAAAACTTGGCCACGAAGTTGAAGTCGTAAGTGACTTCAAGAGCATGGGTAGGGGCCAGATTATTTTGAAAGATAAAGATGTTTATATTGGTGGAACAGAAAAGAGGACGGACTCCAATATTTTTTCTTATTAGAAGGTGATTAAATGGAATTTAAAATTCATTCTGAGTACAAGCCCACAGGTGACCAACCCCAGGCTATTGATAAATTGGCTGAGGGTATAAAGAAGGGCTACACGCACCAAAACTTACTAGGGGTAACAGGTTCTGGTAAGACCTTTACCATGGCAAATGTAATTGAGAGGGTCCAAAAGCCAACTCTTGTAATTGCCCACAACAAGACCCTTGCCTACCAACTTTGTTCAGAATTAAAGGAATTTTTCCCGGAAAATGCTGTGGAATTCTTTGTTTCTTATTATGATTACTATCAACCAGAAGCCTATGTGCCAGGAACTGACACCTTTATTGAAAAGGACTCATCTATAAATGATGAAATAGATAAGCTTCGTCACTCTGCAACAATGTCTCTTTTCGAGAGAAAGGACGTAATTATTGTTGCATCAGTTTCCTGCATCTATGGTTTAGGGGACCCAATTGATTATGAGCAACTGGCAATTTCTCTAAGGCCTGGCATGATAAGGGACAGGAATGATGTCATGAGCAAGCTTGTGGACATCCAGTATGTGAGAAATGATTATGAATTTAAGCGTGGGACCTTTAGGGTTCGTGGAGATATTTTGGAAATTTTCCCAGCCTCTTCATCAGAAAATTCTATAAGAGTTGAATTTTTTGGGGATGAAATTGACAGAATAACTGAAGTCAATGCCTTGACAGGTCAAGTCCTTCATTATCTAAACCACGCCTACATTACTCCTGCTTCCCACTTTGCAACTTCAGAAGAAAAGGTAAAGCGTGCCATTGTTACAATAGAAGAAGAACTTGAGGAAAGACTTAAGGTTTTAAAGGACCAAGAAAAACTTTTAGAAGCTCAGAGATTGGAGCAAAGGACAAGGTACGACTTGGAGATGCTATCTGAAATGGGATTTTGCTCTGGTATAGAAAATTATTCAAGACACCTATCTGGTAGGGCTCCAGGCTCAAGACCCTATACATTAATAGATTATTTTCCAAAGGACTTTTTAACGATAATCGACGAGTCCCACCAAACTATTCCTCAAATTAGGGGTATGTATAATGGGGACAGGGCTCGTAAGGAAACCCTAGTTGATTACGGATTTAGACTTCCTTCAGCCCTAGACAACAGACCTTTGAGATTTAATGAGTTTGAAGAAATGATGAACCAATGTGTTTATGTTTCTGCAACCCCAGGACCTTATGAACTTGAACACACTGAACAAGAAGTTGAACAAATCATAAGGCCAACAGGTCTTCTTGATCCAATAATTGAAGTAAGACCAATTAAAAACCAAATTGATGATATTATAAATGAAGTAAATGGAGCTATTGAAAGAGGAGAAAGGGTCCTTATAACTACTCTTACCAAGAGGATGTCTGAGGACCTATCAAGGCACCTGAAGGAAATTGGATACAAGGTGACTTACATGCACTCTGATGTAGACACCCTAGAGAGGATGAAGATAATAAGGGACCTAAGGCTTGGAAAGGTTGACGTCCTTGTTGGAATCAACCTCCTAAGAGAGGGTCTTGACCTGCCAGAGGTTTCAAGAGTTTGTATACTTGATGCAGACAAGGAAGGCTTCCTTCGTTCTGTCACATCACTTATCCAAACTGCTGGTCGTGCAGCTAGAAATGCCGATGGAAAAGTTATTATGTATGCCGACACCATAACTCCTTCTATGAGGGTTACTATTGATGAGACTTCTAGGAGAAGAAAAATCCAAGAAGAATACAATGAAGAGCATGGGATCACTCCAAAAACAATAGTGAAAAGTATCCGTGAAGTTATAAATACTGCTATTGCTGCAGAAGAATCTGTGGACTTCAAAGATATTAAAGATGAAGAAAATGAATTTACTAAGGATGAAATTAACGAGATGATAGATGCCCTAAAACCTGAAATGTACAGGGCAGCAGAAGAACTTGATTTTGAGAAGGCTGCTGAAATTAGGGATAAAATAAAGGATTTAAGGGAGAAGAAAAAATCTGCCCTCCTTTAAAGAGGTGTTAAATTGAAAGACGAAATAATAGTAAAGGGAGCTAGGGTCAACAACTTAAAAAATGTTGACCTTAATATTCCTAGAAATAAATTTGTAGTTTTTACAGGACTTTCTGGATCAGGTAAGTCTTCCCTTGCCTTTGATACAATTTATGCAGAAGGTCAAAGAAGGTATGTGGAATCCCTATCTTCTTATGCAAGACAGTTCTTGGGACAAATGGACAAGCCAGAGGTTGACTATATTGAAGGTATGAGTCCATCTATTTCCATTGACCAAAAAACCACTTCAAAAAACCCAAGATCAACTGTTGGGACAGTTACAGAAATCTATGACTACCTAAGACTTTTGTATGCAAGAGTTGGTCATGCCTTTTGTCCGGAATGTGGGAGAGAAATTTCTTCCTATACTATAGACCAAATGGTGGATGAAATAATGAAGCTAGACGAGAGGACAAGGATTCAAATTCTTTCACCAGTTGTAAGGCATAGGAAGGGTCAGCACAAAAAAGTTTTTGAAAAAATTAAAAAAGAAGGCTTTTTAAGGGTTATTGTTGACGGAGAAATGCGTGATATTGGGGAAGAAATTGAGCTTGAAAAAAACAAGTATCACGATATAGACATTGTAATAGATAGGATTATTATAAAAGAAAAAATTGAATCAAGACTTGCAGACTCACTGGAAATTGCCACAAACCTAAGTGATGGGATAGCCAAGATAAATGTTATCGATGGAGACGACATGGTTTTCTCCACAAAATTTGCCTGCCCTCACTGCAACATTATAATAGAAGAAGTTACTCCAAGGTCCTTCTCCTTTAACTCTCCTCTGGGAGCTTGTGACGAATGTAAGGGACTTGGATTTTCTAAGGAAGTTTCAAGAGATTTGGTTATTCCCAACAAGGAACTTTCTATAGATGAGGGGGCTATTGCCTGCTACTCAAACTCCAAGGGAACATATTATTATGAAATAATTGCACAAATTGCCAAGAAGTTTGATTTTTCCACTAAAGAGCCAATAAAAAATGCTCCAAAAGAATTTATCAAAGCAATTTTTGAAGGTTATGATGGTAAGTTAAACTTCTCCTTTAATTCCTACTTCTCTGGGGAGAAAAAATATTCTGGAGGTTTTGAGGGAATCCTAAAAAACCTAAAGAGAAGGTACACTGAGTCAAGTTCTGACAGGATGCTTGATAAGATTGACGAATTTATGGAAGAAGTTCCATGTCCTAAGTGCCATGGAGCAAGGTTAAGGGATTCATCTCTTGCCATAAGAGTTGGAGGCCTAAATATTTTTGAATTGACGGAACTTTCTATAGACAAGTCCCTAGAGTTTTTTGAAAATCTAGAATTTACAAAAAATGAAATGATAATTGCTGAAGAACTCTTAAAGGAGATTAAATCAAGGCTAGAATTCTTGGTAAATGTTGGTCTTGAATATTTATCTTTATCGAGAATGGCTGGAACTCTTTCTGGTGGCGAAGCCCAAAGAATTAGGCTGGCAACCCAAATTGGTTCACAACTTGTCGGGGTAATTTACGTTCTCGATGAGCCAAGCATTGGACTCCACCAAAGGGACAACACAAAACTCCTTGAGTCACTTAGAAATCTAACAGACATTGGCAACACCCTAATTGTTGTTGAGCACGACGAGGATACAATGTTTGCTGCAGATGAAATTGTAGACATTGGACCTCTTGCAGGCGTCAATGGGGGAAGGATTGTTGCTCAAGGTACAGCTGAAGAAATTATGGAAGTTCAAGAGTCCATAACTGGTGCCTACCTAAGTGGCAGAAAGAAAATTAAAGTTCCCAAGGAAAGAAGAGAATACACAGGCAAGTCCATCAAGGTTAAAGGTGCAGAGGAAAATAACTTAAAAAATATTGATGTTGAATTCCCGCTGGGACAATTTGTCTGTGTTACAGGAGTTTCTGGATCAGGTAAGTCTTCACTTGTAAATGAAATCCTCTACAAGAGCCTCGCCCAAAAGATAAATAAGTCTAGGATAAAACCTGGCAAGCACAAGTCTATTGAAGGTCTTGACAACATTGACAAGATTGTTGACATTGACCAATCCCCAATTGGAAGAACACCGAGGTCAAATCCTGCCACTTATACAGGTGCTTTTGATATAATAAGAGATGTCTTTGCCAATACTAATGAGGCAAAAATGCGTGGCTACAAGAAGGGGAGATTTTCCTTTAACGTCAAGGGAGGAAGATGCGAGGCTTGCAAGGGCGATGGAATCTTAAAAGTTGAGATGCACTTCTTGTCTGACGTCTATGTTCCTTGTGAAGTTTGCCATGGCAAGAGATATAATCGTGAAACTCTTGAAGTAAAATACAAGGGCAAAAATATCTATGACGTTCTTGACATGACAGTTGAAGAGGCAATTGACTTCTTCCAAAATCATGAGAGGGTCTTGAGAAAGCTTGAAACCCTAAGAGATGTTGGACTTTCCTATATAAAATTGGGACAATCTTCTACACTTTTATCAGGTGGAGAAGCCCAAAGAATAAAACTTGCCACAGAATTATCCAAGAGGGCAACGGGAAGAACTCTCTACATCTTAGATGAGCCAACAACTGGACTTCACTCAGAAGACGTGAATAAATTAATAAAGGTTTTAGAAGAACTTGTGGATAGGGGCAATACAGTAATAACAATTGAGCACAACTTAGATGTTATTAAGTGTGCCGACCACATTATTGACCTTGGACCAGAAGGTGGAGAAGGCGGAGGTCAAGTTATATTTACTGGAAGGCCTGAAGAAATTATTAAGTGCAAAGATTCTTATACAGGAGAATTTTTGAAAGATAAATTGGAGGATTAATTTGAAAAAAATTAAAAGACTGGGAGCCTTTATTTTGGCCGCAAGTCTCTTGCCAAGTTTCGTATCGGCAAAGGGATTTGTTAGACAAAATGATTTTATGGATAAGTCTGGTCATGAGAGGACCCACGCCCTAAAAAAGTGGCAGGCGAGGATGAACCTTCCTGTTACTGGCGGGATGAATGACAAGACCAACCAAGCTCTTTACACACAAAATTACGAAGTTTATGACATGGTGACTAATCCACCAACAAGTGGCAACTGGATAGTAGTCAATAAGTCTAGGAGAACTCTTACCCTATATAAGGGTGGGCAATCTATTGGGAAGTTCCCTGTAACTCTTGGGACAAGTTCAACTCCAACACCATCAGCTAAGGCAAAAATTCAAAATATGCACAAGAATCCTGCTTGGGGTGGAATGGGAGGTAAGTACACTCCAGTTGCATCCAATGATCCAAAAAATCCTCTTGGAGAAAGGTGGATGGGTCTAAGCATACCTGGCATGAGTGGATACGGAATTCATGGAAACATAAAGCCTTTTCAAATTGGTGGTTACTATTCTAATGGTTGCATAAGAATGTTTAACTACGATATAGAAAATCTTGTTTTTCCAAAAATGAAAGTAGGAGCTCCAGTTTGGTTGGGGACAGATGCTGAATTGGAGTCTTGGGGAGTATATCAATACTCAAGGCCTAAGAAGGCTGAGCCAAAGCCAGTGGAAAAGAAAGAGCCTCCAAAGGAAGTTAATAAAAATCCTGTAGAAGAAGTTCCAGCAGGTGACTTATTAGAATTTTAATTTAATAAAGTGGCCTTAAAGCATTGAAAATCATAAGTCTTTGCGTTATAATGTTTTTTAAAATTATAGCGACAGCTTTAGGAAGACTATTTTAAATTAAAGTCGGAGGTTATTATGAAAAAGAAAATTTTTAATATTGCACTTATTGCAATGACAGCCCTGCTACTATTTGGCTGTGGAAAAAAAGAAGAAACGAAAGAAGAAGCTAAGGAAGCAGTTAAGTTTGAAGTGACAACTACTGGTCCAACAATTGATGCTATAAAGGAAAAGGGAAAAATAGTTCTTGGAACTTCAGCAGACTTCCCACCAATGGAATGGACATCTTTCCAATCTGGTAAAGAAGAATTCACAGGTGTTGATATTGCAATTGCACAGTCCATTGCTGATTCACTTGGAGTAGAACTTGAAGTTAAGAATATGGCTTTCGAAGGACTTCTTGCTTCTCTAAACTCAGGTGATGTTGACATGGTTATAGCAGGAATGGGTGCTGACGAAGAAAGAAAGAAACAAGTTGACTTCTCTGATGAATATTCACAAGGACAACAAGTTTTACTTGTAACTGAAGAAAATAAGGACAAGTACAAAACTTTTGATGACCTTGAAGGAGAAATTGTTGGTACACAACTTGGTACACTTCAACATAAGTTTGCAACAGAAAGATTTGGAGACAAATGTAAGGGATTTGATCTTAATAATGTTATTATTGAACAGTTAAAGAACAAGTCCATTGATGCAGCTTTCTTATCAGAACTACCTGCTAAACAATTTGCTTCAATCACTGATGGTCTTGTTATTATAAAAGACTTAGGAATTCCAGATGATAGCGGATTTGCAGTAGCAATTAAAAAAGGCAACGATGACTTAACAGGAGCTGTTAACGAAGTTGTTAAAGGATTAAAAGATTCAGGCCAAGTTGACAAATGGTTTGATGAGTATATTGAACTATCTAACAAAGAGGCAGTAAAATAAATTAAATATTCCCTACATTAAGTGTGGGGAATTTTTATTTTATAAATTTTTTTAAATAAGGGGAAATTATGGGAATTATGAATCAATTTGCTTTCATAGAGAGATACCTGCCAACTTACTTAAATGGTGCCATAACAACTATTGAGCTTTCAATAATTGGCGTCCTTCTAGGTTTTACTCTTGGCATAATTCTTGCTCTAATGAAAACATCAAAAATAAAAATTTTAAATATCTTGTCAAGCATCTACATCGAAATCGTAAGAGGAACACCAATGCTTGTACAAATAATGATAGTTTACTTTGGGCTTAAGAAAATTATTCCAGAGCAATTCACAATATTGACAGCGCCAATGTTCTTGTGTGCTCTTTCTATATCACTAAACTCTGCAGCCTATATTGCAGAAATTATTAGATCAGGAATTAGTTCAGTTGACTTTGGACAAATGGAAGCTGCCAGGTCCCTTGGACTTAACGAAAAGCAAGCAATGAGAAAGATTATTATGCCACAGGCAATAAAAAATATTCTTCCAGCCCTAGTAAATGAATTTATAACACTTATTAAGGAATCATCAATTACTTATACAGTAGGAGTTGGAGAATTAATGTACGCAGGTAAAAGTATTTCATCGGGAACTTTTGAATTAGTAAGACCCTTTATATTTACAGCCTGCATCTACTTCATCATGACCTTCAGTCTTTCAAAGGCCATGGGTAGACTAGAAAGGAGACTTTCAAATGATTAAGGTAGAAAATCTTACAAAATCCTTTGGAGAACTTGAAGTTCTAAAGGGAATAGATCAAGAAATAAAAGATGGTGAAGTTGTAGTTGTAATTGGACCATCAGGTTCAGGTAAGTCAACTTTTTTGAGATGCTTAAATCTTTTGGAAACTCCAACAAGTGGCAAGATCTTTGTAGATGATGAAGAAATAACTTCAAAGGAAGTGGACATAAATAAGGTTCGTGAAGAAATGGGAATGGTATTCCAATCCTTTAACCTCTTTAACAACCTAAACATCTTAGACAATATTACACTTGCACCAACACTTGTAAAGAAAATGGAAAAAAGTAAGGCAGAAGAAAAAGCAAGAGAACTTCTTGCAAGAGTTGGACTGCCAGACAAGGCTGAGTCTTTTCCGAAGTCCCTATCAGGAGGACAAAAACAAAGGATAGCAATAGCAAGAGCCCTTGCCATGAATCCAAAGGTAATGCTTTTTGACGAACCAACGTCAGCCCTTGACCCAGAAATGGTTGGGGAAGTCCTAGATATAATGAAGGACCTTGCAAAGGAAGGAATGACCATGGTAGTTGTTACTCACGAGATGGGTTTTGCAAGAGAAGTTGGTGACAGAATTTTATTTATGGACGGAGGCTACATTGTTGAAGAGGGAAGTCCAGAAGAAATTTTTGGAAACCCTCAAAACTATAGGACCAAAGACTTCTTAGGAAAGGTTCTTTAATAAATTAATAAATTTTAATCAAAATGACTTAGCTAAGACTAGGTCATTTTTTATTGGAATTTTTATCTTTGATGTGCTAATAATTTTTAAGTTATAGAAAATTTTTAATTTTAAATTGTTTTGTGATGATATAATTATTTTAAGGAGGGACTACAATGAAGTGCTTGATGAAAAACTTAATAATTCTCTTTGCACTTATATTTTTAAGCCTAGTCTTTCTTGGAAGGACTGCCTACAAGTCCTATACTGAAGGCTCAAAAGTTCATAAGCAAGAAGAACTAAATTTAAATGAAGACAAGGGCAATAAAAATTTTGAAATTTTAGAAGTGCCAAGTGATAAAAAGAAACAAATGGAAGAGAGTCTTGGCTATGAAATTGCAGATATAAAACACATAAGACTACTTGATAAGGATGATTATATCGAAGAAGGAGTTAAGAATAAAGAAGGCTATACAATTGAAAATATTTCAGAAGTTAGAGGCGCAATAGAATTTAGTGGGCCAGATGTTTATGAGTCAATATGTGACAATAGAAAGGAAGAAGAAACTGAAATTAAAATTGGAGAAAGGATTCTAAAAAATGATTATATGGCAGACATCCACCTTGATTCAAAAATAATTTCCAATGCCCTGGGCTTCGATGTGGAGAAAGAAAATAAAATTGACTTGGATCTTGATATAAAAGTAGAAAGAAAAACTTTTGCAAGCCTGAGTCTTTTCCCTGAGATAAATCACTATGACTTTGAAATACATAAAAATTGAAGAGAAATATCAGAGGGAAATGCTAAGAAAGTTGTGGGAGGATATTTAATAACAAAAAAGGAGAAAATAAATGAAAGCTAGGGATAAATACATAATTACAGGCGTAGTATTGACAGTTTTATTAATAATATTTTTACACTTTATGCCACTTTTTGATTTGAAGATGACATCGTCTTATCAAAACAATTTAATTAATTACCTTAAAGATGACTTCACACTAGTGATTGCCTTTATTCTTTCAGTGGGGCTAATAGTCTTTGGATTAATAAAAAAAGATTAAGGAATATTAATGACTTAGGAGACTAAGTCATTTTTTATTTTATAAACTTCTAGAAATTCATAGATTAAAACTAATAATTAATTTAATTTAAAGTTTTTTCACAAAAGTATTAAATAAATTAAGGAAAATTTAAAAAAGATAATAAATTACATAACATCGTGCAATCTAAGAAATAGATTATCAAGAAAACGTATTAAAATATTGTATTTTTTATGTCGATAGAGTTTTATTTTCTCCAAAATTATTGACAATGATTTATATTTAGAATAAAATCTAGTTAGAAAACATTTGCAAGGACTTTCCATGCAAGTGTAGAAATTTTGGCAACTACTTTTTCAAAAGATGATTTGATATTTCATCTTTAATATTTCTTTTGAATTAGTAAGTAAGATGCAATGTATTAAAAGAAAGGGAGTACAATTATGAACAAAGTAGTATTAACAGGTAACGATCTAGATCTTGAACAATTAGTAGCTGTATCTAGAGACCACGTAAAAGTAGAAATTGATGACAAAGCAATCGCTGATGTAAACAAATCAAGAGAATATGTAGAAGAAATCGTTGAAGAAGAAAGAGTTGTTTACGGAATCAATACAGGTTTTGGTTCTCTATCAAGAGTAAGTATCTCTAAAGAAGATTCAGCTCAACTTCAAGAAAATATTATTAGAACTCACGCTGCTGGATTTGGTAACCCACTTCCTGAAGATGAAGTAAGAGCAGTTATGCTTATTAGAATCAACTCTCTATTAAAGGGTGTTTCTGGTATTAGACTATCTACTATTGAATTACTTCTTGAAATGTTAAATAGAAATGTAGTTCCATTTATTCCTGAAAAAGGATCTCTTGGAGCTTCTGGTGACTTAGCACCACTTGCACACATGGTTCTTCCAATGCTTGGACTTGGAAAAGCTTACTACGAAGGCGAACTTCTTCAAGGTAAAGAAGCTATGGAAAAAGCTGGCTTAAAACCAATTGCACTTGCAGCTAAAGAAGGACTTGCACTTATTAACGGTACAACAGTTCTTACAGCAACTGGAGCACTTGCAACTTACGATGCACTTAAACTTTCTAAGATTGCTGATATCGCAGGAGCTATGGCTACAGAATCTGCTAGAGGAATCATCGACGCATTCTGGGAAGAACTTCACACAATTAGACCACACGCAGGATCACTTAAGACTGCTGAAAACTTAAGAAATATTCTTGAAGGTTCAACTTATGTAACTCACACAGCTGAACTTAGAGTACAAGATGCTTACACATTTAGATGTATGCCACAAATTCACGGTGCTTCTAAAGACACTCTTGAATATGTTAAAGAAAAAGTTGAAATCGAACTTAACTCTGCAACTGATAACCCAATCATCACTCACGATGGTAAGGTAATTTCTGGTGGTAACTTCCACGGAGAATTAATGGCACAACCATTTGATTTCTTAGCAATTGCAGTTTCTGAACTAGGTAACGTTTCTGAAAGAAGAATTGAAAGAATGGTTAACACTACACTTTCTGGAATGCCTTCATTCTTAGTTAAACACCCTGGTCTAAACTCTGGTTTCATGATCACTCAATATGCAGCAGCTGCTTTAGCATCAGAAAACAAAACTTTATCTCACCCAGCAAGTGTTGACTCAATAACATCTTGTGAAAACCAAGAAGACTTCGTTTCTATGGGTAACTGGGCATCAAGAAAAGCAAGAGAAGTTGTTAAGAACACAGCTAGAATCCTAACTACTGAACTTATGATAGCTGCTCAAGCACTTGACTTCAGAATGGAAATGGAAGACAACAAGTTTGAACTTGGTAAGGGAACAAAAGTTGCTCACGAAGTAATTAGAAAACAAGTTGCAGTAATAGAAGAAGATAAGACAATCGAAATCTACGAAGAACTTGAAAAAGCTCAAGAACTTATTAACACTGGAAAACTTCTTGAAGAAGTAGAAAAAGTTGTAGAACTTTAATAATAAGGAAAAATCATATATAATATAAAAGGAAAGAAAAAGCTATAAGTAATCTATATTTAGGAGGAAAATTAATTGAAAAGAGTAATGTGTATTCCAAACTATTCTGAAGGTAGAGACCTTGAGAAAGTTGAAAAAATCACTGAATGTTTTAGAGCAAAAGAAAATGTTAAATTAATCGACTACCAACCAGATGCTGACCACAACAGACTTGTTGTTGAAGTAATTGGTGAACCAGAAGCTGTTATCGATGCAGTACTTGAATCTGTAAAGGTTGCTTCTGAAATTATCGATATGTCTAAACACGAAGGAGCTCACCCAAGAATGGGAGCAGTTGACGTTATACCTTTTGTTCCAGTAACAGAAGTTACAACTGAAGATTGTGTTGGATACGCTAATAAAGTTGGTAAAGCTATAGGAGAAATGGGAATTCCTGTTTACCTATATGAAGATGCTGCAACTACTCCTGAAAGAAAGAACCTTGCTAAGGTTAGAAAGGGACAATACGAAGCATTCTTCGACAAAATTAAGGAAGAAGAATGGAAACCTGACTTTGGTCCACAAGAAATGAACGCTAAATCAGGTGTTACAGGTGTTGCTGCAAGATTCCACCTAATTGCATTTAACGTAAACTTAAATACTGACAGATTAGAAGTTGCTCAAGCAATTGCTAAAAAAGTTCGTCACATTGGTGGAGGACTAAGATTCGTTAAAGGTATTGGACTTGCTCTAGAAGAAAAAGGCCAAGTTCAAGTATCAATGAACCTTGTTAACTTCGAAAAAACTGCAATTTACCAAGCACTTGAAATGATTAGATCTGAAGCTAAGAGATACGGAGTAAGTGTTGTAAACACAGAACTTATTGGACTTCTTCCACTACAAGCTCTTGTTGATTCAGCAGCTTACTACATGCAAATTGAAGACTTTAAACCAGAACAAGTTCTAGAAACACTTTTAATTGAGGAGTAATAAAATAACATGGGATTTAAAACAGATATACAAATAGCTGACGAAGCTACAATGTTACCTATTGAAGAGGTAGCTGCAAAAATAGGATTTGAAAAAGACGATCTTGAACAATATGGTAAATATAAAACTAAGATTTCTTGGGATGCAATTAAGAGAATTGAAGAAAACAATGAAAATGGTAAATTAATTCTTGTTTCTGCTATTTCTCCAACACCAGCAGGTGAAGGTAAGTCAACAGTTTCTATTGGTCTTACTCAAGGTCTTAATAGAATTGGAAAGAAATCTGCCGTAGCACTTCGTGAACCATCTCTTGGACCAGTATTTGGTGTTAAGGGTGGAGCTGCAGGTGGTGGATACTCACAAGTAGTTCCTATGGAAGATATTAACCTTCACTTCACAGGAGACCTTCACGCAATGACAGCTGCAAATAATCTTATTTCAGCTTGTATTGATAACCACATCCACCAAGGAAATGCTTTAAGAATTGACTCTAGACAAATCACTTGGAAGAGAGTTATCGACATGAACGACAGATCTCTTAGAAATGTTGTTATTTCTCTTGGTAAAAAAGCTGATGGATTCCCAAGAGAAGACCACTTCATGATAACAGTAGCTTCTGAAATCATGGCAGTTCTTTGTCTAGCAGAAAGCATCGAAGACTTAAAGAACAGAATAGCTAAGATGGTTATAGGATATAATCTTGATGGTAATCCAGTAACAGTTGCTGATCTTGAAATCCAAGGTGCAGTAGCAATGCTTCTTAAAGATGCATTAAAACCAAATATGGTACAAACTCTTGAAAATACACCAGCATTTATTCACGGTGGACCTTTCGCTAACATTGCTCATGGATGTAACTCAATCCTAGCTACTAAACTTGCACTTGCTACAAGTGATTATGCAGTTACAGAAGCTGGATTCGGTGCTGACTTAGGTGCTGAAAAATTCATGGACATTAAATGTAGAAAAGCTGGTCTTGCTCCAGATGCAGTTGTAATTGTTGCTACAATTAGAGCTCTTAAGATGCACGGTGGAGTAGATAAAAAAGAATTAAAAGCTGAAAATATCGAAGCTCTTGAAAAAGGGTTTGCTAACTTAAGACGTCACGTTGAAAATGTTAGAAAATTTGGAGTTCCAGCAATTGTTGCAATTAACAGATTTGCAGACGATACTGAAGGAGAAATTGCAAAATTAGAAGAACTTTGTGCTGAATTAGGAGTTAAGATTTCACTTTGTGAATGTTTCGCTAAGGGTGGCGAAGGTGCTGAAGATCTTGCACATAAAGTTGTTGAACTTATTGATGAAGAAAAAACTAACTTCAAGCCACTTTATGATGAAAATGACAGCATTGTTGATAAAGTAAACACAATTGTTAAAGAAATCTACAGAGGTAGACAAGCTAACTTTACAACAGCTGCTAAAAAACAAGTTAAGAAACTTGAAGAAATGGGTCTTGACAAACTTCCTATCTGTATTGCTAAGACACAATTCTCATTCACTGATGATAAGAATATAGTTGGAGCACCTACAGACTTTGATATTGAAATTCAAGATGTAAGAGTTTCTGCAGGAGCAGGCTTCATAGTTGTTCAAACATCTAACATCATGGTTATGCCAGGACTTCCAAAAGTACCAGCTGCTAACAAGATGGATATTGATAACGACGGCGTTATCACAGGATTATTCTAATTCACAGGAGGAAAAATGCTTAAAGATTTAAATATAGTAGAATTCGCAGACGAAACTGCTTCAGATTCACCAGCACCTGGTGGTGGATCTATTGCTGCACTAAACGCATCAATGGCAGCTTCACTACTTGCAATGGTTGCAGGTTTAACTGTTGGCAAGAAAAAATATATGGACGTTTCTGACAGAATGGAAGAAATTCAAGCTGAACTTGTAAAATACAAGGACGAATTTGTTGATGGAATCGACAAAGACGCAAACTCTTTCAACGGAGTTATGGACGCTATGAAACTTCCAAAGGAAACTGAAGAAGAAAAGGCTGCAAGATCAGAAAAAATTCAAGAAGGATACAGAAATGCAATTGAAGTACCTCTTGGACTTGGAATGAAAGTTACTGAATTATATGACTATGCAAGAGAACTTGCTGAAAAAGGTAACTCTAATGCAATCACTGACGTAGCAGTAGCTCTATTAAACATTGAAGCTGCAGTTCACGGAGCATTCTTAAATGTAATCATCAACCTTAACTCACTTAAGGATCAAGATTACAGACACGAACTTGAAGAAAAAATGGATGCTACAAGAAAGATTGTTGAAAAGAATCACGCAGAAATTATGAAAGTGGTAGATGAAAAATTAGCATGATTTATCTTTTAGTCGATGTTGGATCAACTTATACAAAGTTGCATTTAGTGGATACAAGTAAAAATGTAATTTTGGCAGGTGCTTCAAGTTATACTACTGTGGAGACTGACGTTAGAGAGGGCTTTAACAAGGCTTACAAAAAGCTAAGGGAAATCTCTGATGTTAAATATGATAAAATTTTAGGTTGCTCTTCAGCATCAGGAGGACTAAAGGTTATAGCTATTGGTTTTTCAAAAAGCCTCACTACTGACGCTGCAAGACTTGCGTCATTATCAAGTGGTGCTAGGATTTTAGATGTTTATTCCTACGAACTCAAGGATGAGCAAGTGGAAGAAATAAAATCTGCTGGCGCCGATATCATAGTCTTATGTGGTGGAACTGACCACGGCAACAGGGACAACATAATCTACAATGCAAAGAAACTTGCAAAGGGTTCTGTTAAGACACCTGTAGTTGTGGCAGGAAACATTGATACTCATGAAGAAATAAGGGACATCTTTAACAAGGCTGATGTCCCTTGTGACTTCACTGAAAATGTAATGCCAACGACAAACACAATAAATTACAGGCCTCTTAGAAAGACAATTGGAGATCTTTTTATTAAGACAATTGCCCATGCCAAGGGGATTGATTTACTAAGCCAAGATTTTGAAATACTCTTGCCAACTCCAGCTGCAGTTCAAAAGGCCATGTCTGTCTATGCCAAACACTTGGATAAGGTTATATTATCTGTAGACATTGGCGGGGCAACTACGGACATCCATTCCATAGGGAAAACTTATTATGGAGAAGAAAATGTCATCTCACCTCCTATTGATGAGCCCTATGAAAAGAGAACTGTGGAAGGCGATATGGGTATGAGGTATTCTGCTACTGCTCTTTATGAGTCAGTTGGCGATGAACCCTTCCTAAAGTTTGGAATAAAAGATGCGAAGGAAAAAACTGAATTTCGCTTTAACCATACTAACTACATTCCAGACAATGAAGAGGACCTCTTCTTTGACAATGCCTTGTGTTATATAGCAACTCATACTACACTTATGAGACACGTTGGCCACATAAAAAAAATTAAGACACCTACTAGAACCATTTATGAACAGTATGGAAAAGATTTGAGACCGGCAGAGATGTTTATTGGAACTGGAGGATCACTCATCAACTCTGATGATCCAAAGAAGATCCTATCAGCCATTAGGGACTTAGATGAGAAATATCTAATTAACAGGGACGTAAAGTGTTATTTAGATAAGGATTATATCCTGTCATCAGCTGGACTAATTTCTACTGTTGATGAAGAAGCTTCATACAAATTATTAAAGAAATATCTTAAAGAATTATAAATTTTTAGAAGTTACCTCTTTGGTAGCTTCTTTTTTTTTTATGAAAATTATTATAAAATTGTTTACCAGTTATAAATAAAAAATTAAGAGAAGTTGAATGTAAAAGATTTTATAAATAAGATGGATATATTTAAAAGATTAAAATTTTCTTTAAAATCATATAAATAATTATTAAAAATTTTAAAAAACTTTTTAAAGAACTTAATGTATAAAAAATTAACATTTTAGGGTAAAGAAAGAATAAAGGTAAATAATTCTTAGAATTTAGTAACAGAGATTTTATTAAAGGCAAAATTGAAGTTTGCTAAGAAAAGTTATATCCTAAAGTTAGAAAAGATAAAGGAGCTGTGACATGAAAATAAAAAATTTATTTAAACTCACAATTTTATTTGTCCTCCTACCTGTACTTGTATTTGCAGAAGATTTTAAAACTATAAAAATTGATGCGGACATAGATAAAGATGGAGTTGCCAAGGTAAAGGAAGTTTGGCAAATAAATGAAGACAACAAAGATTACACAGAGAGATACAAGAGGATCGAAAACTTGCAAGGCATAAAGATTGAAAATTTTTCTGTCAATGCCCTTGGAAGAGACTTCACAGAAAAAAATCCTTGGGATATTGACCAGTCCTTTGAGGACAAGGCCTACCACTATGGAAGGATTGACAAGGAGGGCCAAGTTGAACTCACTTGGGGGATAAGTGAATTTAAGGATAACACCTACAACTTGTCCTACACAATAAATCCCCTTGTTGTGGGACTAAATGATGCTGACATGGTTTTCTTTAATTTCGTGGGTGGTAACTTTGACCCAAAGCCAGAGAATATCGAAATTAACATCAGGGGTTTTGAAGACTTTAAAGATGTAGAAATGTGGGGTTTTGGTCTTGAGGGCGAAATTCACAATGTAGATGGCGTAATCCAAATGAAATCAACAGATTATGTTGATTATGCAACAGTCATGCTAAAATTTCCAAAGGGCTACTTCAACACTGCTTACAAGATCGACAAAAATTTTAATGACTATGCCAACATAGCAGCCAAGGGTTCAGACTGGGAAAACAATGAAGGTCAGGCCTACCAAAAACCTATGTCTAGGGGAGAAAAAGCTGCACTTGGAGGAGTCTTTGCAGGAGTAGCGGCAGTAATTTATTTTGTAGCAAGAGCTGTAAGCCTATCCTTTAACAAGAGAAAAATCCAAAATAAAAAAGAACTTCCAACAATTAAGGACTTAAAGGGAGAGTACTACAAGGACCTACCCTATGATGGACCAATGGAAGACTTGTATTACTTCATAGGTCAAGCCTACCTTGTTACAAGTGACCTAGTTGGCAATTATATCAACGCCTTTATTTTGAAATGGAGCCTTGAAGGATCTATTGAATTTATAGAAGAGGGCAAGGGCTATGCCGACAACAAGATAAAAATTTTGAAAAGTCCTGAAAACATGGGACCAATGGAAGAAGAATTATTTGAAATGATTTTTGCAGCCAAAGAAGAAAATGATGAGGAATACATCACAGCAAAAGGCTTCAAAAAATATGTGAGAAAACATAGAAAAGAAATGGAAAATTATTACGAAGAATTTGAAACTTCTTCCATTAGAAATCTAAGAGAGGGAGGATACCTTGAAGACTACACTTATGAAAAGAAATTCCTAGGATCAAGAAGGACTGGCAAGGAATTAAGAGTTACTGAAAAGGGCAAGGTTCTCTACGAAAACCTAATTAAATTTAAAAATTATTTAAAAGACAATCTTGACCAAGTTACAGAAGAAGTTGACTTTGAAAAGTGGGAAGAATATCTAATTTATTCATCAATCTTCTTCTTGGACAAGGAGTTTGTAGAAGGAGCAAAGGCATATCCAGCTTATGTCAATAACTATGCACTTTACAATACACACATATTAGCAACGAGAAATTTCTCCAAAAAATTAAACCAATCTTATCAAAGTGGATCTGGTTTTGCCAACGCAGGAGTTGGAGGAGCGACTTCCGTAGGAGGCGGAGGAGGATCCTTCGGTGGAGGCGGCGGTGGCGGTCGTTAAAAAAAAGACATCTTCAATGAAATTAAGCTGCCTTTTTGATTCCAAATTTATTATTCACTTGAATAGGAAAAAATTAAAAAGACAAAAAAATGCTGTTTGTAAATAATAATTACAAGCAGCATTTTTTTTTATAAAATTTTTATTTTAAAGACTCAAAAATCAAAAAATAATTTTCGGCATAGAGAATTAAATTAAGTAAAAGAAAGCTAATGAAATATTTTTATTAACAGCTTCAAGCTTTGAAAACTTATATAGGTTTAAGAAGAAAACAAGTCCAGTAATTAGGAGTCCTAGATAAATATCAGTAGGTCTTGTTAAGTAAAATACAGAAGAAGGACCAAAGCTGCCTAAATCAAAAATAGTAAGTAGGGGCAAGATAATTACAATGATAAGTTCAAGAAAGATTGGTTTAAGACTTTTGACCTTACTATTGTAGGTGTTAATATGAAGCCCAAGAAGTAAAATTATGTAATAGATTATATTTTGATCTAAGAGCAAGGCAAACAACATACAGGTAAACTGAATATTTGTTGCAATTGTATCTAACTCATCTATTCTTTTATTAAATCTTGGCAGAATAAAATTTATAGAAATAAATCCCAATAAAAATACAATTAAAAATACTCTTTGAAAATCCAAATTACCACCTCTTGCTTTCATTATAGCAAAATAAAAGACATCTTCAATAAAAATGAAGGTGTCTTTTTGCTCTCATAATGTTATTTATTTAATTATTGAGAAATGAACTAAATAAATTATCAATCGTCATAGGATTTGAAGGGTTCTCCTTCTTCTGGCAATGTCTCTGGCCTTATCTTTAGTCCCATTTTCTTCTTCTCGTGGTTTAATTCCTTCAAGAGGGAAATCATAACAAAGATCATAACCACTGAGAAGGGAAGGGCAACAATTATAAGTGTATTTTCAAGGGCTGCAAGACCACCGGAAAATAATAAAACAATGGCTATTGCTGAAAGAAGTATTCCCCAAATAACCTTCTTCCTATTTGATGGAAGGAGGTTTCCATTTTCAGACAGCATTGCCAAGACGTAAGTGGCGGAGTCTGCTGAAGTTATAAAAAATGTTGAGACCAAAATTATTGCTATGAAGGATAGGATGTTTCCTCCAAGATAATTATTAAATGTCGCAAAGAGAACTTCTTCTGTGGCAAATTCTGAAAGATTTATTCCAGCATCCTGCAAGCTAGTTGATAGAGTTCCAAAAGTTGAGAACCAAAGGATACTAAGTAGAGTTGGAATTAGAAGGACAACTGTCAAGAATTCACGAATTGTTCTTCCTTTAGAAATTCTCGCAATGAAAACTCCAACAAAGGGTGACCAAGAGATCCACCAAGCCCAGTAGAAAATTGTCCAAGAATTTATCCAACCACGCTTAGTCCCATCAAAGGCAGCTGATCTAAAGCTCATCCTAAAGAAGTTTTGGAGATAGGCTCCAATTGAATCTGTCATGTTGTCAAAGATCCTTACTGTTGGTCCAACAACTATGGCAACTGCAAGAAGACCTATGGCCAAGATCAAGTTGACATTAGAAAGAATTTTCACTCCTTTGCCAAGGCCTGACATGGCAGACATTACGAAAAGGGCCGTAGTTATCACGATTATTATTGTTTGAGTCACAATGTTATTTGGAATTCCAAAAAGATAGGATAGACCGCCATTAATTTGCATGGCTCCAAAGCCAAGAGTTGTGGCAACACCTATCACAGTAGCTACGATTGTTATGGTGTCAATCACCTTACCTATCCATCCATTGGCACGGTCACCAAGAAGGGGTTTAAGTGTAACTGAGAGTAGATATTTTTCTTGCTTCCTAAAGCCAAAGTAGGCAAGAGCCAGTCCAATAATGGCATAGACTGCCCAGGCATGGATACCCCAATGGAAGAAGGTAAACCTAAAGGCATCGGCTAAGGCTTCTTGACTTCCCTTTGGTGCAAGAGGTGTCATCACTGCGAAGTGACTTAGGGGTTCGGCTGCTCCGTAGAAGACAAGTCCAATTCCCATTCCTGCAGAGAACATCATGGCAATCCAAGACATGGAGTCGTGCTCTGGTTCTGAGTTAGGACTTCCCAACCTAATTTGTCCTATGGGACTTAGGATTAAGAAGACACAGAAAATCAAAATTCCAGTCACCAATAAAAGATAAAACCAACCAAAATTTACTGTAATCTTATCTCTTAAAAATTCTGTAAGTCTTTGGAAGGGTTCTGGTATTATAATTCCAAGTAAAACAAGTACAGATAATAATCCTAAGGACAAAAAATATACAAAGTGTTCTTTTAAAATTTCTTTTTTCATATTAATTCTCCTTTTCTAAAAATTTTCATACCTTAATAGTCTATAGGAAAATCTTGTGCTTTGTCAAAAATGAGTTTTTTTAAAAATTTTAATATATAAATAAAATTTACTACTTACTTAATAGAATAGAGAAGATAAAATTGGGTAAGTGTTAACTGAATAAGTACTTAAACTTTTAACTTTTAAGGAGGTAAATAATGGCAGACGACAAGAAAAAAATGGACCCAACAGCAAAAAATAAATCAGGGGACCCAATACCTAGTAGGAATCAAAATGTTGATGATCCAGAATTAAGACGTGCAGGTGGACAACTAGTCGACAACGACGAAGACTCCATGACTGCAGGTATGGATGGTCACCTTTCAGTCCAAGACCTTTGGTTATTTGAAAAGCATGCTCACTTCAACAGGGAAGTTATTCCTGAAAGAAGGATGCACGCCAAGGGCTGGGGTGCCTGGGGTGAATTCACAGTAACTCATGACATCACAAAATACACTAAGGCCAAAATTTTTAGCAAGGTTGGAAACAAGTGCAAGGTCTTCTCAAGAATGTCAACTGTTGCTGGTGAACGTGGTGCAGCTGATGCAGAACGTGACATTCGTGGTTTTGCAGTTAGATTTTATACAGAAGATGGTAACTGGGACGTAGTTGGTAACAACACACCTGTCTTCTTCTTTAGAGACCCAATGAAGTTTATCGATTTAAACCACGCAGTTAAGAGAGACCCTAAGTCTCACCTTAGATCTCCTAATACAAACTTTGACTACTGGTCATCACTACCAGAATCACTACTACAAACGACTATAATAAATAGTGACAGGGGTATTCCTTCTTCCTTTAGGTATATGCACGGATTTGGTTCACACACTTACTCCATGTATAACGAAGAAGGCACAAGAGTTTGGGTTAAGTTCCACTTTAGAAGCCAACAAGGTATCCTAAACTACACTGACCAAGAAGCTGAAATGGTAAATGGTAAGGACAGGGAATCTTCTGGACGTGACCTATATGAAGCTATTGAAAATGGCAACTATCCAAAGTGGAAGATGTACATCCAAGTTATGACAGAAGAACAAGCTGAAAAGCACCCAACAAATCCTTTCGACCTAACAAAGATGTGGCTAAAGGAAGACTATCCACTAATTCCTGTAGGAGAATATGTTTTAAATAAATATCCAGACAACTTCTTCCAAGATGTTGAACAAGTTGCCTTTTCACCGGCAAATATTGTGCCAGGAATCGCACTTTCACCAGATAGGGTTCTTCAAGCTAGGGCCTTCTTCTATTCAGATGCCCAAAGATATAGACTTGGAGTTAACCACCACCAAATTCCTGTTAACTCACCACAAGGTGTGAAGAATCCTCATGACTACCACAGAGATGGACAAATGAGAGTAGACGGCAACAAGGGCGCAGAACTCCACTACAGACCAAACTCTTACGGTGGCTGGCAAGATCATCCAGATCTAGAAATACCACATGACAAGGGTGGAGAAACTAAGAGATATGACTACAGGGCAGACGATAGCGACTACTTCACTCAACCAGGTATGCTTTTCAACAGGATGACTGATGAGCAAAAATTAGTTTTATTTGAAAATACTGCAAGAAATATGGGCGACTCAACTATGCAAATCAAGCACAGATATATTAGAAACTGCTATGCAGCTGACCCAGAATATGGAAAGGGAGTTGCAAAGGCACTTGGAATTGATATAGATACAGTTGATTTAGAAATGAAGGCGCCAAAATCTCGTGAAGAATGGGAAAAATTAAATGCAAGAGATGCTGACCTAAATTATCCAACAGATCCTGCTGAACCAGAATCTGCAAAAGACCTTCCACCTGAAGGAAGAGATACAAATGCCGAAGACCCAACAACATTAATTGCTTGGGAAGATGACCCATATCTACTTTGATAAGAAAATAAATTAAATAATATTGGAATTGCCTCTTTTATGAGGCAATTTCTTTAGGAGGTTATAAGAAAAATGAAAATTGTATCTTATAATGTTACAAAAAAATGCAACCTCTACTGTGAACACTGCTATAGGAATTCTAAAGAAGATGTGGATTTGTCAGATGAGTTATCTACTGAAGAGGCAAAGGAAGTCTTTAGGGATATAAAAAAAGCTGGCTTTAATATGCTCAAATTAAGTGGTGGAGAACCACTAATGAGAGAGGATATTTTTGAACTTGCAGAATTTGCTTCTAGCCTAGGACTTTATACTTGCTTGGGCACTAATGGGACCCTTATAAATGAAGACAACATAGGACTTATAAAAAAATATATAAGATCAGTTGCTATTTCTATAGACTCAAGGGACAAAAATGTTCACGATTCCTTTAGGGGATACGAGGGGGCCTTTGATGAAACCATGAGAGGCATAGAGATTTTAAAGGAAAATGAGGTTAAGTTTCAGATTAACACCACTATCTCTAAAATTAATTTGAAGGAAATAGAGAGTCTTTTAGATTTTGCAAGTGAGCTGGGAGCATCTTCAGTCCATGTTCTATTCTTAGTTATGACAGGCAGGGGGAAAAACTTAGAAAATGTTTACCTAACAAAGGAAGAGTACACAGAAGCTATTAAAAAAGTTTTGGAGTATGAGTCAGACTTATTTATAAAGCCAACTTGTGCACCCCAATCAACTGTCTTGGCTAAAAAATTAAATTTAGACCCAAGAGTTAAAAAGTCTTGTATTGCAGGTACAAGTTATTGCAGCTTGGTCTACGATGGCAGGGTAAATATCTGTCCCTATGCAGAAGTAGAGGCCGGCAATGTAAAAGAAGATTCTTTTTATAATATTTGGAATAATAGCGAAGTCTTTAAAAAACTTAGGGATCCTTCATCCTATAAGGGAAGGTGTAGAACTTGTAATTTTAATAATATTTGTGGTGGATGTAGGGCCAGGGCTTTTGCAAACACTGGAGATTATTTAGAATTTGATAATTATTGTGTTTTAGGTGATTAGATGAAAAAATTTAGAGTGAAAGATTGGGTTTTAATGGGCCTTTCTCTGGCCATTATGATTGTTGTTGGTAAAATTCTTTATACAATATCCTTGAGTTTACCAATACCATCATCAAGAGTGCTTACGACAGCGCCAGCCTTTGCCTTTATATATACAGCAACAATTTTAAAAACTAGAAAAATTGGAACTGTGTCCTTAATTTCCTTGTGCTATGCCATTTATATGCTTAGGTTTTCTGTCTTTGGAGCCTTGGCTGGACTAGCGAGCGGAGTCTTAAGTGATATTTTAACCTTAATAGTCTTTAAAAATTATAATAAGGACAGAAATATATACTATTCAGTACCAACAAAAAGTGCTTTTGGCGTGTGGACTTCCTTTTTTATAGTAAAAATTTTTGTACCACAATCTAGATTTGTCCAAGCAGGAATTATTCCAACTCTTATAGTCACAATTGTAATATATTTTATTGGATACCTTGCTTCTAGATATACCTTAGAAATCTTTTCAAAAAGGATTGTTAGAGCATGAAAAATTTAAAAGTTATCGAAAAAGATTGTGTAAAAGATTTAGAATTAAAAAAAAGGAAATACATACTTTCTCATGATGATGAGACAGGAGAACTTTTCGTCGACATAGTTGATAGTCTAGATGATTTTACAATGAGCGAGGAAAAGGATGAGGTTTTTGGATATTGGGAAGATGAGTACTTTGTTTTTGAATGTTTTTTAGACAATGAAAACTCAAAATTTTCAACAAAGGCAAGATTTATAATTTTTAAAGAACATTTACAAAACTCTCTTCTTGCAATGGTAAAGGCTGAGAGAAAATTAAAATTTTCTGATACAGATATTTATGTAAAGGAAATTTATAATTCCAAAGATGAAAAATTTAATATAAGACTTGTAGAAAAAACCCTAAGAGATTATGTCTATAAAGAAGATGGGACTTTTGTAGAATATAGAAAAGGATTTGATTATAAGTCTTTAAAAAATATTTAAGATTAAGTGGATGAAAAATTCCACTTTTTTATTTTGCAAAAATATTCTTAATAAGAGAGCAGATTTTACTTAAATAAAGTCTTCATAATCTTTAAAAACAAGCCTAAATAGTGTAAAATAACTATGAGGAGTTTTGTCGTGGAATATTGGGATGTATATGATAAAAATGGAAAATGGAAGAGACGGGTCATAAGAAAAGGACAGCGTCTTAGAAATAGTGATTACCACCTTATAGTTGAGGGT
The DNA here is from genome assembly GCF_900454685.1 of Peptoniphilus harei. Classification (GTDB taxonomy): domain Bacteria; phylum Bacillota; class Clostridia; order Tissierellales; family Peptoniphilaceae; genus Peptoniphilus_A; species Peptoniphilus_A harei. Next base: position 170,398 of record NZ_UATM01000032.1, on the reverse strand, counting down.
TGGATTTTAAGAGATGATGGAAATTTTATTATCCAGAGAAGGTCTCTTAGCAAAAAATCCTTTGCTGGCATGTGGTATTGCTCTGCAGGTGGGTCTGTTATATCTAGAGAGACTCCCAAAGAGGGCATGGTACGTGAATTTAAGGAAGAGCTTGGCATCGATATAAGAGAAGATGAGCTCAAGCTCAAGAGGATAATCACTGAAAAAAACACAATATTTTATATTTTTCTAGTGCGTAAAAATGTTTCTCTTGATGAAATAGTCATGCAGGAGGAAGAGGTTATGGATGTTGACATAGCCAGCGTGGAAAAGATTCAAAAAATGGTTGAAGACAAAACTTTTATTGGACTTGATTACTACGAAAAATTTTTCAGAGGTATATAATCGTCTCAAATGAGGCGTTTTTTTATAGGAGGATTTATGAAATTATACAATACTCTAACGAGAAAAAAAGAAGACTTTGTGCCAATTAAGGAGGGCGAAGTTGGAATCTACAACTGTGGCCCAACTGTTTACAACTTTATTCACGTTGGTAACGCAAGACCTCTTGTTGTATTTGATACCTTGAGAAGGTACTTTGACTACAAGGGGATGAAGGTTAAGTTTGTAGTTAACTTCACAGATATTGACGACAAGATGATTAACAAGGCAAATGATGAAGGTGTTAAGGTTTCTGATATTGCCGAAAGATATATAAAAGAATTTAAAAAGGATGCAGGTGGCCTCCACCTTTATGACTATGAAACTATAAATCCAAGGGCGACTGAACACATTGATGAAATTATTGATTTTATTCAAACTCTTGTAGACAAGGGTGCAGCTTATGTGTCCAATGGTGATGTTTACTTTGACATTAGTCACGCCAAGGACTATGGAAAACTTTCAAGAAAAAATCTTGAAGACCTAATCTCTGGCCACAGGGTTGATGTAAATGATAATAAGAAAAATCCGCAAGACTTTGCCCTTTGGAAGAATAAAAAAGAAGGAGAACCCTTCTGGAAAGCACCTTGGGGAGAAGGGAGACCTGGCTGGCACATCGAGTGTTCTGTAATGGCCAAGACTATTATTGGCGACAACATAGACATCCACACAGGTGGCGAGGACCTACAATTCCCTCACCATGAAAATGAAATTGCTCAATCAGAAACTTGCAACGACGTTCCCTTCGCCAACTACTGGCTTCACAATGGAATGATAACTGTTGATAATGAAAAGATGTCAAAATCTAAGGGCAACTTCTTCACAGTTAGGGAAATCTCCCAAGAGTTTGACCTAGAAGTCTTGAGATTTTTCCTTTTGACAACTCAATACCGTTCACCAATTAATTTCTCAAGAGAAGTAATGGAACAGACAAAAAATTCAAGCAAGAGACTTTACAACGCAAAGTACAAGCTTGAAGATGCTATAGAAAAAACTTCTGTAGAAAAAATGACAGAAGATGAAGAAGCCTTATTAAAGGGTTATGACAAGCATATTGAAAAATTTGAATCAGCTATGGAAGACGACCTAAATACAGCTGATGCAATTACAGCAATCTTTGACTTAGTTAAGGACATTAACTTAAACTTAGACGAAAATTCTTCCAAAGAAATCCTAGAAAAATCCTTAGAGCTTTTAAAGAAACTAACTAAGGTTCTTGGAATTATGGAAGAAGAAAGAGAAGAAATATCAAATGATATAGAAGAACTTATCAAGGAAAGAAATGAGGCTAGGAAGAACAAGGACTTCGCTAGGGCTGATGAAATTCGTGATGAGTTGAAGAACATGGGCATTGAAATAGAAGATACGAGAAGTGGAACAACTTGGAAGAGAATTTAAATTTTTTAGAAGTTAAAAATTATAGTGAAGCTGAGGTAAGGGAACTAAGTCCCCTTGCCCTAGCTTACATAGGTGATGCTTGTTTTGAAATCTTAGTCAGGAGTGAAATCCTAGATTTGAGAAAGAACCCCAACAAGCTTCACAGGGAAAGCATAAAATATGTCAGGGCCAAGGGCCAAAGAGAGCTTTTTGAAAAAATAGAAGACCTCTTGACAGAAGATGAATATAGGATTTTTAAGAGGGGACGAAATGCCAAGTCTCACACAGTGCCAAAGAACGCAGATCCAATTGACTACAGGATTGCAACTGGAGTTGAGGCCCTTTATGGCTATCTCTACCTCTTAAAGAGATACGATAGGATTAGGGACTTATTTAAGGAGATGATAGGATGAAGGTAAAAATTATTTCGCACACAATGGATCCAGACAAGACCATTGCTGCAGCTGCAAAACTTTGCTATTCAAGAGTTGGTGTTGAAGAGATTACAGAAAATTTGACAGAGGAATCTACAGAAAAGTTTTTAGATAGACTTATGTCTTTTTCTCACTTATCTCCACTAGAACACGTTAGCTTTACCTTTGCAATAGAAGGAGTTTCAAGGACCCTTACTCATCAACTTGTAAGACACAGACTTGCCTCCTATTCACAACAATCCCAAAGGTATGTAAAGCTTGATTCCTTTGAATATATTATTCCACCTCAAATAGAAAAAAATGAGGAAGCAAAAAAAGTTTTTATAGAGGCAATGAAGAGGGATCAAGAGGACTACGACAAGTTAGTTGACATATTAGTAGAAGAAAATGCAAGACCTTTAATAGAGGAAGGAATGGATGAAGCCAAGGCAAGGAAGTCTGTGGAAAAAATGTCCATAGAAGATGCAAGGTATGTCTTCCCTAATGCTTGTGAGACAAAAATTGTTGTCACAATGAATGTTAGGACTCTAAGACACTTCTTCACAGTGAGATGTTGTGAAAGGGCCCAATGGGAAATAAGAGAACTTGCAACAGAAATGCTAAAAGAAGTAAAAGAAGTTGCCCCACTATTATTTAGGGACCAAGGACCGGCTTGTGTAAGTGGACCATGTCCTGAAGGAAAGATGACTTGCGGCAAGGCAAAGGAAATTAGAGAGAAGTTTAAGAATTTAAAATGAAATATATATACGGAAGAGGCCCAGTTATGGAGGCCATTAAAAATAAAGAAGTAGAAAAAATTTATGTAGGGAAAAATGCTAGTGGATCTATAAAGAAAATCCTTGGCATGGCTAGAGATGCAAGGATCCCTGCAGTTACAAGTGACAATGAAAAGCTAGAAGAACTTGCTGGCACAAAAAACCACCAAGCAGTAGTGGCCCTTGTAAGTGACTTTGAATATATTGAACTTGAGGACCTAATAAGAAAATTGGAAGACAAGGAAGATGCGAGAATTTTCATCTTAGATAAGATAGAAGATCCTCACAATTTTGGAGCCATTGCAAGAAGTTCCAACTTCTTTGGGGTTGATGCCATAATCTTCCCCAACAGGAGGGCCGCAACAGTAAATGACACTGTGGTAAAATCTTCTGCTGGAGCAATTTATGATATTGATGTCTGCAAGGTTTCAAATATTTCTCAATCCATTGACAAGTTAAAGGAAGCAGGTTTTTGGATATATGCAACAGACCTTGAGGGAGAAGACATAAGGGAATGCGACTTCTCTGGCAAGGCAGCTATAGTTATAGGCAACGAGGGCAAGGGAGTTTCAAAAAATATTTTGAAAAATTCCGACAAGATTATAACTATTCCAAATTTTTCTGACTTCGACTCACTTAACGCATCAGTAGCAGCAGCAATTGTCATGTATGAGATTAGAAGATAACAGAGTATAAAAATGAGAAGGCGAAAGAGTAGGTACAGAAGGGATGTAAATTATCTCTTTGTCGATGGATACAATATAATAAATTCTTGGCAATCCTTAATTGAATTAAAAAATGTATCTCTTGAAGATGCGAGAAATGAATTAATAGACACTATGATTGAATTTTCTCACACGACAAAGGAGCACATCATCCTAGTCTTTGATGCCTACTTGGTGAAAAAATCTGGCGGCAAGACCTACAAGAGAGATGGGATTGATGTAATCTTTACCAAGGAATTTGAAACGGCAGACCACTATATTGAGAGGCAACTTGATGAAATAGGCAAGCTCACCAATGTTCGGGTAGCTACAAGCGACAATGTAGAGCAGCAGATAATTTTATCTCGTGGTGGAACTAGGATTTCAGCAAGAGAGCTTGAAGCTGAAGTGAATAATTCTAAAAATAAGGTGAACTACGTGGCCAAGAAACTAAAGGAAGAAAGGGTTACAACCCTTGATGAAGATATAATTCATAAGCTCAAGAAATTAAAACATGATATGACGAAAAAGAATAGTTAGGAGGTTTAAGATGAAGTGCAAAAATTGTGGAAAAGAAAATAAGGAAGATGCTTTATTTTGTATGGAATGTGGTCACGATTTGAGAGAAGAAAGTGATTTTTCTAAAACAGAAATAATAAAAAATAAGCAGGATTATTATGAAGAAGACCATGATAAAATAGTAAATAATAATTCCTTCAAAGATGACTCCATGAGCCTTAAGCAAAAGGGATTAGTTTTTGGCTTAGTAGTTGTTGGACTATTGGCTTTTTCCCTAATATTTAATTTTGGATTTAGCAAATACAAATACTCAAAACTTGAGGCATCTGCAAGGGCTAATCTTGAGGCCAAAAATTATAAGGAAGCCAGAGAAAAATTTAGCCAACTTTATGAAAAGTCTTCTAAGAAAGAGTACTTAGATGAAATTAACAATATTGACAAAATCTTAGAAAATAAAGACCTTCTAAATAAGGCCAATAAAAAATATGAGGCTAGAGACTATGAAGCTTCACTTGCCAACCTAAAGGATATTCAAGTGGAAGAAGACGATGACTTAAGAGAAAAAGTTGATGCCCTTATTGAAAAGAACTACGCTGGAATGAAGGCAGAAATAAATCAGTTAAAATCCAGCAAAAATTATGACGGGGCCATCAATAGGTTAAACGAATATATAGCTCTTGATCCCGAAAACGCAGACTTTAAAAAAATGCTTGAAGATATAAATCTTGAAAAGACAAACAACGAAAAGAAGGCTCAAGAAGAAAGTGAAGCCACAAAGCAAAAGGCAAGAGCTGATGAGTTAGAAACTCAAATAAAAAAGCTTCAAAACCGTGAAGTATCAAGTCTTATTGGCACTTATCAATTTGTAACCTCAGGCAAGGCCAATGTGAGAAGTGGGCCAGGATTTGCCTACACTATCTCTTATGTTCTTCATAAGGGAGACCCAGTTTACGTTTACGACACAAGAAGAGCTGATGGAAGAACTTGGTGTAATGTAGGTAATGGATGGATAAGTTACAGAACCTTAAATGGAGAAGCAAAATAATAAAAATTTGACAGTCGAGAGGCTGTCTTTTTTTATTGGAATATTTTCTTTGATATAAAAATTATGAAGTCGTAAACAATTATGGACTTAGAAAAGACAAGTGACACAGTAAAAAAGTTTGAGCTTTAAATAATAGGTAAGTTATAAAAAATTATAGACCTATTAAGGCTTATAGAGTTAATAAAAAATACAAGGTCACAAATTTTTATAAACTTGTAAAAGTTTATGGCCCTGCAAGTATTAGTAAGGCTATTAGAATTAAAAATTCATTAGGCCATAGAGTTCAAATAAGCTATAAGAAATTATTAAGTAATAGAATTCAAATAGATTATAAAAATTTATCAGGCAATAAAAATTAAAGAAATTACTAAAATTTACTATCTAACAAAAAATAAACGAGCCTTTCTTATTAAAATTCTTCTATTATATTGGCCAATAAAAAAAAGAAAATTATAATATACAAGGCAACATAAGAAAGAGAAATCAAAAATATTCTCAATCTTAAAAATATTCAATTTTTTAAAAAAATTGGGGAATTGATTTAAATTTTCAATTACCTATGTTATAATAATTAAGCAAATGATAATCAAATTCAAATATTGATTTAAGTTTAATGAATTTATATAAATTAGAAACGAGTGATCAAATGCTTAGCTTATTAATGGCTCCCTTAAATGTAAATTTTAAAATTTTAAGGGTTAAGACTCTTAGGAACAGTGATGTAACAGAGTCTCACCTGGCAAATCTCGGTTTTGTTAAGGGCGCAGTTATAAAAGTTGTAAATGAAAATGACGGCAACTTAATTGTTTCCATTAAGGATGCAAGAGTTGCAATTGGTAAAGACATAGCGAAAAAAATTATGGTAGAGGAGATGTAAGCTTGCAAACTTTAAAAGATGCAGTAGTGGGAAAATACTATATAGTTAAAAAAATTAATGGTACAGGTCCTCTAAAGAGAAGGATTATGGACATGGGTATAACAAAAAATGCAGAAATTTACATAAGAAAGGTTGCACCCCTAGGTGACCCTATTCAAATTAATATAAGAAATTACGAGCTCAGCCTAAGACGAGCTGATGCTGAACTGATTTCTGTCGAAGAGATAGAAAAGGAGGATTAAGATGGCAATAACTATTGCACTTGCCGGTAATCCCAATAGTGGTAAGTCCACGCTTTTCAACAGTTTAACTGGTTCCAACCAATATGTTGGTAACTGGCCAGGGGTAACTGTTGAACAAAAGACTGGTAAGTATAAAAAAGATAAAGAAGTTCACTTTACAGATTTGCCGGGAATTTATTCCCTTTCTCCCTACACTTTGGAAGAAGTTGTATCAAGGGACTATCTTGTAAATGAAAGACCTGATGTAATTATAGATGTTGTTGACGCAACAAATATCGAAAGAAACTTATTTTTAGCAACTCAACTGCTTGAACTGGGAATCCCTGTTGTGATTGCCCTAAACATGATGGATGTTGTGAGAAAGAACAACGACTTCATTGACATTAAGAAGTTAGAAAAAGATCTTGGTTGTAAAATTGTTGAGATTTCTGCTCTTAAAAATGAAAACATTGATAAGTTAATTGAAACTGCCAAGTCTGTTGCAGGTCAAAAGAAGATGACTTATCAAGAGTTTGAAGAAGATGTAGAAAAATATATAAAAGAAATCGAAGAATTTTCTGTTATCAAGGACAATCCTGCTAAGAGATGGCTTGCAGTTAAGTTATTTGAGCAAGATGAAAAAATAATGAAAGAGTTTCCACTTTACGGCAAGGAAACTAGAAGGCTTGAAGAAATAATAGAAGAAGCTGAAGAAAAGTATGACGACGACGGAGAGGGAATTATCACAGACGGAAGGTACAACTTTGTTTCGAATGTTACAAAGGACACCGTGAAAAAGGGAAGAAAGGGAATGACAACTTCTGACAAAATCGACAGGATAGTCACAAACAGATTCCTTTCAATCCCAATTTTTGTTGGAGTTATAACTCTTGTTTATATAATTGCCATTAACTTCGTTGGAGGTCCAGTGACTGACTGGGTAAATGACGTTTTCTTCACAGAAATTATTGGCGAAAACTTTAGAGGATTTTTGGAAAATGCTGGCACATCAGAATTTTTAACATCACTATTAGTTGATGGTATTATTGCTGGTGTTGGGGCTGTACTTGGTTTCTTACCAGTAATTGCAGTTTTATTCCTATTTATTGCAATCCTTGAAGATATTGGTTATATGTCAAGAATTGCCTTTATCCTAGACAGGGTATTTAGAAAGTTTGGTCTATCAGGTAAGTCTTTCATTCCAATTCTTATGGGAACAGGTTGTTCAGTTCCTGCCATTATGGGAACAAGGACAATTGAGTCAGACAACGACAGAAGGATGACAATAATGACTGCCTCTTTCATGCCATGTGGTGCAAAGCTTGATGTTATTGCCATGTTTGCTGCCTTCTTAGGTGGCAGCTGGTGGTACGCACCTATTTGGTACTTCGGAGGGATAATGGCAGTAGTTGTTTCAGGTATAATCTTAAAGAAGACTAAGTACTTCTCAGGAGATCCTGCACCTTTTGTAATGGAACTTCCTGAATATCATATGCCAAGTGCAAGAAATATTTTCAAAGCAACTTGGTTTAGATGTAAGGCCTTTATTGTTAAGGCAGGTACAGTAATCCTTCTTGCAACAGTTGCAGTCTTCTTATTAAAATCTATCTCCCTTGATGGACACTTCGTGGATTTCAATGCAGATCCAGAAGATTCAATTTTAGCAGGATTTGGTAAAATTATTGCACCAATCTTTGCTCCACTTGGATTTGGAGATTGGATGGCAAGTGTTGCTACAATCCTTGGCCTAGTTGCCAAAGAAATTGTAGTAGGAACTTATGGAGTTCTTGCAGGTATAGGAGAAGTTGGAGCAGAGGATTCCAGCATGGTTGCTCTTGTAGCTTCTAAATTCTCTGTGGCATCAGCCTTTGCCTTTGTCTTCTTTAATCAACTTACAGTTCCTTGCTTTGCAGCAACGGGAGCAATAAAAGAAGAAATGGGTTCAAATAAGTGGTTTGGACTAGCAATTGGTTACCAATTACTTTTCTCTTACACAGTTGCCTTTATGATTTACCAATTTGGAAGAGTAATCGAAGGCGGATCCTTTAACCTGATGACAGGTCTTGCAGTAGTAGTATTATTTATCTACGGATATTTACTCTTTAGGAAGGATAGGTCAAAGCTTGAAAATAAAAATTTTTCAAACAAGGAAAATGACGAGGTGGTAAAGTATGAATCCAATTAATATTGTTATTGGTCTAGTAATTATTCTTGCACTTGCACTTGCATTAAAAAGAGTTTTTAGTAAAAAAGATGGATGCGGCTGTGGATGTGACTCTTGTCACACAGCTTGTCCAAGTCATGAAATAGAAAAATAATTTTTGAAGAATACTTCTTAGGGAGTATTCTTTTTGGCTCTATGTCAAATATTGGGGAGACTCGTTAACTCGAGTCTCTCTTTTCATTTAAAAATCAACACTTAGACGCTAATTAAACTATCAATCCTAAAACAACTAAAAAACTTTAAAAATGAGCATAGAAACAAAACTCCTAGGGGTTTTGCGGAATTTTCCTGTTTTCCCATCATTACTTACAAGCAAACATAATTCTTTTTCTAAACAAATTGAAGTTTTTCATACCAAAACAATTTCTCTTTAAAGTCTTTATCTTAGTATGAGTACCTTCAAGTGGACCATTAGACCAAGGATAGTCAAAAGAATTGCATATTTCATCAAACCACTTATTAAAAGCAGTGACACAAGATCTAAATTCTTTTAAATTTTATTAAATATATTTTAAGAAAATCTTATAAAAATTTAATAAAATTACATACTATAATTAAAAATGATTATTAAATGATATTAATTACCAAATTACATTTAATTAATGTAATTTTCAAAAAAATATAAACACGTTTTTATATTACAATGTCATCAATAAAGATAAGTAGAAAGGATAATTAAAATGAGTAGAAAAAAGATTTTAGGATATATTTCTGCTATTATAGGTCTCTTGTTAGTGCTTGCACCAAAATTTATAACACCAGTTTGTCCTCCTATGGAAAATGGGATGTTCATGAAATGCCATTGGATGGGAAATATGACTATGGGTATTGGCGCAGTCATTTTAGTATTAGCAATCATTCTTATTGTAGTTAAAGATTCAAAAATATCTTTAGGATTATCTATTTCAAATATAGCAATTGGTATTTTAGAGATACTAAACGCTCATGTACTTATTGGTGGATGCATGAAAGCTGATATGGCTTGCAGAGCAAAAACCATTCCATTTTGCACATTGTTGTCAGGCATATTGGTTTTAGCTAATATTTATTATTGTATGAAAGAAAGAAATTCATAATGGAATCAATAATTAAAACTGAAAATTTAAGCAAGAGTTTTAAGAGAGGTTCTAATACACTTTTTGCAGTTAAAAATGTAAACTTTACCTTGGAGGAGGGAGATTTTGTCAATATAATTGGCAGAAGTGGTTCTGGGAAGTCAACTTTTTTAAATCTTTTGTCTGGTTTATTAAAACCGACTGAAGGTAAAATTTTTGCTAAGGGCAAAGATATGAGTGATTTTTCTGATAGAGAAATTAGCAAATATAGGAATGAAGTCATAGGTTTTGTGCCACAAAGTCTAGGAACACTTCCAAATTTAAATGTTTTAGAGAATGTGTCTCTTCCTTATTATCTATTTAAAAGAGATGACTCTGCTTATGAAAAAGCAGCTATGCTTCTTGATGAGATGGGAATTTTGCATTTGAAAGATGATTTTCCTAAAAATTTATCTGGAGGAGAGCTAAAAAGAGTGCTGATAGCCAGATCTATGATTAATTCGCCGGAACTTTTGATTTTAGATGAGCCTACAAGTGATTTGGATAAAAATACTACTATGGAGATAATGGATTTATTAAAAAAAATAAATTCTAAAGGTACTGCACTTATTATAGTTACTCATGAGCTTGATATTTTAAAATATGGCAATACGCTTTGCCAAATGGAAGATGGAAGTTTAATAAAAAAAGAGGGATAGAGATGAATTTATTAAAGAAAAGGGCTAGCATTTTCGCAATGATAGTAATCATGATTAGCCTCACTTTCATGCCTGCTTTTGCAGCAGAAACAAATTATGCTAACTGGGTTGAAGTCGCTGATGCTATGTCAGAACATTTACAAAAAGCTGTGGAAGTTTACAAGCCTGGAGATAAGGATGCTAAAAAAGCAGCCACAGATGCAGTTAATGTTGCTTACTTTAAATTCTATGAAAAAATTGGATTTGAAAAAACAACTATGTCTGCAATTTCAGGCCAAAGGGGTTCAATGGTTGAACATCAATTTTACAGAGCAAAAAATTCTATCAAAGAAGATGCAGATCCAAAAGAAGTTAAAGATGAAATTGATGCACTTATAACTTATCTTCATGAAGATGCCCATACTCTTGATGGAACCTCTGGAGATTCTAAGTCCAGTGGTCAAAGTCAAGAAGATGCAAATAGCCTTTCAACAGGTCAATTGTTGGGAGAGCTGCTAAAAAGATATGGTACATTTTTTGCAGTTCTTGGACTTACACTTCGTGAAGGACTTGAAGCCATTTTAGTTGTAGCTGCCATTGCTGCATATTTATCAAAGACTAATAATAGAATTTATTTAAAAGGTGTATATATTGGAGCCTTGCTAGGCATTGTTTTTTCAGCAGTCCTAGCTGGAGTATTTAATATCATCGCCAATACAGTGGGAGAAGTTGAGTCTGGAATGGGGCAAGAAATATTCGAAGGAATTGCGATGTTTCTTGCTGTTATCGTACTATTTTATGTATCCAATTGGATGCTTTCTAAATCTGAAGTTGAAGTTTGGAATAGATACATTAAAAACAAAGTTGAACAATCTGTTTCCAAGGGTAATTATTTTGCCTTATCTTTCACTTCATTCTTAGCAGTAGCAAGAGAGGGTGCAGAACTTATTTTGTTTTTCCAAGGTATGAGAACAGGCATTTCTGATAATCCGATGCATATGTGGATTGGACTTTTAGTTGCCGCGATAATACTTGCAATTGTATATTATTTAATTGCTAAAGTTTCTGTAAGGCTACCATTAAAACCATTCTTTACATTTACTTCTTGGCTAATGTTTATACTTTGCTTGTCTTTCTTAGGAAAGGGCATAGGAGAATTACAAGAAGCAGATGTAATTGGCAGAACTGTAGTTCCTTGGATGAATGGATGGTCTGCTGAAGTTATAGGTATATACGATAGGTATGAAAATCTTATTCCACAAATTATTCTATTAGTAGTAACCATTGTTTCTGTTATCTATCAAAATAATAGAAACAAAAAAATTAGAGCTGAGCTTGAAGCCAGCCAAGAAAAAAATAGGAGGGTATTATGTTAAAAAAGAAAAGTTTATTTCTTGTTGTTATGACGCTTGTGTGTGCATTAATGTTTACAGCTTGTGGTAAAAAAGAAGATACAAAAGCTAATAATACAGCTAAAACTTCTACAGAAGAAAAAACACCAGCTGAAGAAAACAAAAAAGAAACAGGAGATGCAAAAGCTGCAGCTCCAGGAGAAGATGCAGGATTTGAAGAATTTCCAATTGGCGATGATCATACTGAAGGACCTCTAGTAATCTCAGGTGTATATTTCCAACCAGTAGATATGGAACCAGCAGGAAACTCAATTCCTAAAGAAGAAGCTGATTGCCATATTGAAGCTGACATTACAGCATCACAAGAAGGTGCGACATTAGGTTATGGTGTTGGTGATTTCGTTCCATGGTTACAAGTAAAAGCTTATTTACAAAAGGAAGGTTCAGACCATGTTCAAGAAGTAGCCTTCATGCCAATGAACGCATCTGATGGTCCACACTATGGTGCAAATGTTAAATTTGACGAAGGTGTTGGCGTTTATAATGTAAAATTTGAAGTTACTGCACCAGGTAATGACTACTTACTACACGTAGATAAAGAAACTGGTGTAACAGGTAGATTCTGGACAGAACCACTTGTTGCAGAATGGACTGACTTCGAATGGAACGGACCACAATGGTAAAGTTTTAAAAATTTATAATATTTATAAGGGGAATTCATGTTCCCCTTATATACATTTATCGGGGGTGAAATTATTTTAAAAATTTTTATTAAAGTTATGGAGGCGGGAATAGCCTTTTCTCTAATGATTTCTTTAATGCTTGCCTATTATATAACTAAAGAAAGTAAATATAAAAAGCATGTTATTATAATTTCTTTAATTTTAGGGATAATTGCAGCAATTGTTTCAATAATTATAAGAAATATACCTAATTTTATTAATAGGACAGAATTGAATTTCTGGTCTATGGTGCCCATAGTTATCTCGGTATTTTTAATATTAATTTTTATGATATTTGAAGATAAGATAAATGCTAAAATTTATGATAATTTCATTTCAGCATCGGTTGTTGTTTATCTTGTAGGAATGTGTTTTTATTATTTACCATATGTATTTAACCAATCAAACAAATTTGTATATTATGGCGAAAGTGCTGTTTCAACTATTGTACTTTTTAGGATTTTAGGCTTTGTTTTTGGGATAATCATGATGATTTTATCAGGACTTGCCATATATAAGTCCTCCGTTAAACTTGAAGGTAAAATCTTAAAGATTATTGTTTTTTTGAGCTTGATATGTTCAGGTATCAGCCAATTTAATATCATAATTCAAAGGTTTTATTCTAAAGGAATCATTCCTAGAAATGTTAACTTTTTTAGAGTTATTGCATTTATAGCTAATCACGAAAATGTGTTTTTATTTGCAACAATGTTAATTATGATAGCTATTCCAGTAATTTTATATAAGCAAAATATTAAAGTTAATGAAGAATATAGCAATAGGGCTCAGTTAAGAAAAATAAAGTATAGAATGAAGAATAAAAGACATTGGGCAATTTTTTTCCTTGCCGTTCTATTTATTAATACTTTTTCATTAACGGTTGGAAAGGCATATGCTAATAAGGAACAGGTCCTTTCACCACCTGAAGATTATCAAACTGAAAATGGAATGATTGTTATTCCTTTAAGTAGCTTAGAGGATATGCATTTGCACAGATATTTGTATAAGGCAAAGGATGGTGCACAAATGAGATTTTTCTGCATTAAAAAATCAGAAGGTTCCTATGGAGTTGTACTTGATGCCTGCGAGATATGTGGTCCATCTGGATATTTTGAAAGAGGCGATGATGTTATTTGTAAGTTGTGCGACGTTGTAATGAATAGGGGTACAATAGGTTTTAAGGGTGGATGTAACCCGATACCTTTCCCATACATTGTCCATGATAAAAAGATAAAGATTGCGCCAAAGGATCTTGACGCATTGTCTTATGTATTTAAGTAGGAGGGCTTATGTTTTGGAGAATAGTTAAAGGAGCACTTTTTAGACAAAAGGGAAAGATGGCTCTTATTGCATTTACAGTTGCCCTCGGAGCTTCTCTTGCCACTTCAATGTTAAATACCATGCTCGGTGTTGGAGATAAAGTTAATCAAGAATTAAAGACCTATGGAGCCAATATTAATGTATTGCCTAAGGAAGCTTCCCTTCTTGATGATTTGTATGGCATGCAAGAAAAAGAGGGGCAGGTTCAAAAATATTTAAAGGAATCAGAACTTCCTAACATTAAAACTATTTTTTGGGCTTACAATATTGTAGACTATACGCCATATCTTAACACTTGGGTTTCTTATAATAATGATTCTAAACATACTAAGATGGTAGGAACATGGTTTAATAATCATATGGATTTGCCTACTGGAGAATCAGTTGATACTGGTATGATTAGACTTAAAAACTGGTGGGAAGTTCAAGGCGAGTGGTTATCAGAAAATGATAGCGATTCAGTTATGCTTGGAAAGATTTTTGCAGACAGAAATGGATTTAAAGTTGGTGATGAAATCCAACTAAAAAGCAATAATTTAAACAAAAAATTAAAAGTTAAGGGTATTTTCTCATCAGGTTCTGATGAAGATGCATTTATATATGCTACTTTAAAAACAGCACAAGAATTTGCTGGAGTTACTGGAGTTGTAAATAAAGTTGAAGTATCAGCTCTTACTACACCAGACAATGACTTAGCAAGAAAGGCTGCCAAAAACCCACTATCTTTAACTATTAAGGAATGGGAAGTATGGTATTGTACAGCTTATGTTTCTGCTATTTGTTATCAAATAACAGAAGTAATGACTGATTCTGTAGCTAAGCCAATTCGCCAAGTTGCAGAAAGTGAAGGAGATATTTTAAATAAGACTACTCTTCTTATGGTTTTAATTACAGTATTAACTTTGATTGGTTCAGGCTTTGGTATTTCTAATCTTATTACAGCATCTGTAATGGAAAGATCTAATGAAATTGGACTTCAAAAAGCTATAGGGGCGTCAAATGGAAGAATAATTGGTATAATTCTTGTGGAAATAATTTTGACAGCGATATTTGGAACAGTTATAGGTTACGGTGTTGGTCTGCTACTTACTCAGATTATTGGTCTAACAGTTTTTGGCTCAGCAATAGCTCCAACAGCTATGGTAGTTCCTATTGTAGCAATACTTATTATTCTTGTTACAATATTGGGTTCAATACCAGCTATAAGATACCTTTTGAATTTAAATCCAACGGAGGTACTACATGGCAGATAAACAAAGTAAAAATAAATTTTACTTAAAAATGATAATGACTTCCTTGGCAAGGAGACGTGCAAGAATGTTAACAGCACTACTTGCTATAGCTATGGGAGCAACAATTATTTCAGGACTTGTTACTATTTACTATGATATTCCTAGACAAATGGGTAAGGAGTTTAGGTCTTATGGTGCAAATATGTTGGTAATTCCCACTAACCCTGATAAAAAAATTACCAATGAACAGTTAGATGAAATTAAATCGTTAATTCCATCGGGAAAGCTTGTCGGTCAGGCACCCTATATTTATACAAATGCAAAAATTAATGAACAACCTTATATGCTTGCAGGTACAGATTTAAAGGGAGCGAAAGAAAATTCTCCATACTGGCTTATTGATGGGTCATGGCCTGAAAAACCAAGAGAAGTTTTAATAGGTAATGAAGTTTCAAAGGCTTTGGAATTAAAAGAAGGAGATAAAATTATTATAAATACTCCCAAAGTTAATGGAGAAGGTTCTATAGATACTAATTTTGTTGTTTCAGGAGTTGTAACAACAGGCGGTAAAGAAGAAGAACTTATTTTTATGGGTATTGATGATATTTCACAGCTTGTTAAAGACAAAAATTATGATGTCGTAGAATATTCAGTAGAAGCTGAACAAAATGAACTTTCAAAAATAGTATCAAATATTTCACAAAAGGATGGATCTCTAACTCCACAAATGGTAAAAAGAGTTACCGCCTCACAAGATATAGTTTTGAATAAATTACAAGCTCTTGTCTTCATTGTAACGATAATAGTATTATTCATAATGATGATATGTGTATCCACAACAATGATGGCTGTTGTAACTGAAAGGCGTAAAGAAATAGGTCTTAAGAAAGCTTTGGGCGCCACAAATTCGTCAGTAATTGTTGATTTTTTAGGTGAAGGAGCATTTTTGGGGGTTTTTGGTGGACTTTTAGGCGTTGCATTAGGATATATATTTGCCAATAGAGTAAGTATTTCGGTATTTGCTAGAAAGGTAAGTTTCTTGCCTCTTTTAGTACCTATGACAATTATTGTCTGTATAGTAATAACTATAGTTGCATCTTTAATACCAGTATCTAAAACTGTTGATATTGATCCAGCTTTAGTGCTTCGTGGAGAATAGAAAGGAATTTTATGGATATATTAAAACTCGTAGATGTTTCAAAAATTTATGGTGAACTTAAAGCCCTTGACAAAATCAATTTAAGTGTAGAAAAGGGCGAATGGATTTCTATAATGGGTCCATCAGGTTCTGGTAAAACAACAATGATGAATATTATTGGTGCCATGGATAAACCTTCACTTGGCGAAGTTATTTTGGATGGTGAAGATATAGCAAAAAAATCACCTAAGGAACTAACAGTTATTAGAAGGGATAAGATAGGACTTATTTTCCAACAATTTCATTTAGTTAATTATTTAAGTGCTTTGGAAAATGTAATGATGTCACAATATTATCATTCTATGCCAGATGCACAAGAAGCAATGGAAGCTTTGGCTGCAGTAGGTCTTGCTGATAGAGCCAAGCACTTACCCAACCAATTATCAGGTGGGGAACAACAAAGAGTATGTATAGCTAGAGCTCTTATCAATCATCCTGCTATACTTTTGGCTGATGAACCTACGGGAAATTTGGATGAAAAGAATGAATATATAGTTCTTGACATATTTGAAAAACTTCACAATGCAGGTTCAACAATTATTGTTGTAACTCACGACCCTGAAGTCGGTGAAGAATCTGAAAGAATGATAACTCTTGAACATGGTAAGATTACAAAAGAAGAAAAAATGAAAAGAAAAAGACCTGTTCTTGATTCTACAATAAAAGACGAAAAACTTAAGGAGTTTATATGAGAAAAATTTTAAATGCATTAATAATTTTATCTTTGGGGCTTGTCCTAGTTGCTTGTGGAGGAGATAAAAAAGAAGAAGCTCCAAGCGTAAGCTATAAGGACGGCACATATCATGGAGAATCTGCCAAAGATGAAAGAGGCGGACTTGTAAAAGTGGATATAAGTGTTAAAGACAATAAGATTGAATCTTGCACAATGCAAAACATTGATGGAGATGGAAAAGAAAAGGATGAATCTTATGGTCAAAGCCAAAATGAAGGACTATATAAGATTGCCCAACAAGCTATAAATCTTGCAAAGTCATACCCAGATAGATTAGTGGAAAAAGGAAGCCCTGAAGGAGTGGACGTTATTTCGGGGGCAACAGAAACCTACAAGCAATTTATTGAAGCTTGCAACAATGCTCTTGCTGATGCAAAATAATGAAAGATTTATACACAGTTAATTTAGCAAAAAAGAATATAGAAAATAAAAAGGCAAGGTCAATTACCTTGATTTTACTTGTAGGAATTTTAACTTTTATATTATTCATGTCATCATTTATAATTTTTTCTCTTAAAAACGGCATGAAATCTCTATCAGATAGGATGGGAGCAGACATTATAGTAGTCCCAGAAGGTTATGATTCCAAAATTACAGGTGCAATATTAAGGGGAGAACCTAATACATTCTTTTTTGACAAGGATATATTAAATAGAGTAAAAAAAATACCAGGAGTTGAAAAAGCCTGTGGTCAAGTTTATCTAGCTACACTTTCTGCTGGATGCTGTTCTTTTCCCATTCAAGTTATAGGAATTGACTTTTCTGATGACTTTAGCGTTAAACCTTGGCTTGAAAAACAGATTAAAACTCCAATTAAAGCTGGGCAAGTTGTTGTAGGTGCTAACATTGTGGGGGATATTAATCATAAGGTTAAATTTTTTAATCAAGAATTTGATATAAGAGGTAGGCTTGCAAAAACTGGCATGGGTTTTGATAATTCAGTTTTTATGACAATAGAAGAAACTCATAGATTAGCCAAGGAATATGAAAAGATAATTAATCATCCGGTGGCAAGAAAAGATGATATATCTTCTATTTTAGTAAAAGTTGAAAAAAACAAAGATCCAAAAACAATTCAAAAACTTATTAAAGAAGAATTTAAAAAAGAAAAAGTGTATCCTTTATTGCCAAGAAAAATAATGACACAAGTTTCAGATTCAGCAAAAAACATGCTTGTGTATGTGTATATATTGATAGCTTTGATTTGGATACTAGCTTTTTTTATTTTAAGTCTTGTAAATACCTTATCAGTTAAGGAAAGGAAAAGAGAATTTGCAACCATAAGGATATTAGGAGCAACAAAGAAAAAACTCAGTGAAGTAGTTCTTATTGAATCTATGCTAATTAATGGTACAGGTGCAGTCATAGGTTCTGTGCTTTCCTTTGTTTTAAGTATAACTTTCAATAATGTATTTTCATCACTTTTGAATATGCCTTTTTTAAGACCGAATATATTCCTTATGATTTTAATGTTAATAATAGTAATAATTTTAGGAACCTTGTTAGGACCAATATCTTCAATTATTGCTATTAATAAAATAAATAAAGTAGAATTATTATTGATGCAAAGAGATAATGATTAAAATAGGCTCTATGTCAAATATTGGGGAGACTCGTTAATTCGAGTCTCTCTTTTCATTTAAAAATCAATACTTAGACGCTAATTAAACTATCAATTCTAAAACAATAAAAAACTACTAAAAATAAACATAGCAAATAAAACTACTAGGGGTTTTACGGAATTTTTCTGTTTTCCTATCACTACTTACAAGCAAACATAATTCTTTTTCTAAACAAATTGAAATTTTTCATACCAAAACAATTTCTCTTTAAAGTCTTTATCTTAGTGTGAGTAACTTCAAGTGGACCATTAGACCAAGGATAATCAAAAGAGTTACATATTTCATCAAACCATTTCTTAAAAGCAGTGGTACAAGATTTAAATTCTTTTAAATTAGATTCCTCAGCTCTTTTTATCCATTCTCTTAAAGATTTAGTGGCTCTAACTCTATTGGGTTGAGTAAGAACATATTGGTACCAACAGGGCACACAGTAAAATAATTCTTTTAACCTATATGCTAATTTTAAATCTTCACAAAACCAAGCATTAAAGAAACATCTTTAGCTTGGTCAGTTGTTAGCTTAGAAGCAGGTTTTATAAATAGGCTCCTACTTTTCTTAAAATACTTTCTTAGCTTAGAAGAAATATCCTTTTGAATTCTCTTTCTAACATTCTCTAAAGCCCATGAAACTTGTCTAATGAAATGATACCTATCAACTATATGAATAGAATTCTTAAAGAATCTATTCTTGACAGACTTAAAGGTATTGGACATATCACTTACAAAAAACTTAACACCTTGTCTCTCCTTGTTAGGTACTTTTTTAAATCTAATACTTATGAGAATAAACTTAAAAAATCTATTAGCTTTTCACTTATTATTAACGAGTAGTCCTTAGTATAAGAATTAGAGTTTTGTAAACAAAATTTTTGAATTTTAAAAATTCAATTTTACAGGCCAAGAAATGGGATATTATGAGAATCCCAAAGAAGATAAATAAGAAGAAAATTATTTATTATTAAAAACTAATGAAAGAGATTTTCACAAAGGAGAATAAATTTTCAATATATGGAATGTGATAGAAATGTGAAATATTTCAAACTCCTATAAAGCCCTTGAATTAGAAACTGAAAGTAATATAATGAGAATTGCACAAGGAAATAAAAAGAGTGGTGATATTTTTGAAAGAAAGTATAGATAGTATTTTGGCAATAGATAAAAAAACCAGAGAACTTGTCGAAAATACTGATAAAGAAATAGAAGAAATAAAAAAAGACCTGCGAGAAAAGTTAACAGATCTTGAAAATGAATCAATAGAAAAGTCAAAACTCCTTGGCAAGGAGAAAAGCGATGAGATTTTAAGAGACTTTGAAAATAAGGCCGATGATCTTAGGAAAGAAAATCAAAAAAATCTAGAAGAAATAGAAGCTTTTTATGAAAAAAATTCTGACGACCTAATAAGAGTTGCCTTTGATAAATTGATTGGAAGGGACTCCAATGTTTGAAGGTCTAAAGGCTTTAAATGCTAAGATTTTAAAAATGTATTCGGACTTTTTGGTCTACGAAGACTTTGTAAATATGGCAGAGGGCGACAATGTCAGATTTTGTCTCTCTTACTTAAAGGAAAAGAAATTTCCAAATATAGATTCCTTTTCAGATATTTATGAAATTGAAGAGTTTTTGCAAGATTACAGAAGAAGACAAGTAAAAAAACTTCAAGGATTTTTGCCCGGTAAGTACTCAGACTTTATCAAGGCCTACATGGAAAGAGAAAAGGTAGAAAAAATTGTAAAAATCTTGAGGGCCCTAAGGATGAATAAGGAGCCTAGGGTTGAAAAATTAGTAATAAATGGAAGAAATATTCCCTTTAAGGAAGAAAGCTTTGAATCTTTTATAGATAATTTAAAGGACACGCCTTATTACGACTACATGAAGAACTACAAGTCATCAAGAGATGAGGATTCCCTTTTTTCCATTGAGATGAATCTTGACAAGTACTATTACAGGAACTTGACTGAGTCAATAAAGTCTTTGTCAAAGGCTGATAGGGACGAGTTCAAAAAGATCTTTGGAGTCAAGATAGATTTATTAAATATTATCTGGATATACAGGGCCAAGAAGTATTATGATATTTCACCAGAAGAAATTTTCAACTTTACCATTTTTGGTGGTAACTACAATTCTGAAAAGCTCCTCCACCTATCTTATATTGATGAAGAAGAATTTGAAGAAGAGATTAAAAAGTCTAAGTACTCTATTCTTTTTGCCGATGGTAGGGTTATAAGAACTGGAAGGACTTCTAAAAGGCTAATGTATTCTATTGCAAACAAGAATTTTAGAAGGACAGATGGGATTGGAAAATTTATGAGCTTCTTAATTCTTTTGGATTCTGAAATTGAAAACATTGAAAGAATTTTGGAAGCTACTAGGTTTGGCCTAAGTAAAGAAGAAAAATTAAAATATATGATCGTCGATAGAAAGGAAAGTGAAGAAGTTGGCCGTTGAAAGAATGAAGGTCGCCAATATAATGGGCGATATTCAAGATATGGATTCCATCATTTTGGATATTTTAAATTTGAAATGTATGCAATTTATGTCTGCTGAGACAAATATTGAAGAGAACAAGTTTGTCTTCAGTCTAGATGATGAAAAGAATCTAGAAAAGAACCTAGAGAGAAATCTTGAGCTTAATTATATTGAACCTATTGAAGAAGATGAGTCCCACAAGGTCAGTGCAAAAAAAGCAGAAGAAATCATGGAATTTCTTGGCATTGACAAAATTGAGGACAAGTATTTTGAAAAAATTGATGTAAATGAAGATGTGGATTCCTTTGTCAAAAATATAAGTAAAAAAATGGACGAGTATGAAAATACAAAGGAAAGCCTAAAGATTTTAGACACCCTAAAGGAAAACTATGAACTTTTTAAAAATGTTGATATAGATCTTAAGGATATTGCTGACTTAAAATATTTTAACACTAGGTTTGGCTTCCTAGACAAGGATGCCAGGGCTAGACTAAAGAAAAATTATGGAAATATCCTCGCTATGATTTATCACACAGGAACAGTTGACAATAGGGAACTTTTCCTTGTTATATATCCAAAGGAAACTGAAAAGGATATTAACAGGGTCCTAAATAGTCTAAACTTCACAGAAGTTGACCTTCTTGGCGAAAATGTTGAAGGTACTGCTAGCTTAATTTTCAAGAATCTTGAAGAAGAGGAAGAAAATGTAAAGAGAAAGATTTTTGAAATTGAGGAATATAAGAAAAATCTTTTAGAATCCATGAATGAAGAGCTAAGGACAAGCCTTGCCCACATGCTCTCTTATGAAGAAATTGAAAAAGCAAAGAAATATATGCTTAGGTCAAATAAGTATTTTTATCTTTCAGGTTGGATTGGAGTTAGCGATACAAAAAAATTAGAAGAAAAGCTATCTAAGTACGAGGATATTGATATTGAATACTTTGATCCTAAGGAAGGAAGTAAGAAGACACCTACAAAGCTTAAAAATGCAAATTTTTTCAAGCCCTTTGAGCTATTAATTAACATGTATGGCACTCCAGCATATGGGGAGTTTGACCCAACAGTGATTTTTGGAATTACCTACATGATTCTTTTTGGTGCAATGTTTGGCGACTTAGGTCAAGGGGCAGTATTTGCAGTTGCTGGACTAATCTTAGCTAAGAAGAACAAGGACTTTGGTGGACTTCTACTTAGAATGGGAGCCTCTTCAATGTTCTTTGGTTTAATGTATGGGTCAGTCTTTGGCTTGGAAGAGATTATTCCTGCTATTTGGTTTAGACCCTTTGAAGACATCAATGGCACACTTGTAACGGCCATTTACTTCGGCATTATTTTACTTGCCATAGCCTATGGTATTGGTATTTACAATAGATTAAAAAGTGGTAGACCTGATGAAGCCTTCTTTGCAAAGGAAGGATTCTTGGGAGTCCTAATTTTTATAGCCATGATCAATATAGGTATTTCCGTAATGGGAGGATCTGCTCCTCTTCCTAAGAATATTTCTATAGGAATTTTACTTGGATCTCTTGTGATCATGCTATTAAAGAGGCCTATTCTTAAGCTTTTATTTAAGAAAGAGCCAGAAGAATCTGCTTCAGACTATTATATTGAGTCCTCCTTTGGACTCTTGGAAGCCCTTCTCTCTACCATGTCTTCAATTATTTCTTTTATAAGGGTTGGTGCCTTTGCAATAAACCACGTTGGTTTGTTCCTGGCCTTTAAAACTCTTGGGGAAATGCTTGGTTCAAGGGGAGGAAATATTGCAGTCTTAATTTTCGGCAATATCCTAATCCTTGGTCTAGAAGGTCTTATTGTATTTATTCAATCTCTTAGACTTGAGTATTATGAAATGTTTAGTAAGTATTATAGTGGTGACGGCGAATTATTTAAAGCCGACAAAGTTTATTGATAAGGAGTTTAATAATGGAAAAAATAATTATTTTAGGAGTTTTAACAGTATTTTCAATGGTAGTTTCAGGTTTTTATTTTATTTATAAGGGAACAGACAAAAACAGAAAATTTGCCCGTGCCTTTATGAAATTAAACCTATTTGTTTTTGCACCAGTTTTTGTATTTGGTCTTATTTCTCTAGTTCCACAAATGGCATCAGCTGCAGCTGCTCCAACAGGTGGAAACGGACTAGGCTTCTTAGCAGCAGGTCTTTCAACAGGTCTTGCTTCACTAGGTGCTGGGGTTGCCGTTTCTAATGTAGGTTCTGCAGCAATTGGAGCTGTATCAGAAGATCCTAACATTCTTGGTAAATCAATGATTTATCTAGGACTTGCAGAAGGTATTGCTATTTATGGTCTTATCATTTCAATTATGATTCTTGGAAGACTATAATGAGATCAATTCTTTTAACATCAAATGACGATATTATTAACGGCCTTCGCCTAGCTGGCGTAAGGTCTGTTAAATGTAATAACAGATCTGAACTTTTAAAAAATTTTAAGTCTTACACCAAGGAAGAGGACATTGGAATAATTATCCTAACTTATTCTTCTTTTAAGGAAATAAAAGAGGAGGTCCTAGACTTTAAATTATCTGGCGACCTTCCCCTAGTGGTAACTATCCCAGACCTCGACGGCAAGATGGAAGATGACTTTATTTTAAAATACGTCAGAGAATCTGTTGGTGTGAAAGCTGTAGGTGATTAAATGATTTTACTTGAAAACAAAATTGCCATATTCAACAAAATTGTTTTTCTAAAGCAAAAAGAAGAGTGTGAAAGAAGAATAAAGGAAGAAGGAGAAAAGGCAGCAAAGATCCTTGAAGAAAAGCTAAAGTCTCTTGAAGAAGACGAAAAGGCCTTTGTTGATAGGAGGGTCAATCTTGCCAAGAGAAGGGGATATGAACTTATTGCCTCTGTTGAAGAACAAAAGAGGGTCCTATTTCTTGAAGAAGATGAAAAGCTACTAAATGAACTTCTTGAAACCCTTTCAGAAAAACTCTTAGAATTTACAAAGACAGATGAATATGTAGAAAAAGAAGTTGAAAGCTTTAGAGATATTTTAGATGAAATAGATGAAGAGGCTATCTACCTTTATGTAAAAGATGATGAGAAAAAAGAATTAGTGGACAAGTTTAAGGAAATTGCAGAGGAAAAAGGAGTTGAACTTAAGATTGACCAGCTATATGAATACCACCTTGGTGGTTTCATTGTGTCTGATATCAACAAAACTTACAACATCAACCTTTCTCTAAAGAATAAACTTGACGACATGAAATATGAAATTGGATCAATGCTACATGAAAGACTAAAGGAAAGGGGTGAAGTCATTGGAAAGAGCGAAGATTAAATCAGTTGACGGACCTGTTGTAATTGGCAAAAACATGGCTGACTACAAGATTAGAGAGATGGTCCTAGTTGGTGAGAAAAAATTAATTGGAGAAGTTATTTCTATTGACGGAGACCTAGGCACTGTTCAAGTTTATGAAGAAACCGAAGGCCTAAGACGTGACGAAGATATTATCTCAACAGGAGCACCACTTTCTGTAAAGCTTGGACCTGGGATGATAAGAGGTATCTTCGATGGTATAGAGAGACCACTTGAATCTATAAAAAAGGAACACGGGTCTTTTATGCCAGAAGGTATTGGACTTATTTCTCTTGATGAAGAAAAATTATGGGATGTAAGTTTCAAGGTAAAACTTCACGACAAAGTTCATGGAGGACAAATTTTTGCTGAAGTTCCTGAAACAGATATCATCACTCACAAGGTTATGATTCCTCCAGATGTGTCTGGTGAAGTTGTAAAAATTCTTGATGATGGCAAATACAATATAGAGACAGTCCTCTTAAAGGTTAAGGACGAATTTGGAAAGATAAATGAAGTTAAGATGTACCAAAACTGGCCAGTAAGAATTCCAAGACCAGTTAAGGAAAGACTTCCCATTGACAAGTTACTTGTAACTGGTCAAAGAGTCTTCGATGTTTTCTTTCCAATTGCCAAGGGTGGAACTACTGCTGTTCCAGGAGGATTTGGTACTGGAAAGACAATGACTCAGCACCAAATTGCCAAGTATTGTGACGCCGACATCATTATCTACATTGGTTGTGGTGAACGTGGTAACGAAATGACAGAAGTTTTGGAAGACTTCCCACAACTAATTGACCCTAACACTGGCAAGGCACTAATGGATAGGACAATCCTTATTGCCAACACTTCTAACATGCCAGTAGCTGCCCGTGAAGCATCAATTTACACTGGTGTAACTATGGCAGAATACTTTAGGGACATGGGCTATCACGTTGCCCTAATGGGTGACTCAACTTCTCGTTGGGCAGAAGCTCTTCGTGAAATTTCTGGTCGTCTAGAAGAAATGCCAGCCGAAGAAGGTTACCCTGCTTATCTTCCATCAAGAATTGCAGGTTTCTATGAAAGGGCAGGTTATGTAAATACCCTTTCAGGAGCTGAAGGATCTGTAACTCTTATTGGTGCAGTCTCTCCAGCAGGTGGTGACTTCTCTGAACCAGTTACAGAAAACACAAAGAGGTTTGTCAATGTATTCTTGGCACTTGACAAGGAACTAGCCTACTCAAGGCACTATCCAGCTATAAACTGGATGAACTCTTACTCAGGTTACATCCCACTTCTTAAAAACTATTACGACATGAGACTTGATGGGGACTTGCCAGACCTAAGAATTAAATATCTTGACCTTCTTCACAAGGAAGCCAAGTTAAATGAAATAGTTATGCTTGTTGGTGAAGACGTCCTTCCCGACGAAGAAAGACTTGTCCTTGAAATTTGTCGTGTCGTAAAAGTTGGATTCTTACAACAAAATGCCTTTAACCCAATTGACACCTTTGTGCCACTTGAAAAGCAATTTGAAATGTTAAAGACTATAGACAATTTATACGAAAGAGGAAAGGAAGCATTAAAGCTAAAGATTCCTATTTCTGTAATTAAGAACAACAAACTTTATGGAAAAGTAATCAACATGAAGTACGATATAGAAAACGAAAACTTAAAGAAATTTGTGAGCTTGAACAATGAAATTAACGACTTTTATGTAGAGCTTGCCTCAACTTATGGTGATGTAGAATGAAAAAAGAATATTTAACACTTGATAGAATTGAAGGATCCCTACTAGAACTTTCAAATCTTCACAGAGTTAGCTATGGTGAAGTTGTAAAAATTATCTCAAAAGACGGCAAGAGATCTGAAATTGGTCAAGTTATAAAAATCGATGAAGACAGGGCAATTGTCCAAGTATTTGGCAACAACCTTGGCGTATCAACAAAAAATACAAAGGTAGAATTCTCTGCCCACCCTTTTGAAATACCACTTTCATCAGATATCTTGGGAAGGGTATTTAATGGTACAGCAGTCCCAATTGACAAGGGAGGTGCCATTTATTCAAAGGATGTTTACAACATAAATGGTAGACCAATTAACCCATCAGCAAGAGAATACCCAAGGAACTTTATCCAAACAGGTATCTCTTCTATAGATGGACTAATGACCCTTATCAGGGGACAAAAACTTCCAATTTTTTCAGGATCAGGACTTCCTCACAACGAAGTTGCTGCCCAAATTGTAAGACAAGCTAAGATTGCAGACGAGGGCGGAGAAAATAACTTTGCCATTGTCTTTGCTGCAATTGGCGTAAAGCACGATGAAGCTGACTTCTTTAGGGAAAGTTTTAAAAATTCTGGTGTAATCGACAAGGTTGTTATGTATATCAACTATGCTGATGACCCAATTATGGAAAGACTTATTGCACCTAAGTGTGCCCTTACTGCAGCAGAGTACCTTGCCTTTGAAAAGAACATGCAAGTTCTTGTAATTATGACAGATATAACATCCTATGCAGAAGCCCTAAGAGAAGTTTCATCTTCAAGAGAAGAAGTTCCATCAAGAAAGGGCTATCCAGGTCACCTTTATTCAGACCTTGCAGCTCTTTATGAAAGGGCAGGTATGATTAAGGATAGCGACGGATCTGTAACTCTTATCCCAATTTTGACAATGCCTAATGATGATATCACCCACCCGATCCCTGACCTTACAGGTTACATCACTGAAGGTCAAATTGTAGTAAGTCGTGACTTATTCTCCAAGGGAGTTTATCCACCAATTGATGTCCTTCCTTCACTGTCAAGACTTATGAAGGACGGCATTGGAGAAGGTTATACAAGAGAAGATCATCCAGACCTATCATCACAACTTTTTGCATCCTACTCAAAGGTACAGGAAACTAGGGCCCTCGCCCAAATTATTGGTGAAGATGATATATCAGATGACGAAAAATTAATTTTAAAATTTGGCGAAGAGTTTGAAAAGAGATTCTTAACTCAAGACCAAAATGAAAATAGAGACATTGAAGAAACCCTAGATTTAGGTTGGGAACTGCTAAAGATTCTTCCAAGTCAAATGATTGATAGAATTGATCCTAAGTTAAAAGAAAAACATCTAGGTGATAAGAATGGCGATTAAGGTAACACCTACTAAGGCAAATTTAATTGCATCAAAAAATGCCCTCGTCCTTGCTGAGAAGGGTTATGACCTTCTTGACAAGAAGAGGACAGTCCTTATAAAGGAAATGATGGACTTAAATAAAAATGCCAAGGCCTTACAGGATGAAATAGAAGAAAAGTTTGATAAGTCTTACTCTGAACTTGTAATGGCAACTATATCTATGGGAGCCTTGTCCCTAAAAGATATGGGAGAGTCAGCTCCACTAGAAAAGGACTACGAAATTATTTCACGTTCAGTTATGGGGCTAGAGCTTCCAAAAATAAAATATGAAAAGCCCAGTGCTAGGGCAGACTATTCCCTCCACCAATCTAATGCAGCCTTTGACAGGGCAAAGATAAATATTTCAGAAATTCTTCCTGTCATCTATGAGCTTGCCGAGATAGAAACTTCTGTCTTTAGGCTTGCCAATGAAATAAAAAAGACTGCCAAGAGAGCCAATGCCCTTGACAAGATTCAAATACCTAAGTACAAAAGTATTATTAGAGAGATCGAAGAAATTTTGGCGGAAAAAGAAAGAGAAGACTTCTTTAGACTTAAGAAGGTAAAAAATAAAAAGAATAGAAAAGTAGAATAAAATAAATAAGATAATAAAAAAATCCCAAGTTGAAAATAAATTCAGCTTGGGATTTTTTTGTGTCTTTATAATTTTTTAATATTAACTCACTGGGAAGAAGATGTTAATTATCTGTGGCAAGAATACCATCATAACTGTTGCAGTTGGTTGTGTGGCTGCATAGAACGATGAAACCTTGTCGTCCCCATTAGTAACTTGGAGTAAAGCTCCAAGAGATGGGGCAGAAGTCATTGATCCAGTTGTGGCACCAAGGGCTGCAAAAAGTGGTAGCTTGAAGACCTTGTAAGAAACAAAAAGTGAAATAAGTGCAGGCACAAGTGTTAAGATAACTCCTGCAAAAAATAATTTTATTCCATATTGACTTACAACTTCAACAAAACCTGTTCCTGCACTAACGCCTGACTCTAATAAGAAGAAGGCAAGACCAAGGTCACGAACAAGAGAAAGTCTCTCGTTAGAAACAACTAAGTTAATCCTGCCAAGTATTCCATAGTGACCAAGTACAAGACCAGCGATTAAAGCGCCACCACCTGCTCCAAGTGAAAGGCTTACGCTTCCTATAGGAATCTTAATTGAACCAAGTAGGATGCCAAGAGTTGAAGCAAGAGCTACTGGAAAGAGTCCATTTTTTTCAAAATTAATTAAATTTCCAACATCCTTTTTATTTAGATTTGGATTGTCTTTTGGTAAAACTAATTTATTAATTTCTTCATCAACATCGACCTTTAAAATTTTTGGCATAAGTTGAACAATAAGTACAACGCCAACAACACCGAAGGCATAAGCAATTCCATAGCCAACACCAGGTAAGCTTGATGTAGTAAGACTCTTTACTGTACCAAGCATTGATGTTGAAGTCATGGCTCCAGTTGCAAGTCCCATTGATAGGGCTAGATCAATGTCAAAGAACTTAGATACTAATACAATTAAAATCCCTCCAATAGCAACTGTGATAAAAGAAATTGCCAAAAAGGAAAGTCCATTCTTCTTGATGTTTGCCATAAAACTTGGACCTGCCATTAGACCAATAGGTGCAAGGAAAAGCACAAGGCCAATCTTAGCCAAGAACTTTGGAACAGTAAAGCCAAAGTGACCAAAGAAGAGGGCCACAATTAAAATTGCCGATGCACCAAATTTTATTCCAAAAAAGTTAACATGACCAAGGGCGTAACCCAAGACCATTATCAAAAATATGATTAATAATTCATTCATATAATACCTCCTTATAATTCTTCCCTAGGTTTTTTATGATAGCACTATAAAAATTCGAAGTAAAGGAAGTTGGTAGAATTAAAAAGCCTCTATGAACCTATGAAAAATGAAAAGATTTTCACAAAAATTTTAAAATCTCTAGGTTTACAAGTTTAGCTTAAGAAAAACAATATACTTTATAAATTTAAAAATTTTTAATAAAAAGTCTTGCAAAAATAAAAAAGCTTGTATATAATAACTATTGTACTAAGGAGTTGATACAACAATACAAAAAGTATCTTGCACTTTATTAAAAATTTTTAAAGAAATAAGAAATTGAGATTGAATATGAAATTAAAAATTTACTTAATATAAAAGAGATGAGGACTTTTAAATAAAAAATTATTCAAAAGTGGATCTAAAAAGGAGGTAAATATGGAATTTGATAACAACAGACCCATCTACATCCAGCTCCTTGAAGATTTTAAATTAAAGATTTCAAGCGGAGAGTGGAAAAGTGGAGAGAAGATGGAAACTGTTAGAAACCTTGCCCAAGCCTATGGGGTCAACCCCAACACAGTCCAAAGGGCCTTGCAGGAACTTGAGAGAGAGGGCCTTGCCAAGTCAAATAGGACTAGCGGCAGATTTATAACAGATGACGAAGAACTAATAGAAGAAATTGCAAAGGGTGCCTTTTATAGGTCCTGCGACGATTTAATATTAGTTGCAGAAGAACTCAAGATGACAAAGGAAAAATCACTGGAACTTTTAGATAAATATTGGAGGGAAGTATGAGCAAGCTAGAGATAAAAAATTTAAATATGGGCTACAAGAATAAGGTCCTTGACGACCTAAACCTAGAACTTGATAAGGGACAAATTGTGGGCCTAGTTGGCCCCAACGGGGCAGGTAAGTCAACCCTACTTAGGATCCTTGCAGGTCTAGAAAAAACCTACAAGGGAAGTGTAATCATAGATGGAGAAGAAATTTCTTACAAGACAGCAGAAATTTTATCCTACCAACCAGATAAGTTTTCTCTTAGCGACAAACTTTCAGTAAAGGAAGTTGTGAGAACTTACAAGAAATTCTTCAAGGACTTTGACGAAGATAAATTTTATAGGATTTACGAAGAATTTAAACTTCCTCAAGGAGCCAAGGTCAAGGAAATGAGTAAAGGTATGAGGGAAAAAATGCAAATTGCCCTAAGTCTTTCAAGAAGGGCAGAGATCTTCCTCTTAGACGAACCCATTTCTGGAGTTGATCCTTCAGCGAGAAAGGCCATAATCCAAACTATTTTAGATAATTTTGAAGAAGACTCTCTAATTATTTTATCCACTCATTTAATAAATCAAATTGAGCCACTCCTTGATAGGGTCCTCTTCCTTTCAGAAGGCAAGATTACCCTCAACAAGACAGTAGATGAAATAAGAAGTGAAGAAAATATGAGTATAGAAGACTACTTTACGGAGGTATTTTAATGGGAAAATTACTTGGACATCAAATAAGAAATCACTTTAAAAATAATTGGTTTATTCCAGTCTTGCCAGTAGCCCTAATTATTTTTGGATTATTATTTTCAAATGTTAATCATTCAATTGGAGACAGTGCATTTGTTTTAGGCATGATGGCGCTAATGTTTGGTTACATGGCAGCAGCTATAACAGTTATAGTTGGCGACTACAATATGTTCTTTGGCGACAGTGCCTTATTTTATGAATCAACACCAATAAGTCCTTCAGCAAAAACTTTTTCAAGATTTTTATATTATCTTATAATGTTTATTATCTATTCAATTTATGTAGGATTAATTTGTTTCCTATTTATGTTTGTTCCATCTGTTGATGGTGGAGTAATATATATAACTTGGGCAGATATAAATGAGCTAATAAATGAAGTTGGAATAAGAAACATATTAGTGCTTGTTGCTTGGGTTCTAATGTTTTTATTTAACAACATCATTGGAATAATCTTCGCAGTGACATTTGGCGGTGGAAAAAAATTTAGAAGATTTGGATTTGGTGGACCAGTCCTTGTTTATATAGGACTAGGAATGATAGAAGGAGCAGTTCTATATGGCTTAGATAAATTAGACTTATTTACTAATATTGAACTCTTCCTAAATAATGGAGATGTGTTTATGAGGGGGATGGGAATAGGAATACTAATTCCAATGCTTTTAGAAACAATAGCCTTGTTTATTGGGGTTTATTATATGCATAAGAGTAGGATTTCAGTAAGCTGAGGGAGTAAAAGCTTCGCTTTTAGAATCAATATTTAAGATTTGATCTTTAATTAATCTTTTGTAAAGCTGAGCTTTACGAATCAATATTGGAGGGGCTTAGGGGCATCGTGAGGCCCCTTGCCCCTCCAAGCCACCCCCTTCACCCCACGTACGTTGAGTCCAAAAAAATCGGTCATGCTAAATTTTCAAAACTCATTCGCTTCGCGAATTCAAACAGTTGAAAATTTTTAACGCATAACCAATTTTTTTGCTCATTATATGCACTTTATCAGCTCACGGTTTAAACCTAAAGTTGATTTTAGTTATAAAGTTATAAAAATTTGTAACTTTACAACTAATTATTAAGTCATAGTTTCTTTATGAATCATGAAAAGCTGTAAAGTTATAATTAAATAGAAAGTTGTAAAAATATAAAGCTTAATCGATACTGATTAAGCTTTTTTTGATGCAAAACTTAATTTGGATAGTTAGGTTGGTTAAAGTAACTTAAGATAAATTCTAATCTGTGTAATGGTAAAACTGTGAACTAAAGGTGAAAAACCCCGTAAGGCAAGTCAGCCGTAAAAAATTCAATGTGCTTGAGCAATTTATTGCTCAGCCGATGAACCTTACAGCGAAAAGGAGCGAAGCGAACTTTGAGTTGATTAGGTTCACGCGAAGCTCGCAAATAAAAAATAGAGTCAGATATTCTCTGACTCTATTGATAAATTTTTTTAAGTTTGTAAAAGTTTGTAGCGAGCAAGTTTTGAATTTTTAGGATGGCTGCCGCTCGGGGTTGCTGGCAAAGGCCCCTGCCAGGTCGTTGGGGGTGTTAAGGGGAGGTTTGGAGGGGACAAGGGCGAATCGAAACGCCCTAAGTCCCCTCCAATAGATAAATAGTAAAGCTTAGCTTTACAAAAAATTCTTAAAGAAAACTCTTTATAAGATTTATAAAAGCGAAGCTTTTAAAATACTTTTCCCCTAAATCTTTTCTCTAGCTTGATATTTTGTATGAAGCAAGTTATGGGCTCTTTCTCCATAAGGTCTTCCCAAGTAGTCTTTATATATTTTCTTAATCATTGGGTTTTCGTGAGCCTTTCTTATTTCTTTATTTTTATCTATTTCATAAAGGGCTCTTTGTCTCTTAAGTAAGACTTCTTCCTTGCCGTGGTGGTAAGGTTGGCCGCCTCCGCCAATACATCCACCTGGACAAGCCATTATTTCTATGGCATCAAAATTATAAGTTCCATCTTTTATACCATCAAGAAGTCTTCTTGCGTTGCCAAGTCCATGGGCGATTCCAACTCTTAGGTGCATATCGCCAATAGCAACTTCTGCTGACCTTATGCCCTTTAGGCCTCTTAGTTCTTGGAATTCAATTTTTTCTAACTCTTCTCCAGTTAGCCATTCTGATGCAGTTCTTATTGCTGCTTCGATTACGCCACCTGTTGTTCCAAATATTGTTCCTGCTCCAGAGGATTCTCCCATGATTTGGTCAAATTCTCCCTCTTCAAGTCCTTCAAAGTCAATTCCATATAAGTTTATCATCCT
This sequence comes from Peptoniphilus harei, assembly GCF_900454685.1. GTDB lineage: Bacteria > Bacillota > Clostridia > Tissierellales > Peptoniphilaceae > Peptoniphilus_A > Peptoniphilus_A harei. The sequence goes on along the minus strand of NZ_UATM01000032.1, from coordinate 137,426 downwards.
GCCAAGTTCTCTTGTTGAAAGGACATAGTCTACGTCCTTCATATCATTAGACCCAAGTTCAGCCCTGTCTGCTTCTGCCTTCTTGGCAGTACAAGGCATAACTGAAACCATAACAATGTCCTTGGCAGGTATGCCAGTTTTTTCTGCGTAATAGGTCTTTACCATTGACCCCATCATCATTTGTGGTGACTTACATGATGATGGAATATCTAACATGTCTGGATAATTCATTTCTATAAACCTAACCCAGGCTGGACAGCAAGATGTTAAGATTGGCATAGTCTTATCATTTTGAATCCTATCAACTAGCTCACTGGCTTCTTCCATAACTGTTAAATCTGCTGAAAAGTCTGTGTCGAAAACTGTATCGAAGCCGAGTTTTCTCAAGGCTGTAACTAGTTTACCTGTCGTAACCTGACCTGGTTCCATGCCAAAGAGTTCTCCTATGGCAACTCTTATTGATGGGGCAACTTGGACTACAAGGTGCTTTCTTGGATTTTTAATTTCTTTAAAGACTCTTGCAGTTGCATCAACTTCTACAATTGCTCCAGTTGGGCAAACTGCCACACATTGGCCACAGAAGGTACAAGACGAATCAGCCAGTGGAAGATTAAAGGCAGGGGAGACTATGGCGTCAAAGCCACGGTTTAGTCCACCAAGAGTTCCCACAGTTTGAACTTCGTTACACATAGTTTCACATCTTCTGCACATAATACATTTGTTGGGATTCCTGTAAATTGAATCTGATGATGAGTCCACCTTGTGACCTGCCTTGTCACCCTTGTAGGCGATTTCTCTTATGCCCATTTTTTCTGCTAGTGCTTGAAGCTCACAATTTAAATTTTTAGGACAGACCAAGCAGTCCTTTGGGTGGTTGGAAAGAAGAAGTTCCAAATTTATTCTTCTTGCTTCAACTGCCTTTACAGTGTCAGTTTTTATTACCATGCCCTCAGTTATTTCTTCGGAACAGGCAGTACAAAGTTTTGGCCTGCCAATAACTTCTACCATACAAATCCTGCATGATGAAGGCATATTTTCATAATTAAAGTTGGGAAGCTTCATATGACAAAGAGTAGGGATTTCAATACCCACTTCCTTTGCCGCTTCTAGGATGGTGCTTCCTTCCTTAACTTGTAATTTTTTATCATTTATCACACAATTAATCATTATTCATCCCTACCTTCCCATGGCTATAGCATTAACTGGACAAGCCTTGGCACAAGTTCCACAAGCTATACATTTTTCCTTGTCAATCTCGTGTTTTTCTTTTACTTCGCCACTTATGCACTTAACTGGACAAAGTCCTGCACACTTGTGACAGCCAACGCACTTATCCTTATCAATTTTATAAAATTTTTTCATTTCACGTCTTGCATATTTTAAGTATTCGTCTGGGAAGTACCTCATTGTAGATAGGATTGGGTTTGGTGCAGTTTGACCAAGTCCACAAGCTGCTGAGTTAATTATGTTGTGGCAGAGGTCTTCGATTTTTTGGAGGTCTTCTTCTGAACCTTTGTTGTCCAAAAGTTTTTCCAACATTTCTAATAGCCTCTTAGTTCCAATCCTACAAGGAGTACACTTGCCACAAGACTCGTCTTGGGTAAATTCTAGGTAGAATTTGGCTATGTCCACCATGTCATTGTCTTCGTCCATGACTATAAGTCCACCAGAACCCATCATGGCACCAATTTCCTTTAGGTTTTCGTAGTCAATTGGAGTGTCGATATTTTCCTTGGTAATCATACCACCAGAAGGTCCACCAATTTGAACGGCCTTAAATTTTTTGCCATTTGGTATTCCTCCGCCAATGTCGTAGACAATTTCTCTTATAGTAATTCCCATAGGTACTTCAACAAGTCCAACATTGTTGACCTTGCCTGCTAGGGCAAAGACCTTTGTTCCCTTGGACTTTTCTGTACCCATGGAGGCAAACCACTCTGGTCCTCTTAAGATAATTTGTGGAATATTGGCATAGGTTTCTACGTTATTAACTGTAGTTGGTTTTCCCATATAACCCTTAACTGAAGGGAAGGGTGGCTTTCTTGTTGGTTCTCCTCTTTTTCCTTCAACTGAGTGGATAAGAGCAGTTTCTTCGCCACATACAAAGGCGCCAGCCCCGTATCTTATTTCTATATCAAAATCAAAGCCAGAATTAAAAATATTTCTTCCTAAAAAGCCATACTTTCTTGCCTGACCAATAGCTGTCTTTAGCCTGTGGATGGCAAGAGGATATTCTGCTCTTATATAAATAACACCGTGGTTTGCACCAGTTGCATAACCACCAATAGTCATGGCTTCGATAATGGAATTTGGGTCACCTTCAAGTATGGACCTATCCATAAAGGCTCCCGGGTCACCCTCGTCGGCGTTACAGAAAATATATTTTTCGTCGCCAGGACTCATGTAGGTATTTTGCCACTTGATGCCAGTAGGGAATCCGCCGCCACCACGGCCACGAAGGCCTGATGCCTTAATGACGTCAATTACATCTTGGGGGCTCATTTCTGTTAAAACTTTGAAAAGAGCTTGGTAACCGTCATAGGATATGTAGTCGTAAATATTTTCTGGATCAATCTTGCCGCAATTTTTTAAAGCAAGACGAGTTTGCTTGCCGTAGAAGTTCATGTCACGTTGGTTGTAGATAACTTCATTATTCTTTGGATTCCTGTATAAAAGTCTCTTAACAGGTCTTCCGTGAATAATGTGATCAGCCACAATTTCGTTTACGTCCTCTGGGCTGACGTGAGTGTAGAAGACATTGTCAGGTTCCACCTTGACAATAGGTCCCTCTCCACAAAAGCCAAAGCAACCAGTTATTATTGCTTCAACGTCATTAATCTTATAGTCTTCTAAGGCCTTGTCAAAATTTTCTTTTATAAGGTCACTTCTTGCAGACACGCAACCAGTTCCCTTGCAAATTAGTATTTGTAATCTCAAGTTATTCATGGTCCACCTCTTTATCATAGTTGTGGGCTTGATCTTTTATTGATGCAATGTGGTCGATAAAGTCCTTAATATCAGCGAGGTCTAAAGTATTAGACTTTATATTAGTCCTAACCCTAAAGGAAATTTCTATATTAAAATTCTCCTTTTGGTCTGGGTCATCTTGAAATAAAAATTTACAATTTCTCATTCCCTTGTCCCTCACAAAGGACTTGAGCTCGTCAAAAAGATTTTCTATCTCCGCATATTTTTCTTTTTCATTTCCCCTAATAAAGATTTCTATAACATCATCGTCAGACATGTTTCCTATGTCACGGAGAATGGTCTTGTGATGCCTAGATTCTTTTATTTCCAGAAGTTTTTCTAAGGAATCTATTTTTGCCATAATAATCTCCTCTTTCCTATTTTTTTGCTTCTTCTAACTCTTGCCTGTGGACCTTTATAATTTCCTTTACGTCTTGGGGCTTAACATGGCCGTAAATTTTGTCGTTTACTCTTACAACAGGACCAATCCCGCAGGCACCAAGACACCTAATGGAGTTGACATTGAAGAGGCCATCTTGACTTAGTCCATCTTCATCAACCTTTAGTTGGTCCTTAAAGGCATCTAAGAGAGTCTTGCTGTCATCAACAAAGCAAGCAGTACCTAGGCAGACGTCCACCTTAAAGGCTCCAACTTTCTTTTCACTAAAGAAGGAGTAAAAAGTTACAATGCCGTTGATCCTAGATGCTGGCAGGTCAGTTAGCCTAGCAATATAAATTTGGAGTTCCTTTGGAAGGTAGCCAAAAATATCTTGGGCGTAGTGGAGTATACTTATAATATTGTTTTCCTTGTCGTCAAAAGTATCTATGTAGTCCTTTAAACTTTTTAAAAGGGCTTCATCTAAACCTAAGGTCTTAAGATCCATAAATATCACCTCTTACTTTATTGTAATACAAGGAAAATGTTTTAGCAAAGAAATGGAAGAGATTTTTAAAAAATTTATCATAACTTTATGAAAATATTTTTATTTTATAATATTAAAGTCCTTATTTAATTTTTAGAAGGAATAATAAATTTCTATATAGATGAAAAAATATTCTCAATGAATTATAATTATTTAGAGGTGTTTTATGATTACGAAGAAAGCCCATGCAAAGTTAAACTTATCTCTCGACGTGACAGGCAAGAGAGAAAATGCTTACCATGACATAAAAACTTTAATGGTGATGACAGACCTTTATGATGAGATGAAATTTTCTAAAAGCGATAAAGTTGAAATTCTTGGTGATTTTGATTTTGATATGAAAGAAAATTTTATTTACAAGGCCTACCTTGTCCTAAGAGATTTTGTAGGAAAAGATCTTCCCTTTAAGGTTGAAATAGAAAAAAATATCCCCCTGGCAGCTGGACTTGCAGGAGGGACATCTAATGGAGCTGGGACTTTTTACGCCTTAAATGAATTGTACGATTTAAAAATTCCAAAAAAAGATTTGATAAAATTATCCTCAAACCTTGGAGCAGACTTCACCTATATGATGACGGGAGGGACCAAGCTTGCTTCTGGTATTGGAGAAATTCTCGAAAAAGTGAAGCCAATAGAACTTGACAATGTCCTAATAGTTAATCCTGGCTATGGAGTGTCTACCAAGGATGTCTATGAAAAAATCAAAATAGATGATAGGAGAATAGATTTTGATGAAGTCCTTCAAGGTCTTTATGATTTAGATATAAAAAGACTAAATGAAGTCTTAGAAAATAAAATGGAAGAAGTGGTTTTTGAAAGTCACAAGGACCTTTTAGACATAAAAAATAAGATGAGGGACTTTAATTCTGCTCCTCTTATGAGTGGGAGTGGGGCAACAATTTTTGGAATTTTTGAAAATAAAAATGACTTAGAAGATGCCTACAGGCACTTCAAAAAAACTTATGACAAGACCTATAAGTTGAGAGTGGGTGAGGAAGATGGCAGTTTTTGATACAGGTCCAGGAATTGTTGGACTTTACGAAGTCCACAGGGACTACTTAAACTATTATGTTGATGATAAATTTGAATATTATGGCCTCTATAGGCGAGAAGTGGTCGACGATAGGATAAAATTTTTGGAGAAGTCCTTTAAGAAGGCAAAAAAAATAATAGTTATGGACTTCGATGCCATTAACTATTTTAAAAATTCATCAAGAGCCTTTTATGGTCAAGATGCCCTAAAGAAAAAGCTAAAGAATAAAAAAATCCTCTGCCTTGGGTCAAAATTAACTTGTAAAGAAGGAGCTTTAAAAAACTTTACAGACTCTCCAGTAGATTATCTAGATGTTCCACTTTTGATAAATGGAGCCAATGATGGAATAGCTGATGACATAATGAAGATGATCTCTGACGAATACTTCAAGGATTTTGATTTTTCAAAGTATAATATGATTTTTCTTGCCTCAAGTGGTCTTCATTTGAAGAAGGACTTTTTCATAAATTATTTTGCAAAAAAAGTTTTGGAAATAGAAATTTATTCCAATGTTGATGGGATTTTAGAAGACTATACCTATAAGAAGGAAAATTATATAAGGGATTATTTTTATGTAACTGAGTCCAAGAGGGCCTTTTACTCTAGGGCTGAAAAGTATTTAAGGGAAAAAGGAATTCTAAAAGAGAGAGAACTCTTAAATGTTTCTAGACTTTTTAAAAAAGGGCAATAAAAAAAGTCCCATTACTGGGACTAAATATGTAGCCATGCACCCAAAGTCGAAAGTTAATCTCACACGTTACCCTTACAGTTAGCTCAGATTAGGCGACCCATGCGGCACACAAAAGGTCTTGCTTAGTGCTGCTTCGATCAAAATCTGACACGGTTCACAAGTTTCTGTTGCGCAGGACCCAATCATCAACACCACTTATAAGGGGCAGACTGCAAAATTAAAATCCTCTAATGGGAATTCAGCCCTGCTGTAGCGAATCGCAGGTACAGGACATCGCTAATTTCCCGCTTAGCATGGCGATGGCGGAGAGAGGGGGATTCGAACCCCCGATACACTTTCGTGTATACTCGCTTTCCAGGCGGGCTCCTTCAACCTCTCGGACATCTCTCCACGGCCTAGAAACTTATTGTACAGTAGAAAATAAATAATGTCAAGAATAAGGTGATAAATTGAAAACTAAGGATATAGTATTAAAAGAATTAGAAAGAAATAGGGCTTCCTATATTTCTGGTCAAGAATTGGCAGAAAAATTAAATATTTCAAGAACTGCCATTTGGAAGGCGATTAACAATTTAAAAGAAGAAGGCTTTCAAATAGAATCTCAAACAAAACTTGGATATAAGCTCATAGAAAGCGACGACAAACTTTCTGATGAGGGAATAAGAAAGGGACTAAGAGAAGAGTTAAAGGACATAGATATTATAGTCTTTGATGAAATTGACTCAACAAATACAGAGGCCAAGAGAAAGCTTTACTCTCAAGATGTCAAAGATTTTACAGTAATAGTTTCTGACATGCAAAAGGGTGGCAGGGGAAGAACGGGCAAGTCCTTCGCATCTCCTAAGGGAAGTGGAGTTTACTTTAGCATAGTTCTTCATCCAAAGGACTTCTTTGACTTTTCATACTTTGATTTGATTACAGTTAAGGCTGCCGTTTCTGTTGCCCAGGGAATTAAAGAAGCAACGGGCGAGCAAGCAGAAATAAAGTGGGTCAATGATTTATTTATTAATGGTAAGAAAATTTGTGGAATCCTATCAGAGCTTGATGCAGACTTTGAGTCAAGAAGTGTAAAATCAGTTATTGTTGGAATTGGAATAAATGTAAATGAGCCAAAAGACGACAGCTTCAAGGACTTAAAAGATATTGCTGGTTATATTGGAACAGATGTAATTAGAAATGAAATTCTATCATCCATCTTAAATGCCTTTTATGAAAATAATTATAATAGGTCCGACGAAGAAATTATAGATTACTACAAGACTCATTCACTTGTTATCGGCAAGGACTTGACCTTTGAATTAAACGGCAAGAAGTACTCTGCTGTGGGCTACGATATTAATGAAAAGGGCAACCTAATCGTCGACACAGGAGAAGAGAAAATCACCCTTTCCAGTGGAGAAGTTTCCATAAAGGGGAACTTTTATAAATAGGTCCCAACTTTTAAAGTCCTCCAAATTATAGTATAATTAAGAGAAGTTAGGAGAAGAGATGAAGAGGCCTTTAAGTGAAAAGATAAATGAAGTAAAAAATAAAATATCCTTTGGGATGCCAGGTCACAAGGGAAAAGACTTTTTTGACTTGGACATAAAAAGAGATTTGACAGAAATTTATGGAACAGACAACTTGTTAAATCCATCTTGGGTAATAGATGACCTCCATAAGGAAATTAGCAAGGTCTTTGGCTCAAGGGAATCCTTTATGACAACAAATGGGTCCACAGGAGCCCTTCACATTGCCATTGCCATGGCTACTAGACCAGGGGATAAGGTTTTGATACAGAGAAACACCCACAAGTCTATTTACAATGGCCTTTTACTTAATGACCTGGACCCAGTTTATCTAAATACAATTTATGACAAGGACCGTGCCATGTATTTTGGCATTGATTTAGATGAACTTAGAGAAAAAATAGAGAAAAATAAAATCACAGCCTGCGTTTTGGTTTCTCCAAATTATTTTGGTGGAATCTTAAAGCTAAAAGAAATTATTGAAATCTTACATGAAAAAGATATTCCAGTAATTGTTGACGAGGCTCACGGAGCCCATCTTTATTTTTCGGACTTGAAGAAATATTCGGCCTTAGATGCAGGTGCTGACCTTGTTATAAATTCAACCCACAAGATGATCCCATCTCTTACTCAAGCTGCCCTTATTCACAGGGGTACAGATAGGTTTTCTCATGAAGATCTTTTAAAGTATATAAATATTTATAACACAACTTCCCCATCTTACTTAGTCATGCTCTCAATTGAAGCAGGTCTTGCTTACATGGATAGGGAAGGAAGAAGTGAATTAAAAAAAAGAACTGAGGAAATAAAAAATCTTAAAGATGCAATAAATTATGACCTAGATTTGAGCCACCAGTCTATAATTGCCAATGACCCCATGAAGTTTTTATTTAGGATAGCTGGCATGACTGGAGAAGAAGTGGTTGAAGATTTTATTTTAAATAAGGACATAAGGCTTGAAATGGGAGACCTTTACTATGCCCTGGGGATTGTTTCTCCTATCAACACAAGTGAAGACCTAGAGACTTTAAGAGATGCAATTTTATCCTACGGAGATGGTCCTTATAAAAAAATTATTCCCCAAGACTTTCCCCTTCCAGAAAAGAGGCTCTTGCCAAAGGAGGCCTTCTTAAGTGAGGGAGAGAGAATATCTTATAAAGATGCAAAAGGCAGGATTTCAAAGGAAATTATTGGGGCCTACCCACCAGGAGTTCCCTTGGTGGCCTTTGGGGAAGTAATAACAGAAGAAATAATTGAGACAATAGATAAATTTTTAGATGAAGGAATAGAAGTCATTGGACTTTTAGGAGATATGATTGAGGTAGTTAGATGAGCGCTTTTATAACATTTGAAGGTCCAGATGGGTCTGGTAAGTCTACAATTTGCAACTTAGTATATGAAGAACTTTTAAAAAATAATATAAGGACTATAAAGACTAGGGAGCCAGGAGGAACTAGGATTTCAGAAAAAATTAGGGAAATTATCCTGGATAAGGACTTAAAAGAAATGGATATGAGGACAGAAGCCCTACTTTACTCTGCTTCAAGAGCTCAGCATACTTATGAAAAAATTATTCCTGCCTTAGAGGATGGGACCACAGTTCTCTGTGAGAGATATGTCCTATCGTCTCTAGCCTACCAAGGACATGCTAGGGGACAAAAACTAGAGGACATTAGGGCGATAAATGATTTTGCAACTGGTGGCAAGAAGCCAGACATAGTTTTTATATTTAGGACAAATAACTCTACCTTAACGAGGAAGGACCAAGCCTGCTACGACAGGTTAGAATGCGAAGGAGATGACTTCCACAAGAAGATAAGGGACTACTATAATAATTTAGAAAAAGAAGAAAATTATTATTTTATAGATGTGAATCAGACTATAGAAGAGGTCTTCGGCGACTGCATGAAGATTCTTAAAGAAAGGAAGATTTTGTGAAACTTGTAATCGCAATTGTCCAAGATGAGGACAGCGAAAATCTAATAAAAAATCTTAATGACAATAATTTTAAGGTTACTAAGATTAGTTCCACTGGTGGGTTTTTAAAGGCGGGAAATGTGACAATCCTTTCAGGTATAGAAGATGAAGAACTTGACAAGTTTATGCAAATACTTGAAGAAAACTCCAAGACTAGGGAGGTAAAGAGGACAATCCAACCAGTTAACATTCCTGGTCAAGCCATGATCCCAGTGCCTATAACAGTAAAGGTTGGGGGAGCCACAATTTTTGTAACTAATGTTGTAGATTTCAAGAGGTTTTAGGTGATATTATGAAAATGATGATTGCAATAGTCCAAGAAAAATATACTGATGGACTTATAGATAGATTTTTAGATGAAGACATTTATGTAACTAGACTTTCCTCAACTGGTGGTTTTTTCAAATCAGGAAATACTACCCTTCTCTTAGGTTGTAAGGAAGATGAAATTGATAGGATTTATGAAATCTTTAAAGAAGAAACAGAATCTGAAGATGTCCACATGGAAGAAGGGGACTTTAAGGTTTCTGGGGCTACAATTTTTGTAGTTGATTTGGAAGAGTCAAAGAGAATTTAATGTTTTTAGAGAATAGGTCCGTAATAAATAGCTTAGAGGGAGATCTTTTAAACAAGTCATATAGCCATGCCTATCTTTTTTCAGGCAGCAAGGGCATAGGTAAATTTTCCCATGCAAAAAACTTTGCCAGGTCCATCTTAAATGAAGATCCTGAAGGCATAAGATTTTTTAGTGGGATTGACGACTTTGAAGATGCAGACCTCTATGTGGTACAAAAGAAGGACACGATAAAAAAACAAGATATAGAAGAGATAATCGAAAATTCTTTTGCAAAACCCTTTTCTGGGAGTCACAAGATCGTTATTATTGATGACTTCGATAGGGTAACAGCTGAGGGACAAAATGCCCTCTTAAAGACCTTGGAAGAACCCATGGATTATTTGATCCTAATTTTAATTTCAAGCAACATGAGAAATATTCTTCCAACAATTATTTCAAGGTGTAGGATTTTAAAATTTCAAGACTTAACTCAAGATAGGATTGAAGAATTTTTGCTTTCTAGGAAGGTATCTCCTAGGAATGCCAAACTTTTTTCTAGACTATCCAATGGAGATGTGAGTCTTGCCATAAAATATTCTGAAGATCCTGAGCTCCTATCAAAAAGAGAAGATATAATAAATATGACTGATAGGGTAATAAGGCAGACAGAGTTTATTTTTGATGAAATGAAATTTTTTAAAGACAATAAAGATGATTTTAAGGAAATCTTAAATTTTATGATAGTCTGGTATCTGGACTTAGTTTATGTTAAGAGTGGGAGAGAGGACCTTGTTGTAAATATTGACAAGCTAGACATCTTGAAGCTCCAAGACTTGTCCATTGATAGGGCAGTTGAGTCCTACGATGCCCTTATTAATGCCCTGGGTCGCAAGGAAAAAAATGTGAATTTTGATTTAAATATAGAGAAGCTTTTAATAGATTTAGGGGGAATTAGATGATAGAAATAGCAGGAGTAAGGTTCAAGAGAACTGGAAAAATCTATTATTTTGATCCCATTGATATAGATTTAAATGTTGGAGATTATGTTATTGTTGAAACTGTGAGGGGCCTTGAGTTTGGAGCAGTTGAGCTTTTAAAAGAAGTGGACGAGGAGACAATCAAGGGAGAACTAAAACCTGTGATCCGCCTTGCAACTGACGAGGATAAAAATATCAATGTGGAAAATAGGAATAAGGCCAAGGAAGCAATAATAATTTGTGAGCAAAAGGTGGAAGAGCATGGACTTGATATGAAGTTAATTTCCTGTGAATATACCTTTGACAGGTCAAAATTATTGTTTTACTTCACAGCTGATGGAAGAGTAGACTTTAGGGAACTTGTAAGAGACCTGGCTTCAATCTTTAGGACTAGGATAGAGCTTAGACAAATTGGAGTACGTGATGAGGCCAAATATGTTGGTGGACTTGGATGTTGTGGCAGACCAACTTGCTGCTCAACTTTCTTAAGTGAGTTTTCGCCAGTTTCAATAAAGATGGCTAAGGACCAAAACCTAAGTCTTAACCCAACAAAAATTTCTGGAATTTGCGGCAGGCTTATGTGCTGTCTAAAATATGAGCAGGACGGCTACGAATGTATTAACAAGAGGATGCCAAGACCTGGTGAGATCGTAAGGACTGAAAGAGGAAAGGGAACAGTTGTATCGACTTATACAATACAAGAACTTGTAAAGGTTATGTTTGAAGTTGATGATGAAAAAGAAACTGTCTATATGGAACTTTCTGAAATCAAGAGGACTCGAGAGTTTAACAAGTCCTTTATAGATGGATCAAGAAACTTAAATGTAGAAGAGTACGATGAAAAAGAACTAGTGGAGTTAGAGAGGGATTAGGGATAGGATGAGGTCTTATCCCCTTTGTTATGAAGATAAATAATTTTTTAGTTAAAATTTCCAATAAGATTAATAATTTTTTTAAGAGACATTTTGGCAGGGCCAATGGCTTTGCCCTTATAATGGTGGCAATAATATCTTTATTTTCTGCCACCTTTTTTTATTACTATATTTCGGATTTTAATATTCCAAAGAGCCTGGCCTTCTTAGGTCTTGCAGTCTTATTTTATCTTGCCTACTTTCTTATTTGGCAAGTTTTAAAAATAGGATTTTTGCTTTTAAAAAGAGTTAGGGCAAAAAATCTTGCCATCTATGGAATGCTAATATGTGGTTTAAAATATTTTTATGATGAATGCCTTTATTATGTAGACATAGACTATTTTGAAATTATTTTTATTGCTGCAGCCTTTATAGTCCTTGTGACTTTTTCAAAATCTTTAATTTCTTTTGGGAGAAATAAGAAAAAGTTGGCACTTTTATTTTTATTGCCAAGTGGAATAATCTTGGGCGCTTCAGTATATTTTATGGTTTTCCCAGGTTTTGATTCTGGAGAAATTTATAAAATTGAGGGAGAAAAAAATAAAATTGCCGGCAAGGCAGAGAGATATAAGGTAGAAGTCATTGACTATGAAGCCGACCCAGTAAACTTAAGAGACTTTGTTTATTATTCTGGCAGGACAAAAAAAATAAGGGACAAGTTCTTTGGCAAGGGTCTTAACAAGACAGAAGTCAAGGGAAGGATATACGCTCCAAAAGACTTGGAGAATGCCCCAGTCTTATTTGTAGCCCATGGCAACCACAGGTTCACAACAAAAAATTATCTTGGCTATGATTATCTTGGCCGCTATCTCGCTAAAAGAGGAATTGCAATGGTTTCTGTGGACATGAACATGTTAAATGGATTTATGTCTTATGGTCTTGGAAATGAAAATGATGCAAGGGCAGTTCTTCTTCTTGAAAATATGGAAAATATCTTTAAGAGAAATAGGAATAAAGACAGTGTTCTTTACAAGAGATTTGACAAGAATAATATTGCCCTAATGGGTCATTCAAGAGGTGGAGAGGCAGCAGCTATTGCCTATAACTTTAATGAGCTTAAGTTTCATCCAGATGATGGAAAAATTTCTCACAAGTATGACTTTGACATCAAAGGAATAATTACAGTTGCTCCGACTTATAATCAATATAAACCAGGAGGCAAAAATTTAATTTTAAGAGATGTAAATTACTTGACTATTGCTGGGACAAATGACGCAGATGTTGATGGATTCGAGGGCATGCTCCTATATGACAATGTAATTTTCTCTGGTGAAAAAGATAATTTTAAGGCTGGAGTCTATCTTGGATATGCCAACCACGGCAACTTCAACAAACTTTGGGGAGACTTTGACGCAGATCCAGGGGAGGGACTTTTCTTAAATAGAAAAGAACTCCTTGATGGTAATAAGCAAAGAGAGATCCTTTCGATCTACACCCTAAACTTTTTGGAAAATGTCTTTGGCAAAACTTATAACAGAGAAATCTTTAAAGAAGGTCCTTACAAGTACGGCGACCTTCCAGAGACAAATTACTACACAAGGTATATGGATTCGGATTTTATAAAACTTGCAGACTTTGAAGAGGACTATGACATAACTACGACATCAATCCCCGGAGGAATAATAAATTTCTCCAACTTGGCAAAAATTTATGAAGACAGCCACGATTATGGAGAGAAGAATTCTAAGACAACAGGGGTTTTTATTGATGCAAATAAAAATTCAAATTATGCCTTTAGGTTTACAGAAAAAATTCCTAGTGGAAAGTTTTTACAATTTGATATAGAAAATTTAAACTTTGAAGAGATAGAAGGAGATATTGATTTAGAAATCCAAGATACTTGGGGCAATGCTTCGACTTTAAGTCTAAGTGATTATAAAAAACTTATACCTATGACAAGGTCCTATCTCTACAAAGCAGACTATCTTGATGACGATTATTATGAAAGGTTTGGACCTCAAACCCTTATAATCCCACTAGAAGACTTTAAAAAACAAACATCCAATTTAAATACAGATGAGATAAATAAGCTGGAATTCAAATTCAAAAATAATATTAAAATCTCTATAGATAACCTAGGAATTTTAAAATAAATTGTTTAGAAATAATCTTCCTGGGTAACTTAAGAATAGAAGCGATGAGCTTAAAATGAAAATATAAAACTTGGAGGTTTTTAATAATGGAAAGTAAACTAATTAAAGGACTTATTGAACAATACAATTTCGAAGTTGAATCAGGATATATTTATTATTCAATGGCAAACTATGTTGAAGACAAGGGCATGAGCGGATTTGCTCACTTCTTTAACAAACAAGCAGAAGAAGAATTTGAACACGCTGAAAAATTAAGAAGATTCTTATTTGAAATTGATGTAAGACCAGACCTTGAAGGAATTGATAAACCTGAAACTGAATTTGGTACTTTCACAGAAACATTTAAGACTGCATTAGAACACGAAAAAGAAGTTACAAGAAGAATACACGATCTTGTAGACCTTTCTGTAGAAGAAAACGACCACAGAGTTACTTCACTTCTACAATGGTATGTTGACGAACAAGTTGAAGAAGAAGATAACTTTAGAGACATCGTTGAAAGACTTGAAAGAATTAACGAAAGCTGGTCTGGACTTTATATCTACGATGCAGAACTTGGAAGAAGATAATTTAAAATTAATTTTAAGAGATACCCTTAGGGGTATCTTTTTTTATGTAATTAAAAGCTATTGACTTGGCCCCATGGGGCAGGCTTATCCTATGCTTGGAGGTGGATTATGAAGCGAAGTGAAGTGGAAAAAATTACTGGCCTAACTAGGAAGGCAATTTTATATTATGAAGACAAGGGACTAATAAGACCTCATAAGGGAGAGAATAATTATAGGGCTTACTCACAAGATGACGTGAAGAAGCTTTTAAAAATTTCTATATATAGGAAGTTGGGTCTCAGTATTTCTGAAATAAAAAATATTTTAGATTCAAGGGAAGAAGACCTTGGAAGCATTTTAAGAGATCGACAGTATCGACTTGAACTTGAAGAGGCTAAGAAGAACTTATTAGAAAGGCTAATTAAATCACAGAACTTTGAAGAAGTATCTAAAGAGCTTGAAGATTTAAAAAAGAAAGAGACCATATATGAAAGACTCACAAGAGTTTTCCCTGGATACTTTGGCCAGATTTTCTTTATTTCCTACAAGCCCTTCCTAGGGGACAAGCTAGGAGAAGACCAAGAACCTGCCTTTAATGAACTTATAAAAATTTTGGATTTCCTACCAGAATTTAATTTTACAGAAGAAGAGAAGGCCTATATTGAAAGGATGACTAGGGACTTTGACTTAGAAGATTTAGAAGCTATTAACCAGGGAAAGATTCAAGCTGTCTATAATTACGAGGAATGGATGGAAGATAATAGGGACAAGGTCAAGGCCTATGAAGACTTTAAAGAAAGTGAAGACTATAAGTCTAGCCAGGTCAAAAAAATTTCTGACAAGATACGAACTTATATGGTGGAAAATAATTATTATGATCTAGTTATCCCTTTGATTAGAAAAATATCACCTTCTTATGATGAATATTACAAAAAACTATTAGAAGCCAATGAAAAATTTTTAAGTGAAAGAAATAAATAATTTGATAGAGTGAGAAAATTTTATAAAGTAAGAATTTGAAATCCTATTTCATATTAATGAGATGGGATTTTTTATTCTTATCTTAATTCAAATTCTGATTAAGTAAATTTTTTATTTTTTAAAAATGATTTTTAAGAAATAGAATAATCTTAAGTAAGAAAAGCGAGGTTAACTATGAAAATTTATAAGTTGACAAACAAAGAGGAAAATGTTAACTTATTTAAAGTAATTGTTTACTAATAAAAATTTGGAGGTTAGTGTGAAAAATTTAAAAGCGAGAGACTTGGTGATGTGTTCACTATTTGTTGCCCTTATTATTGTGGGAACTTTTATAAGAGTACCTATACCAGTCTTGCCCTTTACCCTGCAACTTTTATTTACCATGCTTGCAGGTCTTTTGTTGGGACCAGAGCTTGGTGCCACAGCAGTCCTTGTCTACATAATCTTGGGTCTAATAGGCCTCCCAGTCTTTACTGAAGGCGGGGGTTTTGCCTATGTCCTTAAGCCATCTTTTGGTTACATAATTGGTTTTGCCTTTGGTGCTTATGCTACGGGTAAGATTGCAAACAAGGACAAGAGACCTGATATGAAGAGACTTCTCAAGGCAAATTTTGTGGGACTCGCCATAGTTTATATCATGGGCATGGTTTATTACTACTTTATTAGCAATTTTTATTTGGGATCGCCTATTGGAGTTAAGGCAATTATTATTTATTGCTTCTTACTTGCAGTGCCAGGAGACATTGTTTTGTGCTTTTTAGGCGCCTTTCTTGGCAAGAGATTAATTCCAGTTATTAACAAGGCTTATAATTAAAGGAGAAAAAATGAGTAAAAATATTTTTGTAACAGGAACAGGAACAGAAATTGGAAAGACCTATGTAGCTGGTCTTCTAGTGAAGAAACTTCACGAAGCAGGAGAAAAGTCTGCCTACTATAAGGCTGCTATGAGTGGAAATGACAAGGATGATGATGGAAAGCTCATACCTGGTGATGCGAAGTTTGTAAAAGAGTTTGGAGGAATTGATCAGCCTCTTGAAGAAATGTGTCACTACGTTTATGAGCATGCCTACTCTCCTCACTTAGCTGCACAAATAGAAGGCAATCCAATAGACCTTGATTATACAATAGAAAAATTTGAAGACCTAAAGGACAAGTACGACTACATAACTCTTGAAGGGTCTGGTGGCATTCTTTGTCCCTTAAGATTTGATGATCAAGAGATTTATTTAGAAGACTTCATAAAGAAAGCAAATCTTTCTACTATTATTGTTGCTGATGCAGGACTTGGAACTATAAATAATGTGGTCTTGACAGCCTTTTACATGAAGGAAAAGGGAATGAAGATCAAGGGAATAATTTTCAACAACTTTATACCAGGAGATGTCATGCAAGAAGATAATATAAAAATGTGCGAGCATATGTCAGGTCTTGAAGTCCTAGCTTGTGTAAAGAAGGGCGACAAGGACCTAGATATTGATGTTGAAAAGCTGAAAGAGATTTACGAATAGGAGTTAAGATATAAAATGATTTGGTATCCATATGAACAACTAAAAACTATGAAGCCACCTTACAAGGTCATAGATGCTAAGGGAGTCCACCTTTATACAGAAGATAATGACATGATTGACTCAGTTTCATCTTGGTGGTCAACAATTTACGGCTATAAAAATGAAAAAATAAATGAAGCCCTAATAGATCAAGTTAAGAAATTTTCTCACGTTATGCTTGGTGGCCTAACTCACGAGCCAGTGGAAAGACTTTCCAACCAGTTAAAGGAATTTTTGCCAGGAGACCTAGACTATCCCTTCTTCTCTGACTCAGGTTCTGTGGCAGTAGAAGTTGCCCTAAAGATGGCCCTTCAATACTACATGAACAAGGGAGAAAGTGACAGGACCATGATCCTTGCTCTATCCAATGCCTATCATGGAGATACCTTTAAGACTATGGAGGTGGGTGACGACGAAGACTATCATTTTGTCCTAGAAGCCTATGGCAAGAGCAAGTATGTTGTAAACATTCCAACAGAAATTGATGCCCTTGAAGAAGCCTTTGAAAAATACGGGGACAAGCTAAATTCCTTTATAGTTGAACCACTCTTACAAGGAGCTGGTGGCATGAGGATGTATGACATTTCCTTTTTGGAAAGAGCAAGGGAACTTTGTGATGAGCACAATGTATTGCTAATATTTGACGAAGTAGCAACAGGATTTGGAAGAACTGGTCATAGATTTGTGGCAGACCTAGTCTTACCTGACATAATCTGCCTTGGCAAGGCCTTAACAGGAGGTTACCTTGGCCATGCAGCTACAGTTGCCAACAAGAAGGTCTTCGATGCCTTTTATGATGACGACCCAAGACATGCCCTTATGCATGGACCAACTTTTATGGGAAATCCACTAGCTTGTGCCGTTGGTTCTAAGTGTCTTGAAATTTTCCAAGAAGAAGACTTTATGAGCAAGATCAAGAGGATTGAAGAAATCGAAAGAGAAGAGATGGAAGGCTTCACTCATGAAAAAATTGAAGAAGTGAGAATTATGGGAGCCTGCGTTTGCATTGAAGTTAAAGATGGCAAGGACATAGAAGGCTTCCAAGAATTTGCCTATGAAAGAGGAGTCTTCTCAAGGCCTTTTGTGAAATATATTTATTCTATGGTTCCCTATGTAATAAGTGAAGAAGAACTTAGAAAAGTAATGAGAACTATGAAGGAATGGTTTAAAAATAAATAAAAAAATATTTTTTTAGAGTTCACTTAATTTAGAGTGAGCTCTTTTTAATTGCAAATTTTTTTTAAAGATATGAATTTTATCTAATTTACAAATAATTTACCTTCCATATATTTTTTATATTTAAATTAAACGTAGAATAAACTAGGTGAAAGGAGGAGAGGATTTGTCCAAAATCAGCTTAAAAAATATATGCAAAAAATATGAAGAAAATGAGGAATATGCAGTTAAAGATTTTTCCATTGACATAAAAGAAAATGAATTTATTGTATTTGTTGGTCCTTCTGGTTGCGGAAAGTCAACAAGTCTTAGGATGATTGCTGGTCTTGAAGACATAACTAGTGGAGAACTTTACATCGATGGGAAATTATCTAACGATGTTTTGCCAAAGGATAGAAATATTGCCATGGTATTTCAGTCCTATGCACTTTATCCTCATTTAAGCGTCTATGAAAATATAGCTTTTGGATTAAAAATTAGAAAACTAGACAAAAAATTAATTGACGAAAAAGTGAGAAGTACTGCAGAAATTTTAAACTTGACTAATTACTTAAATAGGAAGCCCAAGGATTTATCTGGTGGTCAAATGCAAAGAGTGGCATTGGGCAGGGCAATAGTAAAAGAATCTGACATATTTTTAATGGATGAGCCACTTTCAAATTTAGATGCAAAACTAAGAGTTGAAATGCGTGAAGAAATTGTTAATTTAAAAAACAAGCTGGGGTCAACTGTCATTTATGTCACTCACGATCAAACTGAGGCTATGACTATGGCAACTAGAATTGTCTGTTTAAACAATGGAGTAATTCAGCAAATTGGAAGCCCAAGAGAGCTTTACACCAATCCTATTAATGCCTTTGTTGCAGGATTTTTAGGTTCTCCAGCTATGAATTTTATTAATGGTGAAGTTAAAGCTGGTGACTTCTATGATGATGAAGGTAATAAAATTTTAAGCGGTATAAGTTTAGCTGACGGGAAAATTACTTTAGGAGTAAGGCCAGAATCTCTTGAATTTTCAAAGAGCGTCGGATTGCCTTTTAGTGTCAATTTAATTGAGCTTTTGGGATCTGATTACAATATCTCAGGAAATTTATTTTCCAACAAAATAATTTTGAAATGCGATTTAGATAAAAAACTAAAGGATAATGGTGGATTTTTTGTAAAAATACCAAAAGATAAGGCTTACTTCTTTGACAGGCTTTCTGGAGATAGAATTTTTATAGGTGAAAACTATGAAGACTAGCATAAGAAAATCTTATGAGAGAAAGCTTGGACTTAAAGAGTTTTTGACTTACTTCTTAATTCCCATGTTGCCACTTTTAATTTTTTGGTTTTTGCCAATGCTTGCATCACTTATTATTTCTTTTACAAATTGGAATTATGTGAGTCCAAACTTCGATATTGTTGGACTGGGTAATTACAAGTACATCTTGCAAGACGGTTTTTTTTGGCAAGCTGTTAAAAATACTTTGGTATTTGGAATTGGAACAGTGGTGCCTGTCTTACTTTTGGGATTTATATTTGCCCTATTTTTGCAAGGAAATTTCAGAGGTAAATTGATTTATCAAGGCTTTTTATTTTCTCCTTGGGTAACCCCAATGGTTGCCATGTCAATTGTCTGGTCATGGATGCTAAGAGGGGATGTTGGTCTAATAAATAGGATTCTTGCCACAGTTGGAATAGATGGTCCCAACTGGTTAAGTAATGAAAATACAGCCATGCTTGCAGTAATTATAGTTACAATTTGGAAGAATGCTGGCTGGGCAATGTTATTTTATACAGATGCCATGAGTAAAATTCCAAACAGCTTGTTTGAAGTAGGAAAACTTGAAGGGATAAATATTTTTGAAAAAATAAAATATATTTATTTTCCAATGACAAAGAGCACCACATTTTTCCTACTAATTATGAATCTTATAACCTCAATTCAAGCTTATGATCAGTTTTCAGTTTTGACAAGAGGTGGTCCAGCAGGTTCAACTAGAACTCTACTATATCTGTTCTATCAAATGGCATTTGAAGAGTTTAATATGGGTAAGGCAAGTGCAATATCACTTATCATTGTAATAATAACAGCAATTTTGTCATTATTAATGATATTTATGAGAAAGAAGTTGGAGGCATGATGAAAAAAATAGCGAGACACCTTGTGCTTATATTTTTATCAATAATAACATTTTTTCCACTTATGTGGATGATTTCAAATTCCTTTAAAACTACTGAATCAATTATGCGAAAGCCCCTTAGCTTTATACCAGATTTTTTAGACTTTAGGAATTTTCTTGGAGCATTAAATTTAGCACCTTTTGATTTATATATTATAAATTCAATTGTCACATCAATTATAATAGTAATTCTTCAAATTATCACAGGGGTTTTACTTGCATATGGCATGTACAGATTTTCCTTTAAACTAAGAGGCATGATGTTTAAAGGGATTCTTTTGACTTATATGCTTCCTGCTGCAACAACATATGTGCCAAGCTATGTAATAATTGCAAAATTAAATTTAATAGACACTTTGACTGGAATTATTATTTCAAATTCAGTGGCAGTCTTTACAATTTATATGCTCTACAACACTTTTAAGGAGGTGCCAAAGGAGCTAATAGAAGCTGCTGAAATGGATGGAGCAAGTGACATGGATATACTTTTAAAAGTTGTACTTCCTATTTCTAAATCAACTATACTTACTAATGCACTTATCCAATTTGTAACAATGTATAACAATTATATGTGGCCATCACTTATTACAAATTCAAAATCAAAGTATTTGATAAGCGTTGGACTAAATAAATTTTTCACATCACAGGGAAATTTTGGAGAAAACTTACCTCTTTTAATGGCGGGAAATACTATATCAGTTCTTCCACTTTTAATACTATTTATTGTCTTACAAAAATGGTTTATAAAAGGAATATCTGATAGTGGAATAAAAGGATAAAATTTAATTAAAAAGGAGAAAACATGAAAAAAATTTTTAAGACAGCATTACTTATGCTATGTGCACTTATGATTTTTACAGGATGTTCAAGTTCTGCAAAAAATGCAATGAAGACGGAAGAAAAGACAGCAGATTCAAAAGGCAAAACTGAAATCCAATTTTGGTATGGACTTGGATCAGTTGCTGGAGAAACAATGAAAGAGATTATAAAAGAATTTAACGAGTCACAAGATAAGGTAAAGGTTGTTGGTGTTCAACAAGCTGACTACAATGAAACTTTCCAAAAAGTTCAGGCAGCTATTGCAGCAAATGAGCCACCAGCAGTTTACATTGGATCAAATATTGAACTAAGAGTAAAGGACGGAATGCTTGCAGATTTAACAAAATATATGGATGATAGAACTCATATTGACGACTATCTTGAAGTTTTTATGAAACCGGCAATGGTTGATGACAAAGTTTACGGGTTCCCAGCATATGGCACAACTCAAGTAATTTATTACAGAAAAGACTTACTTGAAAAGGCAGGACTTGATCCAAAAGAAGTATTTAACACTTGGGAAAATACTTTTAAATATTCAAAGGAAATCCAAGACAAGGGCATAGCAAAATGGGGTCACCTTGTAATGTATAATCATGAAAACTTAATAGATATAGCTCTATCTAATGGTGGTAAAATTTTATCTGATGATGGAAAAAAAGTTTTAATTAATAGCAAAGAATGGGTTGACTCATGGAACTTTGTAAGACAACAAATTTTTGAAAACAAAACTACAAAAATTGAATCTGGTGGACAAGGCTGGGAATATTGGTATAGAACAATTGATGATGTAATGAATGGTGAAGCAATGTCCTACACTGGTTCATCAGGAGACAAGGGAGATCTTGACTTTACAAAAATTTCATCACTTCCACAACCGGGACTTAATGGAAACCCAGGAAAGCCAGTGGCTGGTGCACACTCACTACTTGTTCCTGCAGCAGCAAGTGAAGAACAACAAAAGGCAGCCTATGAATGGATAGCTTATTTCACAAGTCCAGAAGTTTCTGCTAAGTGGTCAGAAAAAATTGGATACATTCCAGTAAGAAAATCTGCGGCAGATGTAGCTGAATACAAAAAATTTATCGAAGAAAACCCTTATGCAGGGGTTCCTTATGAACAAGCAATGCATGCTTCACCAGCTTTCATTGATCCAACTGATGGAAAAATAACAGACGCACTTTCCATTGCTGCTGATAAGGTTGAGCTTCAAAATATTGATGCAAAGACTGCCCTTGATGAAGCAGCAAAAACTGCACAGGCAGCTCTTGATGAAATAAATAAGTAAGAAATAAAAAAATTAAAATCAAGCTTTGGGTTAAGTCCCAGAGCTTTTTTTAAGGAGAAATATGGAAAATATAATAAAAAATTTAAGAGAAGGATACAATGAAATAGAGTTAAAAATAAAATTGGATGAATTAATAAAGGATTCAATCAAGTTTAGTCTAAAAGGAGAAAAATTTTTCATAAGTCTATTTGTCTATAAAGAAAATGAAATTGTGGGTAGCATTACAGCAAATAGAGATGCAGAAAGATTTATGTCAAAGGATATCTTAAAGTCCTCTAATGGCTTTGAAAATTTAGAGAGTGGCGATTATAGAATAACTTATCTTCTTCACAAAGAAGGAGATGTCATTTTAAAAATTGAAGATGAAAAAAGCCCTATTGATTCTAAAAAAGAAGTGGACATAGAAAAAGATGAAGTCAAATGCAGTGAAGAAAAGTGGTATGCTGGTGACTTTCACACTCATACTTTTTACTCTGATGGTAAGTTATCTCCAGAAGAAAATATTGAAGTAGCAAAAAAAGAGGCCTGTCCTTCTTTTCTCCAACAGACCACAACTTTAATCAGACAAGATTTCCTGAAACTGACTTATTAATTATTGAAGGAACAGAAATAACATCGAAGTACGGCCACATCAATGTATTTTTCACTAATGAATCTGTTTTTAAAAAATATTCTGTAGAGGGACTTAACACTGAAGAGTGGTTATTAAAAGTTTTAAGGGAAATAAAGGATGAAATTTATTCAATTAATCATCCCTTTATGGAAACTTTTGAATTTTTAGTTGATGATTATTCTTTAGATGACTTAAAATTTATGGAAATAATAAATGATCCAACTTATATGACTTCTATTGATGCCGTGGAAAAAGCTTTAAAAGCTTGGGACTTACTTCTTCAAAATGGCTATAAAATTTATGGTATAGGTGGAAGCGACTCTCATCTTTACCCAGATGAAAAATATGAAAATGCAGACTATCCATCACTTCTTGGAGATCCAAAGACCTATATTTTTGCGAAGAATCTTTCAAAAAATGAAATCAAAAAGGCAATGTTAGCAGGGAAAATTTCTGTCTCCCGTGAAAAATTAATTGAGTTAAAAAAAGTTAATGAGACCGAATTTACTTTGGAATTAGAAGAAAGCACTTTTCACGACAAAAAACTTCATATAGAATTAATAGTAGATGGTGATATTTATAAAATTTATGAAAATACTTTGTATGAGAAATTAAACTTAGACGAGAATTATCACTATGTCAGAGCAAATGTTAGATGTGAAGATGGAGAACTCTATGGATTCACTAATCCCTACTTTTATAATTTAGACAAAAGTGAGAAAAAAATAAAAACTTGGAAGGAACTTAAAGATTTAGTATGATAAAGGCAATATTATTTGACAAGGATGGGACCCTCCTGGAATATACAGATGGATGGGTAGATTCTATTGTAGAATTTTTGGAAGAAAAAACCATAGGTGAGGATAAGAAGAAAAAACTTTTTAAAGAAATTGGTATAAGAGAAGATGGTGGGGTAGAGGAAAATTCTATTCTCTCATCAGAAACTGTTATGGACCTGGCAATAATTTTTTCTAAGTATCTTGACGAAGACTTAGGGAAAATTTATAAAGAGATTGATGATCACCTCTTAAATTATCTAAAGGAAAACAATAATTTTATAAGAGAAACTTGTGACTTAAAAAGTCTTTTTGAAGTCTTGAAGAGAAGAGAAATCTTAATTGGGATTTTCACATCGGACAACTATAGGCAGGCCAAGTATTCTATGGAGTACTTAAATCTTGATTCTTATATAGATTTTTATGCAGCTGCAGATATTTATGAGAAGAAGCCTAATAGAGAGAGCCTCGAAGTCTTTAAAGAAAAGTATTCCCTTAAGGACCAAGAAATAATAATTGTTGGAGACTCAAGGGTTGATATGGTTTTTGGAGAAGACACAGTGAAAATAGGAGTCCTTTGTGGGACTGGGTCAAGAGAAATGCTAGAAGCCTACACAGATAATATAATTAATGATCCAAGTGAAATTTTGAAATTTTTGTAGGCTTATAAAAAGATTATTAAAATTTTAGAAATATAATTTAAGAAGTTTATAAAAAATAAATAAGCCCTAATTTAGGGCAAAAAAAAGGGGCTCCATGAGCCCTTTTTATAATAGTTAAAATTATTCTTCCTCTTCTTCTTTTTCTTCAGTTTCAGAAACAGTAGGAACTTCTGCAGAAACTTCTTCTGCTTCTTCTTCTGGTTCTTCTTCTTCAGTTGGTTCAACAAGAGTTGCAACAGTTTCATCTGCTTCAAGATCAATTTTGATGTTTTCGTCGCCATAAATGTCAAGGTCAGCAACAGTCTTAGCGTCACCAATTTGCATTTCAGCAACATTTACAATAGCTTCTGATGGAAGATATTTTGGTAGACAGATAACTTCTATTTCGTTTAGTACTTGGATTAATGAAGAAGGTTGAACTCTAATTTCATCTCTACCTTCAAGAACAACTGGTACTTCAACAGTGATTTCAGTGTTCATGTCGATTTCGTATAGGTCAAAGTGAACCATAGCATTTTTAATGTGGTGCATTTGAACTTCCTTGAAAAGTACAGATACAGTTTCGCCATCAAGTTCGATTTCGAAAATGTTTGAGTATCCTTCTTGGCTATAAGCCTTTAGAAGATCTTTTTCAAGACCACTTACCATTCTTGCTTCATTACCCTTTGAGTAAAGAACTCCTGGGATTTCACCATTTGCTCTAAGTTTATCAACTTTGTTTTTACCCTTAGCATCTCTTTTGTTTAAAACTAGTTTCATATATACCTCCAAAAATTATTTTATAATACCTGAACCAAGACAAACATCGCCTTGATAAAAAACACACACTTGACCAGGTGTGACACCCTTAAGTGGTTTTTTCAGTTTAACAACATATTTATCATTTACTTTTTCCAATGTGGCAGCCTGATCATTTGCCCTGTATCTTATTTTAACAGATAAGTCCACTGGAAGAGAAGGATTTTCTGTAATCCAGAAAATATCTTCCACTTCAAACTTGTCCTTATAAAGAACGGGGTTGTTAATCCCTTGAGCCACAATTAAAAGATTGTTTTTTAAATCCTTATCAGCAACGAAGAAGGGTTCTCCACTTCCTACGCCACCAATGCCAATTCCACGCCTTTGACCAATAGTGTAGTGCATAAGGCCGGAGTGTTCTCCCAATACCTTGCCCTTTTCGTCCACAATTTTACCGGGCTTGGTAAATAGAAATTGATCTAAAAACTCATTGAAATCTCTTTCTCCAATAAAACAGATTCCAGTCGAATCCTTCTTAGAAGCAGTAGAGAGTTCATATTTTTCTGCGATGCGCCTTACTTCATCCTTAGTTAAATCGCCAACAGGGAAGAGAGTTTTTTCAAGTGCTTCTGACTTAACCCTTGATAAAAAGTAGGATTGGTCCTTATTATTATCTAAGCCCTTTAAGAGGTAAGTCTTGCCATCAACTTTTTTAGTCCTGGCATAGTGACCCATAGCAATATAATCAGCATCAAAATCCATTGCATAGTCAAGGAAGGCCTTGAATTTTATTTCAGTATTGCACATAACATCTGGATTTGGAGTTCTGCCTTTTTTATATTCACTTAGGAAATAAGAAAAAACCCTATCTCTATACTCTTTTTCAAAGTTGACAGTAAAATATTTAATGCCAAGTTGAGAGCATACAGAGACAACATCTATATAATCTTCTCGGGCAGTGCACATGCCATCATCTTCTGCCCAGTTCCTCATAAAGACTGCTGTAACGTCGTAGCCAGCTTCCTTTAAGAGAATTGCAGAGACAGATGAATCAACACCGCCACTCATTCCAAGAATGACTTTTTTCTTTTCTTGCATCAATACCTCCAATCCACTCAATAACAATACATAATTATACAATAGTTGTTTAGAAAAATCCACCTTTATTTAAGAAAATACAAGTTTGCAAGGCATTTGAAGAAAGAAATAAAAAAATTATGTAAAAAAATTTAACGTGTAAAAAATATTGTTAGTTTATTCTAAAGGTCATAAAAATATTTTTAACTTATTATAAAATTTCTTGTAAAATTTTATTGACAAAGTTTTTTTTATGGAGTAAAATTATAGATTTATTTGACAAGAGGACTTTTTTAATGTATAATTAATCAATATTAATAGGTCTGGAAGGAATGGGTATCGAATGAATCAAATGCAAATAATCAAGAAAGAACTTGAAAACCACATAGGAAAGAAAGTTATCGTAAGGGCCAACAAGGGCAGGAAAAAAATTGTAACTAGAAAGGGAATTCTAAAGGCAACTTACCCAAGTCTTTTTGTACTTGAGGTTTTTAACGGAGAAGAATTAGTGACAGCAAGTTACACTTATTCTGACGTTTTGACATCAACAGTTCAAGTTACAGTTTTAGATGAAGATGTAACATATAAAGACGCAAAGATGATTTCATAAAATCTTTTTATATTAGAAATGTGGCAGGTGTTTATGACACCTGTTTTTTTTATTGCAAAAATTTATTTATCCTTGTGCTAGATTATTTTTATTATTAGAGAATGTTTTTATTATTTTTAAGCGAAAAAGTCCTATGAATTAAAAATTTATTATAGAGTTACAATTTTTTATGAAGTAGTAAAAGATTGTGAAGTCGTAAAAATTTGAGTAATATCTTAGGAAAGTTTATTAGATTTAATTTATATTATAGAAAAAATTCTTGAGTTATAGTAAGAGTTTTACTAAAGAGAAGTAGGATAAGAATAAGTTAATAAGTTTTAGAGAAAGTAAAGGATTAAAAACGTGATAGAGATGAAAAAAGAATTTAAACAAAAATTAAAAATCTGTAAGAAAAAAAGCCACCCTCATGGGTGGCATAAATTTTATATATTATTCGCTTGCAAAGTTATCGAAGTAACCTTGGATATAAACTACTGGAGTACCCTTGTCTCCTGAACCACTTGTAAGGTCACAGAGACTTCCAAGTAAGTCAGTAATTCTTCTTGGAGTAGTTCCAAGAGTTTCGTCTTTACCAACAAGGTCCTTGTTCTTATGAGAGATTTTTTCTTTCATAGCAGCAGTTGCGTGTTCAGTATCCATATCCTTTAGGTCAGTATCTGCAATGTATTTGATTTTAAGTTCGCTTGGTTGGCCAGCAAGTCCATCAGTGTGAGCAGGTGAGACAACTGGATCTGCAAGTTCCCAGATTTTTCCAACTGGATCTTTGAAGGCACCGTCGCCGTAGATCATAACTTCAACTTGCTTGTTGTATTTTTCGATTAATTTCTTTTGAACTTCATTTACAAAAGTTTCTCCATCTCTTGGGAACAATTTTAATCTTGTGTCAGATGCAAAGTTTGAGCCAAGTAGACCAAACTCTTCGTTGTAGCCACTTCCGTTGATGGATTCATTTAATATATCGTCAAGACCAAGAACAACTTTTGCTCCTTCGTCTTTTAAAAGTCTTTTTATTGAAAATCTTGTGTGAGTTGATCCAATAAGAACTTCGTCTGTGTAGTTTAAGATAGTCTTAGGATCATTTGAGAAGTGGATTTCGCAGTTACCACCACAAATTTCCTTGTAAAGTGTCACATAATCAATTCCTGTGAATTCGTGCTTAACTTCTTCGCCAAAGATTCTTCTGTAATCTTTTTCTTCTAGGACATCTGCAAATGGATTTATCTTTGCTTCATAAAGAAGACTTGGATCCATTAGTGAATTTCCAACTTCGTCAGATGGGTAGGAGAAGAGAAAATGTACTTTTTTTCCTGATTTTGCAATTCCTCTAAGGATTGTTGAAAATCTGTTACGGCTAAGGATTGGGAACACAATTCCGATTTCCTTGTCGAATTTTTTATTAATATCTTCTGCAATATCATCAATTGTTGCATAGTTATTTTGAGCTCTAGCAACTAGTGATTCAGTTACTGCAACAATATCCTTATCTCTAACAGAAATATTTTCTGATTCAAGAGCTTTTCCTAGGGAATCAACGACAATATTTACTAGATTGTCTCCACTTTTTACAATAGGTGTACGGATTCCACGTACTACTGTACCAATGTATCTTTGCATAATTCCTCCTACATTTAAATAAATTACTTTTTTACTTCAAAATTATACACGAAGTGTAAGGAAATGTAAAATATTTTTTTATTTATTTTTATAAATTTGCTTTTAAGTCTTAAAAATATTACTATATTGTGAGCTTAATTGGTAAAATTAACAAAAGGACTGTACATTTGTAACCGCTTTGTAATATAATTGATTAAGATTATAGAAAGGTGTTTTTATGATAAAATTTGAAAATGTATATAAGGAATACAACAACGGCGTTGCTGCACTTTCTAATATTAATATTGAAGTGCCCCGCGGCGATTTTGTTTTCTTAGTTGGTCCATCAGGTGCTGGAAAATCTACTATGATAAAGCTCCTCATTAGAGAAGAGAAGGTAAATCGTGGAAAGATTTTTATTGGCGACGATGATATAACTAAAATTTCAAAATATATGATTCCTAAACTTAGGAGGAATATTTCTGTTGTCTTCCAAGACTTCAGACTTTTAGAGAAAAAGACTGTTTTTGAAAATGTGGCCTTTGCTCTAGAAATTCTTGGAGAATCGAAAAAAGAAATTAATAAGAAAGTGGGATATGCACTTGATCTTGTAAACCTAAGTGACAAGGTAAAGGACTATCCATCAGAACTTTCTGGTGGAGAATCACAAAGGGTTGCCATTGCAAGGGCAATAGTAAACGATGCTCCTTACCTAGTTTGTGATGAGCCAACAGGTAACCTTGATGAATCCACTGCTTGGGACATTATGTCTGCCCTAAAAAACATTAATGATGATGGCAAGACTATTATTATGGCGACTCACGCAGTTAATATTGTTGATAAATTTAATAAGAGGGTTGTTACCCTTGATAATGGTTCCATTGTTTCGGATATAAGAGAAGGAGGTTACTATGAAGGCAATAAGACAGTTCTTTAATCTTTTGAGAGAATCCTTCTCCAGCCTTTGGCGAAACAAGACTATGTCCTTTACTTCTGTAATTTCTATTACAGCTATGCTTACACTTTTTGGCGTAGTTATACTTATGATTCTAAATATAAATGGAATGGTCTATCAAACAGGAGAAAAGCTCGATAAAGTTGTATTTTTCTTAAAGGATGATGTAAATCCCAAGGATGTAAATGAATTTATCGATGAACTTGACGGCAATAAAAAGGTAAAAAAAGTTTCCTATGTATCTAAAGAAGAGGCTCTAGAAGAGTTTAAAGAAGGTTTTGGAGAAAACTCCACAATTTTAGAAAATATTCCTGGAGGAAATCCCCTACCAGCTTCCATTACAGTAGAAATGAAGGAACTTTCCTATGGAAAGGAAATTGAAGATAAGTACAAGGACCTCCCAATTGTTGAAGACCACAATTATTATTATGACTTTGTCACTCAAATGATGAAACTTCAAAATGGAGTTAAGTATGTGGGAGCAGCAATTGTCCTAATCCTAGTTTTAATTTCAATTTTAATTATTCACAATACAATTAAGATTGCAATTTCAAACATGGAAAAGGAAATAAACATAATGAAGTATGTTGGAGCAACTAATACTTATATAAGAGGACCCTTCTTAATAAATGGAATTATTTTCGGAATTCTAGGTTCAGCCCTTTCGGGATTTTTGACACTGAGACTTTACGGAATAATATTTGATAGGTTAAATCCTCAACTTAACGATATCACAGGCGTGGATATGATAAGTGCCTTGTCTGTTAGGGCTGACTTGTATATAATGTTTTTATGCATTGGAGTTGGAATTGGATTTTTTGGATCCCTATTCTCAACTAAAAAGTTTTTAGATGTGTAGGTGAAAGAATGTATAGTAAGAGAAAGATTCTTGCAATTTGCCTTGCTGCCATAATGGCGGCTCCAAGTGCAAGTTTTGCCAAGTCTTCTAAGAGTCTGACTATTGAAAAAGATGAAAAAATTGAACAAAGAAAACAGGTTAATTCAAAAATTAAGGAGCAAAAGGCTAATATTTCTAATACAGAATCAGAAAAAAAGTCTGTTACTGATGAAATAGCAGGCCTTGATGCAAAGATTCAAGAGAAGTCTAATAAGATAGCGTCTCTTGAAAAAGAAATAAATAAATTAAATCAAGATATTGCTGCTAACCAAAAGAAATTGGAAGAAGCTCAAGCAAATCTTGAGGCCAATACAAAATCCCTAAGATCAAGACTTAGAGAAATGTATAAGAGGGGCAATGTCAACTATATTGAAGTTTTATTAAACTCCAAGGATATAGAAGAATTACTTAGAAACAACGAAATTATTTCTTCAATCGCAAAGGCTGACAGAGAACTTATTGAGTACATAAAAACTCAAATTGACACAATAAAAAAGACTGAAGAAAGATTAAAAGTTGATAGAGAAAAAGTTACAGTTACTAAGGCAGAAGTTGAGTCTGAAAGACAAGGCTACCAAGATGCAGTTAATGCAAAGAATGAGTACATGAAAGTTCTTGAAAAAAACATTGATGCTTACAAGATTGAATTTGAAAAGGCTCAATCAGACTGGCAAAACCTAGACCTTGAAATTTTAAAACTTCAAAAAGAAATTGAAGTCCAAAAGAAAAGAGAAGAAGAAGCTAAGAAGAGGGCTGAAAGAGCATCTGCCAACAGGACAAATAGAGTTAACAGCAACATAAGCGTTGCATCAAGACCAAGAGATGGACAAGCATATACTTGGCCAGTTCCAGGTCATTACTCAATATCATCACCATTTGGCTATAGAACTCACCCTATCTTAGGTTATTCTAAATTCCACTCAGGTGTAGATATACCAGCACCAAGTGGAACACCTATAGTTGCTGCTAAGTCAGGTACAGTTATTTTATCAAGACTTATGAGTGGATATGGAAATGTTATTATGATAGATCACGGAGACACAGTGACAGTCTATGCTCACTGTTCAGCACTTAATAAGTCAGTAGGTGACTCTGTTTCAGCAGGAGACGTTGTGGCCTTTGTAGGTTCCACAGGTCTATCAACAGGACCTCACCTTCACTTTGAAGTTAGGGTAAATGGATCGCCAGTAAATCCATTGGGATATGTATAATGAAAAAGAATAAATTTTTAAAAGTGGCAGCAGTTGCAATTTTAATATTGGCAACTGCTGTTGTTACGAGAATATACACAGTAAAAAGCATTTTAGGAACAAATGAAAACTTTGGAAAGGTAGTTCTTCTTGAGAAATATTTAAAAGAAAATTATCTTTACAATAAGGATATAAAAGAAGAAAATCTTGAGGCAGGAATCTTAAAGGGATTAGTTGCAGGGTTAGAAGATCCTTATTCACAATATCTTACAAAAGATGAGATGAAAAAATTGTCAGAACAAACTACGGGTAAGTTTCAAGGTGTTGGAGTTATAATTTCTCCTGCAGAGGATGGAAGCGTAACTGTAGTTTCGCCTATAAAGGGATCGCCAGCTGATAGGGCTGGGGTTGAATCTGGAGATAAGATTTTAAAAATCAATGGCAAGGACTTCTCAGCAGAAAAAATTGATCAGGCCTCAAAAGAGATGCGTGGTCAAGCAGGAACAAGCGTCAAGATTTTACTTTTAAAAAAGAAAAACTTAAAGACAGAAGAAGTTGAAATCAAAAGAGAAGAGATAAAAATCGACTCTGTCTTAAAAAATAAAATCGGAGACTATGGCTACATTGGTATAACAATGTTTGACGAAGAGACAGGTAAGGACTTCAAAAAAGTTTTACAAGAACTCACTGACGATGGAGTCAAGGGAATAGTCCTAGACATGAGGGGTAACCCTGGAGGAGTAGTTGACGCTGCCTATGAAATTGGAGACGCAATACTTCCAAAGACAAGCTTTGTTACATTGAAAAACAACAAGGGAGAAGTCATAGAAGACTACAAGACAGATGACAAGTACAATGACATCAAGATGGTAGTCCTCGTCAACGAAGGATCAGCATCAGCCTCAGAAATTTTGGCAGGAGCCATAAGTGACCTAGATAGGGCAAAAATTGTTGGCAAAAAAACCTATGGCAAGGGAGTAGTTCAAAATGTAATTGCTTTGCCAGAAGGAGACGGATTAAAACTGACAACATCAGAATACTTCACACCAAGTGGCGACTCAATAAATAAATTGGGAATAGAGCCAGACGTGGAAGTAGACCTTCCCGAAAATATTAAGGGTATAGGTATAGACTATCAAGAGACAGATACACAACTTCAAAAAGCCCTAGAGATATTAAAAGAAAAATAGAATTTTAGAAAAATAAATTTTAAGAAAAATGAAAGCAGCCGAGAAAAAGGCTGCTTTTTTAGTGAAAAGTTTTAGTAAAAGCTTCGCTTTTATAATTCTTATTTTTTGATAAGCTTTTTATTTTAAATAAGTTTTTGTAAAGCTATGCTTTACTATTCCCTTTCCGGAGGGGGCTAGGACCTTTCGATTGGTCCTTCCCCCTCCGGGGCACCCCCAACACCTTCAACGACCTGGCGGGGGCCTTTGCCAACAACCCCGAGCGGCAGACAGCCTAAAATTCAAAACTCGTTAAGCTTAAATAGTTGCGATTAAAAAACCTATAAATCAATTAGGATTGAATCACAATTACTTGTTTACTTAATCGCTTAACTCAAACAGTTGAATTTTTTAACGGCTGTCTTGCCTTACGGGGTTCTTCAACCTTAGTTCACGGTTTTACCATTACACAAATTCAAACTTATTTTGAGTTACTTGAGCCTACCTTATGATTTGAATAAACTTTTCTATTAAAAGAAGCTTAAATTGTTAATTGTTAAGCTTTTTTTATAATTTCATAATTATTTGTGAAGTTGTTTTTTTTTTTTTTTTTATGACTTAATAAAAAACTCTGACTTCATAATAAACTATGACTTAAGAAAAAATGTGAGCTTGTAATTTTTTGTGACTTCACAACAAATTACAACTTCATACTTAAACAGTGAGCTGATGGAGTGCCCCAGCTCGTCGAAATATTATAAGGTCGTAAAGCTTGCCAATAAACTGCAAGCTTATAAAGCAGTAAGCAAAAAGTTCGGAGACGTTAAAAAAATTTCATTGTTTGAACGAAGTGAGTTTGAAATTTTTAGTCGAAGAGCTTTTTGCGTATTAATGGGTCGGGCCCCTGCCAGGGCGATGGGGTTAGGGGGGAGGTTTAAGGAGGGGGTCAGGGGCCTCGCCCGCCCCTGGCTCCCCCTCCTTATAAAGAAATATAAAAGCGTCAGCTTTTAAAAACTTTTTCATCATCTTTTTGAAGATCTAAAAGAGGATACCAATTCTCTTTTTCTTTTCCCCTCTTTCAATGATATAATTAATCTAGTATTTAATTGAGGTGTTTTATGTTATTTGATATAAATGAAAATTTGGGAGATTTTTTCTATGACGAGCCAATGAAGAACCACACTTCTTTTTGTGTTGGTGGTCCTGCTAAGCTTCTCATTAAACCAAATGATGAAGAGTCTCTTATAGAAATTCTAAAATCTATTAGAAAAAATAATTACAATTATTATATTCTTGGAAACTGTACTAATATTATTGTCAAGGACAAGGGTTTTGACGGGATTATTATAAAGTTAAAAAATAAATTAAATGATGTGAAAAAAGTTTCTGACAAGGAAATTTTTGCAGGAACGGGTGCCAGCATGAAAAAGATTAGTGAGTTTGCCATGAAAAATTCTCTTACTGGTCTTGAGTTTGCTCACGGTATCCCAGGTTCTCTTGGTGGTGCCATTGTCATGAATGCAGGTGCCTATGATGGCGAAATTAAAAATGTTTGTAAGAGCGTAAGGCTTCTTGATGAAAATTTAAAGGTTATTGAAATTCCTGGTGATGAGATGAATTTTGCCTACAGGCATTCTCTAGTTCAAGAGAGGGACTTAATTGTCCTCGGTGCAACTTTTTCTCTTGAAGATGGAAACAAAGATGAAATAAGAGAAAAATATGAAGAATTTGACCAAAGAAGAGCTGACAAGCAACCTCTTGATATGCCTTCTGCTGGATCTACCTTCAAGAGGCCTACAGGTTATTTCGCTGGAAAGCTAATTGATGATTCAGGCCTAAGGGGATTTACTCATAAGGGAGCAGGAATTAGTCAAAAGCACTGCGGCTTCGTTGTAAATAAGAATAAGGCTACTGCCCAAGATATACTTGAAACTATAGAAATTGTACAAAAGGTCGTTCACGATAAGTTTGACGTTACTTTGGAGAGGGAAGTTAAAATTATTGGTGATTAGGAGTCTTTAAGTTGGTGATAAAATGGAAATTATAATTATTACGGGAATGAGTGGATCGGGCAAATCCTATGCCCTAGATGTCTTTGAAGACCTTGGCTATTATGCCATGGATAATCTAGCACCAGCCCTTTTGCCAAAGTTTTGCAACATTGCCCTTGATGCAAAGAGCAAAAACTTTGAAAAGGTGGCTGCTGTTGTAGACATGAGGAGTGGGGAGCTTTTTAATGATTTCTATTCTGCTTATGAAGAGCTAAAAGGAATGAATTTAAAAATCAGGCTCTTGTTCCTCTATGCCGATATGGAAACTATTATTGCAAGGTACAAGGAACTGAGAAGGCCTCACCCAATGAACAGGTCCATTGTTGATGGTTATAATTTTGAGGAAGCAACTCTTTCAAAAATCAAAGACAGCGCTGATTTTGTCATTGACACTACAGGACTTTCTACGAAAAATCTGAGAAAGCAATTAATGGCCTTTGTGTCCTATGATGAAAAGGACAACTTTGCCATTGAGGTTTCAAGTTTTGGCTTTAAGTCTGGCATCTTAAGGGATGCTGACCTTGTTTTTGATGTGAGATTTTTGCCAAATCCTTTTTATATTAAAGAACTTAAGGACTTAAATGGAAAGACTGAAGAAGTGAGGTCCTATGTAATGAAGTGGGATGTGACAAAAGAATTTATTGATAAGACTATTGACCTCTTGAAGTTTTTGATACCAAATTATATGGCAGAGCAAAAGAGAGTTCTTACGATTGGGATTGGTTGCACTGGAGGCTTTCACAGGTCAGTTGCTATAGCTGAGGAGATAGGTAGAATTCTAAAGGAAGAGTACAAGTCTACCTATGTAACTCACAGAGATATGGAGAAAAATTTATGGAAAAAAAGATAGTAGTCCTAGGTGGAGGTACAGGTATCTCCACTATTTTGCGTGGACTAAAAGATTATAGCGAGGATATTTCGGCTGTTGTCTCCATGTCTGATGACGGTGGAGGAAGTGGAATATTAAGGCAGGAACTAAATATTCTTCCACCAGGAGATGTGAGAAGATGTCTCATTGCTCTTTCCAATACCGACAAGACTATGAGGGACTTGTTGAATTATAGGTTCAAATCGGGATCTTTGAAGGATCAAAATGTGGGAAATATTTTAATTGCTGCCCTGACTGATATTTTTGGGTCCTTTGATAAGGCCTTGCTTGAAATGTCCAGTGTTTTTAATGTGACAGGCAAGGTAATTCCCGTTACCCTAGATGAGACTCATCTTGTTGCAGAGTTTGCGTCTAAGGATAAGGTTGTGGGAGAGTCCTACATCCCAAAAATGTGTTATAGGTTGAACACGAAAATTGAAAAAATGTCTATGATTCCCCACTATCCAAAGGCAAATGATGAAGCTGTGAAAGCGATTTTATCATCTGACATTGTCATTATTGGTCCAGGATCTCTTTACACTTCAATTATCCCCAACTTTTTAGTTGGAGGAATCAATGAAGCCCTAAGAGATACAAAGGCCAGAGTGATTTATATTGCCAATGCCATGA
The DNA here is from genome assembly GCF_900454685.1 of Peptoniphilus harei. Classification (GTDB taxonomy): domain Bacteria; phylum Bacillota; class Clostridia; order Tissierellales; family Peptoniphilaceae; genus Peptoniphilus_A; species Peptoniphilus_A harei. The sequence goes on along the minus strand of NZ_UATM01000032.1, from coordinate 101,439 downwards.
CTCAAAAGGGAGAGACAAAAGACTATTCTTTGAAGGACCACTTCGAGGCCATATTAAAACATTCAAACTATGAATTTATTGATGAAGTCATAGCCAATGACCTAAGGGCAACAGAAGAAATTTACCAAAATTATTACAATAAGGATGAATCGAGACCCATCTTTGCCACAGAAGAAGACAGAAAATACTTCAAAGAAAAAAATGTAAGGCTAACAGAAGGGGAATTTATAGAAATCAAAGATGGATTTATAAGGCATGATGGAGACAAGATTGGGGCCAGCATTTTTAATAGTCCTTTCTTGTAAAAAAAATTTAAAGATGATATTATTTATTTGTTATAAAGGAGGATGTAATGAGGAAATATAGAAAGACAGAACATATAGAAAATTTCCTTCGCTCAACCTATGTTGGCGACCCGCTTTTTTCTGATATCTTTTTGTATAATGACTCTCTTCCAGAGATAAGTTATGATGAAATTGATACAAGCATTAATTTTTTAGATAAAAAAGTAAAGTTTCCCCTTATGATTAACGCCATGACTGGCGGCTCAAATCTTTCAGAGGAAATAAATAGATCTCTTGCAAATGTTGCGGTGGAGTACGACCTTCCCATGGCAGTTGGCTCACAAACCATTGCCCTAGAAGATGAAGATTCAAGAAAGTCCTTTGAAATTGTAAGAGAAATTATAAAAGATGGAATTGTCATCTCAAACTTATCTGGTTTCTCTAGTACAGAAGATGCAAAACTAGCAGTTGACCTCTTAAAGGCAGATGCAATCCAAATCCACTTAAACCCAGCCCAAGAACTTGTCCAAGTTGAGGGCGAAAGAAACTTTTGTGGAATCTTAAATAATATAGAAAAGATTGTAAAAAAATCTGAAGTCCCTGTAATAGTAAAGGAAGTTGGCTTTGGAATGTCGCAAAAGACAGTGAAAAAGCTTCATGATGTTGGAGTTAAATATGTAGACATATCTGGCTATGGTGGATCCAACTTTTTTGAAATCGAAAATCTAAGAGAACCCAATGCAGATATATCAGATTTATTTTCTTGGGGAATACCAACTGCCCTAAGTTTAATTGAAGCAAAGAAGCTTAATTATGATGACATGTATTTAATAGCATCAGGTGGAATAAAAACTTCCTTGGATATAGTGAAGAGTATCTGCCTTGGAGCAGACATGACAGCAATTAGTGGAGAAATTCTTTCCTATATAGTTCGTGGTGGATACGAATACACCTTAAAATATATTGACGGTCTAATGGAAAAAACTAAGATGCTAATGATGTTAAATGGAGCAAAAAATATTTCTGAACTTCAAAAAGTTGATTACAAGGTGACAGGAAAGCTTAGAGAATTATTGGAGGACTAAATGAAATTTATAAAAAAAGAAGAATTTAAAGATTCAAAATGGTCTGCAGGTGTAACAACAGAAGTTTTTATCTACCCAGAAGATGCAAGCGTTGGTGAAAAAAACTTTGACTTTAGGATTTCAACAGCAACTTGCAATGACAAAGAATCAGTCTACACACCTTACACAGGCTTTTATAGGTACATCACACCAATTGACAATGTGATGAATATTGAAAGTGATGGGAATAAATTTACATTAGATCCCTTTGAAGTATTATTTTTTGATGGAGATGACTCAACAAAATCATCAGGAGACGTCAGAGACTTTAACCTAATCTATAAAAAGGGACAAGATGCCAAGATGTTCTCTTTAAATATTAATAATCTTGAATTTAAGGCAGACAAAAGAGCAGTAATCTTTAACTACGATTCAGACCTAAAAGTTCAAGGTAAGGACTTTGAAAAATTCTCAGCAATCTATCTAGTAGAAGAAAAAGTGAAAATAGAAGGCCAGGGAAAAATAATAATTTGCGAATTTTAAATAAAAAAAGAAACTGTGATAAAAATCACAGTTTTTTTAATGGAAAATTTATTTAATTTCTAACTAAAAGATGGTCGCCTACTAGGGCTGTCTTAAAGGTCTTATAAAAGTCCTCATCGAGATAAATTTCGTAGGCTTCATCACCCAGTTTTTCATAAATATTTTTTATGTTCTCGTACTTGAGTCCAAGGCCAAGGGCAAGCAGGAGGTCATCTTCACTTGTTCTTCTTCCAGCTTTTAATTCTTCTTCTACTTTTTCTAGTTCTCTAAATTTTTTGTTGCCAAGGTCTGTCATCTTGGAGAAAGTGGTTATTAGTGATGCGTAAAAGAAAAGGGAGGCCACAATACTTGCGATTCCAAAAAATCTTTCGTTATAAACTGTCACTATTCCCACAAAAAATAAAATTGAAAAAACTACAAATGAGAGAAAAATCTTTAGGGTATTTTTTTCTCTTGTGAAGAGTTTTTTTGCCACCATCTCATCTTCTAAAAAGTAGATAAAGTCGTTGAACTTCTTGTTGTAATTATCTGCTTCAGTTCTTCTTAGTTTGTCCATTTGCCTTGTTGAAACCGAAGACCCATCTCCAAGGGAAAAGAGTATCTCAAAAAGTTTTCTTTCTCCTTTATCCAGTCCAGAGACATTTAAGTTTTTTAAAATAAATTCTACCTTATCTTGGCCATTTTTTGTCTTGTAGTAATTTTTTTCCATTTTAATATTTCCAGAGGCATGAGCCCTTAGGATCATAGCTATGATGGAGTTATAGATAAAGTTTGGGCCCTTATATAGGTAGGCCTTCTCATAATAATTTAAGTCAAGCTTCTCTTCATAGGTCTTGGCTCCCTTCTTGTTTAAGAGATAATACATAATAAGAGATAGGCCAAAGACCAAAATATTTATTAGCAAAAAGTATGTCGTTGAAAAATTCATTTTTAATTCCATTTAATCACCTATCTTCTATTATATACAAAAAAATATTTTTGGGTATAATAAGAATTGGAGGGATAGAATGTACGATATTATAATAATTGGTGGAGGTCCAGCAGGTTTAACTGCAGGTCTTTATGCAGCAAGAAGTAAAAAGAAAACTTTAATAATAGAAAAGGGAATTGAAGGCGGTCAAATCGCTGAAACTACTCAAGTGGAAAACTATCCAGGCATCGATTCAATAGATGGTGTGGAACTTGGTAAAAAAATGGCAGACCAAGCCAAGAAATTTGGTGCAGAAATTGTAATGGACCAAGTTGAAGACATGGAACTTGATGGAGAAGTCAAAAAGATCGAGTGCTATGTAGATTCTTACGAAGCTAAGTCTGTGATTATTGCAACAGGAGCATCTCCAAGAGAAATTGGTGCACCTGGAGAAAAGGAATACAAGGGCCGTGGTGTAAGCTATTGTTCAACTTGTGACGCAGCTTTTTATGAAGATGAAGTTGTTTATGTAGTTGGTGGCGGTGACTCTGCTGTTCAAGAAGCACTTTTCATCACAAACTTTGCAAAGAAAGTTTACATTATCCACAGAAGAGACGAGCTTAGGGCTTCAAAGGTTCTTCAAGAACAAGCCTTTAACAACGACAAGATTGACTTTATCTGGAATACAACAGTTAAGGAAATCAAGGGCGACAAGATTGTAAATGAAATGATTTTACATGACACAAAGACAGGAGAAGATAGGTCAATTAAGTCTGATGATCCTTTTGGAATTTTTGTCTTTATTGGTTATATCCCAAGCACAGAAATGTTTGAAGGTAAGGTTGAACTTACTGATGACAGGTATATCAAGACTGACGAAGAAATGAGGACTAATGTGCCAGGAGTTTTTGCAGCTGGAGACATTAGAAAGAAGACAGTTCGTCAAGTTGTAAACGCAGCAGGCGATGGTGCAGTTGCAGCTATGAACGCTCAAAAATATGTTGATGAAATGGAAGGAAATCTTTACGAAGGTTTCAAAGAAAACTAATAAATTAAAAATTAGAGAAACAAAAAAGCATTGGTTGAGAAAATTCAATCAATGCTTTTATTTTTATAAAATTTATTTTTCACCAAGCCAGTCAGCCTTAAGGGTGTAAGCAACCATTAAGATGACCCCAATAACCCAGGAGATGGGATAGAGTTTATAAACATTTTCTATTGTGTTATAGTGTGGAATTACAAATTTTGCTGCTAGGATCCTAAAGATACAAAGTGACAAGATGAGAATTATCATAGGTGGAATTGTTTTTCCAGTTCCTCTCACTGTGCCGGCAAGTGAATGCATAATGGCAAGTAAGAAGTAGAAGGGACAGAAGAACCTGCTGGCGAGAACACCGGCCTCGATAACCCTTACATCGTTTGTAAAAAGGCCGATTAATTTTGGTGCAAAATTATAAAGGAGAGTCCCACTTATGATTGTATAAAAAACTGTCATGGCAAGAGTGGTCCACATACCCTTTTTAATTCTTTCAATTTGACCTGCACCGTAGTTTTGCCCAACAAAGGTTGTGATTGCCATGCTAAGACTTAAGACAGGTAAGATGTTAAAACCATCAATCTTTACAAAGGCACCAAAACCTGCCATTGGCAAGGCGCCAAAGACGTTGACAGAGGATTGCATTATGACATTTGAAAGAGAAATAACTGTGTTTTGAATTGCAGTTGGAACCCCAACCTTTAAAATATTTAAGACCATGTCCTTATGTATTCTTATTCTAGAAAGATGAACCTTGTAAATATCTGGAACCCTAATTAAGAACAAGAGGGCAAGAAGGGCTGAAAGGGCCTGGCTAATATTAGTAGCAATAGCAGCTCCCTTAACTCCCATTCCAAATCTTTTAATAAGTAAAAAGTCTAAGATTACATTGGTAAAAGAAGCAATCCCAAGATAGAGAAGAGACCTCTTAGAATTTCCCACGGCATTTAAAATTCCTGCCTCCATGTTGTAAATAATATTAAAAACAAGTCCAAAGGAAAAAAACCTAAGATAAGCAATCGACTCTCCCATAACCTCAGCTGGTGTGTCCATTTTTTCTAGGAGCCAGGGTGCAAAGATGTAGCCCATTATGGAAATTAAAAGTCCAAAGGCAACTGCAAGAGCAAGAGAAGTGTGGACGGCAAGTCTCATATTCTTTTGATTTGATCCACCCATGGATTGCGAAACTAGAACTCCGCAACCAACAGCAATCCCCTGGCTAAAAGAAATTAAGAGATTAATAAGATGGGTACTTGACCCAACAGCTGCCAAGGCGTTACTCCCAACATAATTTCCAACAATCATGGAGTCGATTGTGTTGTAGGTTTGTTGGAGAAGATTTCCAAAAATTAGGGGAAGGGAAAATAAAAGAATAGTCTTCCAAATAGATCCCGAAGTCATTAAATTTTTTTCAACATTTGATATAGATTTAGCTTTCAATTTTAAATCATCCTAAATTTTGATACAAATACTTAATTAACGATAAATAATATTGTACTTTAAATAGAAGAAAATTACAAAAATAGGGATTGATAAACTATTTTTTACTTCAAAAAAAATTTTATATAAATAAAAGTTTGAATGAGAAAAAGCAAATAAAGATCAAAGCAAATAATTGAAATAAGAAATTAATGTGTTAAACTTTTATTATAGACAATAATATTTTTTATTGACAGGAGTAAAATATGATAAATAAATTTTTGTGGGCGAAGAAAGAAGAGAAGAATGGACTTTTTAAATGGCTTCCTTTAAGACAACACTTAGAGGACACAAAAAATATTATGAATGGCCTTTGGGAGCATTTTTTAAGTAGAGGTCAGAAAAGATTTATCGTAGACTCCATGATTTTTGAAAATAATGGAAAGAGTGGAGAGGAAGTAGCAAAGAACCTCTCTATTTTTTTAGCCTTAACTCATGATATAGGTAAGTGTACCCCAGCCTTCCAAACGATGAGGGGTTATAATAATTCTAAAGATCTTGATGATTATTTAATGGAAAGATTGGAGTCAAGTGGATACAAGAATCTGAAAAATTTTGACAGAGTCCTTGCTAACAAGAGCCACCATACTATTGTTGGACAATCCATACTTTCTTTTTTTGGAGTAGGAGAAGATGTAGCATCAATTGTTGGAGGTCATCACGGTAAGCCTATTGACAGTGTAAGACTTATTGAGACTCAAAAGACTTCCTATGGTGTAAATTATTTTCAAGTTGAAGACGAAGAGAGTGAAGTACATAAAAAGTGGAAAAAAGAACAGAAAAAGATTTTTGATTGGGCCTTAGATGAAGCCGGGTTTTCTGGAGTTGAAGATATCCCAAAAATTTCCCAGGCTGGAGCATTTATCCTATCTGGTCTATTAATTATGGCGGATTGGATTGCAAGCAATGAAGAATATTTTCCACTAATAGATATTGAGTCTTTTGAAGTAGATGACATGATAGGTAGATTCCAGAAAGCTTGGTATAAGTGGTACAAAAACGATTGCATAGAAATAAATAATCTGGAAAGTATAGAAGAAATTTTTAAAAATAGGTTTGGGTTCGATGCACCTAATGATATACAAAGAGGCCTTGTAGAAGCTATTGATCAATCTAAAGATCCGGGACTTATAATATTAGAAGCCCCAATGGGAATTGGTAAGACTGAGGCTGCTTTGGTAGGAGCAGAAGAGTTAATGTATAAGACGAGTAGAAGTGGTTTATTCTTTGGTCTACCAACGCAAGCAACTTCTAATGGTATGTTTTCTAGAGTTGAAGACTGGCTGGAAAATTTATCAAGAGAATTAGCCAGCAATACTAGTTTAAGATTGGTACATAGTAAAGCTGCTTTAAATGAAGATTTCACTAGCTTAGCAAAAAATATTGACCAAGATAGTATTGAGGGAAGTGTAATTACAAATGAATGGTTCTCAGGTAGAAAGCAAACTGCCCTAGATGATTTTATTGTTGGGACAGTTGACCAATTTTTACTTACTTCCTTAAAACAAAAGCACCTGGCTTTGAGGCATCTTGGATTTACAAAAAAAGTTGTAATTATAGATGAGGCGCATGCCTATGATAGCTATATGATGCAATATTTAGACCAAGCACTACGTTGGATGGGTGCCTATAAGATACCTGTGATTATTTTATCAGCAACTCTTCCTATTAATAGTAGAATTAAGTTAATCGAAAACTATATGAGAGGAAGAGGACTTAAGTGGAAGGAAGTGAAAAAACCAGAAGAAGTTCAATCTACTGATTATCCACTAATTACTTTTACAGATGGTGATGAGATAAAATTTAAAAATTACTTCAATATATCTGTTGATAAAGAGATAAAAGTGATTAGAGAAGAAAAGGAAAATTTAATTAATATAATTTCTGAACTCTATAAAAATGAAGGAGTAATAGGGGTTATTATGAACACAGTGAAGGACTCTCAAGACCTAGCAAAAGAATGTGAGCTACACTTCGGAGAAGACGCAGTAGAACTTCTGCACTCAAATTTTATCGCAACAGATAGGGTTAAAAAAGAAAATTTACTTCTCAGTTTGGTATCAAAAAATGCAGAAAGACCCAAAAGAAAAATTATAATTGGAACACAAGTTATTGAGCAAAGTTTGGACCTAGATTTTGATGTAATGATCAGTGAACTTTGTCCCATAGATCTTTTAATTCAAAGAGTTGGCAGGCTTCAAAGGCATGAAATAAAAAGAAGTGATGTTTATAAAAGTCCTACTCTTTATGTAATAGGAACTAATGATAAATTTAATTATGAAGAGAAGTCTAAAGCAATCTATGATGAGTACATACTTATGAGAAGTCAGTATTTTTTACCGGATTCTATAATGATCCCAAGTGATATACCTAACTTAGTCAACAAAGTTTATGAAGATGGAGAAGTTAAGTTAGACGATGAGCTACTAATTCTTATGGAAGAAAGTTGTAAAAAGAGAGAGGTAAAAATAAATAATAAGGAGCAAAGAGCTAAGACTTACAGACTAGATAAGCCAGACAGGAATTTTAAGAGGACTTTAGTTGGTTTGCTTGAGACTCCAGTTCCAATAGATAGTGAAGAAGTTGGTTATGCAAGAGTAAGAGATATTGAGGACACTATAGAAGTTATAGCCTTAAAGAAGCTTTCGGAAGGTTATGGGACTTTTTCAGAATGCCTCGATTTATCAAAAGATATAGACAATCCAAGTACAGCAAAAATTATTGCGAGAGAATCTTTAAGACTTCCTTTAGCGTTAAGCAGGTATCCAAAAGTTTTTGAAGAGACTATAAAGGAACTTGAAGAATATAATAGGAAAAATTTATCAGACTGGCAAAGGCAGACCTGGTTAAGGGGGTCATTGGGAGTTATTTTTGATGAAGATAATAGCTTTGTTTTAAATGGTTATAAGCTAACATATGATGAAAAATTTGGCTTATTTTATGAAAGGGTGAGAGATTTTGGGAAAATACAATTTACTAAATGAGTCGTGGATTCCTGTTATTGAAAATGAAAGTTTGAAAAACAAAAAAGTTTCCCTCATTGATATTTTTGAAAATGCAGAAAAATTTAAGGGCTTGGCTGGAGATACGAAGACCCAAGACTTTGCAATGACTAGACTTCTTCTGGCAGTCCTTCAAACAGTCTTTTCAAGGTTTGATTATCATGGGAAGCCTCATCCTGGTATTGTCCTAGATGAAAAGTTTATGCAGGTTGACGATGTAGATGAAGATTACTTAGATGATGAATATACCAACAGCCTAGAGGAGACATGGAAGAAACTCTGGTCGACTAAAAAGTTCCCTGAAATTGTCAGTGACTACTTGAGAATGTGGGAGGACCACTTCTATTTTCTTGATGACAAATATCCCTTCTATCAAGTTAGGAAGGAAGAAATAGATGGATCAAAAATTAATAAGGTAAATCCAAGTTCTGTTAGTGGGAAAAATATTAATCGTATGATTTCAGAAAGTGGGAATAAAGTTGCTCTCTTCTCACCTAAGTATGACAAGGGAAAAAACAAAGAAATATTAAAAGAAGATGAGGCTTTGAGATGGCTTTTGACTTTTCAAGCTTATTCGGGTTTATCAGATAAGGTAATCTTTGGAAAAGAAAAATATAAAATACCAAATTCAAAGGGCTGGCTTTTTGATATAGGAGGGATTTATTTTGAAGCTAATAACTTATTTGATACTTTAATGTTGAACTTAATTTTGCCAAATCCTATACAAGAATATATTGGGATAGTTGAAAAACCTTGTTGGGAATTTGATAGCTCTGAAATCATATCAAATTATTTATCTTATAGAGATCCAGACAATCTTGCAGAACTCTATACGAACTGGTCTAGGGCAATATATATTGATAGTGAAAAAGATTTTAATGATGCTTTTAATTTTGAAATTGTAAAAATACCTGAGATAAATCACTTGGATGCTTTTTTAGAACCCATGACTCTTTGGAGATTAGATACAAATGGACCGGAAAAAGATAAATTTAAGCCAAAAAAACACAATTCGGGTGAAGCACTTTGGAGATCCTTTGGAACAGTAGCAAATATAAGTGAAGATAATAATGAAGTGAAAGCTCCAGGACTTATTGAGTATGTCAATAAAAGAAAAGAAGAAATTGGTGAATATAATCTAATTATTAAATCAATAAGCATGAAAGATGATGGAAATGCCACTTCATGGGTTCCAGTGGATGAAGTTTTTGACTCCTTAGCAATCAAGGAAGAAGTTTTGACAGACATCGATAAAGAAGGATGGGTTCCTCTTATAGACTCTGAAGTTAATTTGGCTAAGAAAGTTGTGGGTGGAATTTATGGATATTTTATTTCTGATTTAATGACTGTTAGAAATGACAAGAGCAAGGATTTTAAAAAGCAAAAAGTTGAAGAACTTTATTATAAATTAAACGAACCCTTTAAAGATTGGCTTGCCAGCATAAATAAAGAAGATGAAAAAAATAAAAAGATAAGAGAGTGGAAGGTAACTTTAAAATCTCTTGTCATAAATGAAGCGAGAGAAATGGTATCGCAAGCCAACACAAGGGACTATAGGGGAATAGAAAAAGATGGAAAAATTATAAATATCGCCACAATTTATAATAAGTTTATAAATATTTTAAACAAAACAATAGGATAGGAGGAGAAAATGACAAGAACTAGTAATAAAACTTTTAGAGTGGAGTCAGTTACAAGAAATATTATCAAAGAAATTAACTCTGACACTAGCTCTGCAAATGCTAGGGCAACAATGGCTAATATTAGAAATTCAGTTAATAGACCACTTACAGAGTCAACTGATTTATTAACCCTTCTATTCAGATACATGCCAGAGGACTTTTTAAGTACTGATGGGAAAATATCTGATGAAGAGAGAGCAGTTATAACAACTATTCAATTATACGCAATACACCAACAGTCTAAAACAGAAAGTGTACTCCTAGAAGAGAATAGTGAAAAGTGGAAAAATTTGGGCTATTCGCTTAGGTCTTTAAGGAAAGATGGAGATTCTGTAGCTGTGGATAGAAGATTTAATAGTATGGTAACATCAACAACCTTTCAAGAACTTTCTCACCATCTAAGACAAATGATAAAGCTATTAAAGTCAAAAACTGATGCAAAGGTGGACTATCCAAGGCTATCTAGAGATTTATATAGGTACTTGAGAGGTTATGGAGAAGAAGTAAAATTTTCATGGGCAAGCAGGTATTATTTTGTTAATAGTGAAAAAGAAGGAGAAAAGAAAAATGAAAAATAACAATATCTATCTAGACGTAAATGCGATTCAAACATTGCCACCATCAAACATTAATAGAGATGATACAGGAAGTCCAAAAACTGCACAATATGGTGGAGTTAGAAGAGCAAGAGTGAGTTCCCAAAGTTGGAAAAGGGCAATTAGGTCATACTTCTTGGAAGATTCAAAAAATAGTAATGTAGGTATAAGAAGTTATAAAATCCCAGAATATATAGGATCAAAGATTGAAAAAATAGATGGAAACATCTCAGAAGAAGATGCTATAAAAATGGCTAATGACCTTCTAAAACTTGGTGGACTAAAAACGAAAGATAATAAAACGACAGCTCTTTTCTTTATGGGAAATACTCAGGCAGAAAAATTAGCAAGGGCAGCAGTAGATGGAGTAAAGGATAAAAATCTTATTAAAGAAATGTTAAAAGATGACCCAGCTGTTGATATTGCACTTTTTGGAAGAATGGTCGCAGACGATCCATCACTAAATGAAGACGCTTCATGTCAAGTTGCACATGCAATTTCTACTCACTCAGTTGAAACTGAATTTGATTTTTTCACTGCTGTAGATGACTTACAAGAAGAGGACAATGCAGGTGCAGGAATGCTTGGAACAATAGAATATAATTCATCAACCCTTTACAGGTATGCAAATGTGGCAGTTCATGAATTCTATAAACAATTATCAGATAAAGAAGAAACAATTAATGCCATAAAACTTTTTGTAGAAGCTTTTGCAAAGTCACTTCCAACAGGCAAGGTAAACACTTTTGCAAACACTACAATTCCATCATTTATTATGGTTAGCTTGAGAAAAGACAGACCAGTTAACCTAGTAAGTGCCTTTGAAAATCCAGTAAAAGCATATAAAAATCAAGGTTTTGTCAAAGAATCTGTTGAAAAGCTTTTAAAAGAATATAAGAAGGCTGAAAAATTTGTTGAAGAACCTATAGCTACTTTCTGTATATCATTAGATGATTTTGAATTGATAGAAGGCGTAAAGAAGGAAGATAATTTTAAGGAACTATTAAAAGAATTAGGAGATAAACTTGGTGAAATAATACCTGACGAATTGGGTGAGTAAATTGAAAAGTATTTTATTAAAATTTCAAGGTCCCTTACAGTCCTGGGGGACAAGCTCGAATTTTGAGACAAGACATACAGATGACTACCCTTCAAAAAGTGGAGTCCTTGGGATGCTAGCAGCTGCCCTTGGTTATAGACGACATGAAGACGAAAAAATAAATAGATTAAGAGAAATAAACTTTGCAACTAGGGTTGATCAAGCAGGGATTCTTTTAAGAGACTATCAGATTGCCAAGAAATATAAAAAGAATGGAAGACTCGAAAGGAATTATGTTACAAATAGATATTACCTATCTGATGCTATATTTTTAGTTGTCTTAAGTCACGAAGATAATGACTTCATCGATAAAGTTTATGAGGCTTTAAAGAGACCATATTTCCAAAATTTTCTTGGAAGAAGATCTTGCCCTGTAAATTATGATTTTATTATAGGTTGTTTTGAAGATGATCCACTTGAACTTTTAAAAAAGACCAAATGGCAGGCCAACAAATTTTATAGACAAAATAAGAATAATAATTTAAAAATTTATGGAGATTCTAAAATTTTAAAAACTGGAAAAGAAAAACTTAAAAAGGATGATGTGGTTTCATTCTCTCAAAAAGAAAGGAAGTTCCAGTATAGGGGCGAGTCAACTATATATGTTGAAGTTGATAGGGATGTTGGAGAAACTGATCATGATGCTTTTGGAGCAGTTGGGGGTTAATATGTATATATCACAAGTTGAAATTGACCTTAATAACAGAAGAAAAACTAGAGACCTAACCCACCTGGGAGCCTACCATAATTGGGTAGAAATGAGTTTTCCAGATGAAATAGAAAAAGAAAATAGAAGTAGAAAACTTTGGAGGATTGATAAAATCAATGGCAAAAGTTTTTTATTGGTCGTATCGGAGAGCAAACCCGATTTAGAAATATTGGAAAAGTATGGAGTAGCTAACTCAGCAAGAACAAAAGATTATGAAACTTTTTTAGAAAGTTTGAAGGAAGGACAGATTTTAAGATTTAGGGCAACACTTAATCCAATAGTCTCAAAAAAAGAAGAAGAAAGAGAAAGAGGAAAAATTTACCCTTGCTATAACACAGAGGATCAAATGAAATTTTTACTTGATAGGTCAGAAAAAAATGGATTTGAACTTGAGGAAAATGGATTTCAAATTGTAGAAAAATCCCATCCAATACTCAGAAGGAAGGGTACAAGACATATAAAATTAAATAAGGTAGTTTATGAAGGTAAACTAAAAATTATTGATAAAGAAAAGTTTTTAAAAATTCTTACCCATGGAATGGGTAGAGAAAAAGCTTACGGATTTGGAATGATTACAGTTATACCGGTGAAGTGATATGACAGACTTAATTGGACCAAAAAAGCCAGAACTCACTGAGCTTCCACGTATTGAAGATAGGGTTAGTTTTATTTATGTAGAGCACGCAAAAATTAATAGGCAAGATGGTGCCCTTACTGTTATGGACTCCAAAGGTATTGTGAGGATACCTGCTGCCATAATTGGAATACTTTTATTAGGACCTGGTACAGACATAAGCCATAGGGCAGTAGAACTATTAGGAGACACAGGAACATCAATTATTTGGGTTGGTGAAAGAGGAGTTAGGTTCTATGCCAATGGTAGGCCCCTTGCCCATTCAACTAAATATCTAGAGAAACAAGCAGTCCTATTTTCTAATAGAAATACAAGACTATTAGTTGCAAGAAAGATGTATCAAATAAGATTTCCTGGTGAAGATGTAATGAAACTAACAATGCAACAATTAAGAGGAAGAGAAGGAGCTAGAATAAGAAATCTTTATAGACAAGAAGCCAAGAGATATGAAATTGATTGGACAAAAAGAGACTATGATCCAAACAATTACGAAGATGGGAGCCCTGTTAATAAAGCACTCTCTGCCGCCAATGTAGCTCTCTACGGCATTTGTCACAGTGTAATTGTTGCCTTGGGAATGTCACCTGGATTAGGATTTGTTCATACAGGACACGACAAATCCTTTGTATATGATATAGCCGACCTCTATAAAGCTGAATACACAATACCCCTTGCATTTAAATTAGCAAGTGAAGTCACAGAAGATGAGGATATAGGAAGACTGGCCAGACTTAGACTTAGAGATAAATGTGTAGATGGAAAATTAATGAAAAAAATCGTGAAAGACCTGCAGTACTTAATGGAAATAAATCCAGAAGATGATATAAAAATAGAGACAATAAATCTCTGGGATGAGAAAGGTAAATTGGTAAAATATGGAGTTAATTATACAGAAGGTGATTTGTAATGCCTTTTACAGTAATAACTCTTTCCAAAGTTCCAAGTTCCCTTAGAGGAGATTTAACAAAATGGCTCCAAGAAGTTGCAAGTGGAGTCTATGTTGGTAACTTAAATACAAAAGTAAGAGAAAAGCTCTGGGATCGAGTAAAAGATAACTTAAAAGACGGAGAAGCAACAATATCTTACTATTATAGAAATGAAATTGGTTATAAATTTGAGACTATTAATGGAGACAGGGAAGTTTTAGATTCTGAAGGCTTGCCTTTAGTATTAATAAAAAAAGAAATTAAAGAAAAAGATAAAAGTCTAAAAGAAGGATTTTCAAAAGCAGATCAATTTAAAAAAAATAAAAAATATAGAGCATAGTAAAGTGAAAAAATCCATTGATAAAAAAGAGATAAAAAAATATGCAGTCTTGGATTTAGAAACCGATGGACTAAATCCTTTCAATGATAATATAATAGAGATTGGAGTAGTAAAAGTTGGAGAAAAACAAGAAAACTTTCAAAGATTTATAAGAATTGAAGGAAAATTACCAGAAGAAATAAAAAGTTTAACAAGAATTGACGATGAAATGCTAGAGGAAAAAGGAATTCCACTAAAAAGAGCATTAGAAGAGTTTATTGATTTTATTGGTGACACAATAATACTAGGGTATAATGTTGCTTTCGATATAAAATTTTTAAACTCCTCATTAGAAAAAGAAGGCTTGGCAAAAATAAATAATAAAGTTTATGATATCATGCAGTTTGTAAAAAAAGATAACTTATTTTTGAATAACTACAAGCTAGAAACTGTTTTAAAATCCTATGGCATTGATGAAAAAGTTCCTCACAGAGCTCTTGAAGATGCAATTCTGGAAGAAAAATTAATTCATAAAGTGAATAAATTATGGGATATTTTATAATGGAAATGAGATAGTTACGGGATCTTTTAAGTGTAGTCCCCGCATATGCAGGGGTGATCCTCAATTCAAATACAGTTGATGCTTTACAGGATAGGTAGTCCCCGCATATGCAGGGGTGATCCCAAATGAATAACGATGGTTGCGGGATAGTGTCTGTAGTCCCCGCATATGCAGGGGTGATCCTCTGATTGATATAACTTCCCATTAAAAGAATAGGTAGTCCCCGCATATGCAGGGGTGATCCTGGGATTAGAAAGTTCTGGGCACACTTGTATAGGTAGTCCCCGCATATGCAGGGGTGATCCTGACAGTGGCAGAACTTGAAAGAAGAGTTGGTGGTAGTCCCCGCATATGCAGGGGTGATCCTGATGGATACGGACATCAAGATATCTTGTTTATGTAGTCCCCGCATATGCAGGGGTGATCCTAATTCTTCCTTTGATTCTTTTTTAGAATATTCGTAGTCCCCGCATATGCAGGGGTGATCCTGAATTTTCTGAAAAGACTGGAGAAGCCTGGGAGTAGTCCCCGCATATGCAGGGGTGATCCTCTTCGAAGGTAAGGGAGATAAAGAAAAAACTAGTAGTCCCCGCATATGCAGGGGTGATCCTGAGTGGCATATCATCTCCAAGTGTGAACGAAAGTAGTCCCCGCATATGCAGGGGTGATCCCGTGTACATTTGATAAGCCAAACTCAACCTTGTGTAGTCCCCGCATATGCAGGGGTGATCCTAGGTTATATTTAGAAGAAAATAATGAATTGTTGTAGTCCCCGCATATGCAGGGGTGATCCCCTGTCAACCTCATCTGCAAGTACAATCCTAATGTAGTCCCCGCATATGCAGGGGTGATCCTGGATGGTACTTTTAAATACAGGAAGATTTTTGGTAGTCCCCGCATATGCAGGGGTGATCCCTGGTGTAAATACTAGGGTTAATGATTTGACAGGTAGTCCCCGCATATGCAGGGGTGATCCTATACCATTAAATAGAGTAGTTAGGCACTATGAGTAGTCCCCGCATATGCAGGGGTGATCCTGGGACTGCTAAAGTAAGATTTGATGGAGAAGAGTAGTCCCCGCATATGCAGGGGTGATCCTGATATCTTATTGTGGGTGCTTCGACATCGTAGGTAGTCCCCGCATATGCAGGGGTGATCCTTTAAAAGACCGAATAGTGATGGGACCAGCATCGTAGTCCCCGCACAGGCGGGGGTGATCCTCCCAAGCTAAGGAAGAGGATAAAAGAAACACAGTAGTCCCCGCACAGGCGGGGGTGATCCCAAAATATAAACTATTTCCCTGCGCCTGATCCTGTAGTCCCCGCACATGCAGGGGTGATCCTATAACTTTGATACTTGACAGCGACCCCAAGTTGTAGTCCCCGCACATGCAGGGGTGATCCTGAAATTGAAGATGAATTGGTGGAGAAAGAATAGTAGTCCCCGCACATGCGGGGGTGATTCTGTTAGAGTAGCCAGTACAAACAGCCAATCCATGTAGTCCCCGCACATGCGGGGGTGATTCACCCCATACTCTAATAGGCGGTAGAAATGATAGTAGTCCCCGCATATGTAGGGTTAATTTTACAAAAATGGAAGTTGTTAAAGTTATCTCCAAAGAAAAAAAAAGAAAGGTGAGAAAAGATTATGAAAAAAATAATTGATATGTTCATAAAGGAAATAGAAGGCGGTCTGGAAAGATTTGATAATGAAGATGCAGTCCGTAGCATTGGCGGGCTTGAAAGCTTCTTTTTAGATAACTTCGATGAAATTAATAAGAAAAACGACGAGGTGGCTCAACTAGGTTTTGATCTGCAAACAGAAATAGTGGAACTAGAATCAGGTGGAGATAATCAAGAAAGATTAGTCAGGATAGAGAGGATACTAGACAAGATAAAAGAAGCTAATAAGGTACACTAACATTTAAGTTGGGGTGTTTTTGTTTTAAAGCTTATATAGTAAATTTTGTTTTCAGGGAGGAGTGCAATAAGCTTATGAGTATAATTGATGATTTTTTTAAAGAAATAGAGAAGGTCTTATTTGCTGAAGCTTCCAACAATGATTGGGATTTATTTAATGATTTAGAAGACTATTTTATAGATAACAACGAGATGATTTTTAAAGAAAGTGAAAGGGTATCTGACTTAGGATATGAGATGCAAGATGTAATCGCAGAGATGAGTTATATGGATAATTTTACAGAATGTAGGATAAAGATAAATAAACTTTATAATGAAATGAAAAAAGAACTCCAGGCTTAGGTCTGGGGTTCTCTTACATTATTTTGTGATTTAATTTTCTTCTTTTAGTTCATCTTTTTCAAAGTCCCAATCGCCACTTGGATCTGCATATCTAATAAAGATAGATGCGATTGCAAAGATTGCAAGTATTCCTTGGTACCACAAGAAGGGAATTATCTCCATAGGTGAAACTGCGCCGGCACCAAGCTCTTTTGTAAGTCCTGCTGCTATTAGGATTTGTGCCCCGTAAGGGATGACTCCTTGCATAACGCAGGAGAAGGTATCCAAGAGAGCAGCTGATCTTCTTGGATCAATTTTAAAATCATTTGATATTTCCTTTGCAACTGGTCCGTCGATTATTATTGCCACTGTGTTATTAGCTGTTGCAGCATCAGTTAGGGCTGTGAGAAGGGCGATGGAAACTTCTGCAGATTTTTGTCCTCTTGCAAAGCTCCTTATCTTTTGGACTAGCCAGTCGATTCCTCCATTTTTGGAAACCATATAGGAAAGCCCACCAGTTAGCATGGATAATAAAAATATTTCAAACATGCCAGAGAAACTTGTGAAGATATTTTGGGCAAAGGTCATTAGGTCAAGGGCACCTGTTGCTATCCCAATTACTCCTGATAAAATTATCCCACTTGTTAAAACTAAAAATACATTCATGCCTGCTATTGCAGAGATGAGTACAAATAAGTAGGGGATAATTAAGACTGGATTATAGGGACGGTCTTCTAATGTAGGAAGGGCTTCTGGTTTTCCAACTACCAATAAAATTATAAAGGTAATAATAGCTGCAGGAAGGGCCATCCTTATGTTTGCCTTAAACTTGTCCTTCATATCTACATTTTGAGTTCTTGTTGCAGCAATTGTTGTGTCAGAAATAACTGATAAGTTGTCTCCAAACATTGCTCCTCCAACAAGAGAACCCAAGACTAGGGCTAGTGGAAGGTTTCCCTTTTGAGCAAGTCCAACTGCTATTGGGCCAACTGTAGAGATTGTTCCCACAGAAGTTCCTGTTGATATAGAAATGAAACAGCCTATTAAGAAGATTCCACCTGTTATAAATTGAAGGGGAATAATTGATAGGGCAAAGTTAACAACTGAGTCGACTCCTCCTGATTCCTTAGAGACTGTTGCAAAAGCGCCAGCCAATATGTAGATGAGGCACATTATAATAATATTTTCGTCGCCGCAACCTCTTACGAAGTCGTTAAACTTGTCGTCAACACTTCCCTCAAACATAATGAAGGCAAGTATAATTGCTGGCAAGATACATACTGGGGCTGGCACTTGGTAAAATGCCATTTCGACACCTAGGTGGTTTAGGACAATTCCCGTAGCCATGTAAACTAGTACAAAGACAAGAAAGGGAAGCAGAGCTGCCAAACTTGGCTTAGGTTTATTATTTTGATTTTCCATTTTTCCTCCTAATATTTTATGTAAAATACATAATAATTATAAATAAAGCAAGGATATTATATTATTAAAAAAATTTTTTGTGAAGTCTTTTGTCCTATTTTTAAGCATTTTTAAGATTTCTGGCCTCTCATTAACTTTTTTAAATTGACTTTATCATATATAATGAAAAATACTGTACAATTTGACAGCATATTTAAATTAAAAAAATTTAATTTAGAGAGGGGACAATATTATTGAAGAAAAATAAAAACTTTAAAGTCATAGGAGCCCTAGTCCTTACCCTAATTGGATTTTTATTTGGACAAGAGCAACTTCAGGACTTTGACGTAAACTACAATGGACCATACTTAAATAAACTAGAAAGATTTTTATCAATATTTGATAACCCCTACGAGGTCAATGAATCAAGCATCTACTATGAGATAGATAAAAATCCGCCTAATTTCTCTGAAGAGGATTTAAAGATGGGTCCAGACTTTGCTCATTATTCAAACCTAGATCACTTAAATAGGGTTGGGCCTGCCAATGCGCTATTAAGTCGTGAGTCAATGCCTAAAGAATCAAGGGGCGATATATCGAAAGTGTATCCCTCAGGATGGCATCAAAAGTTTTATGACTTTGTTGAGGGTGGAGCAGTTTACAACAGGTGCCATCTCATTGCCTATCAAATGACTGGAGAGAATGACAATTGGAAGAACCTCATGACTGGGACAAGATCCTTTAATACCAAGGGGATGCTCCCCTTTGAGAATGCTGTTGCTTCTTACATGAAGGATACTGGCAAGAAGGTAAGGTATAGGGTGACTCCAGTTTTTGAGGGTGACGAACTTGTGGCAAGGGGAGTTATTATGGAAGCCTATAGCATTGAAGATGGTGGCAAGAAAATTAACTTCAGGGTCTTTGCAAAAAATATTGAAGAAGGCGTAGACATAGATTACAAGACAGGAAGGACTAGGATAGCTAAAAAGAAATGATGACTTATAGATTTTAGGAAAGTAATAAATTTTTGTTAGTTAATAAAAAAATATGAAGTTATAGTTTTTTGTTAACTAGATATTAATTATGAAGTCATAAATTTTTGCCAAGTAGATGGAAAATATAAATTCATTATTATATAGAAAGAAATATTCTTATAGGAGAGAGTCGGCCAAAGAGGTTGGCTTTTTTTATTGTTTATATTTGAAAATAATCAAAAGAAAATACAAATCTTGTTGACACTAAGATAGCTTATGTTATAATTCCATAGGACAAAAAGGAGAATGAAAATGAGACTTAGAAAAAAACATTTTGCAATACCTGAAATGGCTGAAAATCCTTATGTATTTTTTAATGGACAAGAGAATAAGGGGAAGTGGAAAGAGGTCTTTGGCAACGACAATCCAATTTATTTAGAGATTGGTGCTGGCAAGGGAACTTTTACTATCGAATCAGCTAAATTAAATAAAAATATAAATTATATAATGGTAGATATTGAAACTAATGCACTTATTTATGCAACAAGAAAAATATTAGACGAAGAGCTTACCAATGTTAGGGCAATGCCCATTAATGCTGAAAACATCTTAGACTACTTTGACGAAAACGAACTAGACAGGATCTATATAAACTTCTGTAACCCTTGGCCAAAGTTAAGACATAAGAAGAGAAGGTTGACTTACCCAAGATTTTTAGAAAAGTATAAGCTAATATTAAAACCAAAATCACAAATTTATTTTAAGACAGATGATTTAGAACTATTTGAAGAAAGCTTAGATTACTTTAAAGATCAAGGCTTCTCTACACTTGTAAAAGAATTTGACATGAAGCTTGAAGAATATCCACAAAACATTGTGACAGAATACGAAAGCAAGTTTAGAGGACTGGGAGAAAAAATAAAGTTTGGAGTCTTTGAACATTACGTTAACTAAAATTTAAAATAAATTGACAATAAAACTCCTGAAATATATAATGAATTTCAGGAGTTGAAGATATGGACATAAATAATTTAAAAGAAAAAATAAAAAATGGTTACGTAATAACAAGAGAAGAAGCAATAGAAGTTTATAATAGCGACTACGATGAACTAACAAAGGCTGCAGATGAACTTAGAGAATATTTCTGTGGCAATGACTTTGATGTTTGTACTATTATAAATGCCAAAAGTGGTAAGTGTTCAGAAAACTGTAAATTTTGTGCCCAATCAGGTCACTATCATACAAATGTAAAAGAATACGATCTTCTAGATGAAGACGTAATAGTAAAGGATGCCCTAGATAAATACAATAGGGGAATTCCAAGATACTCAATGGTAGCAAGTGGAAAGGGACTCACACCAAAAGATATAGACAAGATATGCAGCATTACGAGAAAGATATATGAACAAGCACCGGGAATAAAGGTATGTATTTCAGGAGGAATAATATCAGAAGAATCCTTTGAAAAATTAAAGGCAGCTGGTATAACAAGAATCCACAACAATCTTGAAACATCAAGAAACTTCTTCCCAGAAATTTGCACGACACATACTTACGATCAAAAGATAGAAACAATAAAGGCAGCTCAAGAAGCAGGAATGGAAATATGCTCAGGAGGACTCATAGGATTAGGAGAAGACTTCAAAGATAGAATTGACATGGCACTACAGTTAAGGGACCTAGATGTACACTCAGTACCTATTAATCTATTAAATCCTATTAAGAACACTCCCTTAGAAAATAATGAACCACTGCCAATGGAAGAAGTAAATAGGACTTGTGCGACCTTTAGATTTATTATGCCTAAGGCCCTAATAAGATTAGCTGGTGGAAGATCACTAATGGAAGAATTTGGTAAATCAGCATTTAAGTCTGGTGCCAATGCAGCTATATCGGGAGTACTTCTTACAACAAAGGGCATAAGTATAGAAGATGATATGAAGAGAATTAAGGATTTAGACTATCAAGTAAAGGCAGTGTAAATTAATTTTAAAAAGTTTTTATAAACTGCTTGACAAAGGAAAATATAAATAGTAATATAAAACAGCTGTAAGAAATGCAGCTGTTATTTTTTAGAAAAAAAGATTTAAAAAAATAAAAAAAACAGTTGACAGATGATTTTCTAGGTGCTAATATATAGAAGTTGTCACTTAAGACAGCAAAAAATATTACCGAGTTTCAAGTAAAAACAATTTAAATAAATTGTAAAAAATACTTGACAAAGAAAAAACACGGTAGTATAATAAACAAGCTACTTCAAAAAAGTAGCGCATGAAACATGATAATTAAATAGTGTGAAGATAGATAAACAATTCGTGATTTAATCACAGATTCTTTTAAAGAATCACAAGCAAACCAGATATTCGTTTAGTTTTGAGAAAACTAATGAGTCATACAAATTTTTAATTGAGAGTTTGATCCTGGCTCAGGACGAACGCTGGCGGCGCGCTTAACACATGCAAGTCGAGCGATGAAATCTTGACAGATCCCTTCGGGGTGAAGATAAGATGGATTAGCGGCGGACGGGTGAGTAACACGTGAGTAACCTGCCTTAGACATTGGGATAGCCTCGGGAAACCGGGATTAATACCAAATGAAATCATAGGTGCCCATGCACTAATGATCAAAACTCCGGTGGTCTAAGATGGACTCGCGTCCCATTAGCTAGTTGGTGAGGTAACGGCCCACCAAGGCGACGATGGGTAGCCGGCCTGAGAGGGTGAACGGCCACATTGGAACTGAGAAACGGTCCAAACTCCTACGGGAGGCAGCAGTGGGGAATATTGCACAATGGAGGGAACTCTGATGCAGCGACGCCGCGTGAACGATGAAGGCTTTCGAGTCGTAAAGTTCTTTTATATGGGAAGATAATGACGGTACCATAAGAAAAAGCCCCGGCTAACTACGTGCCAGCAGCCGCGGTAATACGTAGGGGGCTAGCGTTGTCCGGAATCACTGGGCGTAAAGGGTTCGCAGGCGGAAATGCAAGTCAGATGTAAAAGGCAGTAGCTTAACTACTGTAAGCATTTGAAACTGCATATCTTGAGAAGAGTAGAGGTAAGTGGAATTTTTAGTGTAGCGGTGAAATGCGTAGATATTAAAAAGAATACCGGTGGCGAAGGCGACTTACTGGGCTCATTCTGACGCTGAGGAACGAAAGCGTGGGTAGCAAACAGGATTAGATACCCTGGTAGTCCACGCTGTAAACGATGAGTGCTAGGTATCGGAATAATTCGGTGCCGCAGTTAACACATTAAGCACTCCGCCTGGGGAGTACGTGCGCAAGCATGAAACTCAAAGGAATTGACGGGGACCCGCACAAGCAGCGGAGCATGTGGTTTAATTCGAAGCAACGCGAAGAACCTTACCAGGGCTTGACATACTGAGGACCGGTATAGAGATATACCCTCTTCTTCGGAAGCCTCAATACAGGTGGTGCATGGTTGTCGTCAGCTCGTGTCGTGAGATGTTCAGTTAAGTCTGGCAACGAGCGCAACCCCTATCTTTAGTTACCAGCATTTCGGATGGGGACTCTAAAGAGACTGCCGATGATAAATCGGAGGAAGGTGGGGATGACGTCAAATCATCATGCCCTATATGCCCTGGGCTACACACGTGCTACAATGGAAGATACAAAGGGAAGCGAGATAGTGATATTAAGCCAACCTCAAAAAGTCTTTCTCAGTTCGGATTGTACTCTGCAACTCGAGTACATGAAGATGGAGTTGCTAGTAATCGCAGATCAGCATGCTGCGGTGAATGCGTTCCCGGGTCTTGTACACACCGCCCGTCACACCATGGAAGCTTGTAATACCCGAAGCCTGCGAGCGAACCTTAGGGAAGCAGCAGTCGAAGGTAGGATAGGTGACTGGGGTGAAGTCGTAACAAGGTAGCCGTATCGGAAGGTGCGGCTGGATCACCTCCTTTCTAAGGAAAATAAATCTTCACACTATTTTAATTATATATATGGACCTGTAGCTCAGCTGGTTAGAGCGCACGCCTGATAAGCGTGAGGTCGGTGGTTCGAGTCCACCCAGGTCCACCATAACTTAGTTTATGCTAAGTTTTGAACCATAACAACTTAAAAACTAATCAAAATTTCTTAAACAAAACAATTAAACTGGAAATAAACAGAAATGTTTATTAACAAAGGTCAAGTTAAAAAGAGCACTAGGTGAATGCCTAGGCACCAAGAGGCGAAGAAGGACGCGACAAGCTGCGAAAAGCTACGGAGAGGAGCAAATATCTTATGACCCGTAGATATCCGAATGGGGAAACCCACCTCGTAAGAGGTATCCTATAGCCAATTCATAACTATAGGAGGCGAACCAGGTGAACTGAAACATCTAAGTAACCTGAGGAAAAGAAAGAAAACTCGATTCCCTAAGTAGCGGCGAGCGAACGGGGAAGAGCCCGATGTGTATAAAGAGACAATAGCCAGCCAAATAATCTGGGAAGATTAACCAAAGAAGGTAAGAGTCCTGTAGGCGAAAGCGAAGATATCCGACACAAAAGAGTACCACGGAACACGAGAAATTCAGTGGGAATATGGGGGGACCACCCCCTAAGGCTAAATACTACTTGGTGACCGATAGCGAACAAGTACCGTGAGGGAAAGGTGAAAAGAACCCCGTGAGGGGAGTGAAATAGAATCTGAAACCTAGTGTTTACAAGCAGCGAAAGTGGTTTAACACCACGATCGTGTACTTTTTGTAGAACGGGCCAGCGAGTTACGATTACTAGCGAGGTTAAGCATTAAAGATGCGGAGCCGAAGCGAAAGCGAGTCTAAATAGGGCGGAAGTTAGTGGTTGTAGACCCGAAACCGTGTGATCTATCCATGAGCAGAGTGAAGTTGAAGTAAAATTCAATGGAGGCTCGAACCGGGTAACGTTTAAAAGTTATCGGATGACTTGTGGATAGGGGTGAAAAGCCAAACGAACACGGAGATAGCTGGTTCTCCTCGAAATAGCTTTAGGGCTAGCCTCTAGTAAGACATGAAAAGGGGGTAGAGCACTGATTGGTCAAGGGGCATGCATATGTTACCAAGACCTATCAAACTCCGAATACCATATCATGCACTAGGGAGTCAGACTATGTGGGATGAGCTTCATAGTCGAAAGGGAAAGAGCCCAGACCATCAGCTAAGGTCCCAAAATTATAGTTAAGTGGGAAAGGATGTGGAGTTACTGAGACAACTAGGATGTTGGCTTAGAAGCAGCCACTCATTTAAAGAGTGCGTAATAGCTCACTAGTCAAGTGACTCTGCGCCGAAGATAACCGGGGCTAAACTATATACCGAAGCTATGGAACGTATAACGTTGGTAGAGGAGCAATGTATGAAGGACGAAGCAGAAGCCGTAAGGCACTGTGGACATCATACAAGAGAGAATGCTGGCATGAGTAGCGAGAGGTGAGTGAGAATCTCACCCGTCGAAAACCCAAGGATTCCTGAGCAAGGCTCGTCCACTCAGGGTAAGTCGGGACCTAAGGCGAGGCTGAAAAGCGTAGTCGATGGACAACAGGTGGAAATTCCTGTACCGATACAATCATTAAAGGAAGTGGGGACGCAGAAGGATAATAAGAGCGCCCAGTTGGTGAGGCGTGCAAGCGCAAAGGATGGAAAGTAGGCAAATCCGCTTTCCGAGAAGTCTGAAGCGTAATGCGGATCGAAAACAAGTAGAGAAGCTTATGACTCCACACTGCCAAGAAAAGCCACTACTAGAGAAGTATCGCCCGTACCGTAAACCGACACAGGTAGGTGAGGAGAGAATCCTAAGACGAGCGGAAAAACCTTTGTTAAGGAACTCGGCAAAATGACCCCGTAACTTCGGGAGAAGGGGAGCCCCTGTAACAGGGGGCCGCAGTGAAAAGGCCCAAGCGACTGTTTACCAAAAACACAAGTTTCTGCTAAGTCGAAAGACGAAGTATAGGAGCTGACACCTGCCCGGTGCTGGAAGGTTAAGGGAAAAAGTTAGCGTAAGCGAAGCTTAGAACTGAAGCCCCAGTAAACGGCGGCCGTAACTATAACGGTCCTAAGGTAGCGAAATTCCTTGTCGGGTAAGTTCCGACCCGCACGAAAGGTGTAACGATTTGGGCACTGTCTCAACAAAGGATCCGGTGAAATTGTAGTAGCGGTAAAGATGCCGCTTACCCACGACAGGACGGAAAGACCCCGTGGAGCTTTACTGTAGGCTGAGATTGAATTTTGGGATTAAATGTACAGAATAGGTGGGAGACAGAGAATAAGGTACGCCAGTATCTTGGGAGTCACCGTTGGGATACCACTCTTTTAATGCTAGAATTCTAACCTAACCCCATGAATCTGGGGAAGGGACACTCTCAGTTGGACAGTTTGACTGGGGCGGTCGCCTCCGAAAGAGTAACGGAGGCGTTCAAAGGTTCCCTCAGCACGGATGGAAATCGTGCGCAGAGTATAAAGGCAGAAGGGAGCTTAACTGCGAGACCAACAAGTCGAGCAGATGCGAAAGCAGGACTTAGTGATCCGGTGGTACCGAGTGGAAGGGCCATCGCTCAACGGATAAAAGCTACCCCGGGGATAACAGGCTTATCTCCCCCAAGAGTCCACATCGACGGGGAGGTTTGGCACCTCGATGTCGGCTCGTCTCATCCTGGGGCTGAAGTAGGTCCCAAGGGTTGGGCTGTTCGCCCATTAAAGAGGCACGCGAGCTGGGTTCAGAACGTCGCGAGACAGTTCGGTCCCTATCCGTCGTGGGCGTAGGAAATTTGAGAGGAGCTGTCCTTAGTACGAGAGGACCGGGATGGACAAACCTCTGGTGCACCAGTTGTACTGCCAAGTGCATAGCTGGGAAGCTAAGTTTGGAAGGGATAAGAGCTGAAGGCATCTAAGCCCGAAGCCCCCCTCGAGATGAGATTTCCCTCGAAAGATAAGACCCCTTGAAGAAAATGAGGTAGATAGGCTCAAGGTGTAAGTGTAGCAATACATTCAGCTAGCGAGTACTAATAGGTCGAAGACTTGACCAAAGATTTAAGGTAAGATTAGTTTTTAAGTTAATCTGGTGAGAATAGGACAATGGACACACCTGTACCCATACCGAACACAGAAGTTAAGCATTAGTCCGCTGATGGTACTTGGTTGGCAACGACCTGGGAGAGTAAGTTATCGCCAGTAAGGGACAAAAGTCCCCAATAGTCTTAGGTAGCTCAATGGTGGAGCAACCGGCTGTTAACCGGTAGGCTGTGGGTTCGAGTCCCACCCTGAGAGCCATTTAAAAAACAAGCCGGGGTGGCGGAACTGGCAGACGCACAGGACTTAAAATCCTGCGGTGGTTAAACACCGTATCGGTTCGATTCCGATTCTCGGCACCAAAAGAAATAGTAGCCGGGTACAAATGACGCGGGATGGAGCAGCATGGTAGCTCGTCGGGCTCATAACCCGAAGGTCGGAGGTTCAAATCCTTCTCCCGCTACCATAAAAATATGGCGGCGTAGCTCAGTTGGCTAGAGCATACGGTTCATACCCGTAGTGTCAGGAGTTCAAATCTCTTCGCCGCTACCATTTTCAAAATAACGGTTTTTGTTATACATAAACCGCAACCATATTAGGCCCTGTGGTCAAGCGGTTAAGACACCACCCTTTCACGGTGGTATCCCGGGTTCGATTCCCGGCAGGGTCACCAGATGGACGCATAGCTCAGTTGGGAGAGCATCTGCCTTACAAGCAGGGGGTCATAGGTTCGAGCCCTATTGTGTCCACCAAAATTGGGCCTGGTAGTTCAGTTGGTTAGAATGCCAGCCTGTCACGCTGGAGGTCGTCGGTTCGAACCCGATCCAGGTCGCCAATTAAAATTTCAAGTTATTTTTAATAAGTGAGATGCTGGTGTAGCTCAATTGGTAGAGCAACTGACTTGTAATCAGTAGGTTAGGGGTTCAAGTCCTCCCACCAGCTCCAAAAAAGCTTATTATTAGGGACTTACATGGAGGAGTTCCCGAGTTGGCCAAAGGGGACGGACTGTAAATCCGTTAGTTTAACTTTCAGTGGTTCAAATCCACTCTCCTCCACCAAAAATTTTATAAAAAATTATTTATGCGGGTGTAGCTCAGTGGTAGAGCCCCAGCCTTCCAAGCTGGTTGCGAGGGTTCGATTCCCTTCACCCGCTCCATATAAGCACCTATAGCTCAGTAGGATAGAGCAACGGACTTCTAATCCGTGTGCCGGGGGTTCGAATCCTCCTAGGTGCGCCAATCAATTATTGGGGTGTAGCCAAGTCGGTAAGGCACCAGACTTTGACTCTGGCATGCGTAGGTTCGAGTCCTGCCACCCCAGCCAAGTGAGACCCATTAGCTCAGTCGGTAGAGCACTTGACTTTTAATCAAGGTGTCGCGCGTTCGAATCGCGCATGGGTCACCATTTTTAAATTTTATATTTGTGGAGAGGTACCGAAGTGGTCATAACGGGGCGGTCTTGAAAACCGTTAGGGTGCAAGCCCACAAGGGTTCGAATCCCTTCCTCTCCGCCATTTTTTAATCTGTGGTTAACACAGATTTTTTATTGAAACTGAATAAGACCCATTAGCTCAGTCGGTAGAGCACTTGACTTTTAATCAAGGTGTCGCGCGTTCGAATCGCGCATGGGTCACCATACTAGCTGTGAATTAATTTTCACAGCTTTTTTTTTGAAAAATTTCATTAAATAAAGGTTTCTTAACTTTATCTTTACATCTAAAATGCTATACTACTTGTGAGGTGAAAACATGAGGGATTTTGCAGAAAAAAAATTATCCTATCTTATGCTACTTTTGTCTATTGCCTTCATAATTTATGGAGCTTATAGGCATGAAGTGGATACTGTCCTATCCAAAGCCATAAGAATTTGCTTGGAGTGTGTTGGAATTGGTTAGTTTAATAAATCTTCTAAAAAATATTGGTAAAAAACGAAACTTATTTCAAGGGACTTTTGCCCTTCTTACAAATTTACATATTCCAAACTTTTTTAAAGGAACAATATATACAGGTAAGACTAAGAACCTTTGCGTTCCGGGACTAAATTGTTATTCATGCCCTGGAGCTGCCTTTTCTTGTCCAATAGGTTCCTTTCAAGCACTTGTTGGCTCGTCAAAATTTAATTTTGCCTACTATGTGACGGGACTAATGCTTTTATTTGGAACCTTATTTGGAAGACTTATCTGTGGATTTATGTGTCCCTTTGGATTTTTTCAGGATCTCCTTTACAAGATTCCTACAAAAAAAATCTCTACAAGAAAATTTTCTTTTTTAAAATACTTAAAGTATTTTATTTTAATTTTTGTAGTCTGGCTTTTTGGAGTATTTTTAACTGATGAACTTGGTGGAGCTTCTCCATATTTCTGCCAGTACATCTGTCCACAGGGAATATTGGAAGGTGGAATCCCTCTTTCACTTGCTAATAAATCTATAAGGGGAGCCTTGGGAAATTTATTTATTTTAAAATTTGCTATACTTGCTGTTACAGTTTTAATGTCAATATTTTTCTACAGGCCCTTCTGTAAATATATTTGCCCCCTTGGAGCTTTTTACGCTATAACTAATAAATTTTCATTTTATAAATATCATGTGGACGATTCATGCATTTCTTGTGGCAAGTGTAAGAGAGTTTGCAAGATGGATGTTGATATGTCCACAAATCAAAATGCCCTAGAATGTATAAGATGCGGTGACTGCCTAAGGGCTTGTCCAACATCAGCTATATCCACGTCAATTAATAAACCTAAGACCAATGAAGGAGTAAGTTATGAATAAAATTTTTAAAAAGATAAGTAAATTGTTTGTTCTCATGATCCTATTAGTGTCAATGACGGCTTGCTCAAGTAAGTCACAAGAAACTACTGAACTTTCTGGTGGAGATACTTTTCCAAAGTTTGATGCAGTAGATTTTGAAGGAAATCCAGTAAGTAGTGATGTATTTAAAGACCATCCTGTAACTATTTTGAGTATTTGGTTTACAGGTTGTAAGGGTTGTATTGATGAAATGCCAGGCCTACAAAAAATTAGTGAAGACTTAAAGGATAAAAATGTTAAGGTTATGTCAATTTGCCTTGACACTTATGAAAATAAAGAAATTAAGGCTGAAGCAGAAAAAATCTTAGAGGCTAAGGGAGTAAAATACACTAACCTTGCTGTTAAACCTTCTGAAGAAATCGATGCTTACCTCAAGAACTTAACTGCCTTCCCAACAACTCTATTAATTAATAGAGATGGAAAGATAGTAGGAGATGCAAGTGTAGGTTCAGTTGATGATAAGGATAAGCTAAACAAGCTTTATGAAAAAATTGACCAAATTATTGCTAATGACGGAAAATAATCTAATTTATTTAGATTATTAATCACTTTTAGTGATTCCTCATTAATATACACCAATTGAGACTCCCGAGAGGGAGTCTCTTTTATTTTTATATTGTTGCATTTGCAACAGAAAAATTCATCTTTATTTATTAAAATATATTTAGAAGTAATGAATTTATAGGAATAATTTAAAGAGAGAGGATGAAGATCATGGATATGTTTTGTTTTCAATGTCAAGAAACATTTAAAAACACTGGTTGTACTAAAAGAGGAGTATGTGGAAAATCTGCAGTTGTTGCAAATTTACAAGACTTTTTAATTTGGACATCAAAGGGACTTTCTGAAATAGTTGTAAAAAGTGGAAAAGAAAATAAAGAAGCAGTAGATAGAGTTGTTTTAAATTTATTTACAACAATTACAAATGCAAACTTTGATGATATTGCAATAAAAGAGAGAATTGAAGAAACTATTAAGCTTATGAATTCTTTAAGAGAAGATAAAGAATACAGTGAAGCTGCTATGTGGTCAACTGAAGAATTTTCTGAAATCGAAAGAAAAATAAATTCAGGTGAAGTTTCTATTTTAGTAGAAGATAATGAAGATATTAGAAGTTTAAAAGAACTTGTTACTTATGGTTTAAAGGGTATGGCTGCATATGCAAGACATGCAAAAGTTTTAGGATTTGAAAGTGAAGAAGTAAATAACTTTATTTTAAATACAATGGCAGAACTTCTAACAGAAAAAACTGTTGATGAATTAGTTTCATTAACACTTAAAACTGGTGAAATGGGATATAAGGCAATGGCAACTCTTGATTCTGCAAATACAGGAACTTATGGAAACCCAGAAGTTTCAAATGTAAATATTGGTGTTAGAAATAATCCAGGTATACTAGTTTCAGGTCACGACTTAAAAGACTTTGAAATGCTTTTAGAACAAGCAAAAGATTCTGGTGTGGATATTTACACTCACTCAGAAATGTTACCTGCAAACTACTATCCAAAGTTTAAAAAATATGAAAACTTTGTTGGTAATTATGGTAATGCTTGGTGGAAGCAAAGAGATGAGTTTGAGTCCTTTAATGGACCAATCCTTATGACAACAAACTGTATAGTTCCACCTAAGGATTCTTATAAAGATAAATTATTTACAACTGGCGCAGCAGGATATCCAGGATGCACTTATATAGAAGAAGATGAAAATGGACACAAAGATTTCTCAGAAGTAATTGAAATGGCAAAGACTTGCAAGTCTCCAGAAGAAATTGAAAAGGGAGAAATAGTTGGTGGATTTGCGCACTCTCAAGTATTAGAGCTTGCTGATAAAGTTATTGAAGCTGTAAATAATGGTGATATTACAAAATTTGTTGTAATGGCTGGCTGCGATGGAAGAATGAATGAAAGAAATTACTACACAGAATTTGCAGAAGAATTGCCAGAATCTGCTGTAATTTTAACTGCTGGTTGTGCAAAATACAGATACAACAAATTAAATCTTGGAGATATTAATGGAATTCCAGGAGTATTAGACGCAGGACAATGTAATGATTCTTACTCATTAATTCAAATTGCTCTAGCATTAGTTGATGCATTTGGAGTTGAAAGTGTAAATGATCTTCCAATTGCCTATAATATTGCATGGTACGAACAAAAAGCAGTAATTGTTTTACTTGCACTTCTATCATTAGGTGTAAAAAATATTCACCTTGGACCAACTCTTCCTGCATTTTTATCTTCAAATGTTGTAGATGTTCTAGTTGAAAATTTTGGAATTGCTGGAAACTCAACAGTTGAAGAAGATATGAAAAATTTAAAAATAAAATAAAAAACATGCTTGACTTTTAAAATATAAGCTAATATAATCATAAGTAATTCAAAAATAAACTTTTGAGAAGAAGAGTAACTTAAAATTTTGATTAAAGAGAGCTTCGTTTTGGTGAAAGAAGTAGAAAGATTTTTTGTGAACATGGCCTTCTCTAGGAAATACTGATATTAGGTATTTACGGGTCTTCCCGTTACAGAAGTAGAGTATGATAGTACTTGAAGAGGTTGCTTTCGTGAGAAAGTGATAAATTAAGGTGGTAACACGAGCTTTCGTCCTTATGGATGGAAGCTCTTTTTTTATTGTTTTGGAGGAAAAATGATTGAAGTAAAAAACTTAGTTAAAGAATTTAAAACTGGAGATAGAAGTTTTAGAGCCTTAAACGATGTTTCTTTCAAGGTCAATCGGGGAGAGATTTACGGTGTAATTGGTTTATCTGGTGCCGGCAAGTCAACCCTTGTTAGATGTATTAATAGGTTGGAAGAACCAAGCTCAGGAGAAATCCTAGTTGATGGAAAATCTATTATTGGCCTAAATGAAAAGGAACTTAGGGCAGCTAGAAAGGATATTGGAATGATCTTCCAGTATTTCAACTTATTCATGCAAAAGACTGTGGCAGAAAATATTGCCTACCCTCTAGAAATTTCTGGAGTGTCTAGGGAAGACATATCAAAAAGGGTGGACGAGCTCTTAAAATTTATTGATCTTAAAGATAAGAAGGATTCTTATCCAGCAGAATTGTCTGGTGGTCAAAAGCAAAGAGTGGCAATAGCAAGATCCATTGCCACAAACCCATCAATCCTACTTTCAGATGAAGGAACATCAGCCCTTGATCCGGCAAACACAAAGTCAGTCTTAAATCTTCTAAAGAGAATTGTAGAAGAATTTGACATGACAGTTATAATGATCACCCATCAAATGGAGGTAGCCAAGGAAATTTGTGACAGGATAGCAGTAATGGAAGCAGGAAAAATTATTGAAGAGAACACCACAAAGGAACTCTTCACAAATCCAAAAACTGCAGTTACAAGATCCTTTATTAAAAATCTTGAAGATGATGTGGAAGAAGGCTATGTGAGAGCCAGCGACTATAAGGGAGACGTCTTGAGACTTTCCTATGCAGACAACAACTACGACAAGCCAATTCTTTCCCAATGTGTCAAGAAGTTTGATATAGACTTTTCAATTTTATCTGGAAATATAAACAAGCTAAATGCAGCAAATGTTGGTTACCTTACAGTTCAAATCCTAGGTAAGGATGATGAAAGGGCAAGGGCCATTGAATTCTTAAAAGAAAATAATGTAATTGTGGAGGTGCTTTAAATGGATAGGATAATTGATATAGTTTTACCAGCAATTCCACAAACTTTAATAATGGTAATTGCTTCGACAATAATTGCCCTCTTAATTGGTCTTCCACTGGGAATAATTTTAACAACAACAAGACCTGGAGGACTTACAGAATCAGTAAAAGTTTACTCAATCCTAGATGGAATAATAAATATCCTAAGGTCCTTTCCCTTCGTAATCTTGATGATAGTTGTATTCCCACTATCAAGACTAATTGTTGGAAAGTCCTACGGAACTGCAGCAATGATAATTCCCCTTTCAGTTTCAGCAGCACCCTTTGTTGCAAGGCTAATGGAAGGTTACTTTATCCAAGTTGACTCAGGCATCATCGAGGCAGCCAAGTCCATGGGATCATCTAAGAGGGAAATAATCTTTAAGGTCCTTATACCAGAGGCAATGCCAATGATAGTGACAGGAATTACAATGACAATAATTAACGTAATTGGTTACTCTGCTATGGCTGGTGTCATGGGAGGAGGAGGCCTAGGAGATGTGGCAAATAGGTATGGTTACCAAAGAAATGAGCCCCTAATCCTTTGGTCAGCAGTAGTAGTTATTATAATCTTGGTTCAAATAGTTCAATTTGTTGGTAACTTTTTGACTAAGAAGATAGACAAGAGAAAATAAGAGAAGAGAAAGAAAAAAGAAGAAAAAAGACATAATATTTGACAACAAGGAGAAAAAAGATGAAGAAGACAAAAATTTTATTGACACTAATTGGACTTATTGCAGTTTTAACAGCTTGTGGAAAAGACAACAAAGTAGAAGAAAAAAGCTCAGAGGCAGGAGAAAAAACTAAGGTTACAATAGGGGCATCGGAAACTCCCCATGGAGAACTCATAAAGGCCCTTGAGCCAGAATTTGAAAAAGCAGGCATTGACCTTGACCTAGTAGTTTTTTCAGACTATGTGCAACCAAACCTACAACTTGAATCAGGAGACTTAGACCTAAACTTTTACCAACACCAACCCTACCTCGACAGCTTTAATGAGGACAGGAAGACAAATATAGTTTCCCTAGAAGATTCAAAAATATTTATCACACCCCTTCTTGGATTTTCATCAAAGATAAAGGACATAAAAGACCTTGAAGATGGTGGAGAAATTATAATTCCCAATGACCCAACAAATGGAGCAAGAGCCTTATTAATTCTTGATAAAGAAGGACTTATAAAGTTAAAAGACAAGGACAACTTAAACTCAACTGAAGTTGATATAGTTGAAAATCCAAAGAATTTAAAATTTACAGCAGTTGATGCACAAAATATTCCAAGAGTTTACCAAGATGCAGACCTTGCTTTTATAAATCCAAACTTTGCCATAGCAAATGGGCTAGATCCAAAGGATGCGATAATCACAGAAGCAAAGGATTCACCTTATGCAAACATTGTGGCAGCAAGATCTGGCGAAGAAAACAAGGAAATTTATAAGAAAGTTGTAGAAATTTTACAATCAGAAGAAAGTAGAAAATATATTGAAGATACTTTCAAGGGAGCAGTGCTTCCAACATTTTAATATTAATTAAGTAATAATTTTTTTTAGAGGAGGATATATATGAAAAATTTTAAAAAATTATTTTTACTAGGATCAGTGGTCCTATCACTTGCCCTAACAGGATGTGGCGGTGCAAAGAAAGATGACGCAAAGGCAGAAGCTCCAGCAGATGGAGACAACAAGATTGTTATTGGTGTATCACCTACACCTCATGGAGAAATCATTGAAGGTCTAAAGCCAGAATTTGAAAAAGAAGGACTTGATGTAGAAGTCGTAAACTTCGATGACTACATCCAACCAAACCTTCAACTAGAAGCAGGCGACCTTGATGCCAACTACTTCCAACATAAACCTTATCTTGACAGCTTTACAGAAGAAAGAAACATTGACAATCTTGACGTCCTAGGTTACGTTCACATTGAACCAATGGCTTTATATTCAGAAAAGTATAAGTCAGTTGATGAAATCGAAGATGGCGCAGAAATTATCATCCCTAACGACCCAAGTAACGGTGCAAGAGCCTTAATCCTACTTGAAGATGCAGGACTAATTAAGTTAAAGGACAAGACAAATCTTAACTCAACAGAAAAAGATATAGCAGAAAATCCTAAGAACTTAAAGTTCACAGCAATGGATGCACCTTCAATTGCACAAGTTTATAAAGATTCAGGAGCAGCAGTTATTAACTCCAACTTTGCTATTGGACAAGGACTTGACCCAACTAAGGACTCAATCTTCTTAGAATCTAAGGATTCACCATATGCAAACTTAGTTGCAATTAGAAAAGAAGACGCTGACAAGGAAAAATTCCAAAAATTCTTAAAGGTTCTTAACTCTGAAGAAGCTAAGACATTTATAGAAGAAACATTTAAGGGAGCAGTTATACCAGCTTTCGAAAACTAAAAATATTTAAAGAGATCCTTAGGGGTCTCTTTTTTTTGAGTTCTGATTTCTAAAAAATCATTAACTGAGATAAAAAAGATCAAAACAAAAAATGAAAAAGCAAAATCATAAAGCTTTTATTATAAATTCATTTATCTTTCACAAATTCATACTAAGATAAAGTCATAAATTTTCGTATAGGAGGAAAGTATGAAGAAGAATTTAAATAAAAACCCTGGTATGGGTAAGATTGTAATAATAATTGCCCTAGTTTTTTCTCTAATTGGAGGAATTGTTGGTTCAGCAATAACAACTTACAAGCTCTTGCCACAGGGAGAAAGTAAAACCACAAATAGCGATTCAAATATAACTATTTCTGCCAAGGACAATATGACAGTGGCTTCAGCCGTTGCCAAGAAGTCCATGTCCTCTGTAGTTGGTATAACAACTAAGGGAGTTCAACAATCCTTCTTTGGACAAGTTGAAGTCCAAGGTGTGGGTTCTGGTGTAATAGTTGATCCAAAGGGTTATATCCTTACTAATGCCCACGTTGTTAAGTTAAACAACCAGGTAGTAAAGGACGTGACAGTTAGACTAAACAATGAAGAGGATATTCAAGGCAAGACAATTTGGGCAGACGAGATGATTGACCTTGCCATTGTAAAAATTAACACAGACAAGAAGTTAAATGTGGCAAGCCTTGGTGACTCTGATGCCCTTTCAATAGGGGATACTGCCATAGCCATTGGTAACCCAATATCATTGCAGTTTTCTCAAACTGTAACCCAAGGTATCATCTCTGGACTTGACAGGTATGTTGGGGCAGTAAGTGGTGGAGGCTATATGACTGGGCTTATCCAAACTGATGCATCAATAAATGGTGGTAACTCTGGTGGAGCCCTTCTAAATGCCGAAGGAGAAGTAATTGGAATCAACACAGTCAAGGTTCAATCAGCAGAGGGACTTGGATTTTCAATTCCTATTAACTTTATTAAGCCAATTATAAAACAAGTTATTGAAACAGGATCTTACAAGGAAATGTCTATGGGTATGCTTACAATGAATGTGGATGTAGCATCTCAAGTTTTAAATCAAAAGTCACCTGTTGACAAGGGAATCTTTGTCTATAAGGTTTACGATGGATCACCTGCAGCAACTGCTGGACTTGAAGCAGGAGATATTGTGACAAGAATTGGCAAGGACCAAGTGTCTGATAACAACGCATTGAAGTCAATTCTCTACAAATACCAAGTTGGCGACAAGGTAGAGGTTGAGTATATTAGGCAGGGCAAAAAGATGACAGCTGAAGCAACTTTTACTGATTACTCCATAGAAAATGATAAGGAGGCCCAAAAAGATATAAGGGAACAAGTAAGGGAAAGAACTGCCCAAGAAGAAGTGAGAGCAAGAAGACAAGAAGAATTATTTAATAGGTTTAGACAAGAATTTGGAAATAATTTCTAAGGTCTAAAGATAGCTTATAAAATTTTAAATAAAAAATTTTTATAAAGTAAAAGTGACACCATCTGGTGCCACTCTTGCTTTATTTTTTTGCAATTCTTTCTAATTTTTCTGCATGAAAAGAATTAAAATATTCTTCCAAGAGTTCTACAAACCTCTTGGCGTACTTAGTGATATATCGGTTTTTATTTTTTATGGCGTAGATGCCAAGGCTTACAGGCTTGCCCTTGGAGTATAGTGGGAAGATATTGATGTCATCTTCAAACTCGTCCATCCACCTCTTGATATTCATTTGAGAAATGAAGACAGCAGCTATTGCCTTGTTGCAAATTGAAAGGGCAATTCTAGAATAGCCAGTCTCTATATAATCATTTGGCCTTACCCCAGCTTCCTTAAAGCTTTGATTTATAAGGCTCCTAATCCTATTGTCCTGGGTGTAAAGGAGGAAGGGAACCTCGTCAAAGTCCCTTAAATCTAAGTTATCAATTGATTTTTCCTTTAAGTCTTCAAGATTTTTAAAATATTTTTTTAGGAGCCTGTCACTGACACAAAGATAAAGTTTCTCATCTAAGAGAAGACTAGATTTTAAATTTTCATTTTGATTGTTTTCGTCAATGGAAATGGCAAGGTCTAGTTTGTTTTCAAGACACATCTCTTCAAGTTCATGAGATTGCTTTTCGTGGAGGACAAGACCAACTTGGGGGAATTCCTCAGTAAATTTTTCTATAATAGATGGTATGAACATATCAGCACGAGGGGAAGAGGCACCTAGCATGAGTTTACCCATCTCTTCGCTTTCTAGGTCCCTGATCTTGTTTATCATATCAGCCTCACTTGTGAGGAGTTTCTCTGCATAGGCCAGGTACTCTTCTCCAATAGGTGTCAGCATCAGTCTAGGTTTTCTAAAAAAGAATTTTGTCCCATAATATTCTTCCAGTCTTTTTATATGATTTGAAAGAGTTTGTTGTGAAATGTAGAGTTTTTCTCCGGTTTCATTCATGTTTAAGGTCTTTGCAAGTTCTGTGAAGTAGTAAATACTTTCGAAATTCATATTTCCTCCTATCAAATATATTTTGTGATTTATACAAATTTTTATTAATTTATTTTGTGGTACTTTTATTATATACTAAGTATAAGTTAATTGTGAAATAAATATTAAGAATCCCTTATAGTTTACCAGCTTTTTTTCCTTAATATCACAATTACCGGAATCCCCTTGCACCCACCTCCTTGGGTGCATTTTTTATGCCCAAAATTAAAAGTTGTAGAATATTGTGACTTTATAAATATTTAAGGGGTTACACAAAATTTAGACCTGATAAAAAAATAGGATCTTACAAAAAAATTGGACTTAATAAAGTTTTATGATCTTATGAAAAAATGATGCTTAATAAAAATTTATGATCTTATGAAAAAGTGAGACTTCATAATAATTTGGGAAGTCATAGAAATTTAATAAGTCATGGGAAAAAGTGATTTTATAAAAATTTATAAAGTTATAAAAACATATAAACTTGCAATTATTTTGAATTTATAAAAATACCTGAACTTCTAATTATCTAGAAAGCCTTAAAAATATATGAGTTTGTAGTTATTTTAAAAGTTATAAAAATAAAGTTAAAAAAATCATAAGTTACAAGAAATTATAGGGTCACAAAAATTCAAAAGTCATGGAGAATAGAGCAAATAATTTTAAATAAATTATCATAAAATAATTTTGATAAATTTTATCAAAAACCCTTTACAAATTTCAAATCCTATACTATAATAAAGACAGTTAATGATAGTTAATGTCATTTAACAAAAATTACTTTGATTTTGGGAACCCCATAACTCCTAAGATTAATAATAAAATTATACCAATCTTCACTCTGAAAAGAGAAAATTAAGACTGCTTCGGCAGTCTTTTTTTGTTTTAAGGTCTATAATAAAACAAATCACTATGTTTTTTTACTACATATTAATGTAGACTTTACAAGAAATTTAAATACCATCTGAGTTTAGTGTGATAAAATTACTTTTAATACAGTTTTAATATAAAATTTAAAATTTTTTGAAATATTATTTGAAATTTTATGAGTTTTTTAAAGTTAATTTCTTTTGAAATTATTAAAGTTATGTAGAATTACTACAAAAAGGAGATAAATCATGAATTTATTGGAATGGGAAATCACGAGAAATTATAGAAACTTAAGGCCATCAGAGAAAAAAAGTTGCTGACTTTCTTCTTCAATGTGAAGATGAGTTGGAAAAGCTTACTTTGACTGAAGTCGCATCAAAGGCAAGTGTAAGTCAGCCCACAGTTTTAAGATTTGCAAGGGGCATGGGCTATGAAGGTTTTAAAGAATTAAAAAGTGCAATTGTAGAAGATAAAATTAGAAAAAAGATGGAAGATGAGAAGATTAATCCACTTTACGGATTTTCTATTGGAGAGGATGACCTTTTGACAGATGTTCCTTCAAAAGTTATTGGAACTACGGTCCATGTTTTAAAAGAGGTAATAAAAGGTTTGTCCTTAAAGGAGTTTGTCAAAGCTATTGATTTAATTACAGGGGCAAATAATATTGTTGTTTATGGAGTTGAAAATTCACTCTGCACTGTTACAGATCTTTTGACAAAATTTTTATACTTAGGTCTTCCTTGTCGAACTTACGATGATTATTATTTGCAAAATATCAGTTCAGGAAGTCTAAAAAAAGGAGATCTTGCGATTGGAATTTCTTATTCAGGAAGTTCTAGAAACACTGTTGAAGTTATGAAAAAAGCGAAAATATCTGGAGCACAAACAATAGTTATTACTAACTTTGAGGATGCTCCAATTCTTAAGTATGCAGATGTCAAGATTTGTACAAGTACAGACCAATTTTTATATGGAGATGCAATTTTTTCTAGGTCATCGCAACTTGCAATTGTTGATATGCTCTATATGGGAGTTCTTCTAACTGATTATCATGGTTACACAAAAATTTTAGATAAAAATTCAAGAACAGTTAGAAATAAAATTTATGAAATTTAGTAGAATTTTTACAAGAAGACAGGAGAGATCCTGTCTTTTTTTACTGATTTTTTACGGTTTATTTATCGTATTTAGAGCTATACTCGTTAATATTTAGGTGCAAAAAAGAAGTTGAGAAAAAAACAATTATTAAATTTAAATTTGAAAGGAATTAATTAATGCTGCAATTAAAAAATATTAGTAAGTCCTTTGACGGTGTTGAGGTTCTAAAAAATATCAACCTTGAGATTGAAAAGGGAGAAATTGTTTCTATCCTTGGACCTTCAGGTGGTGGAAAAACTACGCTACTAAATATTATTTTAGGTCTAATTGATGTTGAAAGTGGAAATATTATTTACGATGGTGAAGACTTAACTAGAACTCCCATGGAAGACAGAGGATTTAATATAGTTTTTCAAGACTATGCACTATTTCCACACTTAAATGCTTATAAAAACATATGCTACGGACTTAGAAATAATCCTAATATTTCTACTAAAGAAGAAGTTGATGATTTAATAAAACTATTAGGACTTGAAGAACACCTGAATAAAAAAATACACCAATTATCTGGTGGACAAAAGCAAAGAGTTGCCTTGGCAAGGACAATGGTTATGAAACCAAAAATTTTACTACTTGATGAGCCTTTAAGTGCATTAGATGGAGTTATTAAAGAGTCTATAAAAGGTAGGATTAAAACTATTGCCAAGGAATATAACTTAACAACAATTATAGTTACTCATGATCCAGAGGAAGCTCTTACGCTTTCAGACAAAGTTTTAATTATTAATGAAGGTCAAATATCACAATATGCTCGTCCTAAAGAAATAATTAATGAACCAGCAAATGATTTTGTTAAAGAATTTATTTTAAAACAATTGGAGATAAAGAAAGATAATATTTTCAGTCTTTTTCAAAAAGAAAATGAGAGCAATCCCTTTTTAAAGGTGGTATGACATGGCTAAAGAAAAAAACACTGAGAATTGGGTGATTTGGGCAGGAGTTATTCTAGTATTTCTAGTCTTTCTATTTTATCCATTGCTTTTAATCTTAATAAAATCATTTGAGACTAAAGATGTTTTTAGCTTTGCAAATTATGTGGAAGTATTTTCGGGCAAGGGATTTGGAGAAGCTTTAAAAAATAGTTTTTTAATATCTGCTCTCGGTGCTTTAATAACGACTATTCTTGCATTTATCGTGGCTTATACAATTAACTTCACCAATATAAATTTAACGTTTAAGAAATTTATAAGAGTTTTTGCATTACTGCCAATGCTTTTACCTACAATCACTTATGGTTTTGCTATAATTTATTCTTTTGGGAAACAAGGACTGTATACAAGACTTTTTGGAAGACAAGCTTTTGATGTATATGGTATAAAGGGACTTTTAATTGGATACATTATTTACACTCTTCCCACTTCCTTTATGCTTATAAATAACACCATGATTTATATTGACAAAAAGTTTTCTATAGTCTCAAAAGTTATGGGAGATAAACCACTTATAACTTTCGTTGAAACAATATTAAGACCCTTAATAGGTACTCTAGCAGTTTCCTTCATACAATGTTTCTTTTTAAGTTTCACAGATTTTGGAATTCCTGCTTCAGTAGGTGGAAAAGTTGAAGTTATTGCTTCTATTTTGTACACAGAGATGCTAGGCAGTGTGCCTAATTTTAATAATGGTGCAGTAGTTGCAATCATTATGCTCTTGCCATCAGTTATAAGTTTTTTAGTAATAAAATATTTGGATCGTTTTAATGTTAGGTACAACAGAATATTGAATATGGACAACGAAAAGAATACTTTGCGTGATATTATTTGTGGTCTAGTGTCAGCTTTAATAATTTTAATAGTTTTGGCAGTTTTCGCAGTAATTTTTATAGTTCCCCTTGTAAAAGGTTGGCCTTATAATATGACTTTTACATTAGACAATATAAAAAAAGTTTTAGGGAACTCATCCCTTTCAATGGTTTATAAAAATTCACTATTTGTTGCCATATTAACTTCTATCTTGGGAACAATTATGGTTTATGGTTCAGCTCTTGTAACTGATAGATCTACTATTTCGAATAAAGCAAGAAGTGTTATTGAAAGTATTGCATCTGTCACAAACACAGTACCTGGCATGGTTCTTGGTATAGCTTTTATGTTAGCCTTTACAGGCACATCGCTACAGAATACTTTTGCCATTATCATCTTATGTAACCTAGTACACTTTTTTGCAACGCCTTATATGATGATGAAAAACTCTCTCTCAAAGATGAATTTATCATGGGAAAAAACAGCAAAATTAATGGGAGACAATTGGATTAAGACAATGGTTAGAATAATAACTCCCAATGCTCTCCCTTCCCTTGTGGAAGTTTTCAGTTATTATTTTATAAATGCCATGGTCACAGTAAGTGCGGTAATATTTCTTGCAGGAGCAAGGACTATGGTAATAACAACAAAAATAAAAGAATTGCAACACTTTGCAAAGTTTAATGAAATTTTTGTCTTGTCACTATTAATTTTATTTACAAATTTAATTGCTAAGGTAGTTTTTCAAGTATTAGCTAAATTTTTGAGTAGAAAAAATAATTAAGTTTATAAAAAGGAGATTAACAATGAAAAAAATAAAAATATTTCAATTATAGGATTAGTATTAATTTTATTATTACCAGTATTTTTAACGGGATGTGGAAAAAATAAAGCAGCAGATGATAACAAGGTTGTTTTATACACAAATGCAGACGATGAAGCTGTTGTGGCAATGCAAAATGCATTAGACAACAATGGATACAAGGATAAATACATTATTCAAACTTTTGGAACTTCTGAACTTGGAGGGAAAATTTTGGCAGAAGGCTCTAATATAGAAGCAGATTTAATAACAATGAGCTCTTTTTATATTGACAGTGCCCAAGAAGAAAATAAAATGTTTAAAGATTTAGATTTTGAAACTGGTACGCTGGATAAATATCCATCTTATTACACACCAATTACAGCACAAGAAGGTGCAATAATTTACAATACAGAAGCAGTAAAAGAAAATAATTTAACTATACCTACGTCTATAAAAGATTTAGCAAAGACTGAATATAAGGATATGATTTCTGTAACAGATATTAACAGTTCATCAACTGCTTGGCTTTTAATCCAAGCCCTAATAAATGAGTATGGTGAAGATGGAACAAGAGAAACACTAAAAAAAATTTATGAAAATGCAGGAGCACATATTGAGGAGTCAGGCTCAGGACCTATTAAAAAAGTTCGTGCAGGAGAAGTTGCTCTTGGATTTGGTTTAAGACACCAAGCAGTTAGAGATAAAGAAGAAGGACTTCCAATTGATTTTGTAGACCCAAGTGAAGGTAACTTTACTCTTACAGAATCAGTTGCAGTAATTGACAAGGGAGAAAAATCAAATCCTGAAGCTATGAAAATGGCAGAATGTGTTATTAAAAATGGTAGAGAAGAACTTTTAAAAACTTATCCAATTGCTCTTTATGAGGGAGAAAAGGTTGATGAAAAAAATAAATCAGGTAACCCAAAATTATTCTCAGAGGCACTTACTGTTGACTTATTGAAAAAGCATCAAAATATTTCAGAAGAATGTAAATAAAATTATTTAGGAGATGTAGAGATGAAAACATATAAATTATTGACACCAGGTCCCTTGACTACAACAGAGACGGTAAAGAAAGAAATGATGGTGGACCACTGCACTTGGGATGATGACTACAAAAAAATTACTCAAGAAATTAGAAATGAACTTTTAAGACTTGCTCATGCAGATAAAAGTAATTATACAGTAGTTTTAATGCAAGGAAGTGGAACTTTTGGAGTTGAATCAGTTTTATCGAGTGTTGTTGGTGAAGAGGACAAACTCTTAATTGCAGCAAATGGTGCTTATGGAAATAGGATGGAAGAAATTGCAAAATTAAATAAAATTCCTTATGTAATTTATAAGGAAGACTATGACAAAATACCATCTGCTGAAAAAATTGAAAAGATTTTAAAAGATGACTCTAAAATTACTCATGTATCCATGATTCACAGCGAAACAACTTCTGGAATTTTAAATGACATTGAAGCAGTTGCAAAAGTTGTAAAGGAAGCAGGAAAAGTTTTTATAGTAGATGCCATGTCCAGCTTTGCTGGAGTTGACATTGACGTTGAAGATCTTAGGATAGATTTTTTAGTTAGTAGTGCCAACAAATGTATTCAAGGCGTCCCTGGATTTTCCTTCATAATTTGTAAAAGAGATGAACTTGAAAAAAGTAAGGAAAAGGCAAGAACTTTATCACTAAACTTATATGAACAATGGAAAACTATGGAAATTGATGGGAAGTGGAGATTTACTTCACCCACTCATGTCGTCCTTGCATTTTACAAAGCTTTAAAGGAGTTGCAAGAAGAAGGCGGCATTCCAGAAAGAGCAAAGAGATACAGAGAAAACAATAAACTATTAATTGAAAAGATGAGAGAGCTTGGAATAGAAACTTATATTGATTCAAAACATCAAGGACCAATTATTACTACCTTCTTTTATCCGAAAGACAGCAATTTTAATTTCCAAGATATGTATGACTTTATAAAGGAAAGAGGATATGCAATTTATCCTGGAAAGGTAACTGAAGCTGACACTTTTAGAATAGGAAACATTGGCGAAATTTACAGAGAAGATATTTTAAAGGTCGTAAGTATATTTAAAGAGTTTTTAGAATCAAATAGGAGTAAATAATGAAACAAATAGAATTAGTAATTTTTGATTGGGCAGGTACTACAATTGATTACGGATGTTTTGCACCAGTTGAGTCCTTTATAGAAGCTTTCAAACAATATGACATAGAGCCAAGTATTGAAGAAGTTAGAAAACCAATGGGAATGTTAAAAATAGACCATATT
Source organism: Peptoniphilus harei (assembly GCF_900454685.1). GTDB lineage: Bacteria > Bacillota > Clostridia > Tissierellales > Peptoniphilaceae > Peptoniphilus_A > Peptoniphilus_A harei. Next base: position 56,785 of record NZ_UATM01000032.1, on the reverse strand, counting down.
AGAACTATGCTTGGTATGGAAAGAATAAATAGTTTATGGCAAGAAAAACATGCTAGGCCATGGACTGAAGATGATGTTGAAAAAATTTATTCAGTCATGGAAAGGAAAACTTTAGAGATTTTACCAAATTTTGTAGAATTAAAGCCAGGTCTTTTAGAGACAGTAGAAAAACTAAGAGAAAAGGGAATAAAAATAGGATCAACAACTGGCTATACAGACGAAATGATGAGTATAGTACTTCCAATTGCAAGCAAAAAAGGATATAAGCCAGATTTTTGGATTAGCCCCAATGGTGTAAATAATTTTGGCAGACCTTATCCCTATATGATTTTCAGAAATTTGGAGAAACTTGAAATATCTTCTGTAAAAAATGTAATAAAAGTAGGAGACACGATTTCAGACATAAAAGAAGGAAAGAACGCAGGACTTATTTCTGTTGGTGTAATTGAAGGAAGCTCTATTATGGGTCTTTCGCAAGAAGAATATGAAGCTTTATCAGAAGATGAAAGGCAAAGAGAAATAAATAGAGTAGAGAATTCTTTCAAAGAAGCAGGGGCAGATTATGTCATAAAGGACATAAGAGGTATTTTAGATTTAATTTAATTGGAAAAATTTTTATAAAACAAAATAGATTATGAAAGAAAACCTACTATTATATAATAATGAAAGTTCAAACTAAAGAGAAAACAATGGGCTAGATAATTTTTTATATTATAAAATTTTTAACATTTTTATTATTAGATAAAGTTGAATCTTATCTCTTACATTTGTATGCATATATATATGAAAAAATTAGCAATGTTACTATATAAATTGGATTCTAATAAGGATTTAACTTTGAATAAATTAAGGGACTTTTAATAAATTAAAGATACAACAAATCTAGAAAATATCACTAGGATTGTCTACAATTTGAAGACTGCTTCGGCAGTCTTTTTTTGTTGTAGAAAACTATTAAATTGATTAAAATAAGAAATTAAATAATAAAAATGTCTTCGGATTGTTTGTGGGCTTGTAATTTAGAAAAATTTATTGAAAGAGGAAGATTAATTTATAGAAAATAAAAATTAATTTGAAAAAATTAAAACGGAGGAATTACTCTTTGATAAATAAAAGTGAAGTCATAGAAATTAATTCACTTTTGACTAGAGAAAAATATAATTTATAAAAAATAAATTCATTTAGATAGGTGAAAAATTTTAAGCTTATAAAGAAACTTTATTAATCTAAGAATATATTTACATAAACTTTACAAAAAGTCCCCAAAAATTGAATAATATTATATAATTGAAAATTAGAAGGTGATTATATGTTTAATAAAAATAAATTTAAAGAGGCTGAGTCCTTTAATATCTATGATCTTTTGATCCAAGGACTCTTTGGACTTTTGATTTGTCTCGCCATGTTTTTCTTGGCACCAGGTGGAGGCTTGCCTGGAAAATTAATTAGGGGTCCCCTTGTTATAATTTTAAATATTCTGCCAATTGTACTTACGGGAATTTTCTTCCAAGGTCTACTTGGAAGGAGAAGGCCAGCCCTGATTTTAAATTCAATTCTCTATATTGTAATCTTCCTTGTCCACAGGACTAAGGTTTTTTATAGGAATTTTCCACTAAAGATTTCGGACTTTAAGTTAGCAGTTGAGGCCCTAAACATGACCTCAAATTCCTATTATCCAGACCTAAAGGGAAGTCTTGCGAGTATTTTTGGTATAGTTTGTTTAATTATCTTGGCTTTTTTATTTAAAAGTAAAAAAATTAAAGTAAGGGACAGGTTGATTTCTGTCCTTGTAGTCCTAATCTCATCAGCTATATTACTTTTATTTGTCTACTCAAAGGATGTTATCTACAACAATATTCCAATGGAGGGAAATATTTATAATTCCATTGACCAATTTAATGCCAAGGGATTTAACTATTCTTTTTTACACAAGATAAAAGATTCTTTTATCAGGCCACCAGAAGGTTATGATGATAAGGAAATAAGAGAAAGAGACGTTTTAGATCATAGCGAAAGTATTGCAGCCATAAAAAATATGGAAAGGCCAAATATTATTTGGATAATGGGAGAGGCCTTTACAGACTTATCTCAAGACCCACAATTTAAATTTGAGAAGGGCGATGACCCCAACGAAAATTTCAAAATCTTGCAAGAAAAGTCTGTTTTGCATGGAAGAATTGTAGTCCCTGCTTATATTGGAGGTACAGGAGACACGGAGTTTGATGTCTTGACAGGGGCAATGACAATTAACTGTGCACCTGATAACAATTATGCCTTCAATGCAATTAAAAGGGATGTTGGGTCCCTTCCAAATCTTTTAAAATCTATAGGCTACAAGACTATGGGATTCCACCCTGGATTTGCCTGGTTCTATGGAAGACAAGACGTCTATCCAAAGCTTGGACTTGATGATAACATGTTTGTAGAAGATATTAAGGACCCTCTTATTAAGGGGGGCTACTTAGATGAAAAGCAGTTTACAGAAATTTATAAGGAAAACTTCTTAAAGGCCATAAAAGAATCTGAAGACCCAGTTTTTTCTTATGCAGTTGACATCCAAAACCACGGACCTTACGATTTAGGTAAATATGGAGAAGTTTTACCCTTCTCTTGCGATTCACAACTTTCTGAAGAAGTGAAAAATAGTATTGGTTCTTATTTCTTGGGGGTAAAGGCCATGGACCTAATGCTAGGTGATATTTACGAGATGATGGAAGGACTTGACGAACCAACTATTATGGTATTTTATGGGGACCACTTACCGGGACTTGGCACAAATCAGTCAGGTTTTGATGAAATTGGTAAGCACCTTACTAATGAAAACTTGGAAAAAGAAATAGAATACTACTCAACTCCTTATATAGTTGTGGCAAATGATAAGGGGAAGGCCCTTATGGATAGGCAGAAGGTTGAAGTAGAAGATGGCCAACCAGTTTCTGCTAACTATCTTTCTTCTATGGTTCTTGATATGTTAGACTACAATAAGGTGGATAACTTCTTTATCTACAATTCAGAACTTAGGAAGAGGCTTCCAATTATTTCAAGAAACTTTATCTATGATGGAAATGAGGCTTATCCAAGACAAGAAGTCAAGGGCAATGCCAAGGCTTATTATGATGATTACAGGAGATATCAATACTATAGGATTAACAAGTAGGTGACTTATGGAAAATATTTTAAAAATTGTTGAAGAAATATCAGGAGAACTTGATACTTTAAGAAAATTTATTTATGACAATCCAGAAATTGGCTTTGAAGAATACAAGTCTTCAAGGGCCCATATTGATTTATTAGAAAAACATGGCTTTGAGGTTGAGTGTCCTTATCTTGGATGTGAAACTTCCTTTAAGGCAGTTTACGATTCCAAAAAAGAAGGCAGGACAATTTCTTATCTAGCAGAATACGATGCCCTACCAGGAATTGGTCATGGATGTGGCCACAACATCCTTGGTGCAAGTGCTACTGGAGCAGGGATAGTCTTATCGAAGTTAATTGATGAAATAGGTGGAAGGGTCATTGTCTTTGGAACTGCTGCAGAAGAAGTTGGTGGGACAAAAATTGAACTTGCAAGATCAGATGAATTAAAGGATGTTGACGTGGCAATAGAAATGCACCCAGGTGATATTAATGCAGTTACTCCAAATTCTCTTGCTCTTGCCACAAGACGCTTTGAATTCTTTGGCAAGACTGCCCATGCTGCAGACACACCTCACGAGGGTGTAAATGCTCTTGATGCCCAAATAGTTTTATTTTCAGCCATCAATGCCCTAAGACAGCAAACTAAAGATGGATCAAGAATTCATGGAATTATAAAAGACGGGGGCAAGGCTGCCAACATTATTCCTGACTACACTGATTCAAGATTTTATGCTAGAAGCCCTGAGAAAAAATATTTATTAGAACTTTTAGAAAAACTAGAAGCTTGTGCCAAGGGTGCTGCCCTTGCAACAGGTTGTGAAGTTAAAATTTCTGAATACGAAAAGGGAAATGACAACACAGTTAGAAATCTTGCCTTTAACGAAGTCCTAAAGGAAAAAATGGAAATTTATTTTGATGAAGAGGTTAAGGACATAGAACTACTTACTGGTTCAACAGATGCTGGAGATATTTCTCACGAAGTCCCAACCCTTCATGGATACTTTAAAATTATTGAAGAAGGATCTCCTTCTCACACAGTTGAATTTAGGGATGCAACTATGACAGACTACGCCTTTGATCAAATGAAAAAAACTATTGCAGCTATTGTCGAAGTTGGAATAGAAATTTTACAAAATGATGAAGTTTATAAAAAAATCACTGATGAATTTAAAGAAAGTGTAAAATCTGGTAAAATTATCCCTCACAAGTAATTAAATAACTATAAGGTATTAAAAAACGCCTCTCTTCTTGGTATAATATTAAGAATAGAGGTGTTTTTTTGTGAAAACAGACATAATAAAATTTAAAGGAAATGGAAAAGATAAGATTTATCTTAAAAAAATAAGCCAAACTTTAAGAGATGGAGGCCTCGTTGTCCTACCCACAGAAACAGTTTATGGACTTGGTGGAAATGGACTTAACAAGAGGGCTTGTAAAAAAATATATGAAGCCAAGGGTAGACCTAGCGACAACCCACTAATACTCCACATAGCAGACAACTCACAACTAGATGATTTAGTTGTAGAAGTTCCTGAAGTGGCAAAAAAATGTATTAAAAAATTTTGGCCAGGACCTCTAACACTAATTTTTAAGAGGTCAGACAGGGTGCCTGATGAAGCAACAGGTGGTCTTGACACAGTTGCTATAAGAGAGCCAAACAATAAGATTGCCCACGACATCTTAAAGGCAGTGGACTTTCCAGTGGCTGCTCCATCAGCAAACTTATCTGGCAGGCCATCACCAACAAAGGTAGAACACGTAATAGAAGATCTTGACGGTCGAGTTGACATAATAGTAGATGGTGGCCACTCTGTTGTTGGAATCGAATCAACAGTTTTAGACGTGACAGTTGATCCACCAATGATTTTAAGACCAGGCAAGATTACGCTTGAGGACCTGCAAGAAGTTGATGAAAGAATAACAATTGATTCAGCAACAATTGATTCAGAGTCTCACGAAGTGCCAAAGTCTCCAGGACAAAAGTACAGGCACTATGCCCCAAAGGCTGATGCAACTTGCTTTGGTGGAAGGCTTGATAAGGTCGTAAATGAAATAAAGAAAAACATAGAAGAAAATAAGAACAAGAAAATTGCAGTCCTTGCAACTGATGAAACCTATGATGAATATGAAAACACAGGTGTAGAATTACTTATAAACCTTGGATCAAGAGACCACTTAGAAGAAGTGGCTACAAATCTTTTTGATGCACTGAGAAGGTGTGACGAAGAAGATGTAGACCTAATCTTTGCAGAAGGCTTTGAACTTAGGGGAATGGGACTTAGCATAATGAATAGACTCTTGAAGGCTTGCGGTGGCAAGGTAGTCATGAGGATTTAGGAGGAAATATGAAAATAGGAATTGGTTCAGACCACGCAGGTTTTTATTTAAAAAAAGACCTAATCAAATATCTTGAAGAAAAACAAATTGAAGTAAAAGACTTAGGACCTTTTGATGACTCTAGAGTTGACTACCCTGACTATGGTCACGCTGTTGGTCATGCTGTCATAGACGAAGGTCTAGACTTTGGAATAGTAATTTGTGGATCTGGAATTGGAATTTCAATCTCAGCAAATAAGGTCAAGGGAATCAGGGCAGCACTTTGCTCTGAACCTTACTCAGCAAGGCTTGCAAGACGCCACAATGATGCTAATGTTTTGGCAATGGGAGCAAGACTTATAGGCCATGATATGGCAATAGAAATAGTAGATGCCTTCTTAGATGAAGAATTTGAAGGTGGCAGACACATAAATAGAGTAAATAAAATCGAGGAGGACTAAAATGGGATACACTTTAATAAAACACCCACTAATTGATCACAAGATGACAATCCTAAGAAAAAAAGAAACTAGCTCCATGGAGTTTAGACAAGTTGCCAATGAAATAGCAACACTTATGGGTTATGAAGTTACTAGGGACTTAGAAACTGAAGAAATTGAAATAGAAACTCCTATTTGCAAGACTACAGGAAAAGTTATTTCTGGTAAGAAGGTTGGGATAGTTCCAATCCTAAGAGCAGGTCTTGGCATGGTAGAAGGACTACTTACAATTATTCCTGCAGCGAGAGTTGGTCACATTGGAATGTATCGTGATCCAGAAACTCACAAGCCAGTTACCTACTATTCAAAACTTCCTAAAGATGTTTCATCAAGACTTATGCTTGTTGTAGACCCAATGCTTGCAACTGGTGGATCCCTAATAGAAGCAATTGATGAACTAAAAAGAAATGGTGCAAAAAACATTAAGGCAATAAATCTCTTGGCAGCACCTGAAGGATTAAAGGCAGTTCAAGAAGCCCATCCTGACGTGGAAATCTATCTTGCAGCTCTTGACGAAAAATTAAACGAAGATAAATATATTGTACCTGGCCTAGGAGATGCAGGAGACAGATTATTTGGAACTAAATAAGAGGTAAATATGTATAAATATATAATTCCTTTTTTAGCAGCTTTTGCACTGACATTTATTCAAATGCCCTTTACTATAAAGCTTGCTAAAAAGAAGGGTTTTTTAGATGTACCAAAGGATGAGAGACGTGTCCACAAAAGACCTATACCAGTAGGTGGAGGCATTGCCATGGTAATATCTGTTACAATTCTCATTCTTTATTACCTGCCAATAAATAAAGGTTTGATAATGACTATTCTAGCTTCTCTTGTCATAGCCTTATCAGGACTTTATGACGACAAAGAGAATCTAAGCCCCAAGTTAAAATTTCTTTTTCAAATTTTAGCTGGAGTCCTATTGGTACTTGGAGGCATGAAGATTGAATTTGTCACAAACCCTTTTGATTCACATGATGCCCTACTTATTTTGAATATCTTGTCCATACCCGTGACAATATTTTGGGTTTGTGGAATAACTAACACAATAAATCTAATTGATGGATTAGATGGACTGGCATCAGGTGTCTCAATGATATGTGCCATATCCATGTTCTTTATAACTTATAGGATGGGAAGGTACGAGGTGAGTATAGTCTGCGCTCTTGTAGCAGGAGCGTGTCTAGGATTTTTGCCCTTTAACTTTAACCCAGCAAAGATTTTTATGGGAGATACTGGGGCTCTATATCTAGGATTTATGCTTTCCTATATAAGCATTTCAGGATTTTTAAAACAGGCGGCAATACTAATGATATTTGTGCCAGTTTTAATCTTAGGAGTTCCAGTGTTTGATACAGCCTTTGCCATGGTAAGGAGGAAACTATCAGGCAAGTCCATGGTGGAAGCCGACAAGGGTCACCTCCACCACAGACTACTAAAGATGGGACTAAATCAAAGACAGACTGTTGTAATTCTTTATTCTATATCTGCAATATTTGGAGTTCTTGCAAATTTAATTTCAAGATTCCATTCATCCATAGCCCTCGTGATTTCATTAGGAGTTCTACTTATAATAATTGCAACGGGAGTGGCAGCAGGTATGTTAAAAAACAAGGAGGAATAAATTGAAGGTATTATTTGTATTTGGTACAAGACCTGAAGGTATAAAGATGGCACCAATAATAAGGGAAATTCAAAAGAGAGATAAGTTTGAGTGCTATACTTGTGTCACAGGTCAGCACAGAGAAATGCTGGACCAAGTGCTAGAAATTTTTGATATAGAACCGGATTATGATTTAAATATTTTTAAAAAGGGACAATCCCTAACAGATGTAACTACAAAAACTCTTGAAGGACTTGAAAACATCTTAGATGAATTAAAACCAGACATCTTGCTTGTCCAAGGAGATACTACTACAGTTTTTGCTGCAGCCCTAGCAGCTTTTTATAAAAAAATAAAAATTGGCCACGTTGAAGCAGGTTTAAGGTCAGGTAACTTATACTCACCTTATCCAGAAGAGGCCAATAGAAAACTAACTGGAGTAATATCCAATTATCATTTTGCACCAACTGAATCCAACAGGCAAAATTTAATAGAAGAAGGTTATGATGAAAAAAATATTTTCATAACTGGAAACACTGTCATTGATGCTCTAAAGTATTCTGTTAGAGAAGATTTTGTATTTGACGATGAAATTTTGAACGATTTGGATTATAATAAAGATGTAGTGTTACTTACTGCACATAGGAGAGAAAATTGGGGTAAGCCAATGGAAGATATTTTCAAGGCAATAAGACGTGTGGTCTTAGAGAGAGAAAATCTTGAAATTGTATTCCCAAGACATTTAAATCCTATAGTAAGAGATGCTGCTGAAAAGTATTTTGCTGACTTAGATAGGGTTCACTTAATAGAACCACTTTCTTACCTTCCTTTTTCAAACCTAATGGCAAGGGTAAAATTTGTCGTTACTGATTCAGGAGGAGTTCAAGAAGAAGCACCTGCTCTAGGGAAACCTGTTCTAGTTCTTAGAAATGAGACAGAAAGAATGGAGGGAGTAGAGGCTAAGACAGCTAAGCTTGTTGGTACAAAGGAACAAGATGTTTACGAGTCTATAGTTTCTTTACTAGACGATAAGGACCTATACGATGAAATGGCAAAGGCCGTAAATCCTTATGGTGACGGACACGCTGCAGAAAAAATTGTTGATGTACTAGAAGAAATGATTTGATTTTAGTATATTAAATCTACTTAGCATAAGATTTAAGTTAGGATAATTTTCAGCAAAAGTTGAAATAAGAGAGAAATAATATTTTCACTCGCACAACTTGTACAAATCAAAGGGAGAAATTATTTATTTCAGTGGCTTATGCCACATGGTAGTAATAAGGAGGAAAACATGGAAGATAGAATTGTTATAGCATCAGCTGCAAGAACAGCTGTAGGTAGTTTTGGAGGTCAATTCAAAAACACTTCTGCAGTAGAACTTGGTTCAATTGCTGCAAAAGAAGCACTTAAGAGAGCGAATGTTAAACCTGATATGGTAGACGAAGCTTACATTGGTAACGTACTTCAAGCAGCACAAGGACAAAACGTTGCAAGACAAGTTGTTCTTGGAGCAGGAATTGATATCAAGACTCCAGCAGTTACACTTAACATCGTTTGTGGATCAGGACTTCGTGCAGTAAGTTTAGCAGCTCAAGTTATTAAAGCTGGAGATGCTGAAATCGTACTAGCAGGTGGTACTGAATCAATGTCAATGGCACCATATGCCCTTATGAATGAAAGATGGGGAGCAAGAATGGGCGACAAAAAAGTTGTTGACACAATGATTAAAGATGGTCTTTGGGACGCATTCAACGACTACCACATGGGTATTACAGCTGAAAACGTAGCTGAAAAATACGGCATTACTAGAGAAATGCAAGATGAACTTGCTGCAAGATCTCAAAACAATGCAGAAAAAGCAAGAAAAGAAGGAAGATTTAAAGACGAAATCGTTCCTGTAGAAGTTAAAGATAGAAAAGGCAATGTAACTGTAGTTGACACTGATGAACACATTAGAGAAGGAGTAACTGCAGAAGGACTTGCAAAACTTAAACCAGCTTTCAAAAAAGATGGTGGTACAGTTACAGCAGGTAACGCATCTGGAATTAACGATGGTGCAGCTATGCTTGTACTAATGAAAGAATCAAAGGCAAAAGAACTTGGAGTAGAACCTCTTGCATACATTGTTTCTTATGCAACAGCAGGTGTCGATCCTAAGATCATGGGTACTGGACCAATCCCTTCATCAACTAAGGCACTTGAAATTGCAGGACTTAAGGCAGAAGATCTTGACCTAATTGAAGCTAACGAAGCTTTCGCAGCTCAAGCATGTGCAGTTAACAAAGAAATGGGCTTTGACGTAGATAAAGTTAACGTAAACGGTGGAGCTATTGCTATAGGTCACCCAATTGGAGCAAGTGGTGCTAGAATCTTAATAACTCTATTATTCGAAATGAAGAAGAGAGATTCTAAGAAAGGACTTGCTACACTTTGTATCGGTGGAGGAATGGGAACAGCTCTTATCGTAGGAAGGGACTAATCCAAATGGACTATAAATATTTAATAGTAGAAGAAAAAGAGAATGGAGTTGTTATTATAACACTTAGTAGAGAAAAGAGCCTAAACGCTCTTAACTCTGCTATGTTAAAAGAACTTCACCACTTCTTCTCAAATGTTGACGAAGATATAAGATGTATAATCATAACAGGAGCAGGTAAATCCTTTGTTGCTGGTGCCGATATTGCAGAAATGGCAAACTTTACTGCAAGTGAAGCTTATGACTTTGCAAAACTTGGTATGGATACATTTATGGAAATAGAAAAATGTAGAGTTCCAGTTATTGCAGCAGTAAATGGCTTTGCCCTTGGTGGTGGATGCGAAATCTCTATCGCTTGTGATATTAGACTTGCATCAACTAAGGCAAAATTTGGTCAACCAGAAGTTGGTCTTGGAATCACACCAGGCTTTGGTGGAACTCAAAGACTTTCAAGGGTAATTGGACCAGGATATGCAAAAGAACTTATCTACACAACAGAAATGATTGGTGCTGACAAGGCTTACCAAATTGGACTTGTAAACCATGTTTACGAACCAGAAGAACTTTTAGATAAGGCTCTTGAAATGGCAAATAAAATTGCATCTCACGCTCCTAAGGCTGTTGAATACGCTAAGCAATCAATTATCAATGGATCACAAACAGACATTGATACAGCTATGCAAATTGAAAAAACTCACTTTGGCCTATGTTTTGCAACTAATGACCAAAAAGAAGGCATGGATGCATTTTTAAACAAGAGAAAATCAGAATTTACAGGGGAATAAAAGAGGGAGATAACAATGAAAATAGCAGTAATTGGATCAGGTACTATGGGAGCAGGTATTGCTCAAGTACTTGCAACTCATCACGAAGTAATAGTTAGAGACATTGCACCAGAAGCACTAGAAAATGCTAAAAATAAAATAACTAAGGGTTATGAAAAAAATGTTTCTAAAGAAAGAATGACTAAAGAAGAAATGGATAAGGCCCTAGCAAATCTTAAATATTCAAGTGATATTGAAGATGTAGTTGACTGTGACCTTATTATTGAAGCAGCTACAGAAAATCCAAAAATCAAAAAAGCTATCTTTACAGAATTATGTGAAAAATGCGATGAAAAAACTGTTCTAGCATCAAACACTTCATCTCTTTCAATAACTGACATTGGTGCAGCTACACAAAGACCTGAAAAAGTAATTGGTATGCACTTCTTCAACCCAGTTCCAGCTATGAAACTTGTTGAAGTAATCTCTGGAAAGAAAACTGATCCTAAAGTTAAGGACATGATTATTGAACTTTCTAAAGAAATTGGCAAGACTCCAGTGGAAGTTGACGAAGCTCCTGGTTTCGTTGTAAATAGAATTTTAATTCCAATGATCAACGAAGCAATTGGTATTTACGCAGAAGGCATTGCATCTGTTGAAGACATTGATACAGCAATGAAACTTGGTGCAAATCACCCAATGGGACCTCTTGCACTAGGAGACCTTGTAGGACTTGACGTTGTTCTTGCAATCATGGAAGTTCTCTACACAGAATTCGGCGATCCAAAGTACAGACCACACACACTTCTTAAGAAAATGGTTAGGGCAGGTCTACTTGGAAGAAAAACTGGCGAAGGATTTTACAAATATTAATAATTTAAATTTTAAAGAAGGCTTAGGCCTTCTTTTTTTATGAAAACTTTTATGTAAGTTCCTTAAATCACTTTCTTAATTTAATAATATATTTTCTTTAAATATAAGTGGGGTTGATTGCATGGAAAAATTATTAGCAAAAAAACTTTATTAGATTTATCGATTATTTTTGAAATTATTTTAATAATATTTTCCTAGCTATTTTGTTAGGGATTTTTTGTAATAAATTTAAAAACAAATTTATCTTCTTAGAAATTTTAATATGGATATTTATTTTAATCTAAAATTCAAGAAGAAAGTAATTTAATATTAATTCCATTAAAAAGAGGCAATGATGCCTTATCTATTTTTAATTAAATATTAGAAAAATTACTTTCTTTAAATTAAAACATAAAAAATCTAAAGAAGATTGAATTAATTCTAATAACTTAATATAAATACCTTTAAATTTATCTCCTTTTGTAGTAAAATATAAATAAATTGAACGTTGTTCAGAAATATTTTACTTAAAAACATCTAGGAGGTTAATTATGAAAGTTAATTATAAAGAAAATACTAATGAAAGCTTATTGACTCCACCTGAAGAAAATAAAAGTGATAAGAAATCTTTTAGAGAAAATTTAAAGGACAAAAGGGATGAAAAAATATTTACATCTGCTCTTAATCTTGCCTACAAGAGGGTAAAGAAGGATCCTCAAAAGGGGATGCTAGAAGTTGTAAATGTCTTTGACCAATTTATGATGCCATCATCAAAAGATGAAAACTCTGCAAAAGCTGGGCTTGAAAGAGTAAGAAATGAATTAAAAGATGAAAATTCAAAGTGGGTTTCCTTTGGTAGTGACATTGTAAATGGAATTGACGAAAACATTGTAAAGACCTCTGTAAAAAACGTAGGTTACAATGCTGCATACAAGGGAAATTCTTTGAGGAACAAACTTCAAAAAGAATATAATTGCAACATACCTTGGACAATTTTATTTGACCCAACTTCTGCTTGCAACTTAAAATGTACTGGCTGCTGGGCTGCTGAATATGGTCACAAAAACAATTTAACTTATGAAGAAATGGCAAGCATTGTAAGACAAGGAAATGAACTGGGAACTTATTTCTTTATCTTAACTGGTGGAGAACCACTCGTGAGAAAAGATGATGTAATTAAGCTTGCAAAAGAATTTAATGATTCTGCCTTCCACGTTTTTACAAATGGAACTTTGATTGATGAAGAATTTTGTAAAGAAGTTAAGGAAGCTGGAAATATTTCCTTTGCCCTAAGTATTGAAGGTACAGAAGAATCAACAGACTTTAGAAGGGGAGACGGAGTCTTCAAAAAAGTTATGAAGGCTATGGACCTAATGAAGGAAAACAAACTTCTTTATGGAGCTTCTATTTGTTACACAAGTAAGAACTATGAGTATGTGACAGACGACGAATTTATAAAAATGCTTGTAGATCATGGATGTAGGCTTGCTTGGTACTTCCATTACATGCCTGTTGGAAAGGGAGCAGACACAAGTCTTCTTCTTGACCCAGACCAAAGAGAATATGTCTACCACAAGGTTAGGGAAATTAGGTCAGCTGAATATCCTCAAAATATTTTTACAATTGATTTTCAAAATGATGGGGAATTCATCAATGGTTGTATAGCTGGTGGTAAAAACTACTTCCACATTAACTCTTTAGGTGACATGGAGCCTTGCGTTTTCATCCACTATTCTGACTCAAACATCAGAGAAAAAACTATTAAAGAATGTCTAATGAGTCCTCTATTTATGGGATTCCACGACAACCAACCTTTTAATAAAAACTTATTAAAGCCATGCCCAATGCTTGAAAACCCTGGAAGACTTACTAAGATAGTTAATGATTCTGGTGCAAAAAACACTGACATGATTGAGCCAGAAAGTGCTGAAGAATTACAAGAAAAGACTACACCATATGCTATGAATTGGAATAAGAAGGCCAACGAGCTTTGGAATGCTTCAAGGGAAAAGGCAGAGTCTTTTAAATAATAAAAGAATAGCTGAAAGGGGCTATATATCCCTAGTCAGCTATTACAATAAAGTTCATATTAAACTGTAGAACCGCCGTATACGGAACCGTACGTACGGTGGTGTGAGAGGAGGTAGATGAATTAATCATCTACCTCCTACTCGATTTGGTATAATAAGATGATAACGATATCACAAAATATTTTATATTCATTGATTTAAAAATAATTTGTTTTATAATATAATTAAAATAATTTTATATTATAGGAGGGTTAATATGAAGAAAGAATTAGATATAAAGAATATACTTTTAATTTCTTTAATTGCTTTACTATTCAGTTATTTGGGAACTAAATTATACTTATATTCTGGAAATAAAGCATTGATGGCTATAATGGATATTGTATATTATGTATTTATAGTTGTTGGTTTTGTAAAAATATTTAAAGCTATGTTTAAAGATAATATAAAGTTTTCAAATAATGAAGTTTTCTTTATGATAGCTGGTGCTGTTTATACTTTTAGTTTAGTATTAATTCAAGAATTCAATGATATACATTTGAGAAGTCTAATTTTTTCTATTATATTGATACTTTCTTCAATTTATCTTATTAAAATCAAATTAAAAGTTTAATATATTTATTAAATTAGGGAATTAAATTGAAAAAAGGTTCTAATGTATTAATGAATCTTAAAACGATTATAAAATATATATTGTATATAGATAAAAAATATATTTTGGTTTGTTTATCAGAAGCTTTATTTAACGGATTAAAAAGGAGGACAATGAAGTCCTCCTTTTTTGTTAGGGTTAATAATATTTTTAATTTGTGTCGAATTTAATCTTACAAAATTTAATGTTAATAAAAAAGAATTTATTTCCTTATCTTTTTTATCTTACAAGATATTTTTAAATTATTTTTTCGGCTAAATAAAATTTCACGATTTAATTTTTAATGAATTATAGGATTTCTAACATTTCTCTTATGGAATTAATCTTGTAATTTGCATCTTTGCCTTCGTCTTCTGGTCCGAAGCCATAGGTACAGAAGATGCTCCTAAGATTATTTTTGTGGGCTGCATCCATGTCGTGGTGCCTGTCGCCAACAAAGATAATCTCTTCTTTGAGATTTTTTCTCTCCTGCCTTATGATTTCGTCCTTAGGTATGAAGTCAAAAGTTTCTGCTGCGTAATACTTTTTGAAATATTTTTTTATTCCATATATATCAAGGGCTTGGTCTAGGTAGGACTCGCGACAATTGGAAAGAATGTAGAGGTCGTAGGTCTTTGAAAGTTTTTCCAAGACTTCCTCTGTCCCATCATAGAGCTTTCCAACCTTATTTCTTATATTTTCGTCCATCTTCTGACCAACATGGGTCATGACTTTTATCTTAAAGTCTTCATCAGCCTCTTTTGCCAAGAGGTCGTAAGCAAAGTTTGGTTTCTCGCCCAAAAATCTTTTTACATTGTCTTCAGAAAGTTCAAAGTCTTTTGCATAACCATGTTCCTTTAATATTTTAACTCCTTCTGAGAAGGCAGGGTAGTAAATTTTTATGGTGTCGTGGAGGGTCCCGTCAAAGTCAAAAATTATGCTTTTGACATTTTTAAGTTCTTCCCTTATAGATTGTTTATCCACGAATCTCACCAAGTAGGTTGGCCATTTCAATAGCAGCTGTTGCAGCATCGAAGCCCTTGTTGCCAGCCTTTGTACCAGCTCTTTCAATGGCTTGTTCAATATTTTCTGTTGTGATAACTCCAAAGATAATTGGCACTCCAGTTTCAAGTGAAGATGAAGCAATTCCCTTGGCAACCTCAGCTGATACAAGTTCGTAGTGGGTAGTTGCTCCTCTTATAACTGCGCCTAGGGCAATGACTGCGTCGTACTTTTTGCTTTGGGCAAGAGCCTTGGCAGCTAGTGGGATTTCAAAGGATCCTGGAACCCAAATTACTTCGATTTCTTCTTCATTTACTCCATGTCTCTTTAGACCATCAAGACAGCCGTCTAATAATTTTGAAACTATAAACTCGTTAAATCTTGCCAAAACTATTGCGTATTTCTTTCCTTGTGATTGTAAATTTGCACTGTAAACTTTCATATTTCCTCCAATTTTTAAAAATTTTATAAAATAAATTAATCTTCTTTCTTAAATTCTGATAAGATGTGGTTCATCTTTTCTGCCTTAGTTCTCAAATAAAACTCGTCATGTTTTGTTGAGTGAATTTCTATTGGCACTCTTTCCTTTATCTTCATGCCAAATTCTTGAAGTGAATAAACCTTGTCTGGATTGTTTGTGAGTAGTCTCAACTCTTTAACTCCAAGGTCTTCAAGGATTTGTGCGCCAGTTGAATAGTCTCTTGCATCTTCTGGGAAACCTAGAGCCAAGTTTGCCTCAACTGTATCCATGCCTTGGTCTTGAAGGGCATAGGCCTTGATCTTATTTACAAGTCCAATTCCACGGCCTTCTTGACGCATGTATAAGAGAATACCTCTTCCTTCCTTGTCGATTTGATTCATGGCAAGGTGGAGTTGGTTGCCGCAGTCACATCTTGATGATCCAAAGCAGTCGCCAGTTAAACATTCAGAGTGAACTCTCGTTAATACATCCATTCCGTCGCCGATTTCTCCTTTGACAAGGGCTATGTGGTGTTCTCCAGTTACTCTGTCGATGTAGGCATGAGCCCTAAAGTCTCCAAACTTTGTTGGAAGTTTTGCTTCGGCAACTTTTTCTACGATTTTTTCATGTCTCTTCCTATAAAGAAGGAGCTCTTCAGTTGTTGTTATCTTCATGTCAAGCTCTTGTGCCAGTTTAAATAGGTCTTCGCCACGCATCATGTGACCATCATCTTGCATAATTTCACAGCAAAGTCCCACTTCCTTGAGTCCAGCAATTTTCAAAAGATCAACAGTTGCTTCAGTGTGACCACGTCTCACGAAGATTCCATCTTTCTTTGCCACAAGTGGGAACATGTGGCCAGGTCTTCTAAAGTCCTCTGGCTTTGCGTCATCTTCTGCAAGCTTGTTGGCAGTTAGGGCTCTTTCCCAAGCGGAAATACCTGTAGTCGTGTCCACGTGGTCAACAGAAACTGTAAAGGCAGTTTCGTGGTTGTCAGTGTTGTCTGCCACCATTTGATTTAATTTTAATTTTTCTGCGTATTCCTTTGACATTGGCATACAGATTAGGCCCTTGGCAAGGGAAGCCATGGTGTTTAGACTTTCTCCAGTGGCAAACTCTGCTGCCTGGATCATGTCGCCTTCGTTTTCTCTATCTGGTTCGTCAGTTACTATGACAATTTCGCCCTTTTTAAGAGCTTCAACAACTTCTTCAATAGAATTAACTTTCATTTTATCTCCTCTCAATTTAAAAACCATTTTCTAGTAAAAATGATTTTGTAATTTTGCTTTCTGTTTTTGTATTTACAAAATTGTAGACATAGCGGCCAATTATATCAGTCTCTATATTAATCATGTCTCCAACTTTTTTATTTATGAGATTGGTGTCCCTAATAGTAGTTGGAATAATTGAAACTTCAAAATATTTTTCTCCAACCTTTGAGACAGTAAGACTTATACCGTCAAGGGCAATGGACCCCTTGGGGGCAATGTATTTAAAATTATCGGAGTCGAACTTTATCCTGTAGACAATTTCATTTCCGTGGTTGAGGATAGAAATTATCTCGCCAAGTCCATCCACGTGACCTTGGACTATGTGGCCGTCAAGTCTCTTGGAAGGACTTAAGGCTCTTTCAAGATTTAGTTTTTCTCCTCTTTTTAAATTCTTAAAAGTTGTAGAATTTATTGTCTCAACCATAACATCTGCCTTGTAAAAGTCTTGGCCCAGTTCTGTGACAGTTAGGCAAACTCCATTTGTTGCAATAGAATCGCCTCTCTTTGTGCCCTCTAAAACTTTGCTGCAAGAAACCTTCAAGCTGTAGAGGTCACTTTCTCTTTTAATGTCACTAAGGCTTCCAATTTCTTCTATAATTCCTGTGAAAATTTTAATCACACCTTCCAGTGACTAGTATGTCATCAAATAATTTTTCGGACTTCATGTCCTTAATCCTTATTGCATCCTTTAGCTCGTCTATTTCAAGATCTCCTATGGCAGGTATGCCCTTGGACCCAAGTAGGATTGGAGCAATAAAAAAGTAAAATTTATCAACTAACTTATTTTTTAGCATCTCTGCATTTAAGGTCCTTCCACCTTCAAGTAGGATGGAGGAGATGTCGTAGTCCTTTAATTTTTCCATGAGGTCTTTAAGGTCAACCTTCTTGTCCTTGTCTTTACAAATTAGGATTTCAACATTCTTCATAGATTTTAATTTCTCTAGCTTTTCTTTGTCGCAAGCTTCTGTTGTTGCTATGATACAGATTGACTCCAAGTCATCTCTTAGTACCTTGGCATCAAGAGGAATCCTCAAACTTGAATCTGTGATGATCCTTATGGGATTATTTTTATATTTGCCATGGCGGGTGTTAAGAGTAGGGTCATCAGCAAGGATAGTTCCAATACCCACCATAATTGCATCAAGCTGGCCCCTGAGTTCGTGACCATGAGCTCTTGAAAATTCTGAAGTTATCCATTGGGACTCTCCAGTCTCTGTTGCAATTTTTCCATCAAGGGACATGCCAGCCTTTAAGACAACAAAGGGTCTCTTATTTTTTAAGTAAGTGAAGAATCTCTCATTTAGGTTTAAACATTCTTCCTCGCAAAGACCTTCTGTGACAGAAATTCCTGCATCTTCTAAAATTTTAATTCCCCTGCCAGAAACTTTTTCAAAGGGGTCGGCTGTTCCAATGACAACCCTCCTTATCCCTTCCTTTACAATCCTCTCAGCACAGGGAGGAGTCTTCCCATAATGGGAGCAGGGTTCAAGGTTTACATATAAAGTTGCACCTCTTATGTCTTCGCCACGAGATTTGGCATCTAAGATTGCATTTACTTCTGCATGGTTGTCACCAAACTTTAGGTGGGCACCTTGTCCAATTATCTTGTCATCTTTTACAATCACGCAGCCAACAAGGGGGTTGGTCTTTGTCTTGCCAGTTCCCTCTCTTGCAATTTCAAGGGCACGTTCCATGTAAAAGATATCGTTAAAATCTTCTAAATACATTAAATCACCTATAAAAAAAGAGCCCATGCAGGGCTCTAAAATTCAAAAAAAATTATCTTCTTTCATCCAGACTATACTGTCGGTATTGGAATTGCACCAATTCAGCTTTCGCTCGCGGACTTTACCGCCGGTGAGGAATTGCGCCTCGCCCTGAAGAATTTTATTAACTTATAAATTTATAATAACACTAGAAATTAAATTGTCAAGGAAAAGAAAATCATTTTCCCTCTTTAATATTTTTGATTAGGCTAATAACATCTTCAAAGACAGAGTCTATGTCCCTGTCAGCATCGATGATGTAGTCTGCATAGGGATCAAGGTCTTCTAAGACATCAAGTCTCTTTTCGATATCATTTGCATGGTCATTTCTCTTTATCATCCTGTCCCTTAAAGTTTCCCTTGAGCACTTGAGATAAATTGACCTTGCATTTTCAAAATCATTTTTTATTGCAAGGACCCCTTCCTTATCAACTACAATTACACAGTCACTGTCCTTGTTGTTATTTTTTTCAAGGTCTTCCTTGAGGGTTGAATAGTAATTTCCCACATAGCAAGTTGTCCCAATAAATAAATTGTCTTGGTCCATCTTCTTAAAAATCTCTTGGTCGATAAAGTTATAATCCATGCCATCCACTTCAGAGACTCTTGGCGATCTCGTCGTGTAAGTAATTATTTTTTTTATTCCGTGTGAAGTCAGGGCATTTCTTATAGTTGATTTGCCTGAACCAGAATGTCCTAGTATTAAATAAATCATAATTGCTCCTTAAATTTTAATTTCGTAAGTATAAGATATTTTTTCTATTATACTTTACAATTATAAAAATTTGAAGTACTATGGATAAGATAAAATATTAGATGGAGGTTAGGATGAAACATTTAATTGAGCCACTAGATTTTACAACTGAAGAATACGAAGAAATTTTTAGACTAGTTGATGACATTATTGCAAAGCCAGATGATTATTCTCATGTTTGCGACAATAAGTTATTAGCTAGTCTTTTTTTTGAGCCTTCTACCAGGACAAGACTTTCCTTTGAGACTGCAATGCTAAGGCTTGGAGGACAAGTTATAGGATTTTCTGATGCAGGAGTAAGCTCATCGACAAAGGGTGAGACTCTACTCGATACAATAAGAGTTATAGAAAACTACGCCGATATTTGTGCCATGCGTCACCCAAAGGAAGGGGCAGCACTTATGGCATCAAAGGTAGTGAAGACTATGCCAATTATAAATGCAGGAGATGGTGGTCACTTCCACCCAACTCAAACTCTTGCAGACCTAATAACAATTAGAAACTACAAAGGATCCTTTGACGACTTAACCGTGGGGCTTTGTGGAGACTTAAAATTTGGAAGGACAATCCACTCTCTTGTGAGAGCCCTTAATAGGTATGAAAATGTGAAATTTATTTTTATTTCACCTGAGGAACTCAAGATGCCAGATCCCTTTAAAAACTTTATAGATAAGGAAAACTACGAGGAGACTAGGGATCTTGCAAGTGTAATTGACGACCTAGATGTCCTTTACATGTCAAGAGTTCAAAAGGAGAGATTTGTTTCTTCAGATGAGTATGAAAGATTAAAGGACTACTATATTTTAAATGAAGAAAAGTTAAAAAATGCAAAAGAGGACATGATTATTCTTCATCCTCTACCAAGGGTAAATGAAATTGCACCTGAGGTGGACAAGGACCCACGTGCAGTTTACTTTGAGCAAACAAAGTTTGGAATGTATGGTAGGATGGCACTGATCATGAGACTTTTGGAGGCTAGAAAATGATAAATGTTTCAAAAATAAAAAAAGGAATTGTACTTGACCATATAGAAGCAGGCAGGGCCCATGTTCTTTACAAGGCCCTTGAACTTGACAAGGTGACAGATCCAGTTGTACTTATGCAAAATATTTTCTCAACTTCCATGGGTAAGAAGGACTTAATAAAAATCGAGACAGATTACGACTTGGACTTCACAGTCTTGGGACTTATTGCCCCTCACACAACTGTTAACTTTATAGAAGATGGCGAAAGGGTCAAAAAAATCCGCATGGAGATGCCAGAACTTGTTGAAGATGTCTTGACTTGCAAGAACCCAAGATGCATAACAAATTCTGAAAGAGAAGTACCCGGTCACAAGTTTTTCTTATATGATAGGGATAAGAAGGAATACAAGTGCGAATATTGTGACACAGTAACCACATATGGAGAATGATATGGCAAAGATAATAGAAAATATTGATGTATGTAAGGACTACTTCATATTGAGAACAGATTTAGACGTAAAAGTTTATCCAGGACAATTTTTTATGCTAAGGGCCTGGGAATCTTATCCAACTCTTTCAAGGCCAATTTCAGTTTATGACGTCACTGATGGAGTTGACTTCTTAATAGAAAAAAGAGGAGAGGGAACAAAGATCCTTGAAAGCTTAAAGGAAGGCGATGAAATTAAATTATTTGGTCCTTTTGGCAATGCCTTCTATGCAAATGTAGATGAAGTTGCCCTAGTAGGTGGTGGAGTTGGAGTTGCTCCCTTCCACTATTTAATTAAAGAGATTCAAAAACTAAAACCTTCTTCAAAAATCACCCTCTATATTGGAGAAAGGGAAGAGCTTGAACTTGAAAATGCCTTTAAGGATATTGATTGTGACATAAAAATTAAAAAGGGCGGCTTTATAACAGATATAATTGATTTTGAAAGCCACGACTTAATTTACACTTGTGGACCAGAAATTATGATGAAAAAAGTTGTTGAACTTGCAAAAGACCATGACGTGATTACTTATGTTTCACTAGAAAAGAGAATGGGATGTGGCCTTGGCGCCTGTCTATCTTGTTCTTGTGAGACAAAGAGAGGCAGAAGAAGATCTTGCAAGGAAGGACCAATATTTAAGGGGAGTGATTTAATTGACTTCTAGGACTAAAATAGATTTAGCAGGGATAAAATTAAAAAATCCAATAATAATGGCAAGTGGTACTTATGGATTTGGGGAAGAGTTTAAGGACTTTTATGACCCAAGGATCCTAGGAGGAATTTCTTCTAAGGGGATCACAAGACATCCAAAAAAAGGAAATGATGGCATAAGAATTTGGGAAACTCCATCAGGAATTTTAAATTCAATTGGACTTGAGAACCCAGGAGTGGAAGAATTTGTTAAGACAAAAATCCATGACATGAATAAGCTTGGGACAGAAGTTTTAGTAAATCTTGGTGGCAATACCATAGAAGAATACATTGAGTCTGCAGAAATTTTAAATGACTACGACTTTGCAGCCATTGAGTTAAATATTTCTTGTCCTAACGTCAAGGAAGGTGGCATGGCCTTTGGCATGGACAAGGACTCAGCAGCAAGTGTTGTAAGAGAAGTCATGAAGGTGACAAACAAAAAAGTTTTTGTAAAACTTTCTCCCAATGCTGGTGACATTGTTGGCATTGCCAAGGCAGTGGAAGCTGAAGGTGCAACAGGACTTTCTCTTATAAATACAATTCTCGGCATGGCAATTGACTTAGATAGAGAAGAGATTCCCTTTGACAATACCTACGCAGGTTTGTCAGGTCCAGCAGTAAAACCAATTGCCCTTAGGATCCTCCACCAAGTTGCAAAAAATGTAAACATTCCAATTATTGGGATGGGAGGAATTTCAAATTATAGGGACGTCTTAGAGTTCTTAATGGCAGGAGCCACCGCAGTTGAAATTGGAACTTACAACTTTATGAATCCCAATGGAGGAGCAGAAATTATATCTGACCTTGAAAAATATTTGGAAGAAAAAAATAAAAATATAAATGATTTTGTAAAAAAATTAGTTTAAGAAAAGGGATCTTCTAACAAGAGGATCCTATTTTTATAAGTATTATTGGAAAAGAATTTATTTGATTTTTATAAAATCCAAATTAATTTTACAAATTCACTTTAGCATATTATAATATCAAAAAAAGGGTATAGTATACTAATTGTTTATTTATAAAGGAGATAAAATGGATTATAGAAACGGATACAAGGAAACGATAAAAGCTAGAGAAAGAATTAGGGACTACATTTATGAAACTCCCTTGGTGAGACTTAATCACATATCTGAAATGCTTGGCACATCTGTCTATGCAAAACTTGAAAATATGCAAAAGACAAATTCCTTTAAGATAAGGGGTGCCTTAAATAAAATTAGAAAACTTTCTGATGAAGAATTGAAAAAGGGAGTTGTAACTGCTTCTTCTGGCAACCATGGCAAGGGGATTGCAACTTGTGCAAAAATCTTGGGAATTCCAGCGAAGATTGTCTTGCCAGATACTTCTACTGAGACAAAGAGGCAAATGATAAGAGACCTTGGGGCAGAAATTGAAATTACGACTGTGGAAAAGAGATTTGAAGTGGCAAAGGAAATTGCTGACAAGGAGGGCATGACTTTCATCCATCCCTTTGACGACCTAGATGTTTCTGAAGGTCAAGGAACTATTGCAGTAGAGATTCTAAACAAGATGGACCACTTGAAGATGATTGTTCCCATTGGTGGTGGCGGACTAATCTCTGGTATTGCCATGTACACCAAGGGAGTTACAAGATGGTCTAAGGTCATTGGGGTTGAGCCAGAAAATGTTGCCAGATACACTCTGTCACTTGAAGAAGGTCAACCTAGTGAAGTTAAGAGGGGAGAAACTCTTGCTGATGGACTTCTTTCTGTTAAGCCAGGAGACCATGTATTTCCTATTGTAAGAGATCTTGTTGACGATGTAGTTACTTGCCAAGATAAATATCTTAAAAAAGCTTTAGATTTATTGTATAATAAAGAGAAATTAATTGTTGAGCCTTCTTCTGCTATTGGACTTGGTGCAATTTTAGAAGGCAAAATAGAATATGATGACAGGGACAAGCTTGTTCTTATTATCACAGGTGGAAATGTAGAAGGAAGCAAAATCGAAGAAATAATCAATTCGTAGGGAGGAAATCATGAGAGATTTTATTTGTAGTAAGTTTAACAAGGTGGGACCATCTGGTATTAGAAAGATAAATGAAAAAACTATTGAGATGGAAAGAGCCGGCAAAAGGATCTACCACTTTGAAGTAGGCAGACCAGACTTTGACACTCCAAAGGTAATTAAAGATGCAACTATTAAGAGCATCGAAGATGGAGATGTTTTTTATACATCAAATTACGGCATTATGCCTCTAAGAGAAGCTGTGGCTGAAAAACTTAGAAATGAAAATAATTTAGACTATACTGCAAAGGAAGTCTTGATAACAGCAGGTGCAACTGAATCAATTTACGATTCTTATTCACTAATCTTAGAAGAAGGAGATGAAATTCTTCTTCCAAACCCATGCTGGCCAAACTATGTTAACACAGCCCACATTATGGGAGCAGTGCCGGTGAGATACAGCCTTGCAGAAGAAAATGACTTCCAAATTGATTTTGATGAGCTTGAAGGTCTTGTAACAGAAAAAACTAAGGCCATAGTAATTATTAACCCATCAAACCCAATTGGATCTATGTTCACATTAGAAACCTTGGAAAAGCTTGCTGACTTTGCAAAGAAAAAAGACATCTTAGTAATTTCTGATGAAATTTATGAAAAAATTGTCTATGGAAATAAGAAACATATCTCCATGGCATCCCTTGATGGAATGAAGGAAAGGACTATTACAATTAATGGTTTTTCAAAAACTTATTCCATGACAGGCTTCCGTCTTGCTTATGTTGCAGCTCCAGAAGAATTTATAAGGGTCCTAAATATTATCCACCAACACAACACTTCTTGTGCAACTTCCTTTGTTCAACATGGGGGAGTCACTGCACTTAAGGCAGGAAATGAAGGCTCACAAGAAATGGTTAAGGAATACAAGAGAAGACGTGACTACATTGTTGAAAAGGTAAATTCTATTGAAGGACTTAGCCTTAATGCTCCAGACGGTGCCTTTTATGCCTTTATTAACATTAAGGACCTAGGAGTTTCTTCAGAAGAATTTTGCAATTATCTTCTTGATGAAGAATGTGTTGCCATAGTTCCAGGAACAGTTTTCGGAAGTGCAGGAGAAGGCTTTGTTAGATTTTCCTATGCATCTTCTTATGATGACATAGTCGAAGGTCTAAATAGGATGGAGAAAGCTTGTAAGCATTTTTTAAATAAGTAAGTAATCACGATTTTATAATCAGGTGAAAGAATGAAAAAAGTTTTAATAATTGTATTAAATGTCCTTGTCTTTGCATTAGCGTCAATATTACTTCCAAGCTCTCAAAAAAGTGGAGATTTGATATTAAAATTATTTTATTCAATAACCCTAGTAAAGGCAGGCTTTAATATAGAAAAGGCATTAAAAATAGAGTAGGTTTCTCATTGAACCTACTCTATTTTATTTGCATAAGTTTTTAAAAATATTCCAACCACCTTGTGGAAGCGAGCTATGTCAGTTATATAGGCGTAGTCATTGCCGTAAATCTTTTTGATGTTCATGCTTTCTGCTTCTTCCCCAGTAAAGACTCCAAAAGTGTTGATCCCCTTGAGCCTTGTCAAGAGAACTTCCTTTGATGTGTCCATGACAGCTTCCTCGTCCTTATAATTTTCTCCAGGTGTCTTTGATGCACCAACTATTCCAATGTCGATTTCGTCAAAGGGAAGGCCGTCAGTCAAGACAATTAAAAATCTTCTTGCATCCCTGTTTTTAGAAACAAGGTGGCGCATAAATTTTATTGCAAGTCCATCTCTATTGGAGCCCGACGGGGAGTACTTGAAGATGTCCTTATTTTTTATTCTCGGGTCATTGTAGTCCCTGTATTTTTTTATTACAAGATAATTGTAAAAATTGTTGTAGGAGAAAACCCTGGTTTTTATATTTAGAGAAGTTAAGGCTTCAGCAATAATATAAGTTTCCGTCGCAAGGATTTCCTTCCTATCATTTTGTGAAGCAGAGGAGTCCAAGAGGATGTCCACAAAAATCTCATTGGAGTCCTTTCTGTTAATTTTTTCAAAAATCCTATCTTCATTTAACTCTCTGGTCTTCCAAATTTCTGATGGAACAATTCTTCCAGAAGTTGATTTTAATATTTCATCTTCAGATTCCTTTAAGAGGGAATTTTTTATTACTCCAGCTAGTTCTCTTATGGCACGAGCATTTTGCAGCTTGTTATTCTCATAGAAGTTTAAGTTGTCAGAGTAATTTCCCTTTTCCTCCTGAGCATAATATGAAGATTTATTTTCAAACTCTCCTACTGGGAAGAAAAATTTAATTTCCTCATGGATGC
This sequence comes from Peptoniphilus harei, assembly GCF_900454685.1. GTDB lineage: Bacteria > Bacillota > Clostridia > Tissierellales > Peptoniphilaceae > Peptoniphilus_A > Peptoniphilus_A harei. Next base: position 30,781 of record NZ_UATM01000032.1, on the reverse strand, counting down.
CTGTTGAAATTTCTTGGGCAATCCTATCTGCAGTGTGTCTTTTTATTTTTTCTATCCCATAGCGTTTGACTAGGGCCTTGTAAATATTTTTGTCTCCAAACTTATTCACGGGAGCATCTTCTATGACGTTAATGTCTCTGAAATCGTCGTTAAAAAATGTAAACTCAGCTGACTCAATGTTGTACCTCTCGAGAAAAGTATTGTCCTTGAAATTTTTTCTCTGATAGGGAGAATTCTTCTTGGAAGTAGAATTGGATTTAGCTTCTTTCTTGAATTCTTCATAGGACTCTTCTGTGTCATGGGGAAGGTCCTTGTTTACGTGAAAATATTTTTTGAAAATATATCTTAGGAAGTCAAGATACTTGAAGGTGTCTCTTTCCTTAAAATTATAAATTTCTCCCAACATCTCTTCCAAGACTTTTTGAACTTTGGGATACTGGCCTCTTTCTTTTCTGATGTAGCCAATTTTAAGTTCTGTTGTCATTATAATTTTTCGTCTATTTAAATTTTTTAAGATTTCTTCATCGTGGTCCTTTTTAAAATCAAGGGTCCCAGGTCTTTCCAAAATCATTTCTTTTGAAAAAATATTTTCCAAAACTAATTTTGAAATTTCCCACAAGTCCTTTTTGTTGTTTAAAGAATTTACATACTTCTTGAAGAAGTCGTCAAGTACATAGAAATCAAAATACCTAGCAGCATAACCAAGTAGGGCAGCCTCATAGGAGTCCTCTGGTTTTAGTGAAAATTTAAAAATATCAAAGTCATAGAAGTCTGAAAGGGTCCAAAAAATATTTTTTAGCCTATTTTCATCCTTCAAAGAGATCAGCTCTTTCAATATTTTTTACAAAAAGAGTGTCAATGACATCATTGACAATTTCTTTTTCGTAAGAGTCAAAGGTCTTGTCAACGATACCCAGGTCAAGAGACTCTCTTATGCCAAGACCACGATTCATAAGTTCAATACTTGATATAAGTCCACGAAGGTCTATGGCCTTGGAAGAAATTTCTGAGTTAAGAGATTTCTCTTGAAGGTCTAAGAATAGTCTTGTGAAAATCTTTATGGCATCCTTGTTTAATTTTGTGTTTTCCTTAAATAACTTTGCCAAGTCACTTTCTGATATTGTTGGAATGTCGATCACCAAAAATCTTGAAACTAAGGCTTCGTTAAGGTCACGAGTACCAATATAGCCGTAGTTCATTGTGGCAATAAATCTTGTTGCGTCGTTAAGATTTAATCTGTCGTAGCCAGAAATGTCTAAAACTCTTCTGTAGTCAAGAGTGGAGTGGACAACAGAAAGGGCTTCGTTCTTTGCCATATTAATTTCATCAAAGACTGCAAAACCACCTTCCTCTGCAGCTTCATAAACTGGTCCCTTCTTAAGAGTAACTTCGTTGTTTTTAAAGGTATCAGATCCAATTAAACTTGATGGGTCTGATGCAATGTTTAAAGAGACTGTCCAAAGTGGTCTCTTAAAGAGATATGCCAAGTTTTCTGCCAAAACATTTTTGCCCGTTGCCTTTGGTCCAGAGAGGAGGATGTTGTCGCCAGATAAGATTGCAGCGATGGCCTTCTCCCAAGTTTTTTTGCCGTAATATTTATATTTTATATTTGGGATTCTATATTCAAAATCCTTATTTAAATCATGTTTTTCTATAAATTCATCTACTCCCTTAAGTAGATCTTCTGAAACGCCTTGTGAAAGTAAAAACTCTCTCATTTCATCACCTCTTGCCTATTATAACAAAAAGAAAAAATTATGTGCGTAAATAAATTTTGTAAAAGATTAATTATATTGTTATAATATAAAAAAGTATAAAGGAGGAATCATTATGGCTTTTACTACTTCTAATTCACTTATTGCTTTAATTCTTGGCTTGGGGATTTACATAGGAATTTTTGTACTTATAATCTTGGCAATCCTTGCCCTTATAAAGTATCTTAAAAAATAAAAAAAGGCTTAGCAGCCTTTAAAAATAGGAATATTATGTTATAATATAGATAAAGAGGACACCATGAAAGATGGTCGCCCTTAGGTTTAATATTAAAGAAATACCACCTAAGTCGATACAGGTGGTATTTTTATTTCCTAATCTTTTTTATAAAGTGTTAGGATGCCAACGATAAGTGTTAGGATTTTTATCACTATGGATATCAATTCATAATCACTCATGTTGCACCTCCCAATAATTAAATTGGGCAACCACCAATGTATGTCCTCATCTATATTATACATATTTTAGAGAATTCCATCAATTCAATAAAATGGAAATGATTAACTAAAAAAAAAAGGCTTGCTAGCCTTTAAAAATAGAAATATTGTGTTATAATAAAGATAAAGAGGACACCGTTTATACCCATTCGGGCACAAGCGACGGTTGCTCTAAGTTGATATTTATTTAATACCACTTGTAGTGCAATACAGGTGGTATTTTATTTGTGCTATTTCTTATTTAGAAACAGGGCTAATACAGCAATAATCAAACCAATAAATTTTAGCATGATGCTTAAAATTTCAAAATCTGACATTGCAATCACCCCCTTTACCATAAAAGTAAAGAGCAACCACCATCTGTATGTCCTCAACCTTATTATACATATTTTATAAAATTCCATCAATTCATATTAATAAAACTACTTTAAAATACAAAAAGCTTGAACTTATTTTTCCTTATGTTATAATAAAAAAAACTAAAAAAGGCGATAATTGAGAATAGTAATTTTAAAAAGTTTTTAAGAGAGCAGGTGGCTGGTGGAAACTTGTAAAGTTTTTAAGATGAATCCACCTCATAGTCTATGTAATTTTAAGTGAACCATTTGGTTAATTAGGGTGGCAACGCGGGTCTCTCGTCCCTTTAGGGATTGAGGGGCTTTTTTTATTTTAAGGGAGGATATATGCTAGACATTAAATTTGTAAGAGAAAACCCAGAAGCAGTCAAAGAGAACATTAAAAAGAAATTCCAAGATGACAAGCTTCCACTAGTTGACGAAGTTAGAAAAATTGACGAAGACCTTAGAGCAGCAAAGACTAAGGGCGACAACCTTCGTGCAGAAAAAAACCAAACTTCAAAAGAGATTGGTGGCTTTATGCAAAAGGGAGAAAAGGACAAGGCAGAAGAAGCAAAGAAAAAAGTTGCTGAAATAAATGAAGAAATAACAAATCTTGAAGCTGCTGAAAGAGATCTTGCTGAAGAACTTAAGAAGAGGATGCAAGTTATCCCACAAATGATGGACGAAACAGTGCCAATAGGAAAAGACGACAGCGAAAATGTTGAGCTTGAAAGATTTGGCGAACCAGTAATTCCTGACTTTGAAGTTCCTTACCACATTGACATCATGGAAAGCTTTAACGGAATTGACCTTGACTCTGCAAGAAACACATCAGGCGCAGGTTTCTACTACCTAAAGGGAGATATTGCAAGACTTCACTCTGCAATCCTAGCTTATGCAAGAGACTTTATGATTGATCGTGGTTTTGAATACCACATTCCACCATTTATGATAAGATCAGACGTAGTTACTGGCGTTATGAGTTTCGCAGAAATGGAAGACATGATGTATAAGATTGAAGGCGAAGACCTTTATTTAATTGGTACTTCTGAACACTCAATGATTGGTAAATATATAAACACAATTAATCCAGAAGAAGATATGCCACTTGCCCTTACTTCATATTCACCTTGCTTTAGAAAAGAAGTTGGAGCTCATGGTATTGAAGAAAGAGGAGTTTACAGGATCCACCAATTTGAAAAACAAGAAATGGTTGTAATTTGTAAGCCAGAAGAATCTAAGGACTGGTATGTAAAATTATGGCAAAACACAGTGGATTTCTTCCGTTCACTAGACATTCCTGTTAGAACTCTTGAATGTTGTTCTGGTGACTTGGCAGACTTAAAGGTTAAGTCTCTTGACGTTGAAGCCTTCTCTCCAAGACAAAATAAATATTTTGAAGTTGGATCATGTTCAAATCTTGGCGATGCCCAAGCAAGAAGACTTAACATCAAACTTCGTGGCAAGGATGGCACATACTTTGCCCACACATTAAACAACACTGTTGTTGCTCCACCAAGAATGTTAATTGCCTTCTTAGAAAATCTACTTCAAGAAGATGGCAGCGTTAGAATTCCAGAACCTCTACAAATTTATATGGGAGGAATGACAAAACTTACTCCAAAGAAATAAAAATAATTTATTAAAGATTTATAGATTGTTTTAGGCAAAATAATTTGATATAATTTACTCACTTAGGGGAGTAACTTTTAAATTTTCAGTCGTCATTACGGCATAGCCCGGCTGGAAAGCTTATTATTAAGTATGTGAGACCGATGTAACAATCGGTCTCTTTTTGTATTTAAAGGAGGAATTATGGAAAAAAATTGGTATAACCAGTCCCCTGACGAAGCCCTAAAAAATCTTTCCACTACGAAAGAAAAGGGACTAAGTCAAGATGAAGCCAAGACTAGGCTTGAAAAATATGGGGACAATGCTCTTGCAGCAGAAAAGAAAAAATCCTTTGGAGAAAAGCTAAAGGAACAAATCCTTGACCCAATGATTATCATTTTAATTGCAGCAGCCCTTGTATCTGCCTTCAATGGTGAGGCCCTCGATGCAGGAATAATTGTGGCCATTGTAATTGTCAACGCTTTTCTATCAATTTATCAAGAAGGTAGAGCAGAGGAAGCAATTGCAGCCCTACAAAAGATGTCTTCACCAAAGGCCAAGGTCATAAGAGATGGAGACCATGTTGAAGTTGATTCAAACACACTTGTGCCAGGAGATATTATCATCCTTGAAACTGGAGATATTGTCCCAGCAGACCTAAGACTTCTTGAGTCATCAAACTTAAAAATTGATGAATCATCCCTTACTGGTGAATCAGTTCCAGTAGAAAAGGATGCAAGTGTTATTTATGATGGCAAAATGGAAATTGGTGACAGGGAAAACTTGGCTTACTCATCAACTATTGTGTCTTACGGTAGGGGTATGGGACTTGTTGTAGAAACTGGTCACGAAACAGAAATTGGAAAGATTGCTACTTCAATTGCCACAGTTGGAGATGAACAAACTCCCCTCCAAAGAAAACTTGCAAAACTTTCAAAGACTCTTGGTATTTTAGTCCTTGTAATTTGTGCAGTAGTTCTTGCAGTTGGTGTACTTTATAAGCACGACCCAAGAGAAATGTTTATGACTGCAATTTCCCTTGCAGTAGCAGCAGTTCCAGAAGGACTACCAGCAATTGTAACAATTGTACTTTCAATTGGTATGGGCAAGATGGCAGAAAAAAATGCCATTGTAAAAAAACTTTTGGCAGTAGAAACTCTTGGAACAACTACAGTAATTTGTTCCGACAAGACTGGTACACTTACACAAAACGAAATGACTGTTGTAAAGGTATTTACTGACGGACACGTTTACGATGTTTCAGGAACTGGTTACTCTCCAGAAGGTGATGTAACAAGAAAGGACTCAAAAGTTACTATCGAAGAAGATGAAAATATTAAAATTCTTTCTTCTATTGCGGCCCTAACTAATGATGCAAAATTACAAGTTAAGGGTGAGGAAGCGTCAATTATTGGAGACCCAACTGAAGGTGCCCTTCTTACTTTTGCAGAAAAAGCAGGAAATGGACTTAAGGAACTTTATAGTAATATTGACAGAATTGAAGAAATTCCTTTTGACTCTGACAGAAAGATGATGACAACTTTCCACGACAAGATTTTTGATGACATCACATCCTTCACAAAGGGAGCACCAGACGTTGTTCTTGATAGATGTAGCAAAATCTTAATTGATGGAAAAGAAGTAGACCTTGATGAAAAATTAAGAGAAGAAGTTTTAGAAAAGAATAGCGAGTTCGCAAGATCAGCCCTAAGATGTCTAGGCTACGCTTATAGAAAACACAGCGACATGCCAAGTGAAGTAACATCAGAAAATATTGAAAAAGACATGGTTTTTGTTGGACTAACAGGTATGATTGACCCATCAAGACCAGAAGCAAAGGCAGCAATAAAAGAATGTAGGACTGCAGGCATAAGACCAATTATGATTACAGGTGACTACCTTGAAACAGGTCTTGCCATTGCAAAGGACCTTGGGATTGCAGAACATGATGATGAAGCAATCATGGGTAGGGAACTCAACGAAATGTCTGAAGCAGAAATGAGAGAAATTGTAAAAGAAAAATCTGTCTTCACAAGAGTTTCTCCAGAAAATAAGGTTCAAATCGTTACAGCCCTAAAACAAAATGGCCACATCACTGCCATGACTGGTGACGGTGTTAACGACGCCCCAGCAATTAAGAAGGCAGACATTGGTATTGCCATGGGTATAACAGGTACTGACGTTGCAAAAAATACTGCAGAGGTAATTTTGACAGACGACAACTTTGCGACAATTGTAAATGCAGTTGAAGAAGGAAGAATTATTTATTCCAACATCAAGAAGTTCGTTGCATATTTACTTTCATGTAACCTTGGAGAAGTTTTAATAGTTTTAATTTCAATCCTATTAAACCTTCCAGTGCCACTAATTCCAATTCAATTATTGTGGCTTAACCTTGTTACAGACTCCTTCCCAGCACTTGCACTTGGAGTTGAAAGAGGAGAGGCAGACATAATGAATGAAAAACCACGTGATCCAGACGAGCCAATCCTTGACACAGAAATAAAAATCACAGTTGCTATCCAATCTATTGCAATCACAGTAGCAACTCTACTTGCTTACTTTGTAGGACTTAAGTGGTATGGAACAGGCGAGGGACTTGGACACGCAAGGACAATGGCCTTCTCAGCCCTAATTATTTGTGAACTTTTAAGAGCTTACACATCAAGATCAATTGACAAGACTGTATTTGAAATTGGAGTATTCACAAACAAAAAATTAGTATTTGCAACATTATTCTCCTTCATACTAATGCTAGTAGTAATTTATGTACCAGTATTAAACGACGCCTTTGGACTAATGGACCTAGGACCAAAAGAAATAGGAGTTGTACTTGGAGCATCAGTTATCCCACTAGTTGCAGGAGAAATCCAAAAGAAAGTAAGATTCAAGAAAAAATAAATAAAAATTAAAAGATAAAAAAGAAGTGTCCTTAAACTGTAAAAAGTCTAAGGACACTTTTTTGTACGCTTTAGCATGAATAAACCACCAGCTATGCTGGTGGTAGGAAAATAAGCTTTAGCTTCAAGCAAAAAACCTCCCGTGATAAACTATTAATGTTACTGGCAGTAGCATAAATAGAAAAGGGAGGTATCCTAAAATGGATAAAAATAGTTTATCACATACATCATGGAATTGTAAGTATCACGTAGTATTTGCTCCAAAATACAGAAGGCAAGTAATATATGGAAGATTAAAACAAGATATAGGAAAAATATTAAGGGATTTATGTGATAGAAAAGGAATAAATATAATAGAAGCAGAATGCTGTCCAGATCATATCCATATGTTGTTAGAAATTCCACCGAAATACAGCATATCTCAAACAATGGGCTATTTAAAAGGGAAAAGTAGTCTAATAATATTTGATAGGCATGCAAACTTAAAATATAAATATGGAAATAGACATTTTTGGTGCAGAGGATACTATGTAGACACAGCAGGAAAGAATGCAAAAAAGATACAAGAATATATAAAAAATCAATTAAAAGAAGATTACATGGCAGATCAAATAAGTATTAAAGAATTTGTTGACCCGTTTACGGGTGAGCAAGTAAACAAAAGCAAAAAATAAGGTGCTTTAGCACCAGCTGTGAAAATTGGTGCACGAGAAAGAAGGTTCGAAGCATGGAATGCTGCCGGTAACAGCCCCTTATAGGGGCAAAACAAACCACCGGCTCAGCCGGTGGTTATGATTATATATAATTTTATAGGAATTATTATTTTTTGAAAAAATAAATACTTAGAGAAATAATAAGACCAATTAAACTACCCGACATTGATTCTTTAGCAAGATCATACAGAGAGATACCAAATATTCTTTCAAAACTTGACAATTTGTAAAAGATAAAGAAAAGGATTCCTAATATAAAAAATAGTACAGTAATCTTGCAGATATACAATAAGTAAAAATAAATATCGTCATTTACATCAATTTTTTTATAGTGTTTTAAAATAAATTTTTCAAGCCATAAATTTATTTTTTTCATAATTTCTCTCCTATGCATTGAAAACTATTGTAAATGTAATTGTGATAGTAGCTACATATTTCACACCGTAAAATTATCATAAACCTTAAAATCAGTCAACTACTAATGTAATATGAGTAAACCTTTTTATTATCTCCATATTTAAAGTTACTAGAAAAAACTTCCTTAGATATTATCTAGATAAGTAATATCACTTTGTTTTTCTATAGCACTCAAAATTAGATAGCTTATTATTTCATTTTACATGATAAAAAAATTTTTAACATGCTATAATGTTTACTAATTAACTTTAAGGGGGAGAAGAGATGATAAAAAATTTAAAAAAAGTTTTTCCATTAACAATTCCAATTTTAATTTCCTTTTTATTTATAGGACTTAGCTTTGGCATATATACATCTTCCTTTGGATATGATTTTTGGATGCCGCCACTTACATCAGTTGTAATCTTCTCTGGCTCAATTCAATTTGTAGTCGTTGAAGCCATGCATTCAGGCATGGATGTCTTGTCCTACATTTTAATAGTTGCCATGATGAACATAAGACACTTCTTCTATGCCCTAACATGTCTTGGCAAATTTAAAGACATGAGTGGGAAGAAAAAAACTTATGCCTACTATGCCCTTTGCGATGAAGCCTACTCCATGATAATGGGGACAGAAGTGCCTAGTGATATGAAGAAGGAAGACTTTTATCTTTCAATTTTAATCTTGCTCCAATCCTATTGGTTTATCGGTACAATTCTTGGAGGCATCCTTGGCAACTTTATAAATTTCGAAATCCAAGGAATAGATTTTATCTTGACAGCCCTCTTCCTTGTAATATTTTTGAGCCAGTGGAAGCAAGTGGAAGATCACTTCCCAGCCCTTCTTGGGCTTGTGGCTTCGATCTTAGCTTTGATAATCTTTGGAGAGAACTTCATCCTTCCTGCCATGATTATTATCTTGCTTGTCCTTTATCTAGCTTACAGGAGGGAAAGAAATGATTGAAATGAAATATATTTTTCTTGCTGGAGGAATAACAATCCTTGCAAGATTCCTCCCAAGAATAATTTTTAGGAACAGAGAACTCCCAGGCTTCATAGCCTATCTTGGGGAAAAGTTGCCCTATTCACTAATGGGACTCTTACTAATTTTTTGCATAAGGGGAGTGGACTTTACAAATTCAAGTGAAGTCTTACCACTGGGACTAGCCTTCGCAGGGATGATTTTGTCCTTTAAGTTTTTGAAAAACTTCTTGGTCTCAATCTTTCTTGGAACAGGAATTTACATGGCTTTGATTTATTTTTTGTAAATAATAATTAAGAAGCGATGAATAAAAATCATAAATTTAGAAGAAAAGACTAATTGAGTTTAGTCTTTTTTTAGTGGAAAATTTTATAAAAATCTTGACAAAAATATTTACTGGGCTTATAGTGTAAATATAAAGTATATACACCTAAACTTAAATTAAGGAGTTGAAGAGATTATGAAAAAAGATTTAAAAATTTTTATTGGCATATCATTTATAATTCCCTACTTAATGGGATTTGCCATTTATTACTGCAAATTACACGAGATAAGCACAAGTATTTATCCCTTATTTCAAATGTTCATTCCATTTTTAGCTGTAGTAGCCTTGTTATACAAAGAAGACAAAAGCATTTTAAAAATTGCTGCCATTAGAATATACCTAGTGATAAGTCTTATCTTATTTGTACTTTCAATAATAAATATTTTCAATCCAGACTTTAGTGGATTGTCTGAATTTGTTATTTTAATTTCTGCTATTGCAATGATCATAGCCATTTCAACTATGGACAAGGACCTTAAAAATAAATTATCTCTAAACAATCCAAATAAAAAGATGACAATTCTCATGTGTTTAATTTTTATTTTTATATATTTTTTAAGATTATTTATTGCTTGCATTTTAGAAGGAGAAACAAGGGAATTTGTAGAAATCTTTAATCTTCATAGTTTAAAAGTTTTTATATCTATTATTCTTTTCTCTTTTTTAAATATTATGCCATTCATTGGAGAAGAATATGGTTGGAGGGCATACCTAGCACCAAGGCTAAAAGAAATTTATGGTGTAAAAAAATCTATTTTAATGACAGGTTTTATTTGGGGAATTTGGCACTTGCCCCTTAATTTATTTTATTATTCAGATGGAGTTTTGACATCGCAAATTTATTCCATACTTGTACAACTTGTATTTTGTACATTTTTAGGGATATTTTTAACTTATGCATATAATAGGACAAAATCAATTTGGGCTCCAGTTATGATTCACTATTTAAACAACAATCTAGCCCTACTATTGGTTACAGATTTTTCTAAGGATATATTTTCTGGACAACACTATGATTTAAAAGGAACTTTATTTTCAATAGTAGGTTCAATAATATTTTTTGGAATTTTTATTTTTTCAAAATACGTTAAAGATGAAAATCTTTGGGAAAAATCTGTATATGAGAAAATAAAAGAATCTTAATTGTTTTGTGCTTTTAAAAGTTATTACAGTATTTAATACAAGTATTGTGTAAAAGCAAAAATATAAAGTATATACACTTAAAGGTGATGTGATATGAAAATTATTATTTCAAATGACTCTGGCCTTCCAATTTATGAGCAGATAAAAAATCAAATCAAGGCTCAGATAGTTGCTGGAGACTTAAAAGCTGACGAAGGGCTTCCTGGTATGAGGACTCTTGCAAGCGACCTAAAGGTCTCTGTCATTACAACAAAGCGTGCCTACAATGACTTGGAGCAAGAGGGATATATTTATTCCATGCCAGGCAAGGGTTCCTTTGTAAAAAAATTAAATGAAGAAGTTGTAAGAGAGAATGCTCTTGCAGAGATAGAAAAATATTTAACTGACGCAATGACTGTTGCCAAGGCTGCAGGAATTGGTATAGACGAATTGCAAGAAATTTTAAAGACATTAGATGAAGTGGGTGACTTATGAAAACAATAGAAATAAATAATTTGAGAAAAGAATTTAAGGACTTTGACCTTGATATAGAAAATTTAGAAATTCCTGAAGGTGCAGTCCTTGGACTAATTGGGGAGAACGGTGCAGGGGACAGTGATATAATGATGACAGATACAATAAATCCATTAAAATCAAAGTTTAAAGGCTTCCACAAAACTTTTAAACAAGATGATTTAGGATTAAGTCTGTCATCTTTTTTATTAAATTAACAAAAAAGAAAAGAAAACATAAGTAATAAGGATTGAAGAGAATATGATAATATTTAGAGTTTTTTTCAAAATCATATTGTTTCCTATTAGTATAGCGTTAAGTATCATCACTCTATTTTTAACGTTTGTATTAGGAATCAGCACAATATTTTTCAAACTGATTTCATTTATCGCTATTATGGGATTTTTAGGATCTGTTTATAATGGAGAAAAAGCAATCGCTATAGAGGCAATTATACTAGCATATCTTTTTAGTCCTTATGGTTTGCCAGTGCTAGGATATTTTATTATAGAAGTGATAGAAGAGGTGAATGAAAGAATAAAAGCAATTTAAATATAAAAATAAATAGATTAAAACGATGAAAAAGAGATAGCAAAATCAAAGCTATCTCTTTTTATATGAAAAGAAAGGGGGTTATGATGAAAGAAATAGTTAAATTTGAATACTATTATGGCAATGAAGCAGAACAATATTCATTTTTTAGGATTCCCAAAACTTTATTTACCGACTTAAATTTTAAAAAACTATCCGTAGAAGCAAAAATTCTTTATGGAATTCTACTCGATAGAATGAGCTTGTCAATTAAGAATAAATGGTTAGATGAAGAAAACAAGGTATACATCATCTATACCATAGAAGAAATTATGGAAGTATTAAATTGGGGGAGAAATAAATCGGTCAAAGTAATGAAAGAAATTGAAGAGATAGGATTATTAGAAAAAAAGAGGTTAGGACTTGGAAAGCCAAATTTACTCTATGTAAAGAACTTTATTTACACAGAAAATAATAAAACTACAGAAGTTTCAAAAGCAAACCTCAAGAAGTTTAAAAAACAAACTTCAGGAAGTTTAGAAAATAAATCTCAAGAAGTTTCAAAAGAGGACTCTAATAATACTAATATTAATAATACTGAAACTAATAATACTGATTTTAATAATACCACCCCCATATCCCCCTTAGAAAAGCTAGGAGAAAAATCAAAAAAAACTTTGGAGGAGGAAGAATTAAAAGAAACTATAAAAAAGAATATATCTTATGAAACCTTTGAAAAAGCAAGAATAGAAGAAAAGAAGCAAGTAGATGTGATGATAAATGTACTTGTAAAAGCCTTAACTAGCTTTACAAACATTAAAATAGGAGGGAGGCATATATCCAATGAAAATTTTAAAGAAAGATTTCTAAGTCTTAACTATAAACACATAGACTATGTTTTGAAATACCTAAGAGAAAATGCTCCAAAGGATATTAGAAACATTAATGCTTATCTACTGACTCTCTTATACAATGCAGATGAAAATATTAGAAACATAGAAGTCATAAAGAGAGAAAATCAGAAAAGAGAAAACTATGACTATAGTAACGATGAGAATATATGGAGAGAAATTTTAAATACTTGATAGGAGAGGAGCATATGGAATTAATAAAAGAAATCCTAGAACAGAAAATAAAAAATGCAGAAACAAATAGTCCATCAAAAGATGAAGAAAATAGGAGTTATATAGATCAAGAAACAGGATTAAAATATTGTGCAAAATGTAAAACACCAATTGAAAAAGAAATAGACTTCTTTGGAGAAATAAAAAAAGTTGGTATTTTATGTCAATGTAAAAAAGAAAGACAAAAATTAGAGGAAGAAAAAAGAAAAGAAAATAAAAGGCTTTTGAAAATTGAACACTTAAAAAAAGAGTGTTTTTCTGATCCCATCCTATTAAATTGGAATTTTAAAAATATGGACAAAGATAGTGAGCATGAAAAAGTAGCAAAAAACTATGTGGAAAAATTTGATGAAATATATGAAAATAATATAGGATTAATTCTCACAGGGAATGTGGGATGTGGAAAAACATATCTTGCAAGTGCTATAGCAAATGCTTTACTAGAAAAAGAAATATCAGTCAAAATGACAAATTTTTCAGTAATTTTAAATGATATGACTAACTTGAGATTGATAAAGTAAGTATATAGATAACCTAAATCAGAAGAAACTATTAATTATTGATGATTTTGGAATGGAAAGAGATACAGATTTTGCAGCTGAGCATATCTTTAACATAATAGATAGTAGATATAGAAGTGGGAAACCATTGATTATAACAACAAACTTAAATATATCAGCTTTAACTAATCCTGAAACTATAAAAGATAAAAGAATTTACTCAAGGATACTTGAAATATGCAGTCCCATTATATTTACAGGAGAAAATAGAAGAATAGAAAAAATGAAGGAGAAATCAAAATTAGCCTATGAAATATTAAAAAAAGAATGAAAGTAGGTGAGTGAATGCAAAATGATGATATAAATAGCAGAACAATAGCCATAGTAAAAAAAGCAAGTATAGTAACAGCCAAGCAAGTTATAAATTTGATGAAGAAAATATTAGAAATAAATAAACATAAAGCGCAGACAGAACAGTCAAGACCCTTAGAAAAATTTAAAAAAGTAAAAGTAAAAGACCTTGTAAAAAAAGGTAAAGTAGAAACCTTAGAATTAAATGACATAGACTTAAAAGCATTGAAAAAAGAATTAAAAAGATATGGGGTGAAGTTTTCCATAAAGAAAGATTTAGAAAATGGAAACAACATTATCTTTTTTCAAGCAAAAGATATAAAAGTAATGGAACAAGCTTTTAAAAAGACAGTCCAGAAATTTACTAAAGATAAGTCAAGAAAGAGAAAATCTGTAATAGAAAGGCTTAATAACTTCAAGGATAAAGTCAAAGATACTATTGACAGAGATAAGGTTAAACATAAACATCAGGAACAAAGTTTATAATAAAAACACTTGGATATATAATATATATGATGAGAAGGCATGAATAGCTTTATTGTTGAATACTATGAAAAAGAAGATTGGAATCATCCAGTAGAAGAATTTCTCTTATCTATAGATAAAAAATGAGAGCAGAAGCATTAGGAAAGAAACTAAAAAATACCTTTGAAAGTAAAATATAAGTATAATGGTGGTTCAAAATGACAAATAAAAAAATATGTCCTATATGTAACTCAAAGATGAGACAACAGTTTATAGGTTTATTACATTGCAAGTGTGGTATAAGTTATCATAAAGATTTAGGATATTTTAAAAGAAATGAAAATATGATGTTTGTCTTGGAAAGAAAAAAGATAGGTAAAAAAATAAAACAAGTTCCAGTAATAAGATATAAAAAAGATAAATAAGATACTAATGGGTAGAGAAATCTACTCTTTTTTATGGAGAGGAAGTGATTAATTCGAAAATACTAAATGAAATAATAAAAGATATAAAAAATGTTTTTAAGATAAGAGATAAGAAGAAATTTGTATTAGAAAATCTTCCTTACCTCTTATTTTTTTATATAGGAAATATCTTTGCAAGCCATGTCAACTCTTATGTAGGAGGAGATATAATAGATAGAATTCTAGTAGCTTTTAGTCAAATAGATACTTTAAAATATATTCCATCATTAAAAATAAAAAACCTGATACCCAGTCTAATTCTATCAGTAGTTATTAAGTTAATCCTTATACAGAAAAAGAAAAATGCAAAAAAGTTTAGAGAGGGCAGAGAATATGGATCGGCAAGATGGGGAAATGAAAAAGACATTGAGCCATACATTGACAAGAAGTTTGAAAACAATGTGCTACTAACTCAAACTGAAAGACTTACCATGAATAATAGACCTAAAAATCCAAAATATGCGAGAAATAAAAATGTAATGGTAATTGGAGGTTCTGGTAGTGGTAAAACAAGGTTTTTTGTAAAGCCAAATCTCATGCAAATGCACTCTTCATATGTAGTAACCGATCCAAAAGGAACATTAGTCCTAGAATGTGGGAAAATGTTGGAAAGAAATGGATATGAGATAAAAATACTAAACACAATAAACTTTAAAAAATCCATGAGATATAATCCCTTTGCATACTTGAAAAGTGAAAAAGATATTTTGAAATTAGTACAAACAATAATTGCAAATACTAAGGGAGAAGGAGAAAAATCAACTGAGGATTTTTGGGTAAAAGCTGAAAAACTCTATTACACAGCACTTATAGGATATATCTGGTATGAAGCTCCTAAAGAAGAACAGAACTTTACAACTCTACTTGCTATGATAGATGCAAGTGAGGTAAGAGAAGAAGATGAAAATTTTAAAAATGCAGTAGACTATATGTTTGAAGCATTAGAAAAAGAAAAGCCAAACCATTTCGCAGTAAAACAATATAAGAAATACAAACTAGCAGCAGGAAAAACTGCCAAATCAATCCTTATATCCTGTGGAGCAAGGCTTGCTCCATTTGATATTCAGGAACTTAGGGACTTAATGAAAGAAGATGAACTGGAGCTTGATACACTTGGAGAAAAGAAAACAGCTTTATTCGTAATAATATCGGATACAGATGATACATTTAACTTTGTAGTATCAATAATGTACTCACAATTATTTAATCTATTATGTGATAAAGCAGATGATGAATATGGCGGAAGACTTCCTGTTCATGTGAGATGCCTACTTGATGAATTCGCAAATATCGGCTTAATTCCTAAATTTGAAAAGCTGATAGCAACTATTAGAAGTAGAGAAATATCAGCTTGTATAATATTACAAGCACAATCACAACTAAAAAGTATCTATAAAGATAATGCAGATACCATAGTTGGCAATTGTGATTCTACATTATTTTTAGGAGGCAAAGAAAGAACAACATTAAAAGAATTATCTGAAAGCCTAGGCAAAGAAACCATAGACCTATATAACACATCAGAAACAAGATCGAATCAAAAGAGTTTTGGACTAAATTATCAAAAAACTGGTAAGGAACTTATGAGTCAAGATGAAATAACTGTAATGGATGGTGGTAAGTGTATATACCAACTAAGAGGAGTAAGACCTTTTCTATCTGATAAGTTTGATATTACTAAACATAAGAATTATAAGTTATTGGAAGATTATGATAAGAGAAATATATTTGACATAGAGAAATACCTGCAGAGAAAAGATGAGGTTAAGTTAAAAGAGAGTATGGTAGTTGAAATATTAGATGAATAAATTTAAAATTAGAAGTAAGATAGATATTTAGGAAAGATTAAAAGAAATTACTTGACAAAAAATATTTTATAGCATATAATAATGTCAACAGTACCCGACACGCCTCTTAACAATGCGGACCAAGTCGGGTCATTTGATTTTAGGAGAAAAAATGAAAAAAATTCATCAAGAACCGATTAGTATAGAAAATCAAGTAAAAAACTTAATAGACTTAGGACTTTTAGTAGAAGATAAAACTTATGCTAAGAAAATTCTTGGAAGAATATCCTATTACAGGCTGATTAAAGCTTATAGTATCACATTAAAAAAAGATGGAAGATATATATCAGGAATAAGTTTTGAAGATATTGTAAGTTTATATAAATTTGATAGAGAACTTAGACAGCTTATATTTGAAACAATAGAGCATATTGAAGTTTCTTTAAGAGCAGTTATCACAAACTATTTTTCTTTAAGATATGGGAACTTTTCATATAAAGATATGAATAATTTTGAGAAACAAAAGGAACAAGAAAGGGTACTAGAAGAATTAGCAAGGGAAGTTAAAAGAAATAGACGCTCACCATTTATAAAAAACTTTAAAGACAATTATGAAGGTGGAGAAATTCCACTCTATGCAGTGATAGAAGTAGCAAGTTTTGGAACTTTATCTAAAATGTATAAGAATATGAAAAATGAAGATAAAAGTAAAATTGCAAAAGTCTTTCATACAGACTACCATTACTTTGAATCTTGGATAGAAAATTTTGCCTATATAAGAAATATATGTGCCCATTATGGCAGGCTATATGGAGCAAAGCTTACAAAATCACCAAAGCTATATAAAGAATATTTAAAAAATAATATTTCAAACAATACAATATTTGCTACATTAGTTAATCTTAAAATAGTTTCTGAAGAAGAAAATTACAAAAATTTTTATCATGATCTAACGGAACTAATAGCAAGATATGAAAATATTGAACTAAGACATGTTGGCTTTATAGAAAACTGGAAAGAATTACTAAAACCATAAAATTAAATAGAGAAATTTACACCGAAAAAAACATTTCGGTGTTTTTTTATGCCCAAAGGAGGAAGAATGAAATATATACGAGATGAGCCGAAAAAATAAGATACAGAGAAAAATGAAATATTAATTAATTAGAAGTAGAAGCGATAGAGAAAACTATCGCTTTTTTTATGGAATAAAGGAGATAGAACAAATGGAAAGAGAAATGCTAAATATTAATGGAAATCTAGTAGGAGAAATAAAAACAACTGCAATAGATACAAAGGAAGGAGAAAAAGAAGTAGCTAACTTCACAATAGTTAGAAAGAACAAAGAAGAAGGAAAGGTTAAAAAAGAATATATCTACTGTAATCTCTACGGAGAAAAGGCAAAAAGTGTGAAGGAATTTAAAAGTGGAGAATACATCCATATTTTTGGATATTTTAAGGAAACAAAAAAAGAAGACAAGACATTTAAAAATTTTATCGTAAAGCACATAAATAAAATTAAAAAAGAAGAAAAAGAGGAGGAAATATAAATGGAATTTTTTACACAAGCAGTAAATGTATTAAAAATATTAGTTACAGCAATTGGTGCAGGGCTTGGAGCATGGGGTGTTATCAACCTGATGGAAGGTTATGGGAATGACAACCGTGCGACACGTTCATAAGTGAAAAGCTTATGCACTAAGTCGAAGGACTGAAAGTTCAAAACTTAGGAGAACTGGCAATCTGATAGGTAGAATGACGGGGTAACGCCCTGAAATGCCTACACTGATACTCCGATTGGCAATGAATATTAGACTATTTCATTGTCAAAAGCTCGGTGAAGTCGGCAGAGAGTAGCCGTAAGACTGATATTAACATCAGACACGAAAGCTGTTCAGAGGTGGACGGTGCTACCTATATGTCGGGTGTCGAATACGCATGGTGAGAATGTGTATACCAAAGCACTGACGTACTTTCGAATGTAAGGGTCTAAACGTTTGAATTTGCCTAACGGCAATTCCCATCAAAGATGGGGTGTTTGTGGATGAGTAAGAATGGTTGTTATGAAAATCCATATATCGTTACAGGCGATATGGTGAAAACTAAACACAGGCTTAGAGGAAGAACCTAAACGTATTCAAAGATAAGATTGTCGGAACGTGGTAAGCCAAGAGCATGGAAGCAGTCTAATGCTAATGAAGTGTTGAATGGGAAAATGACTGTAAAAAACAGCATATAACCATTCTTTATCTCGGTGAAAGTGGTGGCACAGTACCTATGAAGCGAAAATAATAAGTTCGTGGAGGGATAGCCACCAGTCACAGGAAAGTACAAGAACTGAAATTAAGACAAACACAGCTTCGAGTATGACAAAGAAAATCAAATCCGAAAGGAGATGGTGACTGTGTCCACTTCGAAACAAACACTGAAACAAAGCAAAATCCGTTATACGGAATACTATGACTTGCAAAAAGTCCTTGATGATTTATATGAAGATAGCAGTAAGAATAAAGTATTTTCAAATTTAATGGAGTTGATAACTTCAAGAGAAAATATAAAACTTGCCTATCGCAGTATCAAAGGGAACAAAGGAAGTCATACAGCCGGAGTAGATGGCAGAACAATAAAACATCTATCAAGGCTAAATGAAGAAGAATACATTTCTCTCATACAAAAACAGTTTCATTGGTATAAACCACGCCCTGTAAAGAGAGTGGAAATGCGAAAGCCTAATGGGAAAATTAGACCTTTAGGAATACCAACTATTGTAGATAGAATTGTACAACACTGTATCTTGCAAATATTAGAGCCGATATGTGAAGCCAAGTTTCATGACAGCTCCTATGGGTTTCGACCTAACAGGAGTACGGAACACGCTATTGCAGAATGTGCGAGACTAATGCAGATACAGCACTTACACTATGTAGTTGATATTGATATACAAGGATTTTTCGACAATGTATATCATGCAAAGCTCATAAGGCAACTTTGGAATTTGGGTATCCAAGACAAAAAGCTACTTTGTATCATTAAGGAAATGCTGAAAGCAGACATAGTTATGCCCGATAAAAAGGTAATTACACCAACAAAGGGAACACCACAAGGCGGTATATTATCACCGCTACTATCTAATGTAGTCTTGAACGAATTAGATTGGTGGGTTTCTTCTCAATGGCTGACAATGCCCACGCATTATCCATATAAACAGAGAACGAACAGTCAAGGAACAGAGATAAAAAGCCATACCTACAGAGCTTTAAGAACAAGCAACCTAAAAGAAATATACATTGTAAGGTATGCTGATGATTTTAAGATATTTTGCCGTAATTACTACGATGCAAAAAGAACCTATCAGGCAGTTACAAAATGGTTGCAAGACAGATTAAAACTAAATGTAAGTGAAGAAAAATCTAAAATAACAAATCTAAAACAAAAGTATTCGGAGTTCTTAGGTTTCAAGCTGAAGGTTAAACCAAAAGGCAAAAAGTTTGTTGTACAGTCGCATATAAGTGATAAGGCACTGAAAAATGCAAAAGAAGATATTTCTAAATGTGTTGCGGATATAAAAAGACCTGCAAACAAAAAGGAACAGTACAAAGCAATAGCCAAGTATAATGCCACTGTTTCAGGCTTGCATAATTACTACCAAATAGCAACAAATGTAAGTTTGGACTTTGCTAAAATAGCCTTTCACATTAAAAAGCAGATGAACAACAGACTTGATATTAAAACCAGTGGAACGCTAAACAAAGGATTTATCAAAGAAAAATATGGAAAAAGTAAACAGCTTCGCTTCCTTAATGGACATCCGCTAATTCCAGTTGGATATATTAGGACAAAGGACGCAAAACACAAGAAAAAGGTTGTAAATAAATACACTGTAAAGGGCAGAGCTTTTATTCATAAAAATCTGCAAATTGATGTAGATACACTTGTTTGGTTGATGAGACATCCTGTACTTGATAAGAGTATAGAGTTTGCAGACAACAGAATCTCGCTCTTTGCAGCTCAATATGGAAGATGTGGGGTAACAGGTGTAAAACTTACACCAAACGATATACATTGCCATCACAAGATACCGCTTGAACAAGGCGGTACAGACAGTTATAGCAACTTAATTCTTGTTACAGAAGCAGTTCATATACTTATCCATGCAACAAAAGAAGATACAATCCAAAAATATATAAAAGAGCTTGGCTTAACGGTCAAGCAGATCGAGAAATGTAATAAGCTTAGAAAAATGGCAGGATTGCCACTAATTTAGAAAAAAAATAATTTGTTACGAAGTGTGTAAGTCTTAGTTAAAACGTGAAAATCTTTCTTGTGATGGAACGCCGTGTGCGGTGAAAGTCGCATGCACGGTGTGAAGTGGGGGAAAATCCGGAGATAACATCAAAGGATTACCTATCACTATCTGGTGCTAAATCTCAAGGCATTAAGCAGCTTATGGCTGGAGGGGGAATTGTACTCATAGGTTTAAAACTAATACCGCTATTAGCAAACGTGTTAAAATAAAATGTTTAATATAGTAGATAAGATCAAAGAGTTTTTTTCGGAGATACTTATTGATATGATCAAGGAAAATTTAAGCGGAATGCTCCTTGATATAAATGACAAAGTATCAACGATAGCAAATGAGGTAGGAAAGACTCCGAGTGGATGGAACTCGGAGGTTTTTCACTTCATAAAATCCATTTCAGAAAATGTTATACTTCCCATAGCAGGTCTTATCATAACGGCTGTACTATGTATTGAATTAATTCAAATGGTAATGAACAAAAATAATATGCATGATACGGATACCTTTGAATTTTTTAAGTACATCATCAAGATGTGGATTGCTGTATGGCTTGTATCTCATGCTTTTGAGTTTTCAATGGCGGTCTTTGATGTGGCACAGAATTTAATAGGAAAGGCAGCAGGTGTGGCAAATGCTAGTGCAAAAGTTTCTCCAGGTGATATAGCTAATATGGTAGATAGCCTAAAAG
Organism: Peptoniphilus harei; assembly: GCF_900454685.1. Lineage (GTDB taxonomy): Bacteria > Bacillota > Clostridia > Tissierellales > Peptoniphilaceae > Peptoniphilus_A > Peptoniphilus_A harei. The sequence goes on along the minus strand of NZ_UATM01000032.1, from coordinate 9,459 downwards.
GAGAGTCAATAGGAAAATTAATGACTATAGTACTAGAGACAGCAATTGTAAAGATGATAATTCAAGGGATATCAATACTCATTACAGTTATTCTATACGGCAGGATGATAGAAATATATATTTATACTTCAGTTTGCGCCATACCTTTTGCCACAATGGGTAATAAAGAATGGGGAAGTATTGGAACAAACTATATAAGAGGGCTCTTCGCACTTGGCTTGCAAGGTTTATTCTTACTTATATGCGTAGGAATTTATGCCGTACTTGTTAAGACTTTAAATATATCAGACATACACAAAAGTATTTTTGAATTACTAGGATACACCTTAATACTTGGTATAACTATGATGAAATCAGGAAGTATTGCAAAATCAATTTTAAATGCTCATTAATAAAAAAGGAGAAGATGATGAAAATTAGAAGAAAAAAGGACAAAAAAATTAATTTAAAAACACTTGGAACAATAGGACTCCCAATAATTTTAATAGGGGGATATATTACAAGAGAAATACAAAATAGAATGATTATAAGAAAAACATTGGAAGTTTTAGATAATAGAGAAGAAACGAATGAAAAAGTCTTAGAAATAGCAGTGAATATGGGAAAATCATTAGAAGATTTGAACAGAGAAGATATATATGGCTTTTACTTAGAGGGTTTAGAATAATGGCTTATGTAAATGTCCCAAAGGACTTAACAAAAGTAAAAACAAAGGTAGCTCTAAATCTAACAAAAAGACAATTAATTGGCTTTACAATTGCAGGTCTAATAGGCTTTCCAGTATATTTAATGGTAAAAAAAGTGCTGCCTAATGACCTATCTATGTTAATTATGATAGGTGTGTCTTTTCCTATAATATTTGCAACTCTTTATGAAAAGGACGGGATCTATTTTGAAAAATATTTAAAGTATATTATAGATAAGAAAAGACAGACAAGTATAAGGATATACAAGACAGAATGTATTTATGATATAAAGAAACAAAGAAAGGAAAGGAGTAAATGAATCAAATACAGAAAAAACAACAGAAAAAATTAAATCAAGAAAAAAGGAATTTAAAAAAACAAAAAGAAGATTTAAAAAGCATTAGTATAAGTCAAAAAAAGATGAAAAAAGCAAATATTTCTAAAGAAAAAGGAAAGCCCAAAAAGAAGCTTTCCTTTTTTGGTGGGAAGAAGAAAAAGAGCGTTCAGGAAACAATTCCTTATTTAAGAATGTTGAGAAATGGGATTTGCCAAGTTGAGAAGAACAAATTTAATAAAATGATACGTTTTTTAGATATTAACTACCAGCTTTCAACAGAAGAAGATAAGGAAAGTATATTTAATGAATTTTCAAGTTTTTTAAACTATTTTGATCCAAGTGTTGATATAGAACTTTCATATATTAATCGCATAGGAAAAAATGAAGAAGTAGAAAAAAACATCAATGTTCCGGATAGAAACGATTCATATAATGAAATACGAAAAGAGTACAGGGAAATGCTAAAAAATCAGAGTCAAAAAGGAAATAATGGACTTACTAAATATATGTATATCACCTTTAGCTTACAAGCACAAGATTTAAAAGAGGCAACTACAAGACTTGAAAGAATGGAAATGGATATATTAAATAACTTTAAGCAGATGGGAGTAAAAGCTTATGTATTAAGTGGATATGAAAGGTTAAAGGTTATTCACGATATCTTAAATCCGAATAAGAATTTTGTTTTTTCCTTTGAAGACCTAAAATATAGTGGACTATCTACTAAGGATTATATAGTACCAGCATCATTTAACTTTTCATCTCACAATCAATTTAAAATTGGAGAATACTTTGGAGAAGTAAACTTTCTGCAAATTCTAGCACCTGAATTATCAGATAGATTATTATCAGAATTTTTAGGGGTTGAAGAAAATATGATTGTAACATTTCATATAAATTCCATTGATCAAACAGAAGCTATAAAGATGATTAAAAGAAAAATAACGGACTTGGATAAAATGAAAATTGAAGAAAATAAGAAGGCTATAAGATCAGGATATGATATTGATATTCTTCCAAGCGATTTAATTACCTATGGTAATGATGCTAAGAAACTGTTAGTAGAACTTCAAAATCATAATGAGAGAATGTTTGTCATAACTATTTTGTTTACAAATATGGAAAAAAGTAGAAAGAAATTGAGTAATATAATTTTTCAACTAAATTCAATAGCAGGTAGACATAATTGTGTATTGAAAAATCTTAACTATAGACAGGAACAAGGACTAATTTCCTCCCTGCCACTTGGAAAAAATGAAATCGAAATAAAAAGAGGACTTACAACTAGCTCTACAGCAGTCTTTATTCCTTTTACAACAGAAGAGCTGTGCTTAGAAGGAGAGAGCTTATACTACGGATTAAATGCTTTAAGTCGTAACATTATTATGACAGATAGAAAGCTTTTAAAGAATCCAAACGGTTTAATACTTGGAACGCCTGGTAGTGGTAAATCTTTTTCGGCTAAAAGAGAAATTACCAATGCTTTTTTAATCACACAAGATGACATCATTATATGTGATCCGGAAGGGGAGTATGGAAATTTAACTAAGGCACTAGGCGGAGAAGTTATAAAAATATCGCCAACAAGTAAGGATTATATAAACCCGTTGGATATAAATGTAGACTATGCCGATGAAGACAATCCCTTATCTTTAAAGTCTGACTTTATTCTTTCACTGTTTGAACTTGTAGTAGGAAAGGAAGGGTTAAGTGCAGAAGAAACTTCAGTAATTGATAGATGCCTTCCAATATTATATAAGAATTACTTCGACAATCCTATTCCTGAAAATATGCCAATTTTAGAAGATTTATATAATTTACTTTTAAAACAAGAAGAAAAGGTAGGGAAAAAATTAGCAGTAGAAATGGAAATTTATGTCAAAGGTAGTCTTAATGTATTTAACCATAGGACTAATGTAGATACAGGCAATAGAATTCTTTGCTATGACATTAAGGAATTAGGAAAGCAACTTAGAAAAATAGGTATGTTAATTGTTCAAGATCAAGTATGGAACAGAGTAACTATTAATAGGAATAAGAAGGAAACCAGATATTACTGTGACGAATTCCATTTGCTTTTAAGAGAAGAACAAACAGCCTCATATTCCATAGAAATCTGGAAAAGATTTAGAAAATGGGGTGGGATTCCAACAGGATTAACACAAAATGTAAAGGACCTTTTAGCCAGTCCTGAAATAGAAAATATATTTGATAACACAGATTTTATCTTAATGCTTAATCAAGCTAGTGGTGATAGGGAAATTTTAGCGAACAAGTTAAATATATCTCTTTATCAGTTATCCTACGTAACAAATTCCAATGAGGGAGAGGGATTACTATTCTACGGAAACACAATAGTACCTTTTGTAGATAGATTCCCTAAAGATACAAAATTGTATAAGTTAATGACAACTAAACCAGAAGAATTAAAGGAAGGGATAGAAATTGATAGACAGAGAGAAGTTAAAAACTAACTATATTATTAATTTAGATGCAATTTCTGCTCTAAAGGAATTTCCAGATAAAACATTTGATTGCTGTATTACATCTCCTCCATATTATGGACTTAGAGATTATAAAGCAGAAGGACAAATTGGAAGAGAAGAAAGTCCGGAGGAATATTTAAATAAATTAATTAAAGTCTTTAGAGAAGTAAAAAGAGTATTAAAAAAAGAAGGAACACTTTGGGTAGTTATTGGAGATTCTTATGCAGGTACAAGAAGCAAAAAAGAATATAAAGATCCTAAAACATAGAAGGAAGAAGTGGTCAAAAAGAGTCTATTACAGAAAAACTCAGTGGCTACAAGGCAAAAGATTTAATGGGGATACCTTGGCAACTAGCTTTAAAATTAAGAGAGGATGGTTGGTATCTAAGAAGCGATATTATTTGGCATAAGGAAAATGCCATGCCTGAGTCTTGTAGAGATAGACCATCAAGGTCCTATGAACATATCTTCCTACTATCAAAAGCAAGAAAGTATTTCTATAACTTTGACGCTATGAAAGAACCAATAAAAGAAATAAGCAAAAAAAGATATATGAGGGCAAGGGGAAATAATAATAAGTATTTACAAGAAGGCACAGGAGCTAAAAGACAGAGCATAAATGAAGCAAGAGAGTATGGAGAATATATAGGAGATAATGTCCCTAAGTTTAGAAACAATAGAGATATTTGGACTATTAACACCAGTGCGTTTAAAGGAAAACACTATGCGGTATTTCCACCAAAACTGGTAGAACTTTGTATAAAAGCAGGATGTCCTAAAAAAGGCTTAATTCTTGATCCTTTTATGGGTTCAGGAACTGTTGGAATGGTAGCTATTAGGATGGACAGAGAATATATTGGAATTGACATAAACAAAGACTACTGTCAAATAGCTAAAGAAAGGATAGAGAAAAATATGAAATAGGAGGTATATATGAAAAAGAAAGGGAAAGTAAACCGAGAGATGTACCAAAGACCAAACTTATATCAGAAAAGAAAGAAGAAAGCAATGAAAATTCAGTAGTACAGAGAGAACATCAGATTTTTCAAAAAAAGAAATTAATAAAGTAAAAAGCAGGAATAACATAGACAATAATGATGAAAACTCTAAGTATTATTCATCTCATTTGCAAGAAAATAGTCAGGATTTATTCAACGAAAAAGATAAGTCAAATAGAGGAAGAAGACAAAGAAAAAACCATGAGGAAAATTTTCAGAAACTATCTATCATAATGAATATCAGCCAGAATATTCGCAACAGCAGCATAGAAAAATGGAAGAAAATGAGGAAAGTAGATATGGTGAATATTACGGGCAAGAAACAGAATACAGGCTAAGTAACTTTAAAGAAGATTTTAATGATAGACCAAATTCAACTAGCTCTAATTTAAAAAGTAGCACTTCTCCCCAAAAAAATTACAAGGGGAATAGTAATTTAAAATGGAAGAAAAACGTTGAGAGTGAAAGTTTTAATGGTGTGCAAGAGAAAAAAATAAGGAGATTTAGAAAAGAAGAAGATAAGGATTTTAATATAGAGGTAAGTTCAACATATGATCCCTTATCGCAGGACTCAGATAATGATGGTGTCATAGATCGCTATGACATGAACTTTAGTGATAGCAATGTATCATATAGGGACACAAGAGATGACTATAAGTATTTACCATCTTCTGATGTGCAAAGAAACAATTGGGATGATTTTTCTATTCTTGGTAAGAATAGGAAAGAAAGTTTTCAAAAAAACACATTAAAAAAACTTTACCAATCTCAAAGTCAGTTTAAGGACAAAGGAGAAAAAGCAGAATTAAAATCTTTAAATGGGAAGTTTAAAAGAAAAGACCTATCATATAAGGCAAATGAAGAAGATAAAAAAATAATTCAAGACCTGAATACTAATAAAAAACAAAATAGCAAATATTTCAAAGGCAAAGTTAGAAATTTAGAAGAAAAAGATATGCTAATGGGTAAGGTTTCTAGTGGGAAATTTAGACAGGATAGCCTATCTGAAGGATTCAAAAGTGAATCTGAAAAAAATAAAGACAAATATAATATAAATAAAAAGAATCAAGAAAAAATAGGCACGAAAAAAGAAGTCTTCAAACAGGAAAAAAGCGTAATAAAAAATGAGAATCTTGAAGTAGATGAACTTGATTTAAATCATAGTGGAATTTCTAATAAAAACAAGGGAAAGAAAAGACAAATAAAAGACGATTTTGATAATACTATAAAGAAAAGTAATTTTGATCCAAAGGAAGAATACACCAGGACAAAAAAAGAAGTACAGGATTCCAAAAAATTATCTGAAGAAAATAAGGTAGACAAAAAAATAAAACTAAATTTCATTCTAAAAAAGATAACAAGAGTGAAAAAGATAAGTTTTATAAAAAGGAAGATAAAGTATCAAAACTATATGAGAAAAAGAATAAAAAGGAAAAAGAGTTAATTAAGGATAAGAAAAAGTCAAAAAAAGCGGGTTTAGAAAAACCTATTACTTTTGCGAGTGCTATGACGGCAAACTATCTATATAGTGGGAAAGATGATAATGCAGGCGTTAACGCTGCTTATAAGCTTAGTAGAACTACCGAAGTTATAGGTAGAGAAATTAGCCATTTTAGAAGAAAAAAACCTTCAAAAACTCAAAGAAAAATAAAATCTTTAGAAGGAAAAATTTATAAGAAAGAAAGTAAACTTCTCTTTCAAAGAAATTTTGAAGAATTGAAGAAGACTAAAGCTTATCAAAACTCTAATAAATTGAATCGATTTTTTATGAAAAAGAAGTTTCAGAGAGATTTTAGGAAGAAACACGGGGAAGGTTTAGTAAATAGAATAAAGAAATCTTTCGCTAATATTGGAAAGAAAACATTGGAAGTTTTAAAAAACAAAGGATATAAGCAAATTTTAATTGCCCTTTGTATTTTAGGACTTTTTTTTATGCTATTTCAAGGAATTAGCAATGTTGGCAGTCTTACTTCAGGATTAACAAGTAATGTTATAGCTACAAGCTATCTATCAAAAGAAGAAGTTTTAATGGATATTAATAATGAATTTACAAGTTATGAATATGCATTACAAGATGAAATAGATAGTATTAAAGAAAATTATCCAAATTATGATGAATATCATATAAAAGGAGATTCTGTTGGTCATGATCTACACGAGCTTTTTAGCTATTTAACAGCAAGATATGGAGAGATTAAGTCAGCTGAAGAGATACAAAAGGAATTAAAAAAACTATTTAATCAAATGTATGAGAAAAAATATACTTCAAAGTCTATTACAAAATATGACAGTGAAGGAAATCCATATACCTATAGAATTCTAACATTAACTATAAAAAAGAAAAGTATTGATGAAATAGCAAGAGAAGAATTTGCAAACTATGAAACAAATATGGCTCATTATTTAGCATTACTTGATAGTCAGGGAAATATGAGTGGATATTTTGGATCAAGCTATGGGAACTTGGGAGAGATTATAGACAATCCAAACTTTGGAAATCCCGGTCTTGCTTTTGATTCTGAAACTGCCAAAGCCTTATTTAATGAAGCAGAAAAACATATAGGTAAAAGATATGTGTTTGGAGCAAGTGGACCATCTAACTTTGACTGTTCAGGTTTTGTATGTTGGTCATTTACAAAGTCTGGTGTAAAGAGAATGCCAAGAACTACAGCTTGGCTTATTTATAAAAACTATTGTAATCCAATATCTCCAAGCGAGGCAAAACCTGGGGATATTATTTTCTTTAAAGGCACATATGATTCCGGTACGCCAATTTCTCACGTAGGGATATATGCCGGAAATGGAATGATGCTCCATGCAGGAGATCCTATCCAATATGCCAGTATAAACTCAAGGTATTGGAAAAATCACTTTTATTCCTTTGGTAGACCAAAATAAGGGAAGGAGTAAAAATCTATGAATAAAAAATTAATCAGAAACATAGAAAAACAGAAGAATTTAAGAAAGAAAAAAGAAGAAATTGAAATAGAACTTCAGTTATTAGTAGAGGAACAAGAAGAAATAGAAAATTTAGAGGTCATCAAGGAATTTCGAAGTCGAAAAATATCTCTTGATGAATTTTTATTTATTGTTAGAAAAAATAAGGAAGAAGAAAATAGAGAAAGAAAAGAACTTAAAAGAAAAGATACAAATGAAAGTGAGGAAAATTTATGAAAAAAATAACCAGTGGAATTTAGCTGTGATAATGCTACTTGTAATTCTAGTGAATATAGTGGCTGTAAGTCCTGTATATGCAAGTACAGATTATAAGGTAGAGTGGACGGAAGATGATTTTATGTATTCCTCTGAGGGAAATATAATTGCCTTTAGTGATAAAGGCTTAGAAAAGAAAGAGAAGACAAATATTCTAGTATTTCCTGAAGGAACGAAGTCTATAAATGGAAATTATTCTTTAAGTCATTCAAACGATGAACTTAGATATAAAAGAGAATTTGGGCGTGGCAAACATTGGGATAAAGTAATTATTCCTGATTCTGTTAAGCATTTAGGTTATGCTGCCTTTTACGATGCAAGTATAGACGAGGTAAAACTATCAAATAGTCTAACTTATCTTGGTGGTTTAGCATTTTTCAATTGTGGACTTAGCGAAGTGACTTTACCTGATACTTTGGTAAATATTGAACATAATGCTTTTGAAAGAAATAACCTCCAAGAAATAATTATACCTAAGTCTGTGAAGACAATTGAACAATATGCTTTTTCAAAAAATAAATTGCACACTGTAAAAGTTTTAGGCAATCCAACTATTAACAGTAAGGGAGTATTCCATAATCAAGAAGTTGAGTATAGACCAAAACAAAATCCATTTTACGAAAATCATTTTGGTTTTAACGGAAATCAAGGATTCAAATCTATTCCTAATGGATTAAGGTTTGAAAATGGAGAGTTTGTCTTTGATAAGAATGTAGATAGTGTAGAACTTGAATTTGATTATAACAATGATATGTATCAAGGAAAGATGACTATTTACAATCCAAATAATATTCCATTGATACTCAAACAGATTTAACAGGACAAGATATTGATGAAAAGGACAATAAGATTGATGATTAACTAAAAACCATTAAGGATTTAGAAAATCAGATCAAAGACTTAAATGATAAGAAACAAGAAGACCAATCAAAGATAGATGAATTAAAGGAAAAGTTAGAATCTTGCAAAGATAATGGAGAAAAACTAAAACAAGAAAAGTCTAAGCTAGAAGAAGAGATTAGAGATAAAGACAATAAGATAGCTCAATTGAATAAAGAATTGAGAATCTTAAAAACTCCAATAATAATGAACTAATAGCAGAAATTACTCAGCTTAAAGATGAATTAAAAAGATTGCAAGATGAAAATGCAAAACTAAAAGAAGATTATTCATCTACAAAATGGGAGTTAGAATCTGAAAAAGAAAGACCGACAAAAACGAAAATAAAATCAAAGAAATGCAAGAAAAGCTTGAGTCTTTAGAAGGAGAACTTGCAAAGAAGACTAAAGAAATTGAGGATAAAGATAATAAAATTAAGGACTTAGAAAAAGCTCTTGATGAAAAAGATACTAAGATAAAAGACTTAGAGTCTAAAAAGAAAGAAACAGAAAATTCTAAGTCAGAATGCTGCAAGAAAATTGAAGAGCTTCAAAAGGTTATTGATAGTTTAAAAGTATCTTCTGAAAATACAAAAAAAGAATTAGAAGATAAGATTAAAGGACTAGAAGAAAAACAAAAAGCTTCTCAAGAAGAAATTAAAAAGCTAAAAGAAGAGTTAGATAGAAAATTGAAGAAGCAAAGAAGTTAATCGAGGAAGCAAATAAAAAAGCTAAAGAAGAACTTGAGAAACAAGCTAAAGATGAAAAAGACAAAATCTAAATCAAGACTTATCTAAGAAATTAGATGAACTTCTAAAACTCCAAAAAGAAAACAAAGAAAAGAAAGAAGATAAGAAATCT
>NZ_UATM01000027.1 GCF_900454685.1 Peptoniphilus harei | reverse complement strand
TTAAAAGAATGGTTGCAGATTTTACTAATCTTCTATTAGTTGAGTGTGAAAGAAAGAATGAAAAATTTTTAGATAGAGTGAAAACTATATCTGGCACATTTTTAGAAAATGCCTCTCACAGCTCATACTCTGGAGTGCAGGTACAAAGAGATGTTTATAAAGAAGTTGGAAAAACTATCAATATTGCACCTGTGGTGTTTGCTTGTAATATAGATTATCCTTTAGAGACTCAGGAAACAAGAAAAATATTCGGGAAAATAAACTATATGGTATCACAAACTCCACAAGTTTGGCTCGATTTTCAAACTTATTTAGTAGATGATGAGATTGTATTATGCTGGGATGTGGTTGATGAATTATATCCAGATGGAATGATTGATGATATGTTCGACTCTTTATACACTTATTACAATCATTAAGTGATAATGAAAATTGGTATAGATTGCCTGAAATTCTTCCGTTGAATCAGATTGAAGATAGAGAAAAGAATTAAAAAATATTTTGCCTATGAGTTTACCCTAAACAAACTCTCTATACAGAATTTCTTGATAGGATTAAAGTAAACCCGGAAAAAGTTGCTATTGTGGATGCACAATCCGGTATTGAATTAACTTATGGAGATTTATACAAAAAGGCGTTAATTATTGCAACAAATTTAATTTCTTTTGGAGTAAAAAAGAATGACTACGTGGGAATAACATTGCCAAGGGGATATAGTCAAATAGTTGGTATTTTAGGAATTTTATTTGCCGGCGCAGCATATGTTCCTATCGGTATTAATCAACCCAACGAAAGAAGAAGGAAAATATATGAACAGATAGGAATAAAACATGTCTTATCCAATAAAAATACAATAAGGGATTTTAATTTAGATGATACAGATATCACATTTGTTGATATAGATCAATCAACTATTCAAAGTATAATTGAAAAACCTGTCAATATTAGTCCGTTTGATACAGCCTATGTAATTATGACATCAGGAACGACGGGAATTCCTAAAGGTGTGGAAATTGCACACAATAGTGCTGTTAATACAATCAATGACTTAAATGAAAGATATGAAGTAAATGCCAATGATAGCGTAATAATGGTATCAGCAATTGATTTTGATTTATCAGTTTATGATATTTTTGGAATATTATCGGCTGGAGGAACCATCATTACTTTAGATGATAATAATTTCAAAGATCCGGAACTTTGGTTAAAACTTATTGAAAAATATGAAGTAACAATGTGGAATTCGGTGCCAATTCTTTTTGATATGCTAGTAACTATGGCAGAGGGTAAAGATGTTTCTATTCCATTGAGATTAGTTTTTCTTTCTGGAGACTGGATTGCAACAACATTACCTAAAAGATTTTATAACAGAAGCAAAAATTCTCTTGTAGTTGGAATGGGAGGAGCAACGGAGGCATCCATATGGTCAAACTATATCAATATTTCAAAAGAAATACCTGAAAATTGGATTTCTATTCCGTATGGAAAAGCGTTAAAGAATCAAGTCTATAGAGTAGTTGATGGTTTAGGAAGAATATGTCCTAACTATGTTAAAGGAGAATTGTTAATTGGTGGGGTTGGTGTTGCAAAGGGATATAGGGGAGATAAGGAATTAACAGAAAAGAAATTTGTAGAATCGGATGGAGTTAAATGGTATAGAACTGGAGATGCTGGAAGAACATGGAATGATGGAACTATTGAATTTTTAGGAAGGCTTGATAATCAGGTAAAAGTTAAAGGGCATCGAATAGAACTTGGAGAAATTGAAGATGCTTTAATTGGAAATCCTAAAATTAATAAAGCTGTTGTTGATGTTATTAAGATAGGCACTAATAATCAATTGGTCGCATTTATTGAAAGTAATGAGAGTAAGGATCATGCATTAACTAGATTAAGTAGTAATGAAAAAATAAATAAACTGAAATCTGAATACATTGATTATGATGAGTATCTAAATAGTGAAAATAATATGGTTTTAGGTTTGATATTTTCTATTTTCATGGATTTGGGTATTAGTCAAGGAAAAAGGTATTCTTTTGATGAAATAATGAAATTTGGAGAAATAGATATAGGATACGAATTGCTCGTAAAAAGATGGCTATTATTATTGCAAGAGCATAGTATGATAAGTTTAGAAGATGGTATTTATTTATTTAAAAAAATAGATATAGCATTAGACACAACAGTCAACCTAGATAATTTCAAAAAATAATGTGGTAGATATTATACAGGGTAAGAAACAAGCTGTTGATGTGTTTTATGCTTCTGAATCTAAACTTAGTCCTTCCAGACTTTTGAAAAAACTGAAAAATTATAGAGAAAATATAAATGAACTTATTGAAATTATAAAGATGGTATTTGATGGCAAAAATAAAAAGCTTAAGATTTTAGAAATAGGTGGAAGAAATAGCGAATTAACAGAAGAGATAATTACAAACTTTGAAGATAAAATCGAAAAATATGTTTATACCGACACTTCGCTATATTTTTCAAATGAGTTTGAAGGCATAAAAAATAAATATACTTGTTTCGAGTTTATAAAAATAAATTCTTCAAGTAAGTATTTGGAAAATTTTAAAACGGAAAAATTTGATATTGTCATATTATATAATTCGCTACATCGTTCTCATAATATTTCAGATATGTTGCGTAATATAAAAACCATATATCTCCTATGGGCGTTGTGATTGGAACTGAAATAAATGATGAATTATTATTACCAGAAATTAGTGCATCTGTATTAGAACGTGGTTTTATTGATTTTGATTTGTTAGAGCGTAATGGAAAAATTATCCAAATATTAAAACATTAAAAATGCAAGTGAAAATTGTAAATATAAAATTGAGTATTTATTAATGAGACTGAAATTAACAAAATGGAAGTATGATATATGTTCTTAAAAATAACAAAATAGATTTGAACAAGATGAATTAATTAAATTTTTAAAGACAAGCTTCCTGAATACATGATTCCATTTGAATTGTAATAGTAGGAGAAATGCTTTAAATAAAAATGGTAAATGATAGAAAGAATTAAGGAATTGATAGAAGGACATGATAATCAAGATTCTGGTATGATAGCAAAAGTATTGAAGGTAAAATTTTGAACAGATAAATTTCATTTATGGTAAATTTTAGTCAATATTATAATAGAAATTTTAAATAAGAATATTTAAGACTTCTAATATATTTGTAAAAGAAATTCTCTTAACTACGAAAATTTTTCCGAAGTAAGAAAATCTTGCCTGAATTGAAAATAATTAATATGGAAATCTTCAAATCGTTTAAAATTTCTTATTATAAAAAATTGACAATTAAGAAATTTATCATCTTTCTAAAAATTATTACCTTCAATACTTTTGCTATCATAACCAGAATCTTGATTATCATGTCTTCTATCAATTTCCTTAATTCTTTTCTATCAATTTTACCATTTTTATTTAAAGGCATTTCTCCTACTATTACAAATTCAAATGGAATCATGTATTCAGGAAGCTTGTTCTTTAAAAATTTAATTAATTCATCTTGTTCAACATCTATTTTGTTATTTTTAAAGAACATATATCATACTTCCCATTTTGTTAATTTCAGTCTCATTAGATAAATACTCAATTTTATATTTACAATTTCACTTGCATTTTTAATGTTTTTAATATTTGGAATAATTTTTCCATTACGCTCTAACAAATCAAAATCAATAAAACCACGTTCTAATACAGATGCACTAATTTCTGGTAATAATAATTCATCATTTATTTCAGTTCCAATCACAACGCCCATAGGAGATAATATGGTTTTTATATTACGCAACATATCTGAAATATTATGAGAACGATGTAGCGAATTATATAATATGACAATATCAAATTTTTCCGTTTTAAAATTTTCCAAATACTTACTTGAAGAATTTATTTTTATAAACTCGAAACAAGTATATTTATTTTTTATGCCTTCAAACTCATTTGAAAAATATAGCGAAGTGTCGGTATAAACATATTTTTCGATTTTATCTTCAAAGTTTGTAATTATCTCTTCTGTTAATTCGCTATTTCTTCCACCTATTTCTAAAATCTTAAGCTTTTTATTTTTGCCATCAAATACCATCTTTATAATTTCAATAAGTTCATTTATATTTTCTCTATAATTTTTCAGTTTTTTCAAAAGTCTGGAAGGACTAAGTTTAGATTCAGAAGCATAAAACACATCAACAGCTTGTTTCTTACCCTGTATAATATCTACACATTATTTTTGAAATTATCTAGGTTGACTGTTGTGTCTAATGCTATATCTATTTTTTTTAAATAAATAAATACCATCTTCTAAACTTATCATACTATGCTCTTGCAATAATAATAGCCATCTTTTTACGAGCAATTCGTATCCTATATCTATTTCTCCAAATTTCATTATTTCATCAAAAGAATACCTTTTTCCTTGACTAATACCCAAATCCATGAAAATAGAAAATATCAAACCTAAAACCATATTATTTTCACTATTTAGATACTCATCATAATCAATGTATTCAGATTTCAGTTTATTTATTTTTTCATTACTACTTAATCTAGTTAATGCATGATCCTTACTCTCATTACTTTCAATAAATGCGACCAATTGATTATTAGTGCCTATCTTAATAACATCAACAACAGCTTTATTAATTTTAGGATTTCCAATTAAAGCATCTTCAATTTCTCCAAGTTCTATTCGATGCCCTTTAACTTTTACCTGATTATCAAGCCTTCCTAAAAATTCAATAGTTCCATCATTCCATGTTCTTCCAGCATCTCCAGTTCTATACCATTTAACTCCATCCGATTCTACAAATTTCTTTTCTGTTAATTCCTTATCTCCCTATATCCCTTTGCAACACCAACCCCACCAATTAACAATTCTCCTTTAACATAGTTAGGACATATTCTTCCTAAACCATCAACTACTCTATAGACTTGATTCTTTAACGCTTTTCCATACGGAATAGAAATCCAATTTTCAGGTATTTCTTTTGAAATATTGATATAGTTTGACCATATGGATGCCTCCGTTGCTCCTCCCATTCCAACTACAAGAGAATTTTTGCTTCTGTTATAAAATCTTTTAGGTAATGTTGTTGCAATCCAGTCTCCAGAAAGAAAAACTAATCTCAATGGAATAGAAACATCTTTACCCTCTGCCATAGTTACTAGCATATCAAAAAGAATTGGCACCGAATTCCACATTGTTACTTCATATTTTTCAATAAGTTTTAACCAAAGTTCCGGATCTTTGAAATTATTATCATCTAAAGTAATGATGGTTCCTCCAGCCGATAATATTCCAAAAATATCATAAACTGATAAATCAAAATCAATTGCTGATACCATTATTACGCTATCATTGGCATTTACTTCATATCTTTCATTTAAGTCATTGATTGTATTAACAGCACTATTGTGTGCAATTTCCACACCTTTAGGAATTCCCGTCGTTCCTGATGTCATAATTACATAGGCTGTATCAAACGGACTAATATTGACAGGTTTTTCAATTATACTTTGAATAGTTGATTGATCTATATCAACAAATGTGATATCTGTATCATCTAAATTAAAATCCCTTATTGTATTTTTATTGGATAAGACATGTTTTATTCCTATCTGTTCATATATTTTCCTTCTTCTTTCGTTGGGTTGATTAATACCGATAGGAACATATGCTGCGCCGGCAAATAAAATTCCTAAAATACCAACTATTTGACTATATCCCCTTGGCAATGTTATTCCCACGTAGTCATTCTTTTTTACTCCAAAAGAAATTAAATTTGTTGCAATAATTAACGCCTTTTTGTATAAATCTCCATAAGTTAATTCAATACCGGATTGTGCATCCACAATAGCAACTTTTTCCGGGTTTACTTTAATCCTATCAAGAAATTCTGTATAGAGAGTTTGTTTAGGGTAACTCATAGGCAAAATATTTTTTAATTCTTTTTCTCTATCTTCAATCTGATTCAACGGAAGAATTTCAGGCAATCTATACCAATTTTCATTATCACTTAATGATTGTAATAAAGTGTATAAAGAGTCGAACATATCATCAATCATTCCATCTGGATATAATTCATCAACCACATCCCAGCATAATACAATCTCATCATCTACTAATAAGTTTGAAAATCGAGCCAAACTTGTGGAGTTTGTGATACCATATAGTTTATTTTCCCGAATATTTTTCTTGTTTCCTGAGTCTCTAAAGGATAATCTATATTACAAGCAAACACCACAGGTGCAATATTGATAGTTTTTCCAACTTCTTTATAAACATCTCTTTGTACCTGCACTCCAGAGTATGAGCTGAGAGGCATTTTCTAAAAATGTGCCAGATATAGTTTTCACTCTATCTAAAAATTTTTCATTCTTTTTTCACACTCAACTAATAGAAGATTAGTAAAATCTGCAACCATTCTTTTAACACTATTATCATTTACATC
>NZ_UATM01000031.1 GCF_900454685.1 Peptoniphilus harei | reverse complement strand
TTCAAATTGCAGGTATTATCGGAAGAGGAAGTGAAAGGTCAAAGACACTTTCAAAGAAATATAATGTACCACTGTATTTTAATGTTGAAGAATTGCCATCAGATATAGATTTAGCTTGCGTTATTGTTAGAAGTGAGGGAACAGGTGGGATGGAACAGAATTGTGCATAGATTTACTAAATAAAGGAATAAACGTAATTCAAGAGCAACCTGTTTATCAAGAACATTTATATAAATGTTATAAGCTAGCAAGAGAGAAAAACCTTATTTACTTGACTGCAAATCTATATTCAAATTTATCAAATATGCAGAGCTTTGCAGTGTATGCAAAAAAATTAAATATATATTCTAAGTTAGAATATATAAGCGTTTCTTTTTCTACACAATTATCATATGTAGCTTTGGATTTATTAGCTATTTCTGGAATTTTAGGTGATTTGGAGTTGGATAATAATATAATAAAGGATTAGGCCCATTTGATATATTATATGGAAATATAGGGAAATTACCTATTTTAATAGAATTCAATAATCAATTAAATCCCAAAACACCTGATTACAATATGCAATTAATGTATAGTTTTAAACTTTATTATGAAGATGGAGTATTATCGCTAAATGATGCGTATGGAGATGTTGCTTGGCGTCCAAGAACATATTTAAAAGGAGCTAAAGACGATTTAAATATAGGTAAAGAGTCAATCTACAAGGTTTTGAATTCTTTAAAAGAAACGAGTACTTCAAAATTTTTTCAAACATACTGGATTGATTCAATAACAGCAGAATTGATTAAAATGAAGAAATATATGAATTCAGGCAAACTTGATATTCGTCGAGTAAACAGGGAACTATCAACATCTAAAAAATGGGAAATTTTGCAGAAAAAAGCGGGATATGCAAAGTTTATGGAGACTAGTAAAGAGAAGCTGCTTTTGCTGAGTGATATAAAAATTTTTGATGAATAATTTAATAAGGAGGTAAATAATGGAGAACGGTTATAAAGAAATAATTGAAAAATATTCTAAGCAAGGTATTGAGTTGTATGTTGATGGTGAAAAGTTAAAATATAAATCCATAAATGGTCAGTTAGATGAAGATATTTTAATGGAATTAAAATTAAATAAAGATGGACTTAAAGAATACATTAAAAAACTTGAGAATAAATATGATGTTAAAGATGATTATGCACCATTTCCATTATCTCCAGTTCAGAAATCATATCTTTATGGAAGAGATGACTTACATTCATATGGAAATGTATCTTGTCACATTTATCAAGAATTTTTATATGATAATTTAGACGTTTCAAAAGTACAAGATACATGGAATTACTTGATAAATAAACATGAAATGCTGAGGGCAGTTATATTTAAAGAAGGTTATCAAAAAATACTACAAAAAGTTCCAGAATATGAGGTTGTTACAGGAGATAGGATATCTATTAGAGAACAGTTAGAGGATAAAGTTTATCAATTAGAAAAATGGCCAATGTTTGATATTGGAGTATCAAATTATGGAGAAAAATCAATTTTACACTTTTCGATGGATTTTATGATATGTGATTGGTCAAGTATATGGCAACTTCTATTAGAGTTTGAGATGAAGTATTTTAAAGGAATAGAGAATGATAGACAATCTAAGATATCATTTAGGAATTATATAATAAGTGAAGAAAAGACAAAAGAAAACTCGGAATACAAGAAGGCGAAAGCATATTGGAGTCAAAAGACTAGAAAATTAAAGACATCTCCAGTAATACCTTTAAAAACGCTAAAAGAAACGGATGTTTGTAAGTTTAAAAGATTGTCTTTAACATTAGATAAGGATATGTGGGATAAATTTAAAATTTTAGCTCAAAACCATGCTTTAACACCGACAGCGTCAGTATTGACTGTATATAGTGAAGTACTAAAAAAATGGAGTACAGAAAAAGAATTTCTTATAAATTTAACTTTATTTAACAAGAAAAATTTAGGGGAAAATATAGAATATTTAGTAGGAGATTTTACAAATACATCGGTAATTTCGATAAAAAACATAAAAGAATCTTTTTCAGAGTTAGCAAGAGAAGTTAATAAAGAATTATTCAGCTCAATAGATAATAGTGCATATCCTGGAGTTAATATATTAAGAGATATTGCTAAACTGCATAACTCCAAAGAATTTTTAGCACCGTATGTATTTACAAGTGCAATAGGGTTAATTAAAAAGAGGTTGATAGGAAGATATGTGTATGGAATATCTCAAACACCGCAAGTATTTATTGATTGTCAAGCTATGGATACTGAATTAGGTTTACAGATTAATTGGGATGTTCGTGAAGGAATATTTGAAGATGATATGTTGGAGGATATGTTTAGTGAGTTTAAGAAGATTTTAATAAATTTATCGAACAATAAAGAATTTTGGGAGAAACGTCTTGAAATTAATCTACCTAAGTGGCAACGTGAAATTAGAGAAAAAGTTAATGCTACAAATAAAAAAATTAATAATAAGACATTATTAGAAGATTTTTAGAAAAAGTAAAATCTTATCCAGATAAGGCGGCTGTTATAGACTCTAGAGGTTCAATTTCTTATAAAGAATTATATAATAAGTCTGTATCTATAGCTTTAGCATTGAAAGAAAAAAATGTAAAAAAGGTGAGCATATAATTGTAAAACTACCACATAATAAAAGTCAAGTTTATACTATTCTTGGAATACTTATGGTAGGAGCTATATATGTTCCGGTAGATTTTAATATAGAAGAAAAAAGATTAGAGAATATTTTAAAACAATGTAATTGTAAAGTTATTTTGACAAATGTCAGTTGTTATGATAGTAGACAAAGAAATTTTGTGAACATTGATGATGTAAATTATAGGTTAGATTTGATAAATATGTTTAATATAGAACATATCGATTCGACTGATGCAGCTTATATCATGTTTACGTCAGAGACTACTGAAAATCCAAAAGGTGCTGTAATAAATCATGGCGCAGTATTTAATACTATATATGATATAAATCAAAATTTGAAATATCTGAGAGAGATTGCATATTAAGAATATCAAATTAGATTTTGACTTATCTGTTTATGATATTTTTGGAATGCTATCAGTTGGAGGAACTATTGTATATCCTGATGAAAGTGAGTATTTAAGATAAATTGATTGAAGAAATATATTAAATATGGTACCAGAATTAATGTGATGTGTCGATAGTTCATTAATTCACCATTTAATATAGACACAGAATTTTTTCAATCAATATCCAATGAGCAGGATTTAAATACTCACTTTCATCAGGATATACAATAGTTCCTCAACTGATAGCATTCCAAAATATCATAAACAGATAAGTCAAAATCTAATTTTGATATTTTAATATGCAATCTCTCTCAGATATTTCAAATTTTTGATTTATATCATATATAG
>NZ_UATM01000033.1 GCF_900454685.1 Peptoniphilus harei | reverse complement strand
AAAAAAGGCTAAGGAAGAGTAATTGCCCTTTCTGAAAAGTACGGTTTCAAAATTGATCCCGATGCCAAGATCCAAGACATAAGTGTGGGTACTCAACAAAAAGTTGAAATACTTAAGGTTTTATACAGGGGTGCTGACATATTAATTTTTGATGAGCCAACAGCAGTTTTAACCCCTCAAGAAATCACAGAATTAATTGACATAATAAAAAACCTTGCAAGAGAAGGAAAATCTATAATTATAATCACCCACAAGCTAAAGGAAATTAAGCAAATGGCCAACAGGTGTACTATCATTAGGCGTGGGAAAAAGATTGACACAGTAAATGTCTCTGATGTCAATGAATCTGAACTTGCAGATATGATGGTGGGAAGAGCTGTTCACCTAGATGTTAATAAGGCTGATTGTAAGGCTGGCGACACAATACTAGATATCAAGGGCCTAACTGCCAGAGACATAAGGAATGTCAAAAAGTTAGATGACTTAAACCTAGATATTAAAAGCTGGAGAAATCCATGGTATTGCTGGTGTAGATGGAAATGGTCAATCTGAACTTATTGAAACTTTAACTGGCCTTAAAAAGGCTGAAGCTGGATCTGTAATCTTCAAAGGAGAAGAGATTTTAAACCATAATCCAAGGGATATTATTGAAAGAGGTTTAAATTCTATTCCAGAAGATAGACAGTTACGTGGTCTCGTCCTAGATTTTCTGTGGCAGAAAATATTATCTTAAAGGAATACTACAAGGACAAGTTTTCTAAAAAGGGAATTTTGGACTTCCCTAAGATAGAAAAGAATGCTGAGGACCTTTCAGAGGACTATGACATTAGACCGAGAAATATAAACCAATTTGCAGGCGCCCTATCTGGTGGTAACCAACAAAAGGTATTATTGCAAGGGAAATATCTGGTGATCCAGACCTTCTCATTGCAGCCCAACCAACAAGGGGGCTAGATGTTGGTGCCATTGAGTATATTAGGAACTTCTTGATAAAACAAAGGACAAGGGGAAGGCAGTTCTTCTTATTTCCTTTGAATTAGATGAAATCATGGCTCTTTCAGATAGGATTTCTGTTATTTATAATGGAAAGATCCTAAAGACTTTTGATGCAAAAGAAACTAATGAGAGAGAACTAGGACTTTATATGGCAGGAGGTAAAAATGAAGAGAAATAGGTTTTTATACACAATTCTTGCCATTGTACTTGGTATCTTAATTGGGTCAATTATACTTTTACTAAGTGGGACAAACCCTGTTGAGGCCTACAAGGTAATTTTCTTGGGAGCCTTTGGCAAGCCTAAGTATATTTCTTGGACAATTGTAAAGGCAGTTCCATTAATTTTAACAGGACTTTCAGTTGCCTTTGCCTTTAATACAGGCCTATTTAACATTGGTGCCGAAGGGCAATACATTGTTGGATCCATTGGAGCTTTAGTTGTTGGACTATTACTAGACCTTCCTCCAGTAATCCACGGACTTGTTGCTCTTTTAGTGGGAGCTCTTTGTGGTTACATTTGGGGAGCCTTAGTTGGACTATTAAAGGCAAAATTTGAAGTTAACGAGGTTATTTCATCAATTATGATGAACTGGATTGCCTTTTATCTAAGCAACTATCTATTGAGTTTTCCAATTTTAAGGTCTATTGAATCAGATAACTCCTATCCCATTAAAGAAACTGCTAGCATAAAAATTGCTGGAGCTTGGAAGATGAGTGAATCTGGTAGGGCCTATCTCGCCCAACACAAGTTTTTAAAGGATATTTTAAATCCACCTCTAAATTTTGGTATTATTATCGCTATTTTAGCAGCCATAGTAGTTTGGTACATCCTAAAGAAAACTACTCTTGGATACGAACTTCGCGCTGTTGGTTTCAATGAAAAAGGCTGCTAAAATAGCGATAATAATACCAAAATTTAGAGGTGGATTTAAAATATCCTTTAAAAACTTGTGTTGGGCGAGATAGGCCCTACCAGATTCACTCATCTTCCAAGCTCCAGCAATTTTTATGCTAGCAGTTTCTTTAATGGGATAGGAGTTATCTGATTCAATAGACCTTAAAATTGGAAAACTCAATAGATAGTTGCTTAGATAAAAGGCAATCCAGTTCATCATAATTGATGAAATAACCTCGTTAACTTCAAATTTTGCCTTTAATAGTCCAACTAAGGCTCCCCAAATGTAACCACAAAGAGCTCCCACTAAAAGAGCAACAAGTCCGTGGATTACTGGAGGAAGGTCTAGTAATAGTCCAACAACTAAAGCTCCAATGGATCCAACAATGTATTGCCCTTCGGCACCAATGTTAAATAGGCCTGTATTAAAGGCAAAGGCAACTGAAAGTCCTGTTAAAATTAATGGAACTGCCTTTACAATTGTCCAAGAAATATACTTAGGCTTGCCAAAGGCTCCCAAGAAAATTACCTTGTAGGCCTCAACAGGGTTTGTCCCACTTAGTAAAAGTATAATTGACCCAATTAAGATACCAAGTACAATGGCAAGAATTGTGTATAAAAACCTATTTCTCTTCATTTTTACCTCCTGCCATATAAAGTCCTAGTTCTCTCTCATTAGTTTCTTTTGCATCAAAAGTCTTTAGGATCTTTCCATTATAAATAACAGAAATCCTATCTGAAAGAGCCATGATTTCATCTAATTCAAAGGAAATAAGAAGAACTGCCTTCCCCTTGTCCCTTTGTTTTATCAAGAAGTTCCTAATATACTCAATGGCACCAACATCTAGCCCCCTTGTTGGTTGGGCTGCAATGAGAAGGTCTGGATCACCAGATATTTCCCTTGCAATAATAACCTTTTGTTGGTTACCACCAGATAGGGCGCCTGCAAATTGGTTTATATTTCTCGGTCTAATGTCATAGTCCTCTGAAAGGTCCTCAGCATTCTTTTCTATCTTAGGGAAGTCCAAAATTCCCTTTTTAGAAAACTTGCCTTGTAGTATTCCTTTAAGATAATATTTTCTGCCACAGAAAAATCTAGGACGAGACCACGTAACTGTCTATCTTCTGGAATAGAATTTAAACCTCTTTCAATAATATCCCTTGGATTATGGTTTAAAATCTCTTCTCCTTTGAAGATTACAGATCCAGCTTCAGCCTTTTTAAGGCCAGTTAAAGTTTCAATAAGTTCAGATTGACCATTTCCATCTACACCAGCAATACCATGGATTTCTCCAGCTTTAATATCTAGGTTTAAGTCATCTAACTTTTTGACATTCCTTATGTCTCTGGCAGTTAGGCCCTTGATATCTAGTATTGTGTCGCCAGCCTTACAATCAGCCTTATTAACATCTAGGTGAACAGCTCTTCCCACCATCATATCTGCAAGTTCAGATTCATTGACATCAGAGACATTTACTGTGTCAATCTTTTTCCCACGCCTAATGATAGTACACCTGTTGGCCATTTGCTTAATTTCCTTTAGCTTGTGGGTGATTATAATTATAGATTTTCCTTCTCTTGCAAGGTTTTTTATTATGTCAATTAATTCTGTGATTTCTTGAGGGTTAAAACTGCTGTTGGCTCATCAAAAATTAATATGTCAGCACCCCTGTATAAAACCTTAAGTATTTCAACTTTTTGTTGAGTACCCACACTTATGTCTTGGATCTTGCATCGGATCAATTT
>NZ_UATM01000036.1 GCF_900454685.1 Peptoniphilus harei | reverse complement strand
TGATAAAAATTTTTTGTAATTTT
Source organism: Peptoniphilus harei (assembly GCF_900454685.1). GTDB lineage: Bacteria > Bacillota > Clostridia > Tissierellales > Peptoniphilaceae > Peptoniphilus_A > Peptoniphilus_A harei. The sequence continues at coordinate 29,118 of NZ_UATM01000036.1, read as the reverse complement.
CTTCTTCCAGAAACTATTTTAAGATTAACTAATGTAGCAAATATTGTATTGTTTGAAATATATTTTTTAAATATTCTTTATATAGCTTTGGTGATTTTGTAAGCTTTGCTCCATATAGCCTGCCATAATGGGCACATATATTTCTTATATAGGCAAAATTTTCTATCCAAGATTCAAAGTAATGGTAGTCTGTATGAAAGACTTTTGCAATTTTACTTTTATCTTCATTTTTCATATTCTTATACATTTTAGATAAGTCCAAAACTTGCTACTTCTATCACTGCATAGAGTGGAATTTCTCCACCTTCATAATTGTCTTTAAAGTTTTTTATAAATGGTGAGCGTCTATTTCTTTTTGTTTCTCTTTCTAAATCATTTAATGCTTCTTTATATCTGTTTTATATTTTCCACATTTGACAAATCTTTGTAGCCAAAATTTCCATATTTTAAAGAAAAATAGTTTGTGATAACTGCTCTTAAAGAAACTTCAATATGTTCTATTATTTCAAATATGAGTTGTCTAAGTTCTCTATCAAATTTATATAAACTTACAATATCTTCAAAACTTATTCCTGATATATATCTTCCATCTTTTTTAATGTGATACTATAAGCTTTAATCAGCCTGTAATAGGATATTCTTCCAAGAATTTTCTTAGCATAAGTTTTATCTTCTACTAAAAGTCCTAAATCTATTAAATTTTTTACTTGATTATCTATACTAATCGGTTCTTGATAGATTTTTTTCATTTTTTCTCCTAAAATCAAATGACCCGACTTGGTCCGCATTGTTAAGAGGCGTGTCGGGTGCTGTTGAAATTATTGTATGTTATAAAATATTTTTGTCAAGTATTTCCTTTTAATCTTTCCTAAATATCTATCTTACTTCTAATTTAAATTTATTCATCTAATATTTCAACTACCATACTCTCTTTAACTTAACCTCATCTTTTCTCTGCAGGTATTTCTCTATGTCAAATATATTCTCTTATCATAATCTTCCAATAACTTGTAATTCTTATGCTTGTAATATCAAATTTATCAGATAAGAAAGGTCTTACTCCTCTTAGCTGGTATATACACTTACCACCATCCATTACAGTTATTTCATCTTGACTCATAAGTTCCTTACCGGTTTTTTGATAATTTAAACCAAAGCTCTTTTGATTTGATCTTGTTTCTGATGTGTTATATAGGTCTATGGTTTCTTTGCCTAGGCTTTCAGATAATTCTTTTAATGTTTCTTTCTTTGCCCCCTAAAAATAATGTAGAATCACAATTGCCAACTATGGTATCGGCATTATCTTTATAGATACTTTTTAGTTGTGATTGTGCCTGTAATATTATACAAGCTGATATTTCTCTACTTCTAATATTGCTATCAGCTTTTCAAATTTAGGAATTAAGCCGATATTTGCGAATTCATCAAGTAGGCATCTCACATGAACAGGAAGTCTTCCGCCATATTCATCATCTGCTTTATCACATAATAGATTAAATAATTGTGAGTACATTATTGATACTACAAAGTTAAATGTATCATCTGTATCCGATATTATTACGAATAAAGCTGTTTTCTTTTCTCCAAGTGTATCAAGCTCCAGTTCATCTTCTTTCATTAAGTCCCTTAGTTCTTCGATATCAAATGGAGCAAGCCTTGCTCCACAGGATATAAGGATTGATTTGGCAGTTTTTCCTGCTGCAAGTTTGTATTTCTTATATTGTTTTACTGCGAAATGATTTGGCTTTTCTTTTTCTAATGCTTCAAACATATAGTCTACTGCATTTTTAAAATTTTCATCTTCTTCTCTTACCTCACTTGCATCTATCATAGCAAGTAAAGTGAAACTCTTTCAAGCTTATAGGATATATCTGGTATGAAGCTCCTAAGAAGAACAGAACTTTACACTTTACTTGCTATGATAGATGCAAGTGAGGTAAGAGAAGAAGATGAAAATTTTAAAAATGCAGTAGACTATATGTTTGAAGCATTAGAAAAAGAAAAGCCAAATCATTTCGCAGTAAAACAATATAAGAAATACAACTTGCAGCAGGAAAAACTGCCAATCAATCCTTATATCCTGTGGAGCAAGGCTTGCTCCATTTGATATCGAAGAACTAAGGGACTTATGAAAGAAGATGAACTGGAGCTTGATACACTTGGAGAAAAGAAAACAGCTTTATTCGTAATAATATCGGATACAGATGATACATTTAACTTTGTAGTATCAATAATGTACTCACAATTATTTAATCTATTATGTGATAAAGCAGATGATGAATATGCGGAAGACTTCCTGTTCATGTGAGATGCCTACTTGATGAATTCGCAAATATCGGCTTAATTCCTAAATTTGAAAAGCTGATAGCAACTATTAGAAGTAGAGAAATATCAGCTTGTATAATATTACAGGCACAATCACAACTAAAAAGTATCTATAAAGATAATGCCGATACCATAGTTGGCAATTGTGATTCTACATTATTTTTAGGGGGCAAAGAAAGAACAACATTAAAAGAATTATCTGAAAGCCTAGGCAAAGAAACCATAGACCTATATAACACATCAGAAACAAGATCAAATCAAAAGAGCTTTGGTTTAAATTATCAAAAAACCGGTAAGGAACTTATGAGTCAAGATGAAATAACTGTAATGGATGGTGGTAAGTGTATATACCAGCTAAGAGGAGTAAGACCTTTCTTATCTGATAAATTTGATATTACAAAGCATAAGAATTACAAGTTATTGGAAGATTATGATAAGAGAAATATATTTGACATAGAGAAATACCTGCAGAGAAAAGATGAGGTTAAGTTAAAAGAGAGTATGGTAGTTGAAATATTAGATGAATAAATTTAAAATTAGAAGTAAGATAGATATTTAGGAAAGATTAAAAGGAAATACTTGACAAAAAATATTTTATAACATACAATAATTTCAACAGCACCCGACACGCCTCTTAACAATGCGGACCAAGTCGGGTCATTTGATTTTAGGAGAAAAAATGAAAAAAATCTATCAAGAACCGATTAGTATAGATAATCAAGTAAAAAATTTAATAGATTTAGGACTTTTAGTAGAAGATAAACTTATGCTAAGAAAATTCTTGGAAGAATATCCTATTACAGGCTGATTAAAGCTTATAGTATCACATTAAAAAAGATGGAAGATATATATCAGGAATAAGTTTTGAAGATATTGTAAGTTTATATAAATTTGATAGAGAACTTAGACAACTCATATTTGAAATAATAGAACATATTGAAGTTTCTTTAAGAGCAGTTATCACAAACTATTTTTCTTTAAAATATGGAAATTTTGGCTACAAAGATTTGTCAAATGTGGGAAAATATAAAACAGATATAAAGAAGCATTAAATGATTAGAAAGAGAAACAAAAAGAAATAGACGCTCACCATTTATAAAAAACTTTAAAGACAATTATGAAGGTGGAGAAATTCCACTCTATGCAGTGATAGAAGTAGCAAGTTTTGGAACTTTATCTAAAATGTATAAGAATATGAAAAATGAAGATAAAAGTAAATTGCAAAAGTCTTTCATACAGACTACCATTACTTTGAATCTTGGATAGAAAATTTTGCCTATATAAGAAATATATGTGCCCATTATGGCAGGCTATATGGAGCAAAGCTTACAAATCACCAAAGCTATATAAAGAATATTTAAAAAATAATATTTCAAACAATACAATATTTGCTACATTAGTTAATCTTAAAATAGTTTCTGAAGAAGAAAATTACAAAAAATTTTATCATGATCTAACAGCACTAATAGCAAGATATGAAAATATTGAATTAAGACATGTTGGCTTTATAGAAAACTGGAAAGAATTACTAAAACCATAAAATTAAATAGAGAAATTTACACCGAAAAAAAACATTTCGGTGTTTTTTTATGCCCAAAGGAGGAAGAATGAAATATATACGAGATGAGCCGAAAAAATAAGATACAGAGAAAATGAAATATTAATGAATTAGAAGTAGAAGCGATAGAGAAAACTATCGCTTTTTTATGGAATAAAGGAGATAGAACAAATGGAAAGAGAAATGCTAAATATTAATGGAAATCTAGTAGGAGAAATAAAAACAACTGCAATAGATACAAAGGAAGGAGAAAAAGAGGTAGCTAACTTCACAATAGTTAGAAAGAACAAAGAAGAAGGAAAGGTTAAAAAAGAATATATCTACTGTAATCTCTACGGGGAAAAGGCAAAAAGTGTGAAGGAATTTAAAAGTGGAGAATACATCCATATTTTTGGATATTTTAAGGAAACAAAAAAGAAGACAAGACATTTAAAAATTTTATCGTAAAGCATATAAATAAAATTGAAAAAGAAGAAAAAGAGGAGGAAATATAAATGGAATTTTTTACACAAGCAGTAAATGTATTAAAAATATTAGTTACAGCAATTGGTGCAGGGCTTGGAGCATGGGGTGTTATCAACCTGATGGAAGGTTATGGGAATGACAACCCTGGTGCTAAATCTCAAGGTATTAAGCAGCTTATGGCTGGAGGGGGAATTGTACTCATAGGTTTAAAACTAATACCGCTATTAGCAAACGTGTTAAAATAAAATGTTTAATATAGTAGATAAGATCAAAGAGTTTTTTTCGGAGATACTTATTGATATGATCAAGGAAAATTTAAGCGGAATGCTCCTTGATATAAATGACAAAGTATCAACGATAGCAAATGAGGTAGGAAAGACTCCAAGTGGATGGAACTTGGAGGTTTTCCACTTCATAAAGTCTATTTCAGAAAATGTTATACTTCCCATAGCAGGTCTTATCATAACGGCTGTACTATGTATTGAATTAATTCAAATGGTAATGAACAAAAATAATATGCATGACACAGATACCTTTGATTTTTTTAAATATATGATAAAAATGTGGATAGCGGTATGGCTTGTATCTCATGCTTTTGACTTTTCTATGGCAGTATTTGATGTGGCACAGAATTTAATAGGAAAGGCAGCAGGTGTGGCAAATGCTAGTGCAAAAGTTTCTCCGGGTGATATAGCTAATATGGTAGATAGCCTAAAAGGAGAGTCAATAGGAAAATTAATGACTATAGTACTAGAGACATCAATTGTAAAGATGATAATTCAAGGGATATCAATACTCATTACAGTTATTCTATACGGCAGGATGATAGAAATATATATTTATACTTCAGTTTGCGCCATACCTTTTGCCACAATGGGTAATAAAGAATGGGGAAGTATTGGAACAAACTATATAAGAGGGCTCTTCGCACTTGGCTTGCAAGGTTTATTCTTACTTATATGCGTAGGAATTTATGCCGTACTTGTTAAGACTTTAAATATATCAGACATACACAAAAGTATTTTTGAATTACTAGGATACACATTAATACTTGGGATAACTATGATGAAATCAGGAAGTATTGCAAAATCAATTTTAAATGCTCATTAATAAAAAAGGAGAAGATGATGAAAATTAGAAGAAAAAAGGACAAAAAAATTAATTTAAAAACACTTGGAACAATAGGACTCCCAATACTTTTAATAGGGGGATATATTACAAGAGAAATACAAAATAGAATGATTATAAGAAAAACATCGGAAGTTTTAGATAATAGAGAAGAAACGAATGAAAAAGTATTAGAAATAGCAGTGAATATGGGAAAATCATTAGAAGATCTGAACAGAGAAGATATATATGGCTTTTACTTAGAGGGTTTAGAATAATGGCTTATGTAAATGTCCCAAAGGACTTAACAAAAGTAAAAACAAAGGTAGCTCTAAATCTAACAAAAAGACAATTAATTGGCTTTACAATTGCAGGTCTAATAGGCTTTCCAGTATATTTAATGGTAAAAAAAGTGCTGCCTAATGACCTATCTATGTTAATCATGATAGGTGTGTCTTTTCCTATAATATTTGCAACTCTTTATGAAAAGGACGGGATCTATTTTGAAAAATATTTAAAGTATATTATAGATAAGAAAAGACAGACAAGTATAAGGATATACAAGACAGAATGTATTTATGATATAAAGAAACAAAGAAAGGAAAGGAGTAAATGAATCAAATACAGAAAAAACAACAGAAAAAATTAAATCAAGAAAAAAGAAATTTAAAAAAACAAAAAGAAGATTTAAAAAGCATTAGTATAAGTCAAAAAAAGATGAAAAAAGCAAATATTTCTAAAGAAAAAGGAAAGCCCAAAAAGAAGCTTTCCTTTTTTGGTGGGAAGAAGAAAAAGAGTGTTCAGGAAACAATCCCTTATTTAAGAATGTTGAGAAATGGGATTTGCCAAGTTGAGAAGAACAAATTTAATAAAATGATACGTTTTTTAGATATTAACTACCAGCTTTCAACAGAAGAAGATAAGGAAAGTATATTTAATGAATTTTCAAGTTTTTTAAACTATTTTGATCCAAGTGTTGATATAGAACTTTCATATATTAATCGCATAGGAAAAAATGAAGAAGTAGAAAAAAACATCAATGTTCCGGATAGAAACGATTCATATAATGAAATACGAAAAGAGTACAGGGAAATGCTAAAAAATCAGAGTCAAAAAGGAAATAATGGACTTACTAAATATATGTATATCACCTTTAGCTTACAAGCACAAGATTTAAAAGAGGCAACTACAAGACTTGAAAGAATGGAAATGGATATATTAAATAACTTTAAGAAGATGGGAGTAAAAGCTTATGTATTAAGTGGATATGAAAGGTTAAAGGTTATTCACGATATATTAAATCCGAATAAGAATTTTGTTTTTTCCTTTGAAGACCTAAAATATAGCGGGCTATCTACTAAGGATTATATAGTACCAGCATCATTTAACTTTTCATCTAACAATCAATTTAAAATTGGAGAATACTTTGGAGAAGTAAACTTTCTACAAATTCTAGCACCTGAATTATCAGATAGATTATTATCAGAATTTTTAGGAGTTGAAGAAAATATGATTGTAACATTTCATATAAATTCCATTGATCAAACAGAAGCTATAAAGATGATTAAAAGAAAAATAACAGACTTGGATAAAATGAAAATTGAAGAAAATAAGAAGGCTATAAGATCAGGATATGATATTGATATTCTTCCAAGCGATTTAATTACCTATGGTAATGATGCTAAGAAACTGTTAGTAGAACTTCAAAATCATAATGAGAGAATGTTTGTCATAACTATTTTGTTTACAAATATGGAAAAAAGTAGAAAGAAATTGAGTAATATAATTTTTCAACTAAATTCAATAGCAGGTAGGCATAATTGTGTATTGAAAAATCTTAACTATAGACAGGAACAAGGACTAATTTCCTCCCTGCCACTTGGAAAAAATGAAATCGAAATAAAAAGAGGACTTACAACTAGCTCTACAGCAGTCTTTATTCCTTTTACAACAGAAGAGTTGTGCTTAGAAGGAGAGAGCTTATACTACGGATTAAATGCTTTAAGTCGTAACATCATTATGACAGATAGAAAGCTTTTAAAGAATCCAAACGGTTTAATACTTGGAACACCTGGTAGCGGTAAATCTTTTTCAGCTAAAAGAGAAATTACCAATGCTTTTTTAATTACACAAGATGACATCATTATCTGTGATCCGGAAGGGGAGTATGGAAATTTAACTAAGGCACTAGGTGGAGAAGTTATAAAAATATCGCCAACAAGTAAGGATTATATAAACCCGTTGGATATAAATGTAGACTATGCCGATGAAGACAATCCCTTATCTTTAAAGTCTGACTTTATTCTTTCACTGTTTGAACTTGTAGTAGGAAAGGAAGGGTTAAGTGCAGAAGAAACTTCAGTAATTGATAGATGCCTTCCAATATTATATAAGAATTACTTCGACAATCCTATTCCTGAAAATATGCCAATTTTAGAAGATTTATATAATTTACTTTTAAAACAAGAAGAAAAGGTAGGGAAAAAATTAGCAGTAGAAATGGAAATTTATGTCAAAGGTAGTCTTAATGTATTTAACCATAGGACTAATGTAGATACAGGCAATAGAATTCTTTGCTATGACATTAAGGAATTAGGAAAGCAACTTAGAAAAATAGGTATGTTAATTGTTCAAGATCAAGTATGGAACAGAGTAACTATTAATAGGAATAAGAAGGAAACCAGATATTACTGTGACGAATTCCATTTGCTTTTAAGAGAAGAACAAACAGCTTCATATTCCATAGAAATCTGGAAAAGATTTAGAAAATGGGGTGGGATTCCAACAGGATTAACACAAAATGTAAAGGACCTTTTAGCCAGTCCTGAAATAGAAAATATATTTGATAACACAGATTTTATCTTAATGCTTAATCAAGCTAGTGGTGATAGGGAAATTTTAGCGAACAAGTTAAATATATCTCTTTATCAGTTATCCTACGTAACAAATTCCAATGAGGGAGAGGGATTACTATTCTACGGAAACACAATAGTACCTTTTGTAGATAGATTCCCTAAAGATACAAAATTGTATAAGTTAATGACAACTAAACCAGAAGAATTAAAGGAAGGGATAGAAATTGATAGACAGAGAGAAGTTAAAAACTAACTATATTATTAATTTAGATGCAATTTCTGCTCTAAAGGAATTTCCAGATAAAACATTTGATTGCTGTATTACATCTCCTCCATATTATGGACTTAGAGATTATAAAGCAGAAGGACAAATTGGAAGAGAAGAAAGTCCGGAGGAATATTTAAATAAATTAATTAAAGTCTTTAGAGAAGTAAAAAGAGTATTAAAAAAAGAAGGAACACTTTGGGTAGTTATTGGAGATTCTTATGCAGGTACAAGAAGCAAAAAAGAATATAAAGATCCTAAAAACATAGAAGGAAGAAGTGGTCAAAAAGAGTCTATTACAGAAAAACTCAGTGGCTACAAGGCAAAAGATTTAATGGGGATACCTTGGCAACTAGCTTTAAAATTAAGAGAGGATGGTTGGTATCTAAGAAGCGATATTATTTGGCATAAGGAAAATGCCATGCCTGAGTCTTGTAGAGATAGACCATCAAGGTCCTATGAACATATCTTCCTACTATCAAAAGCAAGAAAGTATTTCTATAACTTTGACGCTATGAAAGAACCAATAAAAGAAATAAGCAAAAAAAGATATATGAGGGCAAGGGGAAATAATAATAAGTATTTACAAGAAGGCACAGGAGCTAAAAGACAGAGCATAAATGAAGCAAGAGAGTATGGAGAATATATAGGAGATAATGTCCCTAAGTTTAGAAACAATAGAGATATTTGGACTATTAACACCAGTGCGTTTAAAGGAAAACACTATGCGGTATTTCCACCAAAACTGGTAGAACTTTGTATAAAAGCAGGATGTCCTAAAAAAGGCTTAATTCTTGATCCTTTTATGGGTTCAGGAACTGTTGGAATGGTAGCTATTAGGATGGACAGAGAATATATTGGAATTGACATAAACAAAGACTACTGTCAAATAGCTAAAGAAAGGATAGAGAAAAATATGAAATAGGAGGTATATATGAAAAAGAAAGGGAAAGTAAACCCGAGAGATGTACCAAAGACCAAACTTATATCAGAAAAGAAAGAAGAAAGCAATGAAAAATTCAGTAGTACAGAGAGAACATCAGATTTTTCAAAAAAAGAAATTAATAAAGTAAAAAGCAGGAATAACATAGACAATAATGATGAAAACTCTAAGTATTATTCATCTCATTTGCAAGAAAATAGTCAGGATTTATTCAACGAAAAAGATAAGTCAAATAGAGGAAGAAGACAAAGAAAAAACCATGAGGAAAAATTTTCAGAAACTATCTATCATAATGAATATCAGCCAGAATATTCGCAACAGCAGCATAGAAAAATGGAAGAAAATGAGGAAAGTAGATATGGTGAATATTACGGGCAAGAAACAGAATACAGGCTAAGTAACTTTAAAGAAGATTTTAATGATAGACCAAATTCAACTAGCTCTAATTTAAAAAGTAGCACTTCTCCCCAAAAAAATTACAAGGGGAATAGTAATTTAAAATGGAAGAAAAACGTTGAGAGTGAAAGTTTTAATGGTGTGCAAGAGAAAAAAATAAGGAGATTTAGAAAAGAAGAAGATAAGGATTTTAATATAGAGGTAAGTTCAACATATGATCCCTTATCGCAGGACTCAGATAATGATGGTGTCATAGATCGCTATGACATGAACTTTAGTGATAGCAATGTATCATATAGGGACACAAGAGATGACTATAAGTATTTACCATCTTCTGATGTGCAAAGAAACAATTGGGATGATTTTTCTATTCTTGGTAAGAATAGGAAAGAAAGTTTTCAAAAAAACACATTAAAAAAACTTTACCAATCTCAAAGTCAGTTTAAGGACAAAGGAGAAAAAGCAGAATTAAAATCTTTAAATGGGAAGTTTAAAAGAAAAGACCTATCATATAAGGCAAATGAAGAAGATAAAAAAATAATTCAAGACCTGAATACTAATAAAAAACAAAATAGCAAATATTTCAAAGGCAAAGTTAGAAATTTAGAAGAAAAAGATATGCTAATGGGTAAGGTTTCTAGTGGGAAATTTAGACAGGATAGCCTATCTGAAGGATTCAAAAGTGAATCTGAAAAAAATAAAGACAAATATAATATAAATAAAAAGAATCAAGAAAAAATAGGCACGAAAAAAGAAGTCTTCAAACAGGAAAAAAGCGTAATAAAAAATGAGAATCTTGAAGTAGATGAACTTGATTTAAATCATAGTGGAATTTCTAATAAAAACAAGGGAAAGAAAAGACAAATAAAAGACGATTTTGATAATACTATAAAGAAAAGTAATTTTGATCCAAAGGAAGAATACACCAGGACAAAAAAAGAAGTACAGGATTCCAAAAAATTATCTGAAGAAAATAAGGTAGACAAAAAAAATAAAACTAAATTTCATTCTAAAAAAGATAACAAGAGTGAAAAAGATAAGTTTTATAAAAAGGAAGATAAAGTATCAAAACTATATGAGAAAAAGAATAAAAAGGAAAAAGAGTTAATTAAGGATAAGAAAAAGTCAAAAAAAGCGGGTTTAGAAAAACCTATTACTTTTGCGAGTGCTATGACGGCAAACTATCTATATAGTGGGAAAGATGATAATGCAGGCGTTAATGCTGCTTATAAGCTTAGTAGAACTACCGAAGCTATTGGCAGAGAAATTAGCCATTTTAGAAGAAAAAAACCTTTAAAAACTCAAAGAAAAATAAAATCTTTAGAAGGAAAAATTTATAAGAAAGAAAGTAAACTCCTCTTTCAAAGAAATTTTGAAGAATTGAAGAAGACTAAAGCTTATCAAAACTCTAATAAATTGAATCGATTTTTTATGAAAAAGAAGTTTCAGAGAGATTTTAGGAAGAAACACGGGGAAGGTTTAGTAAATAGAATAAAGAAATCTTTCGCTAATATTGGAAAGAAAACATTGGAAGTTTTAAAAAACAAAGGATATAAGCAAATTTTAATTGCCCTTTGTATTTTAGGACTTTTTTTTATGCTATTTCAAGGAATTAGCAACGTTGGCAGTCTTACTTCAGGATTAACAAGTAATGTTATAGCTACAAGCTATCTATCAAAAGAAGAAGTTTTAATGGATATTAATAATGAATTTACAAGTTATGAATATGCATTACAAGATGAAATAGATAGTATTAAAGAAAATTATCCAAATTATGATGAATATCATATAAAAGGAGATTCTGTTGGTCATGATCTACACGAGCTTTTTAGCTATTTAACAGCAAGATATGGAGAGATTAAGTCAGCTGAAGAGATACAAAAGGAATTAAAAAAACTATTTAATCAAATGTATGAGAAAAAATATACTTCAAAGTCTATTACAAAATATGACAGTGAAGGAAATCCATATACCTATAGAATTCTAACATTAACTATAAAAAAGAAAAGTATTGATGAAATAGCAAGAGAAGAATTTGCAAACTATGAAACAAATATGGCTCATTATTTAGCTTTACTTGATAGTCAGGGAAATATGAGTGGATATTTTGGATCAAGCTATGGGAACTTGGGAGAGATTATAGACAATCCAAACTTTGGAAATCCCGGTCTTGCTTTTGATTCTGAAACTGCCAAAGCCTTATTTAATGAAGCAGAAAAACATATAGGCAAAAGATATGTGTTTGGAGCAAGTGGACCATCTAACTTTGACTGTTCAGGTTTTGTATGTTGGTCATTTACAAAGTCTGGTGTAAAGAGAATGCCAAGAACTACAGCTTGGCTTATTTATAAAAACTATTGTAATCCAATATCTCCAAGCGAGGCAAAACCTGGGGATATTATTTTCTTTAAAGGCACATATAATTCCGGTACGCCAATTTCTCACGTAGGGATATATGCCGGAAATGGAATGATGCTCCATGCAGGAGATCCTATCCAATATGCCAGTATAAACTCAAGGTATTGGAAAAATCACTTTTATTCCTTTGGTAGACCAAAATAAGGGGAAGGAGTAAAAATCTATGAATAAAAAATTAATTAGAAACATAGAAAAACAGAAGAATTTAAGAAAGAAAAAAGAAGAAATTGAAATAGAACTTCAGTTATTAGCAGAGGAACAAGAAGAAATAGAAAATTTAGAGGTCATCAAGGAATTTCGAAGTCAAAAAATATCTCTTGATGAATTTTTATTTATTATTAGAAAAAATAAGGAAGAAGAAAATAGAGAAAGACAAGAACTTAAAAGAAAAGATACAAATGAAAGTGAGGAAAATTTATGAAAAAAATAACAAGTGGAATTTTAGCTGTGATAATGCTACTTGTAAGTCTAGTGAATATAGTGGCTGTAAGTCCTGTATATGCAAGTACAGATTATAAGGTAGAGTGGACGGAAGATGATTTTATGTATTCCTCTGAGGGAAATATAATTGCCTTTAGTGATAAGGGCTTAGAAAAGAAAGAAAAGACAAATGTTCTAGTATTTCCTGAAGGAACAAAATCTATAAATGGAAATTATTCTTTAAGTCATTTAAACGATGAACTTAGATATAAAAGAGAATTTGGGCGTGGCAAACATTGGGATAAAGTAATTATTCCTGATTCTGTTAAGCATTTAGGCTATGCTGCCTTTTACGATGCAAGTATAGACGAGGTAAAACTATCAAATAGTCTAACTTATCTTGGTGGTTTAGCATTTTTCAATTGTGGACTTAGAGAAGTGACTTTACCTGATACTTTGGTAAATATTGAACATAATGCTTTTGAAAGAAATAATCTTCAAGAAATAACTATACCGAAGTCTGTGAAGACAATTGAACAGTATGCTTTTTCAAGAAATAAATTGCACACTATAAAAGTTTTAGGCAATCCAAACATTAACAGTAAAGGAGTATTCCATAATCAAGATGTTGAATATAGACCAAAACAAAATCCATTTTACGAAAATCATTTTGGTTTCAACGGAAATCAAGGATTCAAATCTATTCCTAATGGATTAAGGTTTGAAAATGGAGAGTTTGTCTTTGATAAGAACGTAGATAGTGTAGAACTTGAATTTGATTATAACAATGATATGTATCAAGGAAAGATGACTATATACAATCCAAATAAATATTCCATTGATACTCAAACTGATTTGACAGGACAAGATATTGATGAAAAGGACAATAAGATTGATGATTTAACTAAAAACATTAAGGACTTAGAAAATCAGATCAAAGACTTAAATGATAAGAAACAAGAAGATCAATCAAAGATAGATGAGTTAAAGGAAAAGTTAGAATCTTGCAAAGATAATGGAGAGAAACTAAAACAAGAAAAAGCTAGGCTAGAAGAAGAAATTAGAGATAAAGACAATAAGATTGCTCAATTGAATAAAGAAATTGAGGATCTTAAAAATTCTAACAATGATGAACTAATAGCAGAAATTACTCAGCTTAAAGATGAATTAAAAAGATTACAAGATGAAAATGCAAAACTAAAAGAAGATTATTCATCTACAAAATGGGAGTTAGAAGCTGAGAAAGAAAAGACAGATAAAAACGAAAATAAAATCAAAGAAATGCAAGAAAAGCTTGAGTCTTTAGAAGGAGAACTTGCAAAAAAGACTAAAGAAATTGAGGATAAAGATAATAAAATTAAGGGCTTAGAAAAAGCTCTTGATGAAAAAGATAATAAGATAAAAGATTTAGAGTCTAAAAAGAAAGAAACAGAAAATTCTAAGTCAGAATGCTGTAAGAAAATTGAAGAGCTTCAAAAGGCTATTGATAGTTTAAAAGAATCTTCTGAAAATACAAAAAAAGAATTAGAAGAGAAGATTAAAGGACTAGAAGGAAAACAAAAAGCTTCTGAAGAAGAAATTAAAAAGCTAAAAGAAGAGTTAGATAAGAAAATTGAAGAAGCCAAGAAGTTAATCGAGGAAGCAAATAAAAAAGCTAAAGAAGAACTTGAAAAGCAAGCTAAAGATGAAAAAGAAAAAAATATAAACCAAGGCTTATCTAAGAAATTAGATGAACTTCTAAAACTCCAAAAAGAAAACAAAGAGAAGAAAGAAGATAAGAAATCTCAAGATAAGAAGTGGGACGAACTTTTGAAAGCTGATGATAAGAACATCCTAAATCAATTTGATCTTAACAAGATGAAAAAGCAAGAGGAACAACAAGGTAAAAAACAAGTTAAAGATGAAAAAGAATTTGCAGTTTTCCAAGTAGACAAAAACTTCTATAACATTATAAAAGATGGAAAGAAAACTACTGTGTATATGGATGTAAAAGCATATATTAAGGATAATCGCATTATGCTACCTGTTAGATATGCAGCTTATACTCTTGGGTTTAATGTAGAATATGATGATAGTAAGAGAGAGGCTATCTTTTCAAATAAAGAAAATACAGCCTTACCTAAAAAAACTCTAAGATTAAATATAGATACTGGTGTTATGAAAGATAGTCAAGGAAACATTTATCATTCTGACACTAAACCTGTAATTATAAATGGAAGAATTCACGCATCTATTTCCAATATAGCTAAAGCTTTTAATGCAAGCTGTGGGGATATAAGAGATGAAAAAGATCAAAGTATAGAATGGGATAATAGCAGAAAGGCAGTTTATGTCTTCAAGAATATAAAGTAAGAAAAGGAGAGAATTATGAAGAAAAAAAGATTAGGGGTAGCCTTAGTGCTACTCCTTTTACTATTCAGTATGCCAAGCATATCCATAGCTAAGAGCAATGAAAATGAAATAAAAAATCAGTCAAATGATATTTATTTGCCAGAAAAAAGTAAAGAATTAGAAAGCTTATTTGATGAAGATGTATATGAACCATCTAATGAGAGTCAAAAAATTCCTTATCAGGAAGTGCCGAAAATACAAGAAAATAACATAAAAAATGAGCAAGTAGATAAAAAAGAAAAGCCATCTAAACTTGTTAAAGGTGGCAATACTAAAGCAATTAATCCATTAGCTACAAAAGAAAATAAGGCAAGAGGAACAGTTATAGAAAATGTAGATAAAAATGGACAGGATATTACACCGAAAGTAGAAGATCAAACATCAAGAGATGAAAAAAAGGAAAATCCAATAGATGTTAGACAATTTTTAACCTTTCAAACAAAGAGTGGAAAAACTATGCACCTCATTGTAGATCATTCGGAAAATCAAGAAAATGTACAATTACTAACAGAAGTTGGAGAACAAGATCTACTAAATATGATTGAAGGAGAAAGTGAAGTAAAGCCAAAAGAAGAAGTAGTGAAAAAAGAAGAACCGGTGGAGGAAAAACCGAAGAAAGAGGAGAAAGAAGAAAAGAAATCAGGGATAGGACTTTATTTATTTATGGGTTTAATTATTGTTGGTGTAATGGGTGCAGGATATTACTTCAAAATCTATAAAAAAAATGAAGAAGCAAGTTTTGAAGATGAGCAAGATTATAATGAATTAGAAGATGATTATGAATCTGAAGGGGAGGATTATGATCTTGAAGATAAGGAAGATACAGAAATTATTCCAGATGAAGATGAATTTTAATCTTCTCAATGATTTAAGCAGTAGATTAAGGACAACAATAAAATTAATTATCGTGTAAATTTATAAACATACGATAGAAAAGTACAATTAGAATTCTGGAACTTTAATAAAAAACGATGAACAAAACGACAGCACAAACTTAATATATAAGTAAAGCTAAGTTGAAATGATTGATTGTATAATTAAGAATTTGATATAGATAAAATCATAAGTTTAATGAGAATGCTAAAAACGGATCAAGCTTTTTTATACGGATGGAATTCTTATTCGAAGAAAAATCTTTATGCTAGAGACATAAAGTTTGAAGATGTAATAGATAATGGAATAAATATTATAGAAAAAATAAAAAATCGGTAGAGCTATAAAAAGATGAGGGATTGAAAATTTAATCTCTCATTTTTTTATTAAAAAATTAAAGGAGGAAAAATGAAATTAGTAATCGCAGAAAAACCAAGTGTTGCAGCATCAATAGCAAAAGTTATAGGAGCAAAAAATAGAAATAATGGATATTATGAGGGGAATGGATACATTGTTTCATGGTGTGTTGGGCATTTAGTACAAATGGCAAATCCTGATGTGTATGATGAAAGATATAAGAAGTGGAGAATTGAAGATTTACCTATTATCCCAAAAGAATACAAGTATGAGGTAACGAAGACAACTAAAAAACAGTTTAATATTCTTAAAAGACTAATGAATAGTAATGAAGTTGACACCATTATTAATGCTTGTGATGCTGGTAGAGAAGGAGAAGCTATCTTTAGACTTGTATATATGATGGCAAATTGTAAGAAGAAAATGAAACGTCTTTGGATTTCCTCAATGGAAGACTCTTCCATAAAAGAAGGATTTAGCAACTTAAAAGATGGAAGTAATTATGATAATCTTTTTGATTCAGCTAAGGCTCGTGCCATAGCTGATTGGCTTGTTGGAATGAACATAAGTAGACTTTACTCCTGTCTATATAATGAAAATTATAGTGTAGGCAGAGTACAAACACCAACTTTATCAATGATTGTGAATAGAGATGATGAGATAAATAGTTTTAAAAAAGAAAAATATTATACAGTGGAGATTTCCATGAATGGATTTACACTTTCGACAGATAGAATTGATGACAAGATAGTGGCAGAGCAGCTT
Source organism: Peptoniphilus harei (assembly GCF_900454685.1). GTDB lineage: Bacteria > Bacillota > Clostridia > Tissierellales > Peptoniphilaceae > Peptoniphilus_A > Peptoniphilus_A harei. The sequence continues at coordinate 11,980 of NZ_UATM01000036.1, read as the reverse complement.
AAAAATTTAATCGGAGAAAAAATTGAAATAACCGATGTAATTAAAAAAGAAAAGATTACAAAGCCTAATCTGCCCTTTGACCTAACAACACTTCAAAGAGAATGTAATAAGTATTTTGGATACAGTGCAAAACAAACCCTAGATTATGCCCAAAGCCTGTATGAAAAGAAGTATATTACCTATCCACGAACAGATTCAAGATATTTGACAGTAGACATGATAGAAAGCACTGTAAATAATATTATAGGAAAAAATGATTTTGACACAGAAAGAATTAAGGTAGTTTTTAATTCTGAAAAAGTTACAGATCATCATGCAATAATTCCAACGATAAGTTCATTAAATAAGGATATTTCAAATCTCCCGGAAAGCGAAGCCAAAGTATATAGACTTATAACAAATAAACTCTATGCAAGTTTTGGATATCCACTTGTAGAAAATACAACAAAGATAGTGGCTGAATTTGACGGGTTTGAATTTATAAACACTTATAAAATAATTGCAGAAGAAGGGTTTACAAAATATTTAGAAGAATATACATCAAAGAAGAAAGAAGATATACAACTTCCTGATGTAAAAATAGGAGATTTTTTATATATTGAAAATAAAGATATAAAAGAGAAGTATACAAATCCACCTAAACACTTCACTGAAGACACACTCTTAAAAGCAATGGAAATAGCTGGAAATGATGAATTAGTTAAGGATGTTGAAATTGAAAGAAAAGGACTTGGTACTCCTGCTACAAGAGCGGGAATAATAGAAAATTTGATATACAAAGGTTATATAAAAAGAGAAAAGAAAAACCTAATATCAACTAGGAAGGGATTAAACCTAGTTACTATAGTTATAGATGAGTTTAAATCTCCAAAGACAACAGCAAAATGGGAAATGAGATTAAGTGATATAGCAAAGGGTAAGGAAAATAAAGAGAATTTTTTAAAAGAAATTGAAGAAGAAATAAAAAATACTATAGGTAAATATTATAAGTAAATTGATTATAAAAAATTGAATACGGTTATAGGAATGAAGAAAGGAGTGATTTATGAAAGAAATAGGGTATAATATAAGTGATAAAAGAGTAGGCATTAGGAAATTTACTTATTTGATATTACTATGAATATATGTTATACTCTTATCAGATAAAGATGGTGTCCCACTACCGTTAAAGGTGGAGCATTAAAGAAGGTGTCTCACTACCTATATCCCAAAGGTGAAGCATTAAAGCAAGCAGAGAGGATTAAACCTCTCTGTTTTTTTAGGAGAAAATAATGGTAGAAGTTATAAAATATGGATTTTATACTGTAAACTCTGATTACCTTGAATATCTAAATAAAGTAGATTCAGAAGTTTATTACAACCCATCGTATAGAAACAGTATAAAACCATTTGTTGGAATTATTGTTGGTATAGAAAATTATAATTATTTTATTCCAATTTCTTCTGCAAAGGAAAAACATAAAAAATGGAAGAATGTTTCTGATGAGCATTTTTTGATTTATGAAGTGATCGATAATAGTATTACTATAGATGGAGATATCTACAAATATTATTCTGATAGAAAAAAATGCACATATTATCTATATTGGATATTAAGAAAATGATTCCTGTACCGACTGATTGTTATGAAAGAATTGATTTTAACGAACTTGAGGATATTAGATATAAAGACTTATTTCAAAAAGAATACGCTTTTTGTTTAAAAATAAAAACAAAGGTCTTGATAAAGGTAGAAAAAATATACAAAAATCAAAAGAAAACAGGAATTATAAGAAGAGCAAATTGCAATTTTTCAAAGTTAGAAAAAGCAATGTTGGATTGGAAGCAATAGAATAAAGGCAGTTAAAGCGATTAGAAAAGTAAAAAATTCCAATCGTTTTTTTATTGCAATAAAAAGATAGCGTAAATGACATTTTAAAGTTATCTTTTGCTTACAGAAATTTAAAAAATAGAAAGAAATAAAGTTTAATAAATAAATATATAAAAATTTAGTTCATTTTTATCACTATAATGAGGAGGGATAAAATGCCAAGATATGATATAGTAGATTTAAGTAGAACAATCTATCTTGCAAAAGAAGAATTTAAGAAAGATATAAAAAAATATGAGGAATATTTAAAGGTATCAGGCAATAACTATAAGTATCCATATATACATCAAATATCTATATACAATATGGATCCAAAAGCAACAGCCTGTGCAGAATTTGATTATTGGAAAAGTATAGGTAGAAGCGTTAAAAGAGGCGAAAAAGGAATACCACTTTTAGATATAGATAGTGGAAGGATAAAATATATCTTCGACATAAGGCAAACAGTAAGTATTAATCATAATATTTCTGAGGTAAAGTTATGGAAATATGATAGCAAAAAGCATTTAAACTTACTAGATGAAATGATAGATAAGTTTAAAGAAAAAGATAGTAAGCTTCTATTAAGCCAAGAAGATAAAATTGCTGCCTTAGTAGAAAGTAATGTTAGAGGAAAATTCAATAAAATTTTAGAAAGTCTATCTGATGAAAGTTTAAAAAGCATTCAAAAGGTAGACCTTTTTAATTTGTTAAAAGAATCCGTAAAAATTTCTATAAGCGAGAGAATGGAGGTCTCATATCAGCTAAAAGAAGAAAACTTATCTTTACTGTCTAAAATATCAAGTTCGGACATAGACAAAGTATTAAGTATAAGTGCTAATATAAGTAAAAATATCTTACTTGATTTGGGAAGTGAAATAAAAAGATTAGAAATTTTAGAGAAAATTCAAGAAAGAAAAGATTTGGAGCAGACAAAAGAGCTTAAGGAGCGTTATAATAAATTAAGTTCTGATATAAACGGTGAAATAAATTTTAAAGGAGGCTTGGAAGATGAAAGAGAAATTAACATTGGCAGGCAAGGAATACCTCATGGAGGAGGGGATTTACACACCAATCGTCAAGGAGAATTCCTTCGAGAGACAGGGAGGGACATACAAGATGGAAGAATTGGAGGAAGGCATGGAAGTCCTAATACCCAATATGGCAATTCCCAAGGAAATAGATTTAAAGAAACTCAACAGATGGGGAAGGATGAGATTGAACTTTCTCAAGGAGAACAAAGAAGAGGATTATCAGATAATGTATTTGCAAGGGACATTGATGGATCATCTTCTATCAAAGGAAAAAGAGATAGAGGACTTTATCACGAGGGAAGAAGTCAAAATGATGGAAACTTGGGGTCTGACAGAAGAACTGAAAGAAGAGGACTATCTGAAATATCTGAGATTGAAGAAGAACATGGATATGACCCTACAAGAAATAGGGGAAAGGGAGATAATCCTAATCTAAAAAATGAGGAAGTAGAGTCTACTTCCTTTTTTTCTGCTAAAAATCATGGAGAGCAAATATCCTTCTCAAATCCAATAAGTCAAAGAGAAATAGATACATTTTTAATACATGGAGGAAATCATGAAGATGGAAGATTAGCAGTAATAGCAGAATTTTCTAAGGGTAAATCTTTAGAAGAACAGGCAAACTTTTTGAAAGAAATATATAGGGGAGCCAATGGTCTTGAAATTGAAGGAAGAAAGATATCTGCATGGTTTGGAAAGGAAGGAGCAATTTTAAAAGATGGAGATGAGGCAAGATATAGAGAAGGGCAAATAGTTTCTTGGAAAGATTTAGCTAATAATATTAATAATTTATTAGATAGAGGAGAATTTGCTAGCAATGTTGAGATTGTAGAAAGTGCGACATATGAAAGAGAAAAAATAGCAGAAAAATTATTGTATTTAAAGAGAGATCTTACTGATGAAACTAAGGATAGATATTTAGCGATTCTTAATGATATAAAAGGAAGAGGCTTCCCAGATGAAAAAGAAAATCTCGGGAAAAAACTTGAAGATAAAAATTTTATAAATAAACTCAGAAAAGAATACGAGGTATTTTTAGAAGAATATAAGATTAATCCTGATATTTTAAGATTTCATCATTATAAATTATCTAAAATCTATAATGATATCAATGATTTAGAAATAGAAAGAAAATTATATAGGTCAAATTTAAAGGATATTGCACCTATTCAGAGTTTTATAACACAAGATGAAATAGATGAAAGCCTAAAAAGAGGAAGCGGGTTTTCTGATGGAAAGAAAAGAATATATGAATTTTTTACTGAAAAGCATGATTTAAAAGAACAAGCAGATTTCTTGAAAAATGAATATGGCGTAGGTGGAAGTTCTCATGCACTATCTGCTGCAAGAGAAAGTGGTGAGTGGCACGATGCGAAGGGAATAAAATATAATAAAGGTAATGCAAAAGAAATACTACTATCTTGGTCTAATGTTGCAAGAAGAATTAATGACCTTATTAAAAAGAATAGATATATAGATGAAGAAAGTTTTGAAGAAAATAGGAAGAAAAAAACAGATCAGGAAATAAATAAAACAGAAAAAGAAAGCCAGGAGTATATAAATTATCAAGATGATTTGCCTCCAACTGATAATGATGTATATATAGAAAGAACAAATAATAGTTCTATATATTATTATCAAGGACAGTCTGTAGCAAGTATAGGTGATGATGGAAAACTTATCATTTATGATGAATTTATGCCAAACTTTTTAAAAGAAGAAATATATTCCATAGCCTTTGAAAAACAATTAGATATACCATTAGACCAGTTAGACGATGGAATTATTCTTGAGGGAATACATGACACTTTTTATATTAAAGAAAAGGAAGAAATAGAAGGAAGAGAATATTACCTTTTAGAAAGTCAAAGTCGATATGATGATATTCCAAATATTGTAGTTAATTCTAACAAAGAAGTTATAGATGATGATATAGTAAATGGTTTTGAAGAATTTAAGGAATTTTATCCTAATAAAAATAAAGAGAATATAGGTTTTGATTTAGATAGCCATAGAAAAGATGATTATTGGATAATTGAGTTTAATGAGGGTTCAAGTCTAATAGAAAAAGATTATGCAGGACAAAGGCTGACTAAAGAACTATTAGATGAAATAAGGGAAATAGATGAAAAGATAAGACTTCATAATAAGACCTTAGGAGAAGATGAATATGGGCAGATGACTGATAAGTGGGAGGGGTATTCCAAATTCTATTTTAACCATATAGTAGATGGGAAAATAGTTGATCACTATAAGATAGACATAGGTGATGGAAATGAGATCAACCAAAGAGACTTTGAATTTCTTTATGAACAAATAGGAAAAAGTCAGATAGAACTTAATCAAACTATAGAAGGAAATAAGATAGATGAAAAAATAATTTCAATAAATCAAATTGAAGATAGAATTTTTGATGTATTAGTTAAGGATAAAGTTTTAGAAAATGAAATTATAAAGGCAAGAGAAAACTTAGGAAATAATACCTTAGCAAGTTTTAACTCTGTATTCCAAAGAGAATATGTAAAAATCATGAGAGAAGTTGCCGATAAACAGGGAAATCTTCCGGATGATATGAAGGCAATAGATAAGGTTAAAGAATTAGCTATTAGAATAGAAAATAGATATAGAGAATATTTAAATAATTCACATGAAAACAATATAGAAGATGATAAGGAGATACTCTCTATAAAAGTGGGAGATATAGTTAGAACAGAGGATAATAAATATTTAAAAATAAAAGATATTTCCAGTGGATATGATAATAACCATAATCAAATAATATATTATTCATATGATGCCTATTTTGATAAGGACTTAAAACTATTCTCACATTCCTTTAAAGAAAGCGATTTAAAAGCTTTAGAAGTATTAAGAAATGAAGTAGAAGAAAAATTAACAAAAGAGATTGTAGAATAAAATAGCAGTAAAAGTAGGATTTTATTATGCTTTAGTAGATAAATATAAAACAAAGGATATAGAATTAGAAGAAACAGGAATTAGAGTTTATCCAAGAAAGGAAAACTCACAAGGAAAGATCTATACTTTATATAAGGGAAATCTTTTGAAGATAGCAAAAAATAGACAGTTTGTTTGATGAAATTACTGCCAAAATGAAAAAATTACAAATTTAAATGATGTATTAGAATTGGAAAGGGAAGGTTTATTTGAAATTACAAATTTAAAATTTGAGGCTATGATATAGAAGCTTTAATCAGCAATTTCCAGATATATAATGATATATATGTTTTTAATAAAAATCTTGAAATCAATGGAGCATATCAAAATTTAGCACATATAAATGAAGAAAATAAAATCACTAATTAATAGAAAAATCCAAAAGAAGAAATAAGAGAAGAAACAAGTTCTTTCCATGTTATAGATAAGGATATAAAAAAAGAGAATACTATTTTGATCCTATACTTACTACTGTCAAAGAAAATAAGATGGATTATTAAAAAAACCAGAAAATATTATAGATGGAAAAGAAATATAAGAGCTAATCTTAGATGTTAAGGGAAAATCTCTTAAAATTTACGATACAATGGGTATATTTTAAATTCTAATCAAGCTATAAAATATAAAAGTTATAAGGACATATTAAGTAACTTACCTTATTTACTTGATGATAAACATAGAGAAGTGCTTTTAAATGGATATTTAAATCAGCAAATTGAAAATGATAGAACAAGGCAAGAAGAAAATCCATTTAAAGAAGGTATGAATGTTAGATACAAAGGAAAAGAATACACTATAACTGCCATTAACGATACTACAAGTCCTAAAACTATAGAACTAGAAGATAGCACAGGACTAATGAATGGTTTTATTACCGGAAGTGAAATAATTCTTTTTAATGACTACAAAGATCTTGATTTGGAAGTTATAAAAAAGAGGAATTAATTCCGTTAGAAATAGAAGATTATAGTCTTTTAGGATTACCAGTTCAATTTAGAAATAAGGAATATTTAATTAAAGAAAATGAATTTAATGAAGCTGGAATGGGTAGATTAGCTTTAAGTACAATAGATAAGAGTGGTATTACTGAAGTAATATATAGTAGAGAAAGACCTGTTTCTAATATCTTTGTAAGAAAGGAAGATTTAGAAGAATATAAATCTAGTGAAAAAGATAAATTAAGTAAAAAACAATCTATCGATAAAGAGGAATTAGTAGAACAAATTAGCTTTGAAGATATTGACAATAATAACGAAGAAAAAGTTAAAAAAGACAATTCAAGGCTCTTATATAAAAGCCTTGATGTAATAAATAATAAATCTTCTCTTGTTGCTGATCAGTTTAGTAAGTGTTGATAATGAAAAGGAAGAATTTTTAGTATATAGTTCATCTAATCCAAAAAATCATAGGGAATTTACTCTACCTTTTTCTTACCTCAAAGGAATTGACAAAATTGACGGAGATGGTAATTCATTGAAATTAACCACTCATAGAAAAGAAACTATTGATAAGAAGTTAGAAGAATATAAGGAATGGAAAGAAAATAATGATTTAATAAGGACTGATAGAGAGAATATAGAAGGGGTTTCTGAAGTTTCTTTAGAAAACTATAAAATTATTAATGAAGAAGAAAACCTACCACCTTCACAGAGATTAAAAAACAACATTGAAGCTATAAATGTCTTAAAGACCTTAGAAAAAGAAAATAGAAGTGCAAGAAAAGATGAACAGGAAATTTTGGCAAAGTATATCGGCTGGGGAGGACTTTCTGATGTATTTGATGAAGAAAAGGAAGGTCAATGGCTTGAAGCAAGGAACTTTTTAAAAGAAAATCTAACTGGGGAAGAATATAATAGGGCAATAGAATCAACCCTAACAGCTTTTTATACGCCGAAAGTAGTTATAGACGCTATCTATGAAAGTCTTTCTAATCTTGGCTTTGAAAAAGGAAATATATTAGAACCAAGTGCTGGGACAGGTAGATTTATAGGAAATCTACCTGAAGAAATGAAAGAGTCAAACTTTTATGGAGTTGAATTAGATAGCATTAGTGGACAAATTGCCAAAGAACTTTACCCTAATTCCAATATACAAATAAAAGGATTTGAAGAAACCAATTTTTCTAATAACCTATTTGATGTAGCCATAGGAAATATTCCTTTTGGAGAATTTAAAGTAGCAGATCGTGAGTATGAAAGAAATAACTTTCTAATTCACGATTATTTTTTGCTAAAACTTTAGATAAGGTTAGGGATGGAGGCATAATTGCATTTATAACATCTTCAGGAACAATGGATAAAAAAAGTGAAGATGTTAGAAGATATATATCGGAAAGAGCAGAGTTCTTAGGAGCAATAAGACTACCAAATACTACATTTAAAGGGGTAGCTGGAACAGAAGTAACTTCAGATATAATCTTTTTAAAAAAGAGAGATAGACTATTAAAGATAGATGAAGACTGGATAGAGCTAGACAAAGATGCAAAAGGACTAATATATAATAAATACTTTGTAGATAATCCTCAGATGGTAATAGGGACTATGGAAGAAATACCGTCAAGATTTGGGACAAGCCTTGCATGTATTGAAAATAAAGATATTTCTTTAGAAGAAGGACTAAAAAAAGCCATTAAAAATATCCAAGGTAGGTATGAAGAAGCTCAAATAAATGATGATTTAGGAGAAGAAACAATACCAGCTGATGATAGTGTTAAAAACTATTCTTTTGCTTTAGTGGATGATGAAATATATTTTAGAGAAAATTCAATTATGCAAAGAATATCCTTAAACCAAAAGGATAAAGATAAGGTAAAAGAATATTTAAGATTAAATGAAGGTCTAAGGAAAGTTATAACCTATCAAAAAGAAGACTATTCAGATGAAGAGATAAAAAAAGAACAAGAAAATCTAAATAAGTTCTACGATGATTTCAATAGCAAACATGGAAGACTAAATTCAAAAACCAAAAAAGTTATTTAGAGAAGATGCCAATTTTTCTTTAATTTCAACTTTGGAGAAATTAGATAAAGAAGGCAACTTTATAGGAAAATCTGATATCTTTAACAAGAGAACTATAAAAAAAGCTGTAATAATAGATCATACAGATAGGGCAATAGATGCTCTGGTACTCTCTATTAGTCAAAAAGGTAAAATAAATTTTGATTATATGGAAGAATTGACAGGAAAAACAAGAGATAAATTAATAGAAGAATTAAAGGGAGAAATATTTTTAAATTTAGATTCCTTTGAACCTAATGATATGAATCCATTTAAGTCTGCTAAAGAGCTAGGAGATTTTTCAAGAACTTACGTAAGTGCTGATGAATACTTGTCAGGAAATATAAGAGATAAAATTGAAGTTGTAGACTCTTATATTAAAAACATCGAAAAAGAGTTAGGAAAGGAAGAAAATCTAGAGGATAGTAAACTCTTAAAAAAAGAATTAGAAGAGTTACATTTTCAAAAAGCAAAGCTAGTGGAAGTAATGCCTAAAGCACTAGATGCAAGTGAGATTACAGTTAGAATGGGTGCAACATGGATACCGGAACAAGATTACAAAAAATTTATGTTTGATTTGTTGAAAACACCAGTTTCATCAAGGTGGAATATAGATATTAAGTATTCTGACTTTACAGGAGAATATAGAGTTGAAGGAAAAAGCTCTGATAGGGACAATGACCTTGCTTCTTTTACCTATGGTACAAATAGGGTAAATGCCTACAAATTGATAGAAGATACTTTAAATTTAAGAGATACTAAGGTATTTGACCAAGTAGAAGACAGTGATGGAAAGAAAAAATCTGTGCTTAATCAAAAAGAAACAATGCTTGCAAGAAGTAAGCAAGAGATGATAAAAGAAGAATTTAAAAGCTGGATATTTGATGATGTGGAAAGAAGAAATAGATTAGTAGAAGATTATAACGAAAGATTCAATTCCATAAGACAAAGGGAATATGATGGATCTAATCTTACTTTTGAAGGAATGAATCCTGAAATAGAATTAAGAGCACATCAAAAAGATGCCATAGCAAGAGGTTTGTTTGGTGGAAATACTTTACTTGCCCATGAAGTAGGAGCAGGAAAAACCTTTGAAATGATAGGTATAGCCATGGAGTCAAAAAGACTTGGATGAGTAATAAGTCAATGTTTGTTGTTCCTAACCACATTGTAGAGCAATTTGGAAGAGAATTTAATGAACTTTATCCAGGAGCTAATGTATTATGTGCTACAGAAAAAGATTTTACACCAGATAGAAGAAAAAGATTTTGTAGTCGTATTGCTACAGGAAGTTTTGATGCTGTTATTATAGGGCACAGTCAATTTGAAAAAATTCCTATATCAAAAGAAAGACAAGAATATGAATTGCAAGGTCAAATTGATGAAATCATTGACTATATAGATGAATATAAGAGAGAAAGGGATCAAAGATTTACTGTAAAGCAATTAGAAAAAACAAAGAAAAAATTAGAGACAAAGTTAGAAAAACTAAATGCTGATTATAAGAAAGATGACGTTGTAACCTTTGAGGAACTGGGAGTAGATAAGTTATTTGTAGATGAAGCCATGCCTACAAAAACCTCTATCTATTTTCTAAAATGAGGAATGTAGCAGGAATTACTTCTACAGATTCACAAAAATCATCAGATATGCTTATGAAATGCCGCTATATGGATGAAATAACTAATAATAAAGGATTAGTATTTGCCACAGGTACACCAGTAAGCAACAGTATGGCTGAACTTTATACTATGCAGAGATATTTACAGTATGATGAATTAAAAAAGATGAAATTGCAACATTTTGATTCTTGGGCATCTACTTTGGAGAAACAATAACGGCAATAGAATTAAATCCTGAGGGTAATGGTTATAGGAGCAAAACCAGATTTGCAAAATTTTATAATCTTCCTGAACTTATGAATACTGTAAAAGGATTTATGGATATTAAAACAGCTGATGTTTTAAATCTTCCTACACCAATTGCCCATTATGAAACTATAAAAACAAAGCCTACCGAAGAACAAAAAGAAATTCTTGAAACTTTTTCCGAGAGAGCAGATAAGGTTCGTGATAAGCAGGTAGATTCAAGTGTTGATAATATGCTATTAATAACAAATGATGGGAAGAAGATGGCATTAGATCAAAGATTAATCAATCCTTTACTTCCTGATGATCCTAATAGTAAGGTAAATACCTGTATAAAAAATGTATTTAGCATTTGGGATAAATATAAAGATAAAAAATCTGCTCAATTAATATTTTGTGATATGTCTACACCAAGTAGTGATTTTAATATCTATGATGATATTAAAACAAAACTTATAGATATGGGAGTACCTGAAAATGAAATAGAATTTATTCATAAGGCAAAAAACAATATGGAAAAAGATGCTATCTTTGATAAGGTAAGAAAGGGAGAAATAAGAGTCTTGCTTGGTTCAACACAGAAAATGGGAGCAGGTACTAATGCCCAAGACAAGCTAATTGCAATCCACGATCTTGATATACCATGGAGACCGGCTGATCTTTCTCAAAGGGCAGGAAGGATTGTGAGGCAGGGAAATGAGAATAAGGAAGTCCATATATTTAGATATGTAACAGAAAATACTTTTGATGCCTATCTTTTCCAAACCTTAGAGAATAAACAAAAATATATTTCTCAAATTATGACTTCAAAGACACCTGTAAGAGTTGCAGAAGATGTAGACGAAGCCACATTAAACTATGCCGAAATCAAAGCTCTTGCAACAGGAAATCCATTAATAAAGGAGAAGATGGACCTGATGTTGAAGTTTCTAAACTTAAAATGCTAGAGTCCAATTTTAAATCAAATCTTTACAAGCTGGAAGATAAAGTAGTTAAATTTTATCCAAAGGAAATAGAAAGATTAAAAGAAAGGATAGAGAACTTAAAGGAAGATATTAAAAATGTTGAGCCTTATAGAGATGTAGATAAAAATTTAAAAGAAGATAATAAATTTACCTCTCTAATTATTGACGGAAAGAAGTATATAGATAAGAAAATAGCTGGAGAGTTTTTGTTGAACAAAATTAAGGGAGTTAAAATATATAGGGAAATGGATAAAGATGGAGAAAAAATAGGTGAATATAGAAATTTTGATTTATCCATAAAATATGATTCTTT